>JANQRP010000043.1 GCA_028284495.1 Longimicrobiales bacterium | reverse complement strand
ACGGTGATGCGCGCCGTCCGGATCCCACGTGAGGCGAGCTCGAGCCCCAGGGCGTCAGCGGCGAGGCGGTCACCGTCGAGGAGGACTGTCCCGGCGCCGAGAATGTGGATCTCACCCTGTCGCGGGCCCTGTCGGGGGCCCTCTCGCGGGCTTTGTCCCGGTCCCTGCCCCGGGATCGCTGGGATGTTCGGGTACGAGGCGACGAACGCGAAGGACAGCGGCGTGAACAGCAGAAGGCAGAACCCGGTCACGTACACGGTTCGGCCCGCGCCGGCCACGATCTGCGGGGCCGTGATCGCCGCCACGGCCCGGCTCGCGGTCGTGGTCGACCGTACCGCCGTGAGCCACACCGCCCGCACCAGATCGAGCCCCGCCACTCCGGCGAACCCCGCGACCGCCGGGATGCGGCGCCCCCTGCGGCGGTGCAGCTGCTCCCGCCACATCCAGCGGTAGATGCGCAGCGCCTCGCGGCTCATGACACCGCCCCGGCCGGATCGCCCGTTCCCGGTCTCGGGCGGGCGGCGCGGATGAGCAGTTCGAACTCGCGAACCGCCTGGGCGAGCTCGGCGCGCCCGAGGTCCGTGAGGGCGTAGAACTTTCGGCTCGCGCCCTCCTGCCCCTGCGGTGCCGCGACCCGTCGGATGAGCCCGTCGTCGTGGAGGTCCTTGAGACAGCGGTAGAGCGTGCCCGGGCCCAGAACCGCCATTCCGTCGGTCAGATCCGACACCGCCTCGGCGATGCCCAGCCCGTGCATCGGGCCGCCCCGCAGGGCCGTCAGCACGTACACGTACGCTGCGCTTCGATTCATCTTCGCCCCCGTGTCGTCCCTCGGCGTCGGCGCCCGAGGTCGGCCGGCACGTCCGGCCACCGAAGCGATCCGCGGCGGTACCCGACATGCATTATCCGTTTTCGATATCTGAATTCGATATCGCCGAGCCGTCCGCCGCGCAAGGCCGAAGGGTCGTGCGTGGTCAGGCGGGTGGAGTTCGGTCGCGGCGCCGGAGCTCGGCGGTAAGGACGCGGTCGAAGGTGGCGGCGAACGCCTGTTTCTCCCGCGCGCCCCAGGCCCCGTACCCTCCGGTCTCCACCCCGGTGGAGCGCAGGCCGTCCATGAAGTCCCGTATCGAGAGACGCTCGCCGATGTTCTCGGGCGTGTACTCCTCGCCGCGGGGATCGATCGTCCGAACGCCCTTCTCGACCAGACGCGAAGCCAGGGGGATGTCGGCGGTGATGGCGAGGTCACCGCGCTCGGCCTCCTCGGCGATGTGGTCGTCCGCCGCGTCCGGGCCGCCACCGACACGAACGGCCTCCACGTAGTCGTTGCCGGGCGGCGTGCAGATGCGCGCGTTCGCGACCAGCAGCGCCCGCACCTCGACCCGCGCGGCAGCGCGAGCCACGATCTCCTTCACGTCGTTGGGCGCCGCGTCGGCGTCGATCCAGATTCTCATGCCCCGGAATGTGCCCTCCGGTCGGATGCCTGCCCAGTCGGGCCCGTTTCGGCTCGTCGATGGTGGCGGTGGCCGATGGTGGCGGGATGCGGGTGGACGTAGCTTCGCTCGTCCCGCGTCGGCGTCCTCAAACCACCTGGACCGATGGTATTCACCCTGCCCGGCACCCGCCGACCACGAACGCGACTCGGCCGACCCGTCGTCTGCGCCGCCGCTCTGCTGCTCGTTCTCGTGCCGGCGGCCGAGGCACAGACCCCTGCGGACCCGGGCGCCCCCGACCCCCGACAGCGCATCGCCGACGTCATTCGGGGCGCAGTCACCGACGGCGTCGAGGTCGCCGTCTACTACCGCGCGGTCGACGGACGGGATTCGCTTCTCGTGTCCCCCGACCTGCGGATGCACGCCGCGAGCACGATGAAGGTGCCGGTGATGCTCCAGCTCTTCCTCGACCAGGACGCCGGACGCCTCGACCTCGACGATCCGATGACGGTGCGGACCGACTTCCGCTCGATCCTCGACGGGTCGGTGTACGAGCTCGACGGCTCGTCCGACTCCGAGCAGGCCCTCTACACGCTCGTCGGGAGCTCCGTCCCGAGACGCGACCTGATCGAGCGGATGATCACGCGCTCGAGCAACCTGGCCACCAACCTGCTGATCGCGGACGCCGACGCCCAGCGGATCACCACGACGCTGCGGAGGCTCGGCGCCGATTCGATCGAGGTCCTGCGCGGCGTCGAAGACATCCCGGCGTTCGAAGCCGGTCTCTCGAACACGACGACCGCCCGCGACATGGGGGTCGTGATGCGCGCGCTCGTCGAGGGCGACGTGGCCGCGGAGCCCTCGCGGCGCGAGATGCTCGAGATCCTCGAGCGACAGCAGTTCCGCGCGAAGATCCCCGCAGGCGTGCCGGACGGGGTCCGCGTCGCGAACAAGACCGGCGGCATCACGGGAATCCACCATGACGCCGCGATCGTATTTCCCGACGGTGACGTCCCGTACGTGCTGGTGGTGCTGATCCGGGGCTATCCGGGCGAGTTCGACCGCGCCGACGCGCTCGCCGCCGCGGTGTCCGCGGAGGTGTGGCGGCTGCACGGGGCCGGGTCGCGCTGACCGTCTCCCGCAGGGACGACGGATCCCGGGGCGGCCGCGCGAGAGTACGGCCCGCGAGGCCTCAGGGTGACAGACGGACGAGGATCGCCGTGACCAGGAGGACGGCCTGCCCGAGCAGGAACTCCAGCCCCGCCGACCGGCCCATGGCCCGATCGCCGTCCGGTGATCCGAGGCGCGGCGTCAGCCGACGCCAGTTCACGGCGCCCAGCAGCGCGACGACCCCGAAGATGGCGACCTTGAGGAGAAGGGTCCGGCCGTACCCGGTCTCGAGGTAGCCGGAGATCGATCCGATCTCCCGCCATCCGGCCGCCGCACCGGTCACCACGAGCGCGACGACCGAGCCGATCGCGATGGGTGAGAATGCCGGGACCAGGCGGTCGAGCCAGGGGCGGCCGATGAGCACGACGAGGCCCAGCGTGCCGATCCACGTCCCGGCCGCCACGACGTGCACCGCGTCGAGGCCGAGGGCGACGAACCGGGCCTCCGCTCCGTTCGCGTGCCCGGTCAGGCCGGGAAACACCACCAGAGGCAGCAGTCCCAGGGCGGCGAGGGCCCACCCTGCGCGGTCGGCCCGCGCCGCCACGGCGGCTCCGACCGCCAGCAGCACGCCCCCCGCGATCGCCCACCACCACGAGGTCGCCCACGAGGTGCCGAGAAGGATCGAGAAGGCGTCCGCGATCGGATCGCCAGGAAAGCGCAACTCTGCAGCCTGACGATACGCGACGCCGAGAAGTCCGACGAGCACGCCTCCCGCGGCCACGACGGTCACCCGTGACGCCGCTCGTGCGATCCGGGCGCGTGTCTGGAGGTCGAGCGCGGCCGCGCGGCCGACGACGCCCCAGCGGAACGCGACCCCGCCCACCGCGAGCGCCAGCGAGGAGAAGAGGACCCAGCCGACGAGCGCGGACAGGGGCTGGCTCAGTTCGGCGCTCCCTCGCCCGCGACGTGGAAGAGGAAGTCACCCTCGACCACGTGCCCGTCCGCCGCCATCGAACGCCAGCGCACCTCGTAGTGGCCCGAACCCAGCGGGCGATCGGCGGACACGAAGTACACCATCGGGTCGTCAGGGGCCGGCTGCGCGTTGCTGGTCGGCACGTCGCTCACCTCGAGAAGCGCACCCTCGCGGCGCACGCGGATCTGGGTGGTGCCGTCCTGCGGCGCCTGGGTGAACCAGAGTCGGACCTCGGATGCCGAACTCACCGTCGAGTCCGCCATCGGAGCAGACGAGCGGAGTTCGAAGTGCGGCACCGGGGCCTCCGGGGTGCCGAGGGACCCCGCGAAGGTGGCGGCGGGCCAGGTGGCGAAGGCGACGGCGGCGAGGATGCCGCCGACCACGGCGATGCGGGCGCGATTCATCATCACGGGCTTTGGGGTTTCGGAAGGGATGCGGGTCTCGGAGTGGATGCGGCTCTCGAAGGGGCTTCGGGCGTTCCGGCGGGGTGCGGGCTCACGGCCGGCCCGTGTCCATGCCCGGCACGACTCGCTACGCACGGTCAGCGTTCGAATATGCCGCTCGTCCCCCCGCAACTCCACCTCTCGCCACCTTCGCGGCCGCCCGAGGGGTGAGACTCGCGGGCGAAGTGTCTAGATTCTACATCCGTACCGGCCACGACGGCCCCTCGATACTCGCTCCCTGACTCCCATGTCCAAGCTGCCCTTCGTGTTCGCCGCCTTCTTCGCGGGTCTGGCCCTCGCGATCCTCATGGGTCGCGGCGACGGCGATTCGGCGCCCGATGCTTCCGCCCCGACACCCGTAGTGGCTGAAGCGGACGGTCCGTCGCCGTCCGCCGTTCTCGCGGCCTCGCTCGAAGAACCCGACAACCGGATCACGATCTTCAAGTCGCCGACGTGCGGATGCTGCGGCGCCTGGGCCGAGCACCTCCGGGAGAACGGCTTCGAGGTGACGGAGGTCGAACGCGTCGACATGGCGGCGGTCAAGGCCGAGGTGGGCGTGCCCGGCGACATGCACTCCTGCCACACCGCGATGGTGGGGGGCGAGCTCGTCGAAGGGCACGTACCGGCCGACGTGATCAGGGACTACCTCGCCGACGAAGCCGTCCGTTCGGCGTCGCTCGGCCTGGCGGTGCCCGGGATGCCGATCGGATCGCCGGGCATGGAGATCGAGGGGCAGCCGGCCGACGCGTACGACGTGATGGCGTTCTCGGCCGAGGGTGCAACCGCGTACGCGAGTCGGTAGCTGCGGGGTTCGGCGGCGTCCGCCGGGCTGGAGCGGTGTGATATGTCCCATCGAGCCATGGACGGATGTCGGGCCGTGGGATCGATGATGGCCGGGACGGTGTCGGCATGCGGGGCTCGAGGGCCTCGTCGGCCGCGCAGAGCGCGATCGCGCGGGAGCGCCGGCTCGGAGGGCCTCGGAGTGCGGGTTCTGGCGGCTCGCGGCCACCTGAGAGGCCGCCCGAAGGCGGATTAGATTTCGGGGTGTGTTCGGTGTCTTCGCCGCCGATCCCGTCCCTCGCTCGCCCCAGGTGCTCCGGATGTCGCCCACCCTCGCCGTCGCTGCTCCGCTCGACCGCTACTTCGCTCTCCATCGCCCGACGCCTTCGCTGGTGCGGGAATCGGTGTCCCGCTGGATCGACCACGGTCCGATCGACGACGACCGTGGCCTCCCCGCCCCGCCGGCCGCCGCCCTCCTCGCCGCCGCCTCCCCCGACGACGACCGCCTCGACGACCTGGCCGACGAGATCACGACGCTCGCGGCGCACATCCATGCCGCGACGGCGCGTCTGCTCGAGCTGATCGCGGAGTTCGATCGGGGTCGCGGGTGGGAGCGCGAGGGGCATCGCTCGTGTGCGCACTGGCTGGCCTACCGGACCGGGATCGCGCTCGGTGCGGCGAGGGAGAAGGTGCGCGCGGCGGCGGCGCTCGTCGAGCTGCCCGAGACGGCGGCCGCGATGGCGCGCGGC
>JANQRP010000039.1 GCA_028284495.1 Longimicrobiales bacterium | reverse complement strand
TGTATGTCGGGTGTGGCCGAAGCACGGGCACGAGCCTACCATTCGGTGCCCGCCGGTACGAACTCAACCCCACACGCCGTGATCGCCAACTCGTCGGAGCAGACGCCGGGCGCCCGCTTCCTCGTGGTGGCGGCCGCAGCCGTCGTGATCGTCTGGGGTCTCCAGTACCTCCAGCCGATCCTGCTGCCGTTCGCGCTGGCGGTATTCCTGTCGGTGCTGGCGGTCCCGGTGCTCAACGGGCTCCGGAGCCGAGGCGTTCCGGGGTGGATCGCGATCGGCGTGTCGATGTTCGTCGTGATCGGTGTGTTCGCGCTCTTCGTTCTGACCGCATGGGCGTCACTCACCGACTTCCAGGATGCGCTGCCGCGCTACGTGGACGGGTTCTCCCAGCTTCGATCGCGCTGGACCGCCACGATCGAGGGCTCGACCAACCTGCTCGCCGACGGCGACCTGAACGCCTTCCTGCAGGATGTGGACGTCTTCGATCCGGGGCGACTGTTCGGCTTCGCCGGCAGCGCCCTCGGCGGGCTGGCGGCGTTCGTCGGGCAGGGGCTGCTCGTGGCGCTCATCATGGTGTTCGTGCTGGCCGAGGCGATGGTCCTCCCAAAGAAGCTCGAAGCGATCTTCGGCGACGGCGTGACCGGCGAGGAGCGCATGCGCACCGTGATCACCGAGGTACAGCAGTACCTGGGTATCAAGACGCTCGTGTCGCTCGCGACGGGCCTCCTGATCGGGGTCTGGTGCTGGGCACTCGACCTCGATTTCGCCGTGCTGCTCGGGCTGATCGCCTTCGCGCTGAACTACATCCCGACGGTCGGATCGATCATCGCGAGCGTACCCGCGATCGCGCTCTCGCTGATCCTCACCGGCGGGTCGTTCGCGCACGCCTTCATGGTGGCCATCGGGTACGTCGTGGTGAACACCGTCTTCGGTAACTTCATCGAGCCGAGCCTGATGGGCCGCCGGCTCGGCCTCTCGACGCTGGTCGTGATCCTGTCGCTGCTCTTCTGGGGCTGGGTCTGGGGTCCGATCGGCGCGCTCCTCTCCGTCCCACTCACGATGATCGTGAAGATTTCGCTCGAGAACACGCAGGACCTCCGCTGGATCGCCCAGCTGCTGGACAAGCAGCCGGCGAGCATACCGTCGTCCTCCGACGCCGACCTGTCCGGAGCGCCGACGCGGTCCGCCGCCGGCCCCTCCACCTCCGCGAGCACTTGATGGCCCGCGTACCGTTCCAGGATCAGCCGGACGAGGGCCGCCTCTGGGTATTCGCCGCGCGTGCGCCTCTCGCCGAGGACGCGCAGGCGAGAATCGGCGCGTCGGTTGACGCCTTCCTCGATGCCTGGGCCGCCCACGGTCACGCCCTCCGAGCGAGTCGTGAACTCGCGGACGACCGCTTCCTGTTCGTGGCCGTCGATCCGGCCTCGGAGCCGCCCTCGGGATGCTCGATCGACGCCATGGTCCGCCACCTGAAGACGCTCGAGGCCGATACGGGCACCGAGCTGGTCGCGCACGGGCCGGTCTGGTACCGGGATGGCGACGGCGAGGTGCGATGCGTGAGCCGGGCCGAGTTCCGTGGACTCGCGCGCGACGGCGCGATCGACGACTCGACCCCGGTGTTCGACACGACGATCACCGACGTGGGCGCGCTTCGTGGCGGACGGTTCGAGGTGGCGGCGCGCGACGCCTGGCACGCCACCTTCTTCAGGTAGGCCCGGGCCGGCAGGGCACCGGGGGGGGGGCGGGTCAGACCCGCACGACGTTCTCCGCCGCCGGTCCTTTCGGCCCCTCCACCATCTCGAACTCGACCCGGTCGCCCTCGGCCAGGGACTTGAAGCCATCGGACTGGATGGCGGAATAGTGCACGAAGCAGTCGCGCGCTCCGCTCTCGGGCGAGATGAACCCGAATCCCTTCGAGTCGTTGAACCACTTCACCGTGCCGGCGGTTCTCATCGTTCCTGCTCCGTCCGTGATGCTGGTCGTTCCGGGGAAAGCCCCGGGGGCCGTCGTGGCCCGCCATGTCGGAACCGGTCCCTCCGGCCGACCCTGAACGTTCCCTGGGCCGCGGGGGAGCCCGCAACGGGGTCGGCGCCACGGACCCGTCACGACACGGCAACGGCTCCGGGCTACTCGACGCCGCCCTGAAGCCTCTTCACGAGCGGGCTCAGAAGCAGCGCGACGAGCCCCGTTCCGCCGACGATCATCGCGACGGTCCGGAACAGCCCCGACGGGTCCATGCCCTCGATCAGACCCGCCACGCGGCCGGCGATCAGGTTCCCGAGCGAGATCGACACGAACCAGATGCCCATCATCTGCCCGACGCGCTTGGCCGGGGCGAGCTTCGTCATCGCGGAAAGCCCGACCGGACTGAGCGCGAGCTCACCGCAGGTGTGGAAGAAGTACATGACGATGAGCCACGACATGGCGGCACCGTTCTCGGCGGTGGCGTTCGCGGCGCCCCAGGACACCACGAGGTAGCCGACGGCAAGCCCGAGAAGGCCCCAACCGAATTTGGCGGGCAGGGAGGGATTCGCGTTCCGCTTCCCGAGCCACACCCAGAGGGAACCGAACACCGGCGCGAGGATCACGATGAAGGTCGAGTTGACCGACTGGAACCACCCGGCCGGTACCTCGAAGTTGCCGATCATGCGGTCGGTCAGATCGCGTGCGTAGAGGTTCAGGGATGAGCCCGCCTGCTCGAAGCCGGACCAGAACACGGCCGACAGCAGGAAGAGCCACACGATGACCCAGAGCCGCTTCACCTCGGCGGCGTCGTGGCCGCCGAAGAAGATCACCGCGCCGAAGTAGACGGCTGCGAGAATCAGGACGCCGGCGCCGAGCCCGTCGGCTACCGTCGTGAGGTCGATGGTCAGCGCGCCGGTCCCAATGGCCCACCCGAACGCGACGACCGCCACGATCACGGCACCTGCGCCCGCGAAGAACCGGGCGGAGAGCGCGCGGAGTTCGTCCGGGCTCCGGTCGCTGACCAGTTCTCCCGCGTTCCCCATGTGCCGGAGGCCGAGTCGATACTGGATGAGACCGGCCACCATGCCGATGCCGGCCAGCGAGAAGCCGAGATGGTAGTTGTAGCCCTCGCCCAGCGCGGAGCACGCGAGCGGCCCGAGGATCGCGCCGAGGTTGATCCCCATGTAGAAGATCGAGAACCCGGCATCGCGGCGCGCCCCGCCCTCCGGATAGAGGTCTCCGACCACGGCGGAGACGTTCGGCTTCAGGAGCCCGGTTCCGATGGTGATCAGGAAGAGCCCGATGAAGAACAGCGGCTCGAACGGGACCGCCATCGAGAAGTGGCCGGCGGCGATGATCCAGCCACCCACGTACACGGACTTCCGCTTCCCCCAGAGGTTGTCCGCGACCCATCCACCCGGCAGCGCCAGGAGGTACACGAGGCCCGTGTAGAGCCCGTAGAGCGCCCCCGCGGTGGCGGCGTCGAAGCCCAGTCCGGGGTTTGCGACGACCGTCTCGCGCGTGAGGTAGAGGATGAGGAGCGCGCGCATCCCGTAGTACGAGAAACGCTCCCACATCTCCGTGAAGAAGAGCGTCGAGAGGCCTCGAGGGTGTCCGAACCAGGTCTTCTCGGACGGCGAGGCGTGGGCGGTCGAGGTGGACACGGGGTCGTGACTCCTGCTTGTACGGGGCGTCGGCCGGGGCGCCGACGAGAACGGCGGCAAACTACGGGGCCGAGAGCACCACGTCGAGGAACCGGGCGGTGGCCTCTTCGGCCCACAGCCCGGGGCGCCGCAGGGAGCCGCGGAGGAATCCGACGTGCCCGCCGCGGCGGGTCAGGACCGGATGGATCGCCGGGTTCCGACCCATGGCTTCGGTCGGCACGGCCTCGAACGGCAGGAAGGGGTCGTCCTCGGCGTGCAGCAGAAGGGTGGGAACGCGGATCTCCGGGATGCGCGGCCCCGAACTCGACCGGGCGTAGTAGTCGGCGGCGTCCCGGAAGTCGTGGAGGGGCGCCGTGAGCGCGTCGTCGAACTCGCGAAGCGTCTTCGCCGCGCGCACGTGATCCAGGTCGACCTCCTCCGCGAGCAGATGGGCCTTCTCCTCCACCTTCCCAAGCAGCGAGCGAAGAAAGTAGTGCGTGTAGATCCGACCGAGACGGGAGGTTTCGAGGAGGTCCGACCCCGCCTTCAGGTCGTAGGGAACGGAGAGGGCCACCGCCGCATGTACGGGCGATGCGTCACCCTCCTCGGCCAGATACTTGAGCAGCACGTTGCCGCCGAGGGAGATCCCGAGCGCGGCGATATGGGAGCGCGGGTGCCGCTCGATCAGTCGAGACACGACGAAGCGGAGGTCGTCCGTTTCGCCGGAGTGGTAGGCCCGGGCGCGCCGGTTCGGCTCGCCGCTGCAGGAACGGAAGTTGAGCGCGGCGACGCCGAACCCGCGCCGCCGGAGAGCGTCGGCGGCGCAGCGGACGTACGGACGCTCCGAGTGGCCCTCCAGCCCGTGGAGGACGACACACCACGGGGCGTCGTCGCGGTCCGGGAGCAGCAAGTCGATGTCGAGGAAATCGCCGTCGGGCGTGTCCCATCGCTCGCGAAGAGCGGGAAGGGTAGGCGGACGTCGGAAGTACTTGCCGCCGATGGTCTGCACGTGCGGGTTCCCGGCCAGCCGGGCGGGACGGAACGGCGGCGGCAGTGCGGCGGCCGGAATCGGATCGTGGAGGACCTGGCGTGACATGCGGGAAAGTGTAACCGAATGTCGGGGCTCCGTGTGAAACCGCAGCCCGTCGACCGCCGTACCAGACGGTGAGGCGTGTCACCCCCGCGCCGCCCGTACCCGCACCGTCGCCACCAACCGGAGTCCGCATTGGGCCCCGCCGCACCCCGCCTCGTGATCGCTGTCGCAACCGCCGGCCTGCTTCTGCCCTCCGAGCTGTTCGCCGGACGGCTCCAGCAGACCGACCCACCCCTGATCCCGCCCGACCCCGGGACTGCGCCGGCGCAGCAGGTCCCGGCGGCTCTGTGGGGCCGCGTCACGCTCACGGACGGCGACGTGGTGGAGGGGTTTCTGCGCTGGGACCGGAACGAGACGACGACCGCCGACGTGCTGGACGGCAACCGGCTGCCGAGCGACGAGGGCCTCCGCCTGCGGCGGGCGTTCTCCGATCGATCCGCCGACGAACGTCGCAGGAGCGTCGAGTTGCCCGGGGTGCGCGTCACGTGGGAGGAGGAGGAGGATTTCGAGACCCTGGTCCAGGCGGGCGTCCGCTTCGGATGGATCGAGCGGATCGTCCCGGACGGCTCGAACGCGATCGTCCATCTCCGGGGTGGGGCATCGATCGAGCTCCGCTCGGCCAGTACCGACATCGGGCCCGCCTTTCGCGGTCTCGAGGTCGAGGAGGCGGACGGATCGCTGCGGTCGCTGTCGTGGTCGGTCCTGTCCGAGGTACGGCTGCTGGCGCCGCCGATCGACCGGGTGCCGGCACGCACGCGGCTTCACGGCACGGTCGAGACCGACCGGGGCCTGCGGTTCACCGGTTGGATCGCGTGGGACGCCGAAACGACGTTCGTGTCCGATCCCGTGGCGGGCGGTCCGGACGGCGCCGACTACGCGGGCGTCACGAGGATCGAACGCCACGGGCGGTCCATGACGATCACCCGGAACGACGGCGGCGACCCGCGAACGCTGCCAAGGCAGGACGCGGGCGGAAATCCGGGCGTCGTCGAGGTCAGCGACCCCGGCGTCGGTCGGGTGCGCGTGAACTGGGACGACTTCGCGTCGATCCGTCTGCATCCGGCGCCGCCCGACGCGGCGATCCCGGTCGATGGGGGCGGGTCCCTGCGCGGGTCGGTCGAGACGGAGTCGGACCGGGTGATCTCCGGCCGGGTCGTGTGGGATCTCGACGAGTCCGAGGGATGGCACGTCCTCGACGGAGAGGCGGACGGGGTCGACATGGACATCGAGTTCTCGCGGATCGCCCGCATCGAGAAGACGCGGGGCGGGGAGGGCGTGATCGTCACACTCCTGGACGGCCGCACGTTCGAGCTGGAGGGTTCGAACGACGTGAACGCCGAGAATCGCGGCATCGTCGTGATCACCGATGCCGGCGACGAGCAGCTCGTGGAGTGGGCGGGGTTCCGCTTGCTGACGCTGGGGGGAGGGTGATGGGTATGCGTGCCCTGTGCGGGGGCCTGCTCCTCGCCGCGATTGTGGCGGGGTCGCCCGCGTCGGCCCAGGACGGCGGCTCCGCCTTCGCCGACGCCGAGAGCGAAGCACTCTTCCGGGTCGCCCAGGACGGGTGGCGGTCGGTGGACGATGCCGTCGTCCGCTACACCGCGCTGGTGAAGCAGCGCATGGCGGCCGCCCTCCGGACGCCGCTCCGGGACCGGACCGTGTTCCAGTCCGAATCGGCGGCTCGGATCTTCTGGGACCGCGACCACGACCAGCTCACCCAGATCCTCGCTTCCAGCACCGAGTTGCCCGGCCCGGCCGAGGTGTCGGTGGAGAACGAGGACCTCGACTTCGCGATCTCGGACGGATTCGATCCGGGCGGCGACCGGCTCGTGTTCGGGTTCGCGTCGACGGACGACGCCGACGATATCGACGAGGACGACTTCTACGTGGTGCACCCGCTGGGGTCGCTCGCCGAGGACTTATACCGGTTCCAGGCCGGGGACACCCTGACCCTCACCCTGCCGGACGCCCGCGAGCTCCGGGCGGTGGAGCTGCGGGTGGTGCCCAGGCGAGCGGGCCCGAACTTCGTGACGGGCACGCTCTGGATCGAGCCCACGACGGGCGCGCTGGTCCGCGCCGTGTACCGGCTGAGTCAGCGGCTCGACATCATGCGCGACATCCCCGACGTGGCGGAGGAGGAGGCCGACGGCGAGTTCCGGATGGTGCCCGGCTTCCTCAAGCCGTGGACGTTCGACATGACGCTCGTGACGGTCGACTACACGCTCTGGGACTTCGAGGTCTGGCTGCCGCGCGCGATGCGGGTGGAAGGCCAGGTACGAGTGGGCATCCTCAAGGTGCCGGCGGAAGTGGACATCTCCTACCGGATCGAATCGGTGGTCACCGAGGACGATCTCGCGGAGGGCACGGCGGAGTCGCCCTTCGGAGATGTGGAGGAGCTCGTCTTCGAATCGCGCGAGGAAGCCATGGCGTTCGTGGCGGGTCGCTTGGCGTCGGACGAGGGCGTGGAGTTCGAGGTCATCGGTGACAGCTTCGTCCCTTCGGATCGCGCCTGGCTGCGCGACAACGAGTACCTCCCGCCGCCGATCTGGGACGACGCCCCGGGCTTCCTGAGCCAGGACGATCTGAACGAGTTCGAGGACATGCTGGGAGACCTTCCCCAGCCGCCGGTTCAGGCGGTGCCGTTCCGGCTCGGGTGGGGCCTGGGGCGGCCGGACGCGCTCCGGTACAACCGGGTCGAGGCGCTGGCGGCCGGTGTGGCGGGCGACGCGCGCTTCGGGAGCTTTCTCGGACCGGTCGACGTCGAGGCCACTGCGCTCTTCGGCGTCGCCGACCTGATGCCGAAGGCTCGGGTGAGCCTCGCGCGCAACACCTTCACGAGCAGCGTGGCGCTTGCGGGCTATCACGATCTTCAGGCCGTGGACCCCCGCGGTCGCCATCTCGACCTCGGGAACTCGTTCATGGCGTTCCTCTTCGGGCGGGACGACGGAGAGTACTTCCTCACGTCCGGTGCCGACCTTCGGATCCGTCCGCCGCAGGAGGCCCGACAGACCTGGGAACTGCGGGTGTACGGCGAACGACAGCGTTCGGTCGAGACCAACACCGACGTGGCGGTCACCCACCTCTTCGATTCCTCGTGGCGGTTCCGCCCCAACGTGGAAGCGACCGAACTCGACGAGTTCGGCGCCGAGCTTCGCATCAGCCCATGGTTCGGGCGTGATCCCGAGGGGGCGCAGGCCGGGCTGGAACTGTACGGTCAGGCCGCGACCTGGTCGCCCGACGACGAAGGTGGGGAGCGCGCCGCGTACGGACGTGCCCGCGCCACGCTCCGCACGCGGGTGCCCGTCACGGAGCGCTGGCGATTCGGAATCGAGGTGGAGGCCGGTACGGCGTTCGACATCGAGGCGCCCACCGAGGGCGTGTCGGCGGTCCCGGCGCAGCGGAACTGGTTCCTCGGGGGCGCGCAGACGCTCCGGGGCTACGACGCCAGCGTCCTGCGCGGGGAGGATCACGGACGCGCGCGCCTCGAGCTCGCCCGCGGCCTCCGCGGAGGGTCGCTGACGCTCTTCGGTGACGCCGCGTGGGCCGGTACGCACGAGGACTTCCTCGAGGAGGACGTCCTCTACGCGGTCGGCGTGGGCGCGAGCTTCCTCGACGGCCTGGTCCGGATCGATCTTTCGCGGGGCCTGCGGGGGCCACTGAAGCGGACCCGGCTCGACCTGTACCTGGACGCGATTCTCTAGAGCGATTCATCAGGCCCGATCGCCGGCGGGACGCCGAGACCGTGCCTCGGGTCCGCTCACCGAGGCGTTAACACCCGTTACGCAGCGGCGCTGGCCAGCGTCACCCGACCACGTCGGCGTCGGAGCTCGCCCCGACCCGGAAGCGTGCCATGTGGGGGCAAATCGCTTGCCGGGCCGGACCCCATTGAGGGCGGCGCCGGGTTTGTATACAGTGTTAACATGTCCAGCGAAACACGTGAACGAATTCTGAACGAGGCGACGGAGCTGTACCTGCGGGACGGCTTCGACGGCTTCTCGATGCGCGCACTCGCCCGGTCGGTCGGGGTCACCGCGCCCGCGCTCTACCGTCACTACGCGTCGAAGGAGAACGTCCTCCACGAGATCATGGGGGAAGCGTTCCGCCGACTGTCGAACAAGCTCTACGAGGCGCTGGCCGAGCCGACGCCTCACGACCGCTTCCGGCGGGCCGTGTCCGGGTACGTCGACTTCGCGCTCGAGAACCCGCGTCTCTACGAGGTGCTCTTCGTGCCTCCGACGATGATGGGGGAGGGCGAGCTGCCCGAGAGTGTGCAGGCGCAGGGCTGCGCCGTCGGGCAGTTCTTCGACGACCGGGTGCGCGAGTGCGTCGCGGCGGGGGTGCTTCGTGACGATCAGGTCGCACCCACACTCTGGGCGCACACGCACGGGATGGTCTCGCTCTATCTGCGTGGTCGGATGGCCCAGCGGGGAATCGACTCACCCGAGCGGTTCCGCGAGGT
Organism: Longimicrobiales bacterium; assembly: GCA_028284495.1. GTDB lineage: Bacteria > Gemmatimonadota > Gemmatimonadetes > Longimicrobiales > Gaopeijiaceae > Gaopeijia. Next base: position 75,797 of record JANQRP010000039.1, on the reverse strand, counting down.
GTTCGAGGCGTCCACGACCCGCGTCCTCGAGGGACTCGGTGGCCCGGCCCACGGCGTCGAAGGCGATGGAGGAGATTCCGATGCGGCGGCCTGAGCGGGGCGCGGTCGCGGCGGGTCGTCGGACGACTCGGCGCGTCCGGGCGGCCGGCGTGCTGGCCGTCATGGCGGTCGCGACGGCGGGGGTGGGCGCGTTCGCGGCGCCGGCGTCCGCTCAGCGGGCGGCGGCGGCGGACCTCGCGCCCTGGCGCCTGGCGGGTGATACCACTCCGACCGCCGGCGCGGCGCTCGGCCTTGGAGAGGCGGTGTCGATGGCGCTGTCGGCGAACCCGGAGCTCGGGGTCGCGCGACTGGCCGTGCGCGAGGCCGACGAGCGCGTGTCGGAGGCGTGGGGCAACGTGTTTCCGACCGTGGACCTGTCCACCAGCTACACGCGCAATCTCTCGGTCCCCGTGAACTTCCTGCCGTCGATCTTCATCGACCCCGACGCGCCGCCCGACGAGCTCATCCCGATCCGCTTCGGCGCCGACAACATCTGGGACCTGTCGATCGACATCGAGCAGCCGCTGTTCAACGCGGCCGCGTTCATCGGGGTCGGCGCGGCGGGCCGGTTCCAGGCGCTGCAGGACGAGACGTTCCGCGGACAGGCGCAGGTCGTCGTCACGCGGGTCCGCGAGGCGTACTACCGGCTCCTGCTCGATCAGGAGCAGGTCCGGCTGCTCGAGAACTCGATCCGGCGGGTGGAGCAGAGCCTCTCTGAAACGCGCGCGCTCGAGGAGGCGGGTATCGTGTCCGAGTACGACGTGCTCCGCCTCGAGGTCGAGCTCGCGAACCTCACGCCCAACCTTCGCCGCGCCGAGGAGGCGGTCGCCGAGGATCGCCGCACCCTCGCCATCGAGCTGGGTGTGGACGAGGGGACGGAGCTCCGCGTGCGGGGAGCGCTCGCCACCATGCGTCTCGACGACGTCGAGGCCAACTCCGCGGACAACCGCGAGGTGCTCGCGTTCGGGGGTGTCGAGCTCCCGGAGGCCGACACGGCCGTGGCGCGAGCGATGCGAGGTCGATCGGACCTGTTGCAGTTCGAGCTCACCGAGAGTCTGCGCACCACCGAGATGCGACTCGAGCAGGTTCAGTACCTTCCCGAGGTGTCGCTGTTCGGCGCATACGGCATCGCGAGCCAGCAGAACGGCGACCCCCGATTCTTCGGGGATCCGCGCGGCTATCGGCGCATCGCCGGAGTGCGCGTGACGCTCCCCGTGTTCCAGGGCTTCCGGCGCGACGCACGCATCGACCAGCGTCGTGCGGTGGTCGACCAGGCGCGGCTCCAGACGGAATACGCGCGCGATCGCGCCCGGAACGAGGTCCGGACGCTGCTGGCGGCCGCGGAGGAGTCGCGCGACCGCGCCTCGGCCCAGGACCTCGCGGTCCGACAGGCGACGCGCGGCTACGAGATCGCCAGCGCCCAGTACCGCGAGGGCATCGGCACGCAGCTGGAGCTGACGGACGCCGAGGTGGCGCTCCGTCAGAGCGAATTCAACTACGCCCAGGCCGTCCACGACTACCTCGTGGCACGGGCCAGGCTCGATCGGGCCGCCGGAACGGTGCCCGTTTCCGCCACGGACGCGGACATGGACGACGGCCGATGAATCTCAGGAACGACGGAATAGATCGAATGAACGGGATGCGGGGTGGGATCGGAGTGTTCCTTGCGGGACTCCTGCTCGCGGGGGCCGCCGCGTGCGGCGAAACGGCCGACGGCACGGAGGCGCCGCAGTCGGACTCGGGTGCCGAAGCCGGCGGCGAGGCGGGATTCTCCCGGATCATCAACGTCGAGGTACGGACCATCGAGGCGGAGCGCTTCGTCGAGCAGGTCCGGCTCACGGGAGTCGTGGGCGCCGATCGAGACGTGGTGGTGGCCGCCGAGGAGTCCGGACGCGTAGTCGAGGTGATGGTCGTGAAGGGGCAGTGGGTCGAAGAGGGCGCGCCACTCGTGCGCCTCGACTCGGAGCTGCTGGAGGCCCAGGTCGCCCAGGCCGAGGCCCGCGCGACGCTCGCCGAGGAGACGTGGGAGCGTCGCCGGCGCCTGTGGGAGGAGGACCGCGTCGGGACCGAACTCGCGTATCTCGAGGCTCGCGCGACCGCGCAGGAGACCGCCGCCACGCTTCGGAACCTCCGCGAGCGGCTGGCCCGGACCATCGTGCGGGCCCCCTTCGCGGGCGTGGTCGAGGATCGGGCGGTGGAGCAGGGGAGCCTCGTCGCGCCGGGCTCCTCGGTGGCGCGGATCGTGGATCTGACCCCGCTGGAGATCGTCGCGGGCGTCCCGGAGCGCTACGCCGCGGACATCCGGACCGGGGCCGTGGTTTCGGTGTCGCTCGACGCGCTGCCGGACGCCGCCTTCGAAGGGCGTGTGAGGTTCGTGGGCTCGACCGTGGATCCCCAGAGCCGAACCTTCCCGGTCGAACTCACGCTTCCGAACCCGTCCGGCGACATCAAGCCCGAGATGGTGGCCAACGTGAGTGTCGAGCGGCGGGCGATCGAGGACGCGCTCGTGGCGCCGCAGGACGCGGTGGTGAGGGTCGAGAACGGGTACGTGGTCTACGTGGTCACCGGTGCGGCCGGCGCCGAGACGGCGGAAGCGCGGAGCGTGACGGTCCGCGCCAGTCAGTCCAACCGCGTCGTGCTGGAGGGTGACATCGCCCCCGGCGACCGGATCGTGGTCGGAGGCCAGCAGCAGCTGGCCGCGGGCGACCGCGTGCGGCTCGTGGAGGCGAGATGATCGCGCCGGGCGGAGCCTCGGGAGAGGACTCGGCCGAGGAGCTTCGCGTGAACGGTCCGCCGACCGACCCGGCGGAGCTGGCCCGGTACAAGGAGTTCGGGCTCACCTCGTTCGCGGTCGACCACTTCACCAGCGTGGCCGTTCTCCTCGTGATCATCACGATCACGGGGCTGACGTCGTACTTCTCGACGCCGAAGGAGTCGTTCCCGGAGATCGAGGTCCCGATGATCGCGGTGAACACGATCTACCCGGGCGTCGCTCCGGCGGACATCGAGTCGCTCGTGACCCGGAAGCTCGAGGACGAACTCTCCACCATCACCGACCTGAAGGAGCTCACGTCGAGCTCGTCCGAGGGGTTCTCGAGCGTGGTGGCGGAGTTCGAGACCACGGTCGACCTCGAGGATGCTCTCCAGCGGGTGCGCGAGAAGGTGGACCTCGCGCGACCCGAGCTTCCGGGCGACGCGGAGGACCCGCAGATCGTCGAGTTCGACGTCACGCAGGTGCCGATCGTCCAGGTCAATCTGTCGGGCGAGTACGATCTCGTGCGTCTGAAGGAGGTCGCGGAGGACCTTCAGGACGAGCTCGAGCAGATCCCCGAGATCCTCCGGGTGGATCTCCGCGGCGGTCTCGAGCGCGAGGTGCGCGTGGATGTGAACCTGCCGCGCCTCCAGTACTACGGGCTGGCCCTCCAGGACGTGATCGAGGCCATCCAGCGCGAGAACGTGACCATCCCCGGTGGGTCCATCGACGTCGGAGACTCCAAGTACCTCGTCCGGGTGGATGGGGAGTTCGAGGATCCGAAGATCATCGAGGACCTGGTGGTCACGACCTTCGCGTCCGGGCCGATCTACGTACGCGACGTCGCGTCCGTCGACTTCGGGTTCGCCGACCGCGAGAACTACGCGCGACTCGACGGGACCAACGTCGTGACGCTCGACGTACTCAAGCGGTCGGGGCGGAACGTGATCGAGACGTCGGACAAGGTGAAGGCCACGCTCGAGCGTCTTCAGCCGACCTTCCCGCCGACCACCGTCGCCAAGACCACGTCCGATCAGTCGCGCGACATCCGGATGATGGTGTCGAGCCTCGAGAACAACATCGTCTCCGGGCTGATCCTCATCATCGCGGTGCTGCTCTTCTTCCTCGGGCTCACCAACTCGGTGTTCGTCGCCGTGTCGATCCCCGGGTCGATGCTCCTTTCGTTCGTCCTGCTGAACGCGATGGGCAGCACGATGAACATGGTCGTGTTGTTCAGCCTGATCCTGGCCTTGGGGATGCTCGTCGACAACGCCATCGTCGTCGTCGAGAACATCTACCGCTACATGGAGCAGGGGTGGGAGCGGAGCCTGGCGGCCAAGAAGGCCACCGGCGAGGTCGCGATGCCCGTGATCGCCGCTACCGCGACGACGCTCGCGGCCTTCGCGCCGATGCTGTTCTGGCCCGGGACGACGGGCGAGTTCATGTCCTACCTCCCGCGGACGCTGATCATCACGCTCGCCAGTTCGCTCTTCATGGCGCTCGTCATCATCCCGGCCCTGTGCTCGCGGTTCATGCGCCTCGAGGGTTCGCGTCCCGCCACCCGGCTGTCGCCGCTGGCGCGCTGGGGCGTGATCGCGGTCGCGGCCCTGGTCGTCCTCCTGGTCGGTCTCGGGAACCCGCTCACCGCTGGACTGCTGGTCGCGACGGTGATCGGGCTGGCGGCGTTGTACCGGTTCGTCCTGCACCGCGTCGCGGACCGCTTCCAGCACCGGCTGGTGCCGCGGATGCAGGCGGGCTACGAGCGGCAGCTGCGCTGGGCACTCGATCACAGGTTCGTCGTGCTGGGCGGTACCGCGGCCGCGTTCTTCGCCGTGTGGTTCGGCTACATCGGGCTGAACGCGTCCGGGCTCGGACCCGGCGTGGAGTACTTCCCGGAGGACATCCCGCCCAAGCAGGTGTTCGTGGACATCGACCTGCCGGTGGGTGCCAGGGTGGAGGCGACCAACGCGCTGCTGACCGAGATCGAGGCGGAACTCGTCGGCGTGCCGGGTCGCGGTGACTGGGAGTCGTCGGTGTCGGTCGCCGGAGGGGCGGGAGGCGCCGGCGCGGCCGACGTGATGGGTGGTCAGCCCGGACCGTCCGGTCCCGACGAGGGGCGGGTGACGCTGTCGTACGTCGAGTTCCAGGACCGCGAGTCGGACGGCTTCCAGACCGTGGCGTGGATGCAGGAGAACATCGGGCGGGACATCGTCGGCGCCGAGGTCACCGTCGAGCCGCTCAACGAGGGTGTGCCCGGCGGGCCACCGATCAACATCGAGCTCTCGGGAGAAGACCCGGAGGTCCTGAAGCGGCTCTCGGACGAGGCCCTCGCCTTCCTGCGGGCCCAGCCCGTGTCCGAGCGCCTCGTGGGGCTCGAGAGCGACCTGAACGCCGCACGGCCCGAGCTCGCGGTGGTGGTGGATCGCGAGCGCGCCGGCATCTACGAGCTTTCGACGGCGGACGTCGGCAACGCCGTGCGCGCCGCGATCCAGGGCGTCGAGGCCGCCAAATACCGGACCGATGCCGACGAGTACGACATCGTGGTCCGCCTCGCGCCGGAGTTCCGGGCCGAGCTGGATCAGCTCGGGGAACTCACGGTCATGGCCGATGGGGGACGCCAGGTTCCGCTGTCGTCGCTTGCGCGGTGGGAGGTGGGCGAGAGCTACGGCACGATCCGGCGGAAGGATCAGGAGCGCATGGCCACACTTTCCTCGGACGTCGCGACCGGGCTCAACTCGAACGCGGTCCTGGCCGAGGTGCGGGAGACGATGGCCGAGTTCGAGGCCTCGCTGCCGCCGGGCTACGTCCTGGCCTACACGGGCCAGCAGGAGGAGCAGGCCGAGGCGAGCGCGTTTCTCACGAACGCCTTCGTCATCGCCATCTTCCTCATCGGATTCATCCTCGTCAGCCAGTTCAACTCGGTCGTGAAGCCCGTCATCATCCTGACGTCGGTGCTCATGTCCACGGTCGGTGTGCTGATCGGCCTCGTCGTCTTCGACATGGCCTTCGGCATCATCATGACCGGCGTCGGGATCATCTCGCTGGCCGGGATCGTGGTGAACAACGCCATCGTGCTGATCGACTACATCGACATCCTGCGCGATCGCGACGGCATGGACCGCCGCGAGGCGCTGGTCCAGGGTGGCAGGACCCGGTTCCGGCCGGTGGTCCTCACCGCGACCACGACCGCGCTGGGCCTGGTGCCACTCGCCATCGGGCTCAACTTCGACTTCTTCGGTCTCTTCCGGAGCCTGAGCCCCGAGCTGTACTGGGGCGGCGAGCAGGCCGCGTGGTGGGGTCCCATGGCGGTCGCCGTCATCGCGGGCATCATCTTCGCCACCTTCCTGACGCTCGTGCTCGTGCCCGTCATGTACTCGCTCGTGGACGACTTCACGAAGATGGCCGACCGCTACCTGTTCCGACGCGCGGCCACCGACGACGCGTCCGGGACCGAAGTGCGCGCAGGCGTGCCAGAGGGGGGCGCGGCGCCGGGCCGTCCGGACGGCGCCGGCGGTGAAGCGGGCAGTGGGGCCGGGGAAGGCGCGGGGCGCGACCCCGACCGGAAGCCCGACCGCGAACCGGCTCCCGCGTATCGGACGGACACCGGCTCCCTCGGAGGTCCCGAGCTCGCCACCGAGTGATGGGGTGATGGTCGGTATCGAGGGCTTCGTGCCCGCGTGGACGACGGCTGCAGCCGCGGTGTTCGCGCTCATGACGCTCGTCTGGGTCGTCTCGCTGGCGCGCGACGACGTCTCGATCGTCGACGTCGTGTGGGGGCCGGCGTACCTGGTCGCCGTCCTGGCCGCGTGGTGGACGTCCCCGACCTCGGCATGGGCCCTTCCCACGGTCGCGCTCGTCGCGGCGTGGGCGATGCGCCTGGCTTTCCATCTGGCGCCGCGGGTCCGCGAACCCGAGGACCGACGCTACGCCGAGATGCGTGCGCGGAACGGGCAGGCCTTCCGGTGGTCGAGCCTCGTCCGCGTCTTCTGGCTGCAAGGCGCGATCGTGGTCGTCTTTTCGGTCCCGCTGGTCGCGACGGTGCTCGCGCCGGGCGCGCCGGGCGGCTGGGCGACGGTCGCGGCCGGCGTGGTGCTCGCGGGGCTGGTCTTCGAGGCGATCGCCGACGCGCAGCTCTCGACCTTCCGCGCGAGCGGCGGGACCGACGGCCGGGTCCTCGACACGGGTCTCTGGCGGTACTCGCGGCATCCCAACTACTTCGGCGAGGCCGTCGTGTGGTGGGGCTTCGGTCTGTGGACGACCGTCGCGCTCGGGTCTCCTCTGCCGCTGATCGTCTCGGGGCTCATGACCGGGCTCCTGCTTCGCGTCTCCGGAATCCCGCTGCTCGAGCCGCACCTCGAGTCGACACGGCCGGGATACGCCGCGTACGCGCGGCGGACGTCGGCCTTCGTGCCGTGGCCTCCCTCGGCTCCCGACCCGTCGGGCCATGCCTGATCCCGAGTCGCTGCGCCCGGCACCGGGAGACGGCGTACGACCGGACGGCTCGGCACCGCTGGCCGTGCGGCTCGTCCGGGGTGGGATCGCGGCGCTCGTGTGGGGTGCCCTCACCCTCCCCGTGGGTGGCATGTTCCGGTGGGTTGGCGAGGTGCTGGCCATGCCGCCCTCGTACACGCCCGCGTGGCGAACCTTCGTCATCGCCGTGGGCGTGGTGCTCTTCTTCGCGTTCGTGCTCGAGCCGAATCGCAGCGGAGGAGAGGCCTCGGAGCCAGAGTCCGAACCGCGCGGAGGGTCCGGAGGCCGGTAGCGCCCGCCCCGCGATGCTCGTACCGTGCGCGCATGCGGTCGGGCCGTGGACGCGTCCGATCCGTTCCGGCGGGCAGCCGCGACGCGCGCGGGCGGCCCGCACCGACACACGGGTTCCAGCATGAAGATCCGAGTCTCCACGTTCGTGCCTGCGGCCACTCTCGTCCTTCTTCCCTCCGCCGCCGTGGCGCAGGAGGCCCCCGAGCTGACCCGGTGGATCGACGCCGTACGCGACGCCGAGGTCGATCCCGCCGCCGCCGCCGCGATCCGGGACGTCGTGCTCGTGCGCGACGCGGGGGAGATCCGGCTCGACGAAGGCACCCTGCATCTGCTGCCCGAGGTCGACGGTCGGCGATGGGCCGCCTACTTCTCGGGATCCGGGAGCTTCCGCCTCACGCCGCCGATGGAGATCGAGGCGGATCAGATCGAGCGCTTCTGGGGGACGCGCGAGATCGATCGGCCTTTCAGGTCCGCCGTCTTCGTGTTCACGGACGAGACGCTGGCCGAGCTGACGTCGGGAGGCCTCTCGGCCATGCCGGTGCCGGACGACGCGGACAACGACCTCGAGGAGGCCGCGAGGTACGTGGCGAACGGCGACGGGTGGCTTACGCGTGAGATGCTGACCGCGCTCGCGAACGACATCGACGGCTACTTCTACGCACACATGGCCGAGGATCGCGGGGACCCGACGATCTTCGCGCACGACCCTCTTCGCCACGAGGAGATCTCGGTCGCCCGGCGCGCGGAAGGACGCGGTAGATCGAGAGAGGTGGTGACGTCGTTCCAGAAGGCGGCGGATCTCGATACGGGCGGACCGCCGCCCGAGGCGTCGGACATCGTCGAGATCTCGCACATGGACATCGAGGTACGGGTGTCCGGTGGGTTGGACTACTCCGGCAGCGCCACGGCGACGATCGAGCCGGGATCCCGTGGACGCTGGGTGGCCTTCGGCCTGCACGACGAGCTGGACGTGCGGGAGGTCGCGTGGGCCGACGGCACACCTTTGACGTGGTACCGTGAGGACGGGTCGACGGGCGGGCTCTGGGTGGACCTCGCGGATCGGGTGGACACCGGTGGCCGGCTCCGATTCGCGTACGACGGAGACCTCCTCGCGCGCCCCAACGACCTGTGGGTCACGACCGAGGCCTTCCACTACTGGTACCCGCTGCACGAGTTCGGACGCTTCCGCACCAACCGCATCACCTACGACCTGCCCGAGGACTTCATCGTCGGGTCCGTGGGGCGGCAGGTGTCCGAGGAGGTGACGGACGACCGACGGGTCTCCGTGTGGGAGACCGAGGCCGTAGACCGGGTGTCGTTCAACATCGGCGAGTTCGACACCCACGAGGCCGAATTCCCGGGCGCCCCTCCGGTCGTTCTTCACTACTCCGAGTCCGCCCACCGCGAATTCCGACACCTGGCTCAGCAGGCGGGGGTCTTCCTCTACACCCAGGGGGACATGGCCCAGCAGGTGGCGTTCGACATCCTCCGCAGCTTCTCGTTCTACACGCAGACGTTCGGCCTGCCGGTCGTCGACGAGTTCCTCGCGACCGAAATCCCCTACAACCACGGGGAAGCGCTTCCGGGTGTCGTGCTGCTCTCCCAGTCCACCTTCCAGTACACCGACAAGTCGGGATACAGCATCGCATTCCGGGGCCACGAGGTCGCCCATCAGTGGTGGGGCATCGGCGTGAAGCCGGAGACCCTGCGCGACCGGTGGCTGTCGGAGGGCTTCTCGGAGTACTCGGGGCTGTGGTACGCGGCCCGCTCGAGCGGCTCCCTCGAGATGTACACCGACCAGCTGGCGGAGAAGCGGGAGGCGATCCTCGAACGACGGGGCGAGGCGGTTCCGCTGGGGTTCGGGAGCCGCGCCGCGACGAGCGAGGAGCCCGGCGACTACCAGCTGATGATCTACGACAAGGGCGCCTGGGTGCTCCACATGCTCCGCGGTCTCCTGACCGATCCGAGCGGCGACGACTCGGCGTTCGCGGAACTCATGCAGGCCTACTACGCCGAGCACCGGGGCGGCACGGCCACGACGGCGGACTTCCGGCGTCACGCCGAGATCGCGGCGGGACGGGCGTACGACATGGCCGGACCGATGGACCTCGGCTGGTTCTTCGATCAGTGGGTCTACGGCAACGAGATCCCGACCTACCGGTGGTCGTGGAACGCCGAGACGGCGGAGGACGGAACCGCGCTCGTCCGGATGCGGATCCGGCAGGAGGACGTGCCGCCCGACTTCCGGATGGTCGTACCGGTTCTGCTCGATTTCGGGGACGCCGGCCAGGCGACCGTCCAGGTGACGGTGGAGGGGGCGGAGACGGAGACCCTTCTCCCACCGCTGCCGATGGCGCCGGTCGACGTGGTCTTCAACCCGAACGAGGCGGTACTCGCCGAGACCCGTCGCGAGGGCTGGCGGAACTGACGCGCCCGGCGGCGCCCGCCCGAGGGGCGCGCGGGGTCATTGCGAAGCGACCTCGCGGACCAGCGCCGTGCCGCAGTGTCGGCAGTGCCCGGCGTCGGGCAGGTGGTCGTCCAGGCGACAGTCGGGGCAGACCATCCGGCCCGGGGGTGTGGTCGGAGCGGCTCGGTCGGACCTCGAAGCCAGGGTCAGTTCGGCCGTGACGATCCCCGTGGGCACCGCGATGATCCCGTAGCCCATGATCATGAGGCAGGACGCCAGCAGCTGACCCCACGGCGTCACGGGCGTGATGTCGCCGAATCCGACCGTCGTGAGCGTGACGACCGCCCAGTACATCCCCACCGGGATGCTCGTGAATCCGCTCTCCGGGCCCTCGATCAGGTACATCACCGAGCCGACCACCACCACCACCGTCACGACGGCGAAGAGGAAGACCGTGATCTTGTAGCGGCTGGCGCGGAGGGCACGGCCGAGCAGGTTCGCCTCGCCGACGTAGTGCGCGAGCTTGAGGATCCGGAAGACCCGAAGCACGCGGAGGATCCGGACGACGGCCAGCACCTGGCCGCCCGGCAGCAGAAGGGAGAGGTAGCTGGGAAGAATCGCCGCGAGGTCGACGAGCCCGAAGAAGCTGCGCGCGTACCGGCCCGGCCTGCCCACGCACCACAGGCGCACGCCGTACTCGATGGTGAAGATGCCGGTGAAGATCCACTCGAGGATCCGCAGCTCCTGACCCCAGTCCGCGCGATACCGGGGGATGCTCTCGACGAGGACCGCGGCGACGCTGAGCAGGATCACCGCGATGAGTACCACGTCGAAGAGTCGCCCGAGGGACGACTCGTGCCCGAAGACGACCTCGTAGGCGCGCCTCCGTGCGGGAGTCGCGTCCGGGGGCGGCCGGAGAATGTCCGGCGCCCCCGAACGCGGAATCGGTCGACTGCGCGTCACGACCCGCCGCGAGACAGGACTTCCTGCTGGTACGCCTGCGACGCGTAGACCGCGACCTCCACCCGCCGGTTCTGCTGGCGCCCTGCGTCGGTCTCGTTGGTCGCGACCGGCTCGGTCTCGCCGAGTCCGATCGCGCGGATGTTGCTACCCTTCATCCCGGCCGACACGAGGAAGTCCTCGGCCTCGCGAGCGCGCCGCTCGGAGAGGCGCAGATTGTAGCCCTCGTCACCGACCGAGTCGGTGTGGCCGGCCACCATGAGCACCGCGTCGTCCTCCATGTCCTCGAGGGTGAGCGCGAGCTGGGAAAGGTTGGTGACCGCCTCGTTGCGAAGCGAGGAGGAGTCGAAGTCGAAGAGGATGCCGGAATCGAAGGTGATCAGGATTCCCTCGCCGACCCGCTCGACGGTCGCGTTGTCGAGCCGGCGGCGGAGCTCCTCCGCCTTCTGATCCATGCGGCGGCCGATGATCGCTCCGGCCGTGCCACCGAGGGCGGCGCCGATGATCGCCCCCTCGGCGGTCCCCCCGTTGTTGCTTCCGATGACGCCACCCGCGGCGGCACCGGCCGCCGCACCGATGAGCGCGCCCCGTTCCGTGTTGTTGAGGGAGCACCCGCCGATCGCGAACGTGCCGAGCACGGCCGCCACGGCCAGGGTGCGTCCTGTCGATGTAGTCCTCATGACGAGGTATTCTCCCGTTGTGTCAGTCTGGAAGGGCGGGACGACCCGTCCCGCGCTGCATCCATGAACTCACGCACGATGCGTGCCGTCGGCAGGACTTCGTCGATACCTCCGACCGAACGACCCGCCTGCCAATAGGTTCTGGTACCCTCGGAAGCCGTAAGTGATTTCCTGAGCTTCCGAAGGGACCGCAGCGCGTAGATCGTCCGCATCCAGTGCTTCCGGCGGTGACCGCGCAGCATCCAGCGCTCGAAGGGGCCCGCCTTCGTTCCCGTCGCCCGCACCCAGGGGGTGTCGATCACGGCGACCGGCACCCCCGTGATCCGCTCCGTCAGCACGATGTCGTCGGTGTCCGCTTCGACCACGGCCCGCTTGTACTCGTCACTCGCCGAGCATTCGTCCGTCGCGATGAACCGGGTGCCGCACTGCGCCCCGGCGTATCCCATCTCGAGCGCGCCGGCGAAGTCGTCCGGGGTAGCCACTCCGCCGGCGCACACCACCGGGAGGCCGAGGTCGGCAAGCTCCTCCAGCAGCGCCTCCGGCGACGACGGGCCGGCGTGGCCGCCGGCTTCGCGATTGACGGCGATGAGCCCGTCCACGCCGCAGTCGAGGCCCTTCTCGGCCCACTTCCGCGACGTCACGTCGTGGTAGACCTTTCCCCCCGCCGCGTGGACCCGGCGGGCGACGCCGTCGGGCTTCCCCAGCGACGTCACGAAGAACCGCACCCCCTCCTCGAGCGCGATCTCGATCCACCGGTCCATCCGTTCGGCGTAGGCGCGGGACGAAGCCTCGATGAGCGCGTTGAAGCCGATCGGCCGGTCCGTGAGCGACCGGATGTGGCGGAGGCCCTCCCTGAAGTCCCACCCGTGGACGTACGTGAGCGACACCGGCTGCACGATCCCGATGGCGCCGGCGTCGGACGCGGCAGCGACCAGCTCCGGGTTCGAGCAGGGGTACATGGCACCACAGATCAGCGGAACCTCGATGCCGGCGTCTCGCGTGAGCGGCGTATCCAGCGGCGCGCTCATGACCGCCGAAGCCGCCACGTGGCCGTCACGCGCGCAACCAGTTGGTCGTCGGGATCCGTGAGTGGCACCTGGAGCGTCACGTTCGCGTCGTCGCCGATCTCGCCGGATACGAAGCGAGCGCGCGCGAGGATGTCGCCCCGGGCCTTCTTCACGAACTCGGTCTCGAGCCGGATCGGAATTCCGCGGACGCCGTCGGGGAGCGCCGTCGTGATCGCGAGACCGCTCGCGAGCTCGCCGAGATTCACGAGCGCCACCGCGTGCACCGACGCCAGGTGGTTGCGAACGCGACGCCGGTCGGGCAGCCGCACCTCGACCTCGCCCGGAGCCAGCGACATGACGCGGGCCCGCACGGTGCCGCTGTAGGGGACCAGACGTCCCAGAAGCCAGGAGAACAGACGAGGACCGCCGGGAATCCCCGAGAGGCGCGACCAGAGATCGAGGAGCAGCGGGCCGGGGGTGTCGAAGCGCACGGGCTCTCGGGCGGTGGGAAGTCTCCCACGAGTGTCGGATGTCGAGCGAACGGCCACAAGTGCGCTTTTCGGCGGCGCCGGCTCCCGCCAGATTCCCGACGACGGTGCGCAGGCGGCGCCCCGTCCGACTCGAGCGAGGAAGGGCAGCATGAGGGGGATGTGGAGGAAGGGAGCGTGCATGGTGGCGCTGGTGTCGGCGACGAGCCTCGCTGCTCCGTCCGCCGGGGCGGCGCAGGACGCGGCGGATGCGGAGGTGCTGGCGGTCGTCACGACGCTGTTCGACGGGATGCGCGAGAAGGACGAGGCGAAGATCCGGTCCGTCTTCCACGCCGATGCGCGCCTGCACACGGCCGGCCCGACCGTCACCGGGATGCCGATCGAGAACTTCATCCAGAACGTCATCGGCAGTCAGGCCGAGCTCGACGAGGTGACGTTCGACGAGGACGTGCTCGTGGACGGGCCACTCGCCGTCGCATGGACCCCCTACAATCTCTTCGTGAACGGCCAGTTCAGTCACTGCGGCGTGGACGCGTTCACCATGGTCCGCGCGGACGGTGGCTGGAAGATCCTCCAGATCGTCGACACGCGCGAGACCGAAGGCTGCGATCCGAGTCGACGCGGATGACGTGACGGGCCGCCTCCCCACGCGGGAAGAGCGCAGGGAGTTGATCCGCCTCGCCACACCGATCGTGGCGATCCAGGTCGGGATGATGCTACTCGGTGTCGTCGACACCGTGATGGTCGGGCGGGTGTCGCCCGTGGACCTCGCGGCCGTCGCGCTCGGAAACCTCTACTTCTTCCTCGTGGCGGTGTTCGGCCTGGGCCTGCTGATGTCGCTGGATCCGCTCGTCTCTCAGGCGCACGGAGCCAGGGACGGGGAGGCGCTCGCCAGGGCCGTGCAGCGGGGCCTCGTGTTCGCGCTGGCGCTCTCCGTCGGCGCGGCCGCCGCGCTGCTCCCGGCCGGCCCGCTGCTGACGCTCTTCCGACAGCCGCCGGAGGTCGTGCCCGTCGCGGCGGCCTACGCCCGCGTGGCCATCGTGGGGATCCTGCCGTTCTACCTGTTCGTGGTCTTCCGGCAGACGCTTCAGGCGCTGGGGCGCGTGCGGGTCATCCTCTGGATCCTGGTCCTCGGCAACCTCGTCAACGTGGCGCTCAACTGGGTGCTCGTGTACGGAAACCTCGGGGCTCCGCGGCTCGGTGCGGTCGGGTCGTCGTGGGCGTCGTCCGTCACTCGGATCGCCATGGCGGCCGGGTTGCTGTGGGCGGCGTGGCCGGTCCTCCGTGCACATCTGCGGCCCTGGCGGCCCGGCGTGCTGGCTCGTCGCCCGGTCGGCCGGATGCTTCGCCTCGGAGCCCCGATCGGAGCGCAGTTCTTTCTCGAGTTCAGCGCGTTCGGGATCGCCGGGCTGATGGCGGGATGGGTGGGGACCGTCGCGGTCGCTGGACATCAGGTGGCCATCACCCTCGCCGCCTTCACCTTCATGGCGCCCCTCGGGATCGGTCAGGCCACGGCCGTGCTCGTGGGCCGCAACGTGGGCCGGGGGGATGCGGCGGCCGCACGGCGAGTGGCCGCGGGCGGACTGGTCGGGGGGGTGGGCGTGATGCTCCTCACGGCGGCCGCGTTCCTGCTGGCGCCCGTCCCGCTCTCCGGGCTTTTCTCCACCGACGCGACCGTGGTCGCACTGGCGGCCTCGCTCCTGCCCATCGCGGGCGTGTTTCAGGTCGCGGACGGCGTACAGGTGGTGGCCGCCTCCATCCTCCGGGGGGTGGGGGACACCCGCGTTCCGATGCTCATGAACTTCGGCGGGTTCTACGCGGTCGCGCTGCCCGGCGCGGCGGTGCTCGCCTTCGGCGCCGGCCTGGGGGCGCGCGGAATCTGGTGGGGACTGGCCGGCGGTCTCGCGGTGGTCGCCGTTCTGCTCGCGGCCCGCGTCCGACACAGGATGGCCGGACCGCTCACGCGGGTGCACATCGACGATCATGAAGGCGCCGCGGACGGGTGAAGTCCCGGGGGCCAGAAACCTGATCGCCCAAGTCGGGTAGGGCGAGTCCATGCAACAGGTGCCGCTCTTTCCGCTGCCGCTCGTCCTGTACCCGGGGGCGCCGGCTCCACTCCACATCTTCGAGCCGCGGTACCGGCAGATGGTGGCGGACTGTCTTGAGCACGGCCGCGACTTCGGAATCGTCTATCACGATCCGGACGAGCACGGACCCTTTCTCATGGAGCGCGGGCGCGTCGGCACGCTCGCCCACATCGAGGAGCACCGGGCCCTCCCCGAGGGGCGCTCCCTGATCCTGGTTCGCGGCGGGCACCGGTTCGCGATCGAACGCGAACGGGAGATGGCGCACCTCTACTACGAGGCGGACGTACTTCCCTTCGAGGATGACGCGGTCCCCCGGTCACCCGCGATTCGGGAGGCTCGGCTCCAGACCCTGGAGCTCTTCACCGCGGTGATCGAGGCGCTGGACGAGTCGCCGGAGGACATGCCCGCCTTCGACGTGGCCCACGACCTCTCGTTCCAGCTGGCTCCCGCGGTTCACATCGACCTCAGGTGGCAGCAGTCCTTTCTCGAGCTCCGGTCCGAGGCGGCGCGGCTGGAGCGGCTCGATGCCGTCTTCCAGGCCGCGGTCGAAGCGCGGGGCCCGGACGTTGGCTGACGTGCGGGTGGGCTCCAGCCCGATTCCCGAGGTGCCGCCGGCGTCGGACGACCCCTGGATCGAGACCCGTGCCGGGGGGCAGTTCTTCGTGAACGCCGTGCTGGCCGCGCCGGCGCTCATGGCGCTCTATCCGTGGACGCTTCGGTGGATCCTGCGGACGGCCGGCGTGCTGAATCGACCCAGCCGCATCCTGGACCCGGTTCCCGCCGTGGCGGATCACGTGATCCCCGTGCTGGGCTGGCTTGCGATTCCGGCGGCGTGGCTCGTGGTTCGCAATCTCCGGATCATCGACCGCCCGTGGGCCCGCCGGGCCCTGTGGGTCTTTCTCGCGGTCCATGTCGGCACCGTGGTGTACACGGTACTGCGCGTCATCGGTTGACCGACCTTCCTCCGGTCGCCGCGTTCACCACCGAACGGACGGCGCGGATCGCACATCTCGGACCGCCCGACGCGACGCGCTCTCTCTGGATCTGCCTGCACGGCTATCGACAGCTCGCGCCCTGGTTCCTCCGTCGGTTCCGCATCCTCGACGACGGCACCCGCCGGATCGTGGCGCCCGAGGCCCTCAACCGCTTCTACGTCGGGGATCCGGACGGCCGCCACGGTGCGGACGCCCGGGTCGGCGCGACCTGGATGACCCGCGAGGATCGCGAGGCCGAGATCGCCGACTACACCCGCTACCTCGAAGCGGTGCTCGACGCCGAGTCGGCCGGCGGCGTCGTGACGTCAGACGCGCCGCGATCCTCAGCCGTCCCGAGGCGGCCCGTGGTGGTGCTCGGCTTCTCGCAGGGCGCCCACACGGCGGCGCGCTGGATGCACCGATCTCGGCACGATGTGCGGGCGGTCGTGCTCTGGGGAGAGGGCCTGCCACACGACACCACTCCGGACGACCTGCGTGGGGCGCCACGTCGGTGGGTCCTCGTCCGGGGGGAGGCGGACCCGACCCGAAGCGCCGAGCGGGAGGCCGAGGATGGTCTGCGCCTCGACGCGGCGGGTGCCGAGTGGGAGGTCCGGATGCACCCGGGAGGACACCGGATCGACGCGGGCCCGCTGGAGGCGCTGGCCTCGAAACTCCGCGCCTAGGAGATCGGGCTCCGTGCGGAACGATCCTCCGGACCGCCGACGAACCCGATCTCGGTCTCGAGTTCGTGACCGGTCTCACGGAGCACCGTCTCCCGCGCGAGATCGATGAGCGCCCGGACGTCGGCAGAGGAAGCGCCGCCGAGGTTCACGACGATGTTGGCGTGGCGGTGGAAGATTCCCGCTCCGCCGCGTACGTGCCCCTTGAGCCCGCATTCGTCGATGAGGCGACCGGCCCCGATGCCCTCGATCTTCTTGAAGATCGAACCCGCGCTGGGGTAGAGCCACAGGTCGGGGTGGCGGTCGTCCCGCCACCTGAGGTTCTCGCGGACGACCGCCCGCAGCTCCTCCTCAGGAACGGCCTCCAGTCGGAAGTCCGCGGTGAGCACGACGTCGTCACGGTGGTGCAGGATCGAGTCGTCGTAGCCGAACTCGAAGTAGTCGACACCGACGCGGCGGCGCTCGCCCTCCTCGGTGAGAATCTCGGCGCTCTCCAGCACCTCTTCGATGAAGCAGGTGCGCGAGCGATCCGGCGACAGGAAGTGGAGGTTCTGCCAGAGTGCCCCGCCGACCGTGCTCGGGATCCCGACATAGTGATGGAGGCCGCCACGACCCCGGCGGATCGACTCCACGATGAGGTCCGGGAAGGTCTGCACGCCCGCGCCCGCCCGGACGAGACCTTCGTCGAGCCACTCGATCCCGCCCACCTCGGAGCGGATGACGAGGCCCGGGAAGCCCGCGTCGTCGACCAGGATGTTGGCCCCGGACCCGAGCAGGTGGTGTCGGACACCGAGCGTGCGAGCCACCGTGACCGCCTCCACGAGCTCGTCGGCCGACCGGGCGCGGTAGAGCAGGGCGGCGGGACCACCGATCCGGAAGGTCGTGAGCGGCGCGAGCGGCACGCCCCGCTCGAGGCGGTCTCTGCCGAGGCTCTGCGCGAGCTCGTCCAGGGGCAGGGGAATCGGTTGCGTCCTCGTGTGGGCGGTCCGTCGGGCGTGACGCTGGTGAACGTAGCCGGAATCGTGCCGGGCCGCCCTTCAGCGGGCGAGCAGGGCGTCGAGCAGGGGCGCGATCCGGTTGCTCCTCGGAAGGGGGGGGAGCGTGGCCGCGATGCGTCCCTCGGCGTTCAGTACGAAGACCCGCGCGGTATGGTCGACGAGGTAGCCGCCGTCGCCCATCGGCTCTCCGTCGGTCGCCCGCACGCCCCAGGCGACCACCTGGTTCCGGATGTCGGGGGCGGTCATGCCCTCGATGCCGCCCGGCAGCGACGACACGTAGCGCGCGATGCGCTCCGGGGTGTCCCGTTCGGGATCCACGGACACGAACAACACCGCGAGGCGCTCCCGGTCCTCCGGTGGGAGCTCCTCCCGGTACCGACCGACCCGTGCGAGCGTGAGCGGGCAGATGTCGGGGCAGCTCGTGTACCCGAAGAACACCGCGGTGATCCGGCCTCGCCAGGCCTCGGTCGAGACGGAATCGCCCGAGGCGTCCACACCCACGAGCACGGGAACGTCGAACGGTTCGGGAACCGGCCCGCCGACCACGTCCACGTCCGCGGGCGGCACCATCGGACCGGCGCCCCCCGAAACGGCGAACCACACTGCAGTCGCGACGATCCCCAGAAGAACGCCGCCCAGGACCTGAACGATTCGAATCGGCATGAGCCAAACGTCGCCACGGACCGATCGGGCCTCAACCGGATGCATCGCTGGCGGGTCGTCGGGGGTAGAAATAGGTTGGATCGGAGACCGCCCATTCCGTCGCGACCCTCATGGCTCACACGTCAGAAACCCCGCTTCGCATCCTGCTCGTCGACGATCGAGTCGACGAGGTCGATGCCGTGCTCGCTGCCCTCGCACTTCCCGACGGGTCCACCGGCGACTCGGTGGAGGTCGCGCACGATCTGGAGGCTGCCACGGAGCGGATCGCGAAGGGCGGCGTGGACGTCGTCCTCCTCGAACTCGAGCTCCCGGATTCGCAGGGGATCGACACCTTCCGCCGCATGTCCGCGGCCACGCGCGACGTGCCGATCATCGCCTTCAGCCGTCGGGCAGACGAGGAGACGGCGCTGCTGGCCGTCCGCGCGGGCGCCCAGGACTTCCTGGAGCGTCACGAGTTGACCACGTCGGCCGTGCGCCGGTCCATCCGGTACGCGCTGGAGCGTCACCGGCTCATGATGGCGCTTCGCAGCCTGTCGCTGATCGACGACCTGACCGGGCTGTACAATCGGCGGGGGTTCGCGGATCTGGGCGAGCAGTATCTCAAGCTCGCCCGCCGGTCGGGCCGGGGCGCGTGCCTCGTGTACGTCGATCTGGACCGCTTCAAGACCATCAACGACCAGTACGGGCACAAGGTCGGCGACGACGCGCTCAATCAGGCCGCCGACGTGCTTCGCGGCACCTTCCGAGGGTCCGACCTCATCGCCCGCATGGGTGGGGACGAGTTCGCCGTGCTGGCGCACAACTCCCGCGAGAACCCCGAGGTGCTGGCGCAGCGCGTGCGCGACGCCTTCGAGCACTACAACGACGCCACGCTCGACCCGTACCGACTCGAGGTCAGTGTGGGCTCGGCCCGGACCGACGGCGCGGCCTACGTGCCGCTCGACGAGCTGGTGTCGGACGCCGACGTCTCGATGTACGACGAGAAGCGGAAGAAGCGCGGCCTCACCTCCTCCTGAAGCTCCCCGGAAGCGGGTCCACGAACCCGCGGATCACCCCGGCCGGACGCCTCCCCGGGACCCCTCCATGGATGCCCGGTGTCTGATTGACACCCCGCGCGGGCTTCGTCAGCTTATCAAGCTGTTGGTACCAAGCGGGATGCGGGTTCTTCCGCCGCCCTCCGACGGTCGGCCTCGGGGCCGGCCGCGCGCTTTTTCGCACGTCCCCCGAACGCGGAACTCATGTTCAAGACCATGCGCGGGCGAATCATCGCCATCGTACTGGTGTGCCTCGCCGCCGGCTATCAGCTCTGGTCGAACGGACTGAGCCTCGGGCTCGACCTTCAGGGCGGGATTCATCTCGCTCTCGAGGTGGAGGATCCCGACGGCACGATGACGCCCGAGGCCCGCATCGACGCGATCGCCCAGGCCGAGACGGTGATTCGCAACCGGATCGACCAGTACGGCGTCGAGGAGCCGATCATCCAGCGCAACGGCGACCGGCTGATCGTGGAGCTCGCCGGGATCGACGACGAGGATCGGGCGCGCGAGCTGATCCAGCAGTCGGCCTTCCTGGAGTTCAAGCTCGTCCGGCCGACGTCCGAGTTCGGCCAGCCCGACATCCGCCAGGTGGATCGCATCATCGTGGCCGAGTTCGGCCGCGACTCCCTAGTGGCGCTCGGGCGCGCGGTCGAGGGGTCCGACGAGGCATCGGGTCGCGAGGAGATGGAGAACATCCTCTTCGGTGGCGGCCCCGGTGCGGACGCGGCTGCCGATTCTTCCGCCGCGGGCGACTCGACGTCGGTGGCCGAGGCGGACAGCGCGGCGGCCGAGAGCGCCGATGAGGAGCCCGCGGTCGACGAGGAGAGCCTGCTGAGCCCGTTCGGGTCCATGCTCAACCTCGACACGTCGCCGACCGCAGGCGCGGTGTCCGGGACGTACCTCGTGGAAGAGGTCAACGTCCCGATCGCCGAGCTCTTCCTCTCGAACCCGCGCGTGCGCTCGGCGCTGCCCCGCAACGTCTCGCTGCACTTCGCGGACGACGTGATCGCGGCCGGGACGTCGACGTACCGACAGCTCTACATCCTCGAGGAGGACAACTTCGTCACCGGGGAGTACCTGAACGACGCGCAGGCCACGCGCGATCCGCAGCTGAACGAGCCGATCGTGAACTTCGAGTTCAATCGGGCCGGCGGGCGGTTCTTCGGGCGGGTGACCGGCGCGAACATCGGGAACAACATCGCGATCATCCTGGACGATCGCGTCGTGAGCGCGCCGACGGTGAACGGCCGCATCACGACCAACGGCCAGATCGAGATGGGCACCGGAACGCCGATGGAGGAGGCCGCCGACCTGGCGCTGGTGCTGCGGGCCGGCTCGCTCCCCGTGCCGCTCGAGATCATCGAGCAGCGCGCGGTGGGGCCGTCGCTCGGGGCGGACTCGATCGAGCAGGGCGAGATCGCCGGCATCGTGGGCCTCGCGCTCGTTCTCGGGATCATGATCGTCTACTACAGGGTCGCGGGCGTGCTCGCGATCGGGGCGCTCGCGATCTACGTGCTTCTCGTCCTCGGCGGGCTCGCCGGCTTCGGCGCCAACCTCACGCTGCCCGGCATCGCGGGACTCATCCTCTCGATCGGAATGGCGGTGGACGCGAACGTCCTGATCTTCGAGCGGATCCGCGAGGAGCTGCTCGCCGGGCGGGCCACCCGCACGGCCGTCGAGGAGGGCTTCGGCAACGCCTTCTCCGCCATCCTGGACGCCAACATCACGACGCTCATCACGGCGCTGATCCTCTTCCAGTTCGGCACCGGACCGGTTCAGGGATTCGCGGTCACGCTGAGCATCGGCATCGTGGCGTCGTTCTTCTCCGCACTCTTCGTGACCCGGACCTTCTTCCTGATCTATCTGTCGGGGAAGAAGGGGTCGGATCCGATCAGCATCTAGGCTCCGGAACTCATGCGCATCTTCGGCAACGCGGCGTACCGCTTCATCGAGAAGCGGAAGCTCGCATACCTCGTCTCGTCCGTCGCCATTCTGGCCGGGATCGCGGGCATGGTCTGGAACCTCTCGTCCATCGGCACGTGGCAGAACTACGGCGTCGACTTCGAGGGCGGCGTGCTCGTGCAGGTCACCTTCGACGAGCCTCTGACCACCGGCGACCTCCGGTCGGCGCTCGGCGGCGCGAGTGCCCCGGACGTGACCGAGTTCGGTGACGCGGACGAAGGGACATTCATCATCCGGGCCCCCCAGACGGAGAGCGGCGACATCGACGAGTCGCGCGAACAGATCGAGGGCTCGCTCGCGCAGGCGTTCGGGGCGGACGCCTTCGAGATCGATCGGAGCGAGGGGGTCGGGCCGAAGATCGGGGCGGAGCTGCAGCGGAAGGCGGCCTTCGCGATCCTGGTCTCGTTCGTGCTGACGCTCATCTACATCGCGATCCGGTTCGAGCTGCGGTTCGGGATGGCCGCGGTGATCGCGACGATGCACGACATCATGATCACCCTCGGCTTCCTGGCGCTCTTTCGGGTCGAGATCTCGCTGCCGACGGTGGCCGCGATCCTGACGATCGTCGGGTACTCGCTCAACGACACGATCGTCGTGTTCGACCGGGTGCGTGAGAACATGGCGAAGAAGGGTGCCCGCAAGCGAAACCAGATCGACCTCGTGAACCAGTCGATCAACGAGACGCTGCCGCGCACGATCCTGACGTCCGGGACGACGCTCGCCGTGCTGACGGCGCTGCTTCTCGTGGGTCCGGCCGTGATTCGCGACTTTTCGCTGGTGCTCATCCTCGGAGTACTCATCGGAACCTACTCGTCGATCTTCGTGGCGTCGCCGGCGCTCATCGAGATCGAGAAGCGGATGGGCGAGCGGAAGGCGAAGCGGAAGAAGATCGTGGACGCCGGGGACGCCATCCCGACCTGATCGGGATGCTCACGGACAGCCACTGTCATCTCGGCGCCGACGCGTTCGACGGAGATCGTGACGAGGCGCTCGCACGCGCGGCGGCCGCCGGCGTCGGGCGGGCGGTCGTCATCGCCTCGGACGCCGATGATGCGCGTGGCCTGATCGACTGGATCGGCGAGGGCGGGCGTGAGCACCGGGGTGTCGCGCTCTGGTCGACGGCGGGGGTGCACCCGCACTACGCCGATCGCGCCACGCCCGACGCTCTCGCATCGGTGGAGGCGCTGAACGCCGACGGCGCCTCGGTCGCGGTCGGGGAGTGCGGGCTCGACTTCCACTACGACAACGCACCCCGCGACGTGCAGATCGAGGCCTTCCGCGCGCAGTGCGGGATCGCCGATCGGACGGGGCGCCCGCTCGTGGTCCATTCGCGCTCGGCGGACGAGGAGACGCGCGGGGCGCTCGCCGACCTCGCGGACGGCGTTCGGGGCGTGCTGCACTGCTTCACCGCGGGCGAGGATCTGCTTCGGGACGCACTCGCGCTCGGCTGGTACGTGTCCTTCTCGGGCATCGTGACCTTCGCCCGGTTCGACCGGCCGGATATCGTCCGCGCGGTGCCGGACGACCGCCTGCTGATCGAGACGGACAGCCCGTACCTGGCGCCGGTCCCGCACCGCGGTCAGCGCAACGAGCCGGCGTTCGTGGCCGCGACGTGTGCGGCCGTGGCCGAGATCCGCGGGGTGTCGCCCGCCCGGGTGGCGGACCTCACGACGCGGAACGCAGCGGCCCTCTTCGGCCTGCCGGAGCCGGCCTGACCGTGGTCCGCCGGATCCGGGTCCTGCCCGATACCGTCGCGAACCAGATCGCCGCGGGCGAGGTGGTCGAGCGGCCGGCGTCGGTCGTGAAGGAGCTGGTCGAGAACGCGCTGGACGCGGGCGCCACCGAGATCGACGTGGTGGTCGAGTCGGGCGGGAAGCGGCTCATTCGCGTGTCGGACGACGGGGAGGGCATGTCGCGCGAGGACGCGCTCCTGTGCCTGGATCGCCACGCCACCAGCAAGATCGCCGAGGCGGGCGACCTCGACGACATCCACACCTTCGGGTTCCGGGGGGAGGCGCTCCCCTCGATCGCGGCGGTGTCGCGGCTCACGCTCGAAACCTCCACCGGCGACGAGTCGACGCGCCTCCGCTCGACCGGGGGGCGTATTCTCGACGTCGAGGAAGGCGCGCGACGCCGCGGCACCACGGTCGAGGTGAACCGTCTCTTCTTCAATGCGCCGGCGAGGGGGAAGTTTCTCGGGACGCCCCGGGTCGAAACCCGCGCGGTGTCCGAGGTGCTGCACACCGCCGCGCTCGCGCACCCCGAAGTCGGCTTTCGACTCCGTTCGGGGGAGACCGTGCTTCTGGATGTGCCGGCCGGCGAGGAGACGACGGGCCGGGTGGCGCGGCTCTGGGGCGACGACGTGGTGCGCACGCTTCTTCCGGTCCGGTTCGAGGGAGAGGGCGGCCGCCTGTGGGGCCTGGTGCAGCGGCCCGACGCGGCCGAGTCGGGCCCGCGCCGGGGCGGGTTCTTCCTCGGACGGCGGAGCTTCCGCGACCCCGATCTGGTGAAGGCGCTCGGCCGCGGGTACCGCACGACGCTCCCGCGCGGGGTCCACCCGTGGTTCGTGCTGCATCTGGAGCTCGAGCCCGGTTCGGTCGACGTGAACGTGCACCCCGCGAAGGCGGAGGTCCGATTCCGGGACGCCGAGGCCGTCCAGGCCCTCGTGGAGGAGGGCGTGCGCGCCGGAATGGCCACGGAGGCCTCGTCGGCGACGCTGGACGCCGACGTACCTCGCCCGTCGTGGCCCGGCCGCGTGGCCGAGCCCGGGGCGGGGGAGGAGAGCACGGGCGCAAGGTCGGCGGGGCGCGCCGATGCCTCGTCACCGAAGGGTTCCTCGACCGGTCCCGAGGACCAGATGGCGCTCTTCGTGACCGGTGGGCCGCGCGGCGCCTCGGAGGGCGCCGTCGAGGGCGCTCGGTCGGGCGGCGAGGGTGCCGCGGTCCGCGCACCCGACCGCCCTCGCCTCTGGCAGGTCCACGACACCTGGATCTTCGCCGAGACCCGGGACGGACTCCTGATCATCGATCAGCACTCCGCGCACGAGCGGGTGCTCTTCCACCGCCTCATGACCGCCTACGAGGAGGGGGGCGAGACGTCGCAGCGGCTGCTCTTTCCGCTCACGCTGCGACTGCGTCCGGAGGAGATCGCGCAGGTCGAGGACGTCGGGGGCCTGCTGCGACGAGCCGGGTTCGAGGTGGAGCGGTTCGGAACCGACACCGTGGTGGTCCACGCGACCCCCGATCCCCACCCCTACTTCGACGCCGCCCGCTGCTTCCGCGAGATGGTCACGGAGCTGACCGAGGGACGCTCGGACCTGATGCGCGCGGCCCGCAACCAGCACGAGCGGATCGCGATGACCTTCGCCTGCAAGGGAGCGATCAAGGCGGGTCAGCGACTCTCCGAGAGCGAGATGCAGGAGCTGTTCGACGCGCTCTTCGCCACCGAGCTTCCTCACCACGACGTGCACGGCCGGCCCACGATCGTACGGCTCTCGCGGGGAGAGCTGGAGCGGAAGTTCGGCCGATGACCGAAGTGCGAGCGAGCGCCCCCCCCCGCGGCATCGCCCTGACCGGCGCGACGACCTCGGGAAAGACGGCCGTCGCGGTCGAACTCGCCCGCCGGCTCGACGGCGAGATCATCTCGATGGATTCCCGCCAGGTGTATCGCGGGATGGACATCGGAACCGACAAGGTCGGGTCGGCGGCGCGGGAGACGGTGCCGCACCACGGTCTGGATCTGGTGGAGCCCGGCGAGCGGTACTCGGCCGGCCGGTTCTCGCGGGACGCCCGACGCTGGATCGACGAAATCGAGGCGCGCGGAAGGGTGCCGATCCTGGCCGGAGGGACGGGCTTCTTCCTCCGAACCCTCACCGACCCGATCTTCGACGAGCCCGAGATGGATCCGGGGCGGCGCGCACGGCTGCAGGCGTGGATGGACGACCGACCGGACGACCTGCTCGGGGCGTGGGTTCGTCGCCTCGACCCCGAACGGGCCGACCTGGCCGTCGAGGGGGGCGCCCAGCGACTCGCGCGCACCCTCGAGGTTCCGCTGCTGACCGGCCGTGCACTCAGTGAGTGGTACCGACGACGTCCGGCCGAAGATGATCCGGTGCCCCTCCTCGTCATCGTGCTGGACGTCGACCGGAGGGAGCTCGACCGGCGCATCGACGCGCGGGTCGCCCGGATGGTCCGGGACGGCCTGATCGACGAGGTGGAACGACTGCTGGCCGCGGGCTACGACGCCGACGCCCCCGGAATGACGGGTACGGGGTACCGCGAGATCGTCGAGGTCCTCCGGGAAGGGCGGGACCTGGACGATGCGCTGGACGACATGCGGGCGCAGACACGGCGCTACGCCCGCCGCCAGATCACCTGGTTCCGGCATCAGCTTCCGGCCGACGCGCTGGTGCTGGCCGCGGACGCTCCGGCGTCCGATCCGGACGTGCTCGCGGAGCGCGTCGAGCTGATCGTGAACGAGTGGCGACGACGGAGAGACGAGGAGGACGCGTGAGGTACGGGACTCGAAGGTGCACGACGTGAGGTCGCGGGCGTGAAGATCGGAATCACCTGCTATCCGACCTACGGCGGATCGGGTGCGGTCGCGACCGAGCTGGGGCTGTCGCTCGCGGAGCGCGGGCACGAGGTGCACTTCGTGTCGTACGCGCTCCCCTTCCGGCTGGACCGGTTTCGCGAACGGGTGTTCTTCCACGAGGTGGAGATGGAGCAGTACCCGCTGTTCGAGCACCCCCCGTACTCCCTCGCGCTCGCGGTGGCGATCCACGGGGTGGCGCGGCAGGCGGAGCTGGACCTCATGCACGTGCACTACGCCATTCCCCACGCGACGTCGGCGTGGGTGGCGCGGAAGATGCTCGCCGAGGAGGGCCACGACCTGCCCATCGTGACGACGCTGCACGGCACCGACATCACCCTCGTCGGGATACACCCGAGCTTTCAGCCGATCACCCGCTTCTCGATCCTGCACTCGCAGGGGCTCACCGCCGTGTCCGACTACCTCGCGGAGCAGACGGAGCACGATTTCGGCGCGCCGAGAGACCGCATAGAGGTCATCCCGAACTTCATCGATCCCGAGACCTACTACCCGGGCCGGGAGCCCTGCCACCGGGCCACGCTCGCCCCGGGGGGCGAGAAGATCGTGATGCACGTGTCGAACTTCCGCGCCGTGAAGCGGATCCCCGACGTCGTGATGAGCTTCGCGCGGATTCTGGGCGAGGTGGAGGCGCGGTTGATCATGGTGGGCGACGGTCCCGAGCGACCGCGGGCCCGTGAGATCGCGGAGCGGCTGGGCGTCGAGGACGCGGTGACGTTTCTGGGGAAGCACGCCGCCATCGAGGAGCTGCTGAGCTGCGCCGACCTCTTCCTGCTCCCGTCCGAATCCGAGTCGTTCGGCCTCGCGGCCCTGGAGGCGATGGCGTGCGGCGTGCCGGTGATCACGTCGGACGCGGGGGGGCTGCCCGAGGTCGTGGCGGACGGTGAGGTCGGTCACCTGCTGCCGGTCGGCGACTTCGAGGGGATGGCGGACGCCGGCATCTCGATCCTGGCCGACGAGGTCCGTCACGCCCGCTTCTCGCAGGCCGCCAGGGCCCTGGCCGTCGAGCGCTTCTCGGTGGACCGGGTGGTCCCGATGTACGAGACGTACTACCACCGCATCCTCGAAGGCAGCGGCACGTGAGTCCCTTCGAGTCGATCCTTCTGGGGATCGTGCAGGGGGCGACCGAGTTCCTGCCGGTATCGAGTTCGGGCCATCTCGTGGTGGGGCAGCGCCTGCTCGGCCTCGACCTTCCGGGCGTCGCGTTCGAGATCGCCGTCCATGTCGGTACGCTCGTGTCGATCGTGTGGGTATACAGGGAGCGGGTGACCGGGTTGGCCGCGGGCGCGCTGCGCCGGATGCGTGACGCCTGGGAGCAGATCGGACTTCTGGCGCTGGCGACCCTCCCGGCTGCGGTGATCGGCGTCGGCTTCGACGATCACATCGAACGGGTCTTCGACACGCCGCACTGGGCCGCGCTCGGGTTCCTGGTCACGGCGGCGATCCTGTGGTCCACGCGGACGCCCCTTCGCCGCGAACGAAGCCTGCGGATCACCCCGCGCATCGCGCTCCTCGTCGGCTGCGCGCAGGCGCTGGCGCTCGTGCCGGGCATTTCCCGATCCGGCACCACGGTCGCGGCCGCGCTGTGGCTCGGGGTCGCGCCGCTCGAGGCGGCGGCGTTCTCGTTCCTGATGGCGCTGATCGCGATCGCCGGCGCGGCGGTGCTCGCGGCCCCCGACCTGGCCGCGGGGACGTCGGGGATCGGTTCGGGGACGCTCGTGGCCGGCGCGCTCGCGGCCGGGCTGACCGGCATCGCGGCCATCCACACGTTCGTGGCCCTCCTCCGGCGGCAGGACTTCCACCGCTTCGCCTTCTACCTGATTCCGCTCGGAATCGGATTCCTCCTCTACCTGAATCTCAAGCCGTCATGAGCGACTCCGACGCTGCGGACGCAGCCCTCGACGCGCTCGTCCGGATGGCGCTGGCCGAGGACGTGGGACCGGGCGACTTCACGTCCGAATGGACGGTCCCGCCCGACGCCCGAGGAGAGGCTTCGGTGATCGCCAAGGAGGCCGTCGTGGTGGCGGGTACGGACGTCGCGAACCGCGTGTTCCGCCTCGTCGATCCGGAGATCGAGGTCGAGGTGCGCGCCCCGGACGGGAGCTTTGTGGGATCCGGCGAGACGATCCTCGTGATCCGGGGTCCGCTCCGCGGGATCCTCACCGCCGAGCGGACGGCGATGAACTTCCTGGGACGCCTCTCCGGCATCGCCGGCCTCACGTTTGCATTCGTGGAGGCGGTGCGAGGGTCCGGCGCGCGCGTGGTCGACACGCGGAAGACCACGCCCGGATTCCGTCTGCTCGAGAAGGCCGCGGTGCGGGCGGGTGGTGGCACCAACCACCGGATGGGGCTCCACGACATGGTGATGATCAAGGACAACCACATCGCCGCGGCGGGGGGAGTGGTCGACGCCATCGACCGGGTTCGGAACTCCAACGATCGCGAGCTGGCGATCGAGGTCGAGGTGCGGACGCTCTCCGAGCTCGGTGAAGCGCTGTCCCGGCCGGTCGACCGGATCCTCCTGGACAACATGGACCTCGCCACGCTGAGGGCGGCGGTCGAACGCGTCCATCAGCTGCCGACGGAGGCCCGGCCCGAGCTCGAGGCATCGGGCAACGTGCGCCTGGACACGGTGCGCGCGATCGCCGAAACCGGCGTGGACCTGATCAGCGTCGGAGCCCTCACGCATTCGGCCTCGACGGCCGACCTGAGCCTGCGGGTGCACGGTGCGGGCTCGTGACCCGGCTCACGCACTGGGAGGGCGAGCCGACCCGGGTCTGGGAGGAAGTCTGGGGAATCCCGGGGTTCGAGGCGTGGTCGAGCGTCGACTCCACGAACGAGCGCGCACGGGAGTGGGCCCTCGAGGGTGCTCGGCCGTGGAGCGTGGTGCTGGCCGAGGCGCAGCGCGCCGGACGCGGGCGCGCGGGGCGTCGGTGGGTGTCCGAGGCCGGCCGCGGCCTCTGGTTCAGTCTGGTGGTGCCGCAGCGCCGCGGTGCACTCGAGCTCATGCCGCTTCGGACCTGCGTCGCCGTGCTGGACGTGCTCGGTGGGCTTCTCGGTCTCCGGGACGTGGGCCTGAAGTGGCCGAACGACCTGTGGTGGCAGGATCGGAAGCTGGGCGGCATTCTCTGTGAGAAGCAGGTCCGGGGGTCGGATGCCGGGGGCGCGATCGTCGGCGTCGGACTGAACCTCGCGACACCGTCCGGCGGGGAGTTCGACGTGTCACCGGTGGGCCTCGACGCCCTCGTGCCCGGACCGATTTCCAGGGCGCAGCTGCTCGGTGGACTCGTGCGACGAATCCGGACCACGCTGGAGCAGGGAGCCCCCCGGCTGTCCGTGTCGGAACTGACGCGGATCGCCGAGCGGGACCGGCTGCTCAACCGCGTCGTGCGCTGCACCGACGGCCCCGGCGGAATCGCGCGCGGAATCGGCGCCGACGGGGGCCTTCATGTGGAGACGGAAGAGGGCGTCCGGTCGGTACGGACCGGGAGCGTGCGCCCCGTGGGACGGATTCGCGAATCGGGAGGAGCGACGAGATGAAGCTGGTCGTGGATGTCGGGAATACCGAAACGGTCATGGGCGTGGTGGACGACGCGCGACAGACGGTGGCGTCGTGGCGCGTGTCCACCCAGGTGCCCCGGACGGCCGACGAGTACACGCACCTTCTCCGCTCGATGGTTCGGGAGGCGGGATTCGGCCCGGACCAGTTCGACCTCGCGGTGCTGGGGTCCGTCGTGCCGTCGGCGACCGAGGTCCTCCTTCCCACGCTGGGCCGCGTCGCCGGTGGGGCCGTCCTCGTGGTCGGGCCGGACTCGCCGCTGCCGGTCCGGCTCGAGGTGGACGAGCCTCGCACGGTCGGGGCGGATCGGATCGTGAACACGCTGGCCGCGCGCGAGCTGTACGGGCGGGACACCATCATCGTGGATCTCGGGACGGCCACGACGTACGACTGCGTGACCGCGGATGGCGCCTTCGTCGGGGGGGTCATCGCACCCGGCGTGTCCGCCGGGCTGGAGTGGCTCTCGCGTCGGACGGCCAAGCTGCCCAGCGTCGGCCTCTCGCAGCCGGCCCGCGTCATCGGAACCCGCACCGACGACTGCATCCGGAGCGGAATCTTTTACGGGGTGGTGGACGCGCTGGACGGGATGGTCGGGCGGATCCGTACCGAGTGGGGGCGGGAGGACGTGCTGGTCGTCGCCACGGGCGGCCACGCACGGACCGTTGGGCCGCACGCGCATACGGTCGATGAGGTCGTGCCGCTTCTCACCCTCGTGGGTCTCGCCATCGCGGGCGAGGTCCTCAGCGGCTGAGCCGCTTCGCGTACCACGCCACCCAGCGGTTCGACCGACCCAGGAGGCGACACCAGAGGTAGATCGACTTCACCTCCTTCCGGGTGATCTTGGTCTCCTCCTCGAAGACCCGCGGGTTCCTGCGCGAGATGGCCAGGGTGCGCACGGCGAACAGGTAGGGCAGCAGGCAGAAGAGTCGGATGCCGCGTTCGCGGCCGGGGATCACGGCGATGTAGTCCTGCGCGGCCGCGAGATGGGCCTCCGCCTTCGGGACCAGCCGATCGAGGATCTCGACCTCCATCTCGCGGGTGCGACGCCCCTCCTCGAAGAGCTCGGTCGGCAGCATCCGACCCGGCACGTACTCGTCGGGAACGAAGACCCACCCACGCTCCCAGTCGGAGTGAAGGCCCCGGATGACGTTCACCGTCTGAAGGGCCAGCCCGAACTCCCGGCCCAGCACCATCATCTCGTCGCGGCGCGCGGCGACCTCCGGGATCCGGTCGGCGAAGAGCTCGGTGAGCAGCCACCCGACCCGGCCCGCGACCTCGTGCATGTAGTCGTCCAGCGCGGCCTCGTCGGGGATGTCGGGGCCCCGCAGTGCCCAGCGGGCCATGCCCTCGGTCGAGTCCACCACATGGCGGCCGATCACGTCCCGGGCGACGTCCCGCATGGAGAGGAAACCGTCGTGCACGATGCGTACGTTCCGCGCCACCAGTGCGTCCGCCGTCTCGTCCGGCACCGCCGCGAGGGTCGATTCCAGCTCGTCGACACCCTCCTCCCCCCGCAGCACGCGCACCCAGCGCTCCAGGAGCGGTGCCTTCCGCTCCGGTGGCATCGACTCGTTGTCCTCCAGGTAGTCGGACACGCGGAGAAGCAGATAGGCCACCTCGATTTCCGAGCGGAGGGGCTCCGGCAGGAGGTCGATCCCGATGGCGAACGTGCGACTCGCCGCGTGCAGGAGGTCGTTCAGGGAGGGGGAGTCGGGGCTCCCGGGGGCGTTCGTCGGCATCGTGCCCGAAGGTAGCATCGGCGCGGCATGTTGTCAGAGGCGACCGCGGTCGATCGCCGTGCCGCGCGGGGGCTCGTCGTCGGCATGTCTCGCGGTTGTCACGGGCGTTGACGGCTTCGGAAGTGTTTCCGACATTACGTCCTGGTTGTTAGCACTCTACCCGAGAGAGTGCCAACACGACGAAACCTCGGGAATCACGCACCATCAACGGAGGCAGAAGGCAATGTCGTCTGCTGCAGAGAAGATTCGCCCGCTCGCGGATCGCGTCGTGGTGAAGGCGCTGGACGAGAGCGAGCAGATGCGGGGTGGGCTGTACATCCCCGATACCGCCAAGGAGAAGCCCCAGCAGGGCGAGATCGTCGCCGTGGGCCCGGGCAAGCTGTCCGACCAGGGCGAGCGGCTCGCGCCGGAGGTCGAGGTCGGTGACACCGTGCTGTACGGGAAGTACAGCGGCACGGACGTGACCGTCGACGGCGAGGAGTTCCTCATCCTTCGCGAGGCGGACGTCCTCGCGGTGATCGGCTGATCGGTCGCAAGGCGCGACCCGTCGCACCCGCATCACGAACGCACGCATTTCAGCACAACGCTGACAGGAGATAGAGACACATGGCAGCCAAGGATCTCGATTTCGACATCGAGGCCCGCACCCGGCTCAAGGTCGGTGTGGACAAGCTCGCCCGGGCGGTGAAGGTCACCCTCGGGCCGAAGGGCCGGAACGTGGTCCTCGACCGCAAGTTCGGCTCCCCGACGGTCACCAAGGACGGCGTGTCCGTGGCGAAGGAGATCGAGCTGGAGGATCCGGTCGAGAACATGGGCGCGCAGATGGTGAAGGAGGTCGCCACCAAGACCTCCGACAACGCCGGTGACGGCACCACGACCGCGACCGTTCTCGCGCAGGCGATCTTCGGCGAGGGCCTCAAGAACGTGACCGCCGGCGCGAACCCGATGGGGATCAAGCGCGGCATCGAGGCCGCCGTCGCGAGGGTGGTCGAGGAGCTTCAGGACCTCTCGCAGGAGACCTCGGGCAAGAAGGAGATCGCCCAGGTCGGCGCGATTTCCGCCAACAACGATCCGGAGATCGGCGAGCTCATCGCCGACGCGATGGAGAAGGTCGGAAAGGACGGCGTCATCACGGTCGAGGAGGCCCGCGGCCTCGAGACCACGCTTGACACGGTCGAGGGGATGCAGTTCGACCGCGGCTACCTCTCGCCGTACTTCGTGACCGACACGGAGCGGATGGAGGCGGTGCTCGACGACGCCATGATCCTCATCCACGACAAGAAGATCTCGTCGATGAAGGACCTCCTCCCGGTTCTCGAGAAGGTCGCCCAGACGGGCAAGCCTCTCGTGATCATCGCCGAGGACATCGAGGGCGAGGCGCTCGCCACGCTCGTCGTGAACAAGCTCCGTGGGACGCTCAAGGTCGCGGCCGTGAAGGCGCCGGGCTTCGGTGACCGCCGCAAGGCCATGCTCCAGGACATCGCCATCCTCACGGGTGGTCAGGTGATTTCGGAGGAGGTCGGCTTCAAGCTCGAGAACGCCGTGCTCAGCGACCTCGGCTCCGCCAAGCGCGTCACGATCGACAAGGACAACACGACGATCGTCGACGGTGCCGGTGAGAAGGAAAAGATCAAGGGCCGGATCGAGGAGATCCGTGTCGCGATCGACAAGTCGAGCTCGGACTACGACCGCGAGAAGCTCCAGGAGCGGCTCGCGAAGCTCGCCGGTGGTGTGGCCGTCATCAACGTCGGCGCGGCGACCGAGACCGAGATGAAGGAGAAGAAGGCTCGCGTCGAGGACGCGCTCCACGCGACCCGTGCCGCCGTCGAGGAGGGCATCGTCCCGGGTGGTGGTGTGGCGCTGCTTCGCGCCCAGAAGGCGCTCGAGGGCTTCAAGGTCGAGCGGGCCGACGAGCAGGTCGGCGTGGACATCCTGCGCCGCGCGCTCGAGTCGCCGATCCGACAGATCGCGACGAACGCGGGTGTCGAGGGATCGATCGTCGTGCAGAACGTGCGCGAGGCCAAGAAGACCCACGGCTACAACGCGCTGACCGACGAGTACGAGGATCTGGTCGAGGCGGGCGTGATCGACCCGACCAAGGTCGTGCGCACGGCGCTTCAGAACGCCGCGTCGATCGCGGGACTGCTCCTCACGACCGAGGCAGTCGTGGTGGAGAAGCCCGAGGAGAATGAGGGCGGCGCCGGGGGCGGCATGCCCGGCGGCATGGGCGGGATGTACTGATCCGTCCGACCCGGACACGGGCGCGCCCATGACGAAAGCGGTCGTGGCGTGCCGCACGAAGAAGCGGTCCGGTCCCCTCGGGGGCCGGGCCGTTTTTCGTGGCGCCACCGATGTTACCTTCCGTGTCACGAGGCCGGGCCGCACGTAGGCGGGACGGTCGACGACCCGAAGCGCCAATCCCATGTCCGACATGATTCGCATCACGCTGCCCGACGGGAGCGTGAAGGAGATGCCCGCCGGTTCGACCGCGGGCGACGTGGCCGCATCCATCGGCCCCGGCCTCGCGAAGGCCGCCGTGGCCGCCGTGGTCGAGGGCGAGACGATCGACCTGATGCATCCCCTCGCGGACGGCACCGAGCTCACGATCCTGACCGAGCGGGACGAGGCGGCGCTGCCCGTGCTTCGGCACTCGGCGGCCCACATCCTCGCGACGGCGGTGCGTCAGCTCCGCCCCGAGGCCGCGATCGGATTCGGTCCGGCCATCGACGAGGGGTTCTACTACGACTTCGAGGTCGACGAGCCGTTCACGCCCGACGACCTCGAGCGGTTCGAGGCGGTCATGGCCGAGGTCATCGAAGCCGATCAGCCGTTCGAGCGCCGCGTGGTGTCCGCCGACGAGGCCCGCGAGCTGTTCTCCGACGATCCGCTCAAGCTGGAGCGGCTCGCGGAGTTCGCCGACGACGAGGTGATCACGGTCTACGAGAACGGTCCCTTCCTCGACCTCTGCCGGGGGCCGCACGTGCCGAGCACCGGCAGGCTCCAGAACTTCCGCCTGCTGTCCACGGCGGGCGCGTACTGGCGGGGCGACGAGCGCCGGCAGATGCTCCAGCGGATCTACGGCACGGCCTTCTTCGGCAGGAAGGACCTCAAGAAGCATCTGCAGCGGCTCGAGGAGGCGAAAAAGCGGGATCACCGCACGCTCGGGAAGCAGCTGGACCTCTTCTCGACCGACGCGCGTGTCGGGGCGGGGCTGATCCTGTGGCACCCGAAGGGCGCCATCCTCCGCATGGAGATCGAGAACTTCGAGCGCGAGCTGATCCTGCGCCACGGCTACCAGCTCGTCTACACGCCGCACGTCGTGAACGAGCGGCTGTTCGAGATCTCGGGGCACCTCGAGAACTTCGCCGAGAACATGTTCGGGGCGATCGAGGTCGAGGGGTCCAGGTACCGGCCCAAGCCGATGAACTGCCCGGGCCACATCGCGATCTTCGAAGCCGACCAGCGGTCGTACCGCGACCTCCCGATCCGCATGGCGGAGTTCGGCACGGTGTACCGGTACGAGCGATCGGGCGTCCTCCACGGCATGCTCCGCGTGCGGGGGTTCACGCAGGACGACGCCCACGTGTTCTGCACCCCCGAGCAGACGGGTGGAGAGATCGAGCGGCTGCTCGACCTCGTGGACGAGATGCTCGAGACGTTCGGGTATCCATACACGATCGAGCTGGCGACGAAGCCCGAGAAGGCGCTCGGGTCCGATGACGACTGGGAGCAGGCCGAGCGAGTCCTGGCGGAGACGCTGGACGCGCGCGGCATCGAGTACACGATCGACCACGGCGGTGGCGCCTTCTATGGCCCCAAGCTCGACTTCAAGCTGATCGACGCGATCGGCCGGAAGTGGCAGGGGCCCACGGTCCAGCTGGATTTCAACCTGTCGGAGCGGTTCGGGCTGGGGTACATCGGCGAGGACAACGAGACGCATCGCCCGGTGATGCTGCATCGGGTCCTCGTGGGATCCATGGAGCGGTTCGTGGGTGGACTGATCGAGCACTATGCCGGCGCCTTCCCGACGTGGCTCGCCCCCGAGCAGGTGAGGGTGCTGCCGATCTCGGAACAGTTCACGGCGGAGGCGCAGGAGTTCGTGGACGAACTTCGCGCCGCCGGCATCCGGGCCGAGCTGGACCACCGCGACACGCTCGGCTCGCGGATCCGCGACGGGGAGATGAAGAAGGTCCCGTACATGGCGGTGATGGGGGAGCGCGAGATCGAGGCGGGGACCGTCGCGATCCGGCGCAGGGGCACGGGCCGGAAGCAGGACGTCATGGCCCGCGAGGAGTTCATCGACCACATCCGTCGCGAGATCGACGCGAGAGCGCTCGGCGACGCGATCGGGCTGGACATGGATACGGAAGGGGACGCGTGATGAGGTTCGACCCGGCTCGTGCGAGCCGTACACTCGTGGCGGCGCTCGTCGCCGTGCTCGCCGGCACGTCGCCGGCGGCGGCGCAACAGTTCGAGTGGGAGGGAAGCATCTGGTCGCGCTTCGAGACCCGCGACATCGACGGTGGCCCCGACGAGACGTTCACGGTGATGCAGACCCGGATCGGCGCCACGGGCGTGTTCTCGCCGATGGTGCGGTTCTTCGCGCAGGCGCAGGACGTGCGCCGATGGGGTGAGGAGACCAGTACCACGGACGGCAGCGCCGACCAGTTCGACTTCCATCAGGGGTATCTCGAGGTCGGCAACGACGAGACGCCCCTGCGTCTGCGCGTCGGGCGACAGGAGTACGAGGTCGCGTTCGGTCGGCTCCTCGGGATGCCGGTCTGGTCTCCGACGAGCCGCGCCTACGACGGGCTCGTGGCGGTGGCGCCGTTCGGCGAGTCCGCGCGTCTGGAGGTGTTCGGCTTCCAGATCGCGGAGGGGTCGAGCCCGGTGAACGACGACGACGAGTACCTGGCAGGTGCCTGGGCCGAGTTCGGCCTCGGCGGAGGGCGGACGCTTCACCTGTTCGGGATCCACGACCGCGACAACGCCGACGCCGAAACGTCCCGTACGACGCTCGGCACGGAGTTCACCGGCGCGACCGGGCCCGTGCGGTATCGGGTGGAGGCGGCCGTACAGGCGGGCAGGGTGGAGGATCTCGACATCTCGGCGGCCAGCCTGATGGCGGCCTTCGCCAGCGTGCCGTTCGCCGATGGGCGAGGGAGCGTCGGCGTCGGGTACGACCGCTACGACGGTGACGCGACCCCCGGCGCCGGCGAGACGGCGGGGTTCTCGGACCTCTTCGGCCGGAATCACCGGTTTCTCGGGTTCGCCGATCTCTTCAACGACCCTCGCGACAACACGGACGGGCGTGGTCTGACCGCGTTGAACCTGCGGGGCACGTGGGAGCTGAAGGACGCGCTGGTGCTTCGCCTCGACTGGCACCGCTTCGACCTCGTCGACGACGAGGGGCTGGGCGAGGGGCGGCTCGCCGACGAGGTCGACCTCCAGGTGATGGGTCCGCTCTTCGACCGTCTCGACGTCCGGACCGGCGTCTCGTGGGTGGGCGCGGAAGCCCCCGCCATCGCCCTCGGACGAACCGGCGGGGATCAGCTCTTCGGCTATCTCCAGCTCAGCGCGGGGTTCTAGATAGCCGGGTCGTTCCGCGGAGGTCCCGTCGACGCGCGGGGCCCGTTGACGCACTGGTGGCGGGCTTAGATACTTGTGGCTCGCCGTTGATCGGCGGGCACAATACGAAAGCGGGTCGCGTGCGCCGCGGCCTCACCCCACGATCCTGTTCGCGTGATGCGGACGGATCTCCCGGGTCGACGCAGGGCGAAGACACCACACTTCGCCCGTACGCGCTGGCTCGGACCTCGGTTCGAGCTTTTTCATTTGTACGACACGGTGACACCATGCCGAAGATGAAGACCAACAGGGCGGCTGCGAAGCGCCTCAAGCGCACCGCGAAGGGCAAGCTCAAGCGCTTCAAGGCGAATCACAGCCACATCCTGACCAAGAAGTCCCGCAAGCGGAAGCGTCGCCTGCGCGGCAGCGATCTCGTCGCGAAGTCCGACCAGAAGCGGATGGACCGCCTCATGCCGTACGGCCAGTAAGGAGACAGAGAGATGGCACGAGCCAAGGGTGCGGTCCCCCGCAATCGCCGCAAGAAGAAGATCTTCAAGGAAGCCAAGGGCTACTTCGGGGGTCGGAAGAACCTCTATCGCACCGCCAAGGATGCGGTGGAGAAGGGGTGGGAGCACGCGTATCGCGACCGGAAGAAGAAGAAGCGCAACTTCCGGCAGCTCTGGATCGCCCGCATCAACGCGGCGTCCCGCGAGCACGACCTGTCGTACTCCCGCTTCATGCACGGTCTGAAGGAGGCCGGCGTGGAGATGGATCGAAAGGCGCTGGCCGACCTCGCCGTGCGGAGCCCCGAGGCCTTCGAGGCCCTCGTGGCTCAGGCGAAGGACGGCCTCTCGAAGGCGTCCTGACGCCGCGCGTCCGCGGTCCGGTCGCGCGCCTCCGCACATCGGACCGGATACGGACCCGGAGCCGGAGATGAGTGACGTAGACTCGCTGATCGTCGAGTTGCGGGCGCTGCTGGACGAGGCGCTCGAGGCCGTGGAGGCCGCCGCGGACGAGGCGGCCCTCGAGGCGGTCCGGGTCGGCTTCCTCGGACGGAAGGACGGTCGGATCTCGGGTGTCCTCCGCGGGCTGGGTGCGCTCGACCCCGAGGATCGGCCGCGGGTCGGGCAGGAGGCGAACCGGGTCAAAGAGGCGCTCCAGGCCCGCATCGACGAGGCGGAGGCCGCCATGGACGCGGCCCGGGAGGCCGAGTCGGCGCCGGACCTCACGCTGCCCGGCCGGAGCCCCCGAATCGGTGGCGCGCATCCCGTGTCCCGGGCCATGGACGAGATCTGGTCGATCTTCCGCGCCCTGGGCTTCACGCGGGCCCGAGGCCCCGAGGCCGAGACCGAGTGGTACAACTTCGAGGCGCTCAACACCCCGCTGGACCACCCGGCCGCCGACGAGCAGGACACGCTCTACCTCGAGGGCGGAGGTCTCCTGCGCAGTCACACGTCACCGGTCCAGATCCGGACCATGCTGGCGCATGACCCGCCGATCCGGATTCTCGCGCCGGGGTGGGTGCACCGGCGCGACACGTACGACGCCACCCACACCCCGAGTTTCCTCCAGATCGAGGGCCTCGTCATCGACGAGGGTGTGACGTTCGTCGACTTCAAGGCGACGCTCGCGGAGTTCGCGCGCCGCTACTGGGGAGCCGGGACGCGGATCCGCCTCCGCCCGTCCTTCTTCCCGTTCACCGAGCCGAGCGCCGAGGTCGACGTGAAGCGCGTCGTCGAGGGTCCGGACGGCCCCGTCGAGAGCGATTGGCTGGAGATCATGGGCGCGGGGATGGTGGATCCCGCCGTGCTGGAGGCGGTGAACATCGATCCGGACCGCTACAGCGGCTTCGCATTCGGAATGGGTCCCGCGCGCATCGCGATGCTGAAGTACGGTGTCGACGACCTGCGCACGTTCTTCGAATCGGACCTTCGTTTCCTCCGGCAGTTCGCGGGCGTCCGATGAAGGTCTCGCGCAGGTGGCTCGAGTCGCTGCTCGGGACGGAGCTGCAGACGGAGGAGGTGTCGGAGCGGCTGGCCGACCTCGGCTTCCCGGTCGAGAGCGTGGTCGACGTGGCCGAGGCCCTCGCGGACATCGTGGTTGCGCGGGTCCGCGAGGTCCGGCAGCACCCGAACGCGGACAAGCTGAGCCTCTGCACCGTGGACGATGGGAGCGGCGAGCCGTTCCAGGTCGTGTGCGGAGCCCCCAACGTCCGGGCGGGCGGCCACTATCCGTTCATCCCCGTCGGAGGCGTGCTTCCCGACGGAACGAAGATCCGCAAGGCGAAGCTCCGCGGGGAGGTGTCCAACGGCATGCTGTGCTCGGCCCGTGAGCTCGGGCTGGGCCAGGACCACGCGGGGATCCTCGCGCTGGACGGAGACTACGAACCGGGATCTTCGTTCGTCGACGCAATGGCGCTCGGCGACGAGGTGCTCGACGTCGAGGTCACCGCCAACCGTGGCGACCTGCTCGGGCACGTGGGGGTGGCCCGCGAGCTCGGTCGGCCGGAGATCCGGCCCATCCCCGGCGCGCCCGAGATCCGACTCGAACCGATCTCGGATCCTCGTGAGGTCCGCACCGGCGGCGTGACGCTCGTGAACGATGTGCCCGAGCTCTGCGGCCGCTTCACCGGGGCCATCGTGCGCGGCGTGAAGGTCGGCCCCTCACCGGACTGGCTGCAGATGCGTCTTCGGGCCATCGGTGCACGACCCATCAACAACGTCGTCGACGCCACCAACTGGGTCCTGTTCGAGCTCGGCCAGCCGCTGCACGCCTACGACCTGTCGAAGCTGCGCGGATCGGAGGTCCGGATCCGCATGGCCCGGGACGGCGAGACGGTACGGACGCTCGACGAGCAGGAGCACGAGCTCGACGCTTCCATGCTGGTCATCGCGGACGCCGAGCGCACGATCGACATCGCCGGCATCATGGGTGAGCTCGAGACGGCCGTCTCGGACCAGACGACGGACATCTTCCTCGAGTGCGCACATTTCGACCCCGCGTCGATCCGCCGGACGAAGAAGGCGCTGGGCATCCAGTCGGACGCGGGCTACCGGTTCGAGCGGTACGTGGATGCCGACGGCCAGGCCCGTGCGCTCGAACGGTGTCTCGAGGTGATCCTCGCGACGGCCGGTGGCGAACTCCACCCCGAGATGCTCGACGTCCATCCCCGACCGTTCGATCCGCGGACGATCGAGCTCGGACTGGATCGCGTGGAACGACTGCTCGGCGTGGCGTTCGAGACGGCCACGATCATCGAGCTGCTCGAGCCGCTCGGATTCGCGTGCGAGGTCGGCGCTGCCGGCGGTCCGCTGCGGGTCACCGTGCCCGGCTGGCGAGCGGCCGACGTGACGCGCCCCGTCGACCTGATCGAGGAGATCGCCCGACGCTGGGGCTACGGACGATTCCCCGAGGCCGCCGCGGCGTACCGGCCGGGTACCGTCCCCGATCACCCACTCTTCGTGCTCGAGGACCGAATCCGCGATCTCCTGATCGGCTTCGGGTTCTTCGAGGCGCAGACGCCCACCTTCGTGCCCGAGTCCGAGGGCGAAGTGCGGCTGTCGAATCCGATGTCGAGCGAGGAACCGGTGCTTCGGCGCGAGATCCTGCCGTCGCTCCTTCGCCGACTCGAGTACAACCTCGCACGTGGACTTCGTGAGGTGGCTCTCTTCGAACTCGCGACGTCCTTTCGCGCCATCCCCGACTGCGGCGACCCTCCGGTGGCCGAAGAGGCGCGGGTGGCACTCGTGTCTACCGGTCCGATCGGCCTCCACTGGTCAGGTGGGGACCGGGTCGTGGACGTGTGGGACCTGAAGGGGTGGGCCGAGGCTCTGGTGCGTCTGGCGTGGGGTCCGGGAGCCGCGCTCCGCCCCGGCGCGTCGGATCGCGACGGAGCGCGAGACGGATGGCGGGCCGGTTGGTACATGGAGGTGGTCGACGAAGCGGGCGACGTTCGCGGTGTCGCCGGTCAGGTCGAGCCGTCCCCGCTCGACCTTCCCCCGTGGGCGGGTGCGGTGTTCGCCCTCGAGGTGGGGCTTCCGGCCGAGCCGGACGTTTCGGACGCGCGAACGGCTCGGGCGCTCCCGACCCACCCGGGAAGCGACCGCGATCTGGCGCTCCTCGTGCCGTCGGACGTGGCGGCAGCTCGGATCGAGGCGGTCGCCCGAGAGGCTGGCGGAGCGTTGCTCGTGGACGTCACGATCTTCGACCGCTACGACGGCGAGGGCGTTCCGGAGGGCATGGCGTCGCTGGGCTGGCGCTTCCGCTACCAGGCCGCGGATCGTACCCTGACGGACGAGGAGGTCGATGCGGCGACGGCACGGATCGCCGCGGCTCTCGAGGAGGAGTGTGGTGCCCGCATCCGAGGACGTGACGCCTGACCCGCGCAAGCGGCTCCGGTCGCTCGAGAAGGCGGTCGAGCGGCTGATCGACCGCCTCGAGGAGGCCGAGGGACGCGTGTCGGCAGCCGAGAAGCGGCGGAACGAGGTCGAGAAGCTCCTTCGGCAGATGACGAACGGCAAAGCCGACCCTGCTGCCATGTCGGAGCGACTCGGGCAGCTCGAGGCCGAGAACTCGGACCTGAGAGAACGCGTGGATCGCGGCCTCGAAGGTGTGGAGCGGCTCCTCTCCCGCGTCCGGTTCATGGAGGACCAGCGATGAGCGAGAAGAAGTCCGTCACGGTGCGGATTCTCGGGGAAGAGCACACGATCCGGGCGGCGGCGGAGCCGGCGTGGACCAAGCGCTGCGCGAAGCTGGTCGACGATCGTATCCAGGAGATCCGATCGCGAGCGGGGCTGATCGAGAGTCACCGACTCGCCATCCTGGCCGCCCTCTCGATCACGGACGAGCTGCTCCAGACACGTGACGATCTGGAGCGCCTCGAGGGCGATATCGCGAAGCGCGCCGACGCGCTGATCTCGCGCATTGCCGACGCCACCGACTGAGCGCGGCTCCGACCCTCCCGGCGTTCCCCCACGCCGCCCGCGTGCTTGCGTCCGGCTTCCACGGGCGCCTATGGTTTCGCTCCTGAGGGACCGTCCGCCGCGTGATGTTCGGGCGGACCGCACGATCACCGTCGAGGGCCGGCAAGGCCCCGATTTCGGAGACATACATGGAATCGACGTCAGTGCTGCTGACGGCGGTTCTCGCTTTCCTCGCCGGAAGCTCACTCACGTGGGTGGTGGCGCGGCGACGCTTCATCGCCGAACGCGAACGAGAGCGCACGGAGGCGGAGGACGAGGCGTCGCGACTCCTGGCCAGAGCCCGGGAGGAAGCCGAGAACGCCCGCAGGGCGGGCGAACTGGAGGGCAAGGACGCCGCGATTCGCCTGCGGGAGGCGTGGGAGAAGGAGGAGGCGCGACGGCGCGAGGACATCGAACGCGCCGAGCGTCGGGCCGAGGAACGCGAGGACAAGCTCGACCGCACGCTCGATCGACTGAACGAGCGGGACGCGGAGCAGGAGACGCGGGCGCGCGAGCTCTCGGAGGCGGAGGCCACACTGGCGTCACGTGTCGCCGAGGTCGAGGCGTCCGAGCGGGCCGCGCGGGAGCGGCTCGCGGCTCTGGCGGGGCTCACGGAGCAGGAGGCACGACGTCGGCTTCTCGACGAACTGGTCGACGAGGCTCGGGCGGAGGCGGCGGGCCGACTCCGGGAGATCCGTGAGGAGGCGCAGCGAACCGCCGAGCGCGAGGCCCGGAAGGTGCTCGCAAACGCAATCCAGCGACAGGCGGCCGAGACCACTGCGGAGCTGACCGTCTCCGTCGTCCAGCTGCCGTCGGACGAGATGAAGGGACGGATCATCGGTCGCGAGGGCCGCAACATCCGTTCCTTCGAGCAGGCCACCGGCATCGACGTCGTTATCGACGACACCCCCGAGGCGGTGGTTCTCAGCGGCTACAACCCGATCCGCCGCGAGGTCGCCCGCGTCGCCCTCACGCGTCTCATCGAGGACGGCCGGATTCACCCGGCCCGGATCGAGGAGGTGGTGGCGAAGGCCGAGGAGGACGTCGAAGCCGACATGACGGAAGCCGCCGAGGAAGTGCTGTACGACCTCGGCGTTCACAACGTCCATCCTGAAATCGTGAAGGTCCTCGGACGGCTGCGATTCCGTACGT
Organism: Longimicrobiales bacterium; assembly: GCA_028284495.1. Taxonomy (GTDB): domain Bacteria; phylum Gemmatimonadota; class Gemmatimonadetes; order Longimicrobiales; family Gaopeijiaceae; genus Gaopeijia. The sequence goes on along the minus strand of JANQRP010000039.1, from coordinate 32,715 downwards.
CCTACGGCCAGAATCAGTTGCAGCACGCACGTGAAGTGGCACTTCTGGCTGGGAGCATGGCGCAGGAGCTCGGACTGGACGAGCAGGCCGCGCGCCGGGCCGGCGTACTTCACGACGTCGGAAAGGGACTCACGCACGAGCAGGAGGGCACACACGTCGAGTTGGGGTGGCGCCTCTGCAAGAAGCACGGCGAGGGAGAGATCGTGCTGAACGCCATCCGGGCCCACCACGACGAGGAACCGCATTACTTTGCGGAGACGTTCCTGGTCACAGCCGCGGACGCGATCAGCGGTTCCCGGCCGGGTGCCCGACGGGAGATGTTCGACGGGTACGTGAAGCGGCTGGAGAAGCTCGAGAGCATCGCACTGGAAGAGGACGGCGTCGAGCGGTGCTTCGCGATCCAGGCCGGGCGCGAGCTGCGGGTGCTGGTCGAGCCCGAAAAGGTGTCGGACGCCGAGATGGCGCAGATCTCGGCGCGTGTGGCCGAACGAATCCAGAACGAGCTGCAGTACCCCGGCCAGATCAAGGTCGTGGTGGTGCGGGAAACGAGGGCCGTCGATTTCGCGCGGTGACGGGCCCGCTACCGGGGGGACGATGGCGGCGAAGCTGATTTCGGGGACGGACATCGCGAAGACGATTCGCGAGGAACTCAAGGACCGGGTACGCGAGCTGTCGGCGTCGGGGACGACGCCGGGACTCGCCACCGTGCTCGTCGGAGAGGATCCGGCGAGCAGGCTCTACGTGGGGATGAAGGGGAAGGCGGCCGCGGAGGTCGGAATCCACTCGCGGCAGGTCACCCTCGATGCGGACACCCCCGAAGCGGAGCTTCTCGCTCTGATCGACGAACTGAACGCGGATCCCGCGATCCACGGCATCCTCGTGCAGCTCCCGCTTCCCGACCAGATCGACGACCGGAAGGTGCTGGTGGCGATCGACCCGGCGAAGGACGTGGACGGGTTCCATCCGATCAATGTCGGGGCGCTCTTCAGCGGAGACCACACGGCACTCGCACCCTGCACGCCGAAGGGCGTCCTCGAGATGCTGTTCCGCACCGGCAACGAGCCGGAGGGAAAGCGCTGCGTGATCGTGGGTCGCTCCAACATCGTCGGCCGGCCGATGGCGTCGCTCCTGATCCGGCACCATGGCACCGTCACCGTCGCGCACAGCCGCACCCGCGACCTCGCGGGCGTGTGCCGCGAGGCCGACATCCTCGTGGCGGCGGTCGGGCGGCCCGGGACCATCACCGCGGACATGGTGAAGCCGGGCGCGGTGGTGATCGACGTCGGCACGACGCGTGTCGAGGCACCGGACCGCCCGCGGGGCTTCCGAGTGGTCGGCGACGTGGACTTCGACGCCGTGTCGGAGGTCGCGTCGTGGATCACGCCGGTGCCGGGCGGCGTCGGACCGATGACGATCGCCATGCTCCTCACCAACACCGTCGAGGCCGCGGCCCGAAGCTCGGAACAGGGTGCGGCTCAGGGCGCGGAGCGGGCCGGGGCGTGACCGCGGAGCACCCCGACCTCTTCTCGCAGGTCGGCTCGGAGGGCGTAGAGGGAGGTCCGGACGGGCCCGTCCTGACGGTCAGCGAGGTCAACCGCACGGTGCGTCGCCTGCTCGAGCGTACCTGGCCCGAGATCCACGTCGCCGGCGAGGTCGGGCAGTGGACCCGCCATCGAAGCGGGCACTGCTATTTCGGCATCAAGGACGCCGACGCCCAGCTCGCGTGCGTGCTGTTCCGGGACGCGGCCCGACGCCTGCCGATGGATCCGGAGCCGGGGATGGAGGTCCGGGTCACCGGCCGCCTGACGCTCTACGAGCCACAGGGGAAGTATCAGCTCGTGGCCACGTCGGTCGCGCCGCTGGGCGAGGAGGGGTTCTTCCGGGTCGCCTTCGAGAAGCTCCGGACGCGTCTGACCGAGGAGGGTCTCATCGATCCCTCCCGGCGCCGCCCACTGCCTCGAATGCCACGGCGGGTCGGTGTCGTGACATCCACCACCGGTGCCGCACTCCGTGACATCCTCCAGGTGCTGGAGCGGCGCGCGCCGTGGACCGAGGTGCTGGTGGCGGGCGCGCGGGTGCAGGGCGAGTCCGCGGCCGCCGAGATCGCGGCGGCCGTGACGCGGCTCGGGCGGATCGGGGATCTGGACGTGCTGATCGTCGGTCGGGGTGGCGGCTCCATCGAGGACCTCTGGGCCTTCAACGAGGAGCCGGTGGCGCGCGCCATCGCCGCGTCACCGGTGCCGGTGATCTCCGCGGTGGGCCATGAGACGGACCATACGATCGCGGATCTCGTCGCCGACTTCCGGGCGCCGACCCCGTCGGCGGCTGCCGAGTCGGCGGTGCCGGACCGCGAGGCCATCGAGGACTATGTGACGCGTGCGCGAGCGTCCCTCCGGACCCATCTCCTCCGGTGGGTGGAGCGACGCTCGGTCTTTGTCGAGCATGCACCCCATCGGCTCGCCCGCTCGATCGAGCGGCGGCTGGAGCCGGCTCGACGGCGGGTCGTCGCGGCCCATCAGGGGATGCGGTACGCGCTCCGGGGCGCCGTCGATCGCCGACGGCAGCGCCTCGCACGCACCGACCGGCTCGAGCCGCTGGTACGGACGCGGGTCGAGCGCTTCCGCGGGCGGCTGCAGCGGGCGGCCGGCCGCCTCGACGCCCTGTCGCCGCTCGGCACTCTGGCGCGGGGCTTCGCCGTCGCCACCGACGAGGAGGGCAGGGTGCTCCGCGGGATCGACGACTTCGTGCAGCAGGAGGACTTCCGTCTCCGGGTGCCCGACGGCACCGTTCGGGCCCGGACTCTCGATACCGAGCGGGCGCCCGAGGCGATGCCCGACGAACAACGCAGCGAGCGGGACGAATGACCGAATCGACACCGGACTACGGCGACGCCGAGCGGGCGGCCGATGCCGTCCGCGAGGGCGGCGATCTCACGCTCGAGGAGCGGCTCCGCCGCCTCGAACAGATCCTCGGTTCGCTGGAGGCGGACGATCACACGCTGGACGAGGCACTCGCGCTGTTCGAGGAGGGGATCGGACACGTCCGGACGTCCGAGTCACTTCTCGATCGCGCGATGCTCAAGGTCGAGGAGCTCCTCGACGACGAGGGCTCGACCCGCCCGCTGGACCCCACCGACGGATGAGCGGCTTCGATCTGGAGGAGTATCTCCGCTCGGAGCAGACGGAGGTCGAAGCGGCGCTCGGGCGCGCGGCGGCGGAGTTCGACGAGGTGCTTCCGTCGAACCAGGCCGCCGCCGGCCGGCACGGCGTGGTATCCGGTGGGAAGCGGCTGCGGCCGATTCTCTGCGCCACCGCCTTTCGGGCCTGCGGTGGCAGCGCCCCCTCTGCGCTCCTGTACGACTTCGCGGCCTCGATCGAGCTGATTCATGCCTACTCGCTGATCCACGACGACCTTCCGTCGATGGACGACGCGGAGCTCCGACGGGGCGAGCCCACGACGCACCGCGTGCACGGCGTGGAGGCCGCGACGCTCGCGGGCGTCGCGCTGATTCCGCTGGCCACGCGCCGCGTCCTCGTCGCCGGAGACGCGCTCGGGCTCGATGCCGAAACGCGGTCGGAGTGCGGCCGACTGCTCTCGGAGGCCGCCGGTGCCGCAGGCATGGTGGGGGGGCAGGGCCTCGATCTGCTCGGAGAGGGGCGCGAACTCGCGTCGGAGCAACTCACCGAGCTCCACCGGCATAAGACGGGCGCCCTGCTGACGGCGGCGCTCGAGATCGGCGCCGTGGCCGCCCGGGCGGAGCCGCACGTGCGATCCGCGCTGCGTGGCTACGGGGCCCACGCCGGCCTCGCATTCCAGATCGCCGACGACGTACTCGACGCGACCGCGACCGCCGAACAGCTCGGCAAGCGGCCGTCCGATGCCGACCTCGACAAGTCCACCTATGTGGCGCTTCACGGCCTGGATGGCGCACGAGCGCTGGCCCGAGCCGAGGCCGAGGCGGCCGTCGCCGCGCTGGACCGCGCGGGCGTCGATGCCCCGGCGCTGGTGGCGCTCGCGGATTTCATCGTGACGCGCCGCAGCTGAGAGTTATCTTCAAAATCCCCGTCGGGTTCACGGCCCGCGGGACGGATCGCGTTACGGGCGAGGGGGTACCGCCCGACTTCGCGGGAGACGAGCGCCCGCGGACGTTCCGATCGTTTCAGCAGAGCCCGTACGCCGTCGCGGGACCGGAGAGCAGATCAGCGTGGCACTTCTCGACCTCATCGACAGTCCGCAGGATCTACGGAAGCTTTCGCCGGACCAGCTGGCGACGGTCGCGCGTGAGGCCCGCGAGCGCCACATCGACGTCGTCTCGCAGATCGGGGGGCACTTCGGTGCGTCGCTGGGCGTGGTCGAGCTCACCGTGGCCCTCCACTACGTGTTCGATACGCCACACGACAGGCTGGTCTGGGATACCGGACACCAGGGCTACATCCACAAGATCCTCACCGGCCGCAACGACCAACTCCCGTCGATCCGGCAGCGACACGGGCTTGCGCCGTTCCTGCGCAGGGACGAATCGGAGTACGACGTGTTCGGCGCCGGGCACGCCTCCACGTCGATCTCGGCCGCATGGGGCATGGCGGTCGGGCGCGACCTCAACGGAGACGACTTCAACGTCGCCGCGATCATCGGCGACGGCGCCATGGGCTGCGGGCTCGCCTACGAGGCGCTGAACAATGCCGGCCACACGGACCGCGACTTCATCGTCGTCCTGAACGACAACGACCACTCGATCGCGCCCAACGTCGGCGCGCTCAACAAGTACCTCACGTCCGTCGTCACGAACCCTGCGTACAACCGGGTGCGGGACGTGGTGAAGGACGTCCTGCACCGGGCGCCGACCGGCCTGGGCAACGTGATGGAGGAGGTCGCCGGAAAGATCGAGGACGGACTCACCCACTTCCTCACGCCGGGCATGCTGTTCGAGGCGATGGGCTTCCGTTACGTCGGTCCGATCGACGGACACGACGTGGGCGCACTCGTCGAGCACCTCGAGCGGGTGAAGAAGATGCACGGCCCGATCCTGGTCCACGCCATCACGCAGAAGGGCAAGGGATTCGCGCTGGCGGAGGACGATCCGTGGACGTGGCACGCGTCGGGTCCGTTCGACAAGGTCAGCGGGTCGGCGGCGAAGAGGGGGGCGGCTTCCACGGGCCCGTCGCTTCCGCGCTACCAGAAGGTGTTCGGACGGGCGCTCGTCGACCTGGCTCGCGAGGACGAGCGTGTGGTCGCGATCACCGCGGGCATGCCGGACGGGACGTCGACGGACCTCTTCGCCAAGGAACTGCCGGAGCGGTACTTCGACGTGGGCATCGCCGAGGGGCATGCGGTGACCTTCGCCGCGGGTCTCGCCACCGAGCGGGTCAAGCCGGTGGTCGCGATCTACTCCACCTTCCTGCAGCGCGGGTACGACATGATCGTGCACGACGTCGCGCTTCAGGATCTTCCGGTGGTGTTCGCCATGGACCGGGCCGGCATCGCGGGGGCCGACGGTCCGACGCACCACGGCGCGCTGGACATCTCGTACATGCTCGGTATCCCGAACATGACCGTCACCGCGGGCAAGGACGGGACCGAGATGATCGGCCTCCTCCGGACCGGCCTGGCGCACTCCGCGGGTCCGTTTTCGGTCCGGTGGCCGCGCGCGAGCGTCCCCGCCGAGGTGCCCGCCACCTCCGAGATCCCCGCCGTCGAGTACGGCACGTGGGAGGTGCTGCGCGAGGGGAGCGACGTCGCCCTCCTGGCCGTCGGCACGATGGTGCGCCCCGCGCTGGACGCCGCGCAGGAACTGGCCGCGCGGGGCATCGATGCCACCGTCGTGAACTGCCGCTTCCTCAAACCGTACGACGCCGAGATGCTGGACCGCGTGCTTGCGACGCATCGCGGGCTCGTCACCATCGAGGAGGGACAGGTGAGCAACGGGTTCGGAGCGTTCCTCGCCCGCGAGATCGCGGACAGGGAGACCGGTACCGGTGTGCTCACCGCGGCGATGGGGCTGCCGGATCGGTTCGTCGAGCACGGCGACCGCGGCGGACTCCTCGCAGAGGTGGGACTGGACGCCCGTGGCATCGCGGATCGCGCCCGGGAGCTGGCCGCGCGGATCGGGATCGACACCTCGGCCCGCAGCGCGGCCATCGAGTCCGCCGGCCCGCAGAGTGCCTGACGGCGGCGCGCTCGGGGATCGCACGGCACCTACCTGAGGGAGTCCCCGGTGACCCGTGATGTCCCGACGGTCGGAAGCATCGGCGTCGTCGTGCGGGGCGGCGTCGAGGCGAGCGAGGTGCTCGCCGAGGTGGTGGCGGCGGCGGAGGCCCTCGGGATCGAGGTGCGGGTGGAGCCGCTCGCCCGCGACGTCGCTCCCGACGGGGTCGGCGAGTACACGGATCCGACCCGGGTCGACGCGGTCGTGTCGCTCGGCGGCGACGGGACGCTCCTGCGGGCGGCGCGGTCGCTCGTCGGGAGTGCCACTCCGCTTCTCGGCGTGAACGTCGGCCACCTCGGATTTCTCACGCACGCCACGCTCGACGAGATCGGGCCGGTGCTTTCCCGCCTCGCCTCGGGGGAGTATCTGCTGGAGCCGCGCTTCACGCTCGCGGTGGAGACCGGCGTGGCGGGGGAGGCGCACCGGGCCCTGAACGAGGTCGTGGTGAACAAGGCGGGCGCGGCGCGGGTGGCGCGTCTGGACCTGTTCGTGGACGACGGCGATGGACAGGAGGAGGAGCTGGCCCGGTTCTCCGCGGACGGCGTGCTCGTCGCGACGCCGACGGGGTCGACCGCCTACTCGCTCTCGGCGGGCGGTCCGATCGTGGAACCGTCCGTCGACTGCCTGACCGTGACTCCGGTCGCACCGCACACCCTCGCGCTCCGCCCGGTCGTGCTGCCTCCGCACCTGACGGTTCGGATCGTTCCGATGGAGGGGGAGTCGGAGATGACCGTCACCCTCGACGGGCAGGAGTCCTTCACGCTCCCGGCGAGCGGCGTCCGGGTGCGGCGCAGCGACGACGCCGTTCAGCTGGTCCGGTTCGAGGGACAGTCGTTCTTCGAGACCCTGCGCAGGAAGCTGCGCTGGTCAGCACGTCCCGGACAGGACCCGGCGTAGTGCTGATCGAGCTGCGGATCCGGAACTTCGCCGTGGCCGACGACGTGACGGTGTCGCTCGGCGGCGGCCTGAACGTGCTGACCGGTGAGACCGGTGCGGGGAAGTCGATACTGGTCGACGCGCTCTCGCTGCTCCTGGGGGAGCGGGCTTCCTCCGACGACGTACGTACGGGGACCGATCGCGCGGTGGTCGAGGCGGTGTTCGACGTGTCGGCGCGTCCGGACCTGGTCCGTCGGCTGGATGCGCTGGGACTCCCGAGCGAAGAGGGCCTGCTCATCCTCCGACGCGAGGTCCAGGCGGAGGGTCGCAACCGGGCGTGGGTGAACGGCTCCCCGTCCACGGCCACCGTGGTGGGCGAGCTCGGCTCCCGCCTCGTCGACCTCCACGGGCAGCACGAGCATCAGACGCTGCTCTCGCGCGCCGCGCAGCGGGACATGCTCGACGCGTTCGCGGGGGCGGGCACGACCGCCGCGCGCGTGACCGACGCCCATGCGGACCTCCGGGCGGCGCGGGGCCGTCTCGACACCCACCTCGAGCGGGTTCGCGAGCTCGAGAGCCGGGGTGACTTTCTCCGCTTCCAGCTGGGTGAGATCGAGGACGCGGAGATCGAGGCGGGCGAATATGAACGACTCCGCGACGAGTCCGCGCGGCTCGAGCACGCACGTGAACTCGCCGAAGCTGCGGGTCGGGCCCACGAGGTGCTGTACGGCGGAGATGACGCCGTATCCGACCGACTGGCGGAGGTCCGGCACGAACTCCGGCAGGCAGCGCGCATCGACCGGGCACTCGAGGACCTCGCGAAGCTGGTCGACGACGCCTACCACGCCACGGTCGAGGCGGGTCGGGCGTCCAGTCGCTACTCGGACGCCGTCGAGATGGACCCCGAGCGGCTCGCGGAGCTGCAACGACGCCTGGACACGCTCTTCCGGCTCAAGCGCAAGTACGGTCCCGAGATCGACGACGTGCTCGCGACGGCGGAACGCCTGAGGCGGGAGGTCGCCGAGCTCGACGACGCGGAGGCGGACGCATCGGAGCTCGAGCAGGCGGTCGAGGCGGCCCGGACGCGGCTCGCCGACGCGGCCGGCGAGCTCAGCGCGGCCCGGACCGAGGCGGCGGCGCGCCTCCGGGCCTCGGTCGAGCCGCTGCTGACCGAACTGGGGATGTCCGGGGCGGTCTTCGAGGTCAATCTCGAAAGTCTCGAGGAGATCGGGGCCGGCGGGGCGGAGCGGGTCGAGTTCCTCGTCTCGCTCAACCCCGGGTTTCCGCCGCGGGCGCTGGCGCGCGTCGCGAGCGGAGGCGAGCTCTCGCGTGTGATGCTGGCGCTCAAGACCGTGCTCGCCGAGGTCGACGTCGTGCCGACGCTGGTGTTCGACGAGATCGACGCGGGAATCGGCGGGGAGGTCGCGACCGCCGTGGCGCGCAAGCTCGAGGGACTGGGCCGCGCCCACCAGGTGTTCGTGATCACGCATCTGCCGCAGCTCGCGTCGCGCGCGTCCGAGCACCTGTTCGTGCGAAAGGCGGAGACCGGAGGTGTTGCGGCCACACGCGTCGAGCGTCTCGACGGAGACGCCCGGGTCCGAGAGATCGCCCGGATGCTCGGCGGTGATCCCGAGTCCGAGGCGAGTCGGGAGCACGCGCGAGAGCTGCTCGGTACGCGCTGAGGTCGCTCCGCACAGTCGCTCGTGGGGTCGCGCGTCCCAGTCGCGCGTCCCAGTCGCGCCTCCGGTCAGTCGAACAGCCCGCCCAGCCGGAAGGCCCGATAGACCCGGAGCCGCAGCTCCGTCCATTCGTACCCGCGGGGTACATCGCCCGCGACGGGTGCGCCGACGTCGATCGACACACCGAAGGCACCCCGCTCGCGGGGCACCCAGCGGAAGCCGCCACGGAGCCAGTGCACCGTGCCGCCGGTTCCGGACTCGAGCTGCGCTGGATCCGTGAACAGGATCGGGGTGGGGAAGGCGGACGTGCCTCCGACCTGGGGCTCGGCTCCGATCAGCTCGTAGTCGTCGTCGCCGCGTCGGTCGAAGGTGTAGCCCACCTCGAGCCGCAGCGGGCCGGCCGGCCGGAACTCCCCGCGAAGGTGCGCGAAGATCCGGCTGCCGGGCGTCCAGGTGAGACCGAGGCGCGAGTCCCGCCCCACGAACAGCTGCTCCACCGGACCGACCCGCCGAACCACGTCCCTGGAGCCGTTGAAGACAGTTCGCGCGGTGGCGGAGAGGGCCCACGGGCCCGAAGCGAGCCACCCGTCGGCGCCGGCGAGTACTGCGAAGACGCCGTCGCCCGCCGCCGTCGCGAAGGGGAGGTCGGGGTTCGCCTGGGCCGCGAGCGGAATCCGCGCACCACCCGATACCCGCAGGCCGCGCACACTCGCCGACTCCGAGGGGGCGGCCGTAGCTCCGGGCACCGCCTCGCCCGCGTTCCCGGCGCGGGCCTCGCCGAGAAGCCCGTAGTGCAGCACGACGTCGAGGTCGCCGGCCTCGAAGACGAACGGGGCCGGATCGAACGGCGCGAGGCCGTAGGGGGCGCCGGTCGTCAGGGCCCCGAACTGATCGCGGGCGAGCGGCGCCTCGGCGAAGAGGGGCGAGCCCGTGATCGGATCCCGACCGTCGGCCACGAGCGCCGAGTTCAGCGAGTCGAGCTCGGCGAGCAGCCGCGTCGCCGCCTCGGAATCGACCGTCGGGAACAGGACGGACGCGCGGTAGGCGGCGCGCCACGACTCGCCCCAGTCGGTCCAGTCCCGTCCGTCCGCCGAGAACCCCTGCGTGGCCGCGACCACGTCGTCCACGAAGGTCTGGACCGCGGTCGCATCGTCGATCGCGGGAGAGCGGCCGAGCGAGGCCGCCGCGTCCGGAAGGAACTCGACGTCCGCCTCGAGTCGCGTTCTCACGAATCGTGCGGTGGCTTCCATTTCGAGCCCCCACGGGAGCCCGGCGCGCAGCGTGACCGGCACCCGTGTCTCACTCGCCTGGATCGCGCCCGCCGCGGCGCCGACGGTGACCGGCGCGTCGCCCGCTCCCAGCGTCGCGAGCGCGCCGGCGAGCCGGGCCTCGGGGTCGAAGAGTGTAGCCGCATCGTCCGCAGTCGCGATCTCGGAGAAATCTCCGCCCCCCAGATAGCGGTCGGCGAACAGAAAGTGCAGGCTCGCGTCGAGGATCACGTCGCCCCATGCGAGCGGCACCCGGTGCGGCTGAACCGGAGCGTCCCACTGAGCCGCGACGGAGCCGGGAAGCAGGGCTGTGGCGAGCGTGAGGAGGACGGCGTTCCGCGACATCGGGCGAGGGCTGATTCGGGGGTGGGGAAGGCGCAAAAAGGTAACGAAACCGGGCCCTCCGCGCCTTGACACTCCCGAGGCCTATTTCTAGCTTCAGCCCCTGCACAACGCGGGAATAGCTCAGTTGGTAGAGCACCACCTTGCCAAGGTGGGGGTCGCCGGTTCGAGTCCGGTTTCCCGCTCTCTCGAAGGGGAGCGACGGAGAGATGTCCCGTCTCTCCCCTTCGGTGTTTTCCGGCGCCGTGGCCAAGTGGTAAGGCAGAGGACTGCAAATCCTTTATCCCCGGTTCGAATCCGGGCGGCGCCTCTCTGAGCGAAGGACTCCGGATCCGGTGCCCTTCCGTCAGGTCGTGAGGACCACGACGAACATCCAGAGCACGCCGGCCGCGAGCGCCCCGTTCAGCGCCGCCTGGCCCAGACACACCGCGCGGCTGCCCGGCACATGGGCGAAGGCGAAGTCCGGAAGCGTCTTCAGGACGCCGAGCAGCGTGATGATCGCGGCGATCGGAGCGGCGAAGGTGAGCCCGGCCACCAGAACGATCACGGGCCACATGTACCAGACCGGCTGCGGCGCGAGGAGCGGGGTGCCCGCGGAGCCCGCCTCGAGGAGTGCGCGGGCGAGCACGACGATGCCCAGCAGAACGACGAGCATCTGGGTGCGGGCGCCGGACTCGTGCGAGCCCGGAAGAAAGCTGTCCCGTTCGTTCAAGGAGTGGATCCTGGTTCCGGTTGCGGCCCGAGCGGGTGGACGCGGTCCCGAACGATTCGGAATCGGCTGGACCCGCCGCGACGCTACTCGTTGGCGTCGGGACGGTTACGGTATGCAGTCGAGCGCCGCCGCCGAACAGAATGTTTCTTAATGTTGGCGGCGAGGTCCGCCACCCGGATCGGGGCGGACGGCGCGGCGCGCGCCTGCCCGAGTGGCGTCCCCGAGTGGCGTCAACGGGCGTCGGCCGCCACCAGTTCGACGAGGAGTCCCCGCGTGGGCGGGTTGTACGAAGTGGTTCGGAGCATTGCGACGCCCCACCCGGACGCCGGATCGAACGCGAGGCTGGCGTTGTAGCCGGCCACTGAGCCCCCGTGGCCGACGGTGCGCAGCCCGTCGCGGTCACTGACCTGCAGCCCGATGCCGTAGCCCTGCGCCGGTGCCTGGGGCGACACGATCTCGGCCCGGCTTTCCGCGCTCAGGATCTGGACGTTGGAGGTGCCCATCATTCCCGACGCGAATCGGGCGAGGTCGAGCACGGTGGAGTAGACGCCTCCGTTCGGCACCTTGTAGCCCCGTCCGAAATGCTCGCGCGTGGCGCGCGTCGCGGACACGGTGCCGTCGCCGCTCCGGCTGTAGCCGACCGACATGCGGGTGATGTGGTCGGGGTCCTCCAGAATGAAGAAGGTGTCGTCCAGGCCGAGCGGCGCGGAGATCAGCGAGCGGGTGAGTTCCATGAAGTCCGTACCCGCAGCCCGCTGGAGGGCGAGCCCGAGCATCCCGTAGCCGATGTTCGAGTAGGCGTACTCCGTGCCGGGCGCGGTGAGGAAGCCGGTGGTCGGGATCGACGCCAGGATCTTCGACTCCCACCCGTGGATCGGGCCGGTGGCCGCACCGTCGAGGTCCGGCTCTCTCTGCAGGCCGGCGGTGTGGCTCGCGAGCTGGCGGAACGTGATCGTGGCGGGGTCGACCGGCGGATCCCGCAGGTCCATGATCTCGGGCAGGTGCTCCGCCACCGAGCCGTCGAGCTCCACGACGCCCCGCTCGACGAGGCCCATGAGCACCATGGCCGTGAACGTCTTCGAGATGGAACCGGTCCGCCCGATGGTTTCCGCGGTGCCGGCCTCGAGGTTCTCGATGTCGGCCCAGCCCCATCCCTTGGCCCAGACGACCTCGTCGCCGCGAAACACTGCCACGGACACGACGCCCCCCGCGTCTTCGGCGACCTCTGCGGCCACGGCCGCATCGAATGCCGCGATCGCCGACTGGGTGGGCGTGAACTGGGCCGACGCCCCCGTGGCGGCGAGGAGGAGCGCGACGAGCGCGGCGGGACACGCCGACTGAACCGACGACGTCATTCCGAACGCACCTCGGCACCGTCACGCCGGTCGTGCCCGCAGCGCCGATCGAAGAGCCGACGGTCCTGTCGACGGCGGTCGAGCCCGGTCCGCCGATTGACCGATCGGCGGCGGTTCCCGGCCCGTCGCCGGTCGGGACCGTCGCGACGGTCCCGTGTCACCGGGTGCGTCCGGGAACGCCGACGATCGGAGCGGCGCTCGGTGAGCGATCGACGCTCGTCCGTCCTGCGATCGGTGGCTCTGGGGTCTCTGGTTGCGTCGCGTCGATCGACGCCGCGGCGATCCGATGGGGAACGCTTCCGCACGAACGGGCTCCCGCGGGAGAGAAGAGTGGTTCGGACGGAGTGCCAGTCTACGCCGGAAGGCCGGGACATGCCAGCTACGGCGGAGTCGCGTCAGGTCAGCAGGACGTAGAACACGACCATGAGCAGGAAGGGCGCGACCACGAGGACGATACGGAAGAGCGTGTCCCTCATCCCGCGGCAGCGGCGAGCAGCTCGATCAGGACGTCGAGCTCGTCGTCGGTGGTGGCGACGTTCGGCGAGATCCGGAGCGCGTCGGGGCGTGCGCCGAACGACCGGAGCACGACACCGTATTCGCGGAGGAGCTCGCTTCCCACCGCCGGCGCCGAATGGGCGTCGAAGCCGATCGCGACGAGTGACGCGCCGGCGTCCCAGCGGCGCGGAGAGCGCCACGACAGTCCGGCCGTGGCGCCGACGGCATCGAGGAGTCGGGCGTGCATCGAGCGGTACCGCTGCAGCTTCGCGTCGCCACCGAGCGCGTCCTGAACGTCGAGGGCGTCGCCGAGCGCCACCACGGCGGCGAGGTTTCGCGTCCCGTAGTCCTCGAACCGCCGAACGGTGCCATCCCACTGTGCCTGGCCCCAGGTGACCCACGTCGGACGCAGTCGCTCGCGCAGCTCCTCCCGGAGATAGAACAGGCCGAGCCCCTTCGGCGCCTGAATCCACTTGTGGGGAGAGCCCGCGAAGGCGTCCACCCCGCTCGCGTCCAGGTCGCACGGGATCATGCCCGCGCTCTGCGCCCCGTCCACGGCCACCACCTCGACCCCCCGGGCGTGGGCGCCGTCTGCGATGAGCCGGAGCGGGTGCCGGACGCCGATCCGGTTGTCGACGTGCGGGAAGACCAGTACCCGGGTCTCCGGGCGGACGGCATCGAGGTGCACGGCCGCAACGTCTTCCGGGGCCATGTCCGGGGCCGCCTCGACCGGGAAGGGGATCCGCCGGACGGTGAAGCCGGCGCGCTCGGACCAGTGCTCCCAGCAGACGGAGGCGCCCGCGTGGTTGAGTTCGGTGAAGACGACCTCGTCGCCCGGCCCGAGGTCGAGTCCCGCCGCGAGCTGGTTGAAGCCTTCGGTGGTGTTGTGGGTGATGGCGATCGCCTCGGCGGGCGCTCCGAGGAGCCGCGCGAGCCCCTCGCGCACCTCCTCGCGCGGCGCTTCCCACTCGCCGCCCCACATGTAGAGCCACGGGTTCGTCTCGCACAGTCGAAGAGCGGCGGCGTGCGCCTCGTGGACGGCCCGCGGCACCGTGCCGATGGAGGCGTGATTCACGTAGAGAATGGCGTCGTCGAGAAAGTACTCCGCGCGAAGCCGCCGCACCTCCTCCGTGGATCCGGTACCCAGCGTGGTCCGATGCGGGATGCGGAGGAGCGGGTCGAAGGCGGCGCGCAGAGGATCGGCGACGGCGAGGCCGGCCGAAGCCGCGACGACGCGGTGGAGGAATTGGCGGCGAGAGGACACGGGCGTCGCTCGGCTGGCTGGGTCGGGGCTGGACGGGTTCGGGCGTCCGCCGCGCGAACGCTTGCTTCCCACCCGGCGTCGTGAGACATTTATGGTCGGTCGGGGATTCGTACCCGGCCTCTCGGGCGTTCGCCCGACTGCCGTTCCGGTTCGAACCACTGATTCATCCGAACCAACCGAACGGCTCCGGCAAGTTGAACGGGGTCCCCGTGCGCCGCCAGTCGCAAGGCGCAGACGTACGTCCATCGGGACGCGATCGGGCCCCCGCCAGTCTCATCAAGGCATTGAAATCGTGAACAACGACTCCCCGCTGGGCGTCCTCGAGGTACTCGGGGGCGGCTCCGGATTCATTCGGCGCCCCGAGTTCGGGTTCATCCCGAGCAAGGAAGACATCTACGTCGGCGCGCGCGTCATCAACAAGTTCGGACTCCGCACCGGTGACGAACTCGCCGGCGACGTCGGGAACCGACCGAAGAGCGGGAAGAGTCCTCCGCTGACCCACCTTCGCACCGTCAACGGACGGCCTCCCGAGGAGGCGAAGGATCGCCCCGACTTCAATCGCCTCAGCGCGATGCACCCGGACGAGCAGCTACGGCTCGAGTGCGGGCGCACGATCGCCGGACAGCCGGACACCACGGGGCGTGTCATCGACCTCTTCTGTCCCTTCGGAAAGGGCCAGCGCGCGATGATCGTGGCTCCGGCCAAGGCCGGAAAGACCACCGTGCTCCAGGCCGTGGCCGAGGGTGTCACGACCAACAACCCGGAGTGCACGCTCTTCATCCTCCTCGTCGACGAGCGGCCGGAAGAGGTCACGGAGATGGAGGCGGCCGGGTTCGGCGAGGTCATCGCCTCGACCTTCGACCGCGGCGCCGAGCGACACTGCCAGATCGCCGAGATCACGCTCGAGCGCGCACGTCGTCGCGTCGAGCACGGCGCGGACGTCGTGATCATCCTCGACTCGATCACGCGGCTGGCTCGTGCGTACAACACGACCGAGGAGGGGAGCGGACGGACGCTGTCCGGAGGCCTCGACGCCAACTCTCTCGAGAAGCCGAAGCGGTTTCTCGGGTCGGCCCGGAAGATCGCCGACGACGAGGGAGGCGGGTCGCTCACCATCATCGGTACCGCGCTCGTCGACACCGGCTCCCGCATGGACCAGGTCATCTTCGAGGAGTTCAAGGGCACCGGAAACAGCGAGCTGGTGCTGAGCCGGGAGCTGGCCGACCGTCGGATCTATCCGGCCATCGACCTGAACGCGTCCGCCACACGGAAGGAGGAGCTGCTCCTCGAGCCGGACGCGCTCGACCTGTCGCGGGCCCTCCGGCGCCAGCTCGGCGGCACGCCGACGGCCGACGCGATGACCGAGCTGCAGAACGTCATGCGGAAGATGCCGACCAACCAGGCACTGATCGACTACTACAAGCAGCGCGTCTGACAGCGCGTGTGGCGCGGCGCGGGGCGACCCGCCGCCCGCCCCATCCGTCGGGTGTCAGCCCCCCTCGACGACGGTCGAGAGACGGTCGAGCCCGCGCTGGAGCTGCGCGCCCTGCCGCGTCTCCATTCCCGAGGCGAACCAGCTGAGGAGCGGATTCCACCCGAAGTTGCCCTCCTCACGCCACGTGACGCGCGTCGCACCGGACGCGGCGATCGACTCGAGCTCGAGGGTGCCCGTCGTGCTGAGTCCTCCCTCGACGCCGACGTCGTAGATCAGCCTTCGTCCCTCGACGACCTCACGGATGGTCACGGAGCCGGACCCCCAGGCCCGGTCGTTCCACTCGCGGACCGCCCCCGGTCCGGTGCTGGCCCCGGGGAAGATCCCCTCCACTTCGCCGAGCGGCGCCCACGCGTCCCAGTGGCGCAGGTCCGCCACGAGCGGCCAGACGGACTCGGGCGGCGCGTCGATCGAGACCGAGCGTTCGGCCTGCCAGTCGCCGGGGAGCGCGAATCCGATCGCGAGGAAGATGACGAGGAAGAACGTCATCGCGACGATGAAGCCCTTGAGGTACCTCATGGCATGTCCCCCGCATCCAGGAGTCGGGCCCGCAGGATTGGCCAGACGATCTCCGCCATGCGGCGGTGTCCCTCCGCGACCGGGTGGATGCCGTCGGCCTGGTTGAGTGCGGGCACTCCGGCCACGCCGTCGAGCAGGAAGGGCGTCACAACCACGCCCGGGCGTGTCGCGAGCGAGTCGTACACGGCGGCGAAGGCATCGACGTATTCGGCGCCCAGGTTGCGCGGCGCCTCCATCCGCGCGACGACGATCGCCGCGGAGGGGGCGTGCAGCCGAAGGGAATCGACCGCGGCTCCGAGGTTCCGCTCGAGATCGGCCACGGGGAGTCCCCGAAGTCCGTCGTTCGCACCCAGTTCCAGCACGACGACGCTCGGGGGTGGGTCGAGGAGGCGCACGATCCGCCGAAGTCCTCCTGCGCTCGTGTCGCCACTCACCCCGGCATTCACGACGTGGATGGGCGCACCGGCGGCCCGGGCGAGGTCGGCGACTCGCGCCGGCCACGCCTCGACGCCGGGGTCGGGGAGCCCGAACCCCGCGGTGAGGCTGGTTCCGACGAACACCACGGTGGGGGCGTCCGCGACGGTCTCCACCACCTCGGATCCGCCCGGGGGCGTGCGGGGTTCAACGGCGGACGTTTCCCCCATGGCTTCGGCCGGCACGCCGTCGGCTCCGAGGCCGCCGGTTCGGGGCTCCACATCACCACACGCCACCAGGAGCAGGCCGATCGGTCCGCACGCGATCCAGGACGCGCGGGGGAGTTCGAGGCGCATATGATCTCGGTCAGGGGTCTCGAGAAGGTATATGTGAGCGGGGGGCGACCTCTACCCGTCCTCCGCGGAATCGATCTCGACATCGCGGACGGCGAGATGGTCGCGGTGGTCGGTCCTTCGGGCAGCGGGAAGACGACGCTCCTGGGCCTGCTGGCCGGCCTCGACCAGCCGACGAGCGGGTCGGTCCGGGTCGACGGGACCGAGCTGTTCGAACTGGACGAGGACGCTCGCGCCCGGTTCCGGGCCCGGAACGTCGGGTTCGTGTTCCAGAGCTTCCACCTGCTCCCGGCTCTCACCGCGCTCGACAACGTGCGAGTGCCCCTGGAGCTGCTCGGCGAGGGCGGGGCGCAGGGCGAGGCGCGTGCCCGCGCGCTTCTCGAGCGGGTCGGACTCGGTGAGCGGACGGACCACTATCCCAGCCAGCTTTCCGGGGGCGAGCAGCAGCGGGTGGCGGTGGCGCGGGCGTTCGTGGGGCGCCCGCGGATCCTCTTCGCGGACGAGCCGACCGGCAACCTGGACCGCGCCACGGGTGAACGCATCGTGACGCTTCTGGAGGAGCTGAACCGGGAAGCCGAGACGACGCTCGTTCTGGTGACGCACGACCTCGATCTCGCGGCACGTGCGGCGCGGACCATCCGCCTCGCCGACGGAGCGCTGGTGCGGTGATCCGCTTCCTCTCGACCCGGGAGGCCCGGAGCGCCCTGCCGCGCATGGGGCCCTACATGCTGTCGATCTCGCTGGGGGTCGCGGCGCTCGTCTCCATCCACTCGTTCCGACAGGACGTCGCCCGATCCGTCACGGACGAGGCGCAGGTGCTCATGGGTGCGGACGTGCGGCTGTCGGGAGGTAGTCCGCTCGGCGACACCCTGAGGAGGGCGGTCGATTCGCTCCGGACGGCCGGACACCCCTCGGGGAGTGTGACGTCGGCCGTCTCGATGGCCCGAAACGTGACGACGGACGACGTCCGTCTCGTGCAGCTTCGCGCGGTCGAGGGCGGCTGGCCCTTCTACGGACGCGTCGACACGCGGCCGGAAGGCGTCTGGTCACGGATCGCCGAGCCCGGGGGCGTGCTGGTGGATGAGGCGCTCCTCACCCAGATCGGCGCGGAGCCCGGCGACTCCCTGGCGATCGGGTCGGGTACCTTCGCGATCCTGGGCGTCGTCCGCGAGATCCCGACGGAGGTCGGGCTGCAGACCGCGGTGGGTCCCCGCGTGTGGATGAGTGCGTCGGACCTGGAAGCGGCGGATGTGGTCGGCTTCGGGAGCCTGGCCCGGTACGCGACGTACGTCGTCATGCCCGACGCGAGCGACCGCTCGGCCCTGGAGGCCGACTGGTCGGACGAGATGTCCGCGGCGTCGGTCGAGTTCGCGACGGCGGTGCGCGAGGCGCGGGATCTGACGGAAGCGGTCGGCTTCCTGGGGCGCTACCTCTCGCTGGTCGGCCTCGCGGCACTGCTCCTCGGTGGCGTCGGAGTCGGAAGCGCGATCCGTGTGTTCGTGAACGAGCGACTCCGTTCGGTCGCCATGCTTCGGTGCCTCGGGGCGTCGCAGAATCAGGTGTTCGCCGTGTATCTGCTCCAGGCGGCGGCGCTCGGTACCCTCGGCGCGATCGTCGGGGCGATCGGCGGCGTGGCCCTGCAGCAGGCGCTGCCGCACCTGCTGTCGAACCTGCTGCCCGTCGCGATCGAGCCGCGCGTCGCCCCGGCCACCATTGCCGCGGGCATCGGGGTGGGCGTCTGGGTGACGGCGGTGTTCGCCCTGCTCCCGCTGCTCGCGGTCCGACAGGTGCCCCCGCTCCGTGCGCTCCGCGTGGACGCGGTGAGCGCGGGAGGAAGTCGGTTCCTCCGGGCCGCGGCGGTGGCGCTGCTCGCCCTGTCGATCGTCGGGACGAGCGTGGTCGAGGCACCCTCTGCCATGGACGGGGTGATCTTCGCGGTCGCACTGGTGGTGGTGGTGGGCGTGCTGTGGGTGGCCGCCCTCGCAGGGGTTCGGATCGCGCGGTCGATCCTGCCCGATCAGGCCCCGTGGTCGGTCCGTCAGGGCGTCTCGAGTCTGTTCCGTCCCGGCAATCAGACGGTGGCCGTGGTGCTCGCGCTGGGGTTCGGGACCTTCGTGCTGGGGGTCGTGGGCAGCGTGCAGGCGAACCTTGCGGCGTCGCTCGCGATCGACGCCTCGGAGGCGCGCGCCAACCTGCTGCTGTTCGACGTCCAGACGGATCAGGTAGCCGGGGTGGAGGCGCTCTTTCCCGACTCGGTTCGTGCTACCGTCGAGGCCACGGCGCTCGTGCCCTCCCGGATCGTGGCCGTTGCCGGTGTGGAGCGCTCGGCGATGGACTCGCTGCGCTGGGACGACCGCCCCGCACCGTGGGCGGTCGCCCGAGAGTACCGGAACTCGTGGCGGGACGAGCTCGGCCCCGGCGAAGAGCTGGTCGCGGGCGCCTGGTGGCCCGACGCACCGGGGGTGGACGACGGCGTCGTGCGCGTGTCCCTCGAGGAGGAGGTTGCGGCCGACCTCCGCGTCGGCGTCGGGGACCGGCTCGCCTGGGAGGTCGGAGGGATCCGGATCGAGAGCGAGATCACGAGCCTCCGGCGGGTGGACTGGACCCGTTTCGAGACGAACTTCTTCGCCCTCTTCGAGCCCGGTTCGCTCGACGGACTGCCCACGACCTGGGTGCTGCTCGGGCGAGGTGGAGAGATCGAGGCGCGGTCGGAACTGCAGGGTCGGATCGTTCGGGCCTTCCCCAACGTCTCGATGGTCGACCTCGGGCGGATCCAGGACGCGGTGGACCGGATCCTCGCCAGCGTGGACCGCGCCATCCGATTCCTGGCGGTGTTCGCGGCGGTCGCCGGACTCCTCGTGCTGGCCGGTGCGCTGGCGGTGACCCGGGGCGAACGCCTCAGGGAAGCGGCCCTGCTCAGGACGCTCGGAACGGATCGGTCGCGGCTGCTCACGATCCTCGGGGTCGAGTACTCGCTCCTGGGCGTCCTCTCGGTGCTCGTGGGACTCGGGCTCGCCACGACGGCGTCGTGGTTGGTCGTCACACGCCTGTTCGAGCTGGAGTTCGCCTTCGGGTTCGGACGTCAAGCGCTCCTCGCCGGGGGCGTTCTCGTGCTGACGCTCGGCACGGGCTGGCTCGGGAGCCGGGACCTCCTGTCGAACCCCCCGCTCAGGGTCCTTCGGGAGGGCGAGTAGCGCGGACCACCAGGATCGCCGCCGCGTTCGGGCCGCAGGTCGTCAGCGGGCCGCGTCGAGGGCCGGGACGTCGACGACCAGCTCCGAGGCCCGATGGCAGGTGTCGCAGGTGACGGTCGATCGCGCCTTGAGTCGGGCGCGCCCATCGCTCGACAGGTCGGCACCACAGTGCGGGCAGGTTCCCTCGAACGACTCGAGGGTGTAGCGCTCGAGAAACTTGAGCGTGGCGAAGGTCGTGCCGGCGACCAGGCCGGCCATGGCCCAGAGCGCATGCGGCGGGAGAATCGCCAGCAGCATGATCGCGTACCCTGCGATGCCGAAGCCCACGGCTCGGGAGATGCGCCATCCAGCGCTCCGAGGCGTCACCTCGATGCGAGCGGTGGCGGCATCGGCGCCGAACGCCCGCAGTTCCGCCGTGGTGGTCATTCGGAGGCGCCGGCCCTCCGGAGACGATCGGCGGTCGCGAGCGCCGCCTCGACCACCCTCGGATCGAAGGTGGTGCCGGATCCCTGTTCGACGATGTCGAGGGCGTCGTCCCACGACCGGGCGGCCCGCCACGCACGCGGGCGCGTGATCGCATTGAGCGCGTCGGCGACCGCCACCACCCGCGCGGCCAGGGGGATCGCCTGGCCGCGGAGGGCGTCCGGATACCCCGTGCCGTCCCAGTTCTCGTGGTGCCACGACGTGATCGCGAGCACCAGCGGATCGTCGATGATCGGCTCGAGGATGCTGCGCCCGATTCGCGGGTGCTTTCGCATCTCGGCGAGTTCGAGCGTGTCGAGCGGCCCCTCCTTGTTGAGCACCCCGTCCGGGACGCCGATCTTTCCGACGTCGTGCAGTTCACATCCGAGACGGAGGCGCTCCCGGGGCAGGAGGGTCTCCTCCGGATCGATGTGTTCCGCCAGCGTCTCGGCGTAGGACGCGACGCGCCCGGCCGACCCGGCCGTGTAGGGGTCGCGGGCCTCCACGGCCCGAACGAGGGCGCGGGTACCCGCGAGGATCGACTCGCGCGCCGATCGGGCCCTGGCCTTCCCCTCCGCCGACAGCTCCCTCCGTCGGTCGCCCTGCCGGAGGAGCTTGTTGCGGTCGTCGAGCGCGTCGATGAGGTGCGCGCGCAGCTCCGGCATGCCGAACGGTTTGACCAGGTAGCGGTCCGCGCCGGCCTGCAGCGCGTCCGCCGCCGTGAAGGCTTCCTGCAGCGCGGTTAGCACCAGAATCTGTGCGAGGGGATAGCGGGACCGCGTCGCCCGGATGATCTCCTGGGGCGCCATGTCCGAAATCCGGGTGTCGGTGATGAGCACGGCCGGCTCCTCGGCGAGGGCGCGGATCGCGCTGGCCCCGTCGGCGGCGCGAACCACGGTGAAGCCGGCGGTCTGCAGGTAGCTCGCGAGCAGATCCCGGGTGTGCGCGTCCTCGACCACCACGAGCACCGGCAGCCCTGCGCCGATCGGGGGGAGCGACGAGCGTTCCTCCTTCGCGCGGACGTGTTCGGCGAGCGCGGGATCGTCGCCGCCCTCGGGGTATCGCGTCTTGACCCGGTTCCGTCCCTCGCGCTTCGCTTCGTACAGTGCCTTGTCGGCGGCGGCGATCAGCATCTTGGGGTCGCGGATGCTCTCGTCGTACTCGGCCACGCCCGCGCTCACCGTGAGCGGGCCGGCCCCGAGCCCGAGCGCGGCGAGTTCGTCACGGACGCGGTCCGCGAAGATCGTGGCGCCGTGGGCGTCGGAGCCGGCGAGGATCGAGATGAACTCCTCACCGCCGAGGCGCCCGGAGAGGTTCATCCGTCGGGTCGTGCGGATCAGGACCTCGCCGAAGCGTTCGAGCGCCTCGTCGCCGGCCTCGTGCCCGTAGGTGTCGTTGTACTCCTTGAACCGGTCGAGGTCGAACAGGACCACGCTGAGGAGCCGTCCCCGCTGGGCCGCCGCGAACTCGTTGGCGAGGAAGACCTCGACGTGGCGGCGGTTGGGGAGGTGCGTCAGCGGGTCGGTGAAGGCCAGATCCTCGACCTCGTCCCGGTCCCGGTGGAGGATCTCGGCGAGCCACCCGATGGCGATCGACAGCCCCAGGTAGATGACGACGATGATGGGGAGGAGGTCCGGCGTCTCGCGCCCGAGCGATCGCGTGATCGCCGCGACGATCGCGAGGACGGCCATCCCCAGCGCGGTCGCCGTCGCGGCGCCTTGCCAGCCCCGGTAGTAGGCCAGGAGGAAGGCGGGGATCAGCGCGGTGAGCCAGAGGAGTGCCTCGTAGTCGGCCAGATCCTCGGGGAACCAGAAGGCGCCGAGGACGGGGACCACGAACGCAGCGAGGGAGAGAACCGCCGCCCGGGCCGGTACCCGGTTGCTTCGGGGCTCCTGCTGCGGGAGTGGATCGGGGCTCGCCATGGGTGGCAGTTTCGGTGCGGCGCGTCCTCGGTGCAACCCGCGCCGCACGACACCGTAGCCGCCGCGGCGGCTATCTCCGGCTCTGGCGAAAGGACCGCGCTCCCGCCTACCATCACCGCCCACCCGCACCACCCCCACCACACGATTCGCCCATGCGCACGATCCGTCGCGTCTCGGCCGCCGCCCTCGTCCTCGTCGCCGGGCCCGCCGCGCTCCCCGCGCAGCTCACCACGGACGCACTCGTGGATCGCTTCGCCGCCATCGAGGCGCGCAATGTCGGCCCCGCGGGAATGAGCGGCCGGGTGGCCGCGATCGACGTGGTTCTCTCCGACCGCACGCGAATCTTCGTGGGTTCGGCGACCGGCGGCGTGTTCCGGTCGGAGGACGGCGGCCTCACCTGGGATCCGATCTTCGACGACGAGCGAATCCTGGGGATCGGCGACGTGACCGTCTTCCAGGGCGATCCCGACGTCGTCTGGGTCGGGACGGGGGAGGGGAATCCCCGGAACTCGGCGGGCATCGGGGACGGGCTCTACAAGTCGACGGACGGGGGAGACTCCTGGGAGCTGGTCGGCTTCGAGGGGTCGGAGCGGATCCACCGGGTGCTGACGCATCCGACCGATCCCGACCTCGTGTACGTCGGGGTCATGGGACCCGCGTGGTCGGACGGTGAGGTCCGGGGCGTCTACCGGACGACGGACGGGGGCGGCAGCTGGGACCGGGTCCTGTACGTGGACGAACGGACCGGCGTGGGGGACATGGCGATGGACCCGGCCAACCCGGACCACCTGATCGTCGGGATGTGGGAGTTCCGGCGGTGGCCGTGGGTCTTCGAATCGGGCGGCCCCGGAAGCGGCATGTACGTGACGAGGGACGGCGGGGACACGTGGGAGCGGCGGACGGCCGAGGACGGGCTTCCCGACGGCGAGCTCGGCCGGATGGGCCTCGCCTTCGCGGCATCATCGCCGAACATCGTGTACGCGCTCGTGGAGGCCGAGGAGAGCGCGATGCTCCGCTCGACCGACGGCGGGGCGACGTTCGAGACGATCGCGTCGGGTCGGGGCGTCGCGCCGCGACCGTTCTACTACGAGGACATCCGGGTCGACCCGCAGGAGCCGGACCGGGTCTACAACCTCCACTCCGCGATCCAGGTGAGCGAGAACCGGGGCGCCAGTTTCGAGACCGTCGTGCCGTCGGCGATCATCCACGGCGACGTGCACGAGCTCTGGATCGATCCCGACGATCCTCGGGAGATGATCATGGGCAACGACGGGGGCGTGGCCTTCACGTACAACCGGGGCGATACGTGGCGCTTCGTCGAGAACCTCACCCTCGCCCAGTTCTACCGCATCTCCCTGGACGACGACATCCCGTACAACATCTACGGGGGGCTCCAGGACAACGGGTCCTGGTACGGACCGAGCGACGTCTGGGAGAACAAGGGGATCCTGAACGCGCACTGGTTCCGCGTCGGCGGCGGGGACGGCTTCAACGTCTACGACGATCCGTCGGGGGATCGCTACGGCTACTCGACATCGCAGGGTGGCAACCTCTCGCGCTTCGACAAGATCACCGGAGCGAGGACCGGGATCCGACCGCGGTCGGACGAGGTCGACCTGCGGTTCAACTGGAACGCCGCCGTCGCGCTCGATCCGCTGGACCCGCACGCGCTCTACATCGGGAGCCAGTTCGTGCATCGGAGCCGCGACCGGGGCGACACGTGGGAGACCCTCTCGCCCGATCTGACGACGAACGACCCGGCGAAGCAGGTCTGGAGCGAAAGCGGCGGCCTCACGCGCGACGCGACGGGCGCCGAGACGCACACGACCATCATCGACATCTCTCCGAGCCCGCTGCAGGACGGCGTCATCTGGGTCGGCACGGACGATGGCAACGTGCAGGTCACCCGCGACGACGGACTCAGCTGGACGAACGTGTCGCCGAACATCCCCGGAGTGCCGGCGGGTACGTGGGTCCCCGACGTCGAACCCTCCCACGCCGATCCCGCGACGGCGTACGCGGTCTTCGAGGACCACCGCCGCGGCGACTGGACGTCGTACGTCTACCGAACGGAGGACTTCGGCTCGACCTGGGAGCGGCTCGGAGAGGAGGTGGACGGATTCGGGATCTCGATCGAGGAGGACCCGCACGAGCCGAATCTCCTCTTCCTCGGCACGGAGCTCGGGCTCTGGGTGAGCGTCGACCGGGGCGCCTCGTGGGCGGTCTGGTCGCACGTGCCCAGAGTGCCGATCGACGACCTCGAGCTGCACGCGCGCGACGACGACCTCGTGCTCGGTACGCATGGACGGGGCGCCTGGGTCATCGACGACGTGTCCGGCCTGCGGGCCGTTGCCGCCGCGGCAGGTGGCGCCCATCCCGACGCTCTCGGTTCGGGCGTGCGCGCGATCGAGCCGGGGCGGGTCGGCATCCTTCACCCGGTGGCCGAAGCGATCGGCTACCGATCGACCGGCATGACGATGTGGCAGGGCGCGACCCGGCCCCGCGGCGTGTTTCTGCAGTGGATCGCGGGGAGCGACGCGGGCGGCACGGCCCGGATCGAGGTCTTCGACGCGGTCGGTCGGCTCGTGCTCGACGAGGAGACAGGGTCGGGCGAGGGACTCAACCGCTGGGTGTGGGATCTGGATGCCGGCCGCGAGCCGGGCCTCGATCACCCCGATCTCGCGCCGGGCTCCGAGGTCCTGCCCGGGACGTACGCATTTCGTGTGACCGTGGGAAGCGAATCCTCGACGGCCACGTTCGAGGTGATCGACGACCCCCGCGTCGAGCCGCGTCCGATTCAGGAGCGGATCGAGGAGAACCGGGCTCGCAGCGAGCAGTTTCGGGCGCAGAGCGGGGGCGGCATCTGAGCGGGTCCGGGATCGGCGGCGGAGCCACCGGGGTGCCATGACGGACACGCGTACCGACGTTCTGATCGCCGGACTCGGCGGCATCGGCGCCGCTACCGCGTATCACGCGGCACGGCAGGGACTTGAGGTGATGGGGCTCGAGCAGTTTCACGCGCTCCACGACCGGGGGTCTTCCCATGGACACTCGCGGATCTTCCGGATCGCCTACTTCGAGTCTCCGGCGTACGTGCCCCTCGCCCGCCGAGCCCTCGAAGGGTGGCGGGCGTTGGAGCGCGACACCGGCCGGGACCTGCTGGTCACGACGGGCGGACTCGATCTCGGGGGCCCGGACGGACGGCTCGTCTCCGGCTCCCTCGCGGCCTGCCGCGAGCACGACATCCCGCACGAGTGGTGGGACCGCGAGACGCTGCGGCGTCGCGCCCCCGGCCTCGACCTTCCCGACGACGTCGAGGCCGTGTACCAGGCGGACGCGGGGATCCTGAATCCCACGCGGTGCACGGGCACGCACATCGAGGCGGCGCGGGCCGCCGGAGCCGACCTCCGCTTCTCGGTGCGGGTGGTCGACTGGGACGTCGGGAGCGAGGGTGTCCGCGTGCACACGGCGGGGCCCGACGGGGACGCCGAGATTGTCGCCGA
Source organism: Longimicrobiales bacterium (assembly GCA_028284495.1). GTDB lineage: Bacteria > Gemmatimonadota > Gemmatimonadetes > Longimicrobiales > Gaopeijiaceae > Gaopeijia. Next base: position 6,660 of record JANQRP010000039.1, on the reverse strand, counting down.
CCGGCTCATCGTGACGACCGGGGCGTGGCTGGGATCGGGGCCGCTCCGCGACGCGCTGCCGGAGATCGCGCCCGAACGACAGGTGGTGGGCTGGCTGCCCCATGTGCCGGGATCGGGCGCCGCCCACCACTTCCCGGTCGTCAACGCCGACCTGCAGGAGGGACACGTGTATCTGATGCCCGAGCACGACGGCCGCGGGGTCAAGGTCGGACTCTATCACCACCTCCACGAGCGTATCGCCGACCCGTCGGTGGCGGACATGCCTCCGTCGGACGCCGATCGCGCGGTTCTGCAGGCGCTGGCGGACCGCTACCTCGTCGCGTCGGGTCCGGTGGCCCACATGCGGACGTGTCGGTTCACGCTCACCCCCGACGAGCACTTCCTTGTGGACACGATCGCCGACGGCCGGGTCGTGATCGGCGGCGGCTTCAGTGGGCACGGCTTCAAGTTCGCGCCGGCCCTCGCCGAGGCTCTGGTCGCGCTCGTACGCGGGCTGCCGCCTCCCGTCGACGTCGCGCCGTTCGGCCTGGCGCGCTTCGGAGTCGCGACGTGAAGCGGGCGCTGCTCTGGGCATCGACCAACCGGTTCATGTCGGAGCGCTTCCCGCGGTACCGCTTCGTTCGGCGAGCCGTACGCCGCTTCATGCCAGGCGAGGAGATGGGGGACGCGCTGCGGGAGGCGGCGATACTGCTCGATGCCGGGATCCCGACCCTGGTGACCGAACTCGGTGAGAACGTCGACACCGCAGAGGCCGCTCGCGTCGTCGTCGACGAGTACCTCCTCCTCGCAGGGCGGGTGACGGCGAGGGGACTGGACACGGAACTCTCGGTGAAGCTCACCCACCTCGGTCTCGACCAGGGAGTCGACGTGACCGTCGATCACGTGGTGGAGATCGCCGAGGCGGCTCCGGGCATCGTGTGGATCGACATGGAGTCGAGTGCCTACGTCGACGCGACGCTCGAGGTGTTCCGCGAGGCCCGGGCGCGGGCGCCGAACGTCGGCATCTGCCTCCAGGCGTACCTGCATCGCACCGAGGCGGACTACGCCGATCTGCTTCCTCTCTCGCCGGCGATCCGCCTGGTGAAGGGCGCGTACATGGAGCCGCCGGAGGTGGCGATGGCCGAGAAGCGGGAGGTGGACGCCGCCTACGCCCGCCTGGCGTCGCGCATGCTCCAGGACCGTCGGCACGGACGGGTCGACCGGCCGTGCCTCGCAACCCACGATGCCCGGCTCATCGCGGACGCCCGGAGGGTCGCCGGCGAACTCGGGCTCGACGACGGAACGTGGGAGGTGGCGATGCTGTACGGGATCGCGACCGGCGAGCAGCGGCGTCTCGCGGATGCCGGCGTGACGGTCAGGGTTCTCGTTTCGTACGGCACCCACTGGTGGCCCTGGTACGTGCGGCGCCTCGCGGAACGACCCGCGAACCTCGGCTTCGTGGTCCGGCAGATGTTCGCGCGCTGACGTGACCACGCCGGCTCGGGGACGCTGGGGCGCCCTGGCACTCCTGTCGGTGGCGCTCCTCCTGGGGATGGGGGAGTGGTTCACGGCCACCGTGATCGGGCCGGCGCTGCAGCTCCGGTTGGAGCTCTCCTCCGCCGAGGTGTCGCTCCTCACCACCCTGGTACAGGTCGGATTCGTCGCGGGCACCCTCGTGGCGGCCGTGCTGAACCTGGCCGACGTTCTCCCGATCCGACTCTACTTCGCGGCTGCTTCGCTCCTGGCTGCGGGGGCCAACGCCGGGCTTCTGGTCGCGGACGGGTTCGAGGCGGCCGCCGCGCTCCGCTTCGCGACGGGGTTCGCCCTGGCTGGCGTATATCCGCCGGCGATGAAGATGTGCGCGACCTGGTTCCTGCGGGGCCGCGGGCTCGCCATCGGGGCCGTCGTCGGCGCGCTGACGATCGGCAAGGCCGCCCCCTGGCTCATCCGCGCGCTCGGAGGCGTGGGCGAAGCCCCGGTCGTGCTCGGCGCATCCGCCGGTGGCGTCGCCGGGGCGGTGCTGATTCTGCTGTTCTACCGCGACGGACCGCACGTATTCGCCCGCCGGCCCTTCGACTGGGGTCGCGTCGGAGAGATCGTGCGACACCGGCCCACCCGCCTGGCCACGCTCGGCTACGTGGGGCACATGTGGGAGTTGTACGCGATGTGGAGTCTCACCCCCGCGTTCATCGCCGCCACCTTCGCGGCCCGGGGCTGGTCGGGGGCGGATGCGCTCGGGTTCGGCGTGATCGCGGTCGGTGGTCTGGGTGCCGTCGTCGCCGGATGGCTCGCGGACCGCGTCGGACGGGCGAGGGTGGCGTCCGCCGCGATGATCGTGTCGGGCGCCTGCGCCACCGTGGTCGGGTTCCTCGGCGGGGCGCCCGGTCCGATCCTGGTGGCTCTCGTGCTGGTATGGGGCTTCGCGGTGGTCGCGGACTCCGCACAGTTCTCCGCGCTGGTCACCGAGGTGGCGCCGTCGCACGCGGTCGGGACGGCCCTGACGTTCCAGACGATGGTGGGATTCGCGGTCACGGCGGTCGCGATCGAGGTCGCGACGCGGGTCGCCGACGCGGCAGGGTGGGGGCCCGCCTTCCTGCTCCTGGCGGCGGGGCCACTCTTCGGCATCGAGGCGATGCGCCGGTTCGCGCGGGCCCGGGTACGCGAAGGCGGGATCGGACGAGCGGGACCCTCGGACTGATCCCGGCACGCCCGCGGGGCGACGGATCCGCGACGCGCCCGTCGCCGGGACCCGCGGCTCCCGGTACCTTCCCGACGGACCTCGCACGACTCCCGGTGCTCCCGCATGCGCAGACTCCGCAGATACCTCCTCGAAGGGCTGGCGCTCGTCGTCCCGATCGGCGCGACCGCGTGGATCCTCCTCTGGCTCTTTCGCCGACTGGACGGAATCCTCGCGCCGTACATCGAGCCTGCGTTCGGTCGTACCGCGCCGGGGCTGGGCATCGTGGCGCTCGTGCTGCTCCTCCTGGCTGCCGGGTGGATCGCGGAGCGCGCGATCGGACGTCGAGCGGCGCGGCTCTGGGAGCTCGCGGTGGAGCGGGTGCCGATCGTCCGTCCGCTCTATCGAGGCACGAGCCGGATCGTGGAGGCGGTGGTCGGCGAGGAGAGCCGCGCGTTCAAGGAGGCGGTGCTCTTCGAGTATCCGTCGCCGGGGACCTGGTCCGTCGGGTTCGTGACCGGCGACGCGCCCACGCCGCTTCCCGCCGACGTCGAAACCCCCGCGGTCACGGTGTTCCTGCCGACGGCGCCGAACCCCATGTCCGGCTTCCTGCTGATCGTGCCGCGGTCCCGGACCCACCCCCTGGCCATTCCTCCGGACGAGGCCCTGACGTTCGTTCTTTCGATGGGCTCCGCGCGGGTCGACCTCGGGGCGGCGCCCTCCGCCGGCGGGACAGTGGGAGGCGCGGGGACCGAGGACGCCGCGTCGTCGCCGCCCCCCGCCGGCTGAGTCCGGGCGTGGGACTTCGCTTCACGTCCAGCCGGGCGGCCGACGAGCCGGGTGCCTCCGCCGACGTCCCGTGGCAGGACGCGATCGACGGCGGCACCACACCGGATGGTGGCCTCTGGGTTCCGGTCGACCTTCCTCCGACGTTCGACGAACCGCCGGAGCCGGGGACGCTCGGGCCGTTCGCGGACTGGGCGACCCCGCGGGCGATGGAATGGCTGGACGGGACGTCGACTCCGTCACCGACGCTCCAAGCGCTCCGCGACGCCCTCGATGTGCCGGTTCGCCTCCGGGCGCTGGGTCCCGACATCGACCTTCTGGACCTCTCGGGCGGACCGACCGGAGCCTTCAAGGACGTCGGCGCGCGCTTCCTCGCGACGCTCTGGGCGGCCGCGCCACGAGCGGACGGCGGGGTGCGTACCGTTCTGACCGCCACGTCGGGCGACACGGGGGGCGCCGTTGCTGCGGCGATCGAGGGGCTGTCCGGCCTCCGCGGACTGGTGGTCTTCCCACTCGGCCGGGTGTCCGAGGTCCAGCGTCGCCAGTTCACGACCCGGGCGGGCGCAGTGCGGTCGGTCGCCGTGCGCGGGACCTTCGACGACTGCCAGGCGATGGTCCGGGCGGCGTTCGCCGATCGCGACCTCGTGGAGGCGCACGGGCTGGTATCGGCCAACTCCATCAACCCGGGACGTCTGATGCCGCAGGCACTCTACTACGGGTGGCTGGGCGCCATCGCTCCCGATCGACCGGTCGTCGTCCCATCCGGGAACCTGGGGAACGTCACGGCCGCGGTGATGGCCCGCCAGATGGGCGCACGCCTCGGTGCCATCCACGCCGCCGTGAACGAGAACGACGCGCTGGTGAGGGCCGCCCGGGGCGAAGCGGCCCCGCCCGGCCCCGCCGTTCGGACCGACTCGTCCGCGATGGACGTCGTGATTCCCTCGAATCTGGAGCGGCTGCAGTGGCTCGCCCGGAGGACGGCCGATCGGGTGGGCGATGGGGTCGCCCACGTGGTCCGCGCCAGCTCGATCGGCGGGGAACCCTCCCGGGCGGCGCAGCGATGGTCGCACGCGGAGCACGGCATCGTGGTCGACCCGCACACCGCGGTTGGCGTGGCGCGCGCGCGCGACCTGCTCGAGGCCGAGCCCGGCTGCAGCCCCGTGGTGGTCGAGACGGCCCACCCGGCGAAGTTCCCGGAGGTCGTCCGAGCCGTGCTCGGGATCGATCCGCCCGAGGCGGCTCACCTCGCGCGGCCCGGAGCCGAGCGATGGACGGTCGTCGACCCGGACGTCGGGGCGCTGATCGGGGCCCTGACGGAGGTTGCGATCCGATGAGCCCGGGCGCCATCCGCATCGTGGTTCCCGGGTCGACGTCCAATCTGGGGCCGGGCTTCGACTGCATCGGCATGGCCGTCGACCGTCGACTGGTCGTGGAGTGGCAAGGGGAGGGGGGTGGCGGCGTGGTGGTTCGCGGTGAGCGCCCGCCGCCGGGGTTCGGCGACGGACTGGCCGGCGACCTCCAGGCGCTCGGGCTTCCGTTGGACGGGACGCTCGTCGTGGACTCCGAGGTCCCGGTTGGACGGGGCCTCGGATCGTCCGCCGCCCTCGCGGTGGCCCTCCACCTGTTGAGGGCCCGGCTCGCCGGCTCCTCCGACCCGGCGGCGGGGGCGCTCGAAGCCGTCACGGAGATCGACGGCCACCCCGACAACGCCGCGCCGGCGCTCGTCGGCGGGCTGGTCGCGACCAGCCGGATCGGTGGACGCGTGTCCGTGATTCCCCTCCCCGTGTCCGACCGTATCGGATGGGCGTGGGCCACCCCCGCGGCGCCCGCGGACACACGGGCGATGCGGCGCGTGCTGCCGGACCGCGTCGCCCACGCCGCGGCCGTGCGGAACGCGGCTCGTCTGTCGCATCTGATCCCCGCGCTGGCGGCCGGCGACGGGGCGATCCTGAAGTGGGCGATGGAGGACGAACTCCACGTGCCGATGCGCCTCCCGCTCGTGCCAGGCGCCGAGGCCGCGCGTGAGGCGGCGCGGGCCGCCGGTGCATGGGCCTGCACCCTCTCGGGTGCCGGTTCGGGCCTGATCGCCGCAGCGCCCCGCGATCGTACCGCCGATGTGGTGAAGGCGATGGAGGCTGCGTTCGCCTCCTCCAACGACGACTCGGAAGGCGTCCGCGCGTTCGAACTCCGGCCCGACCTCGACGGCGCCCGGTGGGATACCGCCGTCGGCCCCCGACCCGTCCGCCTCGCATAGCCGGATCGCATCTCCCGGCGAGGGAACCGGCGGACGCATGCGGTGATTGTGATTGGGACCTTTCGCCACGGCGACACGCCGCCCGGCGCCGACCGCCATCGCACACCCGATCGGGAGACCCGCCCCCCTCCATGGACACATCGCCGGGACGGCCACTGACCCGCGCGCGCATCACGGAACTGCTCGGCGAGGCGCGGACCCGAACCCTCCTCCTCGTCGCGTCGCTGTCGGACGAGGACCTTCGCCGTCAACACGACCCGTTGATGTCTCCGATCATCTGGGACCTCGGCCATATCGGGCACTTCGAGGAGGTGTGGCTCGTCGAGAACGTCGACGGGGAAGGGGACGGGTCGGAGGGTCTCCGCGGCATGTACGATCCGTTCCGGAATCCCCGGTCCACCCGGGACGGTCTGGCGCTTCCGGACCGAGCCGGGGCGACGGAGTTCCTCGCGGCCGTTCGCGGCGTCGTGCTCGATCGGCTGAGCGGGCTGGATCTCGCGACGACCACGCCGCTGCTCCGAGACGGCTACGTGTTCCGGATGGTGCTCCAGCACGAGTACCAGCACGACGAGACGATCCTCCAGACGCTCCAGCTGAAGCACGGAGACCCGTGGGTGCCTCCTCGGGCGTTCGGCGAGCTCCCCGAGCGCGAGGTCGCACCCGAGCGGGACATGGTGCGGGTCCCGGCCGGTCGGGTCCCGATCGGCACGGACGATCGAACCGAAGCCTACGACAACGAGCGGCCGCTGCACCACGTCGAGCTGAGCGCCTTCGACATCGACCGGACGCCCGTCACCAACGGTGACTACCTCGCGTTCATGCTGGACGGCGGCTACGAGCGGGCCGAGCTGTGGGGCGCCGAGGGGTTCGCATGGATCCGCGAGCACGACATCGGCCAGCCGAAGTACTGGGTCGAGCGGGACGGGGAGTGGTGGGTCCGTCGGTTCGACCGCGTCGAGCCGCT
>JANQRP010000016.1 GCA_028284495.1 Longimicrobiales bacterium | reverse complement strand
ACGGCGCGATCTCGGTGTTTCCCCACTCCGTCTGGGGTCGTCAGGGAGACTCCCTCAGGGTGTCCTGGGGCACCGGGTATGTCGGATGGATGGGCCGCGTGGGCCGCAACGGCCGCTCAGCCCGAGCCCGTCCATCCGCTCGACCTCGAGACGCCGCTCAAGCAGGTGCCGACTCAGTTCATTGTTTCCGACTCACTCGGACGGTTCCGCACGCCGACGACGCGACCCATCAACGGCGCGATCTCGGTGTTTCCCCACTCCGTCTGGGGTCGTCAGGGAGACTCCCTCAGGGTGTCCTGGGGCACCGGGTATGTCGGATGGATGGGCCGCTTTGTGCTCGGTGACTCCATAGCGTCAGGTGAATCAGATGGACCGTGGGTCGGGCTCCTTCGACGATTCTGGGACAACGAGCTCGCTGAGCCGCGCGGGTGGTGGGAGTACCGCTCCGAGCTTCACCAGCGACCCTGTCCGAGCAATCCGTACGGGGTTTCCTAACTAGCATTTGCTGCAGCGCGGATAACATCTTCGGGGGCGCCGCGCGCCTCTTCCTTCGTCCCGCGCAGCAGAAATGCAAATCCGTTAGCAAAGAGGACGATCCGATCGCTCCCAGCCTTGCGCGATACGGGCTCGTGGCCCCGACAACTGTCCGAGATCTGGCGAATCGATGATCGGGCGCGGCGCCCCTGCTAACGTACGGTCTTCCAGACCCTAGGCGGATCGGGCTACCGCTCCCTACTCTACCCTTGAACCTGTCGACTCGTCGACATACAAGGCGGATCTTCCAACGGCGGCACGCATCCGTGCGGGCCCCGGGTCACAGGTCCGGGGGGAGGCCAAGCGTGAAGAGACTCGGTACGCCGAGTTCGTCGTCCACGACGGCATAGAGCAGATCGCCTCGGGCGGACAACAGCCGCGCCCGGAACGGAAGGCGCAGGGTGGCGACGCGCTCACCCTTCTCCCAGACGTCTACGACCGAGTTCTCGTAAGGCTTGGTACGAACCAAGGTGTGCAGGCGGCCCTGGCCGTCCAGTGCGCTCGCCTCCCCCTCGTAGTTCAGTGGGGCACGGGACCCCTCGGAAGGCGGGGCCACATCCGCTGGGGTCCGGTACCTGCCCGTGATCTCCGCAGCTCGAGTCTGGTTCCAACCGCTCGCGGCCATCTGACTGAACTCGGAGTGCATCCAGAGCGGCTGTTCCCGACCTGTGGCCGGAAGCTGCGTAGCAACCTCAGACCCGAGCCGATGCGAAAGGAATCGACCGCTACCCTGCTGAACGTGATACAGCGTTCGACTGGTCGGCGCGTAGATCATGTCGCAGCCGTAGCAGGGGCCAATCGAGTCAGCACCGCCGCGCACGGCTACGGGCCCTTCCCAGACCGTTTCCACTGTGGGGAGGCGGAGTGCGCGAATGGCATACCTCGCGGTGCCGACCCCACCCAGTCCCGCGAAGCGGGGTCGCCACATCAGAAGCGAGTCACCCCACAGCTCAAGCTGGACGTGGCCGACCGGACCCTCCGTTGAATGTAGGCGTCCCTCGCGGTCCCACACGACCGTGCCGTTCTCCCGATCGTAGACCACCACGAAGGCGTCACTGATCTCGACATCCCTGGGCCTGCGAAGCTCACCGGGCCCCGAGCCTTCTCGCCCGAGCGAAAGCACCGCTCCCCCGGGGTCGATCACGGTTGCCGTGAGCCCGTACCCATCGATGATCGCCACGCTTCCGTCCGCGGCGACGTCAAAGTCGGTGAGGTACCCCAGCGTCTCGGGGAGTCGCACTTGGCCGGCCACCTCCAAGTCGAAGCCACGCGCATGATCCCCGTTCGCAGGCTGCGGGGACGGCGCGCAGCCGGCTAGAAGGAGGCCAACCACGGGGATGAATCGTAGGAGGGGCATCGCTAGCGCGCTTCAAGGGTCTCGGGCGGTCGGTGGAGGGTAGTACGCGAAGTGACTCACAGGAGTTCGTGGCCACCTTCCGGTGACAGTGAGCGACGATCCGCCTAACTGGCATTTACTGCAGCGCGGTCCGCATCTTGGGCGTGCTGCGCACGCACTACCGCACCGGCGCGCAGCAGAGATGCCGAACCGTTCGGCCACACTCCTCATCCTTCACGGGATGATTGGTTCAGACACGTAGGGGGACAGCATCCGCCATCTCGGCCACTTCCGATTGGGTGGACCGCTGTTGGCACTCTCAGCCGTGGCGTGTGCCGACACATCCACGCCCGATCCGGCTGCCCGTTGGGCACTCGAGTCGATCGACTCGTTCGGCGAGCCGGGTATCGAGGGTGTGCCCGGTCCCGGCCTGCTCGGCTCCCCTCGCTCCGCGACTTGGACTCGCTCCGGCATCGTGGTGGCGGATCAGCAGACGGCTCGACTGGTAGCGTTCGATTCTTCGGGCCGCGTAGCAGCTGAAGTCGGAGGTGAGGGCGACGGTCCAGGCGAGTTCCGGAGCGTTATCGACGTGACGGGCGTGTCCGACTCGATGGTGTCCGCCCTCGATGTTCAAACCGGTCGCGTAACGACGTTCCGGCTGCCCTCCTTCGCCGCCGATCGCATCATCACGGGAATCCCACCCGACGCCTTCTTCCATAGGTGGCTCGCCGACACGATCTGGGTCGTCCGTCCCAACGCTGGGTCGGTGTCCCCGATGGCCACCGCCTACCTCGCGGCGTCCGGCGCCGAGGTGGCCTCGGCGCCTCCGTCCAGCGTAGAGGACCAGCCGTACGGCGCGGCGTTCGGCCTCGACGCGATCGATTCGCGACTCGTCACATCGACTCGCCGCCCCGGCGTCTGGTGGGAACGGGCCGACGGCGAGTGGCGGAGGGTCGGACAGCCGTTGTTTCCGGACGCGCCACCGAGGCAGCGCATCGATGTCCAGCCGGGCTTGTCCCGGATCGTCCCGTCTCCGGCGGACGTCGCCGACATCGCGCTCCTCGGTGACTCACTCGTCGTCCAGCTTCTCGTTTTGCGCCCCGGGGTCCAGGAGGCCGAGAATCCGAGGACGGTTCCGCACGAGAACGCCCTCGCGGTGTTCAGGGCCCGCGGTGATCATCTCGCTACGCTCCAACTCGACGCGGGAGTCGGCTGCGTTGAGTCCGCACCCGACTCGGTTCTGCTCTTCTGTGCGTGGGCGCCGTACCCTCAGGTAAGGCGGTATCGATTGGTCCGGACGCCCGAATGAGGAGTGAGGCCTAACTGGCATTTGCTGCAGCGCGATCCGCATCTTGGGCGTGCTGCGCACGCAGTTCCTCACCGGCGCGCAGCAGAAATGCAGAACCGTTAGACCGCAGCGCGTGCTTACCGGGAGTCCCTGTTGCAGTGCACTTTCGCGACGACTCGGCTACGTGTGGATCGATGGCCCTCGGAAGGGGACAGCGGCTCGACCGACCTGCCCTCCGTGGTCGCACGGCTCCTGACCCCGAGCGTGACTGCGCCCCTTCCCGATTCGTGGCGGGGCTCCTATTCGCGGAGCCGAGCCTTGGCTTGGATCCAGGACCGCGATGCCGAAGGCACGACGCTCCTCGTCGAGCACAAGTCCAATGGCAGACCCGTCGGGCTGCTCCTGCTTAGCGACTCGGCCGAAGCCGGCGAGCCTGGCACTGAGGTAAGGCTGGGATACCTCATCGCGGAATCCTACTGGGGCCGTGGCTACGCGACGGAGCTACTCCAAGGGTTCGTTCGGTGGACACGGAGTTCTCCCTATCGGCGCATCGTCGCGGGAGTGGCGTCAGACAACACAGCTTCGAAGCGGGTCCTCGAGAAGAGTGGATTCCGCCGAAGTCCAGAGGCGAGGGGCGCCCAGGAGTTCTGGATCTTCGAAGCATGAGGCTCCACGCTCAGAAGTCTGGGTGCGAGGGGGCTGCGGTCAAACTGGCATTCGCTGCAGCGCGATCCGCATCTTGGGCGTGCCGCGCACGCACTTCCGCACCGGTGCGCAGCAGAAATGCAGATCCGTTAGATGTCGTCGCGTGAACGAGTAGGCCGTGTGAGCCGTGAGCTATCCCCACCCGGTGACGACGAGGCCGAAGACACGGTGGTGCTGTGGTCGCAACGGAAGGCCCGAATCGTCGCCACCGTCCTCGCGTTGATCGTCGCCGCCATCCTAGGCGCACACGTTTTCCTGCTCGCTGAGCCCAATCCTGGCCTGCTGCTGATTTCGTTCCCGCTCATGTTCGCCGCATTTCCCTGGGCCGGGCGGGCGACATCCCCGACCGAAGCCGTCCGGATCACACCCGAGGGCGTCGTCGACAAGACACGGGGGTACCGGCTCATCCCGTGGGACCAGATCCACGACGTTCACCTCAAGCAAGGCCAGCTCGGCCTTGAGCTCGTCGATGCTCCGCCGCCAGCTCTATGGCATCGGCTTGACCGGTTTCTGCGCAGCGCGAAGGGAGACTACTTCATCCCCGCGAACAGCCTCGATGTCCCCGACCGGGACCTCCTGGAACTGATTGATGTCCGGCTCCAGCGGCGGCTCTTCGACGGCACGCGGAGTGAACCTCCCCGACTGGACTCACCGGGTGACGACATCTGACTAGCATTTGCTGCAGCGCGGGTAGGCATCAGGGCTCGCGCTTCCGGCGCTCGACTGGCATCCTGATGCGCAGCAGAAACGCCGAACCGTTCGATGGTGCTAGCGCTCCGCAGTCGTGATTGAGTCGGCACGTGGGGATCACGTCGACTCGCCACGCGTTGACCTCGGACAAAAGTGATCGGATTGAGTCGTCGGACCGTGACCGCTTCCGTCGTCCTGATTGGCCTGGCAGGCTGCGCCGACTCGGCCTCCACGGATGTGCCCAGCTCTGGTTCGTCAGGGGTGGGCTGCACGATCGCATCATCGCTGGTGGCCACGCTCGGTGCACTTGAGGACCCTGCCTCACTGCCCGCCGCGGACGGGATGTCCGTCGAGGTGGAGAGCCTCAGAGATGGAGGGTGGCTGGCGATTGGGGGCATCCCTTACCTCCCGGCTCCTCTGCACTACGGACCCAACGGCGAGTACCTCGGCGAGGTTGGTCGCGCAGGCGATGGACCGAACGAGTTCGACTCGCCCTGGGGCCTCGCGCGCGGCCCCGGTGACTCCATCTGGGTCACCGATCTCGGCTCCCGGATCGTGATCCTCGATCCCGACGCGACGCCGACCCGCACGATCCCGGCCGACACATCGTTCGGCGTGATCGAGGGATTCACTTCGAGCGGCATCCCGTATGGCGCCGGGGGTCGGAACAGCCGCGAACTCGAGGCCTGGTTTCCGCTCGTCCGTCTGTATTCGCTGGACGGAGGCCGTACGCGACTGCTCGGCCCAGGCCACACGAACCCGGCAGCGGACTGGTACCTCCTGTCCATCGCGCGGAGTCGGGTGATCATGGAGACGGACTCCACCGCCCTGGCGGCGTTCGGGCCAATCGAAGGCGCTCTGGCTGGCACGAACGATCCGGTGTGGTTGTCTCGGTGGACGCCGACCCGTGAAGACGCAGTCGTGATGAAGAGTGAGATCATTGAGCAGATTGACGGCGACATCGACATCGGGAGCGCGCATCGGCTCCGCCACGTCGCGCTCCAGCGCAGACCTGACGGCCTCCTCATGAGTCTCGCAGCGGTCGGGGAGTACCCGTCCGGCGAGACCGAGGACTCCCGGTTCTTCATGATTCCTGCGGCTGATGCGAACGCCGCGTACGACGGCCTGATCCTGCTCCTCGACGGATCCGAGGTACTCGCCGTGACGAGCATTCCTGACGCACCGGTGGGCTTTGCCGACGACGACCAGGTCTTCTCGCTCGTGGAGGACTCACTTACCGGGCTCGTATCCGCGAGGGTGTGGCAGCTTGAGTTCTCGGGGTGCCCGTCCGACTGACGCTTGGTGCGTGGAAGAGGTTCGGCCGGAGCGGCTAGCGACGTAGGAACTCCCTTGGTGGCCTTCGACGCCCAGGCTAGCACTATCCAACTGGCATTGGCCGCAGCGCGGTCAGCATCTTGGGCGTGCTGCGCACGCACCTCCTCACCGGTGCGCAACAGAAATACAGATCCGTCTAGAGTGCGCGAGTCGTGAACGCCCGTGAATGAACCACACGTCCAGCCAACTCGTCCGGGTCCGGATGAACTGAAGGCGCGATCTCGCCGGATCTTCTTCTGGTCCATGGTCGCGGCCGGTGTGGTCCACGTCGGGGTCATCGCGTTCGCGTCGTGGAGGGCTTCGATCGCCGATGCGCGCCCTCCCGAGGTTCCGCAGGCGAGCGCCACGCGGTGGACCGGCGCTCCCGTCGACATCTTCTTCGGGCCGCCACGCATTTTCCTGCCCGACGAGACCCTCGCCGAGGAGCCACCCAGTCGGATCCTCGAGGCGGCACGGTCGATTCATACACCGAGCGCATGTTCCTCGCAGGAGGCGCGCTCCGCGACATCGGTCGGATCCGGCGTGGCCCGGCTCACCGTGAATGAGTCCGGGCGAATCGACCTCGCGTCCGTCTCCGAGAGCACCGGCGACCGATGCTGGGACGCCGTCGCCCTTCGCGTCGTGAAGGACCTTCGCTACGAGTGGCTGCCGAGTGAGGAGTTCCCCGCTCCCGTTGAGGTTCTGCAGCCGATCACCGTGGCGTGGGTGTTCGACTAGGGTTCACTCGGGCGCCCAGCTCATTCGCGCTCGACAGGAGGCGCTCGTGATGAGATTCGCACCGGCGTCCGACGCCGACGGGACCTCGATGGCGGCGTGGTTCACGGTGCCCGTCACAATTCACATTCGCCATCGAGATCCCGGCGGAGAACCGGATCGCGGACTGCAGGAACGACAGCGCGTGTTCGGCCGCGCTCCTCGAAGCGCCCGCGTATGCGGATGCGGTCCCGGAGGCCTTCTTCTTCCACCTCGGTGCGGTGCTCGGTGGAGCTCGGAGTACCGAGTCGATGCTCTGTCTACGCGAACCCGGGCCCGCCCTCCGGCTCGTGCGCGACCGCTACCCGAACACCGGGGTCGAGCCGACCTGCGAGGGTGGGCACTTCATCATCGTCCGCGACGTCCAGAGGGACGGCACATCCATCACCGCGCGCATCTCGTCGGGCATCATTCGACCCGGACGCGGGTCCTACTGGCCCACCAGCTACGAGTGTCTCGTCGAGGATGCAGGCTCCGGGTACGTCGCGGTGCAGTGCACCATCGAGTCGATGGCGTGAGACCCACGACCTCCCGACTCGCGTTCGTTGCGGCGGGCCTGACATGTTTCCACGGCGCTGCGCGCACCTTCCTTCGTCTCGCGCAGCCGAAACTCGAAACCGTCGGGAGGCCTCGGATGCGACGTCGTGGGTGGATGCACGTAGCGCTCGGCGTACTGTTGGTGGCCACCCCGGTGGCCGCGGCGCCCAACCGTCAGGAGGCGTGGTGAATGCCCGACCTCTCGCAGCCCGAATGCCCGGTCTGTCTGTCGAACTCGGGTGACGCCCGCATCTCGCCAGGCGAGCCGATCTACGACGGAAATCACTGGGTCGTCGAGCACGCGTACCCGACCTCGCTCCTCGGATGGTGCGTCATCGTGCTCAGGCGTCACGCCGAATCGCTCCACGACCTCACCCGATCCGAGAGCGCCGAGCTCGGCACACTCCAGTGGGCCGTATCCAAGCTCCTCCACGCCGAGACCGACTGCCTCAAGGAGTATTCGGTGTTCTTCTCCGAGATGCCGCGATTCAGCCACCTCCACTTCCACATGATCCCGCGATCCGCCGACCTCGATCCCGAGCTGCGGGGAGGCAGGATCTTCGCCCACCTCAAGGTCGACGAGGAGGATGCGGTCCCGGGTTCCGAGATCGCGGCATTCTGCGTACGGGCGCGGGAGCGACTGCTCGAGATGCTCGGCCCCCGGGCGGACTCGTCCGCTCGACTGCGTGACGAAGGGTCCGCCCCGGAGGCTGCGACGGGCTGGAAGCCACGGGACTACAACTCCGCATCGCCGTATCTGATCGTGCCACGGGCGTCGGAGGTGATCGAGTTCCTCGAGGCTGGGTTCGGTGCGTCGGTTCTTCGGCGCTTCGACCGCGAAGACGGATCCACGGCCCACGCCGAGGTTCGCGTCGACGACTCGGTCGTGATGATGGGCAGTCCACCGGACGGATCGAGCGAGCCCGCCCACGTGCACATCTACGTGCCGGACGTCGATGCGGCGTACGCGGCGGCCGTGTCGGCCGGAGGCGAGTCCGTGCAGGAGCCGGGCCGGCGAGACGATCCGGACCGCCGTGCAGGCGTGCGGGGCCCCGGTGGGACGACCTGGTGGATTTCAACCAGGGTCGGTGATGGCTGAGTTCGCCGTGGTGCACCATGACCTGAAAGGCGGGCGGGTCGTCGTGGCGTGCCTCTTCGGTGCGGTCGTTCTGAGCTCGTGCGCGCAGGACGCGGGGCCCGACACGGCGGACGATGCGTCCGTCGAGTGGCAGGTCGATCCGTCTCCGATCGCCTCGGTCGGCCTCGATGAATCCGTCGAGGCCGAGCTCTTCGGTCGCATTCCGGCCGCCCATCTTCTTCCAGGTGGCGGCTTCCTCGTGCTGGAGGCTCAGTCGAGGGAGATCCGGGCGTTCTCGGACTCGGGCGCGCACCTCTGGACCGCGGGAGGGCCGGGAGACGGACCCTCCGAACTCGGATACGCGAGTGACGTGGGCGTCCTCGCCGACGGTACGATCGCCGTGCCCGACCTCGGCGGGTGGAAGATCGTGCGCTTCGCGCCGAGCGGCGAGTTCATCGAGGCTTCGGCCATCGATCGAGGCAGCGCCCAGCTCGTCGGGGCCCCCCGAGTCCCCATGACCGGCGGGACGATCCCCCTATTGGGGGGCGAAGAACGGGCGATGGCGCCGAGCACCGAACTCTCGTTCTCCGAAGGCACGACCGTCGTGCAGATGCTCCGCGGAGGTGAGGCCGAGGAGGTATTCAGGTCGCCGGGCGGGCAGGGATTCCAGAAGGCGCAGGACGGACTGCTTCGCGGCGGCATCCTTCCGTTCGGGAGGATCGTGGCGTGGGACGCTGGACGTGACATCATCGTGGTGGGAAATGGACATGCTCCCCCCACCGTGATCCGCGAGACGAGGACATCACGGGAGCTTCCCGGACCGTTCCCGAGGGTCGCGGTGTCCGCCGCGCTGAAGGACCGACTTCTCGCGACGCGGGATGAGGATCGCGAACTCTACGCCGAGGTTCTGCGGTCGTCCGCGATCCCCGACTCGACCCCCGGCTACGACCGGCTCTGGGTCGACTCGTCGGATCGAATCTGGGTCCGACAGTATCAGGTCGGCGCCGCGGCGCATCGGTGGGCGGTCCTCGATTCCGCCGGCGAGGTGCTGGGCCGGGTGAGCCTTCCCCTCGACTCCCGCTTCCTCGACGCGGACGACTCGCGGATCCTGATCCGGAGGGACACCGACATCGGGGTCCCGTTCGTGGAGGTCCGACGGCTTCGGCCCGGGAGGCGGGCATGGCAGTGACCCGGGAATCGATCGCGGCTGTCGCGGAGCTGCTCGGCGCGCCTCGCCGCCTGTCGCGCGTCCCGGATGCGGATTCACCGCGAAGACTGCGCTTCGCCGAGACGTAGTACGGGAAGATCGGCAGTGTGGCCAGGTGAACAAGGAGAACCCGATGTCTCGTCCCCGATGGGCTCCGCTTCGAATCTTCGACGGCCTCGTCGGCGCGTCGCACTTCGCCGCCCAGTTCTACGGATTCCTCCCGGATGGCCGCGAGGCCGTGACGATGGAGAAGGACGGAGCGATCCTTCGCGCCACCCTGTCCGACCTGGCGTCCGAAGGCTGGCCGCCGGTGTCGGCATCCATCCCGGTGGAGTTCGAGTTCAACCTGGCGATCCAGAGCGTGCTGACGCGCTCGGCGACCTTCGCGGCGCCGGGGACACAGGAAGATGCGCGGGCGTGGTTTCGACGGGCCGGCCTGAGCTTCCCGCCGAACGCGAAGTGCGTGAAGCTCGGCGATGGGGCCTGGCTCAGGCTCGGGGACGTCGGGGACCAGGTTTCGGTGACGATCCAGCAGCGCCGCACCGACGAGGATGTGAAGGACGCGATCCTGAGGCGTGTGGGTGGTCACGCGAGGTCTGCCTGACCGGTACCGAGCAGCCGGCATCGGGATCTTCCGGGTCACCGGGCGGGACAACCCGCAGCAGGTGAGCTTCTCGTCGACCATCTCGATGGTGCTGTAGCAGTGTTCCTGGAACGCCAGTGCCCGTATTGTGATGCGCACCAGAAGCGCATGTCCGCCCCGAACCCGTTGCGGGGGCACATCCGGAACAGGAGAACCACATGGTCATCGAGTCCGTATTCGCCCTGGCGCTCTCGGTGCCGCTGGATCCGAGCCTGAAGTGCGGGTCGACCCAGAACCTCCCGGGCTACCCCGAGAAGTCCGCGGTCATGCTCATCGACGGCGAGATCCGCGGCAGCAACGTCGACTTCTCCATCGACTCCATCGACGCGACGGACATCGCGCGGCTCGAGATCAAGTGCTGGAACCCCGTCACCGACGAGCTTCCCGCGGCGCGAGGCGTCCAGCTCATCGTGATCTCGACCTACTCCGGGCAGGCCCGCGCCGAGTCGCAGACGCTCGATGCCGCCCGCCTGGTCCATGCGTTCGTCGACGAGCACGGCGAGCTTCCGACGGCTCTGGAGGAGATCGATCCCGACCTCGCGGGCTACTCGATCGAGGAGGCCGAGCTCGGATGGCATCTCCGGTCGGCCGACATCGACGGGCTCGCCTGCCTGACCTCCCGGCTCGGAAGCCTCAACGACGAGGTCGGGTGCAGCTTCGCCTACTCGACGGTCAAGCAGCGCCTCCGCAGGGCGTGGGACGCCGAGAGCGGGGTTTTCCGACAGTAGTGGAGTCGCCGGGCACGAAAACGCCGGGCCTCGCAACCGTCGTGGGGCTCACGATGGCGGCGGCGTGTGGCGGCGGCGACACATCGTTCGACCCGGGGATGGTCGGTGACTCGCTCCCGGCCTGGGGGTCGGTGTTTTCGGAGGAGGCGTTCCGCGTCGGTCAGCTGGGCGGCGCCGAGCACGAGACATTCGGGGAGATCGGCGGCGCGGCGTTCGTGGGCTCCGATCTCGTGATCTCCGATGCGCAGGCGAATCGCATCCACGTGTTCGACGGCGAGGGGCGGCACGTACGCTCGATGGGTGGGCCGGGCCAGGGGCCGGGCGAGTTCAGGCGGGTCGGTCCGATCGTCTCGCTTCCGGACGGCTCCATCGCGGCGCTCGACGCCGGCTCCAACCGGCTCCAGGTCTTCGCTCGGGACGGAAGTCCGCTCCGCACTCGCTCCTTCCCCTGGAGTTCCGAATCGATGTGCGCCCTTGGGTCGACGCTGGTCTTCCTCGGGCGGCACCCCGACACGCCCGCTCCGATCCACCTGCTGGACTTCGCATCCGACGAAGTCGTCTCGATCGGCTCGGTGCCCGCTCTCGACTCCGAGAGTCTACACGCGCCGGCGCTCGCAGGGAGACTCCTCGAAGGCACGGTCGGATGCTTCGGGAGCACCATCGTCTACGCACGGTCGAGCGAAGGGCGCGTGACGGCGCTGGACCGCTCGGGAAGCGGCGTGTGGGAGGCGGGCATCCCGGGCTTCGTGCCGATCGAGTTCTACATCGATGAAGCGCGCGGAGTCGGTCGTCGGATGCCCGACGGGGCGTCGGAGGTCAACGTGTTCGTCGGGATGGTGCGGGTCGGCGACGTACTGCACACGCACGTGATGCGCGGCATCGTCTCGGTGGGCGTGATCGGGATCTCGACGGTCGTGCTGGACCCCGATACCGGGACCCTCCTCGGAGTCGATCACACCACCCCCCAGGTACTCGCCGTGGGCGACGACCGGGTGGCCGTGCTGCTCGCGTCCGACTACCCCCTGATCGCCGTGTATCCGCTGCAGCCCCGCTGAGGTCGACGCCCCCATGCCCGCACAGGAGCTGGCGAGCACGCCTCGACGACGATTCTCATTCGGCGGGGTGGACGGTAGTCCGCACGCCTTCGAGTTCCCCTCGGTGCGTCCCGACTCCGGCGGAGCCCACCTGTTCGCCGGACTGTTCGCGTTCTCCTTCGTGCGCAACCCGTGGGATCGGCTCGTGTCGTGCTTTCGGGACAAGATCCAGGGACGCGCGACGGACTTCACCGGCATCCATCCGACCCGGGGCATCGCATACTGCCTCGCGGACTTCGACGCGTTCACGCCGAGCATGACCTTCGAGCGGTTCGTCGACGTGGTTGCCGAGATCCGGGACGACGAAGCGGACGACCACTTCCGGTCCCAGCACCGGTTCCTCGTGAACGACGAGGGCCGGATCGCTGTCGGCTCGCTTCACTCGTGGGTCCTCCCGTACAGCGCTCCCCGCCCCCGAGCTGTCCCCATTGCTGTAGCCGGCCTCCCCGACCCTGACCCCAGCTTCCGGATGCCCTCGATGCATGACGCCACCATCCGGCTCACCGGCCTCGCGCTCATCGTCGCCCTCGCGGTCCATCCGGGTGACGCCGAGGCGCAGGCTCCCGAGCCGCTTCCGGAGCGACTCGCGGTGTTCCTCGACTGCGACGGATGCGACGAGACGTTCCTGCGGCAGGAGATGGAGTACCTCGACTGGGTCCTGGATCGCGAGGTGGCGGACGTCCACGTCCTGGTGACCGATCAGGACACCGGGGCGGGCGGCGAGGCGCTCACGTTCGACCTGATCGGACTCGGGCCGTTCGAGGGGATGGACCATTCGACCATCTACACCGTGAACGTGGCGGCGACCGAGGCGGAGGCCCGCGACGGCTTCCTGCGGACGCTCCAGGCGATGCTTGCGCCGTACCTGCTTCGAACGTCCACGGGCGAGCGGATCCGGATCCAGATCGAGCCCGCGGAGGGCGGCGGCGCCCAGCAGGCGGAGCCCCAGGACGACCGCTGGGACTTCTGGACGTTCGAGCTCTACACCGACGCGAGCGCCGACTTCGAGTCCCGCCAGCGTTCGATGGACGCGCGGTACGGCATCTACGTGAACCGCGTCACCGAGGACTGGAAGATCCAGCTGCGCCCGTTCTTCAACTACAACTACGACCGGTTCGAGCGCAGCAGCGGAGTCATCGAGAGCTATCAGCGCCGGAACGGCTTCACGAGCTACGCGGTGAAGAGCATCACGCCGCACTGGTCGGTCGGAGCTTTCGCGGACGTGTTCACGTCGACCTTCGACAACGTCGACATGCGCTACCGGATCATGCCGGCGGTGGAGTGGAGTCTCTACCCGTACCGCGAGGCAACCCGGCGCCAGCTCACGGTCGCCTATCGGGTAGGCGCGGCGCTCATCACCTACCGCGACTCGACGATCTTCAACCAGATCGAGGAGACGCTCCCCGAGCACAAGCTCAACGTGCAGTTCGACCTCACGCAGCCCTGGGGGGAACTCGAGATGGGGATGATCGCGTCCCAGTACCTGCAGGACCTCGAGCGATATGCGGTCGAGTTCAACGCGAGCGTCGAGGTGCGGATCACGCAGGGACTCTCCATCGAGCTCGGCGGCAACATGGCCTTCATCTACAACCAGTTGAACCTGCCCAAGGGCGACGCCGACCTCGAGGAGGTGCTGCTTCGACGGCGACTCCTCGAGACGGACTATGAGGCCGGGTTCAGCGTGGGCTTCCGATATCGCTTCGGCTCGCTTTTCAACAACGTGGTCAACCCGCGCCTGAACGGGCTGGGCTCCCAGGACCGCTTCTGAGGCCATGGATCCGAACGACGAGGGCGCTGCGAACGGGGAGGACGGATTCGGTCCTCCGGATGCCCGCGATCGACTCCGCCGGCTGCTCTACGCGTTCTTCTTCGGCGCGGTGGCGCTGGTCTTCCTCGACCCGCCGTCGGACACCTTTGCCCAGCTCTCCCCGCTGTTCATCTCGCTGTTCGGCGGGTCGTCGCTGCTGAGCCTCCGGCACGCCTTCTCGAGGAAGCCGGAACTCGAGCTGCGCGACGACGGATTCGTCCATCGCGCGTCGGACTTCGGCGGCGCGCTGTTCGTGCCGTGGTCGGAGATCGAGGAGATCGACGTGTCCAGCTTCTGGACGTCGGCGACGGCGAACCACGTCGAGGTCTCGGTGCGAGACTCGCTCTCACTCCTTCGGACCGCGTCCCCCACGCGGTGGCCCGGGATTCTCGTGAGTCGCCTCATGCACCGGCAGCGGATCCTGCTGCGTCCGCCGTCGGCGATCGCCGCCGATCAGGTGAGGCGGGCACTCGAGCAGCGACTCCTCCTCGCGGAACGACGCGCGCTCGGGATCGAGTCTCACGAAGTTGAATCGACCACGCGGGATCGCGCATTGTAGAGGCCCCGCGCGCATCGAATGCGTCGGGCCTTCGCCAGCAGTCCAGCCCCGGGTAGTCCACGCGTGAGTGCTCTCAGCTACGAAGATCTCGAGGCGGCCCGCGAACGGTTCTGTCCGTTCTGCGACGAGCCGCTCGCGCATCATCGCGGTGCCGACGATGTGGACGTGGACCGCTGCACCCAGTGCGGCGCGACCTGGTTCGACAAGGACGACCTTCGGCGTTCCGGCCTCGATACCGGCCTTCCGACGCACTCTGAGATGCTCCTCCTAGGCGACATCTGGTGGAAGGGTCGGAAGGTGCACTGCCCCGGATGCGACGTGCGCGCGCTCCGGGTCGGCACCGTGGGGAACCGAGGGGTTGCCTACTGCGAGCGGTGTCGCGGCTACCTGGTCCAGGGCGACGAGAACCTCGAGGTCGAACCCCGGATCCTCCAGCGGCTCGACGTCCGGGAGAAGCGGATCCAGACACCTGATCGCCGGGAGCTGGTCGCCACCTGGCTGCTGCCGGTCGCGATGGCGCTCGCGGCGATCGCCGCCATCGTGATCCTGGTGTACTTCTTCGCGCTCTGACGGGAACCGCCCCGGTGACGGGCGCGCCCCGCGCCCATGGAGATTCGTGACATGAACACAGACGATCGGGCAGTGCTCCTCCGGACCCTTCGTGATCGCTTCGAGGCACATCCGGAGCGACACGAAGGCGTGGCGTGGCCCGACGTGGAGGCGCGCATCGCCGACAGCCCGCAGGCGCTCGGCGTGCTCGCGGCGATGGAGGAGACGGGCGGAGAGCCGGACGTCGTCGGAGTGGACGCGGACACCGACGCATACCTCTTCGTGGACTGCGCGAAGCAGAGCCCGGCGGGTCGACGGAGCGTCTGCTACGACCAGGAGGCGCTGGAATCCAGGAAGAAGCACAAGCCGGACGGTAGTGCGATGGCGATGGCCGAGGACATCGGGATCACGATCCTCGACGAGGAAGCGTACCGCGCACTCCAGCGCGTCGGAGAGTTCGATACCACCACGTCGAGCTGGCTGACCACGCCGGACGAGGTGCGGGAGCGCGGCGGTGCCATCTTCGGCGACCGGCGGTTCGGGCGCGTCTTCGTCTACCACAACGGGGCCGAGTCCTACTATGCGGCTCGCGGTTTCCGCGGCATGCTGCGCGTCTGACGGGCGGCGAAGCCCGCGTAGAACCTCGTTGACGACTCCCGAGGCGGACTCCCGGAGGTTCGGCCGTGGTGCACATCGACGACACGACACTGGCGGACCTCTCGAGCCTGAATCCGGTCGACAATCTGAAAGAGGGTGTGAGCTGCTTCATGGCAGAGGTGCTTCGCGTCCGCGACGCGGCGCGTCTTGTCACGAGCGGGCGCCGGTCCCTCGTGCTGTTCGACGAGGTCTTCAAGGGCACGAACGTGCGCGATGCACTCGACGCCTCGAGCCAGGTGATCCTCGGATTCGCGAACTCCCGCCTGAGCGGCTCGATCTTCTCCTCCCACCTGAGCGAGCTCGCGCACGGCTTCGCGGACCATCCCTCGATCCGGCTTCGGCGCTTCGACGGCGAGGTCGTCGACGGCGAGCCGCGATTCGGATACACGCTCGAACCAGGCGTCTCGGAGATGCGGATGGGCCTCCTCCTTCTGGAGCAGGCGCGTGTGCCCGAACTCCTCAGGGCGATCGGCGCGTGAGCCGGGGGGTGCGAAGGTGACGGACGTGGTCGGCCCGGTGGCGGGTGGCGAGGCGAATGCGCCCGCCCGTCGCGACGCCGACCGTGCCGTCCTGCATCACGAGCTGAAGGAGGCGGAGGAGGTCGTGGAGGCGACCGAGCGCCGCCGCGATCGCCACCTCCTGTGGTCGGCGCTCGGAGTCTCGCCCGCTCTCCTGGTGCCGCTCGCGCTAGGCTGGACGCTGGACGGCATCGGTGCGGTCGGGGTGATCACGGCCTGCGTGGCGATGACCGGGTACGAGGCAATCCGCGCCGTGCGCGAGCAGCGGAAGCTGCCGGAGCTGCGACGCGTCGCCGAGGAGCGTCGCGCCGAACTGGCCGAGTAGTCGGCTGCGCGCCACGGTTCAGATCAGGGTCCAGCCCATCGAAGGGCTCTCGGTGTTGATGTCGTTGCTCATCTATGTCTCCCGGACCGCCGTGCGGCCTTCTCTTCTCGGGGCGATACGCGGGACACCGATGCGTCCCGTCATCGGGTAGAGGCGCCCCCGCGCGCGGAATCGGCTCATCCGGTTGCGACGTCCGGGACGAGCCTGAGCTGCACCATCCCGCCCGGATGCGGGTGGATCTCCGCGACACGCATCCGGTACGCCGTCTCGAGCCCCGCGAAGAGCGGGTGGCCCCCACCGAGTGCGACCGGCGCCAGCGTGAGGACGAGTTCGTCCACGAGGCCCGCGGCACACGCCTGCCCGATCAGCACGCCGCCGTCCAGATACACGTCGCGGCCGCCTGCCGCGGCCTTCGCCTGCGACACGAGCGCCTCGATCGTGCCTTCGACGCGGCGCACGCCTGGCGGCGGGTCGTCGTCCAGCGGACGCGTGGAGGCGACGAGGACGGGGCGGCCGTCGTACGGCCACGGCACGTCGAACCCGCGGACCACGTCGTACGTCCCGCGGCCCATGAGGAGTGCGCCCACGTCCTGCATGAAGCCGTCGTACGTCAGAGCCGTGGTGGACTCGAAGTCCCCGGCGTCGAGGTCGGGAAGCCACGAGAGGTCGTCGCCCGGACCGGCGATGAACCCGTCGAGTGACGAGGCGAGATATACGCGGACGCGGGCTGCAGCGGACGACATGGGAGTACACTCCGGACGGGGTCGGGTCGGGGAACCGGATCGTACCGGTTCGGAGCGCGGAGCGCCTCACCTCCGTGCCGCCCTGCTCCCCCCCGCGGGCCGGCGCTCTCACCTCCAACCGCTTCGCGCCGCCAACCGAACGAGCTGCGCCGGCACACTGCGCGACACCCGCTCAAGCCAGTACTGGCGGGGGTTTCGAGCACTCGCGCCGCGGACGCCGGGGCCGGCTCCGGTGCGCCGGCCGCCCGCGTCGACGGCCGCCCCGACGCCCGAACACGGAACGAGCGCGGCCGGTACCCGCTCCCGACCCGGTCGGTTACGGGATCCCGGCCACGACCGATCCGCCGCCGGGGCGAACGCCGACCACCACCGACGGTGAACGTCGCCACCGACCGGACGGGGCGGGAGGTCAGGAATGACCTAGGCTTTGCGGTTCCCGGCCTCACGGTTGATAATGCAAGGGGTCAAATCACCGCCTCTCTCACCAACCGAAGGAAAGGAGAAAGCATGAACAAGGACGATTTCGCGGCGAAGCTGGCCAAGCAGACGGATCTGACCAAGGCCAAGGCTCGTGACGTGATCGACAGCATCTTCTCGACCGATCCGGGTCACGGGATCATCGCCGTCGAGCTGGATGCAGGTCGCGACTTCACGATCACCGGCTTCGGGACGTTCGGCACGCGTCGTCGGAAGGCGCGCGAGGGCCGTAACCCCCGCACCGGCCAGACGATTCAGATCCCCGCGATGACCGTTCCGACCTTCAAGGCCGGAAAGGGCCTCAAGGACCGGGTTCGCGACTGACGCGACCCCGCTCCACCACGAGCGATCACGACCCCGTCCGAGGCGCGTCCTCGGGCGGGGTCGATCCGATTCGGGGCGTGTCGTCGTCGGCCATCCGCGCGATGGCGAGCGTGGCGGCGGCCGCGGTCCCCCCTCCCAGCGCGAACGGCCCCATCAGACCCAGGGTCAGACGCCAGAGCGACACGTCGGGCGTGGCGAGCCCGACGCCCACCATCGCGGCCGGGATCAACGCCACCAGGGCTCCCCCGAGTGCTCCGAACGCCGCCATCCGTGGAAGCGAGAGCTCGTCGAACCGCCGGTGGCGACCCAGCACGCCCAGCACCAGCGAGAAGGCCACCCCGCCGAACAACCCGGGAAGAGCGAGGGCCATCGGCCAGATGTCGACTTCGCCCGTGATCGGATTCGGCCACAGGTTGTGGATCACCTCGATACCCATGCCGGCCGCGAATCCCACCGCGGCCCAGGTGACACCGAGCCCGAGCGCTCCCCGAAGCCGTCTCAGCCATGCGTGCACCGTTGTCTCTCCGACCGTCCGGCTTCATGGTCGAGCGATTCGACCGTTGAAGGTCCGCAGTACTTTGTGTCACAAAGTAAGCATCGAACCGGCCTCCGCAACACGCCCTCCCGACTCACCCAACGCGCCGTGAGCGAACCCGGCCGATTCCCCGTCCTCTCCCGGCGCCGATTCGTCGTCGGGTCCGGCGCGGCGCTGCTCGCCACGGGCGCGCTGGGAGCGGAGGCACTCGTGTTCGGACCGCGCCGCCTCGACGTCTCGGAGCATGTGCTGGGGGATCCGACGTCGGGTGGCCCACGCGTCCGCCTCGCGGTCCTCGCCGATCTTCACATCTCCGGGGTGTCCGACCTCCACCGGCGCGTCGCGGACTCGCTGGCCTCGGCGAAGCCCGACGTGATCGCGCTGGTCGGGGACTCGATCGACGACGCGGACAACCTGCCCGTGCTCGGTGAGTTTCTCGCGCTGCTCCCCGGGGACGCCGCGCGACTCGCCACGCTCGGGAACTGGGAGCACTGGAGCGGCGTCGACGTCGCGGACCTCCGCAGGACCTACGAGCGGGCGGACACCCGACTCCTCGTGAACGAGGGGCTGGAGATCGCGGACGGCGCGGTCCTGTTCGGCACGGACGACGCGCTGGCCGGGGCACCGAGTCTGAGCGGCATTCCGTCTCGACCCGGGGTATCGACGCTCCTCCTCAGTCACTCCCCGGCGATCCGTGACACCCTCGGGCCGTCGGGCCAGAGGATCCGGGCGGTCGTGTCGGGGCATACCCACGGTGGACAGGTCGCCGTGGGTGGGTGGGCTCCGATGACCCCGCCCGGCAGCGGACGCTACGTCTCCGGCTGGTACCGCGGGACCGGGCCCGATCTGTTCGTGTCTCGTGGAATCGGGACCTCGGTCCTGCCCGTCCGGCTCGGCTGCCCGCCCGAGCTGGCGATCATCGACTGGTACCCGGAGGGGGCGTCGTGACGGACTTCGACGCGCTGCTCCGGGAGGTGCGCAGATGCACGATCTGTGCGGACCACCTCCCCGCCGGACCCCGTCCAGTCGTCCAGATGGACCCCCGGGCTCGCATCCTCATCGCCGGCCAGGCCCCGGGGCGGCGCGTACACGAGTCGGGCGTGCCCTTCGACGATCCCAGCGGTGACCGGCTCCGTGACTGGCTGGGGCTCGAGCGGGACGAGTTCTACGACCCGTCGCTCGTGGCCATCCTGCCGATGGGATTCTGCTACCCCGGTACCGGGAAGTCGGGCGACAGGCCGCCACGGCCGGAGTGCGCCCCGGCGTGGCGTGAGCGGCTGCTCGGCGTGCTCGACGGCGTGCGTCTCACGCTCGTCCTCGGGCGGTGGGCGCTGGCATATCACCTGCCGGACTACCAGACCCTGACCGAGGCGGTCGAGGACTGGGAACGGCACTGGCCCGAGGTCCTGCCTCTACCCCACCCGAGCCCTCGCAACCGGGCCTGGTTCAAGCGAAACGCGTGGTTCGAGACCGACGTCCTGCCATCGCTCAGGAGGCGCGTGCATGAGCTGGTCGAGGACGGTCGGGCGATCGACCGACCGCCCACGTCACCTTCGGGGTAGGACCGTAGCAATCCACCCGCACCCGGCCCTCCATGAGCACTGTCCTCGTCACCGGCGGATCCGGCTTCATCGGCAGTCACACCCTCGTTCGCCTGCTGGCGGACGGCCACGACGTGCGCACGACGGTTCGACGGGAGAGCCGCGCCGACGACGTGCGGCGCATGGTTCGATCCGGCGGAATCGACGACGACTCCGGACTGTCCTTCGCCCTGGCGGACCTCACCCGCGACGACGGATGGCGCGAGGCTGCCGCCGGTTGCGACTACGTGCTGCACATCGCGTCGCCGTTCCCGTCCAGGGTGCCCGACCACGAGGACGACCTGATCGTGCCCGCGCGGGAAGGCGCGCTTCGTGTTCTGGGCGCGGCTCGGGACGCCGGTGTGAAGCGGGTGGTCCAGACGTCGTCGTTCGCGGCGATCGGGTACGGGCACGGCGCGCTCGATCGGCCGCTCGACGAGACCGACTGGACCACCTTCGACCGCCGGCCCGTGTCCGCATACACGAAGTCGAAAACCCTCGCCGAGCGAGCCGCCTGGGAGTTCATCGCCGAGCAGGGAGGCGACCTCGAGCTGTCGGTGGTCAACCCGGTGCTGGTGCTGGGGCCGGTACTGGACGCCGACTACGCCACCTCGATCCGGCTGATCCACCGAATGTTGGACGGCGACATGCCGGGCTGCCCGAAGCTCTACTTCGGAGTGGTGGACGTGCGGGACGTGGTCGACCTGCACATCCGGGCCATGACCGATCCGGCGGCGGCGGGGGAACGGTTCCTCGCGACCTCGGACCAGACGATGTCCATCCGTGAGATGGCCGAGATCCTGCGGACCCGCATGGGTGACGCGGCGTCGAAGGTCCCGACCCGGGAGCTCCCGACATGGCTGGTCCGGATCGTCGGGCTCTTCGACGCCGAGATCCGCTCGGCCGTGCCCGAGCTGGGCAACCGCAAGCACGCGACCGCCGCGAAGGCGCGTGAGCGACTCGGATGGTCGCCCCGGCCCGCCGAGGACGCGATCGAGGCGTCGGCGGAGAGCCTGGTCCGACTGGGGATCGTGGGCCATCGGTGACTTGGCGAGACCGACGAGCCTGACGCGCGCCTCGTGATCGCCGGACTGCCGCGGGGCGCGTTTCTCCGGTCGACGCTGCTGCGGACCGCGCTCGTCTGGGCGTTCGTCCGCGCGACGGTAGCCGGAGCGTCGGCGGGGCTCGCCGCCGCGGGCCTGGACGCCGATGTCGGCCCGGCCTCCGCGATCCCGGTCCTCCTCGTCGTCGTCGCGGTCGTCGTGGGCGACCAGTACCGAAGGGGCGAGGTCCCCTTTCTGCGGAACCTGGGGGTCGGTCCGGTCGGGATGCTCCTTCCCGCCATCGGCCTCGGAGTCGCGCTGGAGCTCTTGCTGCTGGCCCCTCGTGCCTTCTGACTACCCGCTCGCCGCCGAGGGCATCGGGAAGAGCTTCGGGTCGCTCGACGTTCTGAAGTCGGCCTCGATGTGGGCGGAGCCCGGCCGGATCTCGACGCTCATGGGGCGCAACGGCTCGGGGAAGACGACGCTGCTCCGAATCGCCGTGGGCGAGCTCCGGCCCGACTACGGGGCGCTGCACTTCGGGGGACGATCGGCGGACCGCCACTCGCTCCCGAAGCTCGCCCGGGCCGGGCTCATGTTCGTACCGCAGCGGGGTATCTGCGCCCCTCACTTCACGGTCCGCTCCCACTTCCGGGCGATGGCGTCGGCATACGACCTGGGCGACCCGGCACCGGCGATCGACGCCGCCCGGCTCGAGGCGTTTCTCGACGAGCCGGTGCGCGTACTCTCCGGCGGCGAGCGATCGCGGGTCTCGTTCGGGCTCGTCCACTACCGACGCCCGACGGTGCTGGTGGCGGATGAGCCGCTGGCCGGGCTGGCCCCGAAGGACCGCGACCCGCTGTTCCGGGTCTTCCGCGATCTGGCCGAGGCCGGATGCGCGGTGGTCACCTCGGGGCACGATGCCATCGATCTGCTGCGGCTCTCGGACGTGATCATCTGGTCCGTGGCCGGCACGACGCACCACCTCGGGTCGCCACGGGAGGCCCTCGAACACGCCCAGTTCCGGCGCGAGTACCTGGGTCCGGGAGTCCGGCTCGACTGATCGGTTCGGCGTGTCGGCGATCCGGGGACGGCGTCCGTCACCGAGCAGCCCGAGACCGAGCGGACGCGGGACGCTCTCTGGATCGGGACCCACCAGGAGCGGCAACGCCGTTCCGGCCGTGAAACGGTCGCGGCCCCACGATGGCTTCGTTCCACGAAGCACACTGGCGGCGAACTGTCGGGACGTGCCCTCCGGACAGTCCGGGGCGGACTCGCGCTGGCGGAGGCATCGCCGGGGTGGCACTCTCCTCGTCCCCCCCGGTAGCAGGTGACCTCGGCGGCCGGGGCGGCGGTCGACGCCGCCCGGGTGTCCGGAACCCTGACCCCCGCACGAGAACTTCCCCTCCCAACGAGGCCCCAATGCGATCGATCGTCCTGCTGATTCTGGGATCGGGTGGCCTCGCCGTGGGCCTGACCGCGCTCGCGGGAGGTTCCGGGGAGGATCCGGACGCGGTCGCGCCGGCGATGGAGACGCCAACCGCCGAGCCGGCCCCGGGCACCGACGACGATGGACGAGGCGCCGACGGACGAGGCGCCGATACGCGGCAGGAAGCCCGCCTCGACGGCGGTACTGACGACGACCGCGTTCGGAGCTGGCGCTCGCGCCGCAACCGGTACCCGGCCCCCGACTTCACGCCGGACGAGTGGGAGCCGCCTGCGGGCCCCGTCCGAATCGCCCTCCAGGCCGGCCACTGGCGAGCAAGTGAGGCGCCCGAGGAGCTGTACGGGCTCCGGACGGGGGGGACGTACGCGGCTGGGCTGGCCGAGTGGGAGGTCAACCTGGCGCTGGCCGAGCGGACGGGCGACATGCTCGCGGAGCTGGGGTACGAGGTCGACATCCTCCCGGCGGTGGTGCCGCCCGACTACCACGCGCACCTCTTCATCGCGATTCATGCCGACGGTGCGGCGGACCCGGCGGCTCGAGGCTTCCGCGTGGCGGCCCCGGGCCGCGACTACACCGGCCGCGCACAGGAGATGGTCGACCTGCTTCGCGACACCTACGGGGAGGCCACGGGCCTCCGGCGCCTGCCGGACGCGACCCGCCGCATGCGGAACTACTACGCGTTCAACGTCCGGCGGTACGAGCACTCGCTCGATCCCCGGACCATCGCGCTCATCCTCGAGACGGGGTTCCTCACGAGCCCGTCGGACCGTGAGGTGATCGTGGACGACCCCGACCGGGTCGCTCGCGGCATCGTCGAGGCGGTGAAGGCATTTCCGATCACGGCGCTACCGGCCGAGTCGGCGCCGCCCGGCCCACCGGCTCCCGACGGTCCTGCCGCCCGCTGATCGTGACGTTCACGGCGCTCGTCCGGTAGCCCGACGGGCCGCGCCACATCAGATTGTCGCGGTCCGGATCGGCACCCTCCCCACCTCCCCGAGGACCTCATCGTGAACCGCCAGTGGCTGGACGGCCTGTGGGACCACACGCGCAGCAAGTACGGGATGTATCTCCGCGTCATCGACGCGATTCCCGCCGACCGGTTCCACGATCACCCGATTCCCGGCATGCGCACGCCGGCCGAGCTGGTGGTACACACCTCCGGCAGCATCGTCCGTGAGATCGCGGAAGGCGTGGCGTCCGGCAGGATCGACGCCGACGCGGCAGGCGAGAGCGAGGTCGCATCGGGGCTCGCAACGAAGGAGGCCGTCATGAACTTCGCGCGCGAGTGCTGGAAGCGGGCGGACGCCGCGATCGCCAATGTCGGCGACGCACAGCTCGCCGGACCGGTCGAGAACAACTGGGGGATCCCGCTGAACGGAACCTTCGCGATGGTGGTGCTCGGCGACGAGTTCATGCACCACCGGGGGCAGCTGTTCGCCTACGTGCGCGCGTGCGGCGCCGAGCCCCCCTTCATGTGGGGATTCGAGGAGAACGAGCCGGAGTTTCGCCCGGCCGGCTGAGCCGGCCAGCGGCCGTCACACCAGGCCGTGATGTCGCGGACGACGCTCCGCTGGTGCACGAGGCCGGTGAAGGTGTGGTCGGACTCGGGCATGTAGCGCACTTCGATCCGGTCGCCGAACTCGACGTCCATCGCCTCCTCGTACTGGTCGCGATAGAGGATGTTCTGCTCGTCGCCGGTAAAGGTGAAGAAGAACTCCATGCCGCGGTCGGCGAGGCGCCGCATCCCGGTCTCGATCGTCTCCTTCGGAGGAAAGACGCGGCGATACTCGGGTGCCACGAACACCTCCGAGACACCGTCTTCCTCGGCCCCCGTGACCTTCCCCAGGAGCGGCTGGACGCGGCATCGTACGGCGTTCACCCAGGCGCCGAGATCGAGCAGCTTCGGACCGTAGCACTTCACGTACCAGCGCCGGGTCCGGTACACGAAGGCGTCGAGCTGGGCGAGTCCCACCACGCGCTCGTCCTCGAGCGCGGTGTAGTACGCCATGTCCGCACCGGAGCAAAGCCCGAGGAGCACGAAGGTGCGTGCACCCGTGACGTCGGCCATGTAGTCCATGGCCTCGCGCGCCTCCACCACGGCGCTCTCCTCGAAGGGGAGTGCGTCACGACGCGGCTCGCTGTCCCCCACACCCGAGAAGTCGAAGCGGAGGCTCGAGAAGCCTCGCTCGGCCAGAGCGCGGGCGATCTCGACGTACAGGCGGTTCGCGCCGATGTGGTGGATGATGCCCGAGTTCAGAATCAGGACCGCGGGCGCGTCGGGACGAACCTCTCCAGCCGCCGGCTGGGTGAGAATCCCCACCATCGGGGTGCTGCGTCCGAATCGAAGTGCCCGTTCCGTCATGGGTCCGTCTGATGCGTGCGTCCGACGTGCGACCGGCCTCGCGGCCGGGGTGCTCAGTTCCCGTCGACGAGCGCCTCGACCACCCCGCCGATGATCGCCTGCGGGATGAGGGCCGAACCGAACCGGTCTCCCTTCGACCAGTCGCCCTCGCTGGGAACGCAACGGTAGCGCACATCGGCCTGCCCTGTCGACCACGCGGCCTGCAGTCGGGCCACGTCCGGGGCGTCCGTGGACACGATCAGGTCCACCCGCTTCCCGCTGTCGGGACGCATGTCCGCGAGTTGGAGCGCCGAGAGCGCGATCCGGAGGTCGGGCGTCAGCGGGAAGCCGCCGAGGCCGACCGTGCCGGCCGGGAGACCCCAGTCCTGGACATCGTCGGGGCGTGAGTCGATGGCCCCCTCGAGGAACTCGCCCACGTCGGTGACCGGATCCCACAGGACGACATGTGACACGTCTGCGCGAGCGGCGGTGGCGGACAGCGCGAGCGTGCCCCCGACCCGCAGCCCGACGACGGCGACGGACTCGACGCCCGCCGAATCCTTCAGCTCCTCGATGGCGAGAGTGATGTCGTGGAGCCACTCGTCGAGCGAAGCGTCGAGCCCGTTTCCCGCGGAGTCGCCCGTGCCGAGGTAGTCGAACCGGAGGACGTGCATCCCCTTGCGGGTGAGGGACGAGGTGAGCTGGCGGAAGGCCCGGTGCGAGCGCATGTACTCGGCGCCGATCGGGTAGCAGAGGAGTACTGCGCGCCCGGCGTCCGTCCCGCGGGGGGGGTGGTACACTCCGTAGAGGGGCCGCTCCGGATCGCCGAAATAGAAGGGGTTCACGAGCCGCGCACGATCTGGCGGAAAGCGGCCTTCATGCGGTCCTGAAGTCCGGGTGCATCTCGGTCCGATGGGTCTGCGGCGGCCTCGGAAGACGCACCGCCTTCGGCGGTGCCGGCGCCGTTCTCCGCGGCGCGCCGGTCGACCTCCGCCGCGAGCTGCTCGAGCGTCTGCATGGTGAGCTGGTTGGGATGCAGC
Organism: Longimicrobiales bacterium; assembly: GCA_028284495.1. Classification (GTDB taxonomy): domain Bacteria; phylum Gemmatimonadota; class Gemmatimonadetes; order Longimicrobiales; family Gaopeijiaceae; genus Gaopeijia. Next base: position 198,808 of record JANQRP010000016.1, on the reverse strand, counting down.
CGAACCCCCGTGCGCTTCTCGATCTGCAGCAGCGTCCGGATACCGAGCAGCGAGTGCCCGCCGGCGTCGAGGAAGTTGTCGTGGATGCTCACCCTCGAAAGCCCCATGAGGCGCTTCCAGATGTCGGAGATGACCTCCTCGGTCGCGGTCCGGGGCGCCACGTAGTCGTCGCGCGGCGCGAAGGGGTCCGGGAGCCGGTCGCGCACCACCCGCCCCCGCCGATCGCGGGGAATGTCCGTCATCTCGACGAAGTTCTGCGGCACGAGCTCGGAAGGGAGTTCGGCGCGCAGATACCTCCGAAGCGCACTGACCGTCGACGCGACCCCATGGTCGTACGCGACGAACGCGACGATCCGGATCTCGTCCGACCCGTAGCGGTGCGCGACCGCGGTGGCGTCCGCGACGGCCGGATGGCCGCGGAGGACCTCGACGAGCGGCGCGACGTCGATCGGCGGGGTGGCGTCGGCCGGACCCGCAGACACGTCGAGGGCGGCCATGATCTCGATCAGGTCCCGGGGCGACACTGCCACCACCGGGCCGACCGGATCGTCGGGCGGGCCCGCCGTCGCATCGAGGACGCGGGCAAACGCCCGGACCCCCTCTGCCGTCCCGATTCCCTCCTCGATGCCTTCGACGCCCCCCGCACCCCGACCGGCGACACCGGTCGTGGCGGCCTGGGACGGCGGATCCTCGCCGTGTTCCCGGCCCGCGAACCCTTCGCCGTCGCGGACGCGAACCATCACGAACTCTTCCACGTCGATCAGCCGACGACCGTCGGGGTCGAAGATGGTGACGTCGAACAGGTCCATGCCGTCGAGGCGATCGCGGAGCCGGACGTGGCTCACGACCGACGCCGGAAGCGGCGCCCGTACCACGATCTCGGCGTAGGACGCGGGCACGTGCAGGGCCCCGGGCTCGTGGAACGCCTCGACCATCGACTGTGCGCTCGCCGTCGCCACGTCGAAGAGCGCCGGATGCATCAGGTGCGAGTCGAGGTCCGCACGGCAGGACTCGGGGAGCGTGATCGTGAGGAGGGCCTCGTTCTCCCCCGACTCGATGGCGTCGAGACCGGCCCAGCGGTGCCCGAACCGGAGGTACGGATTTCCGGGACAGCCACCCACCTCCAGCCGGCTTCCACCGATCCCGCCCGCAAGGGTGGCGAGATCGGTCGGCTCGGGCGATGCCGCGCCGGGGAGACGATCGGCTCGGCCGCGGCAGTGCTCCACCCAGGCGGCGCCGTCGTCCGGGCGGCCGAGGATCTCGAACGACGCCCCCTCCGCGTCCACACGAACACGGACCGCGAGGCGTCGTGTCGCGCCGTCGTCCACCGCGAACGGGCTCAGGAACATCACGTCGCGCATGGCGAAGGGCAGCTCGACGCCGGAAAGGGCGAGCGCCGACCGCGCGATCTCGACGAATCCCGATCCGGGCAGGATCGGGCCCTCACCCTCGATTCGATGGTCGTCCAGCAGCCAGTGCGTGTCCGGGCCGATCGAGCCGGTGTAGAGGTCGGACCCGGCCGCCTCCTTCGTCCGGAGGTCGAAGTAGGAGTGGTCCAGCGCCGCGACGTCGGTCGCCGACGCCTCGTGCGCTGCGCCGCCGGTCATCGAGGCGTGGAGATCGGCCGCCATGCCGACGTCGCGCCAGATGTCCCACTCGATCGCCACCACCCCGCGCCCTCCCTCCGCGCGGCGGCTCCGTGCCCAGGCGTCCAGGAACGCGTTCGCGGCGGTGTAGTCGACCTGGCCGGGCAGCCCCGAGGTCGCGCTTCGCGACGAGAACAGGATCACCGTGTCGGGGGCATCGTCGGCCAGGGCCGCTTCGAGCGTGACGAGGCCTCCGACCTTGGGTGCGAGCACCGCGGCCGCCGACTCGACCGTCTTCGTCAGGATCGGCTCGTCGTCGAGCGTACCCGCGGCGTGGACCAGCCCGGTCACCCGCCCGAAGTGGTCGCGCACACGATCCACCATGCGCCGGCAGGCCTCCGCGTCCGCCACGTCCACGCCGAGCACGAGCACCTTCGAGCCGCGACCCTCGAGGTCCCGCACCGCGGCGATGCGCTCACACGTTCGGCGGGAGTGGTCGGGACCACCACCGGCGACGATCTCGTCCCACGCCTTCCGATCAGGCAGCGCCGTGCGGCCGACCAGCACCAGGTTGACGGCGGCGCGATCCGCCAGGTGTCGGGCGACCTCGAGGCCGAGCCCGCCCAGCCCTCCCGTGACGATCCACGTGTCGCCGGGCCGGACCGGCGAGGCGTCGGACGTCGCGGGTGGCGGGGCGGCGGGGCGCATGGTCTGCACCCATCGCTCCCCTCCCCTGCGTGCGACGACCCGGTCGTCCGCCTCGGTGTTCAGCTCCTCGAGCACGGCCGCGGCCACGGCGTCCGCATCGAGGTCCGGCGCCAGATCGAGGAGGCGGGTCTCGAGTCCCGGGAACTCCCTGGGCGCGACCCGCACCGGCCCCAGCGCGAGGCTCTTCCAGGGGTCCGTGAGTTCTCCTTCGACCTGGACCGCTCGAGACGCCGCAACGACCAGACGGAAGCCGGGGTCCGGGTCCACATGCCCGAGCCCCTGCACGACCCGGAGCAGCGCGTCGAACGCTCGCTCGCGGCCTCGGTCGGGCATGGATCGACCCGGGGTGGCGGCGTCGAGCAGGTCGAGGTGAACGGCCGCCGTGGGCTCCGCGCCCTCGGCGTGGAGTGCGGCGAATGCGGCCTCGATGGCGGCCACGCTCGGCTCGGGCACCCGATGGATGCGGCGCCCCGACCGCTCGAGCGCGTCCGCGACGGCCGCGTCGGTCCCGGGTCCCACGAGACCGGGTCCCACAAGCAGGATGGTCCCCGTGTCGGGCACGGCGCCGGGGGTGGCGTCCGCCGACTCCCAACCCGGCTCGTAGAACCATCCGTCGAGTGCGTCGGAGGGGGACGCGCCGGCGCCGTGGATCGCGGCACCCGCGGGTCCCGTGCCGGACGCCGCCGTAGCCGGCACGGACGAGCCGGAAGCCGCATCCGCCCCGGTCGCGGCTCCCGTCGCCTGCGGAGCGATCGAGTCCTCGAAGCCCTCGCGAAGAGGCACGCCACGACCCGGCTCGATCCAATGGCGCTCGCGCTCGAACGGGTAGGTGGGCAGCGAGACGCGGCGGCGCGTGGCGCCCCCGCCGGCCATGGCGTGAAAGGCCCGCCAGTCCACGTCGACCCCGGCGGCCCACAGCCCGCCGAGCGTCCCGAGCTGGTGGGCGAGATCGGACGTCTCGGACTCGTCCGAATGCGGCATGGAGGTGAAGGTGCGCGCCGCATCGCCCGCGCCTCGGTTCATGCGGGCGAGTGTCGCGAGCGTGCGGCCCGGACCGACCTCGAGGAGTGCGCGGGACTCTCCGTCCAGCAGCCGGGACACGCCGTCCGCGTAGCGCACCGTGTGGCGGAGCTGCCGGACCCAGTAGGTCGGGTCCGCGGCCTCGTCGTCCGTGATCCAGTCGCCCGAAAGGTTCGACACGAAGGGGATCGAGGGGGCGGAAAACTCGAACCCGCGCACCGCGACCTCGAACTCCTCCAGAATCCCCTCGAGCATGGCCGAGTGGGCCGCGACGGCGATGTGGATGCGCCGGGACTCGATCCCGCGTTCCTCGAGCGACCGCGAGAGGGCGTCCACATCTTCCGGGGGACCCGACGCCACGGTGGCGTCCGGCGCGTTCACCGCCGCGATGGAGAGCGCGTCCGGAAGCAGCTCGGCGAGCGCCTCCTCCGAGAGGCTGACCCCCAGCATCGCCCCGGGGGGCACCTGCTCGAAGAGCCGGCCGCGCACGACGACGAGCGCGAGCGCGTCCTCCAGCGACAGCACGCCCGCGAGACAGGCGGCGGTGTACTCGCCCATGCTGTGACCCAGCAGGGCCGACGGCTCGACGCCCCAGCTCCGCCACAGGCGGGCCTGCGCGATCTGCGTGGTGAAGAGCGCAGGCAGCGCGAGGGCGGGGGCCGTCGTGTCGACCTCCGGCGGGAGCACGTCGGGGTCGAGCAGGAAGGCCCGGACACGTTCGGCGAGGTCGGCCGCGGCGTACTCCCCGGAGTCGGCCTCGAGCGCGGCCAGGCAGGCATCGACCGTCTCGCGGTAGACCTTCTCGGCGGCGTACAGCCCGGCACCCATGCCAGGGTACTGGGAACCGCCCCCCGCGAAGAGGAAGGCCACCGACGGCGACGGCTCCATGACCACGTCCGTGACGATCCGCTCCCGGTCGACGTCACTCCCCGCGACGAGCGCCTCGACGGCCTCCTCGGTGGAGCCCGCGACCACGGCTCGGCGGTGCTCGAACCCTCGGCGACCGACTGCCAGCGTCCACGCGACGTCCGCGAGCTGGCCGTCGAAGTCTTCGTCGAGGAATCGGCCCAGGTTGGCGCTCGCGGCCTCCAGCACACGGCGGTTCCGGCCCGACACGAGCAGGAGGTCCAGATCGCGACCGGGCCCGGTCGCGGGAATCGGGGGTGCCTCCTCGACCACCACGAAGGCGTTGGTGCCACCCACGCCGAGCGAACTCACCCCCGCGGTCCGCGGGCCGGAGCCGACGGGCCATGGCTCGAGTTCCGCATTCACCCGAAACGGACTCGACTCGAAGTCGATCCGCGGGTTCGGGACGCGGTAGTGGAGGCTCGGCGGCAGCTCCGCAGCCTCCAGCGCCGACACCACCTTGATGAGGCCGGCGACGCCCGCCGCGGTGTCGAGGTGGCCGATGTTCGTCTTGACCGAGCCGAGCGCGCAGTAGCCCGTGGCGTCGGAGCCCGTCCGGAAGGCCTCCGTAAGCGCCGTGACCTCGATCGGGTCTCCCACGGCCGTGCCGGTCCCGTGCGCTTCCACGTAAGAGATGTCGTCGGGCGAGACGCCGGCCACCGTGAGCGCCTCCGCGATCGCCTTCGCCTGCCCCTCCACGCTGGGCGCGAGATAGCCGACCTTGCCGGACCCGTCGTTGTTCAGGGCGGATCCCAGCACGACCGCGCGGATCGCGTCGCCATCCGCAACCGCGTCCTCCAGACGACGAAGGACCACCACCCCCGCCCCGCTGCCGAATACCGTCCCGGCAGCGTCCGCGTCGAAGGCGCGGCAATGGCCGTCGGGCGAGAGTATCTCGTTCTCCTTGAAGAGATATCCGACGCCGTGGGGAAGCTCGATCGTGACGCCGCCGGCGAGCGCCATGTCGCACTCGCCGAGCAGCAGGCTCTGGCTGGCCAGGTGGACAGCCACCAGCGAGGTGGAGCAGGCCGTCTGGACGTTGACGCTCGGACCGGTGAGATCGAACTCGTACGAGACGCGGGTCGACAGAAAATCCTTGTCGTTCCCGGTGTGTCTAAGGAGGAAGAAGCCCGCCTCACGCACGAGGTCGGGGTTCGTCATCACGTGGCCCCAGAAGTAGGCGTTCGTGCCGGACCCGGCGAAGACGCCGACAGGACCGCCGAACCGCTCCGGCACGTGTCCCGCGTCCTCCAGCGCCTCCCACGCGCACTCGAGGAAGTGGCGATGCTGGGGGTCCATCACCGACGCGTCCCAGGGGCTCATCCCGAAGAAACCGGCGTCGAAGCTCTCCATGCCGGGCAGCGGCGCGGCCGCCGGCACGTAGTCGGGATTCTCGATCAGCTCGCGCGCCACTCCGGCGGCCCGGAGATCCGACTCCGACACGGGCCGGATCGACTCCACGCCGCCGCGGACGTTCCGCCAGAACCGACGGACGGATGCCGCGCCCGGGACGTGCGCGGCCATCCCGACGATCGCGATCGCCGATCCGGACTGGATGAGTTCGTCGAGCCTAGCCATGCGCTTCGTTCGCGTCAGTACAGGTACGGGCCGCGGGACATCAGGGAGCTCCGTCTGCGGGAGCCGCCGGGGGGGAGAACCTGAAGAGACGGTCGTCCCGCTCGCCCGGTGTTCCCCGCTGATCCCGGTTGCTCGTGGTGAACCAGATGTCCCCGTCCGGGCCCTGGTGAACGGCGCGAAGCCGCCCGAACCGGCGTATGTACAAGTTCGTCGCACAGCGCACCGAAAGCGAGTCGGACCCCGGATCAGGGAGCTCCAACGAGAGGTGCACGAGCTGCCCCTGCACGAGACTCGACAGGATCACGTCGCCGTGCCATGCCGAGGCGGGCGCATCCACGACGGTCATCCCGGCCGGCGCGATCGACGTCTGCCACTCCGCGAGCGGTGGCAGGCCCGGCACCCCTTCGCCGCGCCAGCGTCCCGCCACCGTCGGCCACCCGTAGTCCTCGCCGGCAACGATCACGTTCAACTCGTCGTGGCCGATCCGACGGCCCTCGGCGGGGAGCCCCGTCGGTCCGTGGTCGGCGGCCAGCAGGGCGCCGGTTACCGGGTGGAAGTCGAAGCTCTGCGGGTTGCGCAGTCCCGACGCGTGGACCGCGGGAGGCGTGCCGGCGGCCAGATCGATCACGTGGATCTTTCCCCCGTCCGACGATCGATCGGGCGCGCGCTGCGGCACGCCACCGTCGCCGATGCCGACGTACAGTCGGCCGTCGGGCCCGAACCGAAGGCCGGCGCCCGCGTGCAGGGGTCCGACCTCGAGTCCCGACACGACGACCGTCGGGTCGGTGCCGCGCCCGTCGGCGTCCGTCAGACGGATGATGCGGTTCGCCCACGCGGTCGCGTCGCGGTCGCCGAGAAGGCGCGCGAACAGTCGACCGATCCGAGCGCCGATGGACGAATCGACCGTGGTCGCCACGACGTAGACGTGACCGTTGCTCGCGTGGTCCGGGTCGACCGCGAGTCCGAGCAGGCCCGTCTCGCCCGCGGTGCGGACATCGATCGTGGCCCACGGCTCGGCGAGAAGCTCGCCGCTGACGATCTGACGGATCGTGCCGCCCCGCTCGACGACGAGAATCCGACCGTCGGGGAGAAACGCCAGATCCCAGGGGACCGACAGGCCGGAAACGACCTCCACCGGCTCCGGCGCCGTGATCGCGGCGTCGGCGGGACAGGTGGCGATCGACGCCGGATCCGCTTCGGAGCCCGGGGGCGCTACCCAGCGTCCGTCCGGCCCGAGCGATAGCTCCGCGCCCTCGGGTGAGCATCCGGTGAAGAGCGCCGCGGCGGCCAGGAGCGTGGCAGCGCCGTTCAGCCCGATGGCGCGTGCCACGGACGTCCATCGGTCGTGCGACGCCGGGAATCGGGGGGCGCGGGAAGACACGTCGGACGTCGGGGTCGGCGGGAGTAGGATGCGACGGGCGCGGCGAATCGACCGGCTCGATCCCGAACGCCCCGCTCAGGGTGTGGATCGGGTCGAGGAGCCTTATCATACCTAGGCTTCCACCCTCGGGCGACCCGCCCTGCAAACCCCCGTCGCGCGCCATGGCCGAGACTCCGTTCAGCTGCTTTCTCATCGGCGCGGACACGCTGCTGATGGAGTGCGGCGACGTGCTGCTGGATCGCGGGCACGACGTGCGTGGTGTGGTCACGGGCGCGCCTCGGGTCGAGGCGTGGGCCCGTGACCACGGCCTGCCGGTGATCGATATCCGCGGCGACTGGATCACGGCGCTTCGGGCCGAGCCGTTCGACCACCTGTTCGCGATCACGCACCTCGCGATCATCCCGGACGAGGTGCTCGCACTCCCACGCGTGTTCGGGATCAACTTCCACGACGGGCCGCTCCCGCGCTTCGCGGGGCTCAACACGCCGGTGTGGGCGATTCTCGAGGGCCAGGAGCGGTACGGCGTCACCTGGCACGTCCTGTCGAGCGGGATCGACGCCGGAGACGTACTCGTCGAGCGATCCTTCGACATCGCCGAGGACGAGACGGCGCTCTCGCTGAACACCAGGTGCATGGCGGCCGCGCTGGAGTCGTTCCCCGAACTGGTCGAGGCGCTCGCGGGCGGCACGTTCACCCGGACACCGCAGGTCGGGGGCGAGGCCGGGCGCGAGCGTCGCTACTTCGGGCGCCACGACCGGCCCTCGCCCGCGTGCCTGATCGACTGGACCGGAACCACCGCCGACGTACTGCGGTTCGTTCGCGCGCTCACGTTCGGGCCCTATCCCAACCCGCTGGGGATCCCGAAGACGTGCGCCGCCGAGGGTGGTCCGCCCCTGCTCGTGATGTCGGCCGAGGTGGGAGGGGACGCCGGCGACGCCCCGCCCGGCTCGATCGTGGAGGTCGGACCGGCGGGCCTGCGCGTGGCCACGGTGGACGGGTCGGTCCGGATCGTCGAGGGCCGGGGTCCGGACGGCGTGGTCGTGAAGGGAGACGAATGGCTTCGGGCGGGCTTGTCGGTGGCCGACCGGATGGCCGTGCCGGGCACGCCGGCGTTCGAGGCGGCCCTGGAGCTGTCGGACGACGTGGCGCGGGCAGAGCCGTTCTGGTCGCGTCGCCTCCGCGCCGCCGCGCCGCCGCCGGTGCCACAGGCGACGCCGGCCGATGCGCGGACGAACGATAGCGCGACGGCGGCGTCCATCGAGATCGCCGTCCCGGACGGTTCCACGCCCGAAGCGCTCGCGGCCGCCTGGACCGTGTGGCTGGCGCGGGCGGGTCGGGTGGAGCGCTTCACGGTCGAGGCTCCGGCACCGACCAGCCACGCAGCGGGTCCCCTGCTCGCCGGCTCGCTTCCGCTTCGCATCGACCTCGCCGCGTGCGGCACGCTGGCCGACGTGGCCGCGCAGATCACGCGTGAGATCGACGAGATCGAAGCGCGGCCCGGCTGCTGGGTCGATCTCCCGCAACGGTTCCCGGATGTCCCCGGGTCCGCGTCGGACTCGGTGGGGCTCTCGATCGACGGAGGCGCCCGCGTGGGCTCGCTCGTCTCGCTCGACATCCACCGGCGTGCCGGCCACCGCGGCGAGGAGGGGGTGGGGGCGGAACTCCGCTATGACCGCGCGCGCGTGAGCGACGAGGACGCGCGAACGATGGCGGAGTCCGTCGCGGCCCTGGCCAGCGTCGATCCGGCCACGCCGTGGACGGCGGCGCCCATGCTGTCGTCCGAGGCGCGTGATCGCGTGGTCCACCAGTGGAACGATTCCGGCCGGGAGTGGCCGAGCGACCGGTGCGTTCACGAACTGTTCGAGTCCCAGGTGGACCGGACGCCCGATCACCGGGCCGTGGTGTTCGGCGAGGACGTGCTCACGTACCGCGAGCTCGACCGCCGCGCCAACGCGCTCGCCGCACGGCTCACCGACGCCGGGGTCGGCCGCGGCGACCTCGTCGGGGTGCACGTGGCGCGCTCCCCCGAGCTGCTCGTGGCCACGCTCGGCGTACTCAAGGCCGGCGGCGCCTACGTACCGCTCGACCCCGACTTCCCCGCCGAGCGCCTCGCGCTGATGGTCGGCGATTCCTCGGCAGCCGTGATCGTCACCCAGCCCGACCTTCTGCCGGCACTGCCCGACACCGCCGCGACGCTGGTCACTCTCGACGCGAGGACGGGTGAGTCGGACGAACGGCCCGGACCCGTCGCGGGCCCGGACGACCTCGCCTACGCGATCTACACGTCGGGGAGCACCGGTCGTCCGAAGGGCGTGCTGGTCGAGCACCGGAACGTGGGCAACTTCTTCGCCGGGATGGACGACGTCGTGGAGCCGGGTGACGCCTGGCTGGCCGTCACGAGCCTCTCCTTCGACATCTCGGTGCTCGAGCTGTTCTGGACGCTGGCCCGCGGCTTCACGGTCGTCATCTACGACGACCCGCGCCCGTCGGAACCGGGGAACACGGCCGCCCACGAGGGCAGCCTCGGATCGGAAGCCGGATCCAGGCCGATCGACTTCGGTCTGTTCATGTGGGGCAACGACGACGGGCCGGGGCCACAGAAGTACCGGCTCATGATGGAGGGCGCCCGCTACTTCGACACCCACGGCTTCCACTCGGTGTGGACCCCGGAGCGCCATTTCCACGCGTTCGGCGGCCCGTTCCCGAACCCGTCCGTCACCGGGGCGGCGATCGCCGCGGTCACCGAGCGAGTCGCCATCCGTTCGGGCAGCTGCGTGTCACCCCTGCACCACCCGGTGCGTGTCGCGGAAGAGTGGAGCGTGGTCGACAACCTGTCGGACGGGCGGGTGGGACTGGCCTTCGCCGCGGGCTGGCAGCCCAACGACTTCGTGCTGCGCGCCGAGAACTTCGGCCGGCAGAAGGAGGTCATGTTCGAGCAGATCGACCTCGTACGGAGGCTCTGGCGGGGGGAGACGGTCGACTTCGAGAGCCCGGCCGGAGGGACGGCGTCGATCCGCACGCTCCCCCGCCCCGTCCAGGACGAGCTTCCATTCTGGATCACGACGGCCGGAAACCCCGAGACCTACGCGCAGGCGGGCCGCCTCGGCGCGAACGTGCTGACGCACCTCCTCGGGCAGTCTCTGGAGGAGGTGGCCGAGAAGATCCGGATCTACCGCGAAGCGAGGGCCGAGGTCGGCCTCGACCCCGATGCCGGGACGGTCACGTTGATGCTCCACACCTTCGTGGGCGACGACGACGACCGCGTGCGCGACATCGTGCGGGAGCCGATGAAGGACTATCTCGGCGCCTCGATGAAGCTCGTGCTCGGCTTCGCGTGGAGCTTCCCGGCCTTCAAGCGCCCGGGCTCGACCGGTGCTTCCCCCGACGACATCGACCTCGAGAGCCTCACCGACGAGGAGACCGACGCGATTCTGGAGTTCGCCTTCGAGCGGTACTACGAGACGAGCGGCCTCTTCGGGACCCCGGAGACGTGTATCGAAATCGTCGGGCGGTGCAAGGCGATCGGGGTGGACGAGATCGCGTGCCTTCTCGACTTCGGGGTGGACACGGACGTGGTGCTGGACAGCCTCCCGCTTCTCGAGCGCGTCAAGGACGCGACGGCCCGTCCCGCCGGGCTCTCGACCGACGAGCCGCGCGCGCCGAGTCGGGTGTCCGAGCCCGAAGGCCCTCCCCCGCCCCGGCCGTCGTTCGCCGAGCAGATCGCGGCCAACGGCGTCACCCATCTCCAGTGCACGCCGTCGATGGCGCGCCTGATCCTCGCCGACTCGGAGGCCCGCCCCGGGTTGAAGCGGCTCACCCACCTGATGGTAGGCGGCGAGGCCCTCCCGCCGGCGCTCGCCACGGAGCTCCGCGCCGAAGTCGGCGGTCGGATCACGAACATGTACGGCCCGACCGAGACAACCATCTGGTCGGCCACGCACGAGGTCGGGCCGGACGACGATCCGATGCCGATCGGCCGGCCCATCGCAAACACGCGGCTGTACGTGGTGGACCGATACATGAATCCGCTTCCCCCCGGGGTTCCGGGCGAGCTCTGCATCGGGGGCGCCGGGGTGGCACGCGGCTATCACGAGCGCCGGGAGCTGACGGAGGATCGGTTCGTCCCGGATCCGTTCGTCGGCGAGCCACCAGCGTCGGGGCACGGGGACGCGGCGCCTCGGATGTACCGCACCGGGGACCTCGTCCGCTGGCGACGGGACGGCGTGCTCGAGTTCCGGGGCCGCGTCGATCGTCAGGTGAAGTTCCGTGGGTACCGCATCGAGCTTGGGGAGATCGAGGCCGCGCTCGAAGCCGTCGATGGCGTGACCTCGGCGGCGGTGCTGCTTCGGGACGACGGAGCCGAGGGCTCGGGCCGCGACCGGGGTGGACCCGGGCTCGACACGGCGTGGCTCGTGGGGTACGTGGTCGGGACGGGCGTTGCCACGGACGAGGCCTCGCTGCGTGCTCGCCTCCGCGCGTCTCTGCCGGAGTACATGGTGCCGAGTCGCATCGTCCGCCTCGAACGCATGCCGCTCACCCCGAACGGCAAGATCGACCGGCGTGCGCTTCCCGCCCCCGCCGGCTCCGCGGCCGGTGTCTCCGGTGAGGGGCCCGAGCCCGACACGGACCTCGGGAAGACGATCGCTGAGTGCTGGCGGCAGGTTCTGCGGATCGAGCGCGTCGGGATCGACGACAACTTCTTCGACATCGGTGGACACTCGCTTCTGGTGGTTCAGCTTCACCGCCTCCTCTCCGAGCGGATCGAGGCTCCGCTTTCCCTCGTGGATCTGTACCGCTTCCCGACCATCCGACGCCTCGTCGAGCATCTCGCCGACACGGGCGAAGAGCCGGGCCTCGACGACTCCATCCGCCGAGCGCAGCGGAGGCGTGAGGCCCTCCAGCGCCGCCGTGGGGGAGGGTAGGGGCTCCGTGACCGCAGGGGACCGCGGGGTGGACCGGCCCGCTGCGGGTCCGGGCGCTGCGCTCGGGGGCGGAGCGGCAGACGCGCTGCATGCCGCGCGCGCGTGGCTGGATGCCGGCCTCGGCGTGGCGATGGCTCGCGTGGTCGGCACGTGGGGCTCCTCTCCGCGCCGCCCGGGTTCGATCATGTGCGTGAACGAGCGCGGCGGGTTCGAGGGATCCGTCTCCGGAGGCTGCGTCGAAACCGCTGTGGTGGAGGAAGCGCTCGGCGTGCTCGCCGACGGCACTCCACGCCTGCTCGAGTACGGTGTCTCGAACGAGGACGCCTGGGAGGTCGGGCTCGCCTGTGGCGGGACGGTCGAGGTGTACGTCGAACGACTCGACGGGAGCGACCTGCTGGAGGCTCTGGCGCTCGACTCCGACCGTGAGGCGGCGCGCGTCGTGGCAACCGACCTGACCTCCGGTACACACACGGTGTTCGACGCGCGATCGGGCGATCACAGTATCGTTACCGTTACTCCCCGGAACGCAGAAGGGGACGGGGGTCCCGGCGCCACGGCCGACGTCCATGCCGCGGCCCGCTCCGTGCTCGTGGCGGACCATTCCCAGACGCTCGGGGTGGCGGACGGGCGGGTATTCCTTCACGCCGTGAACCCCCCGGTCCGCGTGATCGTGATCGGCGCGGTCCACATCACCCAGGCGCTCGCCACGCTCGCCGGGGCGGTCGGCTTCGAGGTCGTGGTCGTGGACCCCCGGACCGCGTTCGCCACCCCCGAACGTTTCCCCGGTGTCGACCTGGTCCACGCCTGGCCGACCGACGCGTTCGAGCGACGGGGGCTCGATCGGCGGACCGCGGTCGTGGCGCTCACACACGATCCGAAGCTCGACGACCCGGGGTTGGCCGAGGCCGTCGCGAGCGACGCGTTCTACGTCGGCGCCCTCGGCAGTACCCGCACCCACGCGCGGCGGCTGGAACGGCTCGAGGCGGACGGTGTCGCCGCGGACCGTCTCGCCCGCATCCACGCGCCGATCGGTCTCGATATCGGCGCCCGCACACCCGAGGAGATCGCGGTGGCGGTGGTGGCCGAAATCGTCCAGGCGCTCCGCTCCTCGCGATGACGCGGCCGGGGGCGACGCTACCACGACGCCCCGCGATTTCCACGCTCGTGCTCGCGGCAGGGCGGTCGCGCCGCATGGGCGACGCCCACAAGCTCCTCGAGGTCCTGGAGGGCCGGACCGTCCTGGAGTGGTCGGTGGACGCCGCGCTTCAGGCGGATCTCGGTCCCGTGCTGGTGGTCACGGGGCACCGTGCGCCCGAGGTCGAGGCCCTCCTGCCTCACGGAGTCTCGTGGGTGCGGAACCCCGACTGGCCGGACGGCATGTCCACCTCGCTCCGTGCGGGCGTCGAGGCGCTGGAGGGTCCGCACGACGCCGTGGCGGTCGCCCTGGCCGACATGCCCCTCGCGCGAACGTCTCACTATCTGGCGCTCGCCGCCGCCTGGTCGGCGGGCCGGATTCTGGTCCCGACGCATGGGGGCACGCGTGGACACCCCGTGGTATGGCCGTCCGCGCTCGCCCGCGATTTCGCCTCGCTCGAGGGGGACATCGGAGCCCGTCCGCTGCTGGCGGTCCACGAGGCATCCGTTCTGGAGGTTCCGATCGACGACCCCGGGGTGCTCCTGGACGTCGACGACGAGGCCGGGCTCCGGATGGCCGCCGAGCGTCTGCGGGCTCGGTCCGCGGCGGATCGCCCCAGGCACTGATCCAGCGGTAGATGCGGGATCGCGCGGGGCGCGCAGGAACGGGACCGAGCCGACGGGGGCGGAATCGTCCCGCCCTGTGCAGCTTCAACCCGATACAGAATATACGTTCTGATTTTCGAATTGCCGCCCGTCGCTACACCACCGCCAGCACCCGCCGGGCGGCCGCAAGACTCGGCGCGACGTAGCCCGCCCCGAACAGATTCACATGCGCGAGCAGGTAGTAGAGCTGATAGAGGTCCCGCCGATGGGACGCATACGCTTCGGGCACCGGCCAGACCTCCAGGTACGCCGGGAGGAAGTCTCCGGGGAACCCGAAGAGCTCGGACATGGCCAGGTCGACCTCGCGGTGCCCCCGGTAGACCGCCGGATCGTAGACCGCCGCCCGGCCGGCGGCCGCCTCCATCACGTTGCCGCCCCAGAGATCACCGTGAAGGAGTGATGGTCCGTCGGCGTCGGCCCCGGCCAGCGCCTCGGAGGTCCGGTCGAGGAGCCGGTCGAGGCCCGCGAGCTGCCGACCGCGCAGGTGCCCGGACTCTGCGGCCGCCCGGAGCTGCGGCCCGATGCGCCGGTCACGCCAGAACGACGCCCAGTCCTCGGTCGGGGCGTTCGCCTGCGGCAGGTGCCCGATGAAGTTGTCGCGGCTCCATCCGAAGCCGCCCCCTCGATCCCGGTGGATCGCCGCGAGGCCCCGCCCGAGCCGGGCTCCCCAGCCCGGCTGCCCGCCCTCGGATGCGACGTGTCGTCCGCCCTCGGGTCGCCCGCCGCCCCGTTCGATGTAGTCCGTCAGCAGCCAGGACACGCCCTCCGCTTCGCCGAAGCCCCGAACCGCCGGCACCACCACGTTGTCGTCGGCCGCGGCCCGAAGCGCGTCCAGGCCGTCGGCCTCCGCGTGAAACAGACCGACCGGAGCGGCAGGGTTCCACTTGAGGAAGAGTCGGTCGCCGGACGACGTCTCGACGACCCCGGCGAGGTTGATGTCGCCGCCGCCGACTCGGCGGAACGACGTCGGCTCGCCGGATTCGAGCTGCCTCGAAATCGCCGCGGCCAGTGCGTGGGGAAGGTCTGTGGACATGGATGTCGGAGGACATGGATGTCGGAGGACATGGATGTCGGAGCTCGGCGTGGTCGGGCGCGCGCCGGAAAGCAGGCTGCCTCACGTTCGTCCGCCCCCCGTCGACGCGCCAGCCGGAACGCCGGGTGAAGAATCACAATACCAAGTCCGACTTGGAGTTACCATTTTTGCCATGGTGCTGGCGCCGCCGAGCTTCCCGCGTCGCGCCGCGGCCGCCGCTCACGCACGCCGCGCTTGTCCGTCGCGTCGCGCCGCTCCACGTTGGCGCATCCGACCCCACACGCCCGGAGGTTCTTCGATGATTCGACTCGCCCGTCACGCCGTCGCCACCCTCGGCGCGGCGCTCCTGCTCTTCGTTGCCGCGCCGCTGTCCGCCACCTGGTCGATCGTGGCGGTGGACATGCGCACCGGCCTGGTCGTCATCGCGTCCGCCACGTGCGTCAGCGCGGAGGGCCTCCGGACACGCGGCGGCCTCAAGGGCATCCAGGCCGTGGTCGTGCCGGGAGTCGGTGTGGCCGCCGCGCAGGCGGGCGTGGACAGTTCGAGGGAGAACCAGAATCTCATCTTTCGCGAGATCCAGGCGGGGACCGACCCCGACGAGATCATCCGGATGCTGTCCGAGGACCCGCGCTTCCAGAGTCGCCAGTTCGGCATCGTGGACCTGCAGGGACGCGCCGCGGGATTCAGCGGGTCGTCCAACGGCTACGCGTCGCTCGGCATGCAGGGCGAGGTCACCGGCGAGGGCATCTACTACGCCGTCCAGGGCAATATCCTGGCGTCGGACCAGGTCGTCCTCGAGGCCGTCGAGGCGTTCCTCGCATCGGACGGGACGGTCCTGGACCGCGTGATGGCGGGCATGATCGCCGCGGACAACGCGGGTGGCGACAGCCGATGCTCCTGCCGCACCCAGCCGGTGCCCGAAACGGAGATGGACTGCGACCACCGGAGCGCCCACGTGGCGTACATCGCCGCGGCGAAGCCCGAGGACCCGGTCGGTGAGGGTCACTCGGACGGCGACTACTCGCTGTGGATCGACGTGGATGACGAGAACACCTCGGCCACCGAGAGCCCCAACCCGGTCGAGACGCTCCGGATGCGGTTCGACGCATGGAAGCAGGGCGGCGGAGAGGCCGCGCTCGGCCTCAGCGGGATGTAGCGGTATGGAGCTTCCCACCCGACGCTTCTCACGGGCCGGCTGACCGTGGCGGGCCTCGTGCCGTTCGACGTCACGCATTTCGACACGCCCGAGGACTTCCGTGCGTGGCTCGAGGAGCACCACGAGGCCCGGGACGTGCTGTGGGTCGGGTACTGGAAGAAGGCCACCGGCAGGGCGAGCGTGACATGGGAGGAGACGGTCGACGTCGCGCTGTGCTTCGGGTGGATCGACGGGATCCGGAGGAAGGTCGACGACGAGGCCTACTGCGTGCGCTTCACGCCGCGTCGCGAGGGGAGTACGTGGAGCCTGCGCAACATGGAGCGGTACGCCGCGATGGAAGCCGCGGGAAGGATCCATCCGGCGGGAGCCCTCGCCTACTCGCGGCGTACCGAGGAGAAGACCGGCACCTACTCCTTCGAACAGCAGCGCCCGGTCGAGCTCTCCTCCGAG
The DNA here is from genome assembly GCA_028284495.1 of Longimicrobiales bacterium. Classification (GTDB taxonomy): domain Bacteria; phylum Gemmatimonadota; class Gemmatimonadetes; order Longimicrobiales; family Gaopeijiaceae; genus Gaopeijia. Next base: position 182,268 of record JANQRP010000016.1, on the reverse strand, counting down.
TACGAGGACCGGATCCGCGCCAGCGCGACGGCGTGGGCCGACTGGTCGAGCCGGCCTCCCGGCTACGTCCGCCGGGTCTCGCACTGGGTGATGAGTGCGAAGCGGGAAGACACCCGGGAACGCAGGATCCGCAAGCTCATCGAGGATCTCGAGGCCGGAGTCGCCTGACGGAACCTGCCCCGCCCGCGTCCGCTACGATTCGTGCGTCACGTCCACGCAACCGCCATCCTCGAGTCGGCATCCCCATTCCCCCCGCCCGCGTCCATGGAATCCCTCAAGGGACACCTCCTCATCTCCAGCGGAGGACTCTACGACCCGAACTTCCGGCACACCGTCGTGCTGATCGGGGAGCACGGGTCGGACGGAGCGGTGGGGGTGGTCATCAACCGACCCCTCGACGTCCGGGTCGATGAAGCGGTGCCGCCGTTGGCCGGTCTGGTCGCGGACGGCGAGCCGCTGTTCGAGGGCGGACCCGTCCAGCAGGAGACACCGGTGCTGCTGGCGGAGCTCGGCGAGCCGCACCTGCCCGACGTCCCCGTGATCGGCCGCATCGGCTTTCTCACCGGCGACGTCGACGACGACCTGAAATGGAAGCTCGTCCGCGCACGGGTGTACGCCGGTTACAGCGGCTGGGCACCGGGCCAGCTCGAAGCCGAGCTGGCGGAGGACGCCTGGATCGTCGATCCCGCCCGCGAGGACGACGTGTTCGACGAGGACCCGGAGACGCTGTGGAGCCGTGTGCTCCGCCGGAAGGGCCCGGAGTACCACCATATCGCCCGCATGCCCTTCGACCCGAGCATGAACTGACATCCGACGCATCGACATGAAGACCCTCACCACTCTGACGGCACTCGCGCTTCTCGCCCCCTCGCTCTCGGCTCAGGCGCACCAGCACGGGCAGCACGCCTCCCCCTACGCGGATTTCGATGGCCGCGAGATCAAGGCGCTCTCCGCAGAGGACGTCGAAGGTCTGCTCGCGGGTGCCGGGATGCAGATGGCGCTGGCCGCCGAGCTGAACGGCTATCCCGGACCACGTCACGTGCTGGACATGGGCGAGATGCTCTCGCTGACCGACGCTCAGCGGACCGCGGTGCAGGAGGTCTTCGACCGCATGCAGACCGAGGCGCGGGCGCTCGGCGCGGAGATCGTCGAGGCGGAGCGAGCGCTCGACGCGGCCTTCGCGGACGCCGCCATCGACCCGGCGCTTCTCGACGCGCTGGTCGGGGACGTCGCCCGAGCGCGCGGGGCACTGCGTATCGCACACCTGAAGGCCCACCTGGACGTGTACCCGCTTCTCACCGAGGAGCAGCGGGCGCACTACCGGATGGCGCGAGGCTACGGCACCGGATGAGCCGTGCGCGGACTGCAGTCGCGGCGCTGACCCTCGGCCTGGCCGCCTGTACGGCGTATCCGGTTTCCATTACCGACGGACCGCGTCCGGATCCGGTGATGTCGTCCTTCAGCCGCAACGTCGTCTGGCCTCTGGAGATCGAGCTGGCCGACGCCTCCTACGTCGCGCTGTTCACGATCGACGACGACCTTTCGATGCAGTACCCGCTGGTGCCGGTGTCGCGCCTCGAGAGCATCTATGGGGGGCAGGTCGACATCGTGAACGACCGGGTGGTGGACTTCCGCTCGCGTCACCCCTGGCCGCACCCCGACTCGGTGCCCGATCCGTTCGCCGTACCGGGCGAGCGCTTCGCGGCCGGCACGCACGACCTGCAGCAGCCGTACGTGCCCTACATCGTGCAGGAGCTCGTGTATCCGCACCCGTGCACGTACTTCCTCCTGGTGGCGTCCGACACGCCCCTCTCGATCAACGGGATCTTCGATCTGGAGTGGGCGCGGCTTCCGAGCTCGCCCCGCGAGATCGCGCAGGCGGTCGTCGAGGCGGTCGGCCTCGAGCCGGACGGCATCGGCTGGAGCGCCCAGCTGCAGCAGGGTCGGTGCAGACGCCCGAGCTGAGCGCGGCCGAACTCCCGTGCCCGGGGGGCGCCAGCATCATCGGATCGCCGGCGATGCGCCTCCTTCCCGACAACCACTGTTTCGTCCTGACGGAGGACGCGCGCTACGTCTGGTGCCACGCCTCCGAGGACGGACGGTACGAGGCGCTCGCGCTGGTCGTGCCCGAGGGGTTCACGCACGACTTCGCCAGTGTTCCGCGCGTGCTGTGGTCGCTCGTGGCCCCGTTCGATCTGGGCCTGGCCTCGATCTTCCACGACTGGCTCTACCGGCATGCCGGCGAGGTCGTGACGCTCGGGCGGCCCACCGGGGGCTCGGACTGGGAGCCGATCGACACACCGTGGACGCGGCGCGACGCCGATCGCCTCTTCGCTCGCATCATGCGCGAGCAGGGGGTGTCGAAGCTCCGGCGTCGTTCGGCCTTCCTCGCCGTGCAGCGATTCGGGCGTGCGGGGTGGGGCGCGTGACGGACGATGGACGGACGCCGGTCCGACGGCTGCCGATCGTGGGCGTCATGGGCTCCAGCCGCGACCCCCACGAGCATCTCGCCGCCCCGCTCGGGGCCTGGCTCGGAACGCTCGACGTCCACCTGATCACCGGCGCGGGGCGGGCCACGATGACGGCCGTGAGTCGAGCGTTCGCGGGGGTCCCCGGGCGGACCGGTCTGGTGATCGGGGTGTGCCCGGCGGGCGACGACGACCCGGGGGTCACGCGCCTGGGGTATCCGAATCCGTGGGTCGAGCTTCCGATCCTCACGCACCTTCCTCTCAGCGGTCCGTTCGGCACCGAGGATCGGTCGCGGAACCACATCAACGTGCTCTCGTCCTCCGTGGTGGTGGCGTTGCCGGGCGGCGACGGAACCGCGAGCGAGGTCGGCCTGGCGATGCGGTACGCGAGGCCGGTGATCGCATTCGTCGAGGATCGCTCCGACATCCCGCGCCTGCCGGCCGACGTTCCGGACACGTGCGACCTGGACGAGGTGAAGCGCTTCGTGCTCACGGCGCTCGACCGCACCGACTCGGCCTCCGAAGAGGTCGCGACTGGCGCTCGGCGCCGGCGCGACGAATCCTGAGGGCAGCACCCGCCCCCGACCCGGAGCCACCCCGATGACCCGCACGATTCCGACCCTCGCCACCCTCGCCGCCGCAGTTCTCGCCGCGGGGAGCGCCGGCGCGCTCGACGCCCAGGAGCCGGACGCCCCGCGCCCGATCGACGCGCTCGACAGCGTGTGGCTCGAGGAATTGACATGGATGGAAACCCGCGACGCCATCGCGGCGGGTGCGACGACGGCTCTCGTCCTCACCGGCGGCGTCGAGTCGAACGGCCCCTACCTCGCGGCGGGCAAGCACAACTACTCGAATGCGGTGATGGGTGAGGCGATCGCGCGGGAGCTCGGGAATACGCTCGTCGCGCCGATCGTGACGCTCGAGCCGGGACGCCCCGGTCGGGACGTGCGCATCGGCACGACGGGGCCGATGGTCTCGCAGGAGACCTACGTCGCATGGCTCACCGACATCGGCGACAGCCTGCGCGGGATGGGGTTCACCGAGATCTACTACCTGGGTGACAGCGGCGGGAACCAGCGCGGGCAGCAGGCGGCGGCGGACGCGCTCAATGCGACGTACGGGGGCGACCCCGCGGTCTTCCACCACGTGGCCGAGTTCTACAACCACGCGCAGGTGCGGCAGTACATCCAGGAGGAGCTGGGCATTCCGGAGGAAATGGAGTACCAGGCCAGCAGCGGGTCCGACGGGATCCACGACGAGTTGTCGATCACCTCGATCCTGTCGGTCCACGACCCCGAGGTGATTCGGCATGAGCAGCGTCTCGCGGCCGGACTCGCGTCCATCAACGGGATCGACGTCTCCGACCTCGAGTGGACGCAGGAACTGGGGCGGAAGGTCGTGGCCTTCCGCACGGGCCTCACCGTGGCAGCCATCCGGGAGTTCCGCGCCTCGCGATGAACTTCTCGCTCCGGGGGAAGCTGACCCTCGCACTCATCGGGACCGCCTGCTTCACCATCGCCGTCGCCGGTCTGTCGTCGCGCGTCTTCGAGTCGAACCGCTTCGACGAGGTCGTGACCGAGCGGGCCTTTCCCGGCTTCGCGGCGGACGCGATCGCGTACTACGAGGCCTACGGGTCGTGGGAGGCCGCCCGCGAGGCGGAGTCCTACTTCCAGTTCGCGAGCCGGCTTGGCCAGCGCCGGGGGCCGCGCGTCATGGGGCCCCGACCGGGCGGGCCGCGCCCGGGCGGAGGTCCTCCCGATGGACCTCGACCGGGCGAGCCGCCGCCGCCCGCCGAGCTCGATCCGGTGTGGGTGATCACCGACCTCGACGGCATCGTCGAGGTCCCGATGGCCGGGTACGAGGTCGGCGAACGCGTACCCCGGAGCAGTCTCGCGAGCGCGATCCCGCTCGTCTCCGACGGGGAGGAGGTCGGTCTGGGCGCGCCTGTCCGGCGCCCGGTCCTGACCGCGATCGAGGAGGACATCATCCAGGCGACGGAACAGGCCTGGATCCTCGCTCTCCTCGTTACCGCCCTCATCGCCCTCCCCGGGGCGCTGATCCTCTCGCACGTTCTGGCGCGACCGCTCCGGGATCTGGATCGCGCGATGTCCGCCATGCAGTCGGGACAGTTGCGTCAGACGGTGGGCGTGACGTCCGACGACGAGATCGGTCGCCTCGCCGCGCGCTTCAACGCCATGAGCGCCCAGCTCGCCACGACCTACGACGAACTCGAGGCCTCGCGTCACGAGCTCGGCGCGCGCGCCGTCGAGCTGGCCGAGCTGAGCCGACGCGACGCACTCACCGGCCTCTACAACCGCCGCGCCTTCGACGAGCTGGCGGGAACGATGGTCGACCGGGCGCGGCGCTACGAACACCCCGTCGCCTTCGCGATGGTCGATCTGGACCACTTCAAGACGATCAACGACGACTTCTCCCACTCCACCGGCGACCGCGTGCTCGTTCGGGCCTCCGAACTGCTCCTGGCGGCGCTGCGAGAGAGCGACCTCGTGGCGCGGTACGGGGGCGAGGAGTTCGTGGTCGCCTTCCCCGAGACGGACCGGGAGGGTTCGCGGATCGTCGCGGAGCGACTGCGGAAGAGCTTCGAGGACGACCCGTGGGAGGCGCTGGAGCCGGGTCTGTCGGTGACGGTGAGTATCGGCATCGTCGAGATTCGCGAGAGCGAGACCGTGCTCGCGGCGCTGGACCGCGCGGACGAGCAGCTCTATGCGGCGAAGGAGGCCGGCCGGAACCGGGTACAGGTGGGCTGACACGGCCGATCCGACGTCGAAACGACCCCACTGCTTCCCCTGACACCGAGGCAAGGCCCATGCGACTGGTCGCGACCGAGAAGGCCCACCAGAACCGGGCGATGTTCGACCCTTGGTCGGTCGTGCACTTCGCCACCGGGCTCGCGGCGGGGCTGGCGGAGGTCGACGAGCGTGTGGCGATCGGTGCGGCGATCGCCTGGGAGTTCGTCGAGCAGGACCTGGAGCGGCGCGAAATCGGGCAGCAGCTGTTCGAGACTTCGGGTCCGGAAAAGGTGGGCAACGCGATCGCGGATGTCGCGCTGTTCTCGGCCGGCTACGTCCTCGGCCGCCTCTGGAATCGGACCGCGAGGGACTGACGCACACGAGGCTCGCGCGGCCCGGCGGCGGACCGCATTATCGACGTTCCGTCCCCCCGGAACGCGAGTGTCATGGCTGCGTCACGTCTCCTTCTCATCGCCGCGACCCTGCTTGGAGCGGTCGTCCCCCTCGGCGCGCAGGAGCGCCCGCTCGTGGTCCTCGACCCCGGCCACGGGGGTGACCAGCCCAACGTGGTGGTCGGGGACGTCCATGAGAAGGACCTGATCCTCCGGGTCGCGTTCGCGGTCGGAGCCGAGTTCGTGGCCGCCGGCTACGACGTCCACTTTACCCGCACGCGGGACGTCGGCGTCGAATGGGCGGACCGCCGCGGACAGGCGGAAGAAGCCGGAGCCATCGCGCTGTTCATGCTGCACGCGATGCGGGCGGACGACCCGGCGGTGTCGGGAGCCGAAATCTACCACGACGCCACCAACGGACCGTCCACGGCGCTCTCGAACGCGCTCGCCGATCAGCTCCGAGCCCTCGGCTCCCGGGTGCTCGTCGAGGACCGGCCGGACTGGCCGTTCCTCAAGTCGACGACGGTGCCGACCACCATGGTGGAGCTCGCGCACCTGACGAACGCGGAGGACCTCGAGCGGATGCTCGATCCCGCGTATCACCATGTGCTGGGCAGGGCGATGGTGGCAGCGGTCGAAGCGGCGGGGGGTGGCTGACCCATGGAAGACACGCTGGACAGCGTCGACACCCAGGCCTCGCTCGAGGGCGTCCTCAAGGACGAGAATCGGAGGCGCTCTCCTGGAGGGAGAGATGTTCCGCCTTCTCGAAGACGAGGGTTTCGCGAAGGTGAAGTCCGCCGTCGTGCCCTGTTTCCGGTTTCGGAAGGCGTCCACTCAGAATGCGGCAGAGGCATACGGGGTGAAGGCGGTCATGATGACGGCGACGAAGGAGCCGGAATGAGCGGACGCGGGCGCACGTCGATCAGGCTGGACCTGTTCGCGCGCGCAGGCCTGGCGGGCGCCGCGTTCGCGGCGATCGCGGGCTGCACGGTCGAAGCCGCGCCCGATCAGCCGGTCGCGCTGGACGCGGAGGAGCTGGCCGTTCTCGCCGTCGCCGACGCGGCGCTCGAGGCGATCACGGCGGAGGACTGGGTCGCGTTCACCGACCTCTTCCTGGACGACGGCATCACGGTGTCGACCGAGCCGGGCGCGATCGGCTTCCGCGACCGGACGTCGTGGCTCGAGAACCCGCCCACCGGCGACATCGTCGAACGCGGATTCGACCCCGACGTCCGGGTGTCCGGCACGATCGCGAGCGTGTGGTACCCGTACGACCTGTACCTGAACGGCGAGTGGTCGCACTGCGGCGTGGACATCTTCTCGATGGCGTACTCCGGGGACGCCGGATGGCGCATCGCGTCGCTGGCCTGGTCGCGCGAGCAGCCCCCGGCCTGCCTGCGTCACCCGGACGGACCTCCGTGAGCGACCTCCTCTTCGTGACGGGCGCCACCGGCAAGATCGGGCGGCACGTCTGCCGACTCGCGCTCGAACGAGGACTCCGTGTGCGGGCGCTGACCCGGAACCCGGACGGGGCCGGTGACCTCTCGAACGCCGGTGCGGAGCTGGTCGAGGGAGGGCTCGGAGACTCCGATCTGGCGGAGAAGATGCGGGGTGCCGACGCGGCGTACGTGATGGTACCGCTCGGCCCCGAGGCGGTGGAGATCGGGCGGGCGACGCACGACGCCGTGCAGGGAGCGGGGATCGGGCGCGCCGTCCGCCTCTCGGTCATCTCGGCCTTCGCGGAGTCGGACACCGGGCTCGGACGCACCCACACCGAACTCGATCGCGACTTCCTGTCACGACCGTTCCGTAGCGCGGTGCTTCGACCGCACTCGTTCATGGAGAACCTTCTCGGGTCGGCCCACTCGATTCGGCAGGGTCGGCTCGTCGGCGGGAACGGCGACGGACGCACGCCGTACGTGGCCGCCGCGGATGTCGCGAAATGTGCGGTCGCGCTGGTGTCGGGAGACGCGGACTGCGCCGGGACGCACGACATCACCGGACCCGCGTCCCTGAACGGGTCGGATGTGGCGGCCGCGCTGTCCTCGGCGACCGGCCACCCGGTCGAGTGGGCGAACCTCGACCCGGACGCCTACAAGGCGATGGTGCGCGGCTTCGGGATGCCCGACTTCTTCGTCGAGCTTCTCGTGGACCTGGCGCGACTCACCCGCGAGGGGGCTGGAGCGGAGCCGTCCGTGGAATTCGAGCGCCTGATCGGCCACGCACCGGAGGACTTGGCCTCGTGGCTGGCGCGGCATCGCATGGCCTTCGTCCGGTTCGGTGCGGACGAGGAACGCTGACGCCGCCCGACGGGTTCGCTATGCGCTCGGGTATCCTCACCAGAAACTCCAGGAAGCGCATGTCGAAGAAGATCCTGATCACCGGATGCAGCAGCGGCTTCGGGCTCGACGCCGCCAAGGCCCTGTCGAAGAAGGGCCATCACGTGTACGCCACGATGCGGGCGATGGAAGGCCGCAACGCGCCGCGGGCTCAGGAGATCCGCGACTTCGCCGGCGCGGAGGGCGTCTCGATCTCGGTCCACGAGATGGATGTGACCTCCGACGCCAGCGTGGCCGCCGCGGTCGCGGAGATGGACGGCGTGGACGTGCTCATCAACAACGCGGGATACGGCTACGGCGGACCGGTCGAGTCCTTCACCGGCGAAGAGATCCTCGCGCAGCTCGACCTGAACATCGTCGGCACCGCGCGCGCCGCGAACGCGGTGCTTCCGATGATGCGCGCCCAGGGGGACGGCCTGATCATCCAGGTCAGCTCGATCGCGGGCATCGGTGCCTTCCCGGGCTTCGGTGTCTACCACGCGAGCAAGTGGGGCCTCGAAGGCCTCAGCGAGGGAATGCGGTACGAGCTTGCGCCGCTCGGAATCGACGTCGTCCTCGTCCAGCCGGGACCCTTCGACACCCACTTCTTCGACAACGTGAAGCCGGGTTCGCGCGAGGAGGTCATGGAGGCGTACGGGCACGTCGGAGAGTTCCTCGGCGGGTTCGAACAGACGGTGCGGGATCTCTTCGAGGCGGATGACGCGCCGACCGACCCCGGGGTCGTCATCGAGATCTTCGAACGACTCATCGACACGCCGAAGGGGCAGCGGCCGATCCGCACCGTCGCGGGACTCGACTTCGGACTCGAGGAAGCCAACCGGGTGAAGGAGCCCGTCCGCATGGCATCGCTCGCTTCGATGGAAATCTCGGACTGGGACGGACCGCGGGCATGAGGACGTCGGCGTCGTGACCGAGGAGGCCGACGCCATTCTGGCGCGGATCGCGGGCGGCCGCACGGACGAGTTCGTGCGGCTGCTCGCTCGTGACGACTGGCGTGACCTGCTCGGTCGGGGCGCCATCGTGCCGCTCCGCTGGGCGGTCTACTACGGGGACGTGACGGCGATGCGGGCGGTGCTCGCGGCCGGGGGAGATCTCTCCTCGATCGACCTCGACGAGGAGCTCGGGAATGCGGCGTTTTTCCACCACTGGAAGATGGTGGACTTCCTCCTGGCGCAGGGTGCGGACCCGACCTCAAGGGTTCCGGGCACGGGCGAGACGCCGCTCCATTCCGCGCTCGCGAAGGCCGGGAGACCGGCCGTGATCTTCGTGGTGCGGCGACTGCTCGAGGCGGGTGCGGACCCGAACGCCGCCACCTTGCCGGGTCAGGAGACCGGCGCCTTCATGCGCGACGTGCGCACCCGCGGCGAGACGCCGCTCCATCGCGCCGCCGCCTACGCCGACGCGGACACGATCCGGATGATGATCCAGCGTGGGGCGGACGTCGAGGCGCGGGACGCCCACGGGGCTTCTCCGCTGACGTGGGCGAGCGAGCACCTGCGCCCGGGCAGGGTCCTGGCGCTCCTGCAGTACGGCGAACACCGGATCAGTCCGCGTCACGAGCTCCGGAACACCAGCGACCACGGCGCCGGCTGGGGGCACGGCATGGAATGGAGCCTGGTCGGCGACTACCTGCCCGAGGAGCCCACCGACGAGCCCTGAGGTCGTTGTGGGACCCCGCTACCGAACGACCGCCGACAGGTTGGCGATCTCGCCGAGGGGCAGCGGCCCCTCCTCCGCCACCACGCGACCGTCGATGCGGATCCGCGCCGCCTGGACGCGACCGTCGTCCCCCGGCGCCACGGTCAGGGCGACGGCACCGGGTGCCGCCGCGTTCGTGAAGCGGACCCGACGGCTGAAGGTGCCGTTGATCTCGTCCTCGCTTCCCACGCCGTCGGGCGTGCTGAACCGCGCCGTGCACCCTCGGCAGACGGCGACGTACTCGACCACGACGCCCTCGCCCGATCCCGTGATGGGGACGTCGGGGGCTTCCCCCGGAGGCGTCTGCGGGTCGCCCACCATCCCGGGCAGCGACTGCGCGACACAGGCGTTCAGGCCGAGGAGCAGGCCCAGGAACAGGGCGAGGGCCAAGGCCTGCGACGGATGCGCGCGACGCATCGAACCTCCTCGACGCGAGTACGATTCAGCGGGACGTACGGCTAAGCTGTACGTCCTGAAACGTATGCTCGTCCCGATCGGGCGTCACGTCATCAGTTCCCACATGCCCCGTACGCCCGCCGACCCCGGGAAGACCCGGTCGGCCTGAGCGGCGGTCAGGTCGAAGGTGCCCGCGAGCACGCCCTTGAGGACGGCCCGCGTGTCGAGCGTGGGCGCGAGATCACGGTTCTCGTAGAGCTGATTGTCGGCGAGGCCCGGCCAGTCGGAGACAACCGCCCGACGCGCGACCCCGCTGCCGAGCACGAAGCCGGCTCCCGCGGTGCCGTGATCCGTGCCGCCGGTCCCGTTGGGCCGGGCGGTCCGTCCGAACTCGGTCATGACGACCACCGTCGTGCCCGCCCACTGCTCGGCCATCGCTTCACGGAAGGCGGAAAGCCCCTCGGCAAGACGTCCGAGCTGGCGGTCGAGGTTGCCCCCGACCACGCCCTGGTTGGCGTGCGTATCCCACCCGCTGAACTCCATCGCGGCCACGTTCGGTCCACCAGGCGCCGCCATGAGCTGCGCCGCGGCACGGAACAGGGAGCCGGCGTCGGCACCCGGTCGGCGCGGCTGACCACCCATCGCGTCCATCTCCTCACCCACGTCGAGCATGCCGAGCGCGGCTTCGAACCGGCCCTGCAGGGCCTCGTCCGAGCGGTACAGGATGCTGAGGCGATCGAGGTAGGCGTCCTCGACCACCCCGAGCTCGGTCGGCGACCAGCTCGCCACCTCCACCGGCCCGGTCAGCGAACGCGGCATTCCGGCGGCGATCGAGATGCCCGCGCGTTCCCCCTCCATGACGGAGAGGAGACGGTTCAGCCAGCCGTCGGCACTGCCCTCCGGCCCGTCGAGCCCGGTCTCGAGAATCGCCTGCCCGTCGAAGTGGCTCCGCGTGCGATACGGGATCGCCATCGCATGGAGCACCATCAGCTCGTCGCGCTCCCAGAACTCTCGAAGCGGCGCGAGCCCCGGGGTGAGCGCGAACCCGTCCGCGAGCTCGAGAAGCGCGTCGGGGTCCGCCGCCAGCGACCCGCGCAGGTCGCGCCATGCCGGATCGAAGGTCGGGACCACCGCGGCGAGGCCGTCGAACCCGCCCCTGAGCAGCACGAAGACGAGGCGTCCGTCCTGCCGCACGTTCGCGAAGTGCACTTCGGGGAAGCCGAAGGTCGCGAGCCCGCCGAGGCACATGCCTGCGGAGTGCAGGAACTCTCTGCGATCCATGCTCATCGTCGTCACCTCCACTGGAATGCGGGGCCCGCGAAGGCGAGCGCGATCCGCTCGTCCACGGGAATCGATCCGTCGGTCAGCATGCCGCCCAGCGGGTCGCCGGCGTCGAGCGCCACCACCGCGGCCAGCGCGCGCAGGTCGGGACCGCCACCGCGTGCGGTGCCCGCGCCCCGGCCGGAGCGGAGTCCCCGTCCGGCCCGTCGCGCGAGGGTGCGCGCCAGCTCCGCCCGGTTCATGAGCGCGTCCGAGTCGGCCCATTCCCGCCGCAGGTCTCCGAAGCCCTTCGGGGAGGGCGGACCCCAGAGCGGGTGCCGGAGCTGCTGAAGGATCTGGGGGAAGTTGCCGCCCGCCTCGCCGGCGTCGACGGCTCGAAGCACCGCGACGAACCAGTCCTGGGGGGTCCTGAACTTCCGGTAGTCGGCGTCCCACGCCGCGTCGAGCTCCACGAGCGTCCGAGCCGTCCGGCGAAGATCTCCCTCCGTCTCGAGCCACGTCCGCTCGAGCGTCTCGATCGCGGCGGCGGGCGGCGCGTCGTCGATGAAGTGGGTCGCGAGCTTCTCGGCCAGAAACCGCGCCGTGGACGGGTGCCGCGCGAGATCACGGATCACCGCCATGCCGCCCTCTTCGCCCTCCGGGTACGTCCGACCCATCACCGACTTCCGGCCCGGCTCATGCAGCAGCGGGTTGAAGCGGAAGCCGAGCTCTTCCGCCCGAGCTCCCGCCGTCGCGGCGCGCTCGGGGCCCGCGCCCGCCACCCCCCACCCCGTGAGGATCCGGGCGAGCTGCTCGACGTCCTCCTGCTCGTAGCCGCCGTTCACTCCGACCGTGTGCAGCTCGAGAAGCTCGCGCGCGTAGTTCTCGTTCAGCCCTCTCAGCGCATCGGCGGCGGGACCCCGGCCTCGCCGTGGCCGTCGGGCGGCGACGGAGCCCGGCCCGACGGAACGAACGTTGTCGAGGTACTGGAGCATGGCGGGGTGACGCGCGCTCGCGAGCACCATCTCCTCGAATCGCCCGAAGACGTGAGGGCGGATCGCCTCGCGCTCGTAGGCGCCGGCCAGGAAGGCCGTCTGGAAGCCGTCGAGGGCGGACACGCAGAGATGGTTCGACCAGAACGCGACCCAGCGCTCGGCGAACGGACGGTCGCTGACGACGCGCGTGGTGAGGACGGACGCCATCTCCCCCTGACCGTGAGTCTGCACCTCGCGCCGGAGCTCCGCGACCCGGGCCTCGTCGCCGGACCGCAGCGCCGCCTGGAAGCTGCGGAACAGGTCGGCCGAGGCCGCGGGGTCGGAGCCACGAGCCACAAGTGAGGGCGGGCCTCCTTCCACCTGCGAGAGCAGCCAGCCGCGAGGATCGCCCAGCCGGGCGGCCTCGCCCGGTCGGGCGCCGAGTCCGAAGCGGTTCAGCGCGATATGGGGTGCGGACATGCTGGTCTCCTTCGTCGATCGGGGGCTCTCGCCCGGTTCACACGGGAAGGACGGCTCGGGTGGCGGTGTTCGTTAAGCCGAGGCCGGCACCCGGCTCGATGCCAAAGAATTCTTGCACTCCTGTAAGTCGAGCGGCTTGTTGGGGGGGTGCGAACTCACCCACCAAGGGAGGTACCAGGATGCAGATTCGACGACTGATCGTCGCCTGCGCGTGTCTCACGCTGGTCGGCGCCTCGTTCGCGGCACCCGCGGCCGCGCAGGACGAAGCACCCCCACCGGTCGTCTGGTTCTACGAGATGACCGTGCCGGTCACCGACAACCCGGCGTTCACGGCCGGGATGGAAGGGTGGATCGAGCGGGTGGCCGAGGACGGCGAGACGTGGACGTGGAACGTGTTCGAGTCGGTGACGGGACCGCCGAAGTACGTAGTCATGACGCCGTGGCACGACTTCGCCGACTTCGATCGTGAGCCGCTGGTCGACGAAGCGCGCCAGGAGGACAACGACGAGTGGTTCCAGGAGAACCTCGCTCCGTACTTCCACGACCCGGTGTCGGTGATGATGGTCGCTCGCGAGGAGATCTCCGTCCCGATCCCGATGACCGACGAGCCTCCTCCGCTCTGGCAGGTGATCGAGTGGGAACTGACGGAGGGCTCGACGCAGGCCTACCTGGCGCTGACCAACGCCTTCGCGAAGATCCGTGAGGCCTACACGGCCGTGAACGAGCAGGCGGTCGCCGCCGGCGAGGACCCCTTCGGTTACAACGTCTTCGACGTCCTCTTCACGGAAGGGCCCGGCCGGATGATGGTGGCCTTCCCCTTCAACCAGTTCGCCGACCTCGACGGCGGTGACCCGCTCGCCTTCTTCAACGCGCTGGTCGCGGCGCATGGGCACGAGGACGCCGTGATGATCGAGGCCGTGCTCAACAAGTACCTCACGCAGGTGCGTGCGCACATCTGGGCGCACAGGGTCGATCTCTCGCACATGCCCGACGCGGGAATGTGACGTCCGGAACGGCATGGCGGAAGGCGCGCGCCCCGGCGTCCGAGCAGGGCGCGCGCCTTCACTACCCGACCCGGCGGCGGCATGAACCGCGCCGAGGGTCGTATCTTTCCGGCGCCGCGGTCCAGGCGGCGCCGGTTCCCCCCCACAAGGAGTTGACGGTGATTCGTTTCGCGCGCGTGCGACTGATCGGCGTGGCCCTGCTTCCCGTGACGCTGCTGGCGTGCGGGTCCGACGGCGCCGACGACATGGCCGGGGATGACGGAGAGGCGAGTTCGGAGGCGGCGGTCGACCCGGCGACGACCGGCAGCGGCGCCGGTGCGGGGATCACCGTGGCGGGCGTCGGATTCGCGACGCCCGAGTCCGTGCTCCACGATACGTCGTCGGACGTCTACCTGGTCTCGAACATCAACGGCGCCCCGACGGCGATGGACGGGAACGGCTTCATCTCGCGGCTTTCGCCGGAGGGTGAGGTGCTCGAGCTGAAGTGGATCGACGGAGAGACGGACGGCGTGACGCTGAACGGGCCGAAGGGGATGGCGATCGCCGACGGCATGCTCTGGGTCTCGGACATCGACTGCGTCCGCATGTTCGACCTGACGTCGGGGGTCGCCGCCGGAGAGGTCTGCGTGGACGGCGCGACCTTCCTCAACGACCTGGTCACCCACCCCGACGGGCCCGGCGTGCTGCTCACGGACAGCGGGCTCGACGCGCAGTTCTCACCGACCGGCGTCGACGCGCTCTACCATGTGACCGCGGACGGCTACGCAGCCGTCGTGAGCGACCCCGAGTTCGGCGCACCCAACGGCGTGACCACCTCGTTCGACGGCACCGCGATCGTGGTGACCTTCATGTCGGGCCAGGCGTACAGCGTGACCGGCCTCGACGAGAAGACGGAGATCCTCGCGGTCGACGGCGGTCAGCTGGACGGCGTGGAGGTCCTCGCCGACGGGCGCATGCTGGTGTCCAACTGGGCCACCTCCTGCGTGCACCTCGTCGACACCGATGGCACGGTGACGTGCGTGATGCCGGATCTGGAGTCGCCCGCGGACATCGGCTTCGACGCGTCGCGCCGACACGTGCTCGTGCCGCTCTTCAACGCGAACGAGGTGCGGATCATACCGCTCGGGTGATCGCCCGACGACCTCGGAACGGAGGTCGAGCGGACGTCAGCCGGCGCTCGGGGGCGGGGGCGGCAGGTGCGACTCGGGGATCCCCGTGAAGTGCTCGCAGGTCACGTTCGGGTTGAACGACTCGTACGTCCCGAGTGGATTGTCGCGGTAGATCCAGATGTGCTGGTCCCAGTGCGGGGTGAACATGTGGGCCTCGTCGACCTCCGTGGCCGGGTCGTCGGCCATGTAGTCCCACTCCCGTCCGTGAAAGGTCGGGGGGCCGTCGTGCCCCTCGGCCTCCCACGCAGCCTGGAACACCAGGTTCTCGACCCCGACCAGCTCCCACGACCCGTCGGCCTGTGGCTCGTACAGAAGCGTGGCCGGCTGGGTGAAGTCGGTATGCGTGCCGTTCCCGTCCACGCGTCCCTCGGGAGGCCCCGGAATCCCGAGACGGTCCATGCGGACGTAGTGAACGCCCATCCCGCCGGCGGAGGCGGGCCGGCCTTCCATCTCGGCGGTCACGCACATCCCGCTGGGGTCGGGCATGTAGCCCTCGGTCAGGGCGACCTGGATGTCCTGGTACTTTTCGGTTGCCGCGCGAATCTCGTCGAGCGTCGGCTCGCCCGCTTCCGGACCCATTGCCATGGCACCCGGCTCGGTGGCCCGGGCGTCATCGGTGGTGGCGGCGTCCTCCGCCGGCGCCGGGCCGCAGGCCACGACCATCAGGGCCAGCGCCAGGATCGGGAGCGAGCGAGGGGTGCAGCGCGGCATCGTGACCTCCTGCATCGGGAACTCCTCCGTCGAGACGGGCTGATCGGGACGGGACAGCGTCCTTTCATGCGCGTCAGCGACGCTCGACGTCAAGCGCGGCGCATGCGTCTACGTCGCGATCTCGTAGCGAGTGAGCGTGGTCGGACCGAGCTCGAGCCGGCGTGCTCCGTTCGGTAGGTCCTGATCGGTCGCGTGTTCGAGAACGAGAACCGGGGCGTAGTGGCGGTCCCGCCAACCTTCGAGCAGCAGCGGACCGAGCCGCGAGCCGTAGGGTGGGTCGGCGAGCACGAGGTCGTACGCGCCCACGTCCAGCCCGGCGGTGAACGGCACCGCGTCCCGCTTGAAGATCCGGGTGCGGTCGGTCTCGCGGAGCGCCTTCACGTTGGCCTTGAGGGCGTGAAGGGCGGCGGGGTGTCGCTCGACGAAGTCGACCGAAGCCGCCCCACGCGACAGCGCCTCGAGCCCGACGGCCCCGGTGCCCGCACACAGCTCCAGGACGCGTGCGCCCGATACGAGATCGGCGATCCAGTCGAGCCACGCGACGCGGACGTCTTCCGCCGTCGGGCGGATCCGGCGCCCGGGTGAGGTGAGATCTCGGCCGGCATGGCGGCCCGCGACGATGCGCACGAGGGGAAGGAAGGTGGGGGGCGATCGGTGCCTGGCCGAGGCGCGCCTCGGGAACGACCCGACGGGCCGCGCCGGAGGGTACGCCCCCGGACGAGCACGGTCCAGCGGAACTCCTCACGGAACTCCTCACGGAACTCCTCGCGGGTCCCGCGCGCGGCGCTTACGTTCGCGTCAGCCGTCTCCGCGCCCGGACCGGGGCGCGGGATCGTCACCCTGCCCGACGTCGGAGGTCCCCATGCCCACCCCACGTTCCCTCGCGATCGGCCTCGCCGCCGCCGGCCTTCTCGTCGTCGTGCCGGCAGTGCCGGCGATGGCCCAGGAGGCCGGTCCCCGCGCGATCTCCCTCGAGATGTACCTCGACGTGGAGAGCGTCTCGAATCCGCAGATCTCGCCCGACGGGTCGCAGATCGTGTACACGCGCGGGTGGATCGACAAGATGAACGACTCGCGCGAGTCGTCGATCTGGATCATGAACGCGGACGGGACCCGCGCGCGGCACCTCACCGAGGGCTCCGGCCCGACGTGGTCGCCGGACGGTACCCGGATCGCCTTCACCCGCCAGGGCGAGCCGCGCGGCAGCCAGATCTGGGTCCGCTGGATGGACGCCGAGGGCGCGGAGAGCCAGATTACCCGACTCGAGAACGGACCGGGCGGCATCCGCTGGTCGCCGGACGGCACGCACCTCTCCTTCACGATGAACGTGGACGCCGAGCCCGCCTTCTCCGTGACCCCGCCCGGGCGGCCCGACGGCGCCGACTGGACCGCCGCACCGCGCGTGGTGACCCGTGCCGACTACCGTCAGGACCGGCAGGGATTCACGGACGACACGTGGCGCCACATCTTCATCGTCCCTGCCGAGGGCGGCACGGCGCGGCAGCTCACCGACGGCGACTGGAACCACTCCACCGGCGAGTGGACGCCCGACGGCCGAGAACTCCTCTTCAGCTCGCTCCGCACGGCCGACGCCGAGCTCAGCTGGCGCGAGTCGGAGGTCTACGCGGTGGACGTCCAGACCGGCGCGATCCGGCAGCTCACCACACGCCGCGGACAGGACTCCTCGCCGCTGCCCTCACCCGACGGCGAGCTGATCGCCTACCGCGGCGTGGACTTCCACGACGACACCTACCGGAACAGCCACGTTTACGTGATGAACCGGGACGGTTCGAGTTCCCGCATGATCTCGGGCGACTTCGACCGCCAGATCAACGGGATGACGTGGGCGCACGACGCGAGCGGCCTCTACGTGACGGTCAGCTCCGAGGGCACGCGGGGCGTGCACTTCATCGACCGCGACGGTGGGGTGAGCGAGGTGGCGCGGGGCAACTACATGCTCGGCCTGAGCTCGTTCACGGCCGACGGGTTCGCGGTGGCGACCTACACCGATCCCGCCACGCCTTCCGACATCGTCTCCTTCGACCTCGACGACCCCGCAGCGGGGTTCACGCAGCTCACGCGGGTCAACGACGACGTCTTCGCCGGCGTGACCTTCGGCGAGGTGGAGGAGATCTGGTACAGCTCGGTGGACGACTATCAGATCCAGGGCTGGATCGTGAAGCCGCCGAGTTTCGATCCCGACCGCGAATACCCGATGATGCTCTCGATCCACGGAGGGCCCCACGGGATGTACAACGTGGGCTTCAACTTCGGATGGCAGGAGCACGCGGCGAACGGCTACGTGGTGCTCTACACGAACCCGCGCGGCAGCTCGGGCTACGGGAGCCCCTTCGGCAACTCGATCAAGAATGCATATCCGGGCAAGGACTACGACGACCTCATGAACGGCGTCGACGAGGTGATCGCCCGCGGCTACATCGACGAGGACCGCATGTTCGTATACGGCTGCTCGGGTGGCGGCGTGCTCACGTCCTGGGTCGTGGGTCAGACGGACCGCTTCGCCGCGGCGTCCGCCAACTGCCCCGTGACCAACTGGCTCTCGTTCGTCGGGACGACCGACGGGATCGGCTGGTACAACAACTTCGAGAACTTCCCCTGGGACGACCCCAGCGAGCACCTGCGCCGCTCGCCCCTCATGTACGTCGGCAACGTCAGCACGCCGACCATGCTGATGACGGGTGTGAACGACCTGCGCACGCCGATCTCGCAGACGGACGAGTACTACGCCGCGCTCAAGGTTCTCGGCGTACCGACCGCGATGATCCGCTTCAACGACGAGTGGCACGGGACGTCCAGCAACCCGTCGAACTTCCTCCGCACGCAGCTCTTCCTCCGGAAGTGGTTCGAGATGCACGGCGGAACGACGCCGATCACGGAAGGGGACTGAGCTCGCGTACGCGCGCGCCCTCGCGTATGCACGCGCCATGACATGAATCGAAGAATCGACCCCGAGCAGGACCTGTCCCTCGCCGGCAACCCCGCGGCCGCGGGGTGCACCCACGCCGAGGCGGTGCGGACGGTCCGTGCCAGCGGACCCGGGTGTCAGGAGTGCCTCGCCACGGGCGGGTACTGGGTCCACCTGCGCGTGTGCATGACGTGTGGCCACATCGGCTGCTGCGATTCCTCCCCCGGGCGCCACGCGACGGCGCACTACCACGAGACCGAGCACCCGATCGTGCGCTCGGTCGAGCCCGGCGAGACGTGGGGATGGTGCTACGTGGACGAAGCGGTGATCCAGTGACGGAGACCCGCACGTCGCTCAATCCGCGGACGGCGCTCGAGCGCACCGCGTGGCCGGAGGTCGACCCGAGCTTCCTCGACGCGATCTCGGCGCACGCGGAGGAGCGGACCTTCGCGGACGGCGACGTCGTGTTCGAGGTCGGCCAGCCGACGTACGACTTCCTCTACATCGAGCAGGGCGCCGTCGACGTCCTCGATCGGGCTGACGGTCGTGCCGTCGTGTCGCTCGAGGCGGGCACGTTCCTGGGCGAGCTGGGCATGCTCATGGGCCAGGGGGCGTTCATGGCCGGCATCGCCCGGGGCGGCCTGAAGGCCCGGGTGGTCCCGCGGGACGTCTTCACCGAGCTCGTGGCGACCGTGCCCGCGATCGGCGACGTGGTGATCCCGGCCTTCATCGCCCGTCGACGCCTGCTCGTCGACTGGCACGAAGGGGGCCTGATCATCGCCGGGTCGATGCAGGACCGTCGGACGGTGCGCCTGCTCGAGTTCGTGGAGCGCAGCGGAATTCCGCATCGATGGTGCGAACTCGCCGACCTGCCGGGCTCGATCGACCACCCGGGGGATCGCCCCGTAGCAGTGGTCGGGGACTCCCGCGTGCTTCTGGCACCCACGCCGCGGCACCTCGCGGTCGCGATCGGCTTCGATCTGCGCGCGGACGCGAGCGACATCTTCGACGTGGTCGTGGTCGGAGCCGGGCCCGCGGGGCTGGGTGCCGCCGTGTACGCCACGTCCGAGGGGCTGTGCACGCTCGTGATCGAGGACACCGCCATCGGGGGGCAGGCCGGCACGTCGTCACGGATCGAGAACTACCTCGGCTTTCCGACCGGGCTCTCGGGCGCGGAGCTGGCGCGGCGGGGCGCGGCACAGGCCTTCAAGTTCGGGGCGAAGCTCACCGTGCCGCGGCGAGCGACGAGCCTGGTGCGTGGAGACGACGGGCTGTTCCACGTCGTGCTCGACGACGAACGCTGCGTCCGCACGCGCAGCGTGGTCCTCGCCACGGGGCTGCAGTACCGGCGGCTGCCGATCGACGGCCTGGAGGACTACGAGGGTCAGGGCGTGTATTACGCCGCGACCGACCTCGAGGCTCGACTCTGTCGCGACTCCGAGGCGGTGGTGGTGGGTGGGGGCAACTCGGCGGGCCAGGCCGCGATGTTCCTCTCGCGCTACGCGTCTCGCGTGCACCTCGTGGTCCGACGAGACGGCCTGTCGGAGACGATGTCCTCCTACCTGTCGGATCGGATCCTGCCACACGAACGGATCGAGCTGCACACGCGCTCGGAGGTGGTGGACGTCGGGGGATCCGACGGAGCGCTGCAGCGCGTGACGCTCCGTGACGCGGACGGCCGCACGCGCACCCTCCACGCCTCCGCGCTCTTCATCATGATCGGAGCCGTCGCCTCGACAGACTGGGTCGGGGACCTCGTGACTCGCGACCCCAACGGCATGGTGATCACCGGGCGGGACGCGCGGGCCGACGCGCGACCGTACGAGACGTCGGAGCCCGGCGTGTTCGCGGTGGGCGACGTGCGGGCCGGATCCGTGAAGCGGGTGGCGTCCGCCGTGGGGGAGGGCTCGGTCGTGATCTCTGCGATCCACGCCCACCTGACGGAGGCGGTCGCGAGCTAGGCGGTCACCATCCGGGGCAGAAACACCTCGGCCATCATGCAGCGCGCGCTCCCGCCGCCTACTTCCTCGATCGTGGGGATGTCCACCGGCGCGAGCCGCCCGAAGCGGGCGAGTTCCTCGCGCTGCTCCGACGTGAAGCCATCGTGCGCGGTCCGGCTCATGACGATGACCGCCTGCCCCCGACGGTCGCGTACCTGCAGGATGTTGCCGCAGAACGACCGCTCCATCTGCTCCATCGAGATCTCCACGACGTGGTGCGTGGCCCGAAGGCGCGCCCGCACGTCCTCGCGCTCGAGAGGATCGACGATGCAGTCGGCGCAGACCAAAGCGAAACGGTCGCCGATGCTCATCATCACGTTGGTGTGGTAGATCGGGTTTCCGCTGGAGCCAGCGGTTCGGAAGAGCACGCCCTCCCGGTAGCGGCGGGCCTGGACGAAGTTCGCGAACTGCTCGCGGTCGCACCGGAGCGACTCGGCCGCGTACACGATCTCGTTGTCGTGGTCGATGACCATGCTGCCCGTGCCTTCGAGGGCCGGCTGCGACCGTCGGTAGTACCCGATGTTGAGAAGATTCCGGACGCGATAGCCGTGCCGCACCAGGAGCTCTTCGACGTCCACGACGCGCTTCTCGGCGCGGCGATTCTCGGCGAGCATCGGATAGAAGATCAGCGTGCCGTCGTGCTCGGTGGAGAACCAGTTGTTGGGGAAGACGGCGTCGGGCGTCTCGATGCCGAGGCCCCGATTCTTCTCGAGTACGAGGACGTCGACGCCCTCGCCGCGGAGCACGCGGACCATGCCCTCGAACTCCTCGAGCACGCGCGCGGTCAGCTCCGGAGTGGACATGCGCGGCGGCCGCTGGAATTCGTTGTCGACGCCCGTCTCGTCGTTGTAGCGGAAGTCCACGGGGCGGACCATGAGGACGGTGTCGGCGAGGCGGTCGGATCCGGGCGGCATACGGGTTGGGTGGAGGTGTTCGACGACCGCGAAGCTTCGATGCGCCGAAGCGCGCCCGCAAGCCGCCTGCTCATGCGGGTCGCCGGCTCGCTCGCCGGTTCGGGATCGACCGATCTGCGCCTAGCTTGACGGGATGACCCCGTCCCCAGCCGCGGCGCCCCGCGTCACCCGCCGCCGGATCCTCGAGCTCGCCTGGCCGATCGTGCTCGCGAACTCGGCCATCCCGCTGCTGGGGCTCGTGGATACCGCCGTCATCGGCAATGCGGGTACGGTCGCCGAACTCGGGGCGGTCGGACTCGGAGCGCTGATCTTCAGCTTCGTCTTCTGGGGGTTCGGGTTCCTGCGGATGGGAACCACCGGCTTCACGGCGCAGGCGGCGGGGCGGGGAGACTCCGCGGAGGTGCGTGCGACGTTCGGGCGGGCCCTGCTGCTGGCCGTCGCGCTCGGGAGCGCGATTCTCGCGCTCCAGCTGCCGATCCGCTGGGCCTCGCTCCAGATCCTGGGTGCCACCGCCGAGGTCGAGGGCCTCACCCGCGCCTACTTCGACATCCGGATCTGGGCGGCGCCCGCGAGCCTCGGTGTGTTCGTCATGCTGGGCGTGCTCGTCGGGCTGGGGCGGACGCGCACCGTGCTCGTGACGCAGCTCTGGATGAACGGCCTCAACATCGTCCTCGACATCCTGTTCGCCGGGGTGCTCGGATGGGGCGTCGAGGGCATCGCGCTCGGGACGGCGCTGGCCGAATGGAGCACGCTTCTTCTGGGAGGAGCGCTCGTGGCGCGGGGGCTCCGGGAGGAGCGGACGGACGACGAGGCGTGGTGGCCCAGGGGGCGCATCCTCGATCCGGTCGCCGCTCGGGCGACGCTCGGGGCCAACGCGGACATCATGGTCCGCACGCTGTTCCTCCTGATCGGCATGGGATGGTTCACCAATCAGGGCGCCATCTTCGGAGACCGCATCCTCGCGGCCAACCACGTTCTGCTGCAGCTCGTCACGCTGAGCGCCTACCTGCTCGACGGCTATGCGCACGCCACCGAGATCCAGGTGGGTCGGGCGGTCGGTGCAGGAAACCGCGAGAGCTTCGATCGAGCCGTGCGACTCTCGACCCAGATGGCGGGCGTGTCGGCACTCGTGCTGGCGGGAGCTGCGCTCGTCGCGGGCCCGTGGGCGGTCGGGCTGCTGACCGATCTCGAGCCGGTGAGGGAGACGGCGCTCACGTTCCTTCCGTGGGCCGCGCTCTACATCGCGCTGAGCTTCGCCGCCTTCCAGCTCGACGGCGTGTTCGTGGGCGCGACCGGCACGGCGGCCATGCGGAACGCGAGCGTGCTGTCGTGCCTCGCGTTCATCGGCACGTCGCTGCTGCTGGTCCCGGCGCTCGACAACCTGGGCCTGTGGATCGCGTTCGTGGGCTTCGTCGTGTACCGGGGAGCGGCACTGGCGGTGGCGTATCCGCCGTTGAGGGGGCGGGTGGGATCGGAGGACGCCGACTGACCGGCCGGCCGCGCCGATGGCCCTTCCCGTACCCGCCGGCCCTCGAGGATCCGGATCGTTGACCCTCGATACTCAGCGTGACTATATATCGTGACACTATATAAATCTCGCGCCGAGCCGGTGAGTGATCGCACGCGTACCGCATCCCTTCTCCTTCTACTCGCCCTGAGCGTCTTGGCGTGCGCGCGTGCAGAGGCGCCTGGCGACCGGGTCGCTGACGCACGACCCAGGGCTCACCAGATCGCCTTCGAAGACGGCGCGGAGTCGACCGTCTGGATCACGAGGCAGCGCTCCGAGCTCGTCGCCCCGTGCCCCGAGAGTGTCTACCAGTTCTCCGCGGACGCCGGGAGCGACCCGGAGTGGACGCGGCGCAACCTCGAACTCTGGGACGAGGCGGGGCTCTTCGGTGCGGTCGAGCAGGCGCTCCGGTCGTCTCGGGCCGCGATGCCGGGAGCACCACCCGACGTCTGCGTTGTCCTGGCCGAGTCGCCGTCCGGACCGGTGCTCGAACTCATGGGCGGGATTGGCGGCGCCACCGTCGCCCCCGACCTGGTCGTGCTCTACGTGGCACCGAGCCTGAATTCCGACATCCTCCGCGAACTCCCGTTCACGATCGCCCACGAGTACCACCATGCGGTGACCTGGGCGCAATGGCCCACCGGCCTCGACGTCCTGCTTCGAGAGGGGCGTGCCCATCACTTCGCCTGGTTGCTGTATCCCGACGTCCTTCACCCGTCGGCGAGGGCCCTCTCGCCCGACCAGGTCGATCCGTCGTGGGAGCGGATCCGGCCCGCACTCGAATCGCCCGCGCGCGAGTTCCAGGACACCTTCATGTTCGGCGGTCCATGGTTCGGCAGCGTCGTTCCACGCTGGGCGGGCTACACCATCGGCTACTGCCTCGTGCGGGCGTACGCGGACGCTCACCCCGAGCTCTCGCCCGCGTCGCTGGCCGCTGTGCCGTCCGCCGAGTTTCTCGCCCGGCCACCCGACTGCGACGCCGTCTGACGGTCGGTCGTTGTCCTGCGAGGCCTCGTCGAGGTGGGCGACGTCTACGCGGCTACGCCCAGAATCGAGCCGGAGCGTGCCTTCGGACGCTGGTCCCGCCATGTCGGGTCGGCGCCGATGCGTGTACGGTTAGGTTGCGTCCGCGGTCCGGGCGGTCCAGGCTCGGTAGGACTTCGGCGGCAGTCGCCGTCGGAAGTTCGCCGCACGGTGGGTGGTTGCCGACGCGGATGTTCGGGAAGAGGCAGTTACAGGACATGGCTTGGAAGCTGGACAGTGACGGATGGGGGCGTCACCTGAGACAGGACTGAACGCGCCGCCGGCCGAGCATGAACCGCAAACGGGTTCGTGGTGCGCTTGGCAGGATGTCTCGGCGGTGCAGTCGACGCGCGGCGTGGCGGATGCGCCGCTGCGTCAGCGTTATGCTCGGGTGGGCCATGCGTTCGCACGCGGCGGCCCGCCCCCGGCGGGTGCTCGTCTCAGGTGCTCCAGGTGCCGAAGTCTCCGGGGAGGCGCTTATCGAAGGGCTCGCGTCCGGCCTCGCGTGGTTTCGCTGCCTGGCCTCGTCCGAGGATCCGGAAGAGGCGACCGCGAGCAGCTCGTTCTGCGACGGCCCGCGGGCGGGGCTGACCGGGGGTGATTCTCGGCAATGCGCAGCTGTCCGAGAATGGACCTGGCGGCGCCGCGACGCTGCCGTTGCTCGATGTGGTCAGGCAACCATAAGCTGCCATCGTGTGAAGGTATCCCTCCGGCAACGAGGTCCACGCCGTGCGGTCGTCCCTTATTGTGGCACTTCTCGTCTTCTGCGCACCGGCCGGTGCATCAAGCCAGAGTTCTGGGGACATATACGGCCAAATCCGGAACCTTCTTGCCGCAGGCGATACCGCAGAGGTCTTCGCGATGATGGCGCGATTGGAGATCGCAGAGAGCGAGGCGGCATACGCACTCGGCGATATGTTCGACCAACGCCGTGAGATGGTGGAAGCCGCCCACTGGTACCGGGTGGCAGCCGATGCAGGCGATGCAAGGGCTGCTAATCGGCTCGGTGAGTACTACTACGTGGGATCGGGCGTCGCGCAGGACCCTGCTGAGGCCGTGCGGTGGTTTCGCAAAGCGGCGGAGCGCGGCATCGCTGGCGCCAACTACTCGGTGGGATATGCGTTCCTTCTCGGGGTTGGCCTCGGGGCAGACACGACCAGTGCTCAGGCGTGGTGGGAGCGAGGTGCCGCAGCCGGGGATCCTGAATCGACGCTCCATCTCGGATTGGGACTCCTGGACGGCACTTTTCCGACGGACACGGTGGCGGGGATTGAACTGGTTCTCGAAGCAGCCGACGCCGGCCACGAGACCGCCGTCGATCTTGCTCCAGCCATGATGTTCAATCTGGGGCTAATTCACCTCGTCGGGCAGTCGGTCCCGGCGGACACCGCCCTGGCCCAGCAGTGGTGGCGACGGGCAGCAGCCGCGCATCAGCCCGATGCGATGTTCTCCCTGGGACGCGGTCTAATCCGCGGCGTCTTTCCGCCCGATACACTCACCGGTGTTCAGTTGGTGCAGCGGGCCGCCGAGGCCGGCCACGCAGGGGCGATCCAGATGCTGCCTGAGCTTGAGTTACTCGACCGGCCGAGTTGGGAGGTCACACTTGATCCGCTCAGACCTGATCCGCGCGTGGTGACAGTCCGCCGGTTCATGCTTTGGGATGCTCCCGCCGAGGATCGTACGGAGTGGCTGAGTGCCGCGATGCTCAAGTTCCTCGGCGATGCTGGGCCGGCCAACCTGCCATGTGTGCGGGAAGCTGACGAGACGGCTACCGGATGGTGGCCCGACGCCGCACGAAGGATCATCGAGGCTGGAGCGGGGACCCAGATGACCCCTGGACTATCCGGCGAAACGACCGTCTCCGACGCGATTCGCATCGAGTATGCCAAGTGGTGCGGCGAGCGCGCTGATGAGGACGATGCGACCGTGGTGGAGCTGATGAACAGGATTGGCCTCCGTGGAGACGCCCCCCAGACCACCGACGGTACCAACGCGCCGGCAGACGCGGTGCGTGCCCCGGAAGGGGCGTTGGAGCGAATCACCGCTCCGACGCTCACGATGGAGCAGACCGCCTATTCGGCCCTGTCTGACAAGGCCTCCGTACGCGTCTCGCCTCTCGACCTCGGCGATCGAACGTCCGTGGCTCTAAGGGAGCCCGGATACAAGGTCAGCGTCCTAGGAGACGCGGGGATGGCTAGCGCCGGCGTACAGAGGGAAATCGTCGTCGCCGAGGGGCCTAACGAAATGGGCCCCGACTACAACGAGCGGCAGTACAGGGTCGCGCTGGATTGCTCGGCCTCTACCTATCGAGTGCTTCTCGTTCGTCTGCTCCAAGATGGTCGGGAGCGTGGCCGCTGGGACATCCCCGACGGGCCAGTTGTTCCGGTGGAGAGGAACACCCCGATGTACCACGTCCAGGACTGGGTCTGCGCCTGACCCTGGAAGGCTCCGTGAATCGCCCCGGGTCTACCGGAGACAGATTTGTGTGAGTGTGGGCGGGTCGGTGTGACCCGTAGCCCGCGGTGAAAGTGCTCCTCGTACTCGGCCGGAGGGACCTGGCCGAGCACGCTCTAGAGCTCTTCTTGCTCCGGAAACTCGATACGCCCCGTAGGGCCACGAAACGGAGACACAGACCATCTGGGGTCCTGAACGGGGTCACCGTCGTGGGCAGATTGGTGGGGCGCGTGGGGACACCGCACGCAAGTCCTCGGCTGGGTTGAGCCGACGGACGGCCACGTCCTGTAACTGCATGTTGCCGGCTCCGCGCCTTCGGCGCTCCGACCCAACCGGCCGCGAAGGGCCGGTTTCGTGTGGCGTTTCGGATAGCCTGTGCGATATCGTCCGAATCGACCGGAGCGGATGGCCGGTTCGGCAACCCAATCACGTTACAGGACATGGCATTCGACCCACGGGAGCTTCAATCGCGGATTTGCCGGATCGGTCCCCCCGTTCGGTGGGCGACTCTGGCGGTGATTGTCCTCGCGGCGTGTAGCTCCCCCGAGACATCTATCACGGAGTCCTCCGTGATGGACACGCTCGACGTCGAGGTTCTCTTCACGACCGGCGACTACCCTTTCGGGAACATCGAATCGGTGGAGCTTCTCGATGACGGAGGTCTCGCCGTCGCAGACCGGCAGGCCGACCACCTCGCGATCTTCGACGAGCGCGGACAGCTCACAGACACGATTGGAGGTGAGGGAGACGGCCCCGGAGAGCTCTCAGGAGTGGTGGCCGTCACGCAGCTCCCGGACGGAACGCTCGCAACCGTCAGCCACGGACACAGGCGCGTCACGCTCTTTGGAGACCAGCCTGTCACGTACCGTATTGCAGCGCAGAAGCTATCCCCAACGGTAGGCTCGGGACCGAAGCTCTATGGATGGCGCTTCGATACGAGCGTTGACCCACCAGTTTGGGGACTACAGGGCACAGACCTGAGTACCGGCCCGGAACCGACCGGGCGCTTCGTCCCCTTTGATCTTCTTCCGCAGTCGGACCTGGTGGAGAAGGCGGACGGACTTGAGTCTCCGCACCCGTACCATCTCGGGGAGAGGACGTTTCACATCAATCGGAACGGGGAGTACGTCTATCTGGACCAAGACTCTTCGGTTGCGGTCGGGAGCCTGGTCTCGGGTGAGACCGCCCGACTTCCTCGTCCAGATTGGAGGCCCATCGAGCAGGACATGGAACTGGTGGAGCGGGCCTACGAGATCATGGGAGCCGACCCTCCCAAGACGCTCGGACGGCAGCTGCCCGTCATCATCCTGTCCGTCTTCCGCGACGATCACGGCCGCGTATGGTTCGGACGCACGTCTCGTATCCAGTCGATCGTGGGAGAACCGCTGACCACAATCGTGTGGGACCCCGAGACTGGCGCGTTCACGACGGTCGTCTTTCCGCCGTTCACCAATATGACTGACAGGTACCCGTTCAGGGTGCGCGGCGATCGAGCGGCGGTGGTCTCAATTGACGAGTACGGTCAGCAGACGGTCCACGTCGTGAGGCTGCCACCCCTCTAGTCATGTCCTACGTCGAGGCGTGCACACTGTACCGGAAGGTCGGCCACGTCCTGTAACTGCATGTTGCCGGCTCCGCGCCTGCGGCGCTCCGACCCAACCGGCCTCGACCGGGTCGGTTCGGTGTGGCGGTTCGGATCCTCTGCGCGATATGGTCCGATAGGGCCGGCTCTGATGGCCGGTTCGGCAACACAATCACGTTATCTGGAATGCCTTCTGCCGGTTGTGTCAGTGGCGGGCGTTCGTCGTTCGAGCTCGATTCAGTGTATCGGAGGGACTAGATGCCATCCCCAGCCCGTACGCATTTGGAGTCTCGGCTCCAAGACTTCGACGAGCTCATTGCAGCGCGCGACCTGGTTTGCCCCGATGGGCGCGGACGAGGGAGAGATGCGCAGGGCGCCGCGATACTACGCAGCAGCGTGGTTCTGCTATCGGCAGCGTTCGAGGCCTACGTGGAGGAGGTCTATGACGCTGCGGTGGACTTGGTGTTCACGCAGGTTAGCCAGGGAGAGAGGAACACCCTGAAGAACGACACCAGCGGGAAGCTGAACAACGCGAGCACTGCCAAAGTGAACCGCCTGTTCTTCAATTTGGGCATTCCTTGGATCATGAAGCACCGCCGAGTGCGCTGGCAGAAGTTCTCTAACGCGAGCGTCCAAAAGGAACTGGACCGAATCGTGAAGGCGAGGAACGAAGTCGCGCATGGCGAATCCCCCTACCTTCGGAAGGCAACATTGCTGCGGTGGAAAGGCGTGATTCAGCGCCTAGCGGATCGTCTCGACGAAGTCGTGGCGGACCATGTTCATGCTCGTACGACTGTCCGGCCTTGGTGATCGCGACCGTTGCAGCGCGGAGTTGTGACTCGGGCGGATGCCGGCCGCTGGCTCACTCCGAGACAGTCCGGTGAAGCTTAGCGGCCGAACGATCAGGGCTCTAGCCGAGATGGTGTGCGGCGCATCAGGCGGAAGCGGTGGGTTCGAATGGCCGAACTTCCCGTACAGGTCCAGCTCACATCTAACCCGGTTCTTCACGAACTGCGATCTCGACTACGTGCATGACGGCTCCACACGTGGCTGGTGGGTCGAGACTGTCCTCACGGAACTGAATCAGGCGCCCACCACCCATCCCGGCCTTCCGTCAGATGCGTTGCTCCGCGTTATCCAAGAACTCCTAGACCCAATCGAGATCGGCGACGAGGCACGACGAGAAGCAGCCCTCCATGACGTGAACGGCGCGCTAGCAAGAGACGACCTACAAGCGTACTTCGATGGCGCAGGTCGATGTCACGTGCGAAGTCTGGGGTCAGGTGACTCTAGCGCCGGGATCAAGCCGATCCGTCGAGCACTCACGGCGGAGGAGCTTAGCACCAGCAGGGACTTGGAGGCTTGGATTGACGGAGCCTCGGAGGACGAGTTCACCGAGCAGGTGGTGGTTCCGCTGTTCCGGCAGCTTGGCTTCATGCGGATCGCGGTGGCTGGCCACAAGGACCGGTCCCTAGAGTTCGGGAAGGACCTCTGGATGAAGTACCGGCTGCCCACCGACAACTACCTGTACTTCGGCGCTCAGGTGAAGAAGGAGAAGCTCGACTCACGTGCCGGATCTCTTTCTCAGAACATCGCGACCGTGCTGGACCAAGTTCGGATGGCGCTCCGCGATCCGATCTGGGATCCCGATACAAACCGCCGGAACCTTGTTGACCATGTCTTCATCGTGTCGGCCGGGGAAATCACGAAGGCGGCGAAACGTCTCATGGCAGAGAATCTCGACGCCGACCTGAGGCGGAGCGTGATGTTCTTGGATCGTCCGCAGATCGTGGATCTCTGGTTGCGAGTCCAGCTGCCGCCTCCCGGGACAGCCGATGACGGCCCGAGCGGGAACGCGGACTGGCTCCCGTTCTGAGCGCGGCACTCCAGATAACTGCATGTTGCCGGCTCCGCGCCTAGCGGCGCTCCGACCCAACCGGCCCTCGACCTAGCCGATTCTGCTAGCTCTTCGGATATCCTGTGCGGTATCGTCCGAATCTACCGGTGCAGGTGGGCCGGTTCGGCAACCCAATCACGTTATCGGGCATCGACTCGACCGGGGCAGCACCGCCCCGCTCGCCTACGGATTACCTGGAGGCCGCGTGCCGGGAAGCATTGCCGTTCGTGATGGCTACCAGTTCTCGCTGTTGGCGATCAGTAACTGCTCGGCCGGGGGTGCCCCCCGGCGACTGATCGACCTCGACGGACCTTGGGCTGTGACCAGCGACCTGCCGGATGGAGTGATCGAGGACTGGGAAGGCATGATCGGCGCAGGCCATCGCTGGGAGCTCGAACGAACACGGCTCTTCCTTTGGGCGTTGGCGGGCTCCGACCACCAAGATCTTGATCTACATCGATCAGTGCTCCAGCTCTACTACGGACTACTCATCGGGGTGCCCTTCCTCAGCCACGGCCGGATGACGCTGTTTGAGGGACGCATGTCGGATGGCCGCTTGTCCATCGAACGGCTTGACCCATACCACCAAACGTGGTCTGTGGCGGGTTCTCCGTCGCGATCGGTCACCGTTTCATCCGTCCGGCTGGCCCATCGGGTCGCCGTTCAGCTTGAGGCTATCGATCGCTCCGCGGGCCGCGAACGCTTCAACCGCATTCTCCGGACGTTCCGAGAAGGCTGCGAAGCCGAGTCCGCCGACGTGCGCCTCCACCAGTTCGTCCGCGCTACGGAAGGCTTCGTCGTCCCGTGGAAGTGGCAGCACTACCAGGACAGAACCTCTGAGTTCTGCACCGGACGAGCCAAGCCGTATTTGAAAGAGCTTTACCAGCTACGTGGCAGCATCGAGCACCTCCGAGGCCCGTACCGCCTGATGCCGAGGTGGCTCTCGAAGCGGGCCCGCCTCCTACGGCTGCTGCAACGGGCGATGCTCGCAGAGGTCCTCGCGAGAACGCTAATCGTGAACGTCCTCCTGGATCCTGCTTGCTGGTCTCACTTCGAATCGTTTGAAGCCGCCGAAGCGTTCTGGCGTCGGATGAGTTTAGCCCAGCGGTCGTCCGTTCTACCGCTGGCAATCAACATCCCGGACGTTCTACGTGTGTTCGATCCATCGCGGGTCCCGACCTAGGTTGCTTGGACGTCACGGGGTTCGTCGCCGCCCGATAACTGAATGTTGCCGGCTCCGCGCCTGCGGCGCTCCGACCCAACCGGCCGGGAACGCGTGGGATCCGTGTAGCGGTTCGGATAGCCTGTGCGGTATCCTCCGATACGACCGGCCGCGTGGCCGGTTCGGCAACACGATCACGTTATCGGGCATAGCCGGGAGCCTGCTGGCGCTAGGGCAGGACTGATCCCGTAGCGAGTTCCAAGAGGAGAATCGGAAGCATGCCGACGTTCGATACCAACAAGCGCACGATCGGGGAGCTGCTGAGTATGACCAATCCCCCGATCGTCGTACCCGAATGGCAACGAGACTACAGTTGGACGGCCCGGGAAGTTGAGACGTTCTGGCTCGACCTTATCGCATTCTCCGAGCGCTTTCCCGACGACAATCTGCAAGGGCGAGAGTACTTCCTAGGATCGGTGGTGCTCGTCCTTCGACCGGACGCCCACCTCCTGCTTGACGGCCAACAGCGCGCAGCGACCGCGACCATTCTCCTCTCGGTCATCCGCGAGTACCTGGCTCGCTACCGGGAGGATGCGGCCACACGCGTGGGTCAGAGGTACATCACCGACTACGATGACGCCTCTGATCGGAACACCTACAAGCTCACCCTGAACAGGTATGACCGTGACTTCTTCCGCAACGAGGTTCAGGATGCCCAAGACCGTGAGGATCGGCCGGATCCGCAGCTCAAGTCCCACAAGCTGATCCGTACCGCGCGGGACTTCTTCGCTACGCAGTTCGAAGAACGGTACGCGGAACTTGGGGGCGGCGAGGCGGCATTCCGATGGGCACTCCGAGTGCAACGGGTACTCACCGATCATATGGCCGTTGTGGCCGTTACCTCGGATGATGAAGACAGCGCCGCGTCGGTCTTCGAGACTCTGAACGACCGAGGGATTGGGCTCTCGACCCCGGATCTCCTACGGAACCTACTGATCCGGAGGGCGGGGGAAGACGACCGCGCTGAAGTCGTAGAGTGCTGGCTTGAGGTCTTGGAGGTGGAGGAAGAGGCTAAAGTCCAAGACTTCCTTCGGCACTACTGGCTTTCCCGGCAGGGGGATGTGAAGACGAGACGGCTCTACAGGGAGATAAAGGACTTCGTCGAGAGCAACAACGTCGATTCGCTCGAGCTTTCGCGGGACCTTCGGCAGTCTGCCGCTACATACACCGACCTTGTAGCGGGGCGGCACGATGACGAGGTGATCTCGGGGCTCCTTTCGGACTTGCAGCTCTTGAATGCTAAGGCGCTCCTCCCGCTAGTGATGAGCGCTCATCACGTCGGGAGTGACGACCAGCTTCGCGACTTGCTCGCTGCCTCGGTCGCGTTCTTTGTTCGCCATAACGTCATAGGGAACCTGGAGAACAGTCGGCTTGAGACCGTCGTGTTCCGACTCGCACGAGCGCTTCGGGAGTCCGGTGACTTCGCCGCAACGCACGCAGGCTTGCTGGATGCGCTCCCATCCCTCGACCGATTCGAGGCCCAGTTCCGTGAGGCCTCGGTCCGGAGGCAGAAGTCTGCTCGCTACCTCCTCCGGGAGCTTGAGTTGGACCAGCGCGCCACGGAGGAGATTGATGTGGCTCCACCACACCGTGTTCACCTAGAGCACATCTACCCCCAGCGTCCGGCCGACGGACATCGATGGCCCCGGCACGCCCAAATCGTCAATCGAATCGGGAACCTGACGCTGCTCTCGAGTCGGCTCAACCAGCGGATAAGCAACGCCGGGTTCGACACGAAGAAGGCGTCGTATGCCGAATCGGAGCTCCTCCTGACTCGCGCGCTTGATGAGCTCGGGGAGTGGGACCTCGACGCCCTCGAAGCTCGCCAGGCGGGTTTGGCCAGCGCTGCCAGAACTGTGTGGCGCCTTCCTAGTGAGGACGACCCCGACGCGCAGTAGTGGTTGCTACGCCCGATAACTGCATGTTGCCGGCTCCGCGCCTTCGGCGCTCCGTCCCAACCGGCCCTCGTCCGAGCAGATCCTGCTAGCACTTCGGATATCCCGTGCGATATCGTCCGAATCGACCGGCCTCGGTGGGCCGGTTCGGCAACACAATCACGTTTGGCGACAGGCCGTGAGCGCTTGGATAGACGGGGTGGCTGTATCGTCTCGGGGCCGGGTCGGGGTAGATTCGATCTGTCCCGAAAGATGACCCGACGACGATTCCCGGAGGAGCGATGGCCGAGATCATGGACCGGATCACGGTAAATCCTGAGCAATGCGGCGGACGTCCGTGTATTCGCGGCATGCGAATCCGCGTGACGGACGTCTTGGACTTGCTCGCCGGCGGCCTCTCGCAGCAGGAGATCCTCGACGAGATGCCGGCCCTCGAAGCGGAAGACATCGAAGCGAGCCTGCGCTTCGCAAGCCGGCGACTCAATCACCCGATACTCGCCGCGTGAGACTCTGGCTCGACGCGCAGATCTCACCGCGTGTCGGTACATGGGTCGAGGCCTCGTTCGAGGTTGAGTCTCTGATCGCGGTACAATCTGATCCCGATCTCCGAGCGCTCCCGGACGAAGCGATCTTCGCGCTCGCCCGTTCCCAGTCGGCGATCGTCATGACCAAGGATCGGGATTTCGTGGAGATGGTCGAACGCATGGGTCCGCCGCCGCAGGTGATCTGGCTGACCTGCGGGAACACGTCCAACGCGGTCCTGCGAGAGATCTTGGCGGCGGCGCTGCCCAACGCCATCGAACTCCTAGACGCCGGCGAACCGCTGGTCGAGATCACGGATCTCTAGAGGGGTAGGCGACGGGCCTCCGGTCCGATCTGCTGGCCCGACGCCAAACTGCATGTTGCCGGCTCCGCGCCTGCGGCGCTCCGCCCCAACCGGCCGGGAACGCACGGGATGCGTGTGGCGGTTCGGATACTCTGCGCGGTATCGTGCGATTCGACCGGCCCCGGTGGCCGGTTCGGCAACACAATCACGTTATGCGGCAGCCCGCGGGCACGTGCAAGTCGAGAGGAATCCGGCGCGCATCTCGGGGCCCCCCACACAGTGGGAATCTTTGATACGTCCTCAAGCATCCTTCTTCGACGGAGGGTCGAGTGAAGTGGCGATCGAAAAGGCTGAGGGGTTCCTCGGACGCTATTCTCAGGCGGATCGACCCCCTCGTCTCGGCGTCTGAGACGGGTGTATCGGTCGAATTCGCGGCTATGCCAATCTGGGACGCGTATGTCGAGCTGCTGTCGTCAGCGATCGTGTTCAATACTTCGACCGATCCCTCACAGCGGGGGACGCTCGTCAAGCGGACGATCGCCGAACTCAAGAGGTCCGACGTCAAGCTTGAAGCGACCGCCTTTCTGAAAACCCTTGAGAAGGAGGAACGCCGATCCCTAAGGCGGCGACCGAAGCAGTTCACGGTCCTGTCGACCGTCTCGGTGAGGCCCAGATCTTCCTTCCGAGGTATCACGCTCGAAGGGATCTCCCACCGTTTCACGCTGAGGTCCCCGGCCGGGCTCACCCTCCCAGAGCTCGCGAAGAAGTCCCGGTTCTTCGAGGATCACGCCTCGAGCGGGTATTGCTTCGTCCGCACGTCTGTACTGGCCCGAGACGCCGCTGGTGCGATGGATCGCGCTACCGCGAGCCTCGACACAGTCCGGGCACTTTGGACTCTGGGCCTCTCGTTCCGATCCTGGCGCATCTCGCTTGGCGACGCGGCCCCCACACCCGTGTCTCCGGTCACCCTCGGTCCGCTGCACACCGTCCATGACGACTCTGGGCTTTCCGCGACGGACAATTACTGGTGGGAGCCGGAGTATCGGCAGCCTCGCAAGGTGATAGACCTAGACCCACGGGCCGACGGGCTAGCTGGGCTGGTCAAGGAGGCAAGGCTGGTTCTGCGGAACGAGAAATTCGGTGAGGCCTTTCGAACGGCACTCCACATGTATATCCGCTCCTTGGACCACGCCGATCACCAAACTGCCTTCGTCCGGCTATGGGCGGTGCTTGAGCAGCTGACTGGAACCGGCAGAGCGCCCTACGACGTGACTGTGTGGCGGGCTAGTTCTGTGTGGATTGATCGTGACTTCTCGCGGCAGGTGCTCGAAGGCCTCCGCTCGGTCCGGAACGAGTTCGTGCACAACCACCACTCATTTGATTCGGCTGAACAGTTGCTCTGGCAACTTAAGACGTTCGTCGACCAGCTCCTCGTGGTGTTCATGGGACTACGCCACCGGCTTGAGAGCTTCGCAGAGTTCGTGGAGCTCCAAGACTTGTCCTCAGACCGCGAGCTGCTCCGAAGGGGCATCAAGCTGCGAGAGCTTGCTATGGATCGCGCGTAGGGCCACCGCACAACTGCATGTTGCCGGCTCCGCGCCTGCGGCGCTCCGTCCCAACCGGCCGTGAGCGTGCGTGCTGCGCGTGGCGTTGTCAGGAGTCCGTTGCGTATCGTCCGATAGCGACCGGCGGGGATGGCCGGTTCGGCAACACAATCACGTTAGACGGCATTGCGCCGGCCATCTGGGCACGTCTGGCGTTGGTGGATGTTGCCGGCGAGCAGTTGCGGCTCGCAGGTCCGGAGATACCGGTGCCGACGTAGCGCTTCCGAAGCGCGAGTTGGTATTCCCCGGGTGTGGAAAGCCGGGAAGCCGACCTTCGGCGCCGCGCCCTAAGCGGTAGTTCGATGGCCTTGCGCTATTGGGTCCTGCCTGCAAACATTAACGGAAATGTTAACGCAAATGGTAACGTCAGTGTCGACGGAAATGTCGATGCGAACGTGTACATCGGAGGACCGTCGTGATTGGCAGCACGCCACAACTCAGGCTCTTGCCCTCAAGTCTCGGGACCTACTTCCGGATCGCGCACCGTGACCGGAAGCGAGCGGCTGGACTCATCTCGGAGGGGGTGGGGTTGGGCTCCGGCATCATTCTGTCTGCGACTGACATGGAGGGGGCCGAGGATCTTCTGCAGGCGGCGGATGGCGCAGGTATCGATTCGATCCTCGATCCGTTGAGCGTGGAGCTTTCGACGACTGGTGGGTGGGTCCGTCGGGGCGTGCAGGAACTGCCCTGGGCCGGGGCCGACATCCACGCTCCGGAGCTCTTCACCGACCGCTTCATTGCTGCCTACTGCGCCGAGGTCGCATCGCAAGCTGTCGATTCGGGTATGGCCTCCGTCTTGGCCCCTTCGCACTACCTTCGCACGTTGCCGTCCCCTTGGCTTAACGTGGATGAGCGCCTCGCTGTCGAACTGCGGCACGCCTTGGACGAGCGAGGAGGCAGGCGTGTGGCGATCTACTATCCCCTCACGCTGAGCCTTCGCGCGATCGGTCCCGACGCGGCGATGATGTACCTGGCAGGGTTTCTCGAGAGAATTCGTAGCTCTGGCGCTATCGATGCTGTTTCATTGCGCTTGGACGGCTTTGGCGTATCGGACAGCACAGCGCCGAGGATCCAGAGGGTCATCGCTCTTGCCCGCGCGCTGCATGGCCTGAGCCTCCCGATCCTTGGTGAGAAGATGGGGGCCTTGGGTCTGCACCTAATGGCGTTTGGCGCCATCGGAGCCGTCGAGTCGGGTCTCACGATTGGAGAGACATGTGACCTCCGTTCCTACATGAAGACCCCCACGGGTAAGGGACGCATGCCAGCTCCTCGCGTCTACCTGCAGGGGCTAGGGGCCCTGGTCTCAAGGAAAGTCGCTCGAAAGCTACTGCAGAATCCGGGCGTCAGGCATTCGCTTGTCTGCCAGAACTCGGATTGTTGCACCACCAAGGAGGAGATGGTGCGAGATCCGAGACGGCACTACGTGTACCAGAGGACGCAAGAGGTCTTGTCACTGTCGCGGATACCGACGGACGAACGGCGTAGTGAGTCCCTGTCTCGCCTCAAGAGCGCGATCGAAGCGACCAGGTCCGTATGCTCGGCAAGTGGTGAACTCCAGACACACGCTTCGCGTTTGCGGCAGTGGGAGATGGCGTTTCGTCAGCAGCGGAGTGCTGACAAGTACCAGAAGGTCGGGGGAGGTGCCGCAACCCCTCGGGGGAGGATACACCTCCCCCCGCGATCGACGTCCGCCGATCAGCATCCGACCGAAACGAAGATCATTGATATCCGGTCGAAGCATGACCGGAAGGAGCAGTAATATGTCCGCACTCGCTGAGCGCCTCGACAAGATCAGGAGGGTCGGAGGCATCACATCTAGGGATGTTGCGAAATTGATCGACACAACACCCCAGACAGTCTCTCGTTGGCAGACGGGTCAATCGAGTCCGCGCCCTAGTGCACTTGACCAGATCCTGAAGCTGGAATGGATCCTTGACCAGCTATCGCAGTTTTACGACCCGGAGGATGCGAAGCTTTGGATCTTCGCGCCCCACCCAGAGTTGGATGGTGGATCGCCCGCCAATGCGATTCGAGCTGGCCAGACCGAGGAAGTACTAGCGATCATCGATCGCCTGCAGGCTGCAGCTTATTCCTGATTCGAGACCCGGTGTTGAGGTGTGAATGTACGGTCCGCCGTTCAAACCAGAACTCCTCGCTGAGTTGGCGAACCGGGTAGTCTCTTGGGAGGGCGAGGCCTGGAGGGTTGTTTTCGAGGGCTCCGGAGCACTTTCGTCCAATTCAAAGGGCGCACGATGGAATACGAGCGAGTTCGAAGCGTTCTATTTCTCATTGACGTTGGGTGGAGCACATGCGGAGCTCGACTTCATCGAGTCCCAGCAACCGGTCCGGATCAAGAGACCGCGGGCCGTCTATAGTTTCCAGCTGCGGTTTCAGCGGGTACTCGACCTTCGAGACGTTAGTGGGCTTGATCACTTCGGCGTGGAGGCCGGTCACCTCGTCGCTGACAGCTGGGACGCACCGCAGTCTCTCGCGCACGCGGCGTACAAGCTCCTGGATTGTTCGGCGGTTCTGGTCCCGTCAGCCCGTTCAGACGCCACTAATCTTGCGGTCTTCACAGGAGGACTGACCCGGGGCGACAGTCTATCTGACCCGAGCCCGTTTCCCAACGGGCCGGTGGAGGTCTGAGGGGCCATCTAGCAAGTTTCCGCGGGAGTCGCACCGAGCGGCTAGGTTCGCTTTGCTCAAGGTGCGCAGCTGGAGCCCATCCCGGGAAAGTGAATCCGTAAGAAAGCTGCGCTTGGAGTCGGGAAGCCGGTCGCCGCGGCGCCCCTGACTTGCAACGCCGTGTAACAACGGGTGGCCGCAGCGGGCGCTCACGCGCCCTCGCCCCCCGCTTCGCTCCGGGACATGCCTTCGGCACGTCGGCAACCCCGACACGTTGATATGGAAGGGCCCTGTCAATGTGGTGCTGGGCGCGAGTGTGGGGAGCCCGGGGCGTCTTCGACGATGCATCCTGCTGATATTCGATGGTTGAGCCCGAGGGCTCAGAGCATCCGGAGACGGATTCGTCGGGAGCTGGCCGGAGTCTAGACGCGAGGGTTGGGCCCAGCGATCGGACTGCGGGCCGTACCTCGTAACGTGTCGGGGCGTTCTCCTATCGTGCCCCGGGACTCCCCGTATTCGCGCGGGGTCGGGTGGTGATCTCAGGCGGCGGCGTGGAGCTCCTCCTGGAGACGGGCGACATCGACGTCGCGGAGTACGGCCCAGAGGAAGTCGACCATCTCACCAGCGACGGCGGTGGCAGCGACCTGCTTCGGCTTCTTCTCCGCGATGCGGTGGAAGACCTTGTACAGCCGATGCTGACACTTCCAAGCGTGCGCGATCACGGCCGCATCCTGGCCCTGCTGTCGCCGCCGGAGCGGGGCGCCGACGACGGGTCGCCGTCGGTAGTGCCACGCGGCTTGAATGAGCACGTGTCGGACGCGCGCGTTGCCGGCCTTGGTGATCGCGCCCATTCGCCGTCGCTCGCCCAGGAGTCCTCACCGGGCACGAGTCCGAGGTAGGCCATGAGCTGTCGGGGGCTCTCGAAGCGACGCACGTCGCCGAGCTCGGTGGCACGCACCATCGCGGCCTGCGTCTTGAAGCCACGGAAGCAGCCGATGCGATCGACGAGCGGCTTGTAGCGCTGCGTGAGCGCGAGCTGTTCGATGCGTCGATCGAGTTCGTCTCTTCTCTGGAGCTTGTACTCGAGCAGCGCCAAATACTCGGACGGCACGGTACGGTCCGCCTCGACGAGCGTGCCGGGCTGCAGCACCTGGCGGATCTAGTTGAGGTGACGGACGGTCCAGTTGGTGCCCTCACGAAACACGAGGCCGCGACGGAGCATGAACTTCAAGACGTAGTGGCGCGACTTGATGATCTCTCGCTGAAAGGTCTCCCGGCAGCGCACGAGGTCACGAACCTGCTCGTCGGCTTCGCTCGGGATGTAGATCAGCGCGAGTCGATCATCACGGAAATCGCGCCCGAGCTTCATCGCGTCGCGCCGATCGGTCTTGCGATGCTCGCCCGGACGCCGGGGAATCAGCGAGGGCGCGGCAAGCTCGCACGCGACGCCCCACGCGGTCAGCGAGCCCTGAAGCACGTAGCCCGCACCGGACGCCTCGTAGCACACCCGCACCTCGCCGTCCCGCGCAAGGCGCTCGAACCAGCGACGGATCTTCTTGAGTTCGTACGGCAGGCGATCGACCCGAAGCGGCTCCGGGTCACGGCCTCGGAAGACCGCTGTAGTTACCGAATCCTTCTGGACGTCGAGTCCGACCCAGAAGATGGATGGGCGAGGGTACGTCATGGGGCTGGTCTCCTGTCTGCTGCGGCTCCTAACGCCGCATGTGGCTCTGGTGCCTCCGGTGTGAAATCGGGACGCTAATCCGCGATCAACGCAGGAGGCCAGCCCTTCCATCGTGTCTAACTGACACGCGCTGGAAGCGGGCAGCTTAAGGAACGTAGGTTGGCAGGGATGCCATCCTGAGCTTGGTGGGAGTAGTAGATGCGGAGACAGAGCTACGCCGTCCTTTCTCTTGCCGCTGTCTCGTTGCTCGGTGGATGCGACGCGGATACGCCGACGTTCTGTCCAGGCGATCTCAGGTGGGAAGTATCCCCCACGAGTGCTTCCCTTTCAGTCGGCGACACCGTCACCGCAACTGCTGAAGCTTTGGGTTGCGGCGGGACGCAGCGGCTCGAAGAGGACATGCGTTGGACTTCCCGGGACTCGACCATCGCGCGTGTGGACTCCATCACGGGGACGATCCGTGCTCAGTCGGTTGGCCAGACCGAGATCATCGGTGAGGACCGTGGACGGTACCGTATCGGTCCGGTCCTCATCCCGGTGCAGGTAACCCAGTGATGGCTCGGGCTTCCTCGAACGCGCGCGTCCTCTAGCTGCATGTTGCCGGCTCCGCGCCTTCGGCGCTCCGACCTAGCCGGCCTGGGGCGCGCGGGGTGCGCGTGGCGTTTCGGATAGCCTGTGCGGCATCCTCCGAATCGACCGGCGCCGGTGGGTCGGTTCGGCAACACCATGACGTTATGGGACAGCGCCGGACGGGTTGCGGGACGTGTACGGCCATCTTCGTTGCGGTGCTCGGCAGCATTCACGCAGATTTCAAGGAGCATCCCGTCTCGCGAGTGCCTGACTCCTCGGGCGGCGAGACCCCCACCAGCCGAACGAGCACCCATGGCTGACGACAGCTCCGGACGTGTGGCTCGCGCCATTCTGTTCTTCTCCGCCTTCGGAGGTGCGATCGGTGCCGCCATCATCTTGGCGATTGCTGCTGTGGCCGTGTTGGTGGGAGAACCCATCGGCTTGGGAGAGATACTCCCGCCCCTTGGCGGGGCGGCTACCCTCGGCGGACTGGTCGGCGCTGGCTTCGCGGCCGGAGTCGCCGCGCTCGGACGGAACGAGGCGGCTGAAGGCCTCGCCCGATGGAAGGCCGGGGTCGCAGGCGCGACCGCCGGATTCGTCGTCCCGTTGATCGTACTGGGCACAGCGATCGTAGCGAGCGGAGACCTACAGGTGCCCATCGCCGAACTGGTCGAGCATTGGGCGCGCGGAGGTTGGTGGCTGCTTGGCCTGGGAGGAGCCGTGGGTGTGGGCCTGAACGAAGTCGCGAGGCGACCGGAGCTAGAACCCGGCGATGGCGACGTCGCTCACACGCCTCCGTCTTTGTCCTCCTGAGGCGCCTGATCACGGCTGGGACATGGTGAATCGACACGCCCTCGGGATCGACCGGTGCCGCGCGATCGCCGTCCCATGACTGAAAAGTTGCCGCCTCCGTTCGCTAACGCTCACTTCGGTGAAGCACGGCACGCGGTACGCGGGCGGCCACGATGGACGGGAGCCCGAGCGCGCGCGCGAGTCGAGGCAGGCGTCACACGGCCGGAGTTGGCCGGAGTGGTCGGCTAGGGCGAA
The DNA here is from genome assembly GCA_028284495.1 of Longimicrobiales bacterium. GTDB lineage: Bacteria > Gemmatimonadota > Gemmatimonadetes > Longimicrobiales > Gaopeijiaceae > Gaopeijia. Next base: position 140,851 of record JANQRP010000016.1, on the reverse strand, counting down.
CCCCGAGACGATCGGGTTCGGTGAGGGGCGAGATCGGCTGGACCTATCCTGGAGCGTCTGTCCGACCGAGGAAGCCCATCGTCTCATGAGCAACCCCTACACGGAGTAGCTCGAGGGCGCTCGCCACGTGCTCTCCAAAGACCCGTAGCTGCGCTGCAGTGCTTGGGGATACTCCCGATTCTACGGCATAGCTACTGATGCCGTTGAGCATCGTCCTTACCCTCGGGGCGATGAACACGAGCGCTTCGTTTCCGTCGGAAAGTCGTGGGACGGAAGCAACCATGGCTTGGGCGTTGGCCGCATCGAGATTGTCCTTGAACTTCCCATCCAGCTCCGAATCTGTTTTGCTCTCGTATTCGCGGTGAAGATCGTCCTTTCGGGTGCTATCGACCGGTGGTCCTTTGAACCGTCGGCTGCGACCGAAGATTCCCCCGCCCGGCGCACCCGTGCTCGGCGGATACACAGCGATGAAGATTTCCTGTGTCTTGACCGACGTGCGGTAGAGCTCCCGCCAGAACGATGCGTCGATTCCGAGTTGTACCGCCAGGGCCGCGAACTCGGCGAACAGGAAGTAGTACGCCCCGTTGGGACCACGCTCCTTCGGATCCGAGGGATCGCGTAGCTCTCCATTTGCGAACCTCGCGAAGCAGGCCTGGATGCAATCGAAGTCCGTCACACCTGACGTGTCAGTGAATTTGTCGTCGTACTCCTCCCGCTGTTCTCTCGCGAGGCGTCTGGCGGCGGCCGTCTGATCGGGAGACGCTGCGGGTATCGGCGTGCCATTCAAGCGCGCGTTGACTCGGTCTCGAAGGAAGGGAATCAGTGTGGATATATCGGTGCCCGTCTGACCTCCCGCTCCGAGGAAGCGGTCGTCGAAGTCCTTGAAGAAGGTTCGGCATTCTGCGACAGTGCACATCTTGCTGCCTCCTGGGGATCGGCAAGGGAGTTCAAATGGTGGTGGACCGGGTCGGGGCAAAGTTGGAACGGCGGGATCGCAGGGCGCAAGCAAGGTCGTGCGTGGATCCTGTAGGTCCGTGAAGTCTGGGGGGCGCATGCTCGCGCAGCTTGCGGGCACCGACGTCGAGCTGTCAGGACTGATCCGAGTTGGCGAGCGCACAGCTTGGGCGCGGTATGCGGTAGCCTACTCAACTGAGAACCGCTGGTTGGTATTCTCCGAGGATCCCATGTGGTGGGGGACCGTCGACCTTCCGGAAGGTGGCATTCCCAAGTGGAGCGACGGGCGGGCGGTCTGGGTGCGGGAGCGCGATGAACTCGGCGTTCACTGGCTGGTGCGCTACCGTATCGTCGGCTGACTAGGGATACTTCCTCTGGTCGGCTGGGTGTGGTACCTGCGACCGCCCGGGTCGGCCACGTCCGATACGGGCAGCTATTCGACAGCTCGCCTTTCGCTTCACGAGGGGGACGGCATGCGATTCAGTTGGCCTCTCGCGCTGACCCAGATGGTGGTGGCGACGGTGGCGGCCGGGATGGTCTGGCCGGAACGCACGTACGCTCAATCGCCCCCGACCGAGCAGAACTGGCTGGTTCGTGACTCCGCGGGGATCGAGGTCGTCCTCAATCGTTCGCCCGCTTGGACAGGAGCAGCACAGGGAGTCGACCCGAGCCCATCCTTGCAGATCGGCTCTCTGGACGGGGATGTGCCGTACCTGTTCCAGCGTATTCGCCAGGTTCTCGCCCTCCCGGATGGTCGCGTCGCAGTCGTCGATCGTGGGGGCGCCGAGATCCGGGTCTTCGATTCGGACGGTCAATGGCTGCGGACGATCGGACGCCAAGGACAGGGACCGGGTGAGTTCGCTGCAGCGCCGACGATCGCGCTTGCGCCACCGGACACGATCGTGGCGCTCGATGCGTCCGCGGGTCGCTTCTCTCGCTTCTTGCTCGACGGAACCCTACTCGCCGATCAGCGCATCTCGCCCGCCGGTGGAGTGAGCGGCCCCGGAGTAGGATCAGGTGGCATGCCCGGGGCGGTGCTTCCTACAGGTGAAACCGTGTCCATGGGTGGAGTCTGGGAGGAGGTCGACCACCCGGGCCGCGATGTCACCGTGCGGGATCTCCAGTACGCGGTCACGCTCCTTCCCGGCCCAGATGCGACCCCGGTCCCGCTTGGTTCCCATCCCTCGTCGAGGGTTCTGTACTCGGACGCGGGCAGCGCCTCCGACCCATTCGCACCCACGACCGGTCTGGCGCTCGATGGTCCGCCGCCTACGCTGACCCTCATGGATACCCCTCGTTGGGAGATCACCGAGCTCTCCATGACGGGCGACACCACACGGATCGTGCGAGTCGATTTGCCGCGCATCCCCGTCACGGACGACGTCGTGGCTCAGCACCGCGAACAGCTGCGTGAGCGAGCTCGCGCGGCGGGGCGCGACCCGGGCCTGGAGGTCCGGGCCTTCAACCAGTTCTCCCCGCCGGACAGTGCCCCGGCCCTCGTGGGCGTCTACTCGGACGGCCGCGGGACTCGGTTTCTCCACCGGTGGAGCCCTGATGGTGATCGGGGCGGTGCGCGTCTGGAAGTCGTCGACCCGTCCGGGCGGTGGCTCGGTTCGCTGACGCTGCCACCGGACGCGGGACGGATCGTCGGTGTCGGTCGTGGCCGGATCTTCACCGAATGGCGGGACGCACTCGATGTCCCGTACGTCCGAGTGTACCAGATCAACTGACGCGCAGGGTGTTGGCGACCCGCGGCGAGCCGACGAATCACTGCATGTTGCCGGCTCCGCGTCTGCGGCGCTCCGTCTCAACCGGCCCTCGCCCTTGCAGAATCTTCTGGCTCTTCGGATATCCTGTGCGGTATCGGAGGTTCGAGGCGTTGATGTTCCGCCGGGTTCGCCGCCCAGGTCGAGTGGCCACGATGCTTTGCACTCGCAGCCCCGCAGGCGGAGGCGTCGAGAAGCGCAGTTTCCTCAGTGATGGACAGACAGAAGTGAACCGAGAAACGCTGGCCCCGAACCGCACACGCCATCGTGCCCGCTTGTGGCCGTCCCTGCTTCTGATTGGAGCGAGCGTCACCGCGGTCCCGGTCGGAATCGGAGCCCAGGAGAGTTCGGAAGTGCCCCGGCTCATCTCGTCGTTCGGGTTGGAGGTCTCCAAGAGCGTCGTCGCTGATGCCAACCTGCCAAACGTGGTTCTTTCGCCGTTGAGCGTTGGGCTCGCGCTAGCGCTGCTTGCCGAAGGAGCCTCGGGAGAGACCAGGATCGCTCTCGAGAACGCACTCGCCGTACCCAGCGGGGACTGGGCTTCGTTCGGCCATGAGATCGGGACGCTTCTCGATGACTTGAACGGGGACACGACAGCTACGATCCGGATCGCGAATGCTGTCTGGGCGGACACGGACCTACCCCTCGCTGCTGGATTTGCCGCTCGAGCGGAGCAGGATCATCAGGCGAGCGTGCGAGTGGCCGACCTCCAGGCGCCGAGCACCCACGAGCAGGTGAACGAGTGGGCGAAGGAGCAGACCAACGGTCGGATCGAGGACGCCATGCCACCGGTCGACGAGTACGCCGAGGTCCTGTTGCTGAACGCGGTGTACTTCAACGGCCTGTGGCAGGAGGCGTTCGACAGCGCGCGGACAGAGCCGGCCCCCTTCGCGCGAGCGCGTGGCGATACGATATCCGTGCCGATGATGGCGGAGACGGCTCGATTTGGGCACTTCGACCACCAAGGCCATCGGGGCCTGCGGATTCCATACCAAACGGGACGCTTCGCTGCGTACGTGGTAGTGCCCGACACCGTGCCGGCGAGTGACGTGTTCGACGAGCTCACCCTCGAACAGGTCGACGGGTGGCCGGAGTCGCTCCAGTCACAGTCCACGACCCTGCTGCTTCCCCGGATCGAAACCCGGGGGAAATGGGATCTCCTGGACGCACTGGCTCAGGCGGGCGCCCCCGTTCGAGTTGAGGATCGGCCGAGCTTCGACTCGCTCTGGGCCTCACCCCCGTCTGCACCCGTGGGAGTCAGCGGGGCGTCTCAGGCGACATTCCTGAAGATCGATGAACAGGGGACCGAGGCGGCAGCGGTCACGTCGATGGAAGTTGTCTCTCTGTCGGATGAGCCAACTCCCGAGTTCAGAGTCGATCGCCCGTTCCTCCTCGTCCTTCGCGACGACCATACGGGTGCTGTGTTGTTCGTGGCCCTGATCGGTGACCCGACTCACCAGGGTTCGTGACGCGCTGCTCGGCCCGACTAGGGGAGCGGGTAGAAAGGCTGGTCGGGGTCGAGGACGAGCGACCAGTGAGGGACAGGCGGACTCGCGCCAGAGACGGAGTCCGAGTGGTGGCTCTTCGTCGGCCGTGTACCGCCACCTTACAATCACGTTATCAGAAGTTGCTCGAGCGTCCCGGGGGCCTGATTCGGATACGGGTTGGGCGACTTCGCATCGCCGGATCCTGCGCCCGTGTCCCTGGTGTACGAAGGGCCAGTTGCCCTCGTTCGTCTCCGCTCTTGGCCCGATGATGCTTCGCTACGCCGTTCTCCTACCTGTAGTCGCGACGTTGGCCTGCGACGAGGGGTCGCCTCTCGACCCGGACGTGGGCTGCACACTGGAGGCCTTACCTGCAGTTGAGGTGATCGCAGCCGACGCGGTCACCGGCGTACTTCTGAAGGACATCGTGACTGTGACCGCCCGCGACGGAGAGTACCACGACTCCGATTCCCAGCCTGGGCCGGTTGTCGGCGTCGCGCACGAACGCGCGGGCCGATACTCGGTGACCGTCGAGGTAGGTGGCTACGCTACGTGGAGCACCGAGGGAGTGTCGGTGATCCGGGGGCAGTGCCATGTGCAGACCAAGACGTTGCTCGCGGAGCTCCAACCGACCAACTGAGGCGACGTCTGCAGCGGCGGGATCCTGTTTTCGCGGTGGCAACATCTGACACCTGAGAAGTTGCCGCCTCCGTTCGCGTGCGCTCACTTCGGTGAATCACGGCCCCGAGCGTTCCCGGATCTTGGAGCAGTGGCCGGAGCGTGAGCTGGCCGGTGTGCTCGGACGGCTCCATCTCTCGGGCCGCGCCGGCAACCCCATCACGTTGGCTGACAGCGCGGGAACGCGTCGGCGGGCGCGAGCTGACGCCAATCGGTCTGTTACAGTGCGCGGTGAGTTGCGATGGCAGCTGCGATGTACGAATTTCTTCGTACTTACTCGGTGTGCGTGCCTCTCCATTCCCTGGTTCCAGGAGCTAGAAGGGTACACCTACGTCGCGATCTTGCTCGGGCCGGTGGAAGCCACATGAGTCGTATCGTCGCGCAGATACTCCTTGCCGGAGCCTTCGCGCTCGCCGCATGCTCGGATTCTGTAGCTTCTCGAGTCACGGCGAATCGTGTCATCGTCGGCGACACGGTCATCATGCGCGCTGGCGAACCGATCTGGGGCGACTCGGTGACGCTTGTCGAGGACCTGACGATCGGCGTGCTTGAGGGGCCAGAGGAGTACCTGTTCGGTCAGGTGTCGGAGTTGGCCGTCGACGCGACGGGCGGCGTGTACGTCTTCGACGCCCAGGTACCGGCACTCCGGTACTACGACGTGGACGGGCAGTACGTGCGAACCCTCGGGCGCGAGGGCGAGGGTCCCGGAGAGTACTACGATGTGGCCTTGGGCCTCGAGGTCCGTCCTGGGGACGGCCGCGTGGTGCTACGGGATCCCAGGAATCGTCGGCTCAGCATCTACGACCCCGACGGCCAGGTGCATGACTCGTGGCGCATCGCGAGCGGACTGTTCACCGCGAATGCGATGACGATCGACACGGCAGATCGCGTGCTCCTCAAGATACTGACGGGGCCGACCACTCCCGAGACACCGTGGCCGATCGGGCTGATGCGTATCACCCCGGACGGAGAAGTCCTCGACACCCTTCTGCCTCCGCCTCTTCCCGGTGAGCCCACGCGTGACGCGGGCCGCTTCGGTGCCGAGAAGGTATGGGCGTACAGTCCGCTCGGGGGCTTCGTCGTGGGTCTGAGCGATCAGTATTCGTTCGAGCACCGCCGGGAGGACGGTACGGTACTCCGCATCGAACGCACCACGCGACCCGTGCGGCTTGAGCCCGACGAGCTGCGCGAGCACCGGGCGTACAACGATTGGTGGCGTAGAACGCGCGACGTTGAGACACCGGACGTGCCCGATGTAAAGCCCGCGTTTCGGGCGTTCGACATCGGCAAGGAGGGCCGCATCTGGGTTCGACGCTTCGCGGCGGCCGTCAAGTCCGAGGGTTCGGAGCCGACTTCACGCGGCGGCAGCGAGCCACCGCCACCTCTCACGTGGGTCGAGCCAACGTTGTACGACGTGTTCGAACCGAGCGGTGAGTTCTTGGGAACGGTTCACGTTCCTCGAGGGACGTACCTCAGCGTGCTCCGCGGCGACCAGGCGTGGGGGGTCAAGCTGGATTCGCTCGACGTGCCTCGGGTCGTACGATTCAGGATCCGGCCCGAGCGTTGACTGCCGATCGGAAAGACGACTGCCGCGATGGGGAGCCTCGTCGAGAGTGGATGCGAGGCAGCTCTCAAACCGCCAGGTACTGAGGCGCCAAGCCAAGGGCCAAGCTTCGCCGCTTGGAGTTTCAGCCAGGCCCACGTCTACGTGGATTGACGCCCACTCTGCATGGTTTCGCAGTAGTGTTGCGGTACCAGGTCACGACATCCCGTTGCATTCCATGAGCAGGACTTCCGCGAACCGCGTTCGCCAGATAGGTGTGCTTCTGGCAACCGTGCGAAGGCGTGTGCCTGGTTCGTCGAAGATGCGGACCGGGCTCTCCTCGCCGTGGTCGGCTACCAACGCCCTGCCGGGCATCGGCGAAGCGAACGAGATCCCGGAGAAGGCGTAGTCCGGATCGTCGATGTTCCCCGCGCGGAAGGCCTCGGTTGCCGTCACCTCGAGGAAGGATGGTCCATCCGCGCCGACCTGGGTGGCAGCATCGCCGCGGGCGGCTACGAGGAGTGCGGCGAGCACGCAGAACAGGATCGGTCTCATCGGGGCCTCACGATGCGCAGACGGACGACGTATGAAACGTCGAACTCGTCGCTGGCGCGCAGATACGCGTAGTCGTCGTCGATGTGCTGCACGTAGCTCCCGTCCATGTCGATCGGGATAGGGACCTCGCCCAGGTACCGACCCTCGGGGTCGAACACGTCGAAGGCCCATGCGCCCCCCTCGATCTGGCGCTGGACCCAGAGGCCCCCGTTCGTGGCCAGGTGGATCTGCTCGAAGGGCGGGAAGGTCCGGGGGATGCGGTTGGCGTCCCAGTCCTCGGGATAGCCGCGATCCCCCTCCGTCAGGTTCGCGATGACCTCCTCCCTCACCGAGTCCGGGACGGTGACCGGCTCGTATGCCCGCTCGATGATCCGGGTCGTGTCCAGCTCCAGCGTGGCCAGGACGATGCGGTAGTCGGGGGAGGCGTCGACCACCCAGAAGCCCCCGTCATCCCTCAGCAGGCTGCGGGGCCGCTTGGTCAACGGAACCCGTCGAACGATCGTCGCGCGGCCATTCGCGCCAGTCCAGGTAAAGGACTCGTAGTCCTCCGAGGGAGGCATCGGGATCGTGTCCCTCGGGACGAGCCGGCCGTCCACGAAGTCATGCACGAGGATCGAGTTGTCGAACTCCCGCGTCTCGGAGTCGAAGGTCGAGAGGATCCCGAGAAACTGCCGGTCACGCCACGCCGAGATGCCACACCCGAGCGTCCCGGTCGTCGGCTGTGTGGACAGCAACTCCCCTTCGGAGTCGAATCGCGTCCAGCGCCCCCCGGCCTCCACCCAGATCTCGCCGTCCACCGCGCGGCGCGCACACGGATTGAAGCCGAACTCGCCAGGTCCGTCACCGGAGCCGCCGACCGACCGCACGAACTCCCCATTCCGGTCGAAGAGACGGAGCTCGTGCGCCTGGCCGTCCATCACCCAGATCCGGCCCTCGGCGTCCGGAATGATGTTTCGCGCCGAGCCGAACACGTCGGGCCCCGTTCCATCGATGCGTCCGATACGCAGGTCCTCCTCGAGGCCCCACGGCTCCGACCCGTTCGCGGCCCACAGGCCCTCGGTGCCATTCCGGACGTGGACTGCACCGTTCGGGAGCGTGTCCACCGTGATCCCGGCGTCCGCCGAGGGAGCGGAGTCGGCGCACCCCGCCGCCGCGAAGAGAAGCAGGACGAGGAAGGAGGCGCGGCCGGGATGCATCAAGACCTCCCCTGCGGAGGTGGGCGTATGGGCGACGAGTGCGGCTATCGTGCGCCCTTGTCGCCCGAACGCGCAACGGATCGTCGGCCTTGGCCCGTGCGGCCGCATGTACGTCCGCCACGGTGTACTTCTCCGTCTCGCAGGTACGGGCAGTCGTACCTCCCACAACCCAAGCTGGCATGGGGTCTCCGTGCCCCCAGCCCTCTCCGACCCAGCCGGCCCATGACCGAACTGCATTCGTGTGGCGTTTCGGTTAGCTCGTGCGATACGGTCCGGACCCCCCGGAGCAGGTGGGCCGCGTCGGCGACCCCATCACGTTGGCGGCCGCGCGAGACCGCATCCGCTACGACTGCGTGGTGCCTCGGGTCTGCAACGAACTGGTGCATGGGACCGTCCCTCTAGGTAGCAAGCGGCGGTGTGCACGACTCAACTGGAGATGCGCCTGTGCCTCAGCGTTCCCGGCCGATCGGACCTCGAGTGCTTCTCTTGGCTGGCGTGGTCGCGGTGTTCGGATGCGGGGGCGAGCCGCCCGGTGCGGATCCTGTTACGGCGCGTGATTCCAGCGGCATCGACATCGTCGTGTTTGATACTGCAGCGGCGGGTCGATGGAGCCTTGCTGAACCCATCTGGTCGATCCGTGAATTGGGCCGGGAGGCTCAGCGGCACCCACTGTCCGACATCGTGGGCCTGGCCACACTTGCAGATGGGCGGCTGGCCATAGCTGAAGGGTCTACGGGCCTGATCCACGTTGGCGACCCGGATGGAGACTGGGTCTCGATTGGCGGTCACGGCGATGGACCAGACGAGGTCGCCCGGCTTTACGGGCTTGCTGTGACGAGCGGTGATGTATGGGTGCTCGACGTCGGTCGAAGACGGGTGTTGAGTGTCGGCTTCACCCCGACCGGGTCCTCATCGCTTGAGTCTGTCGACCTCCCGTCCGCCGTGGGGGCGGTACGTGGGTGGGCCCCCTCGGGTGAGAGCTACCTGATTCTCTCCGCGGAAACGTTCTCACCGACCGAAGCCCCCGGGATGTTTCGCGGTGCCGCCTACCTCATGAGGGTGTCCCCAACCGCAGTCGACACTGTGGCAGAGTTGAGGGGAATCGAGACGTTTCGAGGTGAGGCCGGTAGTGGGACTCCGCTCGTGCCCGGCATGCCCTATCTGGTGACGGCGGGAGACCAGGTGTGGACTGCCGACAGCCACCAAGCGGAAGTCACGCTGAGGAACGAGCGCGGCGCTGCCATTGCAATTGCGCGGTGGCCGGTCGATCCGTCGACCACTGTCGAGTCGCAGGGGAACCAGGTACTCGACGACCTCGTGTCCACTCTCGATGTGCAGCAACGAGCTGCAGTGCGGAGTGCATTGGCTTCGGTGCCCTCGGGCAGCTCGCCGGTTCGCTTTTCCGACCTTAGACCGACCCTGCGGGGTGGTGTATGGATCGGACCACTTCGGGCGCAAACGACGTTCGGCCTCGTGGACGCTCCGACCCGCACCGCGGGTCCATGGATCGCGATCGAGGCCGACCTGTCGTCCGCGAGACTGGTCTCGGTGCCAGTCGCCTTTGAACCGCTGGTCATCGATGACGGCTTCGTGATCGGAGTCTTCCGTGACGAACTTGGCGTCGAACACGTGCAGCGGCGCAATCTGGTAGCGGTTTCCGAAGGTCGCTGACGCCGTCGTCGGCGCGCAGCGCAGCGGATTCTGCTGGCTCTTCGCATGTCCTGTGCCGTATCGTCCGATACGACCCGCCGGGTGGCTGGTTCGGCAACCCCGACACGTCGTCCGAGACCAGCGGCAGGCGGCTGGGGCTCGGCCACGTCGTGAGTCTCGATTGCTCCCCAGCCGGGGCTCGGAGCATTCTCGGCTGGCCCCTCTGCTTCGTTCCGAGTTGGCGCACGGCCCAAGGGAGGCTCGCGTGAGAGCAACCGCTACCGGACTGACCATGTGGTTGGCCTCCTCGACCCTCTCCGCTTGTTCAGGTCCCAGCCCCGACCCCAGTGCGGCGTCGGACTTTGACGTCGTGTTCGAGGAGGTGGCCCGCGTTTCCCTCGAGGAGGACGCCTCGGATCCGATCGCGGATATCGAGATGGTCAGCCGACGACCGGGCGGCGGGTACCTCGTGGTCGACGCCCTCGGCGACGAGGTACGCGTCTTCGACCAGAACGGTGACCTGGAGCGCAAGCTCGGACGGAGCGGGGACGGACCGGGTGAGCTGGACTCACCGATGTCAGCGGTCGAAGTGACGGATGGGCGTGTGTTCGTGGCGCAGCGCGCGAACCCGCGTCTGACCGTCTTCCTCCCCGATGGAAACCCTCTCACTCTTTCGGTACCTGGAGCCTACGGATGGTGGCTCGGCGACCTCGGCGATCGGCTCGCCGTGGGTATCGGGAGCCGTGGTGATCGATTCGCGCTCTTGTCATACGGGGGCGACTCCCTCGCTTCCTTCGGACCGGTTGCTCGAGAAGTGATCGAGGTCCCGTTCTGGATCTACTACGCGCGGGAGCACGCAGCGGTGTATGGCGACCGGATCGCGATCAATACCTCGTTCTATCCGTCGGTCCGGATCTTCGACTCCGACGGGACGCTCCTCGATTCGATCGGGGATGCCCCGGAGTCGTGGGTGCAAGCCGGACCGCCCCCGGTAGATCAGGCGCGAGACGACGATGCGCGAGAGGCGGTGCGGGCCTGGTCCCGAAGCTTCAGTATCGTCGCAGGCCTGCACGGCATGTCCACGGGGCATCTGGTCGTGCAGTACGGCCGATTCGAGCCCACGGAGCAGGACACGTACCATGTGCGGCCGACGACCGTCGATGTGTACGATTCAGAGGGAGCCAAGGTCATCTCGGATGTCGCACTGGAGGACCAGGTTCTTGCGGGAGGCCTCCGACTCCTGGTTCTTGTCGGGCGGCCTCCAGAACCGTGGACGCTTGCCGAGTATGAGTTGCGTCGACCTGCGGATGCAGCGCGCTAGATCGTCCGACGTGGCTCCAGCGAATCAGCACACCTCTGCTTGACCAGCCAGCTGACCTCGGATGGCTGCATGTTGCCGGCTCCGCGCCTGCGGCGCTCCGGCCCAACCGGCAGCACGATCACGTCGACCGAGAGTTCAGGGCATCCCTGACCGGCCAGGATTCGTCTCAATGGGCGACCCGCTTCCGCCCACTCGTCCAAGGGTTCCCCGATGATCCACGTCCCCCGGCTTGCGACAGTTGGACTTGGCGTCGGACTGGTAACGGCGTCGGGTTGTGAGTCTCCCGAAGCTGGGCCGCCGCTTCCGATCGTGGTTGCCGCGAACGAGATCCAGGTCCTCGGCACGTCCGAGAGCGTCACCTCGATCGTCGACCTCATGCCGCTCGATGACGATTCGGTCTGGATCCTCAACAACGCCGACCCGTTCCTGGTTCACCTGTCGGCCGACGGAGAGGTCGTCGAGGTGCAGGATCGCCGAGGCGAGGGGCCGGGGGAACTCTCGTGGCCCAGCACGCTTGTCCGAGACGATGCGCGAGGTCGCGTCTGGGTTCTCGATTCGGCCTATCGCGACCTCCGCCTCGTTGACGGCGGGGAGGACCTGACCGAGTCGATCGATCTCGCTGCCGGCGCCGAGGAACCGGTGCACCTCAGTTCGTACGAGTGGCTCTGGATGAACAACGGCGGACGCATCTGGATGCGGGTGCTCGACGGGGACGTCGTCTACGCCCGCCCCTCATTCTCGAGTCCCTGGATCTACTCTCTCTGGGCGACCTCGGTGGTACGGGTTGAGCCTCAGGGGCCCGCTGAGACACTCGTGTCGACCTTCGAGACGGTCGGGAGTCCCGAGACTCGTTTCCCGGGCGCCACCCGGTTCCTTCCGTACCCGCTGTGGACGGTCTGCGCGGATGGCGCTCTTGCACTCTATGACCCCAACGCCCACGTGCTGCGCAGATTCAGCCCACGGGGCGACGCGACCGATGTCGTCGATCTTCCGGCTGAACGCGCCATTCCCGTCACAACGGATCGGATCTTCAGCGCCGTGTATCCGCAGGTGCTGAGGAACCGCGTGTTCACGAACAGGCCGGATGAAGACGAGTTCTACCGCCTGGTCGAGCGAGACTACGAGGACCGTGCGGACGAGTTCGCGGCGGTGTTTCCTGAATTCGCGCACATCGATTGCGATGAGGCGGGCAGCATCTGGCTCCAGCGATTCGACCCGACCAGCGGTCAGATGGGACGTGGATCCGAGTGGCTCCGAATCTCATCGGAGGGGGTCGGCAGGACGGTGGAGTTCCCCGATAGCTTCCGGCCGATGCGGTTCTACGGCGACCGGGTCTGGGGGATCAGCCGGGACGAGTTCGAGGTGGACCATGCTGCCTGGACCGAGCTGCCGGAGCTCTCGCAGCGGTGACGCGCTCTCCGCCGAGCGGAGCCGCAGTGCCCGCCTCTCGCCTGTCTTCCTCTATGCGCCTCCGGCCGCCAGATCCATCCTCCATCTGAGACTGTTGCGCCAGCTGGGCCGGCGTCGCAGTTTGAACCCTACAAAGTGGGGTTCATGAATCGTGGCCGCGGGCTGCGCCGAATCGGAGGGGAGATGGGTGGACGCGCAACGCTGGGCGAGTTCGAGCACCTGGTGCTCGCTACCGCATTGAGGGTGGACAACGGCTACGGGGCCGAACTCATCCGTGAACTGGAGGCGCGCACCGGGCGACAGGTCCAGGGTGGCGCTCTGTACGTCACACTCGACCGGCTGGAAGCGAAGGGGCTGATCGCGAGCCGGCTGGAGGAGCCGACGGAACAGCGCGGCGGTCGTCCCAAACGCTTCATCGATGTGACGCCCGCCGGAATTCGGGCCCTCGCCGAACAACGGGAGGCCTTTCTGCGAGCCTGGCAGGGCATCGAGCACGAGTTGGACCACGCATGACACCGCGTCCACCGAGGTTTCTCAGGCGACTGCTCGCAGCCGTACTGCCGGAGGGCACGGCACGGGACGGACTGGTTGGCGACCTCGACGAGCTCTACGCGGACCGCGTTCCGCGCGGCAGGGTCAAGGCTGTCGTTTGGTACACGCGGCAGGTGATCTCTGCGGCCGTGCGGTATCGCGCCCGCCGAACGCGGGGAAGCTCGGGCCAACGGGCCCGATTGGCGGGACTCGGGACGGACCTTCGTGTGGGTGGCCGCATGATGCTGAAGTATCCCGGTCTCTCCCTCGTGAGTGGGCTTGCGATGGCCTTCGCGATCTTCGTCGGGGTCGTCGTCTTCGAGGTCGGGTCGCTCTATGTCAGCCCGACGCTCCCGCTGCCCGACGGCGACCGGGTGGTCCAGATCAACAGCTTGGACGCGGAGTCACTACGCCCGGAGCGCCGACTCCTCTTCGACTTCGAGGAATGGCGCACCTCCGTCAGCACCGTCCAGGAGCTCGGTGCATGGAGGGACGTTCGGCGGACGCTCGTGTTCGAGGGTGCCGACGGCCCGCCCGTTGAGGTCGCCGAGATCACAGCGGCCGGACTTCGGGTGTCTGGCGCATCGCCCATGCTGGGGCGGACGCTCCTCGAGGATGACGAACGCGCCGGTGCAGCGCCCGTGGCTCTGATCGGCTTCAACCTGTGGCGGACGCGCTTCGGTCGCGATCCTGACGTGGTGGGCCGCGTTGCGAGGCTCGGTGGCCAAGATGTGACCGTCGTCGGCGTAATGCCCGAAGGGTTCGAGTTCCCCGTCTCGCACGACGTGTGGGTACCCCTGCGGACCGAGGGTGCGGGCCTTGAGCCGCTTTCGGGACCGCCGGTCCGGGTCGTGGGCCTGCTTTCGCCCGACGCGTCTCTCGCGGCTGCGAACACGGAGCTGCTGGCTCTGGGTCAGCGAATGGCCGCCCGGTATCCGGCGTCGCATGAGCACCTCATGCCGCGCGCGACGCCATTCATCAAAGGCTTCTCAGGCGGCTTGGCCGGTGAGTTCCTGGCCTTTGGCGCGATTGGTGTGCTTGTCGTGATGTTGGTGCTCCTCGTGTGCGGCAACGTCGCGCTACTGCTCTTCGCACGTGCCGCCGCCCGGGAGAGTGAGCTCCTGGTCCGGAGCGCCGTGGGGGCAAGCCGGCGACGCATCGTCGTGCAGATGTTCCTCGAGGCGCTCGTGCTCGGAGTAGCCGCAGCCGGCCTCGGGCTGGTCGCGTCCGCTGGCGCCCTGAGTCGGTGGGTCGGGCCGTTCCTGGAGTTCAACGAGGGCCGCCTCCCGTTCTGGATGGATCCTCACCTGTCACCCCGCGCGGTGCTCTTCGCGCTGGGACTGACCGTGCTTGGGTCCGCAGTCGCGGGGATCCTGCCGGGATTGAAGGTGACCCGCGGGATGGCGTCCCGGCTGCGGCAGAGCGCCGCGGGATCCGGGGGGCTTCAGTTCGGCGGAGTGTGGACCGCGGTGATCGTCGCTCAGGTGGCCGTGACTGTGGCCGTGCCGTCGATCGTATACTTCCACGTCTGGCAGGTGCGCCACACGGCGCAGTTCGAGGCTGGATTCGCAGCCGAGGAGTACCTGACCGTCCAGCTCACCCGGGGCTCTACGGCCATCGGACCTGGGGGCGCGGGCGCGGACATCGCAGCTTCGTTCGCAGCAGCGGTGGACGAGGTGCGACGGAGACTCGTGGATGAGGCCGATGTGCTCGGAGCGACGGTGGTGAGTCGCATTCCGCGCACGGGTCACCCCGACTACCGCATCGAAGTGGACGAGGGACCGTCGGCCAGGGCGTCGGCGGTGGGCGCGGAGCGTCCCGAAGCCGAGGTCGCCCACATCGGGCCGTCGTACTTCGAAGTGCTCCGAGCTCCCATTCGGGCTGGACGCGCCTTCGACGCCGGGGACCTCTCGTCGGGAGAGCGGGTGGCGATCGTGGATGAGAGCTTCGTGGAGCTCGTGCTGGGTGGCCGTGGCGCAGTCGGTCGACGTGTGAGGTTCTTGAATCGCGCTCCATTTCCCGTCGAAGGGGACTCCGAGCAGTGGTACGACATCGTCGGGATCGTTCCCGACCTCGGCATGGGCAGGCCGTCGAAGCGGGGGCCGTTCGCGGGTCTCTACCTGCCAATGGACTTGGCTGATCAGGATCGGGTCCACCTCATGATTCGCACGCGGGGCGACCCGACCACGCTCGCACCTGTCGTTCGTGGGATCGTCGCGGACGTCGACCCGACGGTCACGGTCGACGGGCTGGTAGCCGCGGACGACGTTCTCGCGGGCGAATTGTCGACCAACCGGCTCATGCTGTACGCGACCATCCTTCTGACCGTGATCGCACTCCTGCTCTCGCTTTCAGGGATCTACTCGGTCCTTGCGTTCACGGTCGCGCGCCGGACCCGGGAGATCGGCCTGCGCGCGGCCTTGGGCGGCGGGCGGCGGCGTATCTTCGTGGACATCTTTCGAGGGCCCCTATCACGGGTCGCAGTGGGCGTGGGCGCCGGGAGTCTACTGATCTTCCTCGGCCTGGTGTTGCTGCCCGACTCCAGCTTCTCTATGGCCGAGGATCTGGCGGGTGGCGTGACGCTTCAGGCGGTCGGGCTGCTGCTCGGCTACGGCGCGTTCATGTTCAGTGTCTGCCTCCTTGCCTGCGTGGTGCCCACCCGGAGGGCACTGAGTGTCGAGCCCACGGAGGCTCTGCGGACCGAGTGAGTGCCGGCCGTGGCCGGGGCCCGAGGTTCCGCCGATCGCGCGAGGTCCGCTGTCGAAGCGATGAGCGTTGACGATGGATGCTCGCGTCCTCTAGCTGCAGAGTATCTGGACTCCTCCCCCTGCTGGATCAAGAGCGGTGGTGGTGCGGCGGCGGAGGTCGCGACTGCAGTCGTATCTTCGCCCCGGTGTGCGGGCGAGGTGTTCGCCCCGGCCATGATGGAACGTCGCGCGGGGTGGCCATCGTTGCCTCGACCCCGTGCTGGCTTCAGGTATCGGCCCCGCCCTGCGCCGGTCGGACCGTGCGCCATCTCGGATGTCTCGGGCAGCTCGTCAGATGTGGCGACCTCCTCGGCCCAGGGGCTCGGTGATGAAGCGGCGCTCGTGGGGGCGCTCGTCCGTCCAGCCGCGAGCGCGCAGCGCGGGCCCCGTGGAGGAGCAGGAAGCGCACGTAGGTGTTGCCGCGCTTCGAGATGTGCCCCATCCGGCGCTTGAAGCCCGACGAGCTCTCGCGGGGCGTGAGCCCGAGGTAGGACGTGAAGTGACGTGCGGACGGGAAGCGCGTCGGCTCACCCACGAAGCCTGCGAGCGCGGTGGCGGTGAGCACACCGATGCCCGGCACGGTGCGGAGTACCTCTACTTCAGACAGCTCGCTCTCCATGCGCTCGATCCGCGCGGTGAGCGCCTGCTACTCGATCCTTTTGACCGGTACCTCGTTGATCCACTCGTTCCAGCTCGCCTCGAGCAGCGCGATCGCGTCCGCCCGGTCGGTCTTGTTGCCATCCCGGTAGGCCGCCACGTCGGCCGGAGACAGCAGCCGCACCCGGTGCCCCGTCGCCTCGAGCGCGGCGCCAGTGATGCGCGGTCCCACGCGCTTCCATCAGCACTTCGGTCGGCTCGCGCCCCGCGAAATCGAAACACGGCGCCCGTCTAGATCACTAGTGGGGCGGACCGGCCGCCTCCGTCCTAGGCATCTTCGGGGGAAGCGGCATGCCAGAGGCACACGTCACCATTCGGATCGAAACCGGCGCGGATTTCGCTGCCCTGCTGAACACCACACCCCTATCCTTCGGTGCAGACGGTCGGGCACGGGTGCCGGTGGAGATGGGCACCGAGAACCTGCTGCTCTGGAGCGTGTCAGGGAATCCCGGGGCGAAGTACAAGATCACGCTCAGCGCGCCCGGCTCCCGCAAGATTGAGATGGTACGCGGGAGGAATCCGGAGGCGAGTCGCATCTCCACGCGGAAGTTTCGCGGAGGAGGATCATTCCGATTCGCAGTGGTGCCGGGAGACGGTCGATGATCGCCCGCAGCACCTTGGCGACGGGCTTGGTCGCCCTCGCGACGGCCTCGCCATTGACTGGACAGGCTGCCGAGGTCTCGGACACTCTCGCGCTTCGCTTGAAGCGCCTTCAAGCACGGTCTGTGGCGGCAGGCCCGCCGAGCAGCGTTGGGCCGAGCACCGGCCAGATCACGATCGAAGCCTCCGAGACCAACGGTCGAGCGATCGCGATCGTGGCCTTCCGAAACGGAGCGACCCTCGAGTTGTCCACGCCGGTGCAGAAGGGCGCGAAGAGTACGGATTTCGTGTCGCTCGACGGCTTGGAGAACAACCTGTCGGCCGCCCTCCTCTGGGACGCAGTCTTCGGAACTCTCGAGGCCCTCGAGGGCGCCGCGCGCAGGGACGCCGACCCTGGGGTAGAAGTCTGCAGCGCCTATGGGATGTCGCTCGGACCAAGCCGTCCGGCATGCACCGACGGGAACCTGGAGTCGTTCCTTGTTGCCCAGGGTCGAGGCGGAGAGGTGGACGAAGCACTGGACCTCTTCGATCGGGCGTTCTACGACGACGCCCTCCTCTGGGGCGTCTCTTTCAGGGCGAAGGCCGGATACCGCGACTTCGCATACTTCGACCTTGCGGGCGTGTCCACCGAAGCGGACCGCATCTCGGCAAGCGCCACCGCATCGGCGTTCCTGTTCGACGACAACGACCGGTGGTCCGTATCGCTGACCGGTGAGCGTAGCTACCGGGATGCGGAGACGAGGGCGAGGTCGTGCACACAGATCGAAGGCACCGAGGCCCTCGACACGTGCCGGGAGCTGCCGCTGGAGGCTCCCCTGAAGGTTGATGACGTCGTCGTCCGGATCGAGTGGCGTCGTCTCGGCTCAGTGGTCGGTACGTCGCCTGTGGTGTCGTGGCGCATCGACGAGGCAGTGCTCGGTCTGGATCTACCGCTCTACTTTGTCCGCGACGGCATCGGACGCTTCACGGGAGGCCTCAGAGCAGGATGGAGGTCCGACAGCAGGCGGCTTCAGCTCAGCATCTTCATCTCGAGGCCGTTGGGATTGATGTAGGCGGAGGGGTCGAACTCTATCGGCGAGGGCGGACGCCTTGAGGTCGCGCCGGCTCCGAGCCGGGGCTTGTCGAGCTCCACCTGGCTTCGACGACGGGCAAAGTTGCGGGCGGCCGAGACGACAGGTGTGGCGCTACACCGCGACCTGATTCGGGGGGCGGGATCTCCGCACCCCATTGCCCAGCCAACACGCAGCACCCCACTATCGGTGCAGAGTCGTCAGCGTCCCCTTACGAACTGCGTCGAGCATGGCGTCCCCGTCCGCAGGCCCAGCACCCGAAGGTGAGACGGCGGGACGGACGCTCTTCGACCAGCACTGGGCCGAGATCGAGTCGGTGCTGGCGCGTCTCTGTGGACGGCATGGCCTCGTGGGCGACGACGCGGACAGCTTTCGCTCTTATGCGCATGAGCGGGTCATCGACGACGACTATCGCATCCTGCGCGCCTATTCCGGGCGCAGCTCGATGGCAACGTTTCTCAACGTCGCGATGGCGAACGTGTACCGAGACTACCGGGTGAGGATGTGGGGCCGGTGGCGGCCGTGTGCGGCTGCCCGCCGCGCTGGGGATGCGGGCGTACTACTGGACACTTACCTGACGCGAGATGGCCATCCGCTGGAGGAGGCGATCCAAAGAGTCCTCTCCCGTGCGGATCTCGCCGCGGACGAGAAGACCCTACGGAGGCTAGCTTCGGAGATCCCTGATCGGGGTCGGCCACGGGCAGTGTCCCTCGAGGCGGCTGCCGCCGTGCCAGCCGGGAGCGAGGCAGACGGAGCACTCGACCGATTTGAGGATCAAGCGCTGAAGAACCGCGCACGACGAGCCCTGACGGAGGCCCTCGCGTCTCTCCCGGAACAGGATCAGGCGATCCTGCGCCTCCACTACTGGGATGGACTCACGATCGCCGGTGTGGCTCGTGTCCTCGGGATTCCACAGAAGCCCCTCTACCGAAGGATCGAGGCAAGCCGAAAGCGGTTGCGACGTGCGCTAGAAGAAGTCGGGATCGGCCGTGGTGACATCCAGGAGATCCTTCTTTGAGCCACCAACGTGGGAACTCCGGCGACTCGTTGAGCCCCGAGCAGGTGGCACTGTTGGCAGCCTACCTCGATGGTGCGGTCTCCGACGAGGAGAGGGGCGAGGTCGAGGCCCTGATGGCGGGTTCAGAAGTTGCCCGAGAAGTCGCTGCCGAGGCCGTTGCACTCGAAGGTGGAAGGAGGCCTTCCCGCGGGCGTCGAGCTCTTGTGCTGGTGCCGCTGGCCGCTGCGGCGTCCCTCGCGCTGCTAATCCCGGTATCGCGGAGCTGGGCACCCGACTGGACCTCGGGTGTGCGTGTTGAAGGGGCGATCCCGTCACCGAGCTTCACGGCGCTCGGTATGCGCTCCGGTGATCCCGCCGCTGAGCCGCCCCTGGCCGGAAGCGGCGCGCGCGCCGGGGCGTTCTGGGCGACTATCCGGTCCATGGCTGCGTCCGACAGGACGAGTGATGCTACCGAGGTCTTCCCTTCGCTACGCGCGGAGCTTGAGACGCAGCTCGCGTCGGGTCCCGTGATCGCCGAACTCGAAGTGCTCCGTGGCGCGGCCCCGCGGTGGACGGCAACGGGGGCCATCGATGCACGCCTCAGAAACCTCTACGACGAATCCTTCTCGCACGGGTTCGTGCTTCAATCGCTCGTGATCGCCGTCGGAACGGGTGACCGGAGTACGGTCCGTCGGATTCTCCAGTCGTTAGAGGCCTCTGCAACGCTGTCCGCCGCCGCCACCGCCGGCTTCGACGCAGACCTCGCCGTACTAGCTGCGGTCGCCGACCCGGGTGAGGGACCGGCACCGAGCCTCGACGATATCGCGGCATCGGCCCGGCGGATCCTTGATCAGATGGGGTCGTGACCAGGCATGAGCGGGGATCGCGCCGCCGTGCTCGAGTATTCTCGGTGTTGGTACTACCGTTCGTGGTGGGCTCATCGGCCTGCGACGGTGGGGCCATGGCCGACGAGCTTGTCGACGCTTCGTCCTTCCTCGGGCCGGGCCCCGCGCTCGCGGGGCACACTGATAGGCAGGGGTGTGCGACGCTGCAGGTGGGGCGGAGGTGTGGCTTCCCCCGCACCGACAGCAAGGCGTTCCAACGCCTCACCGCTGTCACCGGGCTGATTCGCCACGCGGCACTCGTGTCCCCGCACGATCCGCAAAGCCGGTGGCTGGTTGCGCAGGCGGAGCTGGTGTGGGCGAGCGCGGGCTACGGTGATCCTGCCGCGGCGGAAGGTATCCTCCGCGCGCTTGCAACCGAGCAGCCAACGGATGTCCGGGTCTGGATCGACCTCTCCGCAGCGCGTCTGGAAGAGGCAACGAAGATCGGGCGGCCGGCGTACTACGTGGCGGCGCTGGACGCGGCGGCAAGAGCGCTCCGTCTGGACTCCCTTCGCCTTGAGGCGTACGTGAACCAGGCCCTCGCACTCGAAGGACTCGGCTTGTCCAGGCAGGCTGTCTCGACCTGGAACCGGGTGCACCGGATGAGGCCGCAGTCTGCGTGGTCGGACGTCGTGACAGCGAGTCGCGACGAGTGGCACGCGCGATTGGAGCTCGTCGCTGGAGGAAGAGGCAAGATCTTACGCGCCATCGGTGACCGAGGCGCGCTTGCGCAGCTGGTTGCAGCCCATCCCCAAGTGGCCCGAGAGATCGTCCTCGACAGCCTCATCCCTGCGTGGGGCGACCAGGCGATGGCGGGGGAACGCGCCATGGCCCGGCGGACACTGACGACCGCCCGGGAGGTCGCCGCGACCCTCTCGGACAGGTCGATTGGCCAAGTCGTCGCCGACCTCGAACGTGCTGAGCCGGGCGCGGTCCCCAGTGTCTGGTCAGCCGCGAGCCTGTTCGGACGCGGACGCTCGGCGTACGCGAATGAAGAGAACTCGGAGGC
The DNA here is from genome assembly GCA_028284495.1 of Longimicrobiales bacterium. Classification (GTDB taxonomy): domain Bacteria; phylum Gemmatimonadota; class Gemmatimonadetes; order Longimicrobiales; family Gaopeijiaceae; genus Gaopeijia. The sequence continues at coordinate 119,799 of JANQRP010000016.1, read as the reverse complement.
CCGGTCGAGCTTTCGGGCCGCGCGTGCGCAGCTCGGTGAGGCGTCGCCGAGTCTGGCTGCATGGATCGATCTATGGTTGGCCTCGATCGCCCTCGCCGCGTCCGACGCGACCGAGGTGGAGCGGCGCCTCGGCCCGCTACTTGAGCCGTCGGGGCTGGATGCACATTCACTGGTTGCGTTGGCAGGATGGATTGCAGGTGTCTCCGAGGGGCGTGCAGGGCGCTATGAGCGGGCGCTCACCCTTCACACTGGGGCGGCTGAGCTTGCCGAGCTCTCCGGGGAGCCGCAGCTGATCGGCTTCTTGTGGAGACTGGTCGCCGAAGGTCGAAAGCTGCTGGGCGACGCCGCGGGATCCTGGGCGGCGCGGGTCCGTGGCTTTCAGGCGTTCAGGCCCGGCCTCGACGATGCCCACGAGCAATCCTCTCTACTCGAGGCATCCGAAGCGGCCGAGAGGGAGGGATGGCACCACGCGGCGTGGGTCCTGCAGGACGCGGGGGTCTCCCTCGCCGTCGAGCGCGGGGCCGAGGCCAACCTCATGGCAGAGGCGCTCGTACGACGAGCGGAGCGCTCGGCTGCCCTCGGCGATACTGCCGCCGGACGAGCTGACCTTGGGCGTGCGCGGAGTCTTGCTCATGGCATTTCTAAGGAAGACGCAAGGCAGCGGACGCTCGCGGATGTCTGGCGCGCAGAGGCTCACTTCGCGGAAGGAATCGCTGAGAAGACTCGTGCGGTCGAAGCGTTGGACTCCGCGATCGGTTTCTTCGAAGGGCGGGACACCGAGCACTTCCTCCTGGACCTCTATGTGGCACGCTCTCGACTGAACCGTGCGAGAGGCGAACCGTCGATGGCGTCCGCAGACCTCGAATCCGCGATAGCGGCGGCTGAGGCGCGGCGGCGCGAGATCGAGTCGCTTGGCGTCGGCTACGGGTTCGCCGAGGCCCTCCGGGGTCTTCGCACCGACGTCGTTTCAATCCGCGAGGGCGCGGACCGGGACGTTGGTTGGGCCATCACGCAGCTGGACCGGGTCACTCGGATTGCCCACGACTGGGCACCGGCCGCGAGCACGAGTCCGGAGGCGCTGTTCCGGCTCGGGCACGACGTGGCGGTTGTGGGGTGGGCTGCCACGAGAGACCGAGGCTGGGCCTGGCTGGCGACCGAGGACGGGCTCCGAGACTACGACCTCCCTACAGGCGGCGACTCGATCGCCGCCGCTGTCGCGCGTCTGCGCCAGGTGGCTATGGCTGCCCGCGGCGTAGGCGACACGCGAACCGCGGCCGTCGGCGTCAGCCAGCTTCTCCTGCCCCCTGCTCTGATCGCTGACGCGGGCGAGCGGGACATCGTGGTCGTCTGGTCGCCGGAGATCGCCGACATTCCGCTCGCGCTGCTTCGGGACACCGACGAGCGGTTGCTCATCGAATCGCGTTCGCTGGCCCTCACCGTGAGCCTCGGAGCCATGCAGATCCAGCGCCGGTCCTCGACCCCGGTCGCAGGACCGCTGCTCGTCGACGCGGGCCCCCGTCGTGAGGTGGCCGGGTTCAGCGCGCTTCCATGGGCCGAGGCCGAGATCGAAGCGCTGGCTGCCGGGTTGCCCCGCGCGGAGAAGATGGGCGGTGGCACCCTCACTCCGGCTGGCCTGCTCGAGGCACTCCGTCAGCCGCGAAGCTACTTCCACTTCGCAGGACATGCTGTCACTGCCGCGGCCGCCGCGGGCGGCGGCTTCCTGGCACTGCCGGATGGTCCGGACCACGTCCACCGGTTGACCGCCGAGGAGATCGCCGCGGCCGACATCAGTGGACCGCGACTCGTCGTGCTCTCCGCGTGCCAGAGCGTGGCTGCCACTGGAATCGCCGGTGGATTCCACGGGGTCGCCATCCCTTTCCTGCGTGCCGGCAGCCAGACGGTAGTCGGGTCGGTATGGCCCGTGAGAGACGAAGCCGCAGCACGGTTCGCCGTCGAGATCGGCGGGGCGAGCTCGAGTGCGGAATCGGGGAGGGAGCGTCTTCGGGCCGCTCAGCTTCGGGCGAGTCGCGATCCCGCGTTCCGGGTCGCCGACTGGAGTGGGTTTACTGCGGTGATTCGGCGCTGAGAAACGAGGCGGAGTCGTCCGTCTAATTGCCGAGAGAGTTGGCCGTACGTGTGATCGCGGCCCCGTTCATCTGAACCACCGGAGGTAGTCCATGCCGTTCGACGTGAAGGTCAGGATCCAAGGGATCATCGGGTTCCGGAGGAAGGTCGACGACGAGGGCGTCGAAACGCTCGGGGTCGGTATTCCGGATACGCTGGAGGAGGAGACTCTCGCGGGTCACAAGCTCCGACCGCATCAGCCTATGCTCGTCTTTTCGTGGAAGTGGGACGCGAAGCACGAGGTGTGCGTCCCGGCGGGGCACTTGCCTCTGAGTCGAGGTACCAAGCTCTTCGCAAGCGTCGGGTGTCCGGTTGGCAGGACACCACCGGTGCCGAAGTCGGGTGCGCCGAAGATGCGCGACATCCTGAAGAAGGAACCTGGGGACGCATGCCCCTGGGAAGGGAAGCGGCTGTTGATCGACGAGTTCGATCTACCGCCGGGCGTACTACAGGGGTGGCCTACAGACGGGAGCACCTTCGGCTCCATGGATGACGTCCGGGGCAATCCGCTCGTCGACCTTTCCTTGGGAGCGGAGTGGACTATGGGCGTGGCAGACCGCTCGAGCTTTGACCTCGTCGTAGCGGACTCGTCGCGAGAGATTCGCGTCCGAATCACGGGTGAGTCCACGTTGTGGCTGATCAACCACCCTGTCTCCCATGTCTCCCATGTCTCCATGCGTGCCAACTCGACGGAAGATGACTTCCGGTGGTACTACTGGATGCTGAAGAACAAACCATCTTCGTATCCGGTCCCGGCAGCCCCGGCCAAAACGAAGACGGTCCCGCATATCGGCGCGTGTCCGCCGCCGTTCATGGGCATCGAGGGTCAGCTCTGTCGTCCGTGCGAGTTCTGCCCTTGTGAACCGGACGACTAGGGTCGGGCAGGGTCGGGTGCCGGGGTTCCTGAGGCCCGGCACTCGTCCAAGCCTCGCACGAGTACGTCCACACGCCGGTTCAGGCGAGCGATACCGAGCGTGTCCGCACGGTCGATGGCCATGATGCCCGTACGCATTACTCGGAGGTCCGCGTCGTCACGTCTCCACTCGGCGGCGGCCCTGGTAACCCAGCGAGAGTCTCCCCCCGCGTCGGCTACGGCGACGGTAAGCAGCGCCCGCACCGTGTCGGCGCGCGCGTTGGCGAGGCGGTTGTTCACAACATCGCTGGAGTCGGGGAACTGCTCCGCGCTCGCGTACCCGAGGAAGGCGATCGGCCACACTTTCCCTTCGCATTGCGTGATGGCTGCTGCGAGCGATTTGAGGCGAAGAGTGCTCTCCGGATGAAGTTGGAGACCCTGTCGGCAGCGCAGGGGATCTGACCCGGGTACGCAGCCGCGCGCAGGCGCCAGGAAGAAGAACTGAGACACTGGCCACGCGAGGACCGGAGAAGCGATTGTACGGGGGGGCGACGGCTCCTCGAGCAACACGAGGCCTGCGAGCGCCAGAACGGGCGATAGCTGCGCAACTCGAGGCCGGGCCTGGGCGGCGGACGCCCGACGGCTCCGACGTGCTCTCGCAGTATGGTCATTCCGGAGATCCGCGAGAGCGACAGCCCCCGTGGCGATGCCGAAGGCGAGAACGAAGAGGCCGACGAGCGAGTCCGTGGCCGTGCCGGAAAGCAGGTGACGCGCGAGTAGCACAAGCAGTGCGGTCGCGACGATCCACCAGCCACGCCTCACCAGGACGCGGACCCACCGCCGCAGCGTCGCCCGTACGGAAGGCGGAAAAACCGTGGACCCGTCGTCACGCATCGGGCACGTCTTCACGCTCTTCCGGCGCGGTGCTCACGTCTGGCTCGGCCTCTGCTGCGCGCTTCACAGGTGCCGGTAGGCCAAGTACGAGCTCACGAATGGCGCCGACCCGGTCTTGTCCCTCCAGGTCCCTCGCGAGACCGGCCGCGAGCTCGAACTTTCGGAACGAAACGAGGTCGGCCCGGAACGCGCGGACCTGAGCTCCCATCCGCGTCAGGATAAAGAAGAACGTGGCGGCGATGAACTCAGTCAGTACCCCGGAGGCGGCGGCGATCCAGTAGTACTGGTTCCCAGCGGCATTGTAGCCGCCCCAAGGCATCAGCAGGTCCGCGACCGATCCCACGATCAGCATGAACCCGACGAGCGCTGTGAGGATGGCCAGCGAGAGGGCAGTGTCCATCCTGCGGTCCGCCCGGTCTCCGACCCGCTGAAGTTCACGGCCTACGGCGTCGTCGTCAGCGGTACCTGCGTCCCTCGCTGACTCCTTCTCTGCTGCCTCGGACTCTGGTGGAACCGACGTGCGGTCGACGATGACGTCCCCGACGACGAGGGCCGTGGCCAGAAAGACCGTACTCAGCGCGGCGACCATGGCGACGGCGGTCAGGTCGCTTGCGGAATCCCCTACGAACCGCCCGACGAGAACGGCGACCGCAGCGAGTGCGACGACGAAGCCGGCGCGTCTCACGCCAGGCGAGGAAAGGAATGCGTTCATTATGGGACTGTGCGGAGTGAACGGGGCTCTTCACTTCGCTAGACGGTCAGTGAGCTGCGAATTCCCACGACGTGCTCCGAAGCAGGGGCGTCCGCGGTCCTCTCCAGCCACCCCACTTGGGAAATGTCGCCCTCCTGTCCGTCAGAGAGGGGAAGCTTCATCCCTCACGACTGGAGAACGACCGATGCCGTGCAACGTGGTAGACGGCGTGCTGACGATCGGTGCCGGAGAGAGCTGTGAGATCGATGCGAATCACCCAGCCGTCATTCAGCGCCTGGTGATGGGTGACAACTCGATCCTCCGGGTCCGCGGCACCGAGGCCTGGGACGTCGACATCGAGGAGGCGGTGTTCGGAGACAACTGCCTCTGGGACCTTCGCGGGGCCGACGGTGCCGATGCGCCTCAGGATCGCCCCCGCACGCGGGGGCAGAGCAAGCACTGCAAGGACGGAAACGAGGGACGCGAGGGTCGCGAAGGGGGGCGAGCGTCGGACGGCGTCGACCTGGATCTGACGATCGGTCTCGAGTCGCTCGGTGGCTGGACGATCGACGCGTCCGGTGGGCGAGGGGGAGACGGCGGACCGGGTGGGAAGGGCGGAAAGGGTGGCGCTGGAAAGTTCGGATGCGCCTACTCCGGCGACGGGGGCAGGGGTGGTCGAGGCGGTCACGGTGGCCGGGGCGGCGACACCGGCCAGGTCAGGGTGCGCTACTACTGGCACCGCGGCCAGGCCTCGGCGTTGGCCGCAAGTGTTGATGGCGATGTGATCCCCGACCTCACCGACGTGGGACTCGTCTTCGTCAGCGAGCCCGGTGACGGTGGGAAGCCCGGGGCTCCAGGCTCTCCCGGCGGACGTGGGGAGCAGAACAGCGCTCGGAATCGAGGGTCGAAGGGGAAGAAGGGTCGAGCGGGTGCCTGGGGAAGGACCGGAGAAGACATCCCAGAGGTCGTTGAACTGATCATCCGCGGCGACGACGACTAGGCGCGCGCAGGCCCTGCCGTCGGCCTCAGCAGCCGATCCGGGGAAGCGAGGTGTGTACCCCTACTTCCGTAGCAGGTCGACGCGACGTGACGCGTTTGGGTGCGAAAACGGAGTGGTAGCCGCAACGGCGAACGCCTGGCGGTACGGTCAAGGACGCGAGCCGGTCGAGCAGCTTTGGGGGGACCGACGCGAATGACCGGCGCGCACTCCCCTACTCATCCCGCAGGGCCACGACCGGGCTCACCGCCACGGCCCGCAGGGCGGGCACCGCGCTCGCGCAGAGTGCGACCGCGAGGAGCATCACGGGCACCGAGACGAAGGTGAGAGGATCCAGGGGCCGGATGCCGAACAGGAATCCTTCGAGCGCGCGGGCGAAAAGGGCGGCAGCCACAGCGCCAGCGACGCATCCACCCGCCGCCATCGTCAGTCCGTTCCTCACGACGGCCCCCACGACGTCCCTGCGGCCCGCGCCGAGTGCCCGGCGGATTCCGAGCTCGCGCGTCCTCTGAGCCACGTGGAAGGCGAGCACGCCATACACGCCCATCGCGGCGAGGAAGAGCCCCACCAGGCCGAACACCCCGACGAGCTGGGCGGCGATGCGCTGAGGGATGAGGGAGAACCAGACCACGCTCTCGAGCGTCCCGGCCGACGACATGGCTACGTCCGGGTCCAGCCTCCGGATCTCGCGGCGCATCGCGGCGAGCGTCTCCGCCTCCCGCCCGGGCGCACGCGCGTGGATGCCCATGGCGGGGGCAGGCGACTGGGCGTACGACCGAAAGACGAAGCCCGTCTCCTCTTCGGTGACGGACACGTAGCGACCGTTCTCGATGACGCCGATGATCTCGAGCGGTTCGGACCCCATGCCGAGGAGCTCGCGTCCCACGGCCGACTCGCCCGGGAAGAGGACTTCGGCCACCCGCCGGTTCACGATGGCGACCCGACGTGACGTGGCGTTGTCGGCGTCGGTGAAGTTCCGGCCGGCCACCAGGTCGTACCGGAGCGCCTCGATGAATCCGGGATCGGCGTCGGAGTAGGCCACGTGCACACTCGTCGCATCCGTGTCGCGCACGGCCCGCACGTTGGTGGCCGATCTCCCGCCCGACACCGGGACGTAGCGCGAAAGCCCCACGGCCTCCACCCCGGGCAACGCTCGAAGGCGCTCGGACAACGTGCGGTAGAATGCGATACGCGCCTCGCCGTCGTAGTTGTGCGGGGGCCCGACGTCGACCGTGGCGAAGACGACACCGTCCGGTTCGAACCCGAGGTCGGTACCCAGCCCGGCCTGCAGCGAGCGGGTGAAGAGCGCGGCGGTCACGAGCAGGAGTACCGCGAGCGCAACCTGTCCGCCCACGAACAGCCGGCGCAGGCGATCGCGCGCTCCGGAGGCGCCTCTCCCGCCGTCCCTGAGTGCCGGCAACAGGTCCGGTCGCGACGCCTGCAGCGCCGGCACCAGCCCGAACACCAGTCCTGTCACGCCCGTGACCAGGAGGGCGAACAACAGGACACGTCCGTCGGGCGCGAGGTCGATCGCGATGGGGACGTGAGGCGGCAACGGGATGCTCCGCAACCATCCCACGCCGAGCCAGGCGAATCCGACGCCGAGCCCGCCGCCGAGCCCGAAGAGCAGCAGGCTCTCGGCGAGCAGGTGCCGGATGAGCCGAGTTCGCCCCGCACCGATGGCGCGCCGGATCGCGAGCTCCCTCCGCCGGACGGCCGACCGGGCGAGCATGACTGCGGCGAGGTTCGCGGCGGCGATGAGGAGCACCACCAGGGCCGTTCCGAGGAGCATGGCGAGGAACCCCGCAGCGATTCCCCGTTCCCCGCCCGCGAGCTTCTTCATCGGTTCGAGCACCACGCCCCGCACGACCGCGTTCTCGCCCGTCGGAAGGGCCTCGCCCACCGCAGCGGCGACCGCGGCGGCGCGGTCGCGATCGATCCCCTCCCGGATCCGTGCGATCGGCACGATCCGCGAGTTCCAGTCGTGCATCGCCTCGCCCCGGATCCCGGCGGGCACCCAGATCGCCTCCGTATAGAGTGTGGTGCCGCGGAACTCCGGCGGTGCGACCCCCACGATGGTGACCGGGTGACCGTCGACGGCCACGCTCAGCCCGATCACGTCGTCGCGCCCGCCAAAGGTATCTCGCCAGAGGCCGTGGGAGATCACGACTTCCGCCGCGAAGTCGTCGCCGTAGGCCCGGCCTCGTACGGGCTCGATGCCGAGCGTGCCGAAGAACCCGCCGGACGTCAGCGCCCCCTGGACGCCGAGGGTCACGTCGGGAAGGCGCAGGGAGAACTCGGTGGTCCGGAACGCCGCGACCGACTCGAAGACGTCGCGCGTGCGGTCGCGGTACGCCTCGTAGCGGCGGAAGGGGATCAGCATCCCCTCGACCCCGGTCGAAACCGTCCCGCTTCGATCCTCCTGTATCGAGACGAGGCGTTCGACGCCCGGCATCGGGAGGGGGTCGAAGAGCGCCCAGTCGACGAGGGTGAAGACGGCGGTGCTCGCGCCAACGCCGAGTCCGATCGTCAGTGCCGCGACCAGTGAGAGGCCCGGACTGCGGGCGAGGGCCCGGGCAGCGAAGCGGGCATCGCGCCAGATCGGCTCGACCACCGGGATCTCGCGCCCCCGCCGCAACCCCTCGCGGTGGCGGTCCCAGCCTCCGAACGACGCGAGTGCCCGCCGCCGGGCCTCGCGGGGCTCCATGCCGCGCCGAATGTTCTGCTCCGTCTCCATCTCGACATGGAAACGGAGCTCCTCCTCCATCTCGCGTTCGGCACGGCCGCGGCGGATCATGCCTCGGAGTCGCGCGAGCACGCCCCGAAAGCGGTCGGCCGGCGACCGCATCACGTGGGCCCCGAACTCGCCGGGCCGACGCTGCGCGTACCGAGGATGACCTCGACCGCTCCGACATACCGGCGCCAGTTCCCCGCCTCCGTGCCGAGGCCTCGGCGCCCCGAAGGCGTGAGCTGGTAGTACTTCGCCCGTCGGTTGTTCTCCGTCGTGCCCCACTCGCTCGTGATCCAGCCCTTCTGCTCCAGCCTCTGCAGCGCCGGGTAGAGGGAACCCTGGTTCACGTCGAGGAGGCCGGTCGACAGCGACAGGATCCGCTGACTGATGCCCCACCCGTGCATCGGCTCGAGCGAGAGCGTCTTGAGGATCAGCAGATCGAGGGTGCCGCGGAGAACGTCGGACTGCGCATCGCTCATGAGGACCGAAGGGTAGGGGGACCGTCTCCTGTAGAGTTTCGACACCTAACCGTATGGAACGTCTCCTGTCGAAATTCAACAGAAACGTGCGATCCCGGTGCTCGCCGTTCAGCTCTCGGCTTCGGCACGTCCAGAATGCGGATCGGAGTCGCCCATCCGCGCCTTCCACCATTCGACGTAACGCGCCATTCCGCTTCTCCGGACGACCGGTCCGACCGGGTCGGGCAGATCGTCCTTCCGCTCGAGCCGTCCCAACTCGAATGCGGCGAGCCCAAGCTCGGTCAGGACGACGCCAGCGATGCCGTCTGTTGCAGTGACCGGGCTGTGAAGGTCCGATGTCCCCTCCCACCTTTCAGCCCAGCCCCGACCGATCACGTCGCGACCCAGGACCGGATGGGGGTCCTTGCCGATCGCCTCCCGGATCTCCGATGTCCCGACGGCGCGCCCCGGCGACATGGAGAGGTCGTGCCCTCGTCGGGCGTAGAGGGCCTTGAGTATCGCGTACGCACTGTCCGAAATCGTGGGGGCCATGGCTTTCCCTGGTTTGGACAGACGGAATCGTCTGTACATCACCCTACCGACAGACGGATATGTCTGGCAAGCGCCGCGACCGACCCGTCAGGGACGCACGGGGTGAGCGTGGCGGTTCGGACGGCCTGTGCGGTATCATCCGATGCAGCCGGCCCTGGTGGCCGATCGAGCACGGCCGTTGCGTTTTCTCGGGTCAGGGCGGACGGCGGCGACTTGATGTTTGTGAGGTGCATCGGCCGTAGGGGATGGAGGGACGCGCATGGGACACTACTCGCACTCGGCTGAGTTCTACGACCTGCTGTACGCGGCTCAGAAGGACTACCCGGCCGAGGCCGCCGTACTCGCTCAGGTCATTCGTGAGCGACTGCCCGGTGCCCGCACGATTCTCGATGTCGGCTGCGGGACAGGTGCCCACGCCGCGGCGCTGTGGGACGAGGGCTTCCACGTCGACGGAGTCGATCTGGAGCCGGTCATGATCGAACGAGCACGAGCGCGGTGTCCGGAAGGCACGTTCACCGTCGGGGACATGACGGACCTGAACCTGCCTCGGCGCTACGACGTGATCGTCACGCTGTTCTCGTCGATTGGGTACGCGAAGTCGGAGGCGGCCCTTCGGGTCACGCTGGCGGGGATGCGTCGGCACGTGGTCGACGGTGGTCTCGTGGTCATCGATCCCTGGTTCGAGCCGGGGGATCTGACGGACGGCTACGTCAATGCCCTGTCCGAGACGGAGCCGGGCCGGGCGGTGTCCCGCGTCTCTCGCACCGTCATACGCGGGAGCGTGTCGCGACTGGAGTTCGAGTACCTCGTGGGTACCCCGGACGGCATCGAGCGGCGATCCGAGACTCATGAGTTGGGCCTGTTCGCGCAGGAGCAAACGGAGGGCGCCCTGGCGGCAGCCGGGTTCTCCGGGATCGAGCGACTCCCGAAAGTCCTGCGGACCCGGGGGCTGTACGTGGCGGTCGGCGCGGGCGGCGCTGGGTGACGAACGTGCGTGGTGCAGCCTTGGTCGGATCCGCCGTCCTGCTTGCCGGGTGCGTCGGCGAGCGTCCGAACCCTTCGGTCACGGTAGTCCGGGACAGCGCAGGCATCTCGATCGTCACGAATGGGCAGGCGGCGGAACCCATGTGGCGTATCGATTCGATCCCGTACGTCGAGCTCGGAACACTCGAAGGTTCGGACGGCCAGGACCTGGCCCGCCCGTGGGCGTCCCTGCGCCTATCGGACGGGACGATCGCCGTGTCGAACGCCCAGACCAACGAACTCAGACTGTACTCGCCTGACGGAGACTTCCTGCACGCGGCGGGAGGCAGTGGTGCTGGTCCCGGCGAGTTCACCCGGATCGGGAGGTTGGCGCGGACCATCGGGGACACCATCGTCGCGAGCGACACCCGGGTGCCTCGGCTCTCGCTGTTCGGGCCGACGGGCGCATTCGGGCGGACCGTGGCCCTGGAGACCGTCAACGGAAGAAGTCCGAGGCTTCGAGGCCTGATGCATGATACGGTGGGGGTATACGTCGCGACCCGCTTCGGAAATCCTGACGCTCGGCAGGGCAAGGCGCGTGACACGGTGATCGTAGCGATGCGGGATCTGGACGGATCACCGAGTCGCATCGTCGGGAGCTTCCCGGCGCAGGAGAAGTTCGACCAGATCATGTCGAACGGAGGGATCTCGATGTGGGAGCTTCCGTTCGGCCGAGACGCCCACGTCGCAGTTTCCCGTGACCTCGTCTGGGTGGGCGTGTCGGACTCCTACGAACTGCGAGGGTACGATGCGACCGGGACCCTCACGAGGTTGTTCCGGGTCGACGAACCGGTGGTCGCGTCCGAACAGGGCCAGAGGGATCGATGGTTCGAGCATCAGCTTGGCGGGGTGGAGAACGCGACGCTCCGAAGGATGTACCTCGACGTCCGGGACGTCATGGAGTTCTCTCCCAACCTCCCAAGCTTCGCCGGCCTCATGACCGATGCCGATGGGCACGTCTGGGTGCAGGACTACGCGCTGCCGTGGGAAGCCGGACCGACTCTTTGGCGAGTCTTCGATCGTGACGGGCGCGCTGTTGCGCAGGCTCGCATGCCTCGCGGGCTGGTCCCCCACGAGATTGGCCAGGACTATGTAATGGGCCTGTGGATCGACGACCTCGGGGTGGAGCACATCCGAGTCCATGCGCTCGAGCGCACGGATGAAGTGCCGTGAATCACGACCCCGAGCGCCCGTGCTTGTCGGAGCAGTGGCCGGAGTTCGGGCCGGCCGGTGTCGGCCACCTCCGCGAATGACGAGAGGCGCGCGACTCTGCCTGCTGGTGTGCCTTGCGCTCCCAGGCATGCTCTGGGGGTGCGACGAAGGGGAAGCGACGGGTACAACGGCTGACCCTCCGACTCGCGTCGCGGAGATCGTATCCGCCATCGACCTGCCTCGCGATGCGATCGTGGGCCGCGCCACCGGCATGGCTTGGGGTGCGGCAAATGAGACGATCTTCGTATCCGACTACCAGGCCGGCGTCGTTCGAATCGGACTCGATGACGGCTCGGCATCTGTAGTGTGTCGCGTGGGGGAGGGACCGGGCGAAGTCGTTCGGCCCGCCGCTCTCGTAGTCGTAGGGGACACCCTGGTCGTCGCCGACGCGGGCAACCAGAGACTTCTCTTCGCGGATTTCGATTGCCGCGAGGTCCGGACTCGGAAGCAGGACTTCCGCGGCTACGCGTTCGCGCTGTCGCTGAACGATCGGGGGGCGGTAGCCGACCCCACGGGAGGGTTCGGTGAGGGGCTTGTCGAACTCCGAGATTCGACCGGAGTCGTCGGGTCCCCGATAGGAGTTCCGGAACCGCTGCCTCCCGAGATGTCACTCGCGATGATTCGTGCGGAGATCCAGGACGGTGGGATACCGGCACTCTTCCGGAACAACGTGCTCGTGGCGCACCTGGGGGAGGATGTGGTTCTGGCGGCGCTCGGCTCGGGATGGATCGCTCGCTACTCCGCCGAGAGCACGGAGCTATGGCGAAGCGAGGTCGGTGTCGGCGAGTACCGGAACAGCGTCATGGCCGAGGTGAGAGCGCTCAACGCCGAGGAAGTGGATCGCAATCGCATCCATCCCATCGAGTTCTACGCGGATATCGCCGTGGCCGCCGGACGGGTCTGGGTCCTGGGCAGCCCGCTCATCGAGGGAGGCCGGGTTTGGGCCCTCGATGCTGCGACCGGCGCATTGATCGGGACCTGGGACTTCGCGGCGCTGGGACGGCCTACAGCCCTTCTCCCCGAGTCCGACTCCTCGGTCTTCGTGCTGGACGGCGACGGGGCTCGGTTGGTCGAGTTGGCTCTCCGGGCCGCCACACCCGAGAACTGAGGCTTGTAGGCTCGGTACGTTCGGCGTTCCGACCCCCTCGGGCTCCGCCGCCCGTTCGGGTTCGTCCGGAGGGGTCGTCAGGCGGGCCGCCTGAGCAGGTGGAAAAGGCTGCCGGTGTGCCTCGAACCCCCAGGAGCTTGGCCACCTCACGGGTACGACCCAGTCGCGCAATCGCGTCCGGCATGCAGCGTGACGCATGCCCGGTTGCCATGCCTGGGGTGTCTCTTGCAGCGTCCACTGACACACCGTCCTCCACGAGCCGATCACGTTGCCAGCCCTACGGTGGAGCAGACCGCAGCGGGCGCCCCCGGAGCGGGGTCTTGTCCTGCCCAGTGCTGCGGTCAGATGAGGAGTCCCAGGTGAACGACGTTCGGACGCTGTTGGACCCGTTACGACTGCGGAGGCGACGTAGATTACCGCGGATGGGGGCGCCGCCGCCGAGTGGGAGTGAGCCTCGCCAGCAGCTCGGGACCTCGCTGACGGTGTCGAACGCGGTGCGGGCGGACTCGGGAGGGAGATGGGGATGATGAAGAATGGGCTGTGGGTGGCAGTGATGCTCTCCGTGGTGGTCGCGTCACGTGCCGACGCGCAGCGTTCCGACCCGTTCGACACTGCGAACATGCCTCAGCTGACTCTGACCGACGTCGCACGGGTCGGCGACTCGTCGAGCGACCTGGACTACCTCTTCGACGGAATCGGGGATGTTGCCGTCCTGGGTCCGGAGTCCTTCGCGGTCCTCGACCGGGGGAGCAACGAGGTGCGGGCCTACGACTCCGCGGGCACACTGCTGTGGAAGGTCGGAGGCGAAGGCGATGGCCCCGGCGAGTTCCGCTCGGCCAGCCGGCTGAGCCTCCTTGAGGGCGACCGCTTCTTCGTCTGGGACAGCGGCCTGTCACGCGCCACGACGTTCGGGTCGGACGGTTCCGTCCTATCGACCGCCAGGGCGGACTTCGGAGCCATGGCTGCCTTCACAGCCGGCTTCGTTGCCGCCTTGCCTGATGGTTCCTGGATCCAGCGGATTGAAGTGAGTCCCCTGGACCTGCGTGATGAGCCGGACGGTCCGCGGCGCGATTCGGTGACGTTCGTTCGCGTGGCGGCGGACGGCGCGTCGCAGCGCGACGTGATGACGGTGCAGGGGCCGACTCGATATCTCGCGCGGTACAGTAAGGTCACCTGGGAGCGGCAACGTCTCATCCTCGGACGTGATCTGGTTGCCGCCGTCCGGGGGGACACACTCCTGGTTGCGACTACGGATTCGATGTACTTCCGTCGCGTGGTGCCCGGGGGCGGTACGGTAGCGCCGCTCAGGATCGACCGCCCCGTTCGCCCTGCAGACCGTCGAGCACGGGAAGCCGAACGATCCGTCCGCGTCGAAGCCGCCTCGGGGACGTCAGGATCGACGTCCGGGGAGTCCCTTCCAGGGTTGGCCTCGATGATGGCCGGGCGAGCGGAGGCCCTCGAGGCGATGCCCGCCGAGGAGAGCTTCCCGGCGTTCTCGGACCTCCTGATCGGGGCGGACGGAGACGCCTGGATCAAGGAGTACCGGCGGTCCGGTGAGGCGGACTCCGAGCTCTGGTATCGTCTCGACTCCGCCTACGAACCGGACGGGTGGATGCAGCTCCCCGAGGGCGAAGAACTGGAAGCCGTTGGGCACGGGCTTGTGCTGAGCGTGGCGACCGACTCCCTGGGGGTCGAAACCGTCATCGTCCGCCGGCTGCGTTAGGACTGCGGCAGTTCTCGGCGGAATCTGCTGGCTCTTGGGGTATCCTGTGCGGTATCGTGCGGGTCGACTGGCCTCACTGGGCCGGTGCGGCACCACCATCACGTCGGAAGGCACCTGCGAAGCAGTGAGGCTCGTGAGCAGATCCACGTCTGCGGTCGCGGCGGCGACGCTTCTCTTGTGGTCCGTGGCGCCCTGCGACGCGCAGGTCACGACGCGTGAGGGGCGCCTCGCGGAGATCCTCCGCATTGACGGCCATGCCGAAACGCTCACGCCGATCGCCCCAGTTGGTCATCCGCCGTCGAAGGTCGCGGTGTCGGAACGGTACGTGTACGTGCTGCAGAGGCAGGATGCCGGGGTCGCGGTGTTCGACAGGCTCGGTGAGCGTGTCGGCTTCCTGGGCGGCAGGGGCGAGGGCCCAGGCGAATTCTCGAGCATCGTCGCCGTCGAGGCGCTTCCGTCGGGAGATGTCTGGGCGCGCGACTCGAGGCTGTCGCGGACGACGTGGTTCGAGGGAGTCGGGGACGAAGCACCGGTGACACGGCGGGTGCCCAGACGCGTCGACGTTCCCTCTTCGTTCGGCCTCGGGCTTCGCTCCTTCTCCTTCCCGACTCTCGAGTATCCGCTCTCCGACTCGATCGGCATCGCAAGGCTCGGGCAGAGCGTGTCCGAAGCCGACGCGCTGCCGGACTCGCTCGCTCACGCCGCGTTCGTCGGGGTCGTGCGGCTCGATGGCTCACTACTTCGAATACTGGCTGCCGCACCCGGCGAACCTCCCAGTCTACGCCGGTCAGACGGGTCCGTCGTCGCCCTTCCGCTCGTACCTCGCCCCGAGGTGGACGTCGCGCCGGACGGGTCCGCGATCGCATGGGCGTTCGGTCCGGTCGAGGGTCCCCGCGCAGGTGACGTCCAGGTTCGCGTCGTCGAAGTCGACGGCGTCGAGCGGTTCGCAACCTCGATCGAGGTTCCCATCCGAGAGGTGAGGCCGTCCGACATGGAGGGCTGGGGCGATGTGCCGTTTCCTCGGAATCGACCGCTCATCGACGGGTTGGTGTTCGGAGGGGACGGCAGCATCTGGGTCGGTCACGCTGCGCACGAAAGGGAGCGCGTGTTCACGGTCCTGGACTCTGCGGGCGAGGTCTTCGGGAAAGTTGTGCTTGCTGAGTCGGAGAAGCTTGCGGCCGCGTCTCTCGATGAGATCTGGGTGATCGAACGAGATGAACTCGACGTTGAGAGCCTGGTGAAGCACCGGGTGTCCTGGTAGCCAAGCCGACCGGGGCGTCCTTCTACCGAGGAGTCGTCGCCTCCGTCCGCTATCGCTCAATGCGGTGAATCGCGCTTCGCGATGCGAGCCGCGCTGGCAACACCATCCTTGATCAGGGCTGGCTGCCGGCTGTGTCCGGCATCGATCCCTTCTACCCAGTCCGAGGGAGCTGGACCCGCTACCGAGCCAGCCGATGCAGCTGCACGTACTCGACCCCGTACTCGTCTCTCGCTACGCCGACGACGTACTCGGAATCGACGTCGCGGATTTCGAGTCCCGTCGGCGAAGCCACCGTTCCGAGCCACCCGCCATCCTGGTCGAACACGTCCCATAGCTGGACAGTGTCCTCCCAAGGGACGGAGTAGCGAAGCGCCCATAGCGTCCCGTCCTCCTCCAGGAGGATGGCACGATAGGTCGGCAGACTCTCAGCGATGCGACCTCTGGTGACATCTTCGTCGAATCGCTGCCGAACCTGAGCCTTCCGCCGGTCTCCGTCGGCGTTCGACAGCATCCACTGCAGGCGGTCCTCAAGCAGGTCTGAGCGCACGGGCACCGGTGTTCCGTCCCGACGGACCAGCCGCCGTAGACTTCCGTCCGCGACGTAGACGCGAGCCTCGAAGGCGTGGCCGTGCGATATCGCGAAACGGCCGTTCGCGGCATCGGACACGCTGTACGCTCCCAGTCGGACACTCGTCCCCAGGCCCGGCTCGCCGAACATGTCCATCCCCGACGCCCCCGCGAACGGACCGAGGAGCGTGCCATCGGTGCGGTACGCGAGGTTCGCGGCGGAGTCCCAGAATTGCTGCGGTGTGGGCATCGCCGGGGCGTCGAAGGCGTACGGCACGAAGACGAACGTGCCGTCGTCGACCGCACCAGCCAGGTGATAGTCCGTGACGCGATACGTCGCATCGCCGGTATCGGCGAGGCGGACGCTACCCCCGAGTCCTCCGTCGAGCTCGAATGTCGTCAGGCGGCCGTTCCTGCGATCGTAGACAGTCAGCGTGTCGCCCAGAACCTCGAGACCGCTCAGTTCCCTGAACTCCCCGGGCCCGTCGCCCTCGCCCCCGAAGGACCGTACGAAGGTCCCGGTCCGGTCATACAGCCGGACTTCGCCGGTGCCGCCGTTGGCTACCAGAATCCGGCCATCGTCCAACCTCTCGACAGCCCGCACCGAATGGAGCAGATAGGGTTCCGATCCATCCAGCGTGCCGATGCGAATCGATGGCTCCGCGGAGATCCGCCACCCTTGGCCGTCTGCCCAGATCGGCGAACTGCTGGTGACGACTTCCACGCCCGCGCTGTCGTATCGAACTGCCTGGGCGGCGATACCGTCCACTGCCAACGAAACCAGAAGTAGGACCGCCAGCGGGGGCAGGCACGAGATCATCGGGTGTCGCATGGCGTTCCCAGGAGTGGCCGTGTGTCGATGGTTTCCGACGGACATGGGTCTGCTCGATAGGGCGCGTCGACCTCGTGCCGGGGTTGCCGGAGCGAGGGAGCCGCCTCGTGCAGGGCCCAGGTGATCGCCCTTCGCGTTGCAGGCCCCGCACCTTCGACGCTCCGACCCACGCGGCCCTCGGCCTGGCAAACTCGACTGGCTCTTCGAACGTCCTGCGCCGTATCGTCCACCTTGGTCCGGCCGAGAAACGACGTCTTGCTGGGCCGGCTGACCTCGGGGATCTGTCCATCATGGCAAGTACGCTTCGGAGCGAAGCGATCGGCGCTCGATACCTGACCTTGGCGGCTGGTACGGTGCTCGCCCTCGGGCTGGCGGCGTGTGGCGAGCCTCCATCCACCCTGCCCGGCGCGTCGGACATGCGCTCCTGGATCGAGGTCCCGGCGACCGCAGCGATTGGCTCGCTCGAGGGAGAGGACGAGTACCTCTTCGGCGATGTTCGGTCCGTCGCGGTTTCCGACGGTGGCGTCGTATACGTCGGCGATCGCATCGGCGCGACGGTGAGGGCCTACACGCACGACGGGGTATTCCTCGGAGACGTCGCCCGGGAGGGGCAGGGCCCCGGGGAGATCTACGGGTGGCCGGCAGACCTGAGTCTGGGCCCGGATGGGAAGCTGTACGTACGAGACGCCGGCCGCGTCACCGTCTTTGCTCCATCGGAACGCAGCGTCGCCGACTCGCTCGTCGCGACGTGGCCGTCGAGTCTGGGCAACCTGACCTACTCACGGTCCCGCGTCGCGTCGGACGGTCGGTACTACTACCCGAACGGGGCTTCGTCTCCGACCGGAGTGCCGACCGTCTTCTACCGCGTGCTTCGTGACGGCGTCGATTCGGGCGACACCCTCGAGGTGCCCTACCAGCCGGGGCTGGAAGGCACGAGGCGTGCGTTCTACCGCACCGGCCCGTCCGGCGGCCGCATGGTCGAAGGCCTCAGTCGAGTACCCTTTGCACCAGCGCCGAGCTGGAGCGTCACGCCGGACGGCACCGTCCTCGTCACGAGTGGACGGGATCACTGGCTACACGAGCTCGCGGCGGGTGGTGACACCGTACGCTCCTTCACGGTCGAACGATGGCCCGACCGAGCGATACCGGGTCCTGAGCGCGCCGACAGCATGCGTGCGCTTCAAAGCCGCATCGACTCCCTCCCGGTGCCGGTCGAGGACGTCGTGAACCTCGGGGCCGGTGTCGCCGAGCTGACCCTTCCCGAGACGTTCCCGCCTGTGCGCGGCGTGTACGTCGCGAGTAGCGGCCAGATCTGGGTCGAGCGGTGGCACCCGACGAGCGCGCAGTCGGCGCGCTTCTACACGGTGCTCGATTCGCTCGGAAGACACGTGGGCGACGTGTCGCTGCAGGCCCCGTTGCTGACGGAGCCGACGCCCTACTTCTCGGGTCGGTACGTGGTCGGCGTGGTGCAGGACGAGGCCACGGACGTGCATCGCGTGGTGACCTTCGCGCTGCCATCCGCGCTGGCTCGCTAGGAGCCGACTTGCCCGCTCCGCAACCGCCTTGCACCGCGGGGTGTCTCAGAAACTGCGCGCACCTGGTCCACCCCGCACGTCCCTGGATGAGCTACGTCATGACTCGATGTCGGGCGACTGTGCTGGCGGCCTCGACGTTCGCGGCCGTGTGGTGCGGCGCGGGCTGCAACTCCGACGAGCCGGCGGCCGCTGGCACCGTGGTTCGGGACAGCGCAGGCGTGACGCTTGCGATCGTCGAGCCTGCCCGCCCACCCGATGTGACGCTGTCGATCGACGAGTCGTGGGCTCCATCCGCCGGGGACCTCGGCGACGTACGGGACGTGGCGGCCCTCGAGGACGGTCGCGTTGCCGTGCTGGATGGCTTCGACGGCACGGTCACGCTCCTCGCACCGGATGGGTCGATCGAGGCTCGGTTCGGCGGTGCCGGGGAGGGCCCCGGGGAGTTCAGCCCGCAGGGACTCACCGCCATCCTGTGGACCGGGTCGTCCTTTCTGGTGCCCGACCTGCTGCAGCAGCGCGTGACCGAGTTCTCCGAGACCGGAGAGCTTGTCCGGGTCTGGCCGGGCCCGGAGGGCGGGATGTACGGAGTGGACTGGCGAGTCCTCGACGACGGCAGGGTGCTGCTGCGGGACGTGAAGGAAGGAGCAGACCCCGTCCTTCGGTGGAGCGACGGTGTCGTCGACACGCTTCTCCTTCTCGAACACGAGGAGCCCCGGCCCAACACCGTGTTGGGAATGGTGCCCGTCTGGGACGTGCTGGGCGATGTGGTCGCCGAGGGCCGATCCGACGAGTGGTTCGTCAGCCTTGCACCCCCCGGGGACTCTCGGCCCATGATCGTCGCACGCAGCACGGATGCGTCGCCGCCCCTGTCGGACGTGGAGCGCGAGTCTCTCCTCCGGACGCTCGCGGCGACGGTCGTCCAGAACTCGAACGGCGCGTTGGGCGCGGATGAGGCCATCGAGAGGTTGAGGCTCCAGATCAGCTTTCCGGAGCGTCGTCCCGAGATCGTGCAGCTCCGATTCGACGCATCGGGTCGCCTCTGGATTCAGATTGCCGCACCCGTGGCGGAGCTCGGACCCGACGCGTTTCGAGTCGGCACCTCGACGGGGTACGGCGGGCGGGACTGGGTCGTGCTGGCTCCGGACGGACGATCCTCCTCCGTGGTGCGGTTTCCCGGTGGCTTCGCTCCGACCCGCTGGATGGACGAATGGGTCTACGGAGTCCTCACGACGGAGCTCGGCGTCGAGACCCCCGCGAGGGTCCGGCGGACGAGTGACGTCGGGCGAGCCCGGTGACATGCGGGGGGCCACGGCGGCGCAGTCATCGCGGGTTCGGAGTCTCTCGAGGGCCGAGCGGAAGCACCGTGAGACGTGCACGATGCATCGCAGGATCGGCGGTGATCGCCTGCGCCTTCGGCTCCGCCGGCTGCGTCGGTGACGCGCCGCAGGTCGGCGCGCAGCGCCGCGACAGCTCGGGTGTGACGATCGTGGAGATCTCCGACCCGACGACGCTGCGTGCCGAGTCGTGGAGCGCGGACTCCGTGGTGCTGACTCTGGGTACGGTCGACGGAGCTGGTCCCGAGCTCTTCGACGGGGTGACCGGACTGCTGATCGGCGGCGCACGGCTCGTGGTGGGGGATGCCGGATCGGGCGAGCTCCGCTGGTTCACCCGGTCCGGCGAACACCTCACGAGTGTCGGCCGACGCGGCGAAGGGCCCGGAGAGTTCGTGACCCTGCCGTGGATCGGGGCCGGACCCGAGGGCGAGATCATCGCGTGGGACTGGAATCAGAGGCGCCTCACGACCTTTCGAGACGGTGTCCGTCTCTCGGACCTGAGGCTCGACGGCTCGGTGCAGGACGGAACGCCGGCGGTCGAAGCTGTCCTGCCCGACGGCCGTGTGGTCCTGACGCGCACTCCGACTCTGCTCGGCGAGTCCGGCGACGGTGTTCAGCGGGCCCCGGTGATGGTGGGTGTCCTCTCGCGAGATGGATCCGATGTCGACTCCCTGGCTGTCTCTCCCGGTCGGGCCCTGTACAGGGAGTCGGCGGGCGAGGGCCGATGGCGCGTCGGGATCGTCCCGTTCGGACCGCGCACTCTCGTGGCCGTCGCCGGAGGACAGGTCGTCGTGGGTGACAACGCCCGATACGAGCTCCGGTATGTGAACCCCGACGGTAGCCTCGAGCGAATCGTGCGAATGGCGGTCGGGAGCCGCCCCGTGCTGGAGCCCGATGTCGACCGGGCTCGCGAGCAACGCCTGGCGAGCCTGCCTCCGATCGAGGAAGTCCGGGCCGCCGTGGCTGCGCTGTTCGACGCGACACCTGCGCCGGATTCCATGCCCGCGTTCGCGGCGCTGGTGGGCGACAGAAGCGGGCGCATCTGGGTTCGTCGGTCCGAATCCGACGGGGCGTGGGATGTCTTCGGCGCCGACGGCATGCTCCTCGCGAGGGCGGTGCTGCCTGCCCGGTTCGAGCTGCAGGACGTCGAAGCGGACCTCCTGCTCGGCGTGGAGACCGACGACCTGGGGGTCGAGCGAGTCGTGCTGCGACGCGTGCGCTGCCACGCGCCGGCAACACCATGCTCTCCAGGCGGCTCCTGACTGCGACCCACGTCTCGACTGTCGTGCTGTCCACATCGATGTTCGGGTGGATCCGTCACGTGCTTCACCTTCACCCGGTTCGACGCTGGCGGCACAAACTCTACAAAGATAGATTGCAACCCTACAAAGTAGTGTTGTGTCATCCAAGTGAGGGTACTCATGCCCGAGCGCGCGTTCCTGGGGGAGTTCGAGCACTTCGTACTCGCCACGGCTCTTCGACTCGAGCGGGGCTACGGAGCCGAGTTGATGCGAGAGCTGGAGGAACGCACGGGCAGACGGGTGCAGGGGGGCGCCCTCTATGCGACGCTCGATCGACTCGAGTCGAAGGGATTCATCACGAGTGAGATGGCGGCCCCGGCTCCCGAGCGCGGCGGGCGCCCCAAGCGGTTCGTGCGAGTGACAGCGGAGGGTCTTCGCGCGCTCGCGGATCATCGCGAGGCGTTGCTCCGCGTCTGGGACGGGATGGAGGCCCGCTTCGAGGACGCATGAGTGCATCGCCGCCACGCCTGCCCCGGCAACTCCTCCTCTGGGTGCTTCCGGACCGCCGGTCACGGGACGGACTGGTCGGCGACCTGGATGAGTTGTACCGCGATCGGGCTGCCTACGGTCGGGTCGCGGCGGGATGGTGGTACTCGCTGCAGGTGCTTGCCGCTGTCCTGCACTTCGCACCGCGCCGTGCGCTGACGTGGGGGAGACGAACCGCGAGAGCCGAGATGTGGACAGCCATCGGAAAGGACCTGGGACTCGGCGTTCGCTTGCTGCGAAGGCGGCCCGGATTCGCGACAGTCGTCGCAGCCACGCTCGCCCTCGGGATCGGAGTGAACGTCGCCGCCTTCAGCGTGCTGCGGTCCGTGGTCCTTCGACCGCTCCCCTTTCCGGACGCGGACCGTCTGGCGGTGCTCCGCCTCAGCATGGACAACGCCGGCTACGCGGAAGGACCTCCATCGATACCCGAGTACCTGACGTTTCGAGACGAGCTGAGGTCGTGGCAGCACCTTGCGGCGTATCGGCGCGTCGATGCCACGGCCACGGGGGGCGAGCAGCACGCCGAGCGCGTCTCGGTCGCGGTGGTAAGCCCGAACCTGTTTCAGACGCTCGGCGTCCAGCCGCTGCATGGACGCGCCTTCACCGCCGACGAGTCCCAGCCGGGCGCGGGTGCCGTGGCGGTTCTCAGCCATGCGTACTGGCAGAGCCGCTACGGTGCGGACCCGAGCGCGCTCGGCAGGGACCTCATCGTCGCCGAGCGTGCCCGTACGATAGTGGGAGTCATGCCCGCCGGCTTCGGCTTCCCCGATTCGGATATCGAAATCTGGGTGCCGCTCGGGCTGACACCTCAGGCGCTCGCCGCGCGTGGAGTTCACCAGTACGACGTCGTGGGCCGACTCCTGCCGGGGGTGTCGCTTTCGGATGCTGAGGCGGAGCTGGCCGCGGTGACGAGGAGGGTGGCGGCGGATCCACTGTTCAACTTTCATGACTGGCACCCGGCGTTCCTGCGTCCGCTACGCGTCCAGGTGGTCGGCGACATGTCGCGAGCACTCTGGTTGCTGCTCGGTGCCGCGGGTCTCGTCCTCGCCGTCGCATGCGCGAATGTGGCCGGCCTCATGCTGGTGCGTTCCGAAGACCGCGGGGAGGAACTCGCGATACGTACCGCCCTCGGCGCCGGCCGGGGGCGGCTACGTCGACAACTGTTCCTCGAGGCGTTCCCGATGACGGTGATCGGTGCACTCGCGGGCGTGGCTGTCGCCTTGGGGTGCCTGGAGATCGTGGGCAGCCTGGCGCCTCTTGAACTCCCGCGCGCGGAAGAGGTCTCGGTCGACATGGTCGGGCTGACGCTGACGGTGATCATCACACTGGGCGTCGCCACCCTCTTCGCCGTGCTCCCGTCTCTCGGCCCGGGTGAGGCCGGCGTCCACGGGACGCTCGGGCAGGGTGAACGCCACTCCTCGACAGCCAGGACGCGAACCCGATTCCGGCACCTGCTCGTGGGCTCGGAAACCGCGGTCGCGGTCGTGCTCCTCGTTTCCGCTGGACTCCTCCTCCAGAGCTATCTGCGCCTCTCGAACGTCGATCCGGGCTACAGCAGGGCGCAGGTGATCACCGCGGCCCTGGACGTGCCCGACTCGCGGTATCCCGAGGCGGAAGACGCCGTCTCTCTATTCCAATCCCTCCTCGAACGTGTTCGGGCCGTGCCCGGGATACAGGCCGCGGGAGGGATACGCCGAGCCCCGCTATCGACCCCGATCGGACCGAGCAGTATCGAGATCGAGGGGCGTGCCGTGTCAGCGGACGGCGCGGGCCCTGTCGCGGTGATCCAGGTGGCGACGCCCGGGTACTTCGAGGCGTTGGGGATACGCGAGCTCGAGGGGCGGACGTTCGACGCCGGCGACCGCGGGGGGGCCGTACCGGTGGCGATCGTGTCGGAGTCGCTCGCCCGACGCCACTGGCCCGGACAGAGCGCGCTCGGGGGCCGCCTCCGCGTCGACGACCCCGACCTCCCCTTCGCCGAGGTCGTCGGGGTGGTGGCAGACGTGCGGCAGAACCGCCTCGATCGGCTTCCTGACCAGGGAACGCTGTACCTTCCGCATGCACAGTCTCCGACGTTGGCGATGGCGCTGACCGTGCGGTCGACGGCCGACCCGACCGGGCTCGTCTCCGTACTCCGGGAAGAGGTCGCGGCGGTGGATCCGAGCGTCGCGGTCCATGACGTCCGGACGATCGCGCAGGCGATATCCGACACGACGGCATCGGCGCGGTTCGCGGCGCTGCTCCAACTCGGGTTCGCACTGCTGGGGCTGCTACTCTCGGCCATCGGGCTATATGGCGTGCTCGCGTTCACGGTCACTCGCCGAACGCGCGAGATCGGGATCCGCATCGCGTTGGGAGCCGAGCCTCTCGACGTACGCCGGTCGATCGTGCGACAGGGAATGACGCTCGTCGCCACGTCGCTCCTCGTGGGATCCATGGGCGCGCTGATCGCCGGGGTCCTGCTGGAACGATTCCTCTTCGGCACCACCGCCGTCGAGCCGATCACCTACGGTGTCGTTCTGGGCACGCTTCTGACTGTGGGCCTGCTCGCGTGCTGGATGCCGGCTCGCCGCGCGAGTTCGATCGACCCCATGAGGGCGCTCGGGTCCGACTGAGGCTGTGCTGGGGCTGGGCGGATCGACCTGGTGAGGCGGACGGAGACCTCACCTCGACTCCGAGAGGACATCCTGCGCCTCCGTCCGCGCGGCCTCCCAGCCGATCATCGCGGACTTGCGATTGGAGCCCCAGGCGTACCCACCGGGATGGCCGCTGCGCTGGATGACCCGGTGGCATGGAATGACATAGGCGATCGGATTGGACCCGATCGCACGACCGACGGCGCGGGCCGCGGCCGGTCGGCCGATTGCCTCGGCCACGGCACCGTACGTGGTCAGTCGGCCCATGGGGATCCTGAGCAGGGTCTCCCAGACCTTGAGCTGGAAGGGCGTTCCGGCCAGGTGGAGCCGTATGGCGTCCAGGTCGCTCCAGTCTTCCTGGAAGATGGAAAGGGCTTTCTGCTGATGTCGGTCGCGCCTTCCGCGATACGCGGCGTTCGGAAAACGGTGCTTCAGCCGCTGAAGGGCCTCGTCCTCGTCGTCCACGAACGCCATGTGGCAGACACCTCTCGGTGTCGAGGCCACGAGGAGTGTGCCGAACGGACTCTCTGCGAACGAGAAGTTGATCGTAAGCCCCGCCCCACCCGACTTGAACACGCCGGGAGTCATTCCCTCGATCTGAACGAAGAGGTCGTGCAGGCGGCTGGGACCTGACAGTCCGGTGTCCAGCGCGGTGTCGAGAAGCGTTGCCCGGTCCGTCTTCAGGAGGTCCTTCGCGTACTCCAGGCTGAGGTACTGGACGAACTTCTTGGGACTCACCCCGGCCCACGCCGAAAACAGCCTCTGGAAGTGAAACGAGCTCAGATGTGCTTGCTCGGCGACCTGATCCAGAGACGGCTGATCGCGGAAATGCTGGTGGATGTAGTCGATCGCCTTCTCGATGCGGCGGTATGTGACGCCGGACGGGTCCTTCATGAAGCCTCCTCACAGCGGTCCGTCAGGTTCCGGTGCTCTCAGGTTCTGGTGATGGACACGCCCCCGTCCACCAGCATGGCCGATCCTGTGGTGAAGCTGGACATGTCCGAAGCGAGGTACAGGGCGGATCGAGCAATCTCCGCCGGCGAGGCGATGCGCTTCAGGGCGTGGATACTCCGGACGAAGTCCTCCACGGCTGGATCCTCCCCGAAATCCGACGCCATCGCCGTGTCCGTTCCACCCGGCAGAAGGGCATTGACCCGAATCCCCTGCGGACCATGCTCGCTGGCCAGGACTCGGGTCAGGCCGATCAAACCCGTCTTGCTCGCGGCATAGGCGGCCTGCTGCGGGAACCCGATGGTGTGCCCGACGAAGGACGAGGTGAAGATCAGCGAGCCGCCAGGCTCCGTCATGGCTGGAATCTGGTACTTGGCCGCCAGGAACGCGCTGGTGAGATTCGTGTCCAGCACCGCCTGCCAGTCGTCGGACGACACGTCGCCGGCCACAGCGAGCGCTTCGCCACCCTCCCGGTGGATCTCCTCCACGAGGGTGTCGAGTCTCGCCTTGCGGCGTGCACACACCACGACCTTGGCGCCTTCGTGAGCGAACAGCTTCGCGCTTTCACGGCCGATGCCGGAGCTGGCCCCGGTGACGATTGCGACACGATCCTCGAGTAACACCCTTCGTTCTCCGTAGCGGGTTCGGCACACGGTCTGACAGTAGGAGAAGGAGAGGGTGGGTTCGACCCGATTCTTGCTGACTTCGCAGTGCCGCGCTCCCACCGGCCTCTCGTTGTCGGCGACGGACACGACGGAATTGTCCGGGCGTCTTCGTGCACGCTCCTCTTCGAGCCGGACACACGGTCGGGCTACGCGAGCTACGGTTGGAATCTCGTGAGCGCCGTGGTGGACCAGGTGGAGGGTCGTCCGTTTCTGGACGTGATGCGGGAGTGGGCGGGAAGGGGATTCCTTTCGCCCCGTCCGACCTCGTCTCGTTCGGCATGGCGATGGTGGTGGCGGCGACGTCCAACGTCACGGGCGCGGAACTGGCGTCCATCCGGCAGGCTGCGTACCGAATCGTTGCTCGGACGGATAGAGTGTCCCTCTGTTGGTTCAGGTCAGGCCAACGAGCGAGAGGAGTCAGCGGGATGCAGGAACCCACCGTCAAGACCGATCACTACGAGGAGCTTTCGAAAGGCCACGGCGAGGCCCTCTACGCGTACAAGGGGCTTCCCATCCTGGCGACCGGCGGAACGCATGAGTTTGCGGCGGAAACGGTGTCGTCTTTGGTGCCCGCCGGCGCCTCGATCCTTGAACTCGGCGCGGGCTCGGGAGCGCTATCGCTCCGCCTCGCCGAAGCAGGGTACCGGGTGACCGCAGTGGACTACGTGGCCGCGAACTACAAGGCGACACACGAGAGCATCGAGTTTCACGCCCTCGACCTGAACCGAGACTTCCTGCTGGACCGACAGGGCACGTTCGATGCCGTGGTCGCAGTCGAGATCATCGAGCATCTCGAGAACGCTCGTCACCTCATCCGCAACTCCTTCGCCCTCCTGAAGCCGGGCGGTACGCTCCTCGTCACGACACCCAACGTCAACAGTCCCGCATCGCTCGCGACGTTCGTCTGGACCGGTCGCTTTGCGCTCTTCCTGCCCCGCCACTACGAGAAGGACGGACACATCAACCCGGTGCCCTGGTTCGTGATGGAGGATGCCTTGAACGAGGCGGGCTTCGAGGGCGTCTCGGTTTCGAGCTTCAAGTCCGGGGTCCGGTCGATCAAGGGATTCCTGGGCTTCCTCGTTCAATGCCTCGGGTGGAGAAACCAGGGTCCGAAGGGGCAGAAGCTGGTCGGTACGGCGACCAAGCCGAGACTCCACTGATCACACGGCGCCCACCGCGTCGACGCGCCCATGCCGGCTACGCGAGACCCATCGCCCGCATACGGACACCGTGGGGACCGAACGGATGGGTGGCGGTTCGTCGGTGCCACCCACTCCGGGGCCCGAGGACGGAATTCCGGCGCACGACTGCGGACGGCGGCCGTATCTTTCAGGTGAGCTGGCTCGCTTCCTCGGTACCGCAATCGGTCCTCTCCATGTTTCGCTACGTCAATCACCCGGTCGCACGAATGATCGTCGCGCTCGTCCTGATCGCCGCCGCAGGCGTGGAGGTCGTCCGCGAACTCCTCGCGGAGGAGCGCATGCTCTTCGGCGCGCATCACGGCATCGCGCTGTATGGCGTCTTCCAGCTGCTCACCGCGACGGCGGCCCTTGTGGACAACCTCGGCGCTGGTGCCGAACAGGTCGCGCCGATCGAGTAGGTCAAGCCCTCCGACGCCAGAGCTCGACATCCCCATGTCGATCACCCGTGCTGCATCGGCCGTATCTCCTGAGCCGGGTGTACGGAGTGGTCGCGCTCTCGGACGGCACGTTCATCGTGGGATCGACCGGGTTCAGCTCGACGCAGCTGACCGGTGAGGAGGAAGGCCTCGATCGGGCGACCGAACCGCTCGTGAGAATCGGGCCCGGTCTCGAGGCCCCGGACTCGATCGGCCTGTTCCCCGGCACGGACGCCTCGTGGCGGGCGATGACGCCCTCTGGTTGGAGAAGCATCAGGCGGGCGCCTCTCCCGGCCCGAGTCACTGGGCGATCTTCGGACACGACGGCGAGTATCGAGGCCCGGCCGCATCGCTGGCTGCGTGCGACCGTTCCAGCCACGTTGACCCGTCAGATCGGCCCGGCCGGCCGATTCCGCAGGAGCACCGCGCCATCCGCCATCGACCCCGAGCTTCGCGATGGACCGACTCACATCCCGGTTCCCAATGATCGACCCACCGGCACGGCGAGGCGGCGGAGCGGCGTCGGGCGCCCCGCGCCCGGCGGTCGCGCTTTCGGGGCCGACGCAGGCATGACGACGCTCCCGGACACGATGCGGGTCGTGGAAGCCGAGGGCGTCGGCGGACCCGAGGTACTCGTCGAGGGCGCGCGACCCGTCCCGGAGCCCGGTCCGGGCGACGTGCTGATCCGGGTTACGGCGGCCGGCGTGAACGGTCCGGACCTCGTGCAGCGACGGGGTCACTATCCGCCCCCCGAGGGTGCGTCGGACCTGCTCGGACTCGAGGTGTCCGGCGAGGTGGTCGCCACCGGCGAGGACACGACCGCGTGGCGACCCGGCGACCGGGTCTGCGCGCTGACCAACGGGGGCGGATACGCGGAGTACGTCGCCGTCGACGCGGGCCACTGCCTCCCGATTCCGGAAGGGGTCGGCGAGGTGGACGCCGCAGGGCTGCCGGAGACCTGGTTCACCGTGTGGAGCAACCTGTTTCACGGGCCGACCGTGCCCGAAGCCAGCACCCTGCTCGTGCACGGCGGGGGCGGCGGGATCGGCTCGACCGCCATTCAGCTCGGCGCGGCACGGGGGCTCCGCGTGTTCACCACGGTCGAGGCCGGGGATGTGGAGTTCGTCACGTCGCTCGGCGCCGAGCGCGCCATCGACTTCCGAACGGAGGACTTCGTCTCGGTCGTACGGGATGCGGGCGGTGCCGACCTCGTCCTCGATATCATCGGCGGGGACTACATCGCCCGGAACATCAAGGCGGCGCGTCCCGACGCCCGCATCGTCCAGCTCGCCTTCAACCACGGCTCGAAGGTCGAGATCAATCTGATGCCGGTGATGCTCAAGCGCCTGACCTACACCGGATCGACGCTCCGCTCGCGTCCAGCCGAGTTCAAGGCCGCGATCGCCACGGAGCTGCGGGAGGAGGTGTGGCCGCTCTTCGCGGACGGGACCCTCCGATCGGTCACCCACGCCGTGCTGCCGATGGCGCGAGCCGGGGATGCGCACCGGACCATGGAAGACGGGCAGCATCGGGGGAAGATCCTCCTCCGGCCGTGAGGGGGAATCCCCCGCTTGCACCCTCCCCGCGGCGCCCCCACCCTCGATAGAGCGACCGTAGATCGCGACCTGATCGCCCACCTGTCAGCCCTTCCCGTAATGCCCGACCTCCTGCTCGGCGGCCCGTTCGGGCGCTTGCGTAACGCCGAAGACGCAGCTGCCCACCGCGCCGCGGCCCGGGCCGATCCCGGCGCGTACCACGGGAGGATCGCCGGGTCGGAACTGCACTGGTTCGACGCGGAGGCTGGCCGGTGGCTCCGACGCGACCCGACGAGCGGCACCTGGTCCGGCTTCGACGCCGACACGGGCGAGCCCGTGGACGCCGCGCGCCCGGAGGGGTGGACGCCATGGGACACCGCCTTCGACGACTCGGAGGCACCCTTCTACCGGTGGTTCGCCGGAGGACTGACGAACGCCTGTTTCAACGAGGTGGACCGCCATCTTCTCGGGGGGGATGGGCGTCGCCTGGCCTTCATTTTCGAGGGCGATCGCTGGGACCCCTCCAGGAACGGGGGCAGGGGCGGCCCGGTCTCCCTGGTGCAGGTGACGTATCGGCGACTCTTCGTGGAGACGCTCGTACGGGCCGAGCTTCTGGCGGGACTCGGGCTTCGTCCGGGCGACCGGGTCGCCTTCAACCTGCCCAACATCCTCGAGCAGATCTGGTTCACCGAGGCCGCCAAGCGCCTCGGGATCATCTACACCCCCGTGTTCGGCGGCTTCTCGGCCAAGACGCTCTCGGACCGGATTCACGACGCAGGCGCCCGCGTCGTCGTCACCGCCGACGGCGGCTACCGCAACGCGGAAGTCGTGCCCTACAAGGAGCAGTTCACCGATCAGGCGCTCGACAACTTCGTGCCCCTCGAGACCGCGCTCGCGACCCTCGCCGAGGTGCTCGCGACCGAGCTCGACGGCGGGGCTGCGGAGGCCGTCGGGCGTCGGGTGGCGAGCGCGCTGGACGGTGAGATCACCGTCGAGCGCAGCGACGTGATGCGGGAACTCGGGCGGGTCCTCGCCGAGGACCGTTCCCTCGCTCCGACGGTCTCGGCGGTGCTCCGCACGCGGGTCGCGCGCTCGCTCGCCGAGGCGCGGCACATCGTCGACCGGGTCGTGGTCGTGAAGTACACGGGCCAGGAGATCGTCGAGCAGCCGCGCGACCGGTGGGAACCGGAGCTGGTCGCGGAGGCCACGGACCGACTCATGGCCGCCGCTCGGGAGCGGGGGTTCGAGGTGACCGACCTCGGCCAGCTCGAGTCACTTGACGACGGGGAGCTGTGGCGAGCGCTCGCGCCGAGCCATCCCGCCCTACCGGTCGAGGCGAACGCACCGCTCTTCATCATCTACACCTCGGGCTCGACGGGTAAACCGAAGGGGGTCGTGCACACGCATGCAGGGTGGCTCGCGGGCATCTCGCACACGATGCGGATGGTCTTCGGTGCGGGCCCGGACGATCGCATCTACACGATCGCCGACCCCGGCTGGATCACCGGGCAGTCCTACCTGATCGGGGCGCCGCTCGCGGTGGGCGTTCCCTCGGTGGTGGCGGAGGGCTCCCCGCTCTTTCCGCACGCGGGCCGCTTCTCGTCGGTGATCGAGCGCCACGGAGCGACGATCTTCAAGGCGGGCTCGACCTTCCTCAAGGCGGTCATGACCGACCCCGCGAGCCTCGACGACATGACGGCCTTCGACATGTCGGGACTCGACGTGGCCACCTTCTGTGCGGAGCCGGTGTCGCCCGCGGTGCAGGGCTTCGGGATGGAGCGCGTGTGCGAGCGCTACATCAACTCGTACTGGGCGACCGAGCACGGTGGTATCGTCTTCTCCGCCGCGCTCGGCGAGATCGACGGGATCGAGCCCGACGCACGGACGTGGCCTCTCCCCTGGATCGAGTGCGAGGTGCGGATCGCCGAGGAAACGGACGGCGACGGGCGCGCCACCTCCTGGCGGCCCGCCGAGGTCGGCGAGAAGGGCGAACTCGTGCTCACCCGCCCGTACCCGTACCTCGCGCGCACCGTCTGGGGCGACGCCGAACGGCTGGGGACGCCCGAGTGGCGCGGTGACATCGACCGCTTCCGCTCGACCTACTTCGATCGCTGGAGCGGGGGGCTGGCCTACACGCAGGGTGACTACGCCCGCATGCATCCCGAGGGGGGCATCACGCTCCACGGGCGCTCCGACGACGTCATCAACGTCTCGGGACATCGGATCGGGACGGAGGAGATCGAGGGCGCCATCCTCCGCGACAAGATCCTCCGCGAGGATTCGCCCGTGGGCAACGTGGTGGTGGTGGGCGCCCCGCACAGCGAGAAGGGCGAGACCCCGGTCGCCTTCGTGATCCCGGCGCCCGGCCGGCGGATCCAGCACGACGACCTCACCCGCCTCAGGGGACTCGTGCGGAGCGAGAAGGGGGTCACGGCCGTGCCCTCGGACTTCCTCGTGGTCTCCGGCTTTCCCGAGACCCGCTCCGGCAAGTACATGCGACGGACGCTCCGCGCCATTCTGCTCGAGCAGCCGCTCGGAGATCTCTCGACCCTGCGGAATCCGGAGGTCGTCGAGGAGATCCAGAGGACGGTGGCCGAGTGGCGGCACATGCAGGAGCTGGGCGACGCGCGCCAGGTCGTGGAGACCTACCGCTACCTCCGGGTCGAGAACCACAGGATCGGACCCGACGCCGAGGTCGCGATCGTCGTCGTCGACGCGCCCCCGGTCAACTCGCTGAACGAGCGCTCCCTCGACGAACTCGGCACGGTGCTCCAGCACATCGCGCACCGCGAAGCGACGAAGGCGGTGGTGGTGACGGGCGCGGGCAGCGCCTTCGTGGCGGGGGCGGACGTGAAGGAGCTTCTGGAGATCGGCGAGGCGAGGGACCTCGACAGCGCGCGGACCCCTCCGAATGCCGCGCAGGCCGCCTTCGCCGCGCTCGAGGCCCTCGATCGTCCTGTGGTGGCCGCGGTGAACGGCGCGGCGCTGGGCGGTGGCAACGAGCTGGCGCTCGCGTGCAGCTACGTGGTGGCGGACATTCACGCGAAGTTCGGACAGCCGGAGATCAACCTGAACCTCCTCCCCGGCTACGGCGGAACGCAGCGCCTGCCTCGGAAGCTCGCATGGCGACGCGGCGAGGACGGACTCGCCGAGGCGCTCCGGATGGTGCTGGGGGGACGCTCGATCGATGCGCGGCAGGCCCTCGATGCCGGGATCGTCGATGCCGTCGTCGGGGACGACGCGGTCGGCCCCGTCGCGCACGCGGTCGAGCTCTGCCGCCGGTACATCGACGGCGAGGGCCCGCTCGCGGAGGCGCTCGAGGAGCACCGCGCCCGGCTCGCGGCCGCCGAGGAGCCACGGGAGTGGGGCGACGCGGTGCTCGAGCGCCCCGACGTCGCGCCGGTCCTCGCGCAGGCGCACGCCGGGGGCCGCTCGAAGTCCGTGGAGCGTATTCTCGACGCCGTGCGCGTGGGGGCGACGCAGGGCCGCCGCGCCGGACTCGCGCGCGAGGCGGAGCTCTTCGCGGAGGCGGTGTGCGATCCGGAGAACGGCCCTCCGGGGATCCGCGCCTTCCTTGAACGCCGCTCGGCGCCGCTTCCGCTGAAGCACGCCGAGGTAGCGGCGGACTGCGACGCCGAGACGCGCCGCGCGCTCGAGGCCGAAGGGCGGCTCCTCCCGCTCACGGCACCCTTCCACCCGGGCGTCACGCCCCTCCCGGAGTTCATGTACGGGATGGGCGTGGGGAAATCACGTGAGGACGGGTCTCCCGCCCACGACGACCCGGCGGTGGCGGAGAAGCTCCTCGTGGTCCCCCGACCGCACCCGGGCCCGACCGAGGCGCTCGTCTTCATGCTGACCTCGGAGGTCAACTTCAACGACATCTGGGCGATCACGGGGATCCCCGTCTCGCCCCTCGACAATCGGGCGGAGGCCGATGCGCAGATCACCGGCTCCGGGGGCGTCGGACTGGTGGCCGCGCTGGGGGAGGAACTCGTCCGCGAGAGCCGGCTGACCATCGGGCAGGTCGTCACGATCTACTCCGGCCAGAGCGAGCTCATGAGCCCGGATCAGGGGCTCGACCCGATGGCCGCCGACTTCCGCATTCAGGGCTACGAGCGGGACGACGGGAGCCACGCGCAGTTCCTGGTCGCGCAGGGGCCCCAGCTCCACCCGAAGCTGCCCGGGCTCACCTTCGAGGAGGCCGGTTCCTACGGCCTCACCCAGGGCACGATCCACCGCGCGCTCTTCACCACCCTCGGGATCGAGACGGGCAGGCGCCTCTTCGTCGAGGGCGCCTCGACGGGCACGGGCCTGGAGTGCCTCCGCACCGCGCGGCAGACCGGCCTCGAGGTGGTGGGCATGGTCTCGTCCGAGGAGCGGGCCGAGCGGGTCCGCAGCCACGGCGGCGCCCCGGTCAACCGCAAGGAGGAGCGCTGGGCCCACATCTTCACGCCGGTCCCGGAGGACGAGGCGGAGTGGGGTGCGTGGGAGTCGGCGGGTGACGAGTTCATGCGCGCCGTCGAGGAGGCCGCGGGGGGACCGGTCGACTACGTCGTATCGCACGCCGGAGAGCGGGCCTTCTCCCGTTCGTTCCAGCTCCTCGGCGAGGGCGGCGTCCTCACCTTCTTCGGCGCCACCTCCGGGTACCGCTTCTCGTTCATGGGGAAGCCGGGTGCCGAGGATCCCGCCACCATGCTCGGCCGGGCCGGACTCCGCGCGGGCCAGGCCCTCCTCGTCCTCTACGGTCCCGGGGCCGACGACGGCATCCTCGACGAGGCCGCGATCCAGGCGATCGAGGTCGGATGCGCCCGCGGGGCACGCGTGGCGGTGCTCACGGACTCCGTGCCGCAGCGGGAGTTCGTCACCTCGCTGGGATTCGGCACCCAGCTGCGCGGCGTCGTCTCGGTGGAGGAGATCGCCCGACGCCACGGCGACGACTTCGACGCGCCGGGCCCGCTCCAGCCCATGCCGGACCCCTTCGCCGATTCGCCCGCCTTCAAGGAGGCGGTCCGCTCCTTCAGCGACCGGACGCTCAAGCCGATCGGCTCCGCGCTGGCGCCTCTCCTGCGCTCGTCGATGGACCGGCGTGGTCTTCCGGACGTGATCTTCGACCGCGCGGGCCGGGACTCCCTTCCGCTCACCACCTCGCTGGTCAAGCCCAGCGTAGGCGTCGTGGTGTTCGGTGAGGAGCTGACGGGACGACGCTTCAGCTTCTACGCGCCCCAGGTCTGGATGCGGCAGCGGCGGATCCTCATGCCGACCGCGGAGATCCGGGGCACGCACCTCAACACCGCGCGGGAGTTCGCGGAGATGCAGGAGCGGATCGCCTCGGGACGCATCGACGTGGTTCCGCCGACGGCGGTGCCGCTCGAGGAGCTGGCCGAGGCCCATCAGGCGATGTGGGAGAACCGGCACGCGGGTGCGACGTACGTGGCCGTGCACGGCCTCCCGCGCCCCGGCCTCACCACACGGGATGAGCTCTACCGAGCCTGGGCCATCCGGGAAGCGAGCGAGCGTGGCGAAGAGCTCCGCCGCGTGGACACGGGCTCGGCGCGCACCCTCACATGATCCTTCACGCGACCCCCCGCATGACTCCTTCGGCCCCAGACACCACGGCATGAGCCAGACGGACCGCCCCACCGCACCCCCTCGCCTGACCGATCGGGTCGTGATCCTCACCGGCGCCGCCGGCAACCTCGGCTCGGTCATGGCCCGGCACCTCCTGCGGGAGGGTGCACGCGTCGTCATGACCGGCCGCAACGCCGCCAGGCTGGACGCCTTCGTCGAGGAGCTCGTGTCGGAGGGCTACCCGCGTGATGTGATCCTCGCGGTCGTGGGGGACGCCGCCGACCCGGAGGCGTGCCGGCGCGTCGTGGCGGAGACGGTGGAGCGTTGGGGGGAGATCCACGCACTCGTGAACAACGCGGGGGGTGCGGGGCCCAAGTGCACGCTCCGGAAGATCCCGTTCAGCGAGGAGGACTGCCTCGTGAGCGGCGAGAGCGAGACGATGCTGGCGTCGGCGATGAACCTCCTCGGCGGCCCCTGGAACATGACGCGGGCGACAGTCCCGCACATGGCGCGCGAGGGAAGCGTCGTGAACGTGTCGACGATCTTCTCGCGCACCCCGTACTTCGGGCGGATTCCGTACGTCGTACCGAAGGCGGGTCTGCAGCGCCTCTCCATCGGGCTGGCCCGCGAACTCGGTGCCGCGGAGAAGGGCATCCGCGTGAACACGCTGTTCCCCGGTCCGATCGCCTCCGAGCGCATCGACACGGTCTTCGCGGCGATGGACGACCTGCAGGGCCAGCCCCCGGGGACGACCTCGGAGAGCTTCCGGGGGATCATGACCAATCGCCGGCCCACCGGCGACCAGGGTGACATGGAGTTCTCGTACCCGACGCCCGACGATGTCGCGAGCACCGTGGTCTTCATGGCGTCGCCCGCCTCCGCGGCCATGTCGGGGCACTCGTTCGAGGTCACGAACGGGATGAAGGTCCAGCAGCAGAGTCGGGCGAAGCTCGTGTCCTGGCCCGACGACCGCCTCGTGGACCTGAGCCGGCGAGTGGTACTCGTGCTGGGCGGCGAGGACGTGGACGAAGCGCTCGTGTTCGCACGTCGCAACGCGGCTCGGGGCGCAAGGGTCGTTCTCGCCTTCCGGTCGCTGCGGGCGGTGGGTCACGCCCGCGCCCAGCTGACGGGCGGGAAGGAGGATGCGCGGATCCACCTCGAGAACGTCGACCCGCTCGTTCGCGCCTCGATGGACCGGCTCTTCGAACTGGTCCTGCAGCGATTCGGCCGGCTCGACGGGCTGATCGTCCTCCCCAACACCCCGAACGGCGCGCACGGGCACACGCTCGCCGTCGCCACGGACGAGGATGTGGCGGGATTCGTGGCGGACGAGATCGTCGCCCCCGTGGCCTTCGCGTCCGCGATGGCGCGGCACCTCGCGAAGTGGGACCGCATGGACCGCGCCCCGGCCGTCACCTTCGTCACGAACCCGGACGACGGTCACGCGAATCGCCTCAACGCCATCCGGCGCGCGGCGGTTGAGCAGATGATCCGCGTGTGGCGCCACGAGGACGCCCAGCTCGTGGAGCGAGGCGAGCTTCCGTGGGCCATCGAGGCCAACCAGCTCGTCCGTTTCGGGAATCAGGAGGCGGAAAATCTCACCTTCTCCGCCGACTGGACGGCGACGCTGAACGCCCGGGTGCGGCGGATGCACGACATCAACCTCTGGGTCCCGATGAGCATCCGGAAGAGCACCGGAAAGGGCGCGATGCCCCTCTCGATCCAGCGTGTCCTGCCCGGGCTCCATCGAGGGCGCACCGTGGTCATCACGGGCGGGAGCCTCGGCATCGGCATGGAGATCGGGCGGTACATGGCGCTCGCCGGGGCTCGTGTGCTGCTGAGCGCCCGCGGCCGGCCGCAGCTCGAGCGCGCACGGGAGACCATCATCGAGGAGTTGAAGGCGATCGGGTACGAGACCCCGGAGGAGCGTGTGCTCATCCTCGACGGCATCGACGTGGGGGACGAGGAGGCGCTTCAGCGGCTCTTCGACCACGCCATGGAGGTCTTCGACGGCGAGGTCGACTTCCTGATCAACAACGCCGGGCTGTCCGGAGCCGAAGAGATGGTCGTCGACATGACCATCGAGGCGTGGAACCGCACGCTCAACGCGAACCTCATCTCGAACTACTCGCTCATCCGGAAGTTCGCGCCGGTGATGAAGGCGAACGGCGAGGGAACGATCGTGAACGTCTCCAGCTACTTCGGGGGTGAGAAGTACCTCGCGGTGGCCTACCCGAACCGGGCCGACTACGCGGTATCGAAGGCGGGCCAGCGGGTCCTCGCCGAGATTCTCTCCCGGCACCTCGGACCGGAGATCAAGATCAACGCCGTGGCCCCCGGCCCGGTGGACGGTGCTCGGCTTCGCGGGCTCGGCGGAGCACCCGGCCTCTTCGCACGACGTGGGCTGCTGATTCTCGGGAACAAGCGGCTCGCCGCGCTCCACACCACCGCGCTGGAACTCCTCGGGGACGGCTCCGAGGCCGGGCGTGCCGCCTTCTTCGCGATGGCAGCCAACGACATGGACGCGCTCGCCGAGGGGGCCGACGTGCATCCCGCGGTCGGACGACTCGCCGCGCGACTTCGGAAGGGCTCCGCCGAGGCCAGCGCCCTTCACCACCTCATGAACCGGCCGCTCGCGGAGAAGCTCGTTCGGCGTCTCTGCGGAGGTGGATACCTCGACGAGGCGGACGCAAAGCGCTTCCTCGATGCGCTCCGCGATCCCCCGGATCCGTTCTTCAGCCAGGCGGAAATCGACGACACGGCCGAGAAGATCGAGCAGAGCATCCTGAATCTTCTCCACCTCCACCGGATGCCGACCGATGCCCAGGTCGGGCTCTCGACGGTGTTCTCGCTGGCCGACGACATCGTCAGCGGCGAGACCTTCCATCCTTCGGGCGGCCTGAAGTTCGACCGATCGGTGACGGAGGGAGAGCTGCTGCTGCGGCCCCATCCCGCGCAGCTTCAGGTGCTGGAGGGGAAGCGGATTCTCATCGTCGGAGAGGCGATGCGGACGGAGATGGTCGCGCTCGTCCAGGCGTACGGCGAACTCGGGGTCGCCTCCGTCGACCTTCTGGTCCGCGAGGACTCGACCGCCACCGAACTGAGTCGTCTCCTCGAGGCGTCCTGCGCCTCGGAGACGAGCGTCCACACCTTCGACGGCGACCCCGAAGAGGCGCTGGATGCCGCACGCGAGCGGCGCGGGCGTATCGACGTCGTGGTGAGTCTCCCCCTCGCCACGCTTCCGCTGAAGCCGCTGGTCGGCGCCGACGCGGAGGAGTGGAAGCGGGTGCTGAGTCGGGACGACTTCGCGCGCCTCATCGACGCGCAGCTGACGCACCACTTCTGCGTCGCCCGGAGGGCCGCGCTCTGGGACGGATGCCAGATCGTGCTCGTGACCCCGGATACGTCACGGGCCTCCACGCGTGAGGAGTTCGCGCTGGCGCTCTTCGTGAAGAGTTCGCTGCACGCACTCACCGTGACGCTGGGCGTCGAAACGGAGCGTCTTCCGACGACCCCGGCGGTGAATCAGGTGCAGCTGACGCGACGCGCACGGGCGGAGGAGCCCTCCACGCCGGAGGAGCACGCCGAGGAGATGGAGCGGATGGTCGGCGCGATCTTGATGTGCTCGGTCCCGGCACCGAGCCCCAGAGAGAGCCGCTACCTGGCGCGCATCTTCCGCGGAAACGCCGTCACGGTGTGACGCGCCTGGGGATCAGCACGGTGTAGTCGAAGTCGAGCACGACGGCGGCGTCGTACTTCCCCTCGTCGTCCTTCCATGGGAACGCGGCGCACGCCCGGTCCTTGACCGCGACGGTGCGGAGGCGCAGCCCGCCCACCCGGTCGTTGCCGGGGATCCGGATTCGCTCCAGCACCTCGCTCCATGCGTAGATGGTGTCGCCCGCGAAGGTCGGGTTCGTGTGGCGTCCCCCGTTGATCGCGGCCACGGTCTGAGCGTTCTCGAGTCCGTTGAACGAGAGCGCGCGGGCGAGGCTGATCAGGTAGCCCCCGTAGATGATCCGCCGGCCGAAGCGCCGATCCTTCTCGACGTGCTGGTTGAAGTGGACGCGCGCGGTGTTCTGGAAGAGGCGGCAGGCGGTCATGTGTTCGGCCTCCTCGATCGTGATGCCGTCCACATGGTCGATCCGCTCGCCCGGGTCGTAGTCGTCCCAGAGGTGGGCGCTCCCGGTGAGTGCCGGGTCGTAGTCCTCGGTGGGGGCCCACGACACATGGAGGTCCGCGGCGGCGACGCTGCTCGCGAGCTCCGGGACGAGGGGGTCCGGCGCGGGTGCCTTCACGTCGCGCTTCGGAACGAGGACCCACCGGTCGTAGGCGAGCACGAGTTCCTCGCGCTGGTTCGTCCCCCGGGTGCGGACGTAGACGATTCCCGTCTTGCCGTTGCTCGTTTCGCGCAGCCCGGTCACGGTGGAGGTGGCCCGCAGGGTGTCCCCCGGGTAGACCATCGCACCGAAACGTCCCTGGGCGTATCCGAGGTTGGCGATCGCGTTGAGCGACACGTCGGGAACGGTGCGACCGAACACCAGGTGGAAGACGAGCAGGTCGTCCACCGGCGCCCTCTCGAGGCCCACCGACGCCGCCACCGTGGAGGCCGACTGGAGGGCGAACCGGCTCCCGAACAGCCCCTGGTAGAGCGCCACGTCACCCTCGGTGACGGTGCGTGGGGTGGCGTGGACGATCTCCTGGCCGACGGAGAAGTCCTCGAAGTAGTTGCCGGGATCGATCTTGGACATGGGCAGGGTGCGATCGCGGAGGGGTGCGCGCGAACTAGAAGCCGTACGCCTCGGCGAGCTCCGCGTCCCGCTCGGCGAGCATGCGGGCGAGGTCGACCATCACCTTGGCCTGCTTCCAGCTGGCGTCGTCCTGCATCTTCCCGTCGACCATCGCGACGCCGGAGCCGTCGGGAACGGAGTCGAGGATTCGCCGGGCGAAGGCGACCTCGTCCGGATCCGGGCTGAACACGCGCCGTGCGATCGGGATCTGGCTCGGCGCGAGTGTCCATGCGCCGTTGCACCCCATGAGGAACGCGTTCCTGAACTGGGACTCGCAGGCGTCGTCGTCCGAGATGTCGCCGAACGGACCGTAGAAGGCCCCGATTCCGTAGGCCCGGCAGGCGTCGACCATCCGGGCGACGGTGTAGTGCCAGAGGTCCTGCTGCACGAAGGGCCGCTCGGAGACGCCCTCGACCGGGTCGGCGAGGACCCCGTAGAAGGGGTGCCCGCCGCCGATCCGGGTGGTCTTCATGCCGCGGGAGGCGGCCAGGTCGGCGGGGCCCAGGCTGAGCCCGTGCATCCGGGGGCTCGCGCCGGCGATCGCCTCGACGTTCGTGACACCCCGCGCGGTTTCGAGGAGCGCGTGCACGAGGATCGGCCGCTCGAGCGCGTGCCGCGCCTCGAGCTGCGCGAGGAACTGATCCACGAAGGCGATGTCCCAGGGCCCCTCCACCTTCGGGACCATGAGGACGTCGAGTCGGTCGCCGACCTCGCCGACGATGCGCATCGTGTCGTCGATGAACCACGGGCTGTCGAGCCCGTTCACGCGCACCCACAGCGCGGCATCGGCGATGTCCGCCTCCCGGGCGACCTCGATGAAGCCCTCTCGCGCGGCCTCCTTGTCGTCCACCGGAATCGCGTCCTCGAGATTCCCGCAGAGCACGTCCACGCCCCCGGCGATCTTCGGGATCTTCGCCCGGATCTTCTCGATGTGGGGCGGAAAGAAGTGGATCATCCGCTCGGGACGGATCGGACGTTCGCGGAGCGGAGCCGGGGCCCCGAGGGCGAGGGGGCGATAGAAGTCGATCGGAGGACGCATCGCGGATCCGGGTGGGAATGGGGTGGTGAGGGGTGGGTGGGCGTCAGGGGTGGGACGGACCGGCCACCACACCCGCGTCGTGCAGCCGCCCGACCTCGCCCTCGGAGAGGCCGAGCACATCGATCAGCACCTCGTCCGTATGCTCGCCCAGGAGGGGCGCGCGGGCGACGGGCTGCCGCGGGAGTGCGCCGAAGTCGAGCGGGGTGCCGGGC
Organism: Longimicrobiales bacterium; assembly: GCA_028284495.1. Taxonomy (GTDB): domain Bacteria; phylum Gemmatimonadota; class Gemmatimonadetes; order Longimicrobiales; family Gaopeijiaceae; genus Gaopeijia. The sequence continues at coordinate 79,106 of JANQRP010000016.1, read as the reverse complement.
ACGAGCCAGCGGCCCGCCCCCGGCTGCTCGATCTCGGCGAACATGGGGTTGTCGGTGGAGAGGTCCGGGTCTTCGGCGAGGGCCTCGCGCACGGTGCGGTAGGGGCCCCACGTCACGCGGTGTTCATCGAGGATGGGTCGGAGTTCGGCCAGAGTTCGCGCTCCGACCCACCCCTCGAGAACCGCCGAGATCTCGCGCCGGGCGAGCCAGCGGTTCCCCTCGTCGGCAAGGTCGAGGTCGAGGTCGCTCCCCACCTCGTCGAAGCGCGGACCCAGACCGGTGGCCCGCAGGAGGCGCCGCCACTGCGACCCGGTGAGGCCGACGATCATGATCCGCTGCCCATCCGCCGTCTCGAAGTCACGCCCCAGCGCGCCGAAGAGGTAGTTGCCCGCCTTCGGCCGGTCCGTGTCGGCATGCGCGGCCTCCCCGAGAAAGCCCAGGTGACCCATGGTGGCCATGGCCACGTCCTTCAGCGCGAGCCGCACCAGCTGCCCCTCGCCGGTCCGGCGCCTGTGCCGCTCCGCCGCCAGCACCGCGGTCGACATGAGCGTTCCGGTGATGAGGTCCCACGCCGGCAGAAGATGATTCACCGGCGCGGGGTCGCCCTCCGGGCCGGTCATCGCGGGCAGGCCCGTCTGGGGATTCACCGTGTAGTCCACCTCGGAGCCGCCGTCCCGCCGCCCGACTAGGTTGACCATCACGAGGTCGTCGCGGCGCGCCCGGAGCGCCTCGTACGCCAGCCACCCGCGCGCGGGGAAGTTGGTCGAGAAGATCCCCGCCTCCGGCCCGGGCGCGGTGATCAGCGCCGTGAGGAGTTCCTGACCCTCCTCGCTCCGCAGGTCCACCGCGATCGACTTCTTGCCCTTGTTCAGCCCGGCCCAGAAGAAGCTCCCTCCCCCCGGAGCCAGCGGCCAGCGGCCGTAGTCGAGACCACCCCCGATCGGGTCGAACCGGATGACTTCAGCCCCGAGCTGCGCGAGCGTCATCCCGCCCAGCGGCGCGGCGACGAAGGCGCTTCCCTCCACGATACGGAGGCCGTCGAGGATACCGCTCACACGTGCCCGCCTTCCCGGAGCCGGTCGATCTCCTCGGGCGTCAGTCCCAGGAGTTCACCGAGCACCGCGACCGTATGCGCACCGAGGCGTGGGCCGAGATGCCGGATCTCCCCCGGGGTTCGGGAGAGCCGCGGGACCGTGTTCGGCACCATGAGAGTCTCGCCGAGATCCTCGTCCTCCACGGCGACGAGAGTCCGGCGCGCGTGGACCTGACGGTCGCCGAAGATGTCGGCGATCGTGTTCAGGGGCCCCGCGGGAGCCCCGACCGCGGAGCAGCGCTCGACGATCTCGCTGCAACTCAGCGTGCCCGTCCAGTCCCGGACGATCTCGTTCACCTGATGGTGATAGGCGAGCCGCTCCTCCTGCCGGCCGAAGACGTGGTCGGCCGTCAGGTCCGGCTTCCCCATCGCCTCGGCCAGCCGCGCGAAGAGCTTGTCCGTCGGGCAGGTGATCGCGACCCACCGGCCGTCCGCGGTCGGGAAGTGTCCGTTCGGGCAGGCGTTGTCGTCGTTGTGGGGGCCGCCCCGTTCCCGGACGACGCCATGCGCTCCGTAGGCGGGCGCGAGTTCACCCGTGCATCGGAACACGGACTCGTAGAGCGCCGCGTCCACGTACTGACCGACCCCGGTGGCGTCGCGGTGACGAAGCGCCAGGAGGATCCCGATGCAGCCGTAGAGGCCGGTCATGTAGTCGCCCAGCGTGGTCGACCCCGGCGTGACCGGAACACCGCGCGGCATCCCGGCCAGATACGCCAGCCCTCCGACGGCGTGTGCGACCCGGGCGAAGCCGGGACGGTCCCGGTACGGACCCGTCTGTCCGTACCCGGTGACCCGCAGCATGACGAGCCCGGGGTTCAGTTCGCGAAGGACGTCCCACCCGACATTCCATCGCTCCATCGTCCCCGGCCGGAAGTTCTCGATGAGAACGTCGGAGCGCTCGACGAGCCGCTTGAGGATGTCCTGCCCCTCGGGCGTCCGCAGGTTGAGGGTGACCGACTTCTTGTTGCGCGACTCGCTGAGCCACGTGACGGTGTCGCCCACCGACGTCGGGGTGCCGAAGCGGCGGAGCGAACACCCGCAGCCCGGCTGCTCGACCTTGATGACCTCGGCACCGAACTCGCCGAGGATCGAAGCGGCGTAGGGCCCGGCGATCACGGTCGCCAGATCGAGTACGCGGATCCCTTCCAGGGGCCGACCGCGGCCCCCTCCATGCCCGCCGGGCGTGTCGTCCGTCGTCATGCGGTCGCCCTCATATGACCTTCTGCTCCCGAAGCGCGTCGAGCTCCTCGTCGTCGAGGCCGAGGAGATCGCGGAGTACCTCCTCGGTGGCGTTCCCCAGCGGCGGCCCCAGCCGCTCGATGCGGCCCGGCGTCTCGGAAAGACGTGGCAGCACGCCCGGCACGACCACCTCGCCGACGCCCTCGACCTCGACGGGCACGAGCATCTCCCTCTCCCGGAAGTGCGGGTCGGCGAAGATGTCCGCGATGCTGTTCACCCCGCCGCACGGCACCTGCGCCTCGAGACAGAGCGACATCACCTCTTCGCGTGTGTGGGACCCGACCCAGTCGACCACCATCTGATCGACCGCCTCCCGTGCGGCCAGCCTGTGGGCCTGCACGCCGTACATCTCCTCGTCGGCCAGCTCCTCGCGGCCCATCGCGCTCGCGAGCCGTTCGAACATGCGGTCCGTCGTGCACGCGATCGCCACCCAGCGATCGTCGCGTGTGCGGAAGTGGCCATGGGGAACCGCCACGAACGACCCGACCCCCTGCGGTTCCCGGATCGTGCCGAAGAGGCCGTACACGCCCGCCATCTCGTCGAGGGTCCGGAAGACCGCCTCGAAGATCGCCACGTCGATGACCTGACCCTCTCCCGTCTCGTCGCGGTGCCGAAGCGCGAGCAGGACTCCGATCGCTCCGTACAGACTCGAGATGTAGTCGCCCAGCGGGACCGACCCCGGCACGACGGGCGTCTCTCCCGGGAAACCCGCGAGGTACGACAACCCTCCGTAGGCGTGCGCGATGTGGGAGAACGCCGACTGCCGGCGGTACGGGCCCGTCTGCCCGTACCCGGACACGCGCAGGAAGACGAGGCGCGGATTCACGTCCCGCAGGACCTCCCAGCCGAGCCCCCACTCCTCCATGCGCCCCGGTCGGAAGTTTTCGATCAGGACGTCGGAGTCGGCCACCAGCTCGAGGAAGAGCTCGACCCCGCGATCCTGCCTGAGGTCGAGGGTCACCGAGCGCCGGTTGCGCGCCTCGCTGAGGAAGGCGAGCGTGAGATTCGGTTCGTCGGTCGGGCTTCCGAACCGCCGGAATGGATCGCCCGCCACCGGGTGCTCGATCTTCAGCACATCGGCGCCGAACTCCGCGAAGATCGACGCTGCGTGTGGCCCCGCGATGAAGGTGCCCAGGTCGAGAACCCGGACGCCCGTCATGGGCAGGCGCTCGGGCTGTGCCGGGGAGTCCTCCATCAAGTCCGTGGCCTCCGGGTCGAACGGGCAGACGTGCGAAGGAGACAGAGTGGCGACGGATACGGCAGAACGCTACCGGGAGTGGATCGGACGGCGGCAGTCGACCGAAGACGACCTGTCACCGTCGGTCGCGCGGAGGGCCGCCGCCCTCTTCGATCGTGGCGACCTGCTGGTCGAGATCGGCCGCCCTCTGCCCGCGCTCTGGCACTGGTTCCACTTCCTCCCTTCCGCCGCTCAGGCGCGGCTCTCCGAGGACGGCCACCCGGAGCGCGGCGACTTCATGCCACCCATCCCCCTGCCCAGGAGGATGTTCGCGGGTGCCCGGACCCGGTTCGTGAAGCCCCTCCTCATCGGGCACAGCGCGGTGCGCGACGCGGAGATTCTCGACGTGAAGCTGAAGACGGGTCGCTCCGGACGCCTCGCGTTCGTCACGGTCCGTCACCGGATCCATCAGGACGGGGAACTGTGCATCGAGGAGGAGCGGGACATCGTGTATCGCGAAGCGGGACAGCCGTTGCCGGCCCCCGTGCCCGTCGAGCCCCAGGTCGCCCCCGCAGGATCGTGGGAGCGGTACGTGTCGCCGGACCCTCGCCTTCTCTTCCGGTTCTCCGCCCTGACGTTCAACGCCCACCGAATCCACTACGACCGTCCCTACGCGACGGAGGTGGAAGGCTATCCGGCGCTCGTGGTCCACGGACCCCTGAGCGCGATGCTGCTTTCGGAGCTCGTGCAGGCCAGCGACCCTCGACCCGTCCGCCGCTTCTCGTTCCGTGGTCGCGCGCCGGTCTTCGATGTGGGCCCCATCCGGCTCCTGGGGTATCCGGACGGTCAGACCGTCGAGCTCGAGGCCCGCGGGCCCGACGACACGCCGGCGCTGACCGCTCAGGCGACGCTCGCGGGGTGAGTCGGCATCCTGCGCAGCCACGAAGGAGGGAGTGACGGCACGTATCACGGGCGCGCGCCCTTCTCCGTCGATGGGGACGGGGCTCGTGCGGCAGGAGTGGGAGGAGCGGGGTCTTCGCGAACCAGACGAAGCCGGGTGCGTCGAGGCCGAAGGTCTGCGTCGCAGCGGCGGGCTCGAAGGGTCGCCGGTCGAGGGAGAGCTCCGCATCCTGGGTGAGGCGAACGGCGCGTGCGGGGCTCGGTTGGACAGACGGATCGGGGACGGCCTCTGCGGGTCGACGCGCACCGGGGGCAGCGCCCAACACACTGTCTCGCGATACCGCCGCAGCCGTGCGGGTCGCCAAGTCGACCCGCTTACCCGCACCATGTGGGACAAGCGGTCGCATTGCGCTACATGGGCGAGCGCCCCGACCACGGCCGACCGGATCCTCGGTCCGCCCACCACCACCCTGGAACGGCCGGGGGAGCGCAGTGACGGACATTGCCGATCTGGACGTGGATGATCGGTCGGATCAAACGACAAGAAGGGGAACGCCACGTGGTGGGCCGAACTCGTGGCGCGCTCATCGACCGAGGAGCCCGGTGCACGGTCGTAGCACCCACACCCCTTGCCGAACTAGGTGTTCGGTCATATACCTAAGCCAGCTAGGCAAGAGGCCCACCTCCGTTCTGTCTCCGACCTCCCCGGCCTGCACGCGCGCCGGCCCGGGTACCCTCGTCCACATGAACTCAGTTGATGACAGTGCTGCGTAGTCTCTCGTTGGTGGCCGCGGCCTCGGTCGTGACGTCCTGCTCGCCCATCGAGGAAAGCGTCGCCGAACGTCTCCCTCCCACCACGCTGGAACGCCTCGACGAGATCGCGTCGAGCGTCTTCGAGGAGGCGAGGGCACCAGCGTTGTCGGCGGCGATCGTCGAAGATGGTCGTCTGCTCTGGAGTGCGGCCTACGGGCATTCCGATGCGGAAGGAACCGTGCCGGCATCGGCCGAAACACGCTATCGAATCGGTAGCGTCTCGAAGGTGGTCACCGCGATGATCGCTGCGTCACTCGTGGAGCAGGGCGTCGTCGACTGGACCACGCCCGCGAGCGACTACATCTCGGGTCTACCGGGGGAGAGTGACGAGGTGACCTTGCGCCGCCTCGCGGATCACACGGCAGCCATCCGGCACTATCGTACGGACGAGGATCGAGCGATTCGCCCGGCGATGGGAACGGCTGGGGAGGCGCTGGCACTCTTCATCGAGGATCCCTATGCCGGGGCGCCCGGCGAAAGGTACAGCTACTCCAGCTACGGCTACACGTTGCTGGCTGCCGTACTGGAGAGCGCTTCGGGGAAGTCGTTCCCAACGCTGCTGGAGGAGACGATCCACGGCCGCTACTCCCTTTCGGCGATCGCCACGGACCAGGTGGGCGATCCACATGAACTGGATGCAGCTGTCTTCGACGGTCTCGAGAACGTGCCCGCGAGAGACATCAGCTACAAGTGGGCGGGCGGAGGCTTGCGGGCGAGCATGCCGGACCTCGCGGCGTTCGGATGGTTGTCCACTCGGCCGGGTCAGATCTTCACCGCCGAGACCATCGCGCAGATCGCGACCCGGGGCGAGGGGCTCGGCGGTACCACACATCGGCACGGCGTGGGATGGGTCGTCGATACGCTGACAACCGGTGAGACGGTGCTCTTTCACGACGGCGAGGTGCAGGGTGGTCACGCCCATCTCCTCTCGATCCCCGACTGGAACATGAGCGCTGCCATCGCCGTCAATCGCGGCAGCTTCTTCTCCGTCAGCCAGGGGCTGGCGTTGCTCTGCGCCGCCCGAGGCGTCGAGGAGTGCCCGCAACCTGTCGGACAGCGCTCCATCGACGAGAAGGTCGGTCGGGCCGTCGCCGATCTCGAGAGGGTCCAGCGGGAGTGGAGCGACCTGCTCGCGGAGGGAGACATGCGCGCCCTCACCTCCGTAGTGTCCTCAGGGTTCGACAGTGAGTCGTGGCCCAATCGGTCTGCACTCGAGAGCGCCCTGCGTGATGCCCTGGCCGACGGACCTCTCGTGCGGGTGCCGTCGGAGACGCACGTCCAGATCGGGGGAGTCGAAGCGGGCGCGATCACCCGGATCTCAGGTCTGTACTATGACAGGCTGTTCACGGAGGACCGGGACCTCGTGCTCTTCTTCGCCTACGACGGGGAGTCCTGGTCGCTCGTACGCATGGAGCCCCGCGACGCACCGTAGTTCGTGCCCGGGAGGAATCGCCCCGATCCCGCGCTCGGCGTGGTCGTGGGCCCGGTCCTGAGAGTCGCCACGACGGGGGTCGGCATTGGTCGGTCGCGCCTCCACTTCGGCGGCCCACCCCGCGTCGAGCAGCTTCAGGAGGTGCCGATGGAGCGCACCGGTCTGCAGACGGACGCGCCGGATCGGGTCGCGGCCGCGGGGACGCTGGCGCCGCCAGGCCCCGGCCGCGTTCCTTCCCGTTCGTCACGCGCGGCGACTGCCGGGGTGAGTGGACGAGGTCGCGTCGAGCACGACGGTGAGGTGATGGACGTGTGAATCGAAGGTCGCGAGAAGGGCTTCTGCCTCGGGCGGGACGACGGCGACCGACGGGTCCGGTCCGGCGAACGCCGACACCGCTCGAAGATCGTCCCAGTACGTCATCACCACGAAGTCGAAGCGGTCGTCCGCTGGCTCACGCATCACTCGTGCCCCGCGGAACCCAGGCAGCGATGCCAGTTGAGGGAGCACATCTTCACGGAGGTGCGACACATAGGCGGTCTCGGCGCCGGGCCGTGTGGTCCCGCGCCACATTCGAACGATCATCCTCTGGCCTCCTCGTACGAGAACTGACGTGCCGAAGTGCGCCGGCTCACTCCGACCGGAGCACCCGGGCCGGGTCCGTCCGGATCGCCCGGAGCGCGGGGAGCACGGTGGCCAGCACGGCGACGGCGAGAATCGACATCGCAACGATAGCGTACACGCCGACGTCGATGCCCGACGAGTCGAAGAGTACGGGCTCCATCCAAGGGCTCGCCCCCGCCGAGACGACGAGGCCGAGACCCACGCCCAGGGCGGCGATTCCCGTGCCCCGGCCGAGGACCGCCGAGGCCGTTCGCCACGGGGAAGCGCCGAGCGCGCTCCTGACCGCGAACTCACGCTCCCCCCGCGCGACCTTGAACGTCATCAGACTGAACACACCGACGCTGGCGACCAGCAGCGCGAGCCCACCGAAGCAGAGACAGACGATGGCTCCCAGTCGCCATGGCGTCGTCTGGTCGGCGACCCGATCTCCGAGCGCCTGAGTCGCCACGAATCGCACCGTTGGTGATGCGGCGAGAACCTCACGCCGGACGGCGGTGAGGATCGCAGGATCCTCGGTCGCGCCCCGCACCCAGATCTCCCGCGGGGCCGGGGACCCGGGACTCAAGGGGAGGTAGAGCAGCAGCGGTGCGCCTACCGTGGGTCCGTCGCGGCGAAGGTCGCTCGCCACGCCGACAATCCTGGTGCAGGCCGAGTGGTCCTCCACGATCAGGCACTCTCCCAGCGCCTCCTGGCCGGGCCAGTAGAGCTCCGCCATCGACCTGCTCGCGATCGCGACCGGCGGGGCCCCCGCTTCCGCGTCGGCGTCCATGAACACTCTGCCCCGCACGGCCACGCCCAAGGTCCGGAAGAAGCCCGGCGAAACGTGCGCCTGATCGGGACCCGCCACCGATGACGTCGGCGACGGCAGGGCGGACCCGTTCGGGCGGCTCAACGACACGCCCAGCGGGTCGGCGAACGGCCCGAACGCGCTGGTGGCCACGTGCTCGACACCGGGAACACCGGACACACGGGTCACGGCGTGTTCGATGACCGACGCCGTCGTGGACCGGGTCTCGTCGGGCGCGTCCACGAACACCCGGGCGAGAGCCACCGGATCGGGGTCGAGCCCGACCTGCTCGTGCGACCCGACCTGCGTGAGGCTACGGACGAAGAGCCCGGCCGCGACCAGTAGGACCACGCACAACGACGCCTGAATCGCGAGGCCCAGGTCTTGAACCCGAGTACCCGAGGGGCTGGTGCCGCGGCCCGCGCCGAGACCCCGCGCAGGCGATCGACGGACGGCCCGTGCGGCCGGCAGCGTTCCCGCGGTCGCCGCGGTCACGAGCGCCGTCACGACCGCGACCAGGAGCACGAACTCGATCCCGGCCGCCGCGGGAAGCTCGAACTGAGGCAGCAACACACGGCCCACCAGCTCCTGTGAGCCGATCGAGACCAGGGCCGCAATCCCCGATCCGACCAGCGCGACCAGGAGCACCTCCAGCAGGAACTGTCGAGCAATCCTCCACCGACTCAGGCCCAGCGCCACCCGCACCGCGGTCGCGCGCGCCCTTCGGACCTCCCGAGCCAGGTAGAGGTTGCCGACGTTGAGAGCGGCGATGAGCCAGACGAGGACGGAGAGGCCTCCGAGCCAGAGCGATACCGACGCCCACACGGGGACGTCCGGCTCGTCGGCGGCTCGAAGCGACCTCACGATGTGCGAGACATCTCCGCGCGTGCCCTCCCTCGGTGCGGGCACGCGAGCCAGAGCCAGCTCGGCGGACTCACCGTCCACATCGGGGGCCAGCCGTGCAATCACGCGGAGCCAGGACCACCCATCGGCCGTCTCCCATCCTTCCCCCGCCTCCGCCGCTGCCGCAGGCCGGAGCGGGAGCCAGATGTCCGTGGGACTCAAGGACGGACCGAAGAAGTCTCGCGGCGCGACTCCGATCACACGGTAGGTGATCGATCCGACGCGGAGCTGGGTGCCCAGTACGTCAGGACTGTGCCCGAACCGCCGCATCCATTGCTCCCAGGAGAGCACCGCCGTGGGCGTGGCGGTGACCTGATCATCCGCATCCGAGATGAGGCGACCCAGGGCGGGCTCGACGCCGAGCAGCGGGAAGAAGCTGCCGGATACCCACTGTGCCTTGGCGCGATACGCGTCCTCTCCCAAGCCCACGACCGGTCTGTCCTCGGCGTAGGCTGACGTAGCGCTGAATGCGGACAACCCCGCAATCGCGCTGTACGTCGGGTAGCTCAATGCGTCCCGGTGCTCGACCGCGCCCCGGTCTCGATCGAGGTCGCGCCTGAACACTCGCACGACGCCGTCCGGGTCCTCGATGGCGGGCGGCGCGCGTAGCAGGATCTGGTCCACGATCCGGAGCATGGTATGATTCGCGCCGATCCCGAGCGCCAGCGTCAGGACGACGATCGCCGTGAATCCCGGGCTCCGCCGGACCGCTCGGGCTGCCAATGCGACGTCGTGCCAGAGGGACGAGGCTCGCCGTTTCCACCGCCGTCGCCGGGCATCGGACCGCGCGATTCGGTCGCATCGGTTCAGCACCCGATCCACGTCCCCGAACGCGGCCTCCGCCGCGCGGCGCGCATCGACCGGGCGGAGCCCCTCTTCCTCGAACTCACGGGTGCGCTCGGCCAGATGGAAGTCGACCTCCGAGCCCACGTCGTCGCCACTCTCCCGACCGAGGTCGGACCCCTCCTCCGGCCCCGGCCCGCGCAGCGTCATCCGCCCGCCGAGCCACGGTTGAGCACGGCGAGCACCGCGGCCGAGTACTGTCGCCACCTCTCGCCCTCGGACTCGAGGTGCGCCGTACCGGTCGGCGTGAGGGAGTAGTACTTCGCTCGACGCCCCGACGTCGAGGTGCCCCAGGTGGCGTCCAACCAGCCGCGAGTTCGGAGTCGGTGAAGCGTGGGATAGAGCAGCCCCTCGTCGACGTCGAGCACGCCGTCGGTGTGCTCGCGAATCCACCGCCCGATCGCGTACCCATGCATCGGGCCGTGCCGGAGGGCCTCAAGGATCACGAGGTTGAGGGTGCCGCGGAAGAGGTTGCTGCTCATGACACCTGACAAAGTTAGGGATGAGGGCATCCTACCCCTGACAATTGTAGGGGTCAAGGTCGATCGTTCAGAACCCGATCGTCGTCCCGAAGACGAAGTGCTTCTGCCGCGGCTCCACGTCGAAGAAGGTCAGGCCGGCGTCCGGCACGACCGATCCGAAGTCGGCGGCGGAGAGGTCGTGGCCGCCGAGCGATCGGAACGCGAAACGGAGCCCGAGCCGAGAGGAGAGCGCCCACTCGACACCGGCGCCCCACTCCACGGTGCCGAAGGTCTCGGCGTCGGAGGCTCCACCGAACTCGCCGAGCGGAATCCCGTCGAGCCGTACCGACTGCGACGCCACCGCGTAGCCCGCGCTCCCGAAGACGAGGAGCCGATCGGCGATCAGGCGCCCGGCTTTCGCGCGCAGGCCCACGCCGGTCCCCCGACGCAGATCGAGCTCGGCGAAGCCCGTCACAGCCGGATCGAAGGTGTACGGGTCGGGGAGCGAGGCCCCGGTGACGGCCCCTTCCATCCCGAGCAGCCAGTTGTCGAGCACCGAGGCGTAGCCGAGGACGGCGCTGTAGAGGGTGCCGCCGCGCCCGGCGGGATCGTCGACACCGTCGAAGTTGATCTGGGTGTCGTAGCTGACCGGGCCGATCTCGACCCCGCCGTAGAGCCCGGTGAGCGGATGCGGCGCCTGGGCCTCGGCGGCCCGGGTGGTTGCGGTAGCCGCAAGAAGAACGAGTACCCACCGTCGATTCATCTCCCCTGACTCCCCGCCCGGGCGTCCCGGGCATCCCCTCCTCGAGTGATCTCGCTGCGGCTATCGGGCGAGGATTCCTTCCCGGATGATCGCGCCCGGATCGACCGGGATCCGCGTCATGATCAGCACGTCGAGCGGATCGCCGTCTCCTCCCCGCGTGCACGGCAGGATGCCGTAGTTGACCGGGTAGGCCACCGGCATGGAGAGGAATCGGTCGACCTCCATCCGCCCCGAGGCTTCGTCGAACTCGTACTTCACCTGTCCGCCCGCCGGGATCTCGATCATGGCCATCAGCTCGTCGGGCGCGGTCGCCGGCTGACGCGCGACGTCACAGGTCGAGAGCGGCGAGACGACCGGAGCGAGGGCCGTGGCCAGGGCGAGGAGAGATGGGACCATCACGATCATCGATCGGCGCCGGAGGGGGTGAGCGATGACTCTGCGCGCGTGACGCCCGCCGGCACAAGTGGGACTCCGGGACCACGAGCCGCCGCCGCGCCGCCTTCTACCTCGACTCCAACGCGGTCAGCGGCGACACCCGGGTCGCCCGCACGGCCGGGAGCGTGCTGGCCAGAGCCGCAACGACCAGTAGGACAGCGGGTGCGGCCATCATCGCCAGCGGGTCGCGAGGACTCACACCGAACACCAGGAACTCGAGGAACGATCCGAGAAGCCAGGCCGCGCCGACCCCGGCCACCGCTCCGGTGACGGCCAGAGCGAGGCCCCGCCGCACGACCAGCGCGACCACCCCACCGCCGTTCGCCCCCAGAGCCCTGCGGATCCCGATTTCTCGGCGGCGCTGTCCCACCAGGTGCGCGAGTACGCCGTAGAGACCGAGGCCGGCCACTGCGACGGCGAGCACCGCGAAGCAGAGGAGAAGCGTGGCGGCGAATCGCTCCACTGCGATCCCCCGGCCGATCACCTCGGTCAGCGGGGTTGGTTCATTCAGGACGAGCTCGCCGTCGACGCGGGCGAGGGCGTCGCGCAGGGCCGGGATCAGGCCCGCGACAGGCACCGCCGCGCGCACCACATGCGTCATCTCACGGCTCCCGGAGATCCACTGCCGCTGGTGGTGATACGCCACCAGGGCGCCCGGCCCGCGTGGGGTGGAGGCCTCGGTCTCCGCGACGCCGACGATCTCCGTGTACCGCCCCGCGATGTAGAGCCACTGGCCGAGCGGGTCCTCGTCCCCGAAGAGCTGGTCGGCGAGCGCCTGGCTCACGACGGTCCGGTACGGCACGTCCGCCTCGTCCGTCGCGTCGAACGCGCGGCCCCGCACGATCTCCAGTTCGATGGTCTCGAAGTACTCGCCCGCGACCCATCGCTGATTCACGGAGATGTTGTCCACGTCCCAGGGCCGGTCCGGTCCATCGGCGCGTCGCGTGCCGAAGGTATTGAAGCTGCCCAAGGCGGGGAGCCGACTGGTGACGCCGACCGTCTCGACCCCGGGGATGGCACGTACCTGCGCGTGGAAGCGCTCGCTGAAGTCGTGGATCAGTGGGTCCGAGCCGTATCGGACGTCGGGCAGCCCCACGTGGAACGTGAGCACGCTCGCCGGATCGACGCCGAGATCCCGGTGCTGGAGGTTGTAGAGTGAGCGCCCGAGGACCCCGGCACCCGCGAGCAGCATGACGGCGAGCGCGACCTCGACCCGCACGAGCGTGGCGCGCAGTCCGGGCCGTCCCTGGGCCGTCCCGTCGCCCCGGGTCCCTGTGGCGAGCCCTTCGAGGCGAGGACCGATGAACGGTGCCGCGGTAGCGAGGCCGAGGACGAGGCCGAGCAGCGCCGACCCCCCTCCGGCGAACGCGATGCCCGCGCCGCCGAGACGGATGCGGCCCGCCATGGGCAGATCGGCTGGCGCCACCAACAGGATGAGATCCAGCGTCACCACCGCCAGGACGAGCCCGGCGGCCCCGCCGGCGAGCGCGAGAAGTACGGACTCCACGGTGAACTGGAGCGCCAGCACGCCGCGGGACGCGCCTATCGACGTCCGGATCGCGAGCTCGCGTTCGCGGGCGGCCGCACCCGCCAGCATGAGGCTCGTGACATTCACCGCCGTGAGGAGAAGCAGAACGACCACGGCACCCATGACCGCCAGGAGCATCGGACGTGAGCTGCCCACGAGATCCTCACGTAGAGGGACATCGGTGAAGCCCTTCTCGGCCGCGTCCGGCCCGAGCAGAGCGTGGCGTCCCTCGAGGACGTCGAGCTCGGCGCGGAGCGAAGTCGGCGTGGCGCCCGGGGCGAGACGTCCGATCGCGGTCAGCCAGTTGTTGCCCCAGTACGCCTCGCCCTCGCCGTACAGCTCCAACGGCATCCATACATCGACCGCCCCCTCGAGCGGGTCCTCGAAGTCGTCGATCATGACCCCGACGATGCGATACGGCTCGCCATCGAGGGTCAGCGACGACCCGAGGCTCTCCGCGCGGCCGCCCATATGGCGACTCCAGACGTCCTCGGAGACGATCGCGACTCGTGACTCGGTCACTTCGTCCGCCCGCTCGAAGACGCGCCCGACGAGGGGCGTGTACCCGAAGGTCTCGAAGTACTCGGCGCTGACACGAAGCATCCGGAGGCGCTCGGGCCTGTCCGTGTCACCCAGATCCACGCCCTCGGGGGTGTGGTTCTCGAGCACGGCGACCGAGCCGAGACTCGGGGTCTCGTCGCGCAACTCGTGGATCGCGGGGGTCGAGAGGTTGAGGTAGTCGAACTCCCCGGGCCGGTCGACCCTGTTCAGGTAGAGCCGCACCAACTGCTCGCCATCCTCGTACGGCAGCGGCGCCAGGAGCACCGAGTGGAGGACGGTGAAGACCGCCGTGTTCACGCCGATCCCCATCCCCAGCGTCAGAACCACCATCACCGCGAACCCGGGTTTCCGGGTCAGCCTACGCAGCGTCTGACGCACCTCGCTCCTCACCGTCGCTCCACCCATCATCCCCGTCCCGTCGCGAGCACCCCGCCCCGTCATCGCCATCCACCAGGCTCCGGCGAGCGTCCGCGTCGTTGACACCCATGCACCTACCACGAAGCCCGCTCGCTTCCCCCAGCCCCACGACTCCGCCTCGGCATCCCAGGCGTCCCGATAGCACTCGAGCACGTCCTGCCCGTGGCGTTGCCGGAACCCGGGCGGCATCAGACGCACGATCAGCCGGAGCAGTCGCACGCCCGTCAGCGGGGGCGGCCGGGGGGTCATCCCGTCGCGTCGGCGGTGCCCGCGGCCCGAACCACTGCGCGCACGCGGGCCAGCTCCGCATCCAGCACCGCTCGTCCGAGCGGGGTGATCCCGAAGAAGCGCCGTGGTGGCCCGTCGTCCCGGGCCTCGCGCCCCAGATCCTCCACCAGCCCGTCCCGGATCATCCGGTCGAGCACGTGATAGAGGTTGCTCGGACTCAGGCGTAGCCCGCCCGCCGCCGGCTCGGCCACCCGCTTCACGATCTGGTAGCCGTAGTCCCTCCCGCGCTCGAGCACGATCAGGATGCCCAGGTCGAGCGGCTTCACCGGGAGGTGCGACGCGAGGTCGCCGGGCATGTGGATGCTCACGGGAGCTCCGTAGTAGGTGATATTATGATAGTTATAATATTATGACCGATGGATCCCGCAAGTGTGGTGACGTCGAATCGTCGGTCGGCATCGGACTCGAATTGACCGACGGCCGAAACCGTAGCACTTTGTGTCACAGAGTTACTTTGTTTCACAAAGCGTCGGAGCCTCCTCCATGCTCGAAGAGTCGAAATCGGCCATCGGCCGTCGAATGGTCCTTGCGGGAATCACCGCACTCGTCACCACGAACGCCGCGGCCGCCCAGGCCACCCAGCAGCGTCCCGCGCAGCTCTCGGAGCGTCACGCGGCCGCGATCGAGAACGTCTCCGCCTCGATCACCGAGTGGATGGCCGATCGAAACCTTCCGGGCGTCTCCGTCGCTGTCGCACTCGAGGGCGAGTTGGTCTGGTCCGAGGGATTCGGGTGGGCAGACCTGGAGCAGGAAGTGCCGGTCACTCCGCGAACGCGCTTCCGAATCGGGAGCGCGTCGAAGGCGTTGACCTCGGTGGCCGTCGGGCTCCAGCTCGAACGCGGCGCGCTCGACCTCGACGCTCCCGTGCGGACCTACGTGCCCGGCTTTCCCGAGAAGCGCTGGCCGATCACCGTACGCCAGTTGATGGGGCATCTCTCCGGCATCCGCCACTACGCAGGTGAGGAGCCCTACAGCGCCGCGCACTTCACGAGCGTGGCGGACGCGCTCGATATCTTCGCTGCGGATCCACTTCTCTTCGAGCCCGGTACCCGGTCGAGCTACTCGAGCTACGGGTGGAATCTCGTGAGCGCAGCGCTGGAGCAGGTGGCCGGTCGCCCCTTTCTCGAGCTCATGCGGGACGACGTCTTCGCTCCCCTCGGCATGGACCACACCGGACCGGACGATGTCTTCCAGATCGTGCCGAACCGCGCGCGGTTCTACGTCCGGGACGAGGACGACGGGACGCTGAGACACGAGCGTTTCGTCGACCAGAGCAACAAGTGGGCGGGCGGCGGATTTCTCTCGACCCCGACGGATCTGGTGCGCTTCGGCAGCGCGATGCTGGCGCACGAACTCCTGGACGCCGAAACCCTCGCGCTCCTCTGGACGCCGGTTGCACTCGACTCGGGTCAGGAGACGCCGATGGGGCTGGGGTGGAGACTCGCCGAGCTCGCGGGGCGCCGGATGGTCGCAGCACCCGGCTCCTCCGCCGGCGGACAGACGTCGCTGATTCTCTTCCCGGAGGAGCAGCTCGTGATCGCGGTGACCTCGAATGTCACCGGGGCGGAACTGGCGCCGATCTGGCAGGCTCTCTTCCGCGGGTTCGGCGGCGCCGAGGTGCCGGAGGGCTGACAGGGCTGCGTCGTATCGCTTGACCGGGCCCGCACTCGCTCTCCACCCTCCTCATCACCGCAGCGAGTCCAGCTGCTCCCCTGTACCTCCCGACCCCGGCCGGAGGCACTGCGTGACGCACGACGCGCACCCCACCGGCCTCGGGCCCGAAGAGGGCACACCCGCACCCGCCTCCCCGGTCGCCGAAGCCGACCGCATCCGGTCGCTCGACGTGCTGCGAGGCTTCGCCGTGCTCGGCATCCTCGTGATGAACATCAGTTCGTTCTCGATGCCTTCGGCGGCCTACCAGAACCCGACGGTCTGGGGAAGCCTGGAAGGCCTGAACGGCTGGGTGTATCGGCTGTCTCACGTGTTCGCCGACCTCAAGTTCATGGCCATCTTCTCGATGCTCTTCGGGGCCGGGATGGTGCTCATGGCCGAGCGGAGAGAGGCCCGTGGAGCCCGGCCGGGCGGGCTTCATCTCAAGCGGATGTTCTGGCTGCTGATCTTCGGCGTAATCCACGCGTACGCCCTGTGGTTCGGCGACATCCTGGTGTGGTACGCCATGACCGGGGCGCTAATCTTCCTCTTCCGCCGGCGCAGGCCGCGGACCCTCATCGTGCTCGCGGTGCTCTCGTGGGTGGTCGGCTCCGGGGTGATGGCGGCCGCCGGGCTGTCGACGGACCAGTGGCCGGAAGAGGCGCTGGCCGAGACGATCGCCGAGATGGACCCGCCGCCAGAGGCGCTCGAGGCCGAACTTGCGATCTACCGAGGCGGCTGGCTCGACCAGATGGAGCATCGCGTGCCCACGTCGCTCGCCTTCCACACGGAGATCTACCCGGTGTGGGCCGTGTGGCGGGTCGGCGGACTGATGCTGCTCGGGATGGCGCTCTTCAAGCTGGGGGTCTTCAGCGCGGAGGCCCGCGCGCGCGTCTACGCGAGCTTCATCGGAGCGGGCGTCCTCATCGGGATCCCGCTCATCGTGTTCGGCCTCGTGCGCAACGCCGCCTCGGGCTGGGCCGCGCCCGACGCCTTCTTCCTCGGGTCGCTCTACAACTACTGGGGAAGCATCCCCGTGGCCCTCGGGTGGGTCGGCGTCGTGATGCTGCTGTGTCAGACCGGGATGTGGAACGGCCTGGCCACACGCCTGGCCGCGGTCGGGCGCATGGCCTTCACGAACTACATCGCCCAGACCGTCATCTGCACGACGCTCTTCTACGGACACGGGTTCGGGCTCTTCGGATCCGTCGACCGCGTCGGTCAGGCGGGGATCGTGCTCACGATCTGGGCTCTGCTGCTGGCGGCGTCGCCGTGGTGGCTCGCGCGCTTCAGGGCCGGGCCGCTGGAGTGGTTGTGGCGGTCGTTGGTATACGGGAAGCGGCAGCCGTTCAGGCGGGGCGTGGAGTAGGGGCGCCCGGTTGCCGATCGCGGGTCGGACGTCAGCTGCACCGGCTCCAGTCGGCGGGTCGTGCGGCCGCACATCCGCCGACTGCGCGACTACCCACGCTCCGTTCGCGATCGCAGCCATTCCAGGCGGGGCGACGGCGACTGCACACCTGTTCCCTGAGCCCACTGCCGCCTCCCGATTGCAGATTCCGTTGATGAAATGTATTCTTTGCGAAAAGAAATAGGAGCGACAATGCCGGAAGCGCTGAGTGACCTGGAAGTTCTCGCCCTCGCAGCCGTGGAGCGGCTGGGCCCCGAGGCGTACGGCGTCAGGGTCCGCGAGGACATCCGCGAACGGACCGGGCGATCGGTTTCGGTCGGCTCCCTCTACCGCGCGATCCAGCGTCTGGAGGATCGTGGTCTCGTCGAGAGCCGCGTTGGGGAGCCCACAGCCGTCCGGGGTGGGCGAGCGAAGAAGCATGTAGCTACCACGTCCGAGGGTCGGGCAGCTCTGTCCGAAGCGGTCGAGTCGTTCCGGCGAATGATCGAGGGCCTGGACCTCGGAGCCGAGGCGGGGTGAGCGACACCCGTCTTCCGGCGATGGCGCGCTGGGTTCTCAGGGCGGTCCTCGAGGGGGATGCCCGGGACTTCGTCCTCGGGGATCTCGAGGAGGAGTTCCGGCTGAGGTGCGCACGAGCGGGTCGACTGCGCGCCTACGTCTGGTGTGGTGTGGAGGTCGCGCGATCGGTGTGGCCGTTGATGACCGTGTCGGGATCGGGAGGGGGTGGGAGGATGAGAGGACTGAGTCAGGACATGGGGACGGGGCTGCGGGTGTTCATCCGCCGGCCGGGGTTCGCGCTGGTGGTGGTGCTCACGCTCGCCGTAGGCGTTGGGGGAGCGACGGCGATGTACAGCGTGCTCCGCGGGGTCGTGCTGTCGCCTATGGAGTTCCCGAACGCAGACCGGGTCGTCGCTCTGTGGGGTGAGACCCCCGACTATCCCCGAGCCCCCCTTACCGTCGGCGACTACAACGCACTGCGCGAGGGTGTCGAAGCCCTGGAGCATGTAGCCGCCGGATGGAGCAACTCTCTTCTCCTCGTCGGCGGAGAGCGTGGCGAGGCCGTCAGCGTAGGATGGGTGACGCCCGATTTCTTCGCCGCCCTCGGCGTGCAGCCGACGATCGGCCGACTCCCCGAGGCCGGCGAGGAGGCGCACGTGGTTCTCGGGCACGATCTGTGGGTACGCCGATACGGGCGCGACCCGACGGTCATCGGTCGGACCGTCGATCTCGAGGGCGACCCCTTCGAGGTCGTCGGCGTTCTCCCTGAGCACATCAACGTCAATCTGACAGCCTTTTCGGGAGCCCGAACCAACCACGATCTCTGGCGCCTCATGCCTGCCGGGTGGGTCCAGGGCGACGACCGATCCGTGGGATGGCTTCGTCCGATCGCGCTGCTGGCCGAGGGAGCGTCGGTCGCCCGGGCAAGAGAGCAGGTCGACGCCCTGATGGTCGCGGTGAACGCGACCGTGACCGACCGTGACGGGGGTCCCGACCTGAGGGTCAACGTCACGCCGGTCCGGCGAGATCTCGTCGGAGGGGTCGCCGGGACCCTCTGGATCCTGCTGGGCTCCGTGTGCGGTGTGCTCCTTGTGGCGGCCGCGAACGTCGCGCACCTGATGTTCGCGCGAGGAGAGGAAAGACGGACGGAGGTCGGGGTGCGGTCCGCACTCGGTGGATCTCGCGCTCGTCTGGTCCGGCAGTTCCTCGTCGAGAGCAGCATGCTCGCGGCGGTGGGCGGTGTGCTCGGCCTGGGTGTTGCGCTGATCGGGGTGCGAGCCCTGCTCGCGTCGGCCCCACCGACGCTCCCCCGGCTCGAATCCGTTTCGATCGATCCCGGCGTGCTGCTGTTCGCCCTCGGTGCGACGGCGGCGACCGTCGTCGTATTCGGCGTCGTACCTGCGATTCGCTCGACCCGCTCGGACCTCGCCACGACGATTGCACGAGGCAGGGGCACGATGGACCTCCGCGGCCAACGTGTGAGCCGCTGGCTCGTGGTTGTTCAGGTCGCTCTCTCCCTGACCCTCGTCACCGGCACGGGGCTTCTTCTCCGAAGCCTGAATGAGCTGCACGGGGCGGACCTGGGATTCGATACGGAGAACATTCTCACTGCGCATCTGCAGGCTCCGGACTGGGGCGACTCGAATGCGGAAGCGGCCTCGAAGCTCCAGGCGTTCACGAACCGGCTCGAGGCCGAGCAGGCAGTGGAGTCGGTGGGCTTCTCCAATCGCGTCCCCCTGGGCGGCGGGCTGTACACCGGAACGTTCGCTTCCGAGGCGATGGCGGACGCCGGCGCGGACGCCGAGGCCTCCTTCCGTGTGATCACGCCGAAGTACCTGGAGACGATGGGCATCCGGCTCCGCGCGGGCCGCTCGTTTCGGAACGACGACGACCTCGGTGTGGCCCTCGTCGACGAGGTCGCCGCGGCGCGCGCATGGCCGGGCGAGGAAGCGCTCGGCCGGCGCGTCCAGCTGTCGTCGATCGGGTCCGACCCACAGTGGGCCGAAGTGGTCGGGATCGTCGCCGCCGTGCGTCATGCCGGGGCGCGCGAGCCGGCGGCCCCCACCGTCTACACGCCGATGCTTCCGCGCGCCGACCAGCAGCCCTACCGGTACGTGGCCGTCCGCACCTCGGGCGATCCGCTTCAGCATCTCGAGACCCTTCGGACAGCCGTCCAGGACGTCGACGCGAATGCTGTGCTGGGACGAACCCGGACCATGGCGGCACTCTTCGATGATCAGGTCGCGGCTCCGCGGTTCGCGACCCTCCTCCTGCTGCTGTTCGGCGCCACGGCGCTGCTGCTCGCCACCATCGGTCTACACGGTGTCATGGCGTATCGGATGGCGCGCAGGCGTCGCGAGACCGGAATTCGGCTGGCGCTCGGCGCGGAGCCGGGGCGACTGCTGCGGGAGGCGTTCCTGTCGGGAGCGGGGCTCGTGGCGGCCGGGCTCGGTTTCGGAGCCGTCCTCGTCCTGGTCGGTCTCGACCCGGTCCTCCGGGCGCTGGTGGTGAACGTACCGCCGGCGGATTTTCTCACCGTGGCGGGAGCGAGCGTCGTGATTCTGGGAGCCGGACTGGTCGGCGCATACCTGCCGGCGCGCCTCGCACTCGCCGTGGATCCCGTTTCGTGTCTGAAGGACGGCTAGGAAGGGGGATCCGTGACGGCACCCAGGCCTCGGCGCCTCGAGCGGCCGCGCCGAACTCCGAGTATCCCTTGCCGCCGTCCGGACCTCCGGCCAATCTCCCGGGCGGCGCATCGCGACGCCGCGGCAGGTACCACGGGAAGGCGATGTGGTCGACCTGCGCAGGGCCCGCCATTCACCCCGGAGTACCGATGAAACTCAATCCATACCTCAACTATGCCGGCCGAGCCGAGGAGGCCTTCCGCTTCTACGAGGCGGTTCTGGGCGGCACGCTGACCGAGATCCACCGGTTCGGATCGATGCCGCCCCAGGATGGCTTCGAGCTGAGCGACGAGCAGAAGAATCTGGTCATGCACGTCGGCCTCGAGTTGCCCGATGGCCAGACTCTCATGGCGAGCGATACGCTCGAGGGCATGGGGCCGCCGCACCAGCAGGGCAACAACGTCGCCCTCTCGCTCCACCCCGACAGCCGCGCGGACGCCGACCGCATGTTCAACGGCCTGGCCGAGGGCGGAACGGTCACGATGCCGCTCGCCGACCAGTTCTGGGGCGACTATTTCGGCAGCTTGACCGACCGCTTCGGGATCCACTGGATGGTCAACTTCTCGGAGGCGGCGCCCGGGTCGTGAATCGCGTGCACGCGATCGAGGGCGATGGTGTGGCGCCTGCGCCTTCTTCCCACGGCCGGCTCCTGCCTGCTCCATGACGCTGTCCAGCAAGGATTCGCGCGTCGTCCTCCGCCCCGTCGAGGAAGCGGACCTCGATGTGCTCCTCGAGATCCTCCGCGAGCCCGAGGTGGCGCGCCACTGGAGCCAGCCGGACGACGAGTTCGACCGCACCGAGTTGCTGTCGGGGGACGACGCCGACGGGGCCGAGCGGGTCACGACGTTCGTGATCACGTCGGGCGGCGAGACGATCGGCTGGATCGCCGGGTGGGAGAAGCTCCATCCCGACTACCGGCATGCCGGGATCGACCTCTTCATCACCGCCCGGCACCAGGGGAGGGGCATCGGTCGCGAGGCGATCCGCCTGGTATGCCGATTCCTCTTCGACGTGCGAGGGCATCACCGGATCACGATCGATCCCGCGGCGGACAACGACCGGGCCATCCGCGCGTACGAGCGCGTCGGGTTCAAGCGCGTCGGGGTCATGCGACGCTACGAGCGCGGGAGCGACGGGATCTTCCACGACGGACTCCTGCTCGATCTGCTGCCGGAGGATCTCGCGGAATAGCGAGATCGGCGGAGGCCACACGCCGGCCGGCGGCGCGGACCGACCGCCGGTGCCTCCGTTGTGTATACATGTACGACTGTATACATTTACGACATCGTCTCAGCCCCTTTCCGACTTCCAGGAGCCCGAACGATGCCGCGTGACTCCATCGGTGAGCTCGAGCACCTCATCCTCCTCACCATCCTGAATCTTCGGGACGGTGCATCCGCGCCGCGCGTGCGAGAGGTTCTCGCGCTCGAAGCCGATCGCCGAGTCACCCGGGGGGCCCTGTACCGCTCGCTCGACCGGCTGGGAGAGAAGGGACTCATCGAGTGGAGCGTGGTAGAGCCGAGCGCCGAACGTGGGGGGCACGCGAAGCGGTTCTACCGGGTGTCGCCGGTCGGGATGGAGGTGCTTCGGAGCCGGCGAGCAGCGCTGGAGCGGCTGTGGGCCGGGGCGTCGGGGGCGTTCGAGGGATGAGCCCTCAGCCTCCCCGCTGGCTGCGCCGGATCCTCGAACGCACGGTACCCGACGGCGCGTCCGGTCCGTCGCTGCTCGGGGACCTCATCGAGGAGTACGCCGCGGTCCGGAGCACCAGGGGTCGGGTCCGCGCCGACGTCTGGTACGCGGGACAGGTGGCCGCCATCGCCCTGCCCTACGCCCTCCTCGGCGGCTTCAGGAGCTTCGTGGGCGCCCTCGCCGGACTCGGACGCGGACTCTCGCTGGACCTGCGTCACGCATACCGCGGGCTGCGATCCAACCCGCTGCTGACGGCGGTCGCGGTGATCTCGCTGTCGCTGGGGATCGGTCTCACCACGTCGGTGACCAGTTTCGTGAACGGGGTCTGGCTGGCCCCGCTTCCCTATCCGCACGCCGAGCGACTGGTGGACCTCGAGGACACGCACCCCGACGAGGTATGCGCCGGATGCTCGGTCGGGGCGTCCTACGCGAGCTTCTCCGAGTGGCGGGAAGAGTTGCGCGTCTTCGAGGACGTCGCGGCGATGTCCGGCGGCCGACGAAACGTCGACATCGGAGGCACGCCTCGGGAGATCTTCGTCACCGCCGTGACCGGCAATCACGCCGACCTCATGGGTGTCCGCACGCATCTCGGACGGTCGGTTCTGCCAGGGGACGAGGATCCCGCTGCGGAGCCCATCCTCGTTCTGGGGCACGGCCTGTGGACCGACGTGTTCGGTGCGGATCCGGACGTGGTCGGCCGGACCCTGCGCGTCGACGGCGTCCTTCACACGGTGGTCGGCGTCGCGTCGGCCGACACCCGCGCGCTGGACCACGCACGCGCCTGGGTCGCGCTGCCCCGGCCGGCGGTGCGGGGAGCGTACGGCGATCGGAGCCTCTGGGTGGTCGGGCGGCTCGCGGAGGGCGTCTCCGTCGAAACGGCGGCCGAGGCGCTCCGGCGCTTCTCCTCCGAGAGATACGCGAGCGCCGGGGACCTCGAGCCGGGGTGGACGGCCACCGCGAAGTCACTCCGCGCGGCGGTCACACGGGACGCCGGTCCGGTGATGCTCGGCGTGGCGCTCCTCCTGGCCACGACCCTGGTGCTCCTCGTGGCCTGCGTGAACCTCGCGGCGCTGATGCTCGCTCGCGTGACCGAGCGGGAGCGGGAGCTGGGAATCCGGCTCGCGATCGGCTCGAGTCGCGGGCGGCTGGCCCGCACCGCCATCCTGGAGTCGCTCGTGCTCGCGATGGCCGGTGGTGTGGGCGGGACCCTCATCGCCCGGGTGGCCACGACGGCGATCGCCGGCCAGCTGCAGGGACGCGTGCCGGGCTGGGTGCAGTTCGGGCTCGACGCCCGGGTCCTCGCAGGCGTCTCGGTCACGGTCGTACTGACCGCGCTCGCGTGCGGGCTCCTGCCGCTCCTGCGCGCATGTTCGATCGCTCCGGGACACGGGGTGATTCGGGGCATGGACGCGCGGCGGGGTCCGAGCAGATCGACCCGCCATGACTGGCTTCTGGGAGCGCAGATCGCGCTCGGCGTCGTACTGGTGGGCGGAGGCGTCGCCGCGGTCCAGTCGCTCGTGCGCGTCGCCGACTTCGACTCGCTCGGCCACCGGTACGAGAACATCACGACGGTCGACCTCGCCACCGGGGTCGGGACGCACTCGAGCACCGACGAGACGTACGCCCTGGTTCGAGAACTCGACGAGCGCTTCCTGAGCCATCCGTCGGTCGGACGGTCCGTGGCGACGCGCACGCTCTTCCTCGGGTCGTGGGGCAGTTCGGACGGACCGAGCCCGGTCTGGGCGGACGGCGCCGCCGAAGCGGTCCCCGACCGGATCGTGCCTCGCCACTCGCTGGCGGTCGGCCCGGGGTACTTCGATCTGATGGAGATCCCCCTGGTGGCGGGTCGCGCGATCAGCGCAGCGGACACACCGGGTGACGAAGCGAGCGCCGTCGTGAGCCGGCGTGCCGCCGCTGTGCTGTGGCCGGGGTCTCGTCCGACGGAGGTCCTGGGCCGGCGCTTCCGCGTGGAACTCGACGACGTGACGCAGGTGTTCGGCGTCGTCGGGGTCTCCGCCGACGTGGTCGGGAACCCCAGGTCGGAATCGCGACGCGAGATGCCGATGATCTACACGGCGCTGGCGCAGACCCATCCCTCCGTCTTCGACAACGGGTTCTCCAGCGACCTCGCGTTTCGCCTCGACGTTCGCGGAGACGCCCCCTCCGAGCGAGCCATCGAAGAGCTGATCGCCGACGTCGATCCCGACATGGCGCTCGCCCGCCTGTCCACGGTCGAGGGGAATCTCCGACTCTGGATCATGCCCGTCATTCTGACGGCCGGACTCATGTCGACGCTGAGCGCCCTCGCGCTCGGCCTTCTCATGCTGGGAATTTACGGAACGCTCAGCTACCGCATCGCCAGCAGCCGACGCGAGATCGGGGTCCGCATCGCCATCGGCGCCACCGCCCGCGCGCTCGTCCTCGCAGTGACCTCGCAGGTGGGGCGTGTGCTCGCCGTGTCGATCGCGGTAGGGCTGGCCGTCTCGATCCCCGTCGCGCGCACCGTAGGAAACGGTGAGATCCCGCTGGGCGGGGCCGACCCTGCGGTCCTCGCGGTCACGGCTCTCGTGCTTCTGTCGGTGGCGGGCGTCGCGTGCCTCGTCCCGGTACGGAGAGCGTTGGCGATCGATCCGATCGAGAGCCTGCGAGCCGATTGACGGGAGGGCGCCCGATCGCGAGGCCGATCCCGGCGGGACCCCTCAGCCGCCGACGACGAGCTCGAACTTGGTGACGTACGGAACGTCCAGGGCATCGGTGTGCGTCGTCCAGATCGCGGTGGTCGTCGCGGCGCGGAGCGCGTGACCCTCCGGCAGCGAGACGCGACCGACCGGTCGAAGCTCACGATCGAACACGGCCCACTCCCATCGGTTGGGTGCGATCGGCCGCTCGATCCAGCGGGCACCATCGGTTCCCACCAGGAACGATCGAACGGGCGGGAGAGATGAACCGAGCGCCAGCGCATTCCGAATTCGATCCTCGAGGTCGGACGGGACGGTGGGCGCGATTTCCGGGGGGAGCCGTGCCCGCGTCCGCTCGATCCGCGCGCGAACCGAGTCGGCGGCGATGGTCACGATCGAGTCCACGGCTCCTGGCAAGAACGGTACGACGGGAAGCCTGAGCGTATCCAGCGTTTCGGCTCCGTCGGGCCTTACCTCGCGGATCGTGACCGCGCCGGACGCGTCCCAGTCGATGAAGACCAGCGATCCGCCGCCGGGAGTAACGGCCCACCTCGGCGGTACCGAGCCGGGGTGCGACGCGCCCAGGCTGCCGGCACCGGGCGCATACGGACCGGGCGGGTCCATGACGAACCCGGCCGTGTCGACCGCCTCGTCCGCAGACACGAGTCGTACCGGCACGCGCTGCTGGCCGGGCTCGCCCCCCAGAGGCACCTGGGCGATCGACACGTGAACCCCCCCGTCGAGCATCGCGTCGGGCCCGTCGGGCATTCCCGTCCGACCCACTGCGAGCTCCTCCATCGCGTGCCTCCGCAGAAACCCTCCCTCCAGGTCGAAGAGGTTCAGGAACGGCGTAGGGAGATTGCGGACCCAGACCGTGTCGCCCACAAGCCCGAGGTCACTCGCGAAGTTGAACTCGGCCGGGCCGTCTCCCTCTCCGCCGAACCCGCGGACGAATGTCCCGTCCGGCGTGAACTCGTAGACCTGGGCGCTGCCCTGATCCAGCAAGAACAGCTCGCCTCCGGAGCGCACCGCGATCCGGGGCTCGCGGCTGAACGCCTCCTGCTCCGCGGCTTCCACTCCACCGAGCCGGTACTCCTGGGTCAGCCGGAACTCCGGGGCCGATTCGAGCGACCCCCAGGGCGCGTCACCGGGCGCGTCACCGGGCTCCGCGCCTCCACAGCCATTCAGGAGCACGAGCGCTCCGACCAGCATCACCTGGCGTGCGCCGCTCGTCCGCAGTGATCCGTGGGTGCGCATCATGACCCTCCCGAGTGCGATCTACGAAGGCGTTCGTACTCATCCTCGTCGGTGGTCTCCAAGAAGTCAACGAGGGGGCCGCGCGCGGGTCAGCCCTCCGCCCGCATCACCTGGGCGGGATCCACGGAGGCCGCCTGCTGAGCGGGGAGGTAGGCGGCGATCAGGGTGACCCCGGCGATCACCAGCGTGATGGCGCCGACGATCCCGACGCGGGTGCCCTGCGGATCGACCATGAGAGCCGCAACGAGCGGCGCCACCGCGAGGGTGGCTGCGAGCCCTCCCACGATGCCGATCGCCACCGCGAGGCCGGCCCGCCGCAGGACGAGGCCACGGATGTCCTCGCCGGCGGCGCCGAGCGCGAGGCGCACGCCGATCTCGCGCCGCCGTTGCCGCACGACGAAGGACGTCGTGCCGTAGAGCCCGAGGACGGTCATGAGGAGTGCAACGCCCGCGAACCCGGCGAGGACGACCGCGGTCGCGGCCCGCGCCCAGTTGTCGGACCGATAGATGGTGTCGAGCGACGTGAAGTCGAACGCGACGACTCCGGGATGGAGCTGGTGCACACGGGCCCGGAGCGCGGCGGGGTCGGGCAGGCGCCCCTCCCGGCCCCGCACGGCGATCCAGGGCCCGGCCAGCGCGAACTGCGTGTATGGCTGGTAGAAGCCCAGAGTGGGCGCCTCGTCGATGCCGTTGTGACGAACGTCCTCCACCACCCCGAGGATCGTCATCCACGTCTCGTTGCCGCGAGGGCGAATCCTCTGACCGACCGCGTCGGCGGCGGACCCGCCGAAGAACACGCTCACGAACGCCTCACTCACGATCGCGACGGGCGCGTCCTCATCGACCCCGTCCAGCGGCCCGAACGCGCGACCGGCCACCACATCGATGCCCATCGTGGAGAAGTAGTCGGGTCCGGCGATCGTGTGCTGGCTCACGTCCCGCGGCGCCGACTCCGGGTCGGCGGCCCCCGCCTCGGTCTCCAGCGTCCAGCCCCAGTTGTCCGTGAGCGGGAGCTGCGACACGGCGGTGACCGCCTCCACGCCGGGCATCGCGCCGACCTCCGAAAGCAGCTCCAGCGTGAACGCCTCCGACTCCTCGTCCTCGAGGCCCGACCCCAGGGTCGAGATCCGGAAGACGCGGAGGCCCTCCGCCTCCACACCCGCGTCGGTCTGGACGAGCCGCCACGTGTCCATCCCGACGCCGGTGCCGGCCACGAGCAGCGCGAGGGCCAGCGCCACCTGGCCGGCGATGAGGAGTCCGAGGGTCCGAGCCTGACCGCGCCCACCCGTCGAGCGCCGGGTGAGGCCGGCGGCCGCCTTCTGGGAGGCGAGGAGCGCTGGCGCCACGCCGAAGAGAGCGAGCGCGCCGACGGTGATCACGGACAGGAAGCCGATCAGCGGAAGGTTCGGCGAGAAGTCGACCCAGGGCGCGAACTGGCCCGCCATCCGGTCGATGACCATGGACGAGGCCTGAAGGCCGAGGAGGGTCCCCAGAACCGAACCTGTGGCGGCCAGCACGAAGCTCTCCGCCACGAGCCCACGCGTCACGCGGGTGCGGGAGGCGCCGAGCGCCAGTCGAAGGCCGATTTCGCCGACCCGGGGAATCGTTCGGGCCAGCACCAGTCCCGCGAGGTTCACGCACGCCAGAACGAGGACGCCGCCGACGGCGATCAGGGCGACCACGCTGCTCGCCCTGTAGTGCCCGAGGTAGCGCGTGCGGAGGGGCTGAACGACCGGGGTGGTCTGGGCGTTGGCCGCCTTCTCCGGAATCCGTGCGCGATGGACCGCGACGAGGTCGGCCTCCGCCTGCTCGGGCGAGACGCCCTCGGCGAGGAGGCCCACGGCTCGCATCGAGTAGTTCCCCTCGCCGGTCGCCGGATCGCGACGCATCGGAAACCAGATGTCCGCCTCGCCGATGAATCCGGCTTCCGCCGGGAGCACGCCGAGGATCGTGAACGTGAAGCCGTTGAGGACGATCGACGCTCCGAGTACGTCCGGCGAGCGCGCATACTCCCGCTCCCAGAGGCCCTCCGAGATCATGACGTTGGCCGGACCGCCCTCCACGTCCTCCTCGGCCGTGAAGAACCTGCCGAGCAGCGGCGAGAGTCCGAGGACATCGTCCATCGAGTGGCTGACGGACAGCCAGGGCAGCCGTTCGGTCCCCCCCTCGCCCACCATGTTCAGCTCGCCCTCGTCGTAGACGGCCAGCTCGTCGAGCGTGCGGTTGCCCTCGCGCCACGCGTGGTAGTCGGGGAAGGCGACGTGCACGTACTCGAGCCCCCATGCGGGGGCCGTGACGTCGACGTCCACGAGCCTGTCCCCGTCGGGGAAGGGCAGCGGCTGGCGAAAGAGTCCGTCGAACAGCCGGAACGCCGCTGCGTTCCCGCCGATCGCGATCGCGATCAGTGCCACCACCGTGAGGCTGTACCGAGGCTGCCGAACGGTGCGCCGAACCGCCATCCGAAGGTCGTGAAGTGCTCCACCCATCCTCCCCCCTCCGCTTGATGCTCTCCGGCCCCCCCGCGCCATGTACCGCCACCAGGCGCCGACCATCTGCCGGCCCAGGTCGACGAGCGCCGGGACCCAGAAGCGGATCCCCTCGCGGCCGCCGCGCCGGGCGTCCCGCGCGAGTTCGCCGATGAGCAGCTCCATGTCGGCACGACGCGCGTCCTCCACGTCCGGCGGAAATGCGCGGAGCCCCAGGCGGAAGAGCCGCGCGCCGAGCCCGTTCGGGTCTCCTGGACTCACGGGGTCTCTCTCGCCGCTTCCGCCCACCTGAGCATGTCGTCGGCCTCCACGCGGAGGCGTTCGAGGCCGCGATCCGTCAGCGCGTAGTACAACCGTCGCTGATCCTCGGACTCGCCCGGTGGCGTCTGGACCTGCTGGATGAGGCCTTCCTCCTCCAGAGCTCCCAGGGCCCGGTAGAGCGTCGCCGGCCAGAGCGTGAGCTGGTCGCGCGTCGCGTCGAGCACGGCTCGCTGAATCGCGTACCCGTGCAGAGGCCCCTCCTTGAGCGCGAGGAGCACGTGGAACCACTGCAGCTTCATCGGAAACGAGATCACGGCGCCGATCGGACAGTTGAGTGTTCGCTATCGCTCGATACTGATATCGAATGGTAGCGATGTCCTTCGGCGATCGCCAGTGCGGCGGTGGGGCGACCGCGGTGTGCGGACCGGATTCGGAACCGGGCACCCAGGTTTCGCGTTGCAGAATTCGACGGGTCCACAACACCACGCCGAGCCGGGGGCTGCATGAAGACGAGGTTCCAGCGATCCGCTCCGCTTCTCCTGCTCCCACTCGTGGCAGCGTGCTCGAACCCCGTCAGCTTCGGCGTCACGGACGTCGACGACGCCAGGGCGCTGTGGGCCGAGAATGAGCCACGGCACTACGCCTACACGCTCTTGCGCGACTGTTTCTGCGATTCCAGGTCGCTGAGGATCACGGTCCGAGACGGCGAGCTCGTGTCGGTGGACCTCGCTCCCGGCGAGCGGGAGTTCGAGCCACTCCCCGAGCCCTCGACCATCGAGGAGCTCTTCGGGCTCATCGAGGACATCGCTGCCCGTGAAGAGTACGTCATCGAGTTCCGATTCGACCGGCGGCGGGGGTTCCCGAGCGACATCCTCGCCGACGTACCGGGCACCTTCGACGCCTCCCTCCACATCCGGGTGCGGGACTTCGTCGCGATCCCCTGACGCGTCCCGGCCGAGTGTCGGTGGAGGGCCAGACACCGCCCGTCGCCGTCCGGAACCCGCCAGCCACCCGCGGCAGTAGGATCATCGGAGCCGCCCACTCGCACCCGGAGTCGCCATGGCCGTTCGGATACTGGTACTCGCCCTTGCCCTGCTGGCCGGTGCGAGCCCCCTGCTCGCGCAGGCGCAGCCGACGTCGCCGCTCCTCCACGGACAGGTCATCGCCGCCGACGGATTCGCACCGATCCCGGACGTGGTCATCACGGTCGTCGAGGCGAACCGCAACGGTCTCACCAACCTCGACGGTCGGTACCTCATCCTTCTGGATTCTTCCGATGTCGGTCGGACGGTGACCGTCACGGCCTCGCAGAGCGGCTACGAGGTCGCGACCGACACGATCACCCTCGTGGCGGGACGCCAGATCGTGAACTTCCTGCTGACCGCGAGTCCCTGGCGCATCTTCCGGGGCGACTCCATCCAGGCCGCCGCGCACCAGCCGGGCACGCTCGGGCGGGCGGAGGCGGCGGGTGCCTACGAGCAGCTGAACGTCCGCGGGCTGGCCGTGATCGCGCCGACCACCTTCCGCGACGGGCCGGGGATGCTCCCGGGCGACCGCGAAGCCTACGCTCCAATCGACGAGAACGACTTCCGGGCCGTCTCGGTCGCCCCGCTGTCCACCTTCTCGATCGACGTGGACCGCGCCTCGTACGCGAACACGCGGCGGTTCCTGATGGACGGCGAGCTGCCGCCCCGGGACGCGGTCCGGATCGAGGAGCTGATCAACTACTTCCCCTACGACGACCCGTCACCCGACGGCGCCGTCCCCTTCGCGATCACCACCGAGTTCACGACCGCGCCCTGGGCCCCGGCCCATCGGCTGCTGCGGATCGCGCTCAAGGGCAGGTCGGTGGATATGGCCGACGCCCCGCCGGCCAACCTCGTCTTCCTGATGGACGTGTCCGGCTCGATGAACTCCGCGGACAAGCTGCCGCTGCTGAAGACGGCGTTCCGACTGCTGGTCGAGTCGCTTCGTCCGGACGACCGCGTGGCGATCGTCGTGTACGCCGGCGCGGCGGGGGTGGTGCTCGAGTCCACGCCCGCGTCCGAGAAGCCGACGATCCTCGACGCGATCGAGCGGCTCCGGGCCGGGGGGTCCACAGCGGGCGGTGCGGGGATACGCCTCGCCTACGACATCGCCGCCGAGCATCACGTCGAGGGCGGAAACAACCGGGTGATCCTCGCGACCGACGGCGACTTCAACGTGGGCGCGTCGTCCGACTCGGAGATGGTCCAGCTCATCGAGGAGAAGCGCGAGCAGGGGACGTTCCTGACCGTGCTCGGCTTCGGCACCGGCAACCTGCAGGACGCCAAGATGGAGCAGATCGCGGACCACGGGAACGGCAACTTCCACTACATCGACTCGGCGCTCGAGGCGCGGAAGTCGCTGGTGGCGGAGGCCGGCGGGACCCTGGTGACGATCGCGAAGGACGTGAAGATCCAGGTCGAGTTCAACCCGACCACCGTCGCGGGCTACCGGCTGATCGGGTACGAGAACCGGCTGCTGGCGGACGAGGACTTCAACGACGACACGAAGGACGCGGGCGAACTCGGCGCGGGGCACTCGGTGGTCGCGCTCTACGAGATCGTGCCCGCCGGAGCCGCCGTGCCGCGGGGCCCCGATGTCGACCCGCTCCGCTACTCGGACCCCGTGGAGCCGGTCGGGATCGACACCGAGGCCGCGTTCGTGAAGCTCCGCTACAAGGAGCCGGACGGCGACGAGAGCCTGCTGCTGACCCAGCCCGTGATGAACCGACCCGTGCAGGCCACCACCGAAACGCGCTGGGCCGCGGCCGTCGCCGCGTTCGGCATGCTCCTGCGGGAGTCCGAGCACGTCGGAGACTTCCGGTGGAGCGACGTCGTCTCACTGGCACGTGAGGCGCGCGGCGACGATCCTCACGGATACCGGGCCGAGTTCCTGCGCCTCGCCGAAATGGCCGGCACGCTCATGAGCGCGACGGAAGGACTCGGCAGCCGGTAGTTTTGGCTCCTCCACCCTGCAGATTCCCGGAGACCGATCGTTGGACGGCCTGATTCGAAAGCTCCGCGGTGCGTTCGGCACGGCAGTGACGTGGGCGGCTGCCTGGGTTGTCCTGACCTTCCCCCTCAGCAGCATCCAGTGGCTGCTCGACGACAGCTTCCTTCGCTTTTCCTACTGGTCGTCGGTCGGGTTGGGTGCGGCCGTCGCCGCGGCATCGGGCTTTCTTGCCGGCGGCGTGTTCTCGATCGCCGTGGCCGGATTCGGCCGGCACCGACGCCTCGAGGATCTGAGCACGGCGCGCATGGCGCTTCTGGGTGCCGCGGCGGCCGCGGTCGTGCCGGTCGTCCTCGTGGCGCTCGACCAGACGGGTACGCTGGGTCTGTTCCTTCCCGAGGGGTGGGATCTGGTGCTCGACTGGGGTGGGGCCGCGCTGATGGGCGGCGTTCTGGCCGCACTCGGGGGCGCGACCGCCGGAGGGCTCATCCGTATCGCGAAGTCCGCGGATCGGGAGCCGTTGCCACCGGGGGAGTAGTAGGGTCGGGCTGGGAGGGTCGTCTGACGCGGGAATGACCGGCGCGAGCTCATCGAGCGGAGGTTTCGCGACGTGCCTCCACACGTTTCAGCTGAAACGTCGAGCGCAGCCCAACCACGCGGGGCGCAGGATCGAGAGGCGCTTGATGGCGGTTCACCCCAGAGCCGCACTCCGCGGGAGCAACGCCGCATGACATCGCCCGGCGTTGCCCAAGGCATCATCGCGCGGCACGATGCTGCGATGGCGGTCCGCTGACGGACGCGAGCCAACATGGGCGGGCAAGGGCATTCGCCACACAATGGGAGCGCAGGCCGGTTGGATCCGGCGCTGCCCATTCACCCCACCCGCGCCATCGTCACGTGAGGCCGCGTGAGGCAGGCTAGCCTCGAACTGGCACCGCCTCACCTCGGCAGTCTCCGGAGGCCCTACGGATCGAAAGGCCGTCGAGTGGGCGCGGACGCTGCGCGCTGAGTCCCGTTCTGAAGCCGGGTGCGATCGCCGGACGTCCGCCAGCGCGTGAATCTTTAGCACGACGCCAGCCCGGACCCGTTGAGTAGATCGGCGTTCACAAACATGAAGAAAACTTGAGAAGCTCTGCCGTGGTGTCGCATATACTGTCAGATCATGACCAACCAGCCTATCCGCTACGCTTCGCTGTGCTTGGCTGCGGCGCTGCTGGCGCTAGGCCCTACCGGCTGTGACCGGGTCATTGACGGCTCGCGAGGTGTCCGAACTGTCGCGACGAGTGAGTCGCTCGACTCCGGAGTCGTCACTCAGCTGTCGATCCCGGATTCGATGTCGGTCGGATACGCCTCTGACCTCTTCAGGCGCCCTGGAGGTGGGTGGGGCCTGGTCGACCTTCAGCATGGACGAGTCAAGCTAGTTGATCAGGCCGGCCGGTTCGAAGGAGCGCTAGGTCGCCCAGGAGACGGGCCCGGGGAGTTCCGACTGGCTCTGTTTTCAGCGCAGCTCGGGAGAACAGTGGGCGTACTTGAGCGGAGCGGGCGATTCACCGCTTTCTCAGGCGACTCGGTCTTCACCACGCAACTCCCGATATCCCGGGCGAGTTCGCTTGAGAGTTCGAGTGGGCTCGGGTTTACCGCGATAGGCGAGCACGCTGCGGACAACGGCGATGCTTCGGTTCCGCGACTGGTTGTTGGCATCGGACAAGGTGATGCCGAACCCCAACTCGTTGAGGTTACAGATTTCCTGCTGCCTCGCGGCCCCGAGGAGTCCCTCGCGCGACCCCACCTGGCAACGCGAGGCGACCGGGCAGCCGTTGCCCTTTCGTCCAGGCCTCAGATCGTACTGTTCGAGAGGGCAGCCGACGCTGTTGGGTTACACCGTTCGGGTGCCTGGTCAATTCCTCAGGATTTCTTCGTTCCGCCCTCTTGGGACTCAGCGCCCCAGCAGGGTGATGTCAACACCCTCCGCGACTGGACGACCTCGCAGCAGTGGATCGCCGACGTGTTCTGGGGAACAGGGGATGACTCTGTTTTTGTCGTGATTTCCGTGCCTGAGGACGGCGCCGGCGGTGATTCGAGCCACTTCCTGCTGGTCGAGCTCGACCTAACCAACGGTGGGACGCGGGCGGTCGGCAGATCCGAGTTCCGACCCTTTCACGCCGAGGAGGGCATGGTGTTTAGCTGGACTCAGACCGACCTGGGAGACCTTGAGTTGCTCACGACCGTCGTCGAGGACACATGAGGGGCATACTCGTGTTCGGAGCCGTCGGGGCCCTTGGACTGGGCGTTCTGGCGCGGGACACACCCCGCGACACGCTTGGAGTAGTCGGCGCTACGATCCCCGAGCTTGCCGCCGCATCGGACGATCCGGAACTCCGGGCCACTCTCTTGGTGGACGCTGAGACGTGCGTCAGTTGCATCAACCCGGCATACGAGGCCCAAGTCATCCGTGGCCTCGGGCTCGATGCTTCGGTTGTCCTATTGGTGCCTGCCGCTGAAGAGGCGGACGTGCGTGCCATTCAGCCGATCGCGACCGCCCTCCGCCGAGGCGAGTTCACGGTCACGCCGATCCCTCCCGCGTTGGAAGACCGGATCGCCGATCTAATCCCCGCATTCTTGCTCCTGAACCGGGACGGGCGAGTGCTGTTCGCTCAACGGCTAGCACGTGGGATGCCGCCGGAACGGTTGCCCGCGCATTCGATTGCCGCCTTCCGAGACGCTGTATCCCCGTCCCCGGACCAATGAAGGTGCCGCGGTTGGCTGGCACGCGGCGCCCGAGCCAGCGATAGCCCAGCCACACCCATTCTCCAAGGAGGAGTTATGAAGCGCGCGATCAAAGTTGTTCTCGGGACGATGGCCACGCTCGGCCTCGTCGCTACCATGTCCGGCGGACTTCAGGCCGACGACTACCTGTACGAGGCGGACTACTATATGGACGGCAACAGAGCGGTGTACCTGAGCTGCCTGTCCGAACTGTGTCCCGCAGAAATCCCCTACTGCTGCAACGGAGAGGGTGGGATCAGCTGGTAGTCTGAGCTGGAACTCGGTTCCGAATCCTAGACGAACCGGCGCAGGGGACGTCAATGGCTAGGTGTCTCAAGTCCCTCGGCGCCGGCCCCGGTCACACCGGACCCCATGTTCGGTTACTTCACGCCGAGGCCGCTGTTGGCGGTTGGGTCATCGCCAGGCAAGAGTGGCGAAATCGAGGACGCCCCTCCCGCGGCCCCAAGCCTTGTTGTCGGCTTGGGGCCGCACGCCTTGCCCCAGCGCGGTAAAGGCGACGTGACAACCTAACTCGCGACCGAACTCGGCTTGGCGCGGTATGGCCTTGCAGCGGGAGGCGTCTCAATCTCTGGGGGCGGTTTCGGCACGATCCGTCGGCCCCGGGCCTCGATCGAGTGCTGTTCGAGCACTTCCGAGCCGATCAACACTCTCGCGACGGCCGGGTCGAATTGGATCCCCGCGTACGTCTCCAACTCCTCGCGAACCGTTTCTAGGCTCAACGCCTTTCGGTACGGCCGATCCGAGAGCATCGCGTCCACGGCATCGCAAACGTTGATGATCCGCGCGCCGAGCGGGATGTCCTGCCCAGCGAGTCTCATCGGATACCCTCGCCCGTCCCACCGCTCGTGATGGTGTAGAACGTTCTTGATGACCGATGCAGACACGGAGGACATCGTCTCGAGAAGCTCTACTCCGCGAGTCACGTGCGACTCGATCATCTCTCGCTCCTCTGGAGTTAGCTTGGACGGCTTGCCAAGGATCTCCGTGTAGCGCGCATCGATCTTCCCGATATCATGCAGCAGTGCGGACTGCTCGACCTCCTCGATGAGCTTCCTGCTCAGGCCGAGTCCCTCAGCCACCAGCCGTGCGAGATTCGCAACGCGGAGCGAGTGACCCGAGGTGTAGGGATCACGTGTCTCGATTGCCTTCACCAGTGCGTTGAGTAGGTCCTGGTTGGCCTGCTGGAGCCGGAACTGGCCGAGGTGCGCATTCCGGATCGCGAGGAGCGGCAGTCCGGCCATTACGAGGCCCCAAACACCCAAGTGCATCCCCATTAGCGCGATCGCAATCGCGACGGGAGCAACGAGAACGTCGTAGAAGAGGTTGCTCCCGCCCTTTCCGACAACCTGCTGCCACACCGTGAGAAAGCGAGTGCCGGTGGCGAGCGCCAGAACCTGCGAGACCATCGCGTGGTTCACGCCAAGATAAACGATGCCGAACGTGAGGAGCGGCACCCAAGAGAAGCTCACGGCACCCGCCCCACTCGGAACGTCCATCGTAAGTCCGTGGATCGCTGCCGCAGATCCACCCGTCAGGTAGAACGCCACTCCGGCCAAGCACCCAGAGAGGACGTGCTGACTCACATTGAACACGCCCTTGATGGTTTTCTTCTTCCAAATGAGGAAGTCGCCGACCACGTGCGCGATCAAGAGGAACAGGACCGCTGCTCCTGGGCCGAAGAGCAACACGGTGGCAAGAAGGGGAAGGTACGCCACGCTGTTCGTGGAGTTCGACTTTCCTGAGTCACCGACGACCATCGACACGCGAAGACGTTCGGCGGCGATGCCGAACAGAATCATCACGATCAGGCCGAGACGGCTGGTCTGAGGCAATGCGCCGAATTCACCCCAATCGATCAGGAAGATCGGAGCGAGAACCCCGGCTACGGCCGAGAATCCGACGAATGCCTTCACGCGATCCAAAAGCTAGACCCCCTCAGTCCGTCTCATTTACCAGCTGACGCTGCCACGGCCAATTTCACTTAGCAGGCAGGCGCAGAAGTCGATGATCGATTCGAGTCCTTCCATGAGCACAGGTATCACCCCCTTTGAAATGGAGTCGGCTCTCGTTCGCTAAAGAGACGCCGCTGCGCTCCGCTGATTCGCTCATCTCCGCTTTGGACAGACTGAGGGGGAACCTCCCTGGTTCTAGTTGATGAGGCGGCCCCGGACCCATCGGTCCGCGGCCTGAAGTGTTGCAAGAATCACGGCCCGCTCGGCCGAGTCCATGACGGA
Source organism: Longimicrobiales bacterium (assembly GCA_028284495.1). Lineage (GTDB taxonomy): Bacteria > Gemmatimonadota > Gemmatimonadetes > Longimicrobiales > Gaopeijiaceae > Gaopeijia. Next base: position 42,240 of record JANQRP010000016.1, on the reverse strand, counting down.
CGCGGAGCCGGAGAGGGCGACGGAATCCCGATCGGTCATGGCGGTCACGGCCACGAGCGCGTAGTCGCGGTCGAAGGCGTTGACGACCTGTGCGCCGTCCAGGGCGAGGACGGGGGCGCGGCGCTCGCCGAGCTCACCGAGGAGCATCTTCTCGATGGCGCGCAGAGTCGCCGACGCGACGGTCTCGAGACGGCCGCGGGGCATGTCGGCGCCGGTAGTCTCGCCCTCGTAGATCTCGCCGAGCCACTCGATGGTCACGACCATGCGGAGGCGACGACCGCGCTGGGCCTCGATCCGGTGACCGTGGAAGAGGATCCGGGCCTCGCTCTCCTCCGGATGCGCGAACGGCTTGGGCGGAGGCGCGGGCGCGACGAATCGCGGCGGCGGCGGCGGCCGGCTCTGGGGCACTTCCCAGAAGGCCTCCTCCTCGGGCTCGGGCACTTCGGCGGGCTGGGGCGCCGCCGCGCTTGCGGGCTCCACCACGGGCTTGGGCGCGGCGAAGTCCGAGCTCTCGGCCACGGAGATGCAGCGGTGATCTACCTCGAGGTCGTAGTGCGCGAGAAGCGCGGACTCGACGTTGCGGACGGTCTGCTTGGGGCTGACGTCCGAGGTGGTCAGCATGTGGATCTCCTCCACATCCCGATTCGGCTTGGCGACGATCCGCGCCGACACCACGCCCTTGAGCGAGCGGAGCAGCTCCTCGGCGGCCTGAATCGTCCAGCCCTCCACGGCGGAATCCTCCATCGCGCCGCTCACGAACAGGCCTCCGGCACGCACGCCCACTCGGAGGCGGGAGCGCGAAGGGACGAAGATCGTCGCGGAGCCGGCATTCGTGCAGGATCCTCTGTGGCGAGACAAAAAGGCCCGATCCGCTGGACCGGGGGATCTTTACAATATGCGCACTACGACGGCGCCGAGTGACCAGCGTCGTTCCGCGGTCGCTCGGTAATCATATGTTTCCAACCGGAAACCTTCACTGCCGGAGGCAGGGTGTCAAGAAGAGGAAATCTTCTGAATGTCCCCGTGCGGCGGGGATTTAGCGGATTTCTCTCACGTCCAGGATTCGCCCGTCGAGGTCCGTCGGCGCGGTGATACCCGCGAGGGCCGCCAAGGTGGGCGCAACGTCGACGGTGTGCGCGGATTCACCAGATGTTCCCGGATCGACCCCGCGGCCCATGAACGCGACGGGCACCCAGCGGTCGTACCAGTAGGCGGATCCGTGCGACGTGCCGGCGGGGAACGAGCTGAACAGGACCCCCTCCGCGGCGCGCATCGGAAGGTCCCACTCCGCGATGCCCTGAAGGCGGCCCGGCGTGTACGAGCGCGCGAACAGCGCGACGAAGGAATCGGCGGGCTCGCCCCCGAGCAGGTCGTCCTCGGGCACCATGACGTCGGCGACGAAGGGGAGCGCCTCGACGGCCTCGGCGATCGCGCGCCGCACCGCGAGCGTGTCGGAGCCGGCTGCGAGCGCCTCGGTGGCGGTCGTCCGGATGACCGAGTCGAGCGCCTGCTGCTCGGCGGCGCCCGCGCGAAAGCCGGGCTCACCGATCTCCGGCAGGTACTCCGGCGTCGTGAGGACGCCGTGGTCGGCCGACAGCGCGAGCACCCAGTTGCCCGCGCCCACCTGGGCGTCCAGCGCGGCGAAGAACTCGGCCAGCGTCTGGTCGAGCGCGTAGAGATTCGCGAGCTGCTCCTGGCTGAGCGGGCCGTACTTGTGGCCGACGTAGTCGGTCGCCGAAAACGCCACCGACATATAGTCCGTCACGCCTCGGGTACCTAGCTCGAGCTCGGCCATCGCCGTCGTCGCGAAGGCGAGCGTCGCCCGATCCGCGAACGGGGTGGCGCGCCACCAGTTGAGCTGCGCGGAGACCGCGTCGGTCAGGACCTCGTCCGACCGGAGGTGGGGAAATGTCGTGGCGCGGCCGTCCGCCTCGTACGGCGCGTCGTCCGCCCGGGCGAGGCTGCGCTGCGCCTCGGGCACCGGGTGCTCCCACACCGAGTCGGCGATGAGCTCGGGCACGCGCTCCCGATTGAAGCGCTGCACCCAGTCCGGGTACTCGCTCCGGTAGAAGCTCGACGTGACGTAGCGACCGTCACTCGGCATCAGCCAGTAGACGCTGTGATCGGGCGACTGGCCCGACGTGGTGATGGCGCCCCGGTCCTTGGTGGACACCGAGAGCGTCCGTGACTCGGGGCTCTCGGCGAGCAGCCAGTCGGCCAGCGCATTCGCGCGGATGTTCACCGGTGAGCGACCCGGCGACGTCGGGTAGTCGAGGATCGCGCTCGTGGAATCCTCGACCGCATACACACCCCGGATCGAGTCCGGCGTGACCCGCTCGTTCCAGGAGTTGCCGACGATTCCGTGGTTCACGGGGTAGCGTCCCGTGGCGAGCGTCGTGTGCCCGATCGCCGTGGACGTCGAGCTGTGGTTGTGCGACGCCTGGGTGAAGACGAAGCCCTCGTCCAGCAGCCTCCGTAGGCCTCCCGTGAAGACGGGCTCGTAGCGCTCGAGGAGGTCGCCCCGGAGCTGGTCGACCGTCACCAGCACGACGAGCGCGGGGGCCCCGGCCGGCTCCTCGTCCGGGGCGCAGGCGACGGTCCCGAACGCTAGTGCGGCAGCGACGAGCAGAGCCGGACGGGGCAGGCGGGTGGGCACGCAGCGGAGCATGGTGAGGCGCGGGGCTCGGGGCGGGACGGTCGGGGGATGCGAGAGGTGACACCCCTGATTAGGATCACCCTGTCCGGATGAACCGGATGAAAGGTACGCACTCTCCACCCCGGGAATCACCCCTTCCGCCACGCGGAGGCCGGCTCGTGACATTCTCTTTCCACGCGTCCGGCTGAGCAGCCGTGTACCTGGGTCAGCAGGACGGCTGGATCGAGGTCGTCACGGGCGTGATGTTCTCGGGGAAGTCCGAGGAGCTCATGCGCCGGGTGCGGCGGGCCCTCATCGCGAGGCGCCGGGTGCAGGTGTTCAAGTCGCACCTCGACGATCGCTACGCCGGTGTGGAGACCGTCAGCTCGCACGACGGCTCGACGATCCAGGCCGTGCCGGTGAGCCGCTCGGTCGAGATCGCCGAAGCGGTTCGCCGCGACGCGCAGGTGGTGGCCATCGACGAAGCCCAGTTCCTGGACGAGGGTGTCGTGACGGTCGCCAACTGGCTCGCCGACTGTGGCGTCCGCGTGATCGTGGCCGGCACCGACATGGACTTCCGCGGCGAGCCGTTCGGTCCCATTCCGTCGCTGCTCGCCATCGCCGAGAAGGTCGACAAGCTTCACGCCATCTGCGTCGTGTGCGGCGACCTGGCGTCGCGGAACCAGCGGCTGATCGACGGGCGCCCCGCACCCGCCGAGGGCCCGACCATCCAGGTCGGCGGATCGGAGTCGTACGAGGCCCGCTGCCGGACCTGCCACGAAGTGCCCTCCGTGGACCGGGGGCAGACCGAGATCCTCATCAGCAAACGGCTCTGAGCGGACGCCGGGCCCGTTGACACTTTCCGGCGCTTCTGTGTAGCCTTGTGGGCTCCGGAGCCGTGGGTTCGAGCCGCGATTCCGGTGCACCGATCCCGGGTAGCTCAGTTGGTTAGAGCATCTGACTGTTAATCAGAGGGTCGTGGGTTCGAGTCCCACCCCGGGAGCTTCAAAGGAAGCCGCGCCAAGAGCGGTGTCCGACGAATAGGCGGGCAGGTCACGCGGGTGGCTTGCCCGCTTTTCGTGTGCCTATGGTGTGCGCACTTCCTTGCAGCAGCCGTTCGGCTGCGTCATCCTCCGCCACTCGACCGCCCCCATCCTTCGTTGGCCCCCGGCATCCATGCACACGGACTCTCAGCTGCTTCTGCCGCTCGGTCCGGTTCGGAACAGCGAGCTCTTCTCAAACCACTGGCTCAGTCACCGCTTACGCTTAGAGCCTGAATGGGCAGAGCTTCGTGACGCGGCGGTGGACGCCCTGGAGTCGATTCGGGAGTTGTGGGGGACGCAGGAATCGAGAGTCGAACTCTACGACTCGGAGGCCGCCCTCGAAGACGAGTGGATCAAGCCGATCTTTCAGGCCCTCGGCTGGGAATACATTCCCCAGGCATCGATCGACAGGCGCACGCCTGACTACGCGCTGTTCGTGTCCGACTCGGCCAAAGAACAGGCGCTGCATGAATCGAAGGGATCTCCCCAGTTCTGGCGCGCGGCAAGCGTCGTCGCCGACGCGAAGGCGTGGTCGGTGTCGCTTGACCGGCCGGCTCGTGTGAGTGGCAGCAAGGAGTATCCTCCGGAGCAATTGGAGTGGTACCTGCGCCACACCGGGGTCGGGTGGGGCATCCTGACCAACGGCCGGCTCTGGAGGCTGATCCCGGGGGAACGACCAGTCGGTCGGCCACGATTCGACACATACTTGGAAGTCGATCTCCCGGAGCTTCTTCGAGCCGCGCTGTCAGGCGATCAGCTCGAGTTCGGAAGAGAGGACATGGCAGGATTCATGTATTTCTTCCTGTTGTTTGGCCCAGCCGGGTTCCGAGGAGACCATCGGGGCAGGGTTCCGCTCGTGAAGCGGGCGCTCTCGGGAAGCTCCGAGTACGCCGTAGGTGTCAGCGAGGGCCTACGGGAGCGGGTTTTCGACGCTCTCCAGCTCGGCATCGAAGGCTTCCTTCATTACAACGATCAAGAGCTTGATCCGGCTTCCGATCTGGAGACCTGCCGAACTCAGACGTTCGTACTTCTCTACCGGCTGCTCTTCGTCATGTATGCCGAAGACCGCGGTCTGCTACCGTACCGTCGGAACGAAACCTACACCCGAAATCGAAGTCTGGCCCGGCTACGCGACGAGGTGGCAGCCAGCATCCGGCGCAGGGGCGTCGAGTCCTTCAGCGACGAGTCGAATCGAATCTGGCAGGACCTGACCTCGCTTTTCGATCTCGTGAACTCAGGCCACGCCACCTATGAGGTGCCTCACTACAATGGCGGGCTCTTCTCGTCGGAGGAGCACAAATTCCTTGAACGCCACGCGATCTCGGATCGCTACATGGCGAGGATCATCGACAAACTCGGGCGCGCCGTTGACGAGAGCCACCCCGATTACGGCCTCTTCCGTGTGGACTACCGAGATCTGGCGATTCGTCAGCTAGGGACCGTGTACGAGGGGCTGCTCGAGCTCCGACCCCGGTATGCGTCGGAGCCCATGATCGTCGTCCGACGCGAGAGCGGGAAAAAGAAGGGTACGGAGAGGGTCGTGCCGACGGCTCACCTCCCAGTTCCGCAGTATGTGGCCACCGATCAGGTGTTCCCTCCGGGAACGGTCTACCTGGAAACAGAGAAGGGCGAGCGGCGGGCCACCGGAAGCTATTACACGCCCGACCACGTGGTCGACCGGATCGTAGAGGAGACGCTCGGGCCCCTCTGCAAGTCAATCACCGATGGGATCGGGCGTGAACTCGCGCTCCTCGACGACGCGCTCGGTGCCGACACAAGTGATCCAGCGAACGGCAGGCTGGCGGACTTGTACGAACGGGTAGGGACCAGTTTCGACGACCGTGTCTTGGAGTTGCGCGTACTCGATCCTGCGATGGGCTCTGGTCACTTCCTGGTCCGGGCATGCCAGTACCTCGCGGAAGAGATCGCGACCAACCCGTACACCGGTGATCCCGAGGTTGACGACTCGGCGGACGAGTCAGCGCTCGCCCATTGGAAGCGCCGCGTGGTCGAGCGTTGCCTTTTCGGAGTCGACCTGAATCCTCTCGCAGTCGAGTTGGCGAAGCTCGGTCTGTGGTTGGAGACGGTGTCGATGGATCGGCCTCTCACCTTCCTAGATCATCGACTCCGAGTTGGCAACAGCCTGATTGGCGCATCATTGGACCGGCTAGCCGAGCCGCCCGGCGGGACGCCGCTGCTCGATGTTCATCTGGAAGATCAGATCAAGAAGCAGCGGAAGGCGCTTGTGTTGCTTTCCGAGGAGATCTCGAATGGTCCCTCGGATACTCCCGAAGAGGTGAAAGCAAAGGCGCGTTTAATGCGGCGGCTGGATTCCGAGACCTCTGGGCTCCGCGCGCTATCGGACATCTGGTGTGGGCTCGCCATGGATCACGAGGACCACCGGCCAGCATTGGTGGAAGACTACAGAGAGGTAGCTGAGCGGCTCGGTCGCCCGCGTGTCCTGGCTGACCATCTCTCCGAGCAGCCAGTCGGCGATCTCCAGGCAACTGTGCGGAAGTCGGTTCAGCCGTTCCACTGGCAGCTTGAATTTCCGTCGGTGATGATGCCGGCTGATGGTCCAGCCGGCTTCGATGCGGTGATAGGGAACCCTCCTTACGATGTGATCGCCAGCAAAGAGCTCGGTCGCGATATCGAGCCCGAGAAAAGAGCGTACCACGCAGACCCATCGTTGGAGGCTTCGTTCGTCGGGAAGAACAACCTCTTCAAGCTGTTCATTTGCCGTGCAGTCGCTCTTCTTCAGCCTGGGGGCCGCCTCGGATTCATCGTACCCATGGCGCTTCTCGGCGACTTCTACTCGAAGAACGTTCGTAGGCTGCTGCTTGAATCCGGGCGTCTCGCCAGCGTCGACGCGTTTCCACAAAAAGATCGTCCAGCTGAGCGCGTGTTCCCCGAAGCGAAGCTGTCAACAACCGTTTTCCAGTTCGTCGCGAGTGAGGGTGACGTCGGCCCAGAAGACTCGCTCACCGAGATCGCGACTCATCCGGGCCGCACGTTCGAGGACGATTCGCCGCGGCTGAGGATCAAGGCGAGCCTTGTGTCGTCGTTTGACCCTAGCAACTGGGCGATTCCAGCTTGCTCCCAAGACGATTGGGATCTTGTGGAGAAGCTGATGGCTGACGGACGCACGCGCCGGCTCGGCGAACTCTGCCCGTCCTATCAGGGTGAGCTGAACGAAAAGACTGATTCAGATCGGGGCTTCATCTCAGAGGCGCCCGACGATGGCACGCTCGTACTTCGGGGGTCAAACGTCACGCGATACGCCATCCGGGCGGCCTCTCAGGGTGAGGAGCTCTTCGTCCGAGTGGACAAGCTTCTTTCAGAGAAGACCCCTGGCTCGAAGGCATTCCACTCGAACGGATCTCGGGTGGTGTTCCAGCGAAGCGCCCCGCAGAACAACTACCGGCGACTGATCGCCGCCCGACTGGATCCGGGCAACTTCTGCTTCGATACAATCAGCTACGTCCCGGACGACGAGTCCGAACTGCCGCCAACCGTACTCACCGCGCTGCTTAATTCGAAGCTGCTCGATTGGTACTTCCGCCTGAGCAGCACAAACTCGAAGGTAAACCAGTACCAGTTCGAGAATCTCCCGTGTCCGATATTCGGTGCACCTGAGATCGGATTAGACGCTGTTGCCTTCGCGGGTCGTGTGCTGAACGATGGCGCTTCCGGCGCGGTTAGTGCGCTGCCTGTCACTCTCTTCGATCCCCCGCTTCCGTCTGATTTCGTCGTTCTCATCGACACCCTCGTTCGACGAATTGAGTCAGCAGAGAAGAAGCGGGGAGAGATCTCCCGTCGGGACCGAGCCGATCTCTCACCACGGGCTGAGGCGTATCAGGACGCGATCGACCGGCTGCTGTTTCGAGCGTTCGGCCTCAGCGATTCGGATCTCGCTCACGTCTCCTCGCGCCTCGACGAGATGTTGTGATGCTGCCCCGGCGGGCGCCCATTCGCGCCTAGCCACACAGCGCATCGCCAAGTCTGGTCGGTGCCACACGCTGAATCCCCCCGGGTCCCGCTACTGCTGATGGACCACTTCGACGCCCTAGCCTGATCCAGCCTTACGCTGTTCCCGGTACTCGCCGATAGATGCTCCGGCCTGCTCAACTTGGTGGGGATGGTCCGCTACCCATTGTCCGACGATCTGGGCGATCACAGCTGACCGGTCAGTCTCGAACGCCTCGACCAGTTGCTCGATCACGAACCGATGGTATCCGTCGAGACGGACGGACCACTGGGGCTTTGATGGAGATCCCGACATGCCCAACGTTCGCTCCTGATGGATTCGACCGTCAAGTGAATCTCAAACGACCCCCATTTGACAGTTGCATAGCGCGACCGACCGGCCTATCATTGGGTTGAGATTGCGGGCACAAGTAGGGGACCGCCCCTCGGATCAGTGAGGTTTGCCCTCCATTAATTGGTCCGCCGGTGAACTGACACCGGGCTGGGTGCCCGTTCTCACATCTCCGGGTCCGCTCTGCCCGAGCGTCGGACGTAGGCCCACTTGCTCCGCCGTGCACTGGGCCACTTCACGACACCCCACCCCTCGAGCCTTCCCTCTGGCCCAAGGGCGAATCGAGGGAGGATCCGCCCGAACCACGGGTAGATGGGCACCCTTTCGAGGTCGTTTCGATCCCACTGGTCGCCGTAGTCGCGGAACTGGCGAAAGACGTTGTAGGCGGCGAAGTCCGCCACCTGGAGTAGATCGAACCTCGCTGAATCGGCGAACTGCGGGCTCTCGGCCACTCTATCGAACGCCAGCTTCGTAAGCGGGCATCCATCCTTCTTGAGTCGCCGATGCTGCAACTTCAGCAGGTCCTTCCATTGGTTCTTCTTGGGCGTTGACCCAGACATGTCGTCGATCGTGACGTAGCCCTGGGCGTTTCGCCGTCGCAGGTGCATCTGATACCGCTGGAGAAGGAACTGGTAGGCAGTAGCGGAAGGATTGTAGGGAGTCTTGTACTTGGCTTGCATGGCCGGTTTGTCGATCACAGCCGCGAGGTACACGAGGTCCTCGGACTCCATCAGCGAGTACCATTTGTCTACGAAGACGTCCATCTCACCATTGGACAGTCCATAGGGTTCTAGGTACCGCTTCCGGCGTTCCCGGGGCTGGCGAGTCCAGTTCGACTTCAACTCCACCGACTCGTCCCCGAAGGCCTCCCTCTTCAAGGCCTTGAACAGCCCAGCCAGTCGCGCGACCTGCGCAACATCCGCGATCACACCGGCGTACACGAAGTAGCGACTCGTGGCCGGACCGTACTCCTTGTTCCCTGAATCGTCGATGAAGAGCCTAAGCTGTGCCATCTACCAAGATAGGCTCATCGCGTCGACTGAGAATGACCGCACGACAGGAAGGCGGACCTAGGCGGCACGCGCTCCAGGTCTTGTCAGCACCCGAATATGAGCCGCGAGGCGTCTAAGGTGTTAGTGTGAGGCAAGCCCGACAGGCCACTTCCGCCAGCATCGAGATGTGAACATTCCTGACCTCCCGCTCGCGTTCCTTGCCCTACTCGCCGGGCTCTGCCTCGCTCTCCCGCTCAACGCGCAGACGTACCACGGTCGGGTGGTCGAGGCCGGTTCCGGGGATCCGATCGAAGGCGCGCTGCTGAGGGGGTCGCCCGGTGGGTACGTGGACCTGACGCTGGCGGACGGCGTCTTCGAGTTCGGGGTCCCGGCGCACCACCGACCGCTGACGATCGAGGTATCCCGCCAAGGGTACGCGACGCGGACGTTCGTCCTCGACGAGCCCGTGCGAGACTTCGTCGTCGAACTCGCGATCGCCCCCATCCAGCTCGAGGGCATCTCGACCGAGCTCACCTTCGAGCAACGCCTCGACGAGGTGGACGAGGCGCTGACCCGGCGCTACGCCTCGCATCGGGGCATCTTCCGGAGCCTGGGACGGGACGAGATCCGGCAGTTCGACGAGGCGCACGCGAGCGACCCCTACGCCATGCTGTCGGGGGGCCTCGAGCTGTACTTCGACTTCAACGCGGAGTCCGACGCGATGCGGACGCGGATGAATCGGAGGATGCAGTTCGAGGTGTTCGTGGACGAGGTGCGGGTCCCGCTGCTCGGTGTGCTCGACGTCCCGAACGACCAGATCTGTCGCGCGGAGATGTTCCACACGACCCCGCTGATGACGTACGATCCCTACCGGGAGCCGCTGCCTCAGCTTCGCATCTACACCTGCTCGTTCATGGCGCGGGTCGCGGAGGGCGAGGAGGAGATCGAGGATCGCGTGTGCTGGAACGAGCTGATCGCGTGGCGGAAGCCGACCACGCACCTCACGTCGATGTGCACGTATCGGCGCTAGCGGCTCGGGGACCTGCCGCTCGACCGGACGCAGAGCGGAGTCCACCGCTTACCCCCGCCGGAGTCCCGGCACCCGACTTGCACCCGTGGCCTGCGCCCGCCACACCCGACGGCTCCCGATTCGGAGTACCCGCATGCGACCGACCGTTCCCGGTCTGATTCTGCTCTCCCTTCTGGCGTGCTCCGGGCCGGAGTCCGAGTCGGGCGCTCCCTTGGCCGGCCCCGATGCAGGCGCGGACGGGGCAGGCCCGTTCGCGGAGCCGGGCCCCGCCGTCGACTCGCTCCCCGCCGAGCCGTCCCTCTCGCTCGGGGGCGCCACCGACGTCGGTCCGACCCAGTTCGCGGGCGTCCGCTCCGTGGTGGTCACCAATGACGGACGGATCTGGGTCGCGGACGAGCAGAGTCAGGAGATCCGCGTGTTCGCGCCTACGGGCTCGCACCTCCTGACACTGGGTGGCCGGGGCGACGGGCCGGGCGAGTTCCAGCAGCTTCGGCTGGCCCCGAACCCCGGCAGTGGCCCGGTCACGGCCGTCGATGGTCGCGTCGGCCGCGTGACGACCTACTCCCTCGACGGGGAGCTTCGGGAGACGCGTCGCTGGGTGCCCCGCACCCTCGTGCGTCCGCTCGGCATCGGCGAGACCGGTGCCGTCCTGGCGGTGACCGAGCCGGGCATCCCGATCTTCGAGATCGCCGAAGGCGTCACCTACCAGGATACCGCGCGCGTCCTGATGTGGACCGACCTGGAGGGCGCCGCGGACACCATCGCCCGCGGGATGGGACTGAAGTTCGCGTGGTCCGGCCACCTCGCGCTGCGCATGCCGCTGACCACGCAGCCCGGGACCGCCGTTTGGGGCGACGACCTGTTGATCGCGGACCCGCACCGGTTCCGGATCGACGTCGTCCGCGCGGGCGTGGTGATCGACAGCATGGGCGTCCGCCGTCCTCCTCGCCCGACCGACGCCTCCGTCCGAGCCGACGCGGCGGCCTTCCGCGAAGCGAACTTCTCGGAGTCGGCGGCGCGGTCCTCCATCGACCTGCTCGACCACCCCGATCTTCCGCCGCTCCTGCCGGGCTACGACGAGGTCGTGGTCACGGCCGACGGGGGAGTGTGGGCCAGGATCTGGAGAGTCGACCGATACGCGGACGCGGTCTGGGATCGATTCGACCGCGATGGCCGGTTCATCGGGTCGATCCGGACACCGCCCCGGTTCGAGCTGCACGCTGTGGCCGGCGGCGTCGCCACCGGGGTTCAGCGCGACGAGCTCGGGGTGGAGTATCTTGAGCGGTACCCGATCCCGCCGAGGTGACCCACCGCCGCCGCGCTTACGCAGCGCACCGCATCGAGGGCCGACTCATCTTCCCGCCACCAATGCCGCCCGCACCGACTCCGCCGGCACCGACGCCTCCGCCGACGGGCCGCGTCACTCCACGGCGTTGGCCGCTCGTATGCCTGAGCCTTAGCGCCCTGCTCCTTGCTTCCTGCACCGACCGCGTGCAGCCCGACGCCACCTCCACCGGATCCCTCACGCTTCCCGTGGTGACGGATACCCTCGCGCCCGACCTCGTCGTCGGCCGGGAGGACGGTCGGCCCGAGGAGGCGTTCGGCCAGATCGCCGACATCGAGGTGGCGGCCGACGGCTCCATCCATGTGGTGGACCGACAGGCCGCGGCGATCCGGGTGTTCGATTCCGAGGGTCGATTCGTCCGGTCCGTGGGCCGGGCGGGCGACGGCCCCGGCGAGTTCCGGCAAGCCGGGCAGTTGGCGGTCTCGACGGACGGTACGCTCTGGCTGTACGACTACGCGCTGCGCTCCCTGATCGCGCTCGACAGCCTCGGCACCGAGATCGACCGGTTCGACGCCAAGGAGTCGTGGGCCCAGGGCCCGCTGTCCTCGATCTGGAACGGCGAGATCGGCGACGACGGCACCCTCGTGCAGACCGTCCAGCACGCGGAGTTTCCGCGCGGCGTCGCGCTGGCGGAGGCGACCAACTCCACCTTCGTTCGACGCTTCGATCCGACCACGGGCGAGGCCGACTCGACGCTGATCGCCCGGGATCCGATTCGTCGGTACCGATACGAGGGTGAGGGACCCGGGGGCGGACGCGGCACCTTCGTGGGCGTCGTGTCGTTCGACCCCCGGCGGCTCGTGGCCGTGGGGCCGAGCGGCGAGGTGTGGTCGGCGCGGACCACGGAGTACGTGCTGACGAGGGTCTCTCCCGAAGGCGACACGATCGTCGTGCGGGTGGACGGTGTCGATTCGACGCCCACCGAGAGAACCCTCGAGCAGTGGGAGCGCCTCACCGAGAACGTCGACGGGGTGGAGCCGCCGACGCGGAATCACATCCTCTGGCGCCTGTTCGTGGACTCGGACGGCTCCGTCTGGGTGCAGCGCGCCGAAGGCAGCTCGCGGCAGGGCAGGCTGGACATCTTCGAGGCCGACGGGTCCTTCCGGGGGTCCGTGATCGTCCCGGCAACGTTTCAGATGAACGTACGGGACGGGCACGTCTACGCGGTGGCCTTCGACGAACTGCGGATCGGGCGGGTGGTCCGGATCCCGGTGGTGGGCTTCTGATGCGGCGCGCGCCCGTCGCCCCGTGCCTGATCGTCGTGGGAGCGCTCGCCGCCTGCTCGGGGGGCGAGTCGGGCGGCGCCCTCGCCATCCGGATCGCCGACCTGCCGGTCCTCGCCTACGCGGAGGAGGCCCGCATCGGCAGCTTCGACGATCCGGTCGTCGGCTTCTCCCAGATCGGGGACGTCGAGGCCGGGCCGGACGGCGCGGTCTACGTGTCGGAGCTCCAGGCGAGCGAGGTCCGGATCTACGCCGCGGACGGGACCCTCCTGCGGACCGTCGGGCGGGCGGGCGAGGGCCCGGGCGAGTTCGCGCGGCCGACGTCCATCGGGCTTCTCGGCGACACGCTGTGGGTGCGCGATTCCCGGCGGCGCAGGATCTCCTGGTTCGGGCCGGACGGCGCCCTCGTCCACGAGACGCCCGGCACGTCGCTGTCCGTCGAGAGCGACATCCCCGGCATGAGCATCAACGTCCTGATCGGTGATCCGAGGGACGACGGCTTCGTCGGATCGACGCGTTCCATCGGTGTCGCGGGTGGCGCAGCCGATCGTCCGTACTTCGTTCCGCGGATCCGGTTCGATCGCGACGGAAACGTGGTCGATACCCTCCGGTGGGACACGATCGATCCGGGACCGACGGTGCGGATCGAGGGATCGGCGATGCACCCCCCTTCGCTCCATCCCTCCTCGCCGCTCGTCGTCCGTGACGGCGACGACCGGTTCGAGCTCGCCTGGGCCGTCGCGACGGAAAGCGATCGGGGCACCCTGGAGGCCGTGCGAACCACGGCGGGCGGCGACACCCTCGCCCGAGCTTCCCTCGCCTACGACCCGATCCCGCTTCCGGGCTCCGTTCGGGACTCCCTCCTCGAACCGCTCGAGGGACTCGGCTCCGTCTTCGGGTTCAACGAGCGGGCCTTCCAGAGCGCGATGGCGTCCGGGCTCGACCTCCCCGAGCACCGGCCGCCCGTCCGCTCCGCCGAACGGGGTCGGGCCGGCGAGATCTGGATCGAGCTCAATGAGGCGCGCGCGGACTCGACCGCATGGCTGCTTCTCGACCCCGACCTGACACCGCGCGGTCGCGTGGTGCTTCCGAGCAGCATGAGTCCGAAGCACATCGCCGGCTCCACGGCGTGGGTGATCGATACGGACGAGTTCGACGTGCCGTGGCTGGTCCGGGTGGTGGTGCGGTAGAGGCATCTCCCGGGCCTTCGCGAACTCAGCCGTCTTTTCGGCCCGCTGGCGCTCCGCCCGTACGCGGCCGCAGAATTCCGGGCGACCGCACGACCCCGCCGTGCCGGACACGACCCCGGACACGACGCCGACCCCGACCCCGATCCCGGATCCCCGATGTCTCTCCCTCGGCTGCTGACTCTCGCGACCCTCGCCCTGTTCGGCTCGGCCAGCCCCACGCTCGCCCAGGACTCCGTCTTCATCGAGGACCTGACCTGGACGGAGGTGCGCGCCGCGATCGACGCGGGCACCACCACCGCGATCGTGCCGACCGGGGGCACCGAGCAGAACGGGCCGCACATGATTCTCGGGAAGCACAACTACATCATCGCCGCCGCGTCCCGCGACATCGCCGAGCAGCTCGGCAACACCCTCGTCGCGCCGGTGCTCGGCTACGTGCCGGAGGGGTCCGTCGATCCGCCGTCCGGCCACATGCGGTCTGCGGGCACGATCACGCTGCCGCGCGAGCACTTCGAGGCCGTGGTGGAGTACGCGGCGCGCAGCCTCGCCGCCCACGGGTTCACGGAGGTCCTCCTCCTGGGAGACAGCGGTGGCAACCAGGCGGGGCTCGCGAGCGTGGCCGAGCGGCTCAACGAGGAGTGGGCGGACGCGGGCGTCGTGGTTCGTCACATCCGGGACTACTACGGAGCCAACGGCACCCGTGAGTGGCTCAACGCGCAGGGCTTCTCGGACGAGCAGATCGGGTCGCACGCCGGCATCTCGGACACATCGCAGCTTATGCACGTGAACCCCGACGGTATCCGCATGGAGCGTCGGCGTCGCGGGGAGTCGGGGGACGGGAGCGGCGTCACGGGAGATCCGACCCTGGCGACCGCCGAGCTCGGACGGGAACTCTACCGGCTGAAGGTCGACGCGGCGGTCCGGCAGGTGCGGACGCTTCGCGCGTCGGGGATGTAGGGGCGAGTCCGGACGTGACCGGCCGCTCGCTCAGGTATCCGCCCTGAGCGAGGCGACCGGGTCCACACGCGTACTTCGCCACGCCGGGATCCACGCCGCGGCCAGCGCGAGGACGCCGAGCGCGGCGCAGACGCCGATCAGTGTCGCGGGATCCTGAGGCGAGACGCCGAAGAGGAGTCCCTCCAGCGCTCGGCTCGCGATGAGCGCGACCACGGCTCCGATCGCCAGACCGGCGGCGATCGGCACGGCGCCCTCGCGAAGCACCAGGCGGATCAGACGTCCGCCGTCGGCACCGAGCGCGAGCCGGATCCCCATCTCGCGGCGGCGACGCGCGGTCATCTCCGCCGTCACGCCGTAGATGCCGACCGCGGCGAGGAGGAGCGCGATCGCCGCAAAGACCGAAAGGAGGAGGAGCACCATCTCCTCGCGGGCGATCGAGGCGGATCGGACATCGCGCAGCGTGGTGGTCGCCTCGATCGGAATGAGCGGATCGATCTCGTCGAGGACGGCGCGCATCGTGATGGAGGTCGCGCCGACGTCGGCGCCGGTCTCCACGACGACCCACGCGGTCCGGCCCCAGTCCTGGTTTCGGTACTCGAACACCTCCGGACGTGCGGGTGCGCCTGGTGAGACCTGCTGCTGATCGCCGACGATGCCCACGATCTCGTACCAGAACGAGTCCTCCGTCGCGACCCTGTCGTAGGCGATGCGCTGCCCGATCGGATCCGAGTGTGGGAAGTAGTCGCGCGCGAAGGTCTCGTTGATCACGACCACCAGCGGGCCGTTCGGGCTGTCCGCCGGCCCGAAGAGCCGGCCCCGCACGAGCGGGATGTCGAGCGCCTCGAAGTATCCCGCGTCCGCTCGCCGATGGAGGATGTCGAGGCCCGCGCGGTCCGGTGGCCACCCTTCGGCCTGAAACTGACTCGACCAGCTGGTGCCCGAGAGCGGGAGGAGCGCGACCGTGCCCGCGGATGTCACCCCGGGCGTGGCCTCGAGCCGTTCGAGGAGATCGTCCCACGTCGCGAGGACGTCGTCCCGCACCTCGTAGCGGGATGAGGGAAGCGTCACCTGATACGCGACGACGTCGCTCGGGTCGAATCCGGGATGCACACTCCGCAGTTCGAGAGACGTCCGGATCATCAGGCCGGCGGCGAGGACGAGCACGACGGCGACCGCGAGCTCGGCCCCCACGAGTGTCCGAATCCACCCGCCCTGGGTCTCCGACCCCGACCTGCCCCCGCTACGGAGCGCATCCGCCAGACCGAGGCGGCGAGCCCAGAGCGACGGCACGAGCCCGAACACGATTCCGCACGAAATCGTCAGCGTCGCGGTGAGCGCGAGGACTCGGAGGTCGAGTGCGACCTCGGTCGCACCCGGGATCCCGAGCGGCGCCAACCCCTCGATGCCTCGGACGCCCGCGATGCCGAGGAAGAGTCCGAGCACTCCGCCGGCCGTGGCGACGACGAGGCTCTCCGTGATCAAACCTCCCGCGATGCGGCCGTGCCCGGCCCCGAGCGCGCGCCGAACCGAGACCTCGCGGGAGCGGGACGCCGCCCGGAGGAGGGTGAGGTTCGTGACGTTGACGCAGGCGAGGAGGAGGAGGAGGCCGACGGCTCCTTGCAGTAGGAGCATGGGGGTGCGGGCGTCGCCGATCAGGAAGCTCCGCATCGAGCCCATCCCCGCGCCCATCACGCGATTCGTCTCGGGGTACTCCGTCTGGAGCGCCGTCACGACGCTCTGGAACTCCGCGTCGGCGCCGGCGAGGGTCGTCCCCGGAGCGAGCCGCGCGATCGGCCGCACGAAGTGAGCGCGTCGGAACCACGTTTCGATCCGACTCGACCGAGCCCAGCCGTAGGGGACCCAGTAGTCGATTCCGCCCATCGGAAAGGCGAAGTCCCTCGGCGTCACGCCGACCACCCGATACGCGGTGCCATCGAGTTCGAGCGTCGACCCGATCGCCTCCTCGCGACCGCCGAGGTGCGTGGTCCAGAATCCGTGGCTGACGATCACGACCGGCGGCGCGTCCCCCCACGTCTCCTCCCAGGTGAAGGCCCGCCCCGCCGCGAGGCGCACGCCGAGGACGTCGAAGAAGTTGCCCGTCACCTGGCTCGCTTCGAGCAGGATCGGCTCGCCCTCGTGGATCCAGGTCGTCCGCAGGCCGATCGTCCGATACCCCGCCACGTCCTCGAACGCGCTCACCCGCTCCCGCCAGTCGAGAAGGTTGGCGGGTGCGGCCTCCGCGTCGGTCCACCCGAACTCCGGGTTCGTCTCCCAGAGGCTGACGAGTCGATCGGGATCCGTGAAGGGGAGCGGACGGAAGAAGTAGGAGTTGGCTGCACTGAAGATCGCCGTCGTCGCGCCGATCCCGAGCGCGAGCACCACGATCGTGGTGACTGCGTGGCCAGGCTGCCTCCGGACGCTGCGCGCCGCGTGACGGAGATCTCGGCCCAGGTTCCCCGCGAGGATCCCGAGCCCTCCCGGCGGCGCCGATCCGTTCGCAAGCGTCCGGTGCGCACGGATCGATGCGAGGCCGAGTCCTACGACCTCCTTCACGATGGCCTTCACGGCCGACCCCGCGCCCCGCTCGGCCGCCGCCCGGATCCGCTCCTCCGCGACGCCCACGACTTCGTCCCCGTAGTTCTCACGGAAGCGGCGGGGACCGAGTCGAAGGAGAACGCCGAGTACGAGGCGGATCATGCGCCGTGGCCCGGGAGCAGGTCGCGCTCCCGTGCGAGCGAGATCAACTCGGCGAGCCGGTGCGCCTCGGCCGATGCGAGGGCTCGCCCGCCAGGTGTGAGTCGGTAGTACTTCCGCCGCGCGTCCTCGCCGGGTCGGGGTCGGTCGGGCGACGGCTCGACCAGCCCGGCGGCCTCCATCCGCTGCAGCGCGAGGTACATCGCGCCTGTGCTCGGCGAGATGCGTCCGCCACTCTTCGCCTCGATCTCCTTCAGGATCCCGTACCCGTGGAGATCGTCCGCGGCGAGGGCGAGGAGGATGTGGAAGGAGAGGTGCGTGGGGGGCTCACGGTCGGCCATCGATTACTCCAGATAGATTTGATGCAAATGTATTTACAAGTGATATAGTTGGCGTGCAAGCGCGCCTGTCGAGGAGCGCGTTCGCTGGCGCGCGCGCCGCACCGCGGCGCAGACTCCACAGTACGCGCCGCACGTTCGCGCGCGCCCGGACTCGGCATGGAGGCCCCGCATGCACGTCGTACGCGCTGGCGCACTCGCCGTGTGCCTGTTCATCCCCGCGGAGGGAGCGTACGCGCAGTCCACGGCGTGGCCCGGCACGGAGTGGGCCCGTAGCGCGCCCGCCGCGGTCGGCCTTTCCGCCCCCGCCTTCACCGACCTCGATGCGCGGATCCGCGCCGGCGAATTCGGCCACGTCGACCGGCTCGTCGTGATCCGGCACGGACGGCTCGTCGTGGACGAGCACTACGACCGGGACTACCGCGAGATCAGCCGCGGTACCCGCACCGAGATCGGTTGCGGCTACGGTTGTCCCGACCCCGAGTGGGATCACCAGTTCAACTACCTCCACCCCGACTGGCACCCCTACCACCAGGGGCGCGACATCCACACGCTGCAGTCGGTGACGAAGTCGGTCGCGGCGACCCTCGTGGGCATCGCCATCGGGCGGGGCGCGATCGAGGGGGTGGACGCTCCCCTCCTGCCGTTCCTGGAGGGATACGACGCGTCGCGCGTCGAGCAGGGGCTCCGGGATGCGACGCTCCAGGACGTTCTGACGATGCGTACGGGCATCGAGTGGCACGAGTCGAATCGACCGATCGGGGACACCAACACCACGATCCAGCTCGAGCGGAGCCACGACTGGGTGCAGTTCACACTCGAGCAGCCGATGGACGCCCAGCCGGGCGAGAGGTGGGTCTACAACTCGGGCGGCAGCCAGCTCATGGCGGCCATCGTCCAGCACGCCACCGGCACGCGCATGGATCGGTTCGCCGAGGCGCATCTCTTCGGTCCGCTCGGCATCGAGGAGTACCACTGGAAGATGACGCCCGCGGGCCTTCCCGATGCGCTCGGCGGCCTCTACCTCGAGGCGCTCGACCTCGCGCGTATCGGCTATCTGTATCTCCGCGACGGTGTCTGGGACGGCACGCGGATCCTGCCGGAGGGGTGGGTCGCCGAAGCGACGGCACGCCACGTGACCCGGCCCGGCTATGGCTACCAGTGGTGGCGGCCCGATCCGGGCGGCGAACCGGTGTGGGCCGGTCAGGGATTCGGGGGACTGATGGGGCTCGCACGAGGCGCAGGATGAAGCCTGCGGCAGCAGACTCGAGGGAGGGAAGGAACGGGATGAACGCCAGAGTGGACGAGGCCCTCGAGGTCCTCGAACGGACGCCCGCGATCCTCGCGGCGTGGCTGCCCGGGCTCTCCGACATGTGGGTGCACGGCACCGAGGGTCCCGAGACGTGGAGCCCGTTCAACGTCGTCGGCCACCTCATCGACGGCGAGGAGGACGACTGGATCGTCCGGCTCCGGGTCATCCTCGAGCACGGCGAGGCGCGACCCTTCGAGCCCTACGACCGGTTCCGGCACCTCCGCGAGCGTCTGGGCGCCCCGCTGGAGAGCCTGGTCCGGCAGTTCGGGGACCTCCGGGCCGCCAACCTCGCGGAGCTACGGTCGCTGGACCTGACCGACGCCCACCTCGGGCTCACCGGTGTGCACCCCGCACTCGGCCGGGTGACCGTCGCGCAGCTGATCGCGACATGGGCCGCGCACGACCTCTCGCACCTCTGCCAGATCTCGCGCGTGATGGCGAAGCAGTACGCCGAGGCCGTGGGGCCGTGGGCGGAGTACCTGTCGGTCCTCCACCGGTAGCTCCCACGGCCTGTCGCGGTCCGCTACCTCAGTCCGTACGCCGCGTACCGCTCGAGCGCCCGCTCGGCGTGGGCCCTGAGTTTGGCGTCGCTCTCGCCCGACAGCGCCCGGAGTACGGGCACCGCACGGGGATCGAGGTGCTCGGAGCCGAGCATGATAGTCGCCATCCGTCGCACCCGGACGCTCTCGTCGAGTTCGATCCGCTCGATAAGGTGAGGCACCACGTCCACGGGGCACTCGATCTCGGACTTGCAGTGGTCGCAGGCAAGCGAGTGCACGGCCCAGAGACGGACGTCCGCCTTGGGGTCGCGCATCAGGGGCACGAGCGCGGCCAGACTCTCGCCGTCCGCGACCCGGTCCAGCACCATGGCGCTCCACTTTCGCACCTGCCAGTTGCCGTGCCCGAGGCCGGCGCGGATCGCCGGAAGCGAGGCCTCGCCCAGCGCGACGAGCGCCTGATACGAGGCGAACCTCGACGCGGGATCGGTGAGCGCTTCCACCAGCGCGTGAGAGTCGGAGTGGGATTTCGGGGCCATGTCGATTCCTCCGAAGTTGAGAGTTCGGAGCACGTGGGTCCCGGAAACACCGAGAGCCTCGCGCTCGCTCCATGCGTCGACCACGGCGCCCGCGGGGCGCTTCGTGCGTCGACGGAGTGAGCGCGGGGCTCTTGTCACCCCGCACCACAGTTGTGTCCCTACCGTACCCGGCGGGCTTGGCGGAGGCAAGCGTCGGGTTCCAGCTCGCGTCGATGCGTGCAACCGTCGAGCGGCTGCCGCGGTCTCACGATCACCCTCCACCGACGATCGCTCGTGGCCCGCTCACTCCTCGGACTCCCCTTCCTGCTCGCGCTGGGCGTCGCCTCGCGTCCGGCCCTCGCGCAGACGGGCGGCTTCGACGACGCGCACGTCCACCTGAACGACCCCGCCGCCTGGGTCGAGCTGATGGACCTCCACGGGATCGAACGCTCGATCGTGATGCGCGGACGGGCGGCCACGAACGAGGACCTGCTGGCTGCCGCCGCCCGCTGGCCCGGGCGCCTCCTTCCGGTGGTCTCGGTGTCGCCCGAGCACCGCGAGTACCGCGGCGCCTGGGAGCGCGACGACGCATCGCTGGCGGCCACGGTCGACTCGCTGCTCGGCCTCGGCGGCTTCGTCGGCATCGGCGAGATCTCCGTCACGCACTTCCCGAGCCCGGGATTCCCCGAGGCGGACTTCAGCCCCACCGGCTCGACCATGCGATCGATCCTCGACGTGGCGCGGCGGCACGGGGTGCCGGTCTGGGTGCACGCCGAGGTGACGCGCCTCGGCGAGCTGGAGGCGATGCTCCGCGCGTACCGGGACGTGCACGTGGTGCTGGCGCACGGCGCCTACACGCCCCTGGTGATCGCGCGGCGGCTCCTGGAAGCCCACCCGAATCTCACGTATGAGCTGAGCGCGCGGACCTGGCCGGTACACCCGCGTTCGCCCGAGTACACGATTCTCGAGGACGGCGAGCGCGTGTGGCAGCCGTGGCTCCAGCTCGTCGAGTCGATGCCCGATCGGTTCGTGGTCGGCACGGACGCAGCGATGCGATCGTCGGCCAGCGACGTCGCCCGGATCGAGAGCGTCGAGGGGTTCCTGGGACAGCTTCAGTCCGAGACGCGTGCGGCGGTGGCCCGCGACAATCTCCGGCGCCTGATTGGAGGGTAGTTCCCGGGCCGCGGTCTCCGGGCCCGCGCGTGGGCCGAGCGTTCCGGCTGGAGCCCGTTTCGCCTTCGTTGCGCAATGTGGGAGATTTCCCGACAGCGCCCTGCGTGGGGCCCGGCGAATATGTGCGTAGCAGCAGGTAAGTAGGTCTACGTACACAGGCCCATCAGGGGGTGGTTCGTGAAATACCTCTCGTGCACCAGAGTGCTCTCGGTGCTCGTGCTCATCGCCTCGCTCGGGGCGTGCACGGACGAGGAAATCGTCTTCCGCGATCGTGAACTGTTCGAGGATCCGCCGGCCGTCGCGCTGGGGATGCTGGGGTACTCCAACCTCGAGACCGGCCTCACGACCTGTGGAAACTGTCACATCGGACCCCAGGGTGACTGGGCCGAAACGGGTCACGCCGAAGCGTGGGACGGACTCCAGAACAGTGGGCATGCGCAGGCGTTCTGCGAGAGTTGTCACACGACCAACGAACTCGGCAACACGCTCACCGAGCCGGCCGGGTACAACGCCTCCCCCGAGGAGCGTTATCACGACGTGACGTGCGAGAGCTGCCACGGGCCGGGGCTCGCCCACGTGCAGGATCCGAGCAACGCCACGATCCCGTTCGCGCCCATCGACGTCGGCGTCGACAACATGCAGGGCTGCGGCGAGTGCCATCAGGGCGCGCACCATCCGTTCGCCGAGCAGTGGGAAGGTTCGGGGCACGCCAACGTGACGGGCTTCGCGGCCGGCCGTGACGGGTGCAAGAACTGCCACAGCGGAAACGGCGCACTCGCCAAGTGGGGGGTGGAGGACGCGTACCTCGAGGCGGGCGCGACCGTTTCGATTACCTGCGCGACCTGCCACGACCCGCATGGGTCGGACAACCCGGCCAACCTGCGGTTCGCCGTCGGTGGTGTGGAGATCGAGGACAACCTCTGCTCGCAGTGCCACGACCGTCGCTCGGAGCCTGACCCCACGTCCTCGCACGGACTGCATCCGCACTCGCCGGAGACCGGACTCCTGTCGGGTGACGTGGGCTGGTTCCCGCCGAACCTGACGATCGACCGCGGCGAGATCATCGCGAGCCACGGGTCGGAGGGGAACGATCGGCTGTGCGCCACCTGTCACGTGACCTCGAGCACGGTCACCGACGCCGCGACCGGCGAGTTCGTGATCAACGCAGTCGGCCACGGCTTCAACGCGATTCCGTGCCTGAACAGCGAAGGGATTCCGACGGCCGAGGACTGCGGGCTGTCGACCGCCGAACGTGACTTCGAGACGGGCTGCACCGGGGCCGGATGCCATACGTCGGTGACGGGCGTCTTCTCGGCGACCTCGACGGCCGTGGCGCGCCTCGCGGCGCTGCACGACGAGCTGGAGGCGCTCCTGGCGATCGTCGACCCGAACGGTGAAGACGCCGGCGGCGAGATCGATGCGCGCGACGGGCTCTTCACCCTCGCCGAGGGCGCGTACTTCAACATGGAGCTCGCGGCCTTCGGTGGGTCGGATCGCCCCGACCCCGGGCTGGCGTACACGGCCGCGGCGGCGCACAACCCGTTCCTGACCGAGCAGCTGCTCATCGCGAGCATCGCGGCGGTCGAGGACGAGTACGGCGTGTCGGCCTCGCCGAGCCTCGTGCGGGAGCGGATGCTGAAGCCGGGGAACTGACCCGGACACCGGGACGCCGCCGCTCGCTCGGGCGGCGTTCGGGGGAGGGCGGCCAGGCATGGTCCGCCGGAGCGCCAGATCGCGTCTCCGGCGGACGAGCCTGCCGCCCTCTTGATCATTATCCTGACGTGACCGGGGACGACCCACCCCTTACGACGTGGCCATGACCGTAGCCGACACGCCGCCGAACCGAGAGCGCCGCGGAGCCGCTTCGGTCTGGGTCGTGATGATGGGCGCGGTGGTGAGCGTGCTCGTGATGGGGTTCGGGCTGCTGGCCACCCGGGATGTCCACACCGGGGGCGATCCCGAGTTCTGCGCGTCCTGCCACTCGGTCGAGGCGACGCTAGACTCGTTGGCCGCGGGAGGCCACGAGGAGCTGTCCTGCCTCGCGTGCCACTCGACGTCGTTCGGGAACCGCTTCCGCAGCGGTGTGGCGCAGCTGATGGGAGCGGAGGTACCGGAGGAGCATCCGACGTTCTCGAACCGGGTCTCCTGCGCCGAGTGTCACAGCGGTGCCGAGGCCTCGTCCGAACTGCGGATCGAGGGCATCGCGGTCCACGAGGCGCACCTGCTGTCGTCCGATCCCGAGGTGGCCGGGATGGCGTGCACGTCCTGCCACACGGTCGACGATCATGGCTTCGCGCCGACCACGAGCGGATGCTCGGCCTCTCGCTGCCACAGCGACGTCGAGGTCCGACTGGGCGGCATGGCGCACGAGCCCCTGGACTGCGCCGACTGCCACGCGCTTCCGGACACCATCGTTCCGGGAGACTCCGTGCCCGTGCTGGCACCCTCGGCAACCCAGTGCCTGTCGTGTCACGCGATGCAGGACCAGATCCCCGACCACGACACCGCGGGAGAACCGCACGGTGACGCCTGCAGCTGGTGCCACAAGCCTCACGAGCACGCGACGCCGCAGGAGGCCGCGCTCACCTGCACGGGCGCCGGGTGCCACACACGGCCCGACACGCTCGTGGCCGCGCATCGCGGCCTGTCGCCGGGCATTCTCGAGGACTGCACGGGCTGCCACGTCCCTCATCAGGCACACGTAGAGCAGCAGGACTGCCGGGCCTGTCACGATGCCGCCGGTGGATTGCTTCCGGGGGTCACCGGTCCGCCGCCACCCGGGACGCCGGGATCGGGTACGAGCCGTCGGACGGGGGGCGTCGGAGCCGCTTTGCTCCCGGACGCTTCGCCCCTGCTCGGCGACTGGGTCGGGACCCGGCTCACCGAGCGGCTTCGCGCCATGCGACACGGACGTTCGGCGCGTCCGACCGCCGCCACGGTCGAGCCGTGGGAGGCGTGGACGCCGCGCGCTGCGGTGGCACGGCCGGCTGCCGACACGACGCTGGACGGGCGGTTCGTGCACGAGGACCACACCACGGTCGACTGCTTGTCCTGCCACACCCCCGACGGCACCGAACACGGGGAGCTCGTGGTCGTGACGGCGTCGGACTGCCGGTCCTGTCACCACGTCGCGGACGACGCGCCGGAGTGTGTGACGTGTCACTCCGGGCCGGAGCCCGGCGGGTCCGGGATCGTTCGGGCGATGGGATTCGACCTCTCGGTTCTTTCCTTGGCGGCCGATCGCGATGTTCCGTTCTCCCACTTGGCGCACGCCGACGAGGACTGCGCGACCTGCCACCTCCCGTCGCTCACGCGCACCGCGGTCGGCCAGGACTGCCAGGGCTGCCACGTCGAGCATCACGAGGCCGCGACGGACTGCAGCACCTGCCACGTCGCGGTCGCCGACGAGGAGCATCCGATCGCCCAGGTCCATGTCGGCTGCGGGGGTGCCGGCTGCCACACCGACGCCCCCGCTCCGATCGACGATCGGCTTCGGGACCGCGCCACCTGTCTGGCCTGCCATACGGAGCTGGCCACCGAGCACTACGATCCCGCCGTCGCCTGCTCGACCTGCCACATCCTGCCGCCCGCGCACCGCCGAGGGGATGCATGAGGAACGGGCGCGCCGGTCCGGGCTCGATGGGTGGCGCGTCACGATGGGCCCTCCTCCGGACGCTCCTTGCGACCGCCACGCTGGCAACAGGAGCGCTCGCCGCCGGCGCGCCCGCAGCCGCACAGGGGGTTCGGGGCACCTTGGGCCACGCCGGCTTCTATGCCGAGCTTCGGCCGCTCGTGCAGGACACCATCGATCGCGCGCTCGTCGACGAACTCGGACCCACGAGCTTCCGGTTCGAAGGCGCTCCGGTCTATTGCCAGGCGTCCGACTGCATCCGGTACCGGGCCGGCGACGTGGCCTCCACCGTCAGCGGCTCGCTCGACGCGAACCTCACCGCGTGGGGGTTCGGTGTGTCGGGCCTGTCGACCACCGTCAGCCTTCGGATGCGGGAGCGCACGGGAGGCGAACTCCTGTGGCCCCGAACGGACGACCGCGTGGATGTCTTTCTCGCGTACGCGCAATATGCTCGCGAGGGGCTCCGCGCCCGGCTCGGTCGCCAGCGCATCCTCGGCGGACTGGGCCGCACCGCGTTCGACGGCGCGAACGTTCTCTGGACGCCCCGCCCTGGGTGGAGCGTGGAGGGCTACGCGGGCCGGTCGCTGGCTCGTGCGCTCGCCGAGCCTCGGAACTCGGCACTCTCTGGGCTGGAGAGCTTCCTCCCCGATCGGGACGCATGGCTGTTCGGCGGCACACTTCGGGCGCGTCCGCGCCCGGACATCGACCTGACGCTGCGCTATCAGCGCGAGATCTGGAGCGACCGGTCCGGGCTCCTCAGCGAGCGCGCGTCGGTGGACGTGAGGGCCTATCCGTTCGACCTCCTCCGGGTGGACGCGTCGGCCGACTGGGACATCGCCTTCGGGCGCGTCGGCAAAGCCCACGTGACGGCGCTCCTCCCCATCCGAGGTCGTACGCTGATGCTCGAGGCCACGGGCCGAAGGTATGTGCCGTACTTCGAACTCTGGACGATCTGGGGCTTCTTCTCGCCGGTCCCGTACCTCGAAGGCCAGCTTCGGATGACATGGTCACCGAACACCTCGACCAGTGTGTGGGTGGCCGGCGGATACCGCGACTACGGTGAGACGGCGACGACCACGATTCTCAGCCCGCTCGAGGATACCGGGCGACGGGGCGTGGTGGGCGGTACGTGGGCCCCGGCCCCGCGGATCGCGCTCCGAGGCGAGTACCGGATCGAGTGGTCGGCCGGAGCCTACTACAGCGGCGGGGACGCGTCGGCCACCTGGGAGATGACGTCCGACGTGAGCCTGTCGCTCACGGGAACGGCATTCCAGCAGATCCAGGAGTTCCGGCTGGGAGAAGGCACCGCGCTCGGCGGAGGTCTCGCCGCGACCGCGCGCCTCCCGTGGCAGGGAGTTCGGGTCAACACAGGGATCTCGATCTTCCGGGCCGGCACTGAGAACCGCACGCTGCAGCCGGACTGGAATCAGGTGCGGGGGTACTGGAATCTCACGGTGCCCATCGGCAGCGATCCGGGCCTGACGGGGTCGCAGCGATGAACGCGCGTACGTACCGCCCCGGCCGAACCCTCTACTCGGGGTGGGTGGTCTCGCTCGTCCTGCTCGCGGCGATCGTTGTGCGGGTCGGCCAGACCCGAGCGGCTCCGTCGCCGGCTCCGGACGCCCCCGCCGGGTGGGCCGCCGCGCCGGCATGGACCGCGCCGTCGTCGTCTCTCCTTGCCCACGCCGCGCCCCGGCCCGACTCGCTCGATCTCTTCGGCCACGACGCTCACGACGGCCTCTTCCCGCTCTGCACCGGCTGTCACATCGGCGCAGAGACCGGCGACCTTTCGGCACTGTACCCGGATCCCGAGAGCTGCCTCTCCTGCCACGACGGGACGACGGAAGAGCTCGTGGAATGGGATGGCCCGTCGGTGCTGGAGACCAACCTCGTGTTCGACCACGGTGACCACCTCCGCCTCGTGGAGGCCGAGGGGGACACCGCACTGACGTGCGCGCAGTGCCATGGCGACCCGGCGCCGGCCGTGCTGGCCGACCCCCGCGTCGTGGCCTCGGAGTGCCTGTCGTGCCACGAGGACCCGGCTGACGACACCGGCCACTACGTCGGCGCGGACTGCTCGACCTGTCACGTACCGGCCGCCGCGTCCACGCTCGGAACCGAGCGGATCTCGGGTCTACCCACGCCGCCGGACCACACGGTCGATGCCTCGGAAACCTTCCTTACCGCTGTACACGGGGAGGGGGCCCAGGAGCGGGTCGACGAGCGATGCTCGACCTGCCACGTGCAGGACCAGTGCGCCGACTGTCACGTGAACGCCGCCCGGGTCGTCGAGATCCGATCGTTGCCGCCCGCGCCGGCCGGACGTGGCTTTGCGTCGCTCGAGGCACGCTACCCGACGCCGGCCGATCATGCGACGGCCCGCTTCGCGTGGGAGCACATCGGCATCGCCGAGCCGGAGGGCGCCAACTGCGCCACCTGCCACACGGCCGAGACCTGCAGGACCTGTCACCTGGAGCCCGTTCCGGAGCCGGTGGCCGCGCTCGCGGGACGCGACACGGTGACGGCGCCCGGCGCCGAGGTCGACGCGCGCGCGCCCGAATCGCACGAGAGTCACTTCTTCATGGAACGACACGGCACGGTGGCCGCCACCTCGGAGGGGAGCTGTGCGACCTGCCACCGTGCGGAGAGCTTCTGCGCCTCCTGCCACGAGCGGCAGGCAGAGGGTGGTGCCTCGTACCATTCGACGAACTACCTCCTGGGCCACGCCGCCGAGGCCGCCAATGCGGTGACGGAGTGCTCGAACTGCCACGACCCCGTGGCCTTCTGCCGGAGCTGCCACACGGACGCCGGGCTCGGGAGCGCCGGACGGCTCGGGCCGGGCTACCACGACGCCGAGCCGCTCTGGCTCCTTCGTCATCCCCAGGCCGCGCGCCAGCAGCTCGAGACGTGCGCGTCGTGCCACACGCAGCGGGACTGCCTGCAATGCCATTCGCAGCTCGGCGCGTTCCAGATCAGCCCGCACGGACCCGACTTCGACGCGCGCCTCGCGTACGAGCGCAATCCCGTGGTCTGCCGAGCGTGCCACATCGGGGACCCCTTCGGTGGAGGTACGCCATGAGAATCCGCTTGGCGGCGATGGCGATGACGGCGGGGCTCGTCGCGTGTGGTGGCACCGGAGGGCCGGCATCGACGCCGCCGGAAGCGCCGGCGGACCAGCCCGTCGACCGTGTGTCGATCGCCCCGCCCGAGCTGGCCCCGGAGATCCGCAGACGGCTCGACGAGGGGAACGCCGCGTTCGAGGCGGGCGACCTGGAGGCGGCACAGGGCCACTACGAGGCCGCCCTCGAGGTGGACTCCACATCGGCGCCCGCGTGGTTCGGGCTCTACATGACCCTCGTGGAACTCGGCGAGAACGAGCGGGCCGCGAGTGCCGCGGCGCGCGTCCAGGCGGTGGCAACGCCGCCGCCTGGGGACCCGCACGCGGGCGGGGCGGCCATGCACGACACGCTACAGCGGGAGGGAGGCGCATGAACGCGACTGACACGGCGGCCGGAGCGACGGGCGGCACGGCCGGCCCCGACCGGAGGGAGCGCAGTGGGCGCGATCTCCGACGCGAGTTGGGCTTCCCCGGCCGGGTCGCGGTGTCGTGGGCGATGGCGTCCGGGATCCTCACCGGGGGCGTCTTTCTCGCAGTCCTGACGCTTCTGGACCGGGCGAGCGCCTTCGGCCTGTTTCTGACCAGTACCGCGCTGTTCCTCGGCGGTGCGGCATTCGGATTCGCGCACGGCGCAGTGCTCGGTTGGATGGGCCGCGACGAAGACATGGACGGTGCCGCGGCCCGTCAGAGCCTCGGGCTCGCGCTGATGTACGTCATCCCCGGCCTCGGCGTCTCATGGGTCGCGGCGTCGCTTATTTCGCAGACCGTGCCGGCCCGATTCGTGGGGGGCACGCTCCCACTCGTCGGTGTCGGCGTCGCGTGGCTCGCGGGCGCGGCCCTGTGTGCGTGGGCACTCCGGGAAGGCGCGCGGGCGCTCACCAACGGCGTGCGCCGCTGGGAGGACACGTTCGTCGGCTCCATGCTGGTGATCTTCACCTTCGTCGCGCTTCTCGGGCTCTTCCTCCTCGATCTGCCGGAGCTCTGGGGTACGCGGCTGCGCGTCGGCACCGTCGGCGCGGTGCTTCTCGCTGGATTCGTGACGACATGGCTGAGTGGCCCGGCCGTCACCCTGCCACTGTGGCTGGCGCGTCGGATGCCGGGTCCGCGTATTCTGTCTCCGCCGTTCCCGGCCGGGGTTCGCTTCTTCAGCGGTGTCGGAATCGGATCCCTCGTCGGGGCGCTGCTCGCGGGCGTGGCGGTGTGGCTCGTCCCATCTCTGAGTACCGCGCCGGCCCTGGACCTGGGCACCGCGCCCGAGATCCTCGTCCTCCTGTCCGGGGCGCGGGCCCTCATCGACGAACTGGTGTTCAGGCTGTTCTTCGTGACCTGCGTCGTGTGGGTATTCCGCCGCTGGCACCCCCTCCATCCCGAAGAGGCGGTTGCGGGCGGCGTCCTGGCGGGCGTGCTGATGCAGCTGCTCGCGTACATGCCCGGCTATCTCGCACAGGGACTCCCGGACGCCGGCGCACTGTTCCAGCAGATCGCGTGGCTCACGGTCGCCCCTTCGATCGCCATGGGGCTCCTCTTCGTCTGGCGTGGCTTCCCCGCGGCTCTCGCGGGCGCCTTCGTCTTCCGCCTCGTGGTGGGGGGACTCGGCGCGTGATGGACGAGCCGACCCGCGTCCTGGCCCGGATCGGCCTCGGGGTGGCGAGCTGGCGTGTGCTGGCGGCCGCCCTCGCCCTGATCCTCGCCGGCATGCCCGGGGGCGTGGCGGCGCAGGCGACGGACGACCGAGCGTGCCTCGCGTGCCACGACGAACCGGAGTTCCTGAGGAGCCAGGTCGCCACGGTGGCCCAGGCACGGAGCCTCCATGTGCCCCCCGGCCCGCTCGGGACCTCGGGTCACGCCGAGATCACCTGCGCCGAGTGCCACCAGAGTTTCGAGCGGTTTCCCCATCCCGTTGCGGCGGAGACGCTGACCTGTGCGACCGCCTCGTGCCACACCAGCGAGCCGCATCCGGAGTGGGAAGGCTCGGTGCACGCGCGCGTTCAGGAGGACGACGGCCTCCCTGCGGCGGACTGCGCAGAATGCCACGGCATTCACGACGTCGCCTGGGCGGAGGATCTGCGGATCGAAGGCGGCCCCGCACAGCGGCGCATGAACGCGGACTGCGTGTCCTGCCACTACGAACAGGCCTACACCCCCGCCGACCCTCACGGCGACTCCACGTCGTGCTGGGGCTGTCATGCGCCGCACGCGACCGCGGAGGTCACGGAGCCGGAAGCGTGGGTGTCACCGCAGAATCAGCTGGTCACCTGCGCCGCCTGCCATCAGGAGGCCGCCGACTCGCTCGCCACCGATGTTCACGGACACGCCCTCGTCGACCAGGCGCGGGCGCAGCTCCACGCCTGGCCCCCATCTCCGTCGGACTCGATCGCACCCAGCTGCTCGGACTGTCACGGCGCACATCCCATGCCCGGGGTGGACCGGGAGGACTTCCAGGTCGGTATGGTCGAGCGGTGCGCCACCTGCCACACGCACGACGCCGAAACGTACTACTACACCTATCACGGGAAGGCCACACGCCTGGGCTCGGGGGTCAGCGCGAGCTGCGCGCAGTGTCACACCGCGCACAGCGTGCTGCCCTCGGACTCGATCCGTTCGTCCGTGCACGCCGATGCGCTGATCGGGACGTGCGGCGAGTGCCACGAACAGGCCCGTGCGGGATTCGTACTCTACGACTCGCATCCGGACCCTCACGATCCGGAGCGGAACGCGGTCCTGTACTACTCGCTGATCTTCATGCACGCCCTGCTGATCGGCACGCTGGGCGTATTCGGTCTCCACACGGTGCTGTGGTGGATCCGGATCTGGATCGACTCCCGAAAGGGTGCGGCCGGCGCGGACGCACCGGGAGGGAGCCATGGCTGATTCCGTCCCGATGGATGCGGCCCAGCGCGGCAACGGGCCCTTCATCTGGCGCTTCCTGACGTGGCACCGGGTGGCGCACGGGGTCGTGGTCCTGACCTTCTACACGCTCGTGCTCACGGGCCTGCCGCTGCG
The DNA here is from genome assembly GCA_028284495.1 of Longimicrobiales bacterium. Taxonomy (GTDB): domain Bacteria; phylum Gemmatimonadota; class Gemmatimonadetes; order Longimicrobiales; family Gaopeijiaceae; genus Gaopeijia. The sequence goes on along the minus strand of JANQRP010000016.1, from coordinate 11,223 downwards.
GTTCTCCTGCGCGCCGTTCTCGGCGGGCCTCATCTCGCTGTTCGGTGGCGTGCAGACGGCGGGGATCATCCACCGGATCGCGGCGTCGATGATGGTGGCGCTGGCCGTGGTCTATGTCGGCTACCTGTCGGCGCGGTTCTGGCGTGCGCGAGGGACGCCGCACGCCTGGAAATGGGGACCCGACACGCTGATCCCGCACCCGCGCGACTTCGTCGACTTCTTCAAGCAGTGGGTCTACTTCTTCACCGGCCGGAATCGACCGACGTTTGGCCGCTACAGCTATCTCGAGAAGCTCGACTTCTTCGGTGCGGTGTGGGGCTTCGTGATCATCATCGCGTCGGGGATGCTCCTCTCGTTCCCGCAGTTCTTCGGGAGCTTCCTTCCCGGCTGGATCTTCAACGTCGCCACCGTCTTCCATGGCGAGGAGGCGCTCCTCGCCACCTGCTTCCTCTTCGTCGTGCACTTCTTCAACGTGCACGTCCGGCCCGACAAGTGGCCGCTCGACGCGGTCATGTTCCACGGTCGCGCGACCGTGGACTACCTCGAGGAGGAACATCCGGACATGATGCCGCAGGTCCGCGCGAACCTCGACGCGCCAGTCAGCACCAGGCCGCGGGTCGACCACAGGGCGCCTCCGCCCACCCGCGCGGACAGCCTGATCGCGGCCACCTTCGGCTTCGCGCTTCTCGCGACCGGTTTCGCCATCCTCGGGATGATCGTGTGGGCATTCGCGTTCTGCTGATCGGGCTCGTCGTGGCCCTGTCCGGCTGCGACGCGGGCGCCGCCGATCCGGCCTCGGCGGAGTCGGCGGAGTCCGTGGGGTCCGCGGCGCCGTCGATGGTACCCGCGCACGCCGAGATCGCGTGTGTGGCCTGCCACGACGGAGCGGATGTGCCCGGCCGATCGCTGGCCATCGCCACGACCAGCGGGTGCACGGCGTCGGGCTGCCACACGGACGGTGGCCCGGCGATCGTGCGGGTGAACGCCACGGCGACGCTTCCGCGCCATCCGACCCATCCGGGTCTGCCAGGTCAGGCGCGGATGGACTGCGCTCAGTGCCACACCCATGACGGTGGAGCGGTTGCGCTCCGGACGGATGTGAACGGGTGCGGCCTCTGTCATGCCGACCAGCTCGACGCCGAGCCGGCCGGCGAGTGCACGACGTGTCACGTGTCGCCTTCGCAGACGCGGATGACGTCCCAGGCGCTGGCGGTGCCCCACGCCGAGGTGCCGTGGATCGAGGGCGGCTGCGTGCGCTGCCACTTCTCGGTCGCGAACACGCCGGACGTGGTGTTCAGCGCCGTCGGGTGCGCCAGCTGTCACGTGGAGGGCGGACCTGCGGCCGCGGCCTGGCCCGTCGATCCTGCCACGGGGGTGCTGCCGACGGACTCTATCCACGCGGGGCACCGGCGGGTGACCTGCGGAGCCTGCCATGCGCAGCCGGCCCATCGCGTGGAGGGCATGAGCAGCTCGGTGGGGCTCGTCTGCGCCGACTGCCACGCCGTGAGCCACGAGCTCCCGGCCCGGACCGTCGCGGCCGGCGTCTGCGTGAGCTGCCATGTGGACACGCACGCCCCGCAGCAGGCCCTCCTGCTCGGGATCGTCCCGTGGGAACCCGCTCGTATCGAGCCTTCCGTGAAGTTCGCGGCCGGCATCACCTGCCGCGCCTGTCATGGTGTCGCGGAGGTCGACTTCGAGCATCCCGATACCGCCCTCGCCGGCGATGCCGATCGCTGCGTCGGCTGCCACCTGCCCGAGTACCGCACGGTGCAGGAGTGGTGGATCGAGGACGGCGACGCACGCATCCGCGAGGCCCGCGCCTGGGTGAGGGCCGCACAGACGACCGGCTCGGGCTTCGAGGACTCCATCCGGGTCGCGCTCGAGCGGCTGGACTTCGTGGAGGCCGCCGGGCTGGTCCACGGACCGCGCCTCGCGGATCGGCTTCTGCGCGAAGCGGTGGAGATGGTGGCGGCGGCCGGCACCACAGGCCGGGCGTTCCCCGATCTCGGGCTCCCCCCGCGGGAAGGGCTGTGCAGCTACTGCCACATCGACTCGGGCCGGACCTGGTCGCTGGACGACATGCCGGCCGACTTCCACCGCGACGCGCTCGCTCGACGGAGTTCGCCAGGCGGCTGAACAACGCGCTCGGGCCGACGCGGCGGGCCTCTTCACACGCTCCCCTTGACCGCTTGGGGGAGCTTCAGACGCGCTTCGCGATCCAGACGGTGCGATAGACCGCCGTGCCGACGGTGCCGATCGCGACGACGGTGAGCACCCCGAGCAGCAGGACGCCCGACTCCCACCCGAACCACCCCTGGAAGGCGGGGTCGAGCAGCCCGCCGAAACCCACGAGGAGCAGCCGCTCCGCGCGCTGCAGGACACCCACCTTGCACACCACGCCCAGACTCTCGCCCCGGGCGCGGGCATAACTCACGAGCAGCGACCCGCCGAGCGCCGCGGCCACCACCGCGGCGGCCCGCGCATCCGAGCCATAGAGCACGGCCAGCCCCACGAACGCACCCAGCTCGGCGAAGCGATCCAGCGTCGAGTCCAGGAACGCTCCCCGGTCGTCGGCCAGACCCCTCGCCCGGGCGATTCGGCCGTCGAGCACGTCCGCGACGCCGCCGAGCAGAACACCCCAGCCGCCCAGCGCCAGGTGGCCTGTGGCGAAGGCGACGCCACCGGCCGCGCCGAAGGCCACCCCGGCGAGGTTGTAGAAGAGCGGCGACAGACCGAGAGCCAGCGACACCCGCTCGACCGGCCTGACGAACCAGTAGAACCACGCCCGCGTGAAGCTGCCCAGCACGAACCCGCCCCGAGCCGACGACTCGAGCGCGTCGTCCCGGCGGTGAGCGCCGGTCAGGACGTAGACCGGCATCGTCGCGACGGCGAACGCCAGGATGCCCAGGAAGATGAGGACGTCGCGGGTCACGGGTCTTCCGTGGGAGTGGAGGTCGGGGAGACGGCCCTGTCGACGTCGGACGCTTCACGCCGCGCCGGATCCAGGAAGAACCGGAAGACGCGTGGCCAGAGGAAGATGAGGGGGAGACGCTTCTCGCGGGGCGTCAGCTCCACCGTCTCCCCGGTGCGACGCTCGACCTTCCGCACGAGATACGGAAGCCAGCCGTCGAAGGTCACGATGTACTTGAACCAGCGAAGCGTCGCGCGGGCCTTGGAGACGACGAAGTAGGTGCGCGTCCGGACGCGTGCCCAGCGGCCCGGCGGCCGGGCGAACCGGTAGCCACCCCGGTCGTCCCGGATCAGCACGCCCTCCGATGCGGCCTCGTTCAGCACCTCCGCGTACGCGCGCTCCAGCCAATCCGCCTGGACATCGTGGATCTCTCCGGCTCGCGACTCGTTCTCGGGTCGGAGCTCTCCGCCGTACGACACCTCGAGCATCCGTCGCGGCAGCGTCTCCGCGTCGAACGGCTCATTCAGCCATGGACCCGCCCACGTGAGCACGTCCTTCCGGGCGACCCGCAGCCATCCCTCGATCGCGCCCGCGGCTGCGTCGTCCTTCGCCCACACGAGCGCGACGCGCTGGACCATTCGCCCCTTCAGGAAGTGGTCGGGCGACCGCGGAAGAAGCGCTCGCCGGAAGTGGCGACGAGAGACGACCATGCACTTCCCGATCGCACCGGCGCCGGTGCGAGCCGAGCGGGCTCCCGACACGGACTCGGGAGATCCCGGCCTCCCCCCATCGCGCGCCTGCAGCATCGTCGCCCACGGCGGCATCATCCGCGCCATCACGTCGAGGACCCAGGCAGGACCGCGGTGCAGCCCGGCATCGACGAGTGCGCGATGGAACGGTCCGTATCGATCCACGACGAAGACCATGTCCCAGGCCGAGTGGCGGTTCGGCTCCGCGCGGAGGAGCTGGGACCCGTAGATCAGTATGCCGGTCAGATGCTCGCCGGCCGCGTCCACGATCGTCCGAGCCAGCGCGCGGGCATCCGGCGCCAGACCGTCGGGGAGACGGGGGCCTCGGGCATCCGCGATGGAGACGCTCATCCGACGCTCACCCGCCCGCCACCTCGGGCGCCCCGGCGACTTCGGAGTCGGCCCGAATCTCGGCGAGATCGTCGCGCATCGCCTGTTCGAGGGTCTGGATGAAGGATTCGAGAGCCGGATCGTCCCGGGTGTCGGCATCGACCTCGAGCGAGGTCTCCGAGGGGTCGGGAGACGTCCACGGACCGGACACCTTCATCCGGCCGCGAATCCGGCTCGACCCCTCCAGGAAGTCGTTGAGGGTTCGGAGCGACCAGTAGCCGTCGATGGTCGCCACGTGGACCCTCCACGAGCGCGCCGCGAGGATCGCCGAGAGACCCGCCCTCCGAAAACTCGCGATGTTACCGGTCCGTGACCGGGTCCCCTCCGGGTAGATCACCACGGGAACGGGGCTCGCCGCGGCGAGCTTCGCCACGTCGTGAACATCTGTTTTAGTCATTGCTCGCGGGTCCACCGTCGGGTATTGATACAGGCGGACCATATGCGAGATTAGAGGTTTCCCACGAGCATAGCGGGCGCGCGTCACGATTCTGGGATGCGTGGGGCGCACCGCGGAAACGACGAGCGGGATGTCCAGCACCGACTGATGGTTCATGACGATCAGCGTGCCGGGCCCCGCTTCGAATTTCGGGGGGGGCTCGATCTTCGCGCCGCCGATGTGGCGGACGGACCCTATACATACGGCGGCCCACATGTGCTGCCACTTCGAAAGAATCCGGACACGGCGGCCGGGGAGCAGCTTCACGGCCCCGGCGATGATCGTGCGCTGCACGACGTCGCCGACGAGAAAGGCGAGCCCGATCACGAAGATGGTCAGGGCACCCCGAACGTTCACCGTCACTCCGGGTTGAATACGCGCGAGTGGGGTCCCTCCGGGGACCCGACGTCGACAGATCAGTGAGCTGAGCCAAATGGCCGATCAGGACGAGAAGCGGACCGATGACGGTTCGACCGTGACCGCGTCGTCACCGGACAAGGTCGCGAAGAACCGGATTCAGGGCGACACCGGGAGTCATCTCTCGAATGCCGTCGATCCGCTCGAGTACGACTACACCAACTTCTATTTCGGGTCCGGGGACGACGCCTTTGCCCTCCTCGACCCGTTCAAGGAGTGGTGGGACCAGGTCCAGCCCGTCGGCTACTACCAGTACGAACTCCCGCTCCACACGGCGCCGGGCACGCGCGTGGACGTGCGTGACACGAAGACGGGCGAGGTGCGGAAGAACCTCATCAACTTCGCCTCGTACAACTATCTCGGGCTCTCGTACCGGGACGAGGTGAAGGCGGCGATCAAGGAGACGGTCGACGTCTACGGCGGCGGGTCGTCTGGATCGCCGATCCTCAGCGGTACCACCCGACTTCACGAGGAGCTCGAAGAGGAGATCGCCGCGTTCAAGGGGAAGGAGGCGTGCCTCGTCTTCCCCACGGGGTACAGCGCCAACGTCGGCGTGATCGCCGGCCTCATGCGCTCGGGCGACCTCATCGTCGCGGACCAGTACGCGCACGCGTCGATCGTCGACGGGATGATCCTTTCCAAGGCGAAGTCGAAGTTCTTCCGCCACAACCGGATCGACGACCTCGACCGGAAGCTGGCCGGGTTCGAGGGCAAGAAGCTCGTGATCGTGGAGGGCGTCTACTCCATGGACGGCGACTTCGCGGATCTTCCACCGATTCTGGAGGTGGCGAAGAAGCACGGTGCCCGGACGCTCATCGACGAAGCGCATTCGACCTTCCTCTTCGGCGAGAACGGGCGCGGCGTGGCCGAGCACTTCGGCCTCGACGAGCAGGTGGACATCCACATCGGCACCTTCTCGAAGAGCCTCGGAGGCCAGGGCGGCTTCGTCGCCGGCTCGCAGAAGCTCATCGACTACCTGCGCGGGTTCAGCCGCTCGCGGTTCTTCTCCTGTGCGCTCGCGCCGCCGGTCGTGTCGGGCGTCCTGGCCGCGCTCCGCCTCGCGAAGAAGGAGCCCGAGCTCCGTACGAAGCTCATGGACAACGTCGAGTTCATGCAGGCGCGCCTTCGCGCGGCCGGCGTGGATGTGGCGGACTCCGAGTCACAGGTGATCCCGATCATGATCCGGCGGGACGGACTCATGTTCCAGATCGGCGAGGACCTCTTCCGCGAGGGCATCTTCATCAACCCGGTCAAGTATCCCGCGGTCGGGAAGCACAAGTCGCGCTTCCGGATGTCGATCTCCGCGTCGCACACGCGCGAGGATCTCGAGGAAGGTGCCGTCATCATCGAGCGCGTCCTCCGTCGCCACGGCATCATCGCCTGACGTCTCCGCACCACGCCACCTCGATGAATCTGACTCGCTACGGCTTCGAGAACTGCGTCGGCGCCTTCTTCCAGATGGCGACCTCCGACGCGAAGGGGATCCTGCCCGACCATCTCCAGCCGATGGAGGCGCAGCACGAACGATCGGTGATGGCCGTTCTCGCCTTCCAGTTCACCGAGAGCGAGGTCGGCGAGTACGACGAACTCGTGATGGCCATCATCACGCCCCCGCTGATCGAGGCCGGGAAGCCGCTTCCCAAGGCGGCCTTCTTCCCCTTCATGGTCGCGACCAGCACGCCGGAGTCGCGGGCACACGCCATCGAGCGCTGGCGGTTGCCGCACCACATGGCGGACCTCGACTTCGACTGGGCGGAGGACGACGGCCGCATGACGCTGCGGGTGTCCGACGACGGCGCGCCGGTGCTCGAGCTCGAGGTCACGTCCCACGACTTCCACGAGACGACGAACCCCTACCACTGCTTCACCGTGGGTGAGTCGGTGGGTGCCGAGGGCCGCTTCAAGGTCAACATCTTCATGAACGCCCCTCACTCCGAGCACGAGTTCGAGGACGGCGGCCTCACGCTCCACGAGCATCCGATGACGTCGATGCTCACCCTCGACGAGGTCTCGACGTACCCCTTCCGCGAGGAGTGGTATCGCGCGGGGGTGCAGACCTTCGAGGAGCTCGAAGAGATCTGAGCGATCGGCGCCCCTTCGTGATCTTCAACCCCGCATCCGGACGGGGGCGGGGCGCGAAGCGGCTGGCGACGTATCGGGCGCTTCTCGATCGGTACCTCGGACGCTACGAACACGCCTCGACCGAGGCGGCCGGGGACGAGTACGACCTGACCGATCGCGCCATCGACGAGGGTCACGACCTCATCGTCGCGGTCGGGGGAGACGGCACCTGGAGCCATGTGGCCGACCGCGTGGCGACGCGGGTGGCCGACGACGGAGCCGACGTTGCCCTGGGTGTGCTTCCGGCCGGCACGGGCAACGACTTCGGCCGGAACCTCGAGCTTTCCTTCTCCGACCCCGAGGCGGCGGTGAAGGCGCTCGCGACGGGCCGCGAGCGGCGGGTCGACATCGGGTACGTCCTCACACCGAGCGCCCCCGATTCGAGCGACGACCCACCGCGCCCCCGTCATTTCCTGAACGTCATCGGCATCGGCTTCGACGTCGCGGTGATCGACGCGGCGGCGTCCGCGCGCTTCCTGCGAGGCGAACTGCTCTACAAGCTCACCGCGCTGCAGCAGCTCTTCCGCTTCCCCGGTGCCCGTCTCCGTGCCTCCGCCGACGCCGGCTTCGAGCGCGACGCGACGCACCTCATGGTGACGATCTCCAACGGTCGCTGGTTCGGTGGCGGCTTTCCGATCGCCCCGGACGGTCGAATCGACGACGGAGTACTGCACGCCTGCCTCATCGGAGACGCCTCGCCGCTTCAGCGTCTCAAGCTGTTCGGACTCGCCGAGAAGGGACGCCACGTGGGCGACCCGCGCGTCACAATCCACTCCGCAGGACGGTTCCGGTTCGAATTCGACGCACCCGTCCGGTTCGAGGCCGACGGCGACGTGTTCCGGACCGAAGGCCGCACGCTCGATCTGGAGGTGCGTCCGGGCGCCCTCACGCTGGTCGGCACCTGACTCGGTATCGCTCGCGTCACGACGGCATCTCCTCGCCCCGCGGGGCTTGCCGAACGTTACTTTGTGTTGCAAAGTGAATGACATGAACATGCCGGCTAGGAAACTGGACGGACCGGGCGACGCCCCGGTCGCGCTGCACGATCGTGCCATCGACGACCTCCGGTTCATCCGCGAGACGATGGTCCGGTCGGGCGCCTTCACGGCCATCTCGGGCTGGGGTGTCGCCGCGATGGGCGTGGTAGCCGTCGGTGCGTTCCTTCTCGCGCGGGGCGCGACACCGGGCGGGTGGGTCGCGGTCTGGATGGGGTCGGCCGTCGTCAGCTCGCTCGTCTCGATGGGCGCCACGATGATGAAGGCGAAGCGGATCGGCGAGACCCTGACGCAGGGCCCCGGTCGACGTCTGGTGCTCGGCGCGGCGCCTGCGCTGGCCGTCGGTGGCCTGCTCACGGTTCCGATCCTCCAGACGGGCCGGATCGAGCTCCTGCCGACGATGTGGATCCTGCTCTACGGTACCGCGGTCACCGCCGGCGGAGCCTTCTCGGTGCGCCCGGTTCCACTCATGGGACTCGCGTTCCTCGCGACGGGCGCGGCGACGCTCCTTCTTCCCGCCGGGTACGAGAATGCGACGATGCTGGGGGCGTTCGGGGGCCTCCACCTCGTCTTCGGCGCCTGGATCGCATGGAGGCACGGTGGCTGAACGACAGCTGGCACGCGACGGATCGGTGGCGGAAACGACTCGGCGGCTCTGGCGCGTCGAGGGAGAGGAGTCGAGCGGCGGACCGCTCGATCTGGATCGGCTCATCCACGAGCGGGTTCGGCTCGGCATCGTGAGTGCGCTCGCGGTGAACGGATCGCTCAGCTTCACCGAGCTCAAGGAGATTCTCCGTGCCACCGACGGGAACCTGAGCACGCATGCGCGTCGGCTCGAGGAGGCCGGCTACCTCGTCGGGTCGAAGGAGATGGAGGACGGAACCGCCCGCACGGAGTACAGGCTCACGCCGCAGGGCCTGGCCGAGTTCGAGTCGTACCTCGAGCACATGGAGGCGCTCATCCGTGCCGCCCGGTCGGGGTCCGCCGGCGCCGAGGAGGGCGGATCGTGAGCGCTCAGCAGGTGAACACGGTGCATGCCGCCGTCATCATGGACGGAAACGGCCGCTGGGCCCAGGCGCGGGGTCTTCCGCGCACGTTCGGACATCGGGAAGGCGCGAAGACGGTGCGTCGTGCGGTCGAGGCGGCTCCGAACCTCGGAATCGACACGCTCACGCTGTACGCCTTCTCGTCGGACAACTGGGTGCGACCCAAGCCGGAGATCTCCGCGCTGATGCGGCTCTTCCACCGGCACCTCCGCTCCGAGACCGCGGAGCTCGTCGACATGGGCGTCCGTCTCTCTCTGGTGGGACGGCGCGACCGCCTGCCCCGGAAGGTGCAGGACGCGGCGGCCTCCGCCGAGGAGGCCACCGCCGGGGGCACCCGACTCCACCTGCGTCTCGCCATCGACTACTCGGCCCGCGACCTGCTCGTGCGCGCCGCGGACGAGCTGGCGTCGAACGGTCTGCGACCTCCCTTCGGTCGGGACTCGTTCGCCGAGGCGCTCGGCCGCGCGATGGGGGAGGACGAGCCGGCCCGCGACGTCGACGTGCTCATCCGGACCAGCGGCGAACAGCGGCTGAGCGACTTTCTGCTCTGGGAGTGCGCGTACGCCGAGTTCGTCTTCACCGACCGGCTCTGGCCCGACTTCGACGCCGAGGACTTCGCCGCATGCATGCGGGAGTTCCGCGGCCGGGACCGACGCTACGGCGCCTGCCCGTCCTCGGTCGCGGCCGGCTGACCCGCACCGGCGTCCCGCTCGACCCGCTCCAGCCCGCCGTCTCCGAGTACCCATCGCTCGCACCTGAGCCCGTCGGCGTCACGGGGGTCGTGGCTCACGAGAACCATCGGCACGTCGTGATCGGCGAGCCACCTGTCGACCGCGCCGATGACGCGATGCCGACGCGCGTCGTCGAGCGCACCGAAGGGCTCGTCGAGGAGCAGCAGGCGTTCGGCGGACACCAGCGCACGGGCCAGGGCGACTCGCTGACGCTCTCCCCCCGACAGGTTGCGGGGCCGGCGTCCGAGCAGATGGTCGCACTCGACCGCTTCGGCCGACCGACGCGCGGTATCGCGATCGGCGCCGCCGAAGGTCAGGTTCTCGAGGACGTCCAGGTGCGGGAAGAGCAGGGCGTCCTGCGGCATCCACCCGACGCCACGCTCCCACGGTGGGACGCCTCCCGATGCCCACGTCGCGTCGCCGACCACGATCCGTCCCGAAGCCTCCCGCTCGAGCCCGGCGAGAATCCGCAGGATCGTCGTCTTCCCGATGCCGCTCGGCCCGACGATCGCCACGCGCTGCTCCGACGTGCGGAGTCGGGTGTCGAGCGCGAGCGTGCCCTTGTGAAGGCGGAGATCGGCATCGATCGAGATGCGCCCGGGGGCGGTGCCGGTCGGCGGCGGGTCGGGGCGCTGCGCCGTCATCGGCGCCCCCCGTCGAGCAGACGCACCCGCTGACGCGCCGTGAGCCATTCCCAGAGCGCCAGGCCGACCGCGGCGATGACCACGCTCGCGAACACGAACAGCCAGACGCGACCTCGGCCCTCGGGAGACTCGAGGAGCCGGTACACCGCGAGCGCCAGCGTCTGCGTCTCCCCCTCGATGTTGCCCGCGACCACGATGGTCGCCCCGAACTCGCCGAGTCCGCGCGCGAGGGCGAGTACGGCTCCCGCCACGACTCCGGGGAGCGCGAGGGGCAGCGCCACCCGACGGAAGGTCGACCCGGGGGTCGCGCCGAGCGTCCAGGCGAGCTCCTCGTAGCGGGGGTCCACCGCCTCGAACGCGTTCCGTACCACGACGGCGTAGAGCGGAAAGCCCACGACGGCCGCCGCGAGCACCGCGGCCCAGAAGGTGAACGAGAGACGGATCCCTACGGCCGCCAGCGGCGGACCGAGCACGCCGGACGAGCCGAACAGGGCGAGCAGCACGAACCCGGTCACCACGGGCGGCAGCACCAGGGGCAGCAGCAGCACCGTGCCGACCGGTCCGCGGACCGGCGAGTGCGTGCGTGCGAGCCACCGGCCGAGCGCGACCGCGGGAAGCGTGGCGAGCAGCACGGCGAAGAGTCCCACGAGCACCGATCGGACCACGACCGGCCAGAGCGCGGGGGAGGAGCCGGGATCGCCGGCCGACGGCGAGACCGCGGCGGGAACGGGCCGTGTCGGCGGTGCGAGCGTCGGGCGGTCGATCGGGACCGCGAACCCCGCG
>JANQRP010000002.1 GCA_028284495.1 Longimicrobiales bacterium | reverse complement strand
GGGGCTCACCGTTGCCCTCACGGGGCTTCCGAAGGGGGCGCTCACCTCCGACATCTTCTGGCAGGTGGCGAAGGTCATGGCGCTGTCCCTGCTCGCGATCGCCTGCCTCAACATCGCCTTTCTGATGTACGCGCGGGCGGTGTCGCGGCTGGAGGAAACGCGGATCCGGGCCGCGCTGGGGGCATCGCGGATCCGCATCGTCGGACAGACGTTCGCCGAGGCGCTGATCCTGGCCGGATGCGCGGTAGGCCTGGGCCTCTGGGTCCTCGGCGCCGTGGCCGCGCGCATCGTCGATACGCTTCCCTCGCTCGTGGGCGGCCTGCCGTACTGGGTCGAGCCCGTCCTGACCCCCCGTATGGTCGGGATCGCGTTCCTCCTGGCGCTGGCGAGCGCCGCTGCTGCCTCCATCGTGCCTGCGCTGCAGGCCACGAAACACCTTGCCCGGACGCCGCGGCTCGGACGTACCACCTCAGCGCTCGTGGCGCTCGACGTAGCGGCCGCGATCGCGATCCTCGGGATGTCGGCGGGCATCTTCGGTCGCATCGCGGAGGTGCGGACGGGGTATGGGCTGGGGCCCGTCCCGGACGAGGAAATCGTGGCGGTCGGGCTCAGGGCGGCTACGCCGCTCTCCATTGGCGCCGTGGCGGGTCTACCGGGGGCGCAGCGCGGGACGTCGTCGATGCCGATGGGCCGGCTGGGGCGGGACGCGGGTGCGGCGGATCCGCCGTCGGCGAGGCGCGACCCGATCGCGAAACTGCTCGACGCCATCGCGGCAGAACCGGGGGTCGTCGGGGTGGCGGCCGGAACGTCGCTACCGCGCATGCATCACCGGACGGTCTGGATCGAGTCCGACGCGCCCTCCGGATCCGGCTCGTTCCAGGTGGCCACCGTTCACCACGCGGTGGTGACGCCCGGCTACTTCGAGGCGCTCGAGATCCCGGTCCTCTCGGGTCGAGCGCTCGTGGCCGACGACTCGATCGGCGAGGCCCGCGCCGTGGTCGTCAACACCAACTTCGTGGACAGTGTGTTCGCGGGCGGTCCCGCGGTGGGCCGCCGGATCCGTATGCGTGCGCGCACCGGCGAAGAGCCGGCACCATGGCTCGTGGTCGTCGGCGTCGTGCCGGACGCGGGCGTCGACATCGTCGATCCGCGAGACGCGGCCGCCTTCTACGAGGTGGGCGCCCTCGCCTCCGCGCGGTCGCTGTTCGTCGCCGTCAGGCTGACGTCCACCGACCGGGGCGCGATGGTCGCCGACATGACCCTACGGCTCCGCGAGCTCGCGGCCCGCGAGGTCCCGGAACGGGTGTTCACCGCGATGGGTCCGCTGGATGCCATCTACCCCGACGACTGGACCCTCATGGTCACCCTCGCGCTCACATGGACCGCGGTGCTCATGGTGCTGATCGTGCTGGTGGTGACCGGTGTGTACGCCATTCTCAGCTTCGTGGTCGCGAGCGGCCGTCGAAGCCTCGGTGTCCGGCGCGCGCTGGGAGCGACGACCCGAGACCTGGTCGGAAGCGTCACGCGGTCGCTTCGCCGGGACCTGCTCGTCGGGAGCGCGATCGGGATTCCCGTCGCGGCTCGCCTGCACGCGATGGTCGCGGAGAACCCGGAGGGAGCGCTCACGACGTTGGCGGTGGCGATTGGCGCAGCGGTCGCGGTGATCTGTGTGGTCGGCGCCCTCGGAGCGGCTGGTCCGCTGCGGCGGGCCGCTCGAATCCCACCCTCCGAAGTCATGCGGGCGTGAGCGCGAGCCCGTTGACCCCCATTCCTCGTTTCGCCAACTTATCAGGCTCGATAGAAACACTCCCGCCCATCGGAGCGGCGACGCATGTACGCGGTATTTCGCACAGGTGGCAAGCAGTTCCGGGCCGAGCCCGGATCTTCGATCCGCATCCCTTCGCTCGACGTCGAGCCGGGGGAGACCGTGACGTTCGAGGACGTTCTGCTCGCGTCCGACGGTTCCGATGTGAAGGTGGGTACGCCGGTCCTGAAGGGCGCCTCGGTCAAGGCCGAGGTGGTCAAGCACGGGCGTGACAAGAAGGTGATCGTGTTCAAGCGGAAGCGCCGGAAGGGCTACCGCAAGAAGGCGGGTCACCGGCAGGGCTTCACCGAGATCAAGGTCGCGGAGATCGCGGTCTGACCAGCGCTTCCCAGCGCGCAGGCCCGATCATCGGAATAGAGAGGGAGAGGACGAACGATGGCACACAAGAAGGGTGTCGGCTCCAGCCGAAACGGCCGCGACAGCAATCCGAAGTACCTCGGCGTGAAGCGCTACGGCGGTGAAACGGTCACCGCCGGCAGCATCATCGTCCGTCAGCGGGGCACCCGGTTCCATCCGGGTGCCAACGTCCGCCGCGGCGGTGACGACACGCTTTTCGCCACCGTCGACGGCGTTGTTACATTCGAGACTTTCAAGCGACGCAAGGCCGTTTCGGTCTACCCCGCCGCCGAGTAGTACGCGGACTTCCCCTTCCGCGAAGAAACCCCGCGCGTGAAGTTCGTGTAGGGTTCTCCCGAGTTCCCCGGTCTCGACCCCAAACACGCCTGGTCGAGACGCTTCGAGTCCGAACTTCCTCCGAGTTGTCGACGTCTCGAAGATCCATTCCCCAGCCCCGCGCCGGGCGCGATACGTCCTTCCGTGGACGTGCGGTCCGGACGAGAACTGGAAGGAGTTGGAAGATGGCGAAGCAGAGCGAAACACCCCGATTGCGGGGGTTTGTCCATAGATGGTCGATTGCGGCCGCAGGTATCACCGTCTCGGGTGCCCTCGTGGCATCCGCGGCGTTCATGGGATCGCCGCAGCCCGATCTGCGTCTTCCCTCCGTGGAGGACGCCCCGGTCGCGAGCCTCCCGCTCGAGGTGAACGAGCGGGTCCGGTACTGGCTCGGGCGCTTCACCACCGATCAGCGTCCCACGATGGAGCACTTCCTCGCCCACGAGGAGGTCTACGGCTCGCTCATCCGGAGCAAGCTTCACGCGCGCGGCATGCCGCAGGAGCTGCTCTACCTGGCCGGGATCGAGAGCGGCTTCCAGCCGCGTGCGACCTCCGCGGTCTCGGCGGCCGGTGTGTGGCAGTTCATGGGCCCGACCGCCCAGCAGTACGGCCTCCGTGTCGACGAGTGGGTGGATGAGCGCCGGGATCCGATCCGCGCCACCGACGCCGCCCTCGAGTATCTGCAGGATCTGCACGAGCGCTACGGCTCGTGGTATCTCGCGGCGGCCGCCTACAACGCGGGCCCGAGCCGGGTCGACCGCGCGCTTCGGCGCACCGACGTGGCGCGCAGCAACGACGAGGCGGTGTTCTGGGAGATCCAGGAGCACCTGCCCCGCGAGACCCGGGAGTACGTGCCGCGGATGATCGCCGCCACGCTGCTCGCCCGCGAGGCCACGGAGTTCGGGTTCGGCGACGTGGTCCGCGAACTCCCGTATTCGTTCGATCGCGTGTGGGTACCGGGGGGTACGAGCCTCTGGACGGTCGCCGAGGCGACGGACTCCGAGATGTCGGCGCTGAGGGCCCTCAACCCGCACCTCCGACAGGGGATCGTCCCGCCGGGCGGGTCGTACGAACTGCGCGTGCCGGTCGGCTCGACCCACCAGGTCGTGGCGTCGATCGGCGGTGGCCCGTGGGGTGGCTGGGCGGCGGACGACTGATCGCGGTCGGGACGCCGCCCGTGGCGAGTGCTGACGCGTCCGGGGCTCAGTCCCGGGGCGCCTCGAAGGCGATCCGCACCGCGTACGACACGTCGTACTCGTCGAGCGCCACCCCCACCACCGAGTCACCGGACCAGAGCATCGGGATGAATCCTTCGGGCGGGCGCCAGCTCGCCACGTAGCGCCCGCTTGTGTCCAGGTGGTCGTACTGGACCGGCGGCCGCTCGATGCCGTAGCTCTGAGACACCGCGATGGCCACCGGATCTCCGATGTCTCCCCGGCGGACCCAGAAACCACCGCCCCTCGCGGGCTGGACCGACGCGATGCTCGGCACCGTGTCCGTGACGGGCATGAGCCGATTGAGTTCCCGTTCCATCTGCTCCAGCGGGAACCCCCGCTCGACGTAGTACGCGCGCACGGTCGATCGAATCCCGTCCAGGTGGGACCCGGTCACCGGGATCCGCTCGACCTCCCGCCGTACCGACAGGAGGGTGTCGCCCGACACGTCCTGGACCCGGAACGCGTATCGGTCGCCTTCCGCGACGACGACGCGCCCGTCGGGCGCCAGGAAGGTGGACGGACGTGGTTCGAAGAACCGCCCCGGCGAGCCTTCGCCACCGTTCATCTTGACGAGCGCGCCGTTCCGCACCGAGACGATCGTGTCGCCCATCTCGCCCGTGTCGGTGAACGCGATGAAGTGCACGACGCCCTCCACCCGGTCACCGGTCTCGGCGGCGTCGAACCCGGGGTACTCGTTCACGCGCGTGACCCATCCCGACGGCGACACGGACGGATCGACCCAGTTGGGGAGGAGCGATCTGCCCTCGGGCGACATCATGGACCAGTTCTCGACCAGTTCCCCGTCGAGGTCGAACTGCAGCATCCGGAGCCCGTTGCCCGCGAACGACAGTCCGAACGCTCGCCCCTGGTGCAGCCCGCCGAACATGAGCTGCCCGAACTCGTCCGGTCCCGGTCCGCGCTGCCCGATGGCGCGCACGAAGGCTCCGTCGGCGTCGAAGAGGAGCAGTCGACCCGCCTGGGCGTCGGCGACGATCACCTCGCCCCCCTCACCCACGCCGATCCCGACGATCGACCCGAAGGCGGCGGGACCCTCCTCAAGCGCTCCGATCCGCCACAGCTCGCGGGTCTCGAAGAACCGATCCGGGGCCGCGGGATTCACCACGACCCCGTCCGCGAACGCCGTGGGTGGGGCGTCGCCCCCGCACCCGACCAGCGGCGAGAGGACGAGCGCTGCGAGGGCACGGACGCGGACCGAGGTCGTCATCGGACGAAGGGTCTAAGGGACGTCGGCCGACCGCGGCGGTCGACCTGTTACGGACAACGTGGTCACCCACACGCTTGCCTTGCCAGCGGTCTGCAAAGTAGACACTGTAGGCAACCCAGACACACGAATCCGCGTCGGAGGTGTGTCGAGAGGGTCGTGACATGCGTGCCGGGAGGGGACGATGGGGGGACGGGGCGGAATCGGTGAGTTCGAGCATCTGGTGCTGCTCGTGGTGCTCGGGCTGGGCGACGAGGCGTTTGCGCCGACGGTCGCCGAGCGGCTGAAGCGTGACGCGAATCGGTCCGTCACGCGGGGCGCGCTCTACTCGACGCTCAATCGACTGGAGTCCAAGGGGCTCCTCGTATGGACTCCGGAGGAGCCCGGCGAAGGCCGCGGCGGACACATTCGCCGTAGGTTCGGCGTGACCGAGGCGGGAGTCGACGAGCTGAGGGAACGACGCGCCACGCTCGAGACGCTGTGGTCCGATGTGGGCGCGCGGCTCGATGGAGGCACCTCGTGAGCGGCGTGGTCGCGATCGTGGACCGCATCCTCGCGTTCGTCCTTCCGCCGGGGGCGGCGTCGGAGGCGATCCGGGGGGACCTGAGTCAGGAGTATCGCGACCGCCGCGCACGGGGCACGGTCCGGGCCGGGGCGTGGTACGCGGCGCAGGCGGTGAGCGTGGTACTCTGGGCCGTGTCGGACCGGGTTCGCGGACGCACGTGGCGCGGCAGGGAAGAGGAGCCGCGCCCCGGCGCCCGTCTGATCGAGCCCTCCGCGATGGTCCGCGACGGGCTCCGCGTCTTCCGCCGGGACCCCGGCTACGCCGCATCGGTGGTCGTCACCCTCGGACTCGCGCTCGCGACGACGATCACGGTGTTCACGGCCGTGCGCGGCGTTCTGCTGCACGACCTCCCGTATCCCGATGGCGAACGCATCGTCCGGATCGATCGGGTGACCGACGGCGTGATCGGAAACGGTGGAGTCTCCTACCCCGACTACCTCGAGTGGGCCGCCGGGATCTCGTCGTACGAGGCGATGCTGGCCCACTCGGGCTGGGAGGGCACCTACATCGCCGATGGCGTCGCGGAACTGTGGGACGGCATCACGATCACGCCCGGATTCCTCGACGTGTTCGGAGTGAGACCGGCGGCGGGGCGGGGCCTCGATGAGACGAACGCCCAGCCGGGCATGCGGTCGATCATGATCTCCTTCGACCTGTGGCAGCGCCGGTTCGGCGCCGACCCGTCGATCGGGGGTCGGAGCATCACGATCGACGAGGAGCCCTGGACGATCGTCGGCGTGCTGCCGGAGGGCTTCGAGTACCCCGACGCCCACGTCGACGCGATCGCTCCGCTCGCCGACGGGAGCTACCTCGAGTCCCGC
Source organism: Longimicrobiales bacterium (assembly GCA_028284495.1). Taxonomy (GTDB): domain Bacteria; phylum Gemmatimonadota; class Gemmatimonadetes; order Longimicrobiales; family Gaopeijiaceae; genus Gaopeijia. Next base: position 249,244 of record JANQRP010000002.1, on the reverse strand, counting down.
GGGGCGGGGTTCCTGGAAGTCCTGGCGCGCGTCTCACCGGACGCGACGACGGAGGCGGCGCGAGCCGAGACCGACGCTCTGGTGGCGGCGATCGACGCCGAGTTCAACGAGAACCGCGAGGGCGTCGCCGTACGCTCGTACGCGGACACCAAGGTCGCCCCCGTGCGACGGATGCTGGGCCTCTTCATGCTCGCCGTCACGCTCGTCCTCGTGGTCGCGTGCGCGAACGTGTCGGGCCTCTCCCTCGCGCGGACGGAGGGTCGTCGGGGCGAGCTCTCGGTGCGACGGGCGCTGGGGGCGGGGCGGGGCCGGGTCGTGCGCCAGCTTCTGGCCGAGTCGGTGGTCGTCGCGGTGGTCGGAGGGGCTCTCGGCCTCGCGCTCTCGTTCGCGGGTGTACGCCTCCTCCTCGCGCTCGCGCCGCCGGATCTGCCGCGCCGCGAGCTCATCGCCATCGATCCCGTCGTGGCATCCTTCGCCCTCGCGGCGGCGGTCGGGGCGGGTGTCCTGTTCGGAGCGCTCCCGGCCCTTCGGGGTGCGTCGGCGCCCACGACCTCGACGCTCCGCGGTGGGCGCACGGTGGCGGGTCGAGCGAGTCGGACGCAGGAATGGCTCGCGGGGGCGCAGATTGCGCTCGCCGTGGTGCTGCTGTCCGCCGCCTCGCTGCTGGTGCGGTCGTCCGGTGCGCTCGATGCCGTGGATCCGGGGTTCGACGCCGCCGATCGACTCGTGGTCGAGGTCGGGCTTCCCCCGAGTCGCTACTCGTCGGCCGACGAGACCCTCGGCTTCCATCGGCGCCTGCTCGAGGGCGTCCGCGGCCTCCCGGGTGTCGTCGACGCGGGGCTCAGCACCCATCTGCCGTTCGGCCGCGGCTACCTCCAGGCCGTGATGCTGAAGCAGGACCAGCCGTTCATCCGGGGAGAGGTACCGGTGATCGGCCTCGAGATGTACAGCGGCGAGTACTTCCGCGCGCTGGGCCTGCCCGTGCTCCGCGGACGGGCCGCCTCGCTCGACCTGGAGCAGCCCCGCCAGGTCGTGCTCAACGAGGCGGCCGCCGAGGAGCTGTTCCCCGGTGAGGACGCCCTCGGCAGGCGCGTCTCGTTCGACGTCGAGGAGGGCCAGCCGTCGCCCGACTCGACCATGTACACCGTGGTCGGGATCGTGCCGTCGGTGCGCAGTCAGTCTCTGACGGACGACCTCGGCTCGGTCGCCTACTACTACCTGCCCGACATCCGGCGGCAGTACTCGTTCTCGAGCGGTCGCGCGTTCAGGCTCGTCGTCCATACCGAGGGCGACCCGCTGTCCCTCGCCACGCCGGTGCGCGAGCTGCTTCTCGATCTCGACCCGGCCCTTCCGGTTCGGGACATCCAGACGATGGAGGCTCTCGTGCGGCGGACGACGCTGGCGCCACGCTTCCGCTCGAGTGTCGTGGCCGTCTTCTCGCTGCTGGCGCTCGGGGTCGCCTTCGTCGGTGTGTACGCGGTCATGGCGTACGGGGTGTCGCGCGGCCGTCGCGAGATCGGGATCCGCATGGCGCTGGGCGCGTCCACCACGGGCGTTCGCCGGGGTGTCCTGACGCGAGCCTCCCGGGTGGTCGTTCTCGGCGCAGGGCTCGGCGTCGGCACGGCCTGGATGGCCGGGCCGGTCCTCGCCGACTTCCTGTTCGAGACGTCGCCCCGTGACCTCGGCTCGCTCGGCACGGTGCTGCTCGTCGCGATCGTGGGCTCCCTCGTCGCCGCGTGGGTGCCGGCTGCGCGCGCGAGCAGCGTCGACCCGGCCCGCGTGCTGCGTGACGAGTAGGGGCGGGGTCGAGTGCACCGGGCCGGGCTTGCGGAGCCCCGCTCGGTTCGGGTACTGTCCCGGTCATGAACCGCACCGTCTTCACCTCGGCCCGATTTACGGTGTCCCGCCTCCCGGCGCCGGACACGCGAGCAGAGGTGTAGCCGAACCCCACCAATCAGCGACACGCGATCAGCGACAGTCGATCAGCGACAGGGTTCGACCCCACGAGCGACGCGAAGCGTTCCGGCACTCCGCCGGAGCGCTTTTTTCGTTTCCACGGGGTTCTCGTCGCGCCGCTCGGGCCCCGAACACCCAGGAGTTCGGGACCCATGACCCGGAATACACCAGCCGCCCTTCCGCTTCGCCGACTGGACGACGTGCGGGAGAGCATCGACCGACTCGACGACGCCCTGGTCGACCTGTCGCACGTCACGGTCGCCGCCGACGCGGGCACGGTCCGTGGGTGAGGGCGGTCCGGTGCGCGTGGCGGTCCAGGGGGAGCCCGGGTGCTTCAGCCATGCGGCCGCGCTCGGCCACTTCGGCGTGCTGACGCTGGTACCCTGTCGCGACTTCGTATCGCTGTTCGAAGCCGTGCTCGACGGCCGGGCCGATCGGGGGTGCGTGCCGGTCGAGAATGCGCTGGCCGGGGCGGTGACCGAGAACCTGGACCTCCTGGTGCGAAGCCCGGTCACGGCGGTCGGCGAGGCGTACGTCCGCGTGGAGATGTGCCTCGCGGTGCGGCCGGGTACCCGACTCGAGGACGTCACCGCGGTGGGGTCCCATCCGGTCGCGTTCCGCCAGTGCCGGCGGTTCTTCGATGCACACCCCGAGGTGGAGGAGGTGGTGGCGTACGACACCGCCGGGAGCATCCGCGATCTCATGATGGACCCGGACGTGGCCTGGAATGGGGCCATCGGGCCGGCTCTGGCAGCCGACCTGTACGGCGCCGAGACGCTCGAACGGGGCCTCGAGGATCACCCGCGGAACTTCACTCGCTTCCTGGTCGTGGCGCGGGCGTCCGAGGCGCGTCGCTCCGCCCGGTCGCCCAAGGCCTCGCTGGCATTCACGCTCCCCCATCGGCCGGGTGCGCTGCACGACGCGCTGGGCGTGTTCGCGGACGCCGGGCTCGACCTCACCCGCCTCGAATCGCGGCCGATCCCCGGCCGCCCGTGGGAATACCGGTTCTTCGCGGACGTACGGGGCGCGTCGGGTGAGGGGTGGGAGCGGACGCTCCATGCGCTCCACGCTCGCTCCGACGACGTACGGGTGATCGGTCGCTACCCGGAGGCGCCGGCTCCCTGACGCACGCACGCGGCCCGTGTGTGGCGGGTGCGCGCCGGAGCGGCGCCGCGCACATTCAGCCCCCATGAACGCCGGCTCCGCCTCCCACGCGCCCGCTACCGCGGGCCGCATCCTCTCCGTGGACATCCTCCGTGGGGCGACGATCGCCGGGATGCTTCTGGTCAACAACCCGGGCTCGTGGAGCCACATCTACGACCCGCTCGAGCACGCCGCGTGGAACGGCTGGACCGTCACCGACCTGATCTTCCCGTTCTTCCTGTTCCTGGTGGGCGTGTCGATGATGTTGTCCTTCCCGAAGCGGCTGGCGCGTGGCGCTTCGCGCCCGGAGCTGTTCGGCCACATGGTTCGCCGCGCCGGCGCGCTGCTGCTGCTTGGATGGTGGGGCGGGAGCTGGTCCGCGGTGGCCTGGTCGGGCGGAGCGCCCGCGGCCGGTGGCGTGGACCCGGTGGTCGACCTCGTCCTCAAGACGGCCTGGCCGGCGCTCGTTCTCGGAGCGGTCGTACTGCTCGCCGGCACCGCGCGCCCGCGGGCGTGGACGATCATGCTCGCGGCCGGGGCCGTCGGGGTCGCGGCGGGCTGGATCGCGACGGGCGGCGACCACGCGCTCTTCGATCGGGTCGCCGGCATCCGGATCCCCGGCGTGCTCGTGCGGATCGGGGTGTGCTACCTGCTGGCGTCCGCGGTCTGGTTCTCGACGCCGTCGCCTCGGGCGATCGCCACCTGGGCACTCGGTCTGCTGGTCGGCTACTCGGTGTTCATGGTGCATGTGCCGATTCCGGGATTCGGCACGCCCGACCTCTCGCGGGGCTTCCCGACGCCGGCCACGCCCCCCGCCGAGCTGTTTTCGAACTGGGCGTTCTGGGTCGACTACCACCTGCTCGGCGACCACACCTGGTCGGCTCGTCAGCTCCGGGACTCCGCCGGGGCCCTGATCTGGTCGTTCGACCCCGAGGGGATCGTCAGCACGTTCCCGGCCACCGCGTCGGTGCTCCTGGGCGTGCTCACGGGGCAGTGGATCACCGGCGACCGTTCCCGGCGCGATACGCTCGTGGGCCTCCTGATCGCGGGCTGCTGGCTGGTGATGATCGGGTGGCTGTGGAGCGGATGGATGCCGATCAACAAGCGGATCTGGACGAGTTCGTACGTCGTGTTCACGGGCGGCGTGGCGCTGCTGTGCCTCGGCGCCATCCACCATCTCGTGGATGGCGAGCGGAGGGTGGACCTTCCGCGGTCGCTGGCCGGGCCGTCGGAGTCATGGAGGGCGTCTTCGGGGGCGTCCTCGCTGGCATCCTTCGGTGCGTTCGTCGGCGCTTCCCTCAGCGCGTACGGGCGCAACGCGATCCTGGCCTTCGTCGGATCGGGGATGATGGCGGTGACGCTCGGGCGGATCTCCGTGAGCGACGGGGCGGGCGGGACCCGATCCGTTCAGTCGGCGGCCTTCGAGGCGCTGCAGGTGCTGCCCGGAGACGAGCGTGTCGCATCCGTCGTGTGGGCGATCGGGTTCGTGGCGGTCTGGGCCGCGATCACGTGGTGGCTCGACCGACGGGGGATCTACCTGAAGGTCTGATCCGCGCCCGGCTGGCGTCGTGCTGGCCGCGGCTCGGTGCCGTCTCCGTTTCTCGTGCGGGTGGCGCGCTCTCGACTCGTGTGATACGTTTCGATATACCTTACACTTCTATGTACCTGGACAGGACCGTGAAGCGCGTGCCGCGACCCCTCGGAATGACCTCCGTGCGAATCCTCGCCGCGATCGCGGAAGGCTCCAACTACGGCCTCGACATCGTGACGTCCACCGGCCTCGCTTCCGGGACGGTCTACCCGACCCTCGGTCGGCTGCGGCGGAAGGGGTACGTGCGACCCCGGTGGGAGGACCAGCGAGTTGCCGAACGCGAGGGGCGCCCGCGGCGTCGCTACTACGAACTGAGCTCCGAGGGTCGGGAGGCACTCGAGCAGGGTGCGGCGGCGCTCCGGGGCATGCTGCGGGCGCTCCCCGATCCCGCCGGCGAGGCCGGGCGGGGATGAAGGCGCGCTGGCTCGTCGACCTGGCCGGTTGGCTGGTGCCGGCGTCCGAGCGCGCGGACTGGCGCGCCGAGTGGCGCGCCGAGCTCGATGCGCTCGAGGAGGCGTGGCGCGCGGGGGCGGGGCGGTCGCCACGGGAGGCACACCGGCCCGCCGGTGCGCCCTCGCCGCTGAGGTTCGCGGTCGGGGCGATCCCGCACGCGATGTGGACTCGATGGGAGGGGTGGACGATGGAGGGAGTGATCCAGGATGCCCGGTACGCGTTCAGAAGCCTGCGTCGCACGCGGGGATTCACCGCGATCGCGGCACTGACGCTCGCGCTCGGGATCGGTGCCAACGCCGCGATCTTCACCCTCGTGAACGGACTGCTGTTTACGGCGCCGCCCGGCGTGGAGTCCCCGGACCGGATGGTGTTCGTCGCGCGGAGCTACGACAGCGAGCCGCGTTGGGACAACTGGTCGTATCCCGCCTTCCAGGCGATTGCGGCGTCACCCGCGTACGACGGCGTCACCGCGTACTTCTACCGACCGGCGCTGGTCGGTACCGGTCGCGAGTCCGCGTCCGTCCTCGCCGGCTACGTGTCCGGGTCGTACTTCGGCACGCTCGGTGTCGGCCCCGCGGCGGGCCGTGTGCTCTCGTCGGCCGACGACGGCCCGCCGGGGAGTGTGCCGATCGCTGTGCTCGGGCACGACTACTGGGTGCGGGCCTTCGGGGCCGACCGAGGCGTGGTCGGCGAGGTGATCCGAATCGGCGATTCGCCGCACGAGATCGTCGGCGTGGCCGCCGCAGGCTTCCGCGGCACCGACCTGATCGGCAGCGCACCCGACCTGTACCTCCCCCTCCAGATGGCGCCGATCTTCATCGACATGCCGGTGGCCAGCGAGTGGGGCACCAGCTTCATGAACGTCTCGGCTCGACTCGCGGCGGGTGAGACGCTCGCGTCGGCGCGTGCCGCCATGGAGGTGACGACGCAGCGCATGCGGGACGCCGACCCGGGCAACGGCGACATCCGCGTCCTCGTGGACGGCGGGTTCGGCATGCGGCCGGCCGACCGGGACGAGGCGCGTGGACTGTCCTGGGTGCTGGGAGGGATCGCGGGTCTCGTGCTGCTTCTGACCTGCGCGAACGTCGCGAACCTCTTCGTCGCTCGCGCGACCACGCGCGTCGGTGAGATGGGCGTCCGCCTCGCCCTCGGCGCGGGACGCCGCCGCCTGGCCCGCCAGCTCGTGACCGAGAGCGTGGTGCTGGGCGGGATCGCGGCCGTGCTCGCGGTGCCGCTCGTCGCGGCACTCGTTTCCGTCGTTCCCGCGCTCCTGCCGGTCTCGCTCACGACCGATCCCGGGCTCGTACCCCGCGTGTTTCTCGTTCTGGTGGGGCTCGGGATCGGCGCCGGACTTCTGTTCGGCGCGGCTCCGGCACTCACCATCGCGCGGAGAGACCTTCGCGGCGCGCTCCGCGAAGGGGGCTACACGGGAGGTGTCTCGCGCACCACCCTGCGCGACACGCTCGCGGTGGCGCAGATCGCCGTATCGCTCGCGCTCGTGGCCAGCGCGGGGTTGCTCGGTCGATCGGTCCTCAACGGCACACGGGCGGACCCGGGCTTCGAGCCGGAGGGTGTACTCGTGGCAATGCTGGACTTCGGGTCCACCGGACGGTACGAAGGTGACGAGGCGTCGGAGATGGCCCGGCGGATCGTCGAGGCCGCGTCGGAGATCCCGGGCGTGGAGGCCACGACGCTCTCGAACGTCACGCCATTCTTCGGCGGAATGACCCGCCGCGGGTACTCGCCCGGCATCGAGTTCGACTCCGAGGGCTTCGTCGAGGCCGAGTCGTACGACGTGACACCCGACTATTTCTCGACCCTCGGCATCGACGTGCTGGACGGCCGCGTCCACGAGCCGCGGGAGGGGATCGGGGGCGACGACGTCGTGCTCATCAATCGCACCCTGGCCGACCAGTTCTTTCCGGGATCCGACGCCGTGGGCTCGACTCTGATCTCGGATCGGATCGTGCGCGTGATCGGCATCGTCGACGACATCCAGTCGCGGTCACTCCAGCTCCCCCCGAGGCCCGCCGTGTACGCGCCCTTCCCGCTGGCGGCCCGGCAGGCCATCGTGCACATGCGCGTGCGCGGCGAGACCGCGGCGGCGATCGAGCCGTTCCGGGATCTCGTCGCGTCGTTCGACCCCGGGCTCCCCATCGCCGGGTTCGGAGACCTCCAGCAGCGGATGGAGAACTCGCTCGCGTCCACCCGGTCGCTGGGCATCCTGACCGGCATCTTCGCCGCTCTCGCCCTCGTGCTGTCGAGCATCGGGCTGTACGGGCTCGTCGCGTTCGGCGTGGCGCAGCGGCGGCGGGAGTTCGGTATCCGCAAGGCGCTGGGCTCCCCCGGAGACGCGCTCGTGCGGCTCGTCCTGCGCCGTGGTGTCGGGCTCGCGGTGGTGGGTGTCGTGCTGGGCGTCGGCCTCGCCATCCCGCTCGCGAACGCGATCCGGGGGGCCCTCTTCGGGGTCGAGCCGTTCAGCCCCGCCGTGCTGACCGCGGCCTCGGTCGTACTCGTCGGCACGGCCTTTGCCGCGTCGTGGTTTCCGGCCCTGCGCGCGGCGCGGACGGACGCAGCCGTGACACTTCGGGAGTGACGCCTGCCGAGGGCGCCCACCGCCCGGGTCGTGCGTGCACGACCCGGGCGGTGTAGGCTGCTCCGAAGCGTCCTTTCGCCCGGAGTGCTCGATGCGCGCCTCATGCAGCCCGTTCGTCGTCTTCCTCCTCGCCGCGACCGCCGCTCCGCTCGTCGCACAGGAGGCGCAGTTCGTGGTGCCCGAGTGGCCTGGCGAGCGCTGGTACCTCGGCAACACCCACACGCACACGACCGAGAGTGACGGCGACACTCCGCCCGCCGAGGTCACGCAGTGGTACCGCGACCACGGCTACAACTTTCTCGTGCTCTCCGACCACAACACGCTGACCGACCCCGCCACGCTCGCGCACCTCACCGACACGGCGTTCATCCTCATCCCGGGTGAGGAGGTCACGACGAGCTTCGAGAGTGCGTCGGTGCACGTGAACGGACTCAACCTCCCGCGGTACGTCGAGCCGAGAAACGGGTCGACGCTGGTGGAGACGATCCAGAACAACGTCGATGCAGTGCGGGAGGTGGAAGGCGTGCCGCACATCAACCACCCGAACTTCCGGTGGTCGTTCGGAGCGGAAGAGCTTCGGCAGGTCGAACGGTACCGGCTCCTCGAGATCTACAACGGGCACCCCCTCGTCCATAACCACGGTGGCGGCGACGTGCCGGGGCTGGAGGAGATCTGGGACATGCTCCTCACGGGCGGGAAGATCGTGTACGGCATCGCGGTGGATGACGCCCACCACTTCCAGGGCGAATTCGCGCGGGATCGCGCCAACCCAGGGCGCGGGTGGGTCCGGGTGCGCGCCGCCTCCCTCGAGCCGAACGCCGTGATGGACGCCCTCGAAAACGGGTGGTTCTACGCGAGCACCGGGCCCGAGATCGCCGACATCCGCGTGACCGACACGCGGCTCGAGATCGAGCTCGCGTTCCGCGGGAGCTTCCGCCACACGACCACCTTCATCGGCCCGGGCGGCGAGGTGCTGGCCACCACCGGCGACGACGTGGCGGTGTACGAACTGACGGGCCGTGAGCTTCCACCGAACGGCGCCGGGCCGGACTTCGGCTATGTCCGCGCCCGGATCGTCGACAGCATGGGGTACGCCGCGTGGACCCAGCCGATCTTCGTCGAACGACGCTGACCGGCCGGGCCCCGCGAGGCGCGTGCCGTCTCCGGTTTCCCGGGAGTGGGCGCGGCTAGTTGCCGTCGTCCTGGGCTACCACCAGCACGATCCGATAGTGCGGCGTGGTCAGATTCACGGCTGAGGCGTCGAGGTCCTCCGACGCACCCGTGGCGAGCTTCTCGCCGAGTCCCACGATCACCGCCGTCGCGTCGTCGAATGCGTCGATCGGGTCGGTCGCGACGAACCGCTCCGTCTGGCCCGATTCGTAGGTGAGGGACAGATCCCCGCTACCGTTCGACCGGAGCCCGTACGCGTCGATGATGAGGTCGCCGGGGTTCGCGGCCACGGTCAGGTCCAATGCGTTCTCGGCGGACACGATCGTCCGCTCGTACACGTCTCGATCGACGCTCAGGACGTCCACGAAGACGACCAGGCGCGGACGACTCTCACCGCCACCGCCGGTGAGCTCGTAGTCCAGGTCCGAGAACGCTTTGACCTCCTGGGGGCGCCAGCGCCAGACCTCGAACATCGAGAGCTGCTCCGCCGGATTGAACTCGGCGAACTCGTTGGCGAGCTTCGTCCCGGACACGCCCCCGATCGTGAAGTCGGAGTAGCCACGGTCGCCGGTTTCGGCCTGGTAGCCCTCCATCACGAAGGCGTAGCGCACCCGGTTCGGGCCGATCGGAAGGGCGGGCGACGTGCCCGTCTTCGATTCGAACCGCTCCTGGTGAAACGTCGCGGTGATGGGCGGCGGCGGTGGCGGCGGCTCGACCTCGATCTCGAACGTGGTCGGCTGCGTGACGCCGCCGTCCCCGTCGTCCAGCTGGATGGTGATCGTGGTCGTTCCGTGGTTCTTCCAGTGCGGGGTGAAGCGGAGGGTACCGTCGAGGTCGACCGAGACGGGCTCCCCGAAGAGGCTCGGATCGCCCGTGAACACGCGGAACCGGGCGTCCGCCCCGAACGCCTCGTCCGGTCCGGCCGAGATCCCACTGCCCCAACCGGGGTGCAGCTGGGGGCCGTCACCCGCGCGCGTGACGATGTCCGGACCCATCACGAACGACGGGAGGTCGTTGACCGGGTGGACCATCACGTCCACCGTCGCGGTCGACGGCGCCCCATTGGCGGTCGTCGCCTGGAACGTGAACGAATCCGGTCCGGAGAACTCCGGGTCCGGCACGTACGTGACGCGGGTGGGCGACGCTCCGGGCGCACCCTCACCCACCGCCAGCGCGGGGCCGGTCAGATGGCCGCGGGTCGGCTGCCCGACGAGCGCGAACGCGACGTTCACGCCGCCGGGGTTCATGACCTGCAGGTCGAAGGTCACGGCCCGGTCCTCGTCCGTCGTGATCGAAAGCGGCATCGCCGCGATCTCCGCGGGAACGTCCACCGTGACTTCCGCCGGCTCGCTCGCATCGATGCCGTCCACCGCGCGGAAGGTGAACATGTCGGAGCCGAGGAACGACCCGGAGGGCGTGTAGGTCACGCGAGCCGTGTTCGGCCCGGTCGCGACCACCGGACCCAGCGTACCGTTCACGGGCAGCTGGAACGGCTCGAAGGTGACGGCATCGCCGTCGGCGTCGTCCGCCACGAGCTCGATCTCGACCGGGGTGGCCACGATGGTGCTGACCGCCGCGTCCGAAGCCTCGGGCGCGCGATTCCGGATCGTGATGCGAACCCGCGCCCGGGACGCGTCGCTTCCTCCGCCGACTTCGTACAGGAACTCGTCGCCGCCGACGAAGCCCCCGGTGGGCGTGTACGTCACCGTAATGGTGCCGGACACCGACGACGGGAGCACGTCCAGCGCGCCGTGCGCCGGCGGGACCACGAGGCGAAGCGGGACCGCCCCGACCGCGCCGGCGGCGCCGATCTGAACCGTCACCGCCTGGTGGCGGAAGCTCGAGACGGAGGCACCCACGGCCGAGATGTCGGGGGAGCCGCTGCCGGTCGCGTCGCCATCGCATCCGGCGAACGCGAGGACGCCGGCCCCGAGGGCAGGCATGAGATATCGAGTGCGGAAGATCACGTGGCTATCCTGTCGAGCTGAACCGGCGCACGAGCGCCCGGTGGGACAGTGCGAACCGGGTGCCGGTCCGCGGGTGACCGCCACTGATTTGCACCATCCGTACCACATCGGAGGCCGCATGAACAAACGGCGCAGAGTGGGTCGTCGCCGATGGGACGGCCGATTGTGTTGCGCGCGCGCCACATGTGGATCGGATCCGCTACGAGCCGGTTACCCGTTCGTCTCGCTGTACTGATCGCCGGGTGACGGCGGGGAGGAAACTTCAGGGTCCTGGCTCCGTGCGGTCGGAGCCGGTCGGGCCGTCCGGTCCGGGAATCCCAGCCAGAAGCCCAGGAGTTTCAATGTTCCGTCGACTCACGCTCGCGCTGCTCGTCGCGGGCATCTTCGCGGCCTGCGACGACGACACGCCGTCGCCCGTCGCGCCCGTCGAGCAGGTGTCCGAGGACGCCGAGTTCTTCCTGCCGACCTTCACCCTCACGCTGCTCCACAACAACGACGCCGAGTCGTCGCTCCTCCCCGACGGCGACGTCGGCGGAATCGCGCGATTCGTCAGCCTCGTTCGCGAGCTCCGGGAGGAGGCCGAGGAGTGCCGCCGCGGGATCGGGTCGCGCTTCAAGACGTGTGACGTGCTGCTCGTCTCGTCCGGGGACAACTTTCTCGCCGGCCCGCAGTTCCAGGCGAGCCTCGACGACGGCATCCCGTACGACGCGATCGGGCTCGACGAGCTCGGCTACGACGCGATCGCACTCGGCAACCACGAATTCGACTTCGGGCCTGCGGTCCTTGCCGACTTCATCGCCGACGTGCCCGGCGTCCCGTTCCTGAGCGCGAACCTCGACGTCGGTCCCGAGGCGGCCCTCGCCGGCGTCGCGAGCCGCATCGCCGCCTACGCCGTCGTCGAAACCGACGGCGGCCCCGTCGGAATCATCGGTGCGACCACCGAGCGGCTCCCTGAGATCTCGAGCCCGGGCGCCGTCGTCGTGAATGCGGTTCTCCCGGCCGTGCAGGCCGCGGTCGACGAGCTCGAGGCCGACGGCGTGAATCGGATCGTCCTCATCAGCCACCTGCAGAGCGTCCAGGAGGATCAGGAGCTCATCGCGCAGCTTCGTGGGGTCGACATCGCGGTCGCCGGCGGCGGGGACGAGCTCCTCGCCGCGCCGGGCAACGAGTTGCTTCCGGGAGCCGAGGTCGACGGTCCCTACCCGATCTGGGTGAGGGACTCGGAGGGCGTGCGCGTGCCGCTCGTCACGACGTCGGGCAGCTACGAGTACGTCGGTCGGCTCGAGGCCGTGTTCCTCGGCGGCCGGGTGATCCGCGTCGAGCGAGCGCCGACGCGCACCTTCCCACGACTCGGCCGCTTCTTCCCGCGTCTCAGCGACGCCTTCCGCGGCTCGGGGCCGGTGCCGGTGATCGGGGGTTCACCCGATGTCGGGATCGCCGCGTCGGTCGAAGGGCCGGTGCAGGAGGCCGTGGATGCGCTCGACGTGAACATCGGCACGACCGACATCTTCCTCGACGGGACCCGCGCGCTCGTCCGGACGCGGGAAACGGCCTACGGGTCGCTGATCGCCGACGCGATCCTGGCGGCGGCGCCGGGCGCGGACATCGCGATGGCGAACGGGGGCGGTATCCGGAACTCGGTCAAGATCGGCGAGACCTCGCTGCCGGCCGACGTCACACGGCTCGACACCTTCAACACCCTTCCGTTCGCGAACTTCGTGTACACGGTGTCCGGCGTGACGCCGCAGCGCCTGAAGGACGTGCTCGAGAACGCGGTGTCCAACGTCGAGGGCGTGGACGGCCGGTTCGCGCAGGTGGCCGGATTCGAGTTCACCTACGACGCGTCGCTCGCTCCGGGGAGCCGGGTGCTCGAGGTGATCGTCGGAGGCGTTCCGTACGTCACGGGAGGCGTGGTCGACACGTCCCAGCCGACCCTCGAACTCGGGATCGTCAACTTCCTCGCCAACGGCGGCGACGGCTACCCGCTGTCCGACCTTCCGGTGACGACGACCACGACCACGTACCAGAAGGCGCTCGAGGATCACATCGTCGCGCTGTCGCCCATCACGGCGGCCGACGTCGCCCCCACGCCCCGAATCACGTGTGTGGGAGTGGCCTGCCCGACCTGATCGGACGGGAGGAAGCCGGCTCGTCGGGACTCGACGGGCCGAGAGTCACGCGGGGGAGGGTGCCTCGGCGCCCTCCCCCGTCGTGCGTCTGGGCGACCCGCCGATGGACCTCCCAAGCCACCGACGGGGAATGATCCCGGGTCCACGCCCCTTCCTCCGCCCGGAGACCTCATGATCCGTCGTGCACTCCCACTCGCGGCCGGCGTCCTGATCCCGCTGTTCGCCACGCCCGGTCCGACGATCGCCCAGAGCATCTTCGAGTCGGAACCATCGACCGCACACATCGCCGGGTTCGACGTCCCGATGGCGGTCGACACCTTCGACGTGTACCGCGTGCGTGTGGCGCCTCGGACCGGTCTCGGACTGACGATCAACTACGCCTCGCCGATCGAGGACGCGCCCAGCGTGACGCTCTACCTCTTCGACAGCGGCGAGACCCTCGAGGAGCAGTTCGAGAACGCCCGCGGTCAGATCTTCGACTGGATGGTGGCGCAGGGGGACAGCGTGGAGGTCGTGCTCGAGGAGGAGGGCCCGATCGAGGTCATGGGCACGGACGGGCGCACGTACGCCGGCATGCAGGCACAGGGCACCTACGAGCTCGACGGCGTGCGACGCTGGACGTGGCTCTTCGTGTTCGAGAAGGACGGGCAGCTCGTGAAGCATCGGATCACCACGGCGCTCGACCAGCGCGACGCGTTCCAGCCGCGGCTCGACGCCTTCGTGGCGGGGACGCTCGGCGGCGTCGGGGTCACGGACGGCGTCATGGGTCCGGGCCTTCCCCTGTGGCAGGCCGACCTCGGGCCGATGCGGTTCGAAGGTGCGCACCTGCCCATGGTCGCCGACAGCTTCGCCCTCGTCGAGGTTCAGCGCTCGCCACGGCGGGAGGTGGGCTGGCGCGCGACGTGGCGATCGGGCTCGCCGGGGGGACCGATCGTCAACGGCGTGCTCATGCCTCAGGCGGATACGTCCCTGGCGCGTGCTTTCGCCCTCTCCTATGGCACGGCCCGGCGCGGTTTCGAACAGCAGAGCATGGAGTTCGAGGAGGACGAGTGGATGATCTGCGAGTGGAACGTGCCCGGCTTCGACGCGGTGCGTGCCATCTCCGGCGGACTCCGGGTGGTGCTCGGCGAGCGGGGCATCGGCTACCAGCAGACCGTGGCTGCGGACGCCGCGCCCTGGTTCGTACTGCTGACCGCGCAGCATCCACCGACCACCGACGAGGTGGTACGCAGCTACCACCCCGTGCTGTCGGAGATCCTGGCCCGCGTGCGCTCGGACGGGGTTCAGGGACGCCCGGCCGACGCGAGTCCCGCCACGCGCGCGATGGAGAGTGGAGGCGCGGGGAACGCTCGATGAGGGCGACGAGCCGGCCGCGACCGCACGGGTGGTGGGTACCGCGCGCACTGCTGGCGCTTGCGGTCGCCGGCTGCTCGGAGGCGCCGGGCACCGCGTCGTCCGCGCCGGACGCCCCCTCCTGGGAGGTCGAGCTGATCCACGAGATCGGATCCCTCGACGACGTCGAGCAGGCGCTCACCGCCGTCGGGGACGTCGCGATCGGGCCGCGGGGCAGGCTGTACGTGGGCCAGCGGGTGGACGGCTACGTCCGGGTGCACGCCGCGGACGGCACGTTCGACGGCACGATCGGACGGCGCGGAGAAGGGCCGGGCGAATTCCAGTCGGTGGGATCGATCTCGATCGACTCGACGGGCCTCTGGGTGTTCGACTCGGGCAACCAGCGGATGAGTCGCTTCGACCTCGACGGCACCCTCGTCGACGAAGAGCGGTGGCCGACCGCCCGACTCGGCGAGGGCCTGGCCACCATGATCTACCGGGGTGCGGTCCGCGCTCCTGACGGATCCGTGCTGGCGTTCCCGGGGCTGATCGTGCCGGGCCCGGGCACCGGCGGGCCGCCCGCCGAGCTTCGGGCGGGCGTGCCGGTCCGCACCCTTCGGGCCGACGGTGTGCTCGGAGACACGGTCGTGCTCCTGCCCTCGCCGTTCATGGTGCAGACGCCCGAGGGCATGCTGTCCGGCATCCAGACGGGGCCCGCGCTCGAGCACACGCGCGACGGACGCCGACTGCTCTGGGTCGAGCGTGATCCCGCGGGGAATCCCGAGCCGGGGACGTTCCGCGTGATGAGTGTCGCGGCCGACGGCGACACGGTGTTCGACCGCACGTGGGCCTACGCCCCGATGCCCGCTCCGGTCGCCGAGATTCGCGCCGAGCGCGAGGCGACGTTGAGCGACCGCGTGCGCGACGCCTACACCGGTGGCGTGTGGGTCCCCGAAACGATGCCGGCGGTCTCGGCGGTGGTGGCCGCGCAGTCGGGCCTGATCTGGCTCGCGCGAGAAGAGCGGCGAGATCCTCGCACGTGGTGGGTGCTCGACGGTGACTCGGGTGAGCAGGTGGCGCGGCTCGATCTGCCGCCGGACGAGGAGGTGGTCGATCAGCGCGACGACGTGCTGGTCACGAAGCGCGCCGACGAGTTCGGTGTCGAGTACCTCCGCCGGTACCGGATTCTGAGGTGACGAATGGCATCGAATCGGGGGTCGAGCGACCGATCCCGGATCCGATGAGCCGATTCCGGACGATCCTGCGCCTTTGATCGGTGAGCACCCGAACGGGGTGCACCGAACCGATCCTCAGGACAGGAGACATAGCGATGTCGCAGGCCACCCTCGAGCGGGCCCCGCTCAACGGAGTCGACGTTCCGACCCTCTTCGCCACCATCAACCACGTCGGCGAGATGCCGGAGCTCGCGGAGTTCCGCTTCCGCGCCACCAACGAATGGCAGGCCGGCACGCACAGCCGCACGTCGATCCACTCCTTCTACGGCGCCGGTGCCGAGCAGGAGCACGGCCGCGTCTTCGAGATCGACGCGGACCATCCGGCCGTGCTGGTCGGGGGCGACAACGGGGCCGCGCCGATCGAGATCGTCCTGGCGGGCCTCGCGTCGTGCCTCACCAGCGGGATCGCCAACGTCGCCTCGGCGCGCGGCGTGACGCTCACGGCGGTCCGGTCCTCGATCGAGGGCGACATGGACCTGCGGGGCATCCTGGGTCTCTCGAACGAGGTCCGGAACGGCTTCCAGAACATTCGGGTGAACTTCGAGATCGAGGGCGACGCCCCGGCCGAGAAGCTCGCCGAGATCGTGGAGCAGTCGCGCCGCCGCTCGGCGGTGTACGACATCGTCACGAACAGCGTGCCGGTGGACATCACCGTCAACGGCGGCTGACCACCATGCCGCGCGTCGATACGGTCATCGTCGGAGGTAGCCAGTCGGGGCTCGCCATGAGCCGCGCACTCTCCGATCGGGGCGTCGAGCACGTGGTGCTCGAGCAGGGCCGGATCGGCGCGCGGTGGCGCGCCCAGAGCTGGGACTCGCTCCGCCTGCTCACACCACGCTGGCTCTCGCGCGTGGGCGGCTGGTCGGACAGGGGGGGGGACCCGGACGCCTTCATGCACTGGACCGAACTGGTCGAGTACCTGGAGGGCTACGCGCGCTCCTTCTCGGCACCGGTGCTCGAGAACACGTCGGTCGAGTCCGCTCGAAGGGAAGGGGACCGGTTCGAGATTCACACGAGCGGCCAGACCTGGCAGGCGGACCGCCTGGTGGTCGCGACGGGTCAGAGCCAGACGGCAGCGGTGCCGGAGTTCGCGCACAGGCTCGACCCGCGCATCCGCCAGGTCGTGCCCACCGACTACCGACGCCCTTCCGGCCTGGCGCCGGGAGGGGTGCTCGTCGTGGGCAGCTCGGCCACCGGGGTGCAGCTGGCGGCGGAGCTTCGACGGAGCGGGCGCGACGTGGTTCTCGCGGTCGGCCGCCATACCCGACTCCCGCGTCGATACCGCGGCCGCGACGTCATGGAGTGGTTGCACGCGATGGGGTCGCTCGGCGAGCGCGCCGGCGACGTCCGGGACCTCGCCGCGTCCCGGGCGCAGCCGTCACTGCAGCTGGTCGGCTCGGCGCCCGGTGAGCCGGCGGACGTCGACCTCGGCGTGCTGCAGCGGCTCGGCGTCCGACTGGTCGGGCGGGTCGTCGGTGCCGACGGCGCGCGTATGACGACCGCGGACGACCTCGCCGAGAACATCGCCGCCGCCGAGTTCAAGTGGGCGATGATCCGGCGTCGGATCGACCGCCGCCTCGCGCGCGAGCGCCTCGAGCGATTCGCGGACGACCCCGATCCGTTCCGGCCGGTTCCGATGCCCGACGCGCCGACGTCACTGAACCTCCACGCTCTCGGGATCCGCACCGTGATCTGGGCCACCGGATTCCGCCGGACCTACCCGTGGCTGCAGCTCCCGGCCTTCGACGAGGCCGGCGAGATCCGTCATCGGGAGGGCGTCGGCGCCGTCCCCGGCCTCTACACGATGGGCCTGAACTTCCAGCGTCGGCGCTCGTCGAGCTTCCTGCTCGGCGCGGCCGACGACGCTCTCGAACTCGCGCGTCACATGGACCGCGCCCGCAGCCAGGCGTCACCCCGCATCTGGGCCGTCGCCTGAGGAGACATGGATCGATGACCGACTCCCCCTTCGCCCGGATGCGCGACCGCTACGACGTCGTGGTCGCGGGCGCCCGGTGCGCCGGCGCCGCCACCGCCATGCTCCTGGCGCGCGCCGGCCTGCGGGTGCTCATGGTGGACCCGTCGCCGCCCACCCGGGACACGCTCTCGACTCACGCGCTCATGCGCGGCGGCGTGCTGCAGCTCCACCGCTGGGGTCTGCTGCCCGAAGTCGTGGCGGCTGGTACGCCGCGCATCGTGGCCACGGTCTTCGACTACGGCGGGCATCAGATCGAGATCCCGATCGCCCCGAAGGACGGCGTCGAGGGCCTGTACGCGCCGCGCCGCGTCGTGCTCGATCCGATCCTGAACCAGGCGGCCGTGCAGGCCGGCGTGGACGTGGTGTACGGGGTCCGGGTCGCGGATCTCGCGCGGTCCCCGTCGGGTCGCGTGGTCGGCGTTCGACTCGCGGGTCGCGCGGGCGCCTCGGCGGACGTGGGCGCGGAGCTGGTGGTGGGCGCGGACGGCAAGAACTCGACCGTCGCGCGGCTCGTCGGGGCCCCCGTGGAGCGCACCTCCGAGCACACCTCGGCCACGATCTACGGGTACGTGCGCACCACCGCCGACCTGGCCTGCCGATATCGATGGGGGTTCGCGGCGGGACGGGGGGAGCCGGGCGTGTCGATGGGCATCATCCCCACCAACCAGGGCGAGACGTGCCTCTTCGCGGCGATGTCGCCGGAGGTGTTCGCGCGGGCCGGCCGGCACGGGATGATCGAGCTGTACCTGACCACGCTCGGCCGCATGGACGGCGAGCTCGCCTCGCGCCTCCGCGCGGGTGCCGACCAGCTCCGGACCCGCGCGTTCGCGGGCCGGCTCGGATCGGTGCGCACCCCGCACGGGCCGGGGTGGGCGCTCGTCGGAGACGCCGGGCTCTTCCGGGATCCCGCGACGGCGCACGGCATCTCGGACGCGTTCCGGGACGCGGAGGCGCTGGCACGCGGCTGGATCCGGGACGGCGACGCCGGGCTGGCCCGATACCACGAGGCCCGGAACGACGTCTCACTCGGGCTGTTCGAGACGACGGACCGAATCGCGGGGGCGGAGTGGAGCCCGGCCGAGCTGGGCGAGCTGCACCAGACGCTCAGCCGCCAGATGAACCTCGGGGTCGAGCTGATCCGCGGGTGGGGGCCGATGCCCGAGCGGGCGCGCGCCGCCTAGCCCGCGAGCTCGCGGTTCAGCCAGGCGCGGGCCACCAGCCAGTCGCGCTTCACCGTGGCGGGTGACGTGTCGAGCGCCGACGCCGTCTCCTCGATGTTCATGCCGGCGAAGTAGCGGCATTCGACCACCCGCGCATGCCGCTCGTTGACCTCGGCCAGGCGGGTCAGCGCCTCGTCGAGCGCGAGCACGAGGTCGGGCCGCTCCTGCGCCGCGAGCAGCACGTCGTCCAGGCTCACGTGCGCGGCGCCCGACCCTCGCTTCTCGGCGTTCCGACGGCGTGCGTACGAGATCAGGATCCGCCGCATCGCGGACGCCGCCGCCCCGAAGAAGTGCGCACGTCCCTCCCACGTGATCGAGTCGAGCTGGACGAGCTTCAGGTACGCCTCGTGGACGAGCGCCGTGGCGTTCAGCGTGTGATCGGGGCGTTCGCGACCGAGCTCCCGCCGCGCGATGCCCCGCAGATGCTCGTACACGACCGGGAAGAGCTGATCGAGGGCGCGCTCGTCGCCGTTCGAGAGGTCGACGAGGGCCTGTGTGATCTCCGCGGGGTCGGGGGTGGGCGGGGGTCCGGCGTCGCCGCCCTCACGGGTCGTGTCGGTCACGGGGTTCGCCCCGATGGGGAGTCCGCGCCGGCCGGAGGTGTGGCGTCGGCGATGAGCGCGCGCCGGTCCGGGTGCGTGTCCGGAAGCTCCGAGAACTCGGCCAGCGCGGCCTCCCGCGCCTGCTCCGCCGCCGCTGTGTCGCCGAGCGCGAAGTGGGCCGCATGGAGGAGCGCGAGGGTCCGCCCCTTCCGGGGGTGCGGGGTGGGGCGCGTCTCCGCCTCATAGTCGAGTACCGTGCGGAGGCGCGGCACGGCGAGGTCGGGACGGCCGGTCGCGATCTCGATGCGCGCCCGGGTCCGCTGGGCGTCGAGGACGTAGCGGTGCCCCGGCCGGAGGAGGTCGGCGTGCAGCGTTTCCGTGATCGACAGGAGAGAGTCCGCGCGCACCGCCTCGCCCCGCGCCAGAGAGACCTCGGCGAGACCACGCCGGGCCCAGGCGCCGTAGACGCCCTCGTTCCCCCCGGTCCGGTCGCCGACCGCGAGCGCATCGCGGAAGGCGGCGTCGGACCCGGTCGCGTCGCCGCGAGCGAGCCGCGCCTCCCCGAGCAGGATCAGCGAAAACACCACGCCGGCGTGGTCGGGGCCCAGCGCGTTTCGCTTCTGGACGAGCGCCGAGTCGATCCGCGCCTCGGCGGAGGCGAGGTCGCCGAGATCGAAATCGATCATCGCGAGCGCCTCCCGTGCACCTCGGGTGCGCACATGCTCCTCGCCGAGCGTCCTGACGGCGATGTCGAGGTTGGTCGTCAGCACCGGACGCGCCTCCGCGAACCGCCCGAGGGCGGCCAGGTTCGTACCGAACTCCTCGCGCGCGTCGAGGGTGGCCGGGTGCTCCGCGCCGAGCAGCGCTTCGTGGAAACGGAGCGCGTCCACCAGGAAGCGGTGGGCGTCGCCGTACTGTTCGCGGAGCCGGCGCACCATCCCGACGTTGAGCGTGAGGCTCGCCATGGAGGGCGTCGGTCGGTCGGCCGCGCCGCGGTCGATCGCGTCGAGCAGGAGGGCCTCCGCCTCGTCGAAGCTCCCCTGATCGTGCATGGTGGCGGCGAGACCGAGCAGCGTGCCGGCCACGGCGGGGTGATCGGGTCCGTGGATCTCGCGCTGCAGTTCGAGCGCCTCGGTCATGATCCGGTTGGCCCGATCGTGCTCGCCCACGTCGCGCACGGCCCATCCCAGCTCGCTCATCCACGCCGCGTCGAGGGAATCGCCGGCGAGGTTGTTCGCGCGCCGCATGGCGAGCGCCGCGTCGAGTCGCTCGACCGCCTCCGCGGGCCGCGCCTGGTCGCGAAACACGAGGCCCAGCAGCCCCACCGCCTCGGCGTGGTCGGCGGACCCCGGCAGCTCGGCAGCCCGCAGGTCGACGGCGCGCGTGGCGAGCCCTTCGGCGCGATCGACGATGCCCAGATTCCGATAGACCCGACCAAGCTCGAGGAAGAGGCTCGCCTGGAGGACCGGGTCGTCCGCGAGCTGGGCCTCGACGCGCTGCGAGCCCTCGTCCAGGAGCTGCCGCGCCCCGATGGTGTCGCCGAGCGCGAGCGTCGGGTCGCCCAGCCGGAAGAGGTCGGTCATGATGGCGGTGACCAGCCGGGCCCGGTCGGCTTCCTCCTCCGCGACGTCCCGCGCCGCGACGGCGCGCTGGGCCTGCCAGGCGATCCCGGCCGAGCCCGCGACCAGCGCGACGAGCAGCAGCGCGATCGAGGCGGCGAGCCCGCGGTGGCGACCGAGAAACTTGCCGAGCGTATAGAACGCGCCGTCCGCCCGCGCCTCGATGGGCCGGCCCGCGAGGTGTCGGCGCAGGTCGTCGGCGAGTGCCGCCGCGGAGGCGTAGCGCCGGTCCGGTTCCTTCGCGAGCGCCTTCTGGACGATCGTGTCGAGGTCGCCGCGGAGCCGCCGCGCGAGGGACGGCGCGTCCGCCACCTCGCTCGGCCGGCGCGGCGTCGTCTCCTCGATCATTCGCCCCAGCTCCGCGGGGCTCGTCGTCGATGTCGCGTAGGGTCGCCCGCCCGCCAGCACCTCGCAGAGCAGGACGCCGAGCGAATAGACGTCCGAACGGGTCGTGAGGCTCCGCCCGAGGACCTGCTCCGGGCTCGCATAGGCCGGCGTGACCCATCGACTCGTGTGATCGCCCCCCTCGGGCCTGATCCGCCGGGCGATGCCGAAGTCGAGGAGCTTCGGTCGCCCCGAGGCGTCGACGAGGATGTTCGAGGGCTTCAGGTCGCGATGCACGACCAGCTTCTGGTGGGCGTAGTGGAGCGCGTCGCACACCTGCACGAAGAGTTCGATGCGGGCGGGCACGTCGAGGTCGTGGGCGGCGGCATGCGTGAGCAGGTCGTCGCCGGACACGTACTCCATCGCGTAGTAGGGATGTCCGTCGTCGGTCACCCCGCCGTCGATCAGACGCGCGATGCCCGGATGCTCCAGCTCGGCGAGCAACTCACGCTCCGACTCGAGCCGCGCGATCAGCGTCGGATCCACCCAGCGACCCCGCAGCAGCTTCAGCGCGACCGTCTGTTCGAACCCCTCGCCCTCGCGGATGGCGAGCAGCACCACCCCCATGCCGCCCTCGCCCAGCGGACGTACGATGCGGTAGGGGCCGATCCGATCCGGGTAGTGCCCCGAGAACGCCCGTGGCTCGTCGAGACCCGGCAGGGGCGCGTCCTCGCCCGAGTGTTCGAGCAGCGACCGGACCTCGCGAGCGACGGCCGGATCGGAGCAGCGGGCGGCCAGGAAGCCGTCCCACTCCCGAGGGTCGAGTTCGAGGGCTTCGAGGAAGACCTCCTCCACCCGCGCCGGGTCCATGGGCCGCGTGGTCATGCAGGATATTTGGGGCCGGTTGCCGGGCCTCGCCACCCGCGTTCCGGCGGGTACGCTCCCGCACCGCGCGTCGGGGTGAGCCGATTCGCAACGTCCACGCGCCTCTCAGGGTTGGACGCCCACCCCCTTCCACCGCCGCTCATGACGACCGATCAGCTCGAGCTCCTCGAAATCAGCTGGGCACGCGTCGCGCCGCACGCCGCCGCGTTCGCCGAGGCCTTCTACGGCCGGTTGTTCGAGCTCGATCCGACGCTGGAGGACCTCTTCGTCCTCACCGAGATGGAGTCCCAGCGTCGAAAGCTCGTGGCGATGCTCGACCAGCTGGTGAAGGCGGCGCGTGACCCCGAGCGGTTCGCGGGACTTCTGGCGGACTCCGGCCGGCGTCACGCGGGCTACGGTGTGGTGCCTGGGCACTACCGCACGGTCGGAGAGGCGATGCTCTGGGCGCTCGACCGCACGCCCGCGGGCAGGCTTCCGGCGGAGGAGCGGGCCATCTGGGCGGAGAGCTACACGCGGATGGCGGCGCGGATGCGGCGGGGGTAGGAGGCGGGGCTGGGGCGTCGGGCGGTCCTGTCCAGCGCGGTCCCGTGTAGCTTGTACGCCATGGCGATCCTCTCCTGTCACGACCTCCGGATGGCGTTCGGCGGCCCCCCCGTGCTCGACGGCGCGACGCTTCACGTCGAGCGGCGCGACCGGATCGGCCTCGTGGGTCGCAACGGGGAGGGGAAGTCGACCTTCCTCGGCATCCTCGCGGGCGAGCTCGCGCCGGACGGAGGCCGGGTGGTGTCGCCGCCCGGCACGCGCGTGACGCTGCTTCCCCAGGAGGTACCGGAGGGCGTCCATGGATCGGTGCGCGCCTTCATCGCGTCGGGGCTGCCCGCGTCGGCGGGTGGCGCGCCCGAGGAGGCGCACGAGGTGGACCGGCTCGGGTCGATCCTGGACATCGACCTCTCGGCGGAGTTCGACGTGCTCTCGGGCGGGCAGAAGCGACGCGCCCTGCTCGGTCGGGCGCTCGCGGGCCAGCCGGATGTGCTTCTGCTCGACGAGCCTACCAACCACCTCGACATCGAGGGCATCCTCTGGCTGGAGGACTTCGTTCGACGCTTCGACGGTGCGCTGCTGTTCATCACACACGATCGCGCCTTCCTCCAGCGCGTCGCCGGCCGGATCGTCGAGCTCGATCGCGGCCAGCTGACGACGTGGGACTGCGACTACCGGACCTGGCTGGAGCGGCGCGAGGCCCTCCTGGACGCCGAGGAGCGGCGCTGGGAGGAGGAGGATCGTGTGCTGGCCGAGGAGGAGGCGTGGATCCGCCGCGGCATCAAGGCGCGACGGACGCGGAACGAGGGACGGGTCCGCGCGCTCGAGCAGCTCCGCGAGCAGCGCGCACGGCGAAGGACGCGGATCGGCGCGGCGCGGATCGACATTCAGGATGCGGAGAAGTCGGGCCGGCGCGTGATCGTCGCGGAGGACGTCTCCTTCGGCTATTCCAGCGCCCCGTCCGGAGACGCCGCCCCGGCGACCGCGCCGCCGCTGCTCATCCGTGACTTCTCCACGACGATCATGCGCGGCGACCGGGTCGGGCTCGTGGGGCCGAACGGGGTCGGGAAGACGACGCTGCTCCGACTCCTGCTCGGGACCCTCGAGCCGACGTCCGGAAGCGTCCGGCACGGCACGTCGCTGCGGATCGCCTACTTCGATCAGCACCGGGAGCAGCTGAACGGCGACGAGACCGTGGCCGAGGCGGTCGCCTTCGGCAGCGACCACGTCGGCACCGGCGATCGCCGTCGCCACGTCATGAGCTATCTGAGCGACTTCCTCTTCCGCCCCGACGTCGCACGCCAGCCCGTACGGGCGCTGTCCGGTGGCGAGCGGAATCGCCTCCTACTGGCCCGGCTCTTCACCAGGCCCGCCAACGTCCTCGTGCTCGACGAGCCCACCAACGACCTCGACCTCGACACACTCGAGCTGCTCGAGGCCCGGCTGCAGGAGTTCGCGGGCACGGTGCTCGTGGTCAGCCACGACCGGGACTTCCTCGACAACCTCTGCACCAGCGTGCTGGTCTTTGGTGACCAGGGCGGCCGCCACGCCGCCGCCCCGGGTGTCGTCCGCGAACACGTCGGCGGCTACTCCGACTGGCGGCGCGCGGTGGAGCGGCGGGAGGCCGAGGCGGCGGACGGGCGCGTCACCGCGCGCCCGGCGCAGTGCCCGCCGTCGTCCGGGGCCACGATCCCGCAGGCTGGGCCGAAAAAGCTCGGGTTCAACGAGAAGTATGAGCTGGAGCAGCTGCCGGACCGGATCGAGGCACTCGAGGCACGACTCGGCGAGCTCCACGCGCAGCTCGCCGACCCCGACTTCTACCAGCGGGACCCGGAGGACGTCCGGACGGTCACTGCCCTGGCTACCGAGGTCGAGACGGAACTCGAGACCGCCGTCGAGCGCTGGGCCGAGCTGGCGGAGCGCGCCTGAGGCGTATCGCGCCGTCGCATCCCGTCGCGCTCGCTGGCGGCTGTCCCAGCCTCCGGACATCATAGGGGCGCCGCTTCAGAGATCCCGGCGTCACGCCCGCCGCCGCCCCGCTCACGCGACCCCATGGACTCCGCCGAACCGCCGCCTCTCGATCTGTTCGGCCCGTCCTCGGCCGGCCACGACCCGTGGCTGGGCTGGTCCAGCCCCGCCCTCCCGGCCGCGGCCACGCGGCTCGTGGCGGATGCGGCGCGCGACGGTGTCGCAGACCTGCGTGGGGCGATCGCGGTGGTGCCGGGGGGGCGTGCCGGTCGGCGACTGAAGGAGCTTCTGGTGGAGGTGGCGGAGGCGCGGGGCGTTCGCCTCGTGCCCCCCGAAGTCGTGACGGCGGGCCGCCTTCCCGAGCTCCTCTTCGAGCCGGTTCGGCCGGTCGCCGATCCGGCCACGTGCCGCCTCGCGTGGATCCGAGCCCTGCGTGATGCTCCCACCGACCGGCTGGCGCGGATCTGGAGCCGGGTCGAGGACCTGAGCACGGCCGACGCGTGGGCGGCGCTCGCGAAGGACGTGCAGGCCCTCCACCACGAAGTCGCGGCCGGCGGCCACCGATTCGTGGATGTCGCGCGCGTGTGCGGTGATCCGGCCTCGGGCCTGACCGGGGACGATTCGCCCCGATGGAGGATTCTGTCCGACCTGCAGCACGCGTACGCCGACCTCCTCCGCGGCCGCCGGCTCGCGGATCCCGACCTCGCCCGGATCGAAGCGATCGAGGAGAACCGCGTTCGCACGGATCGAGAGGTGTGGCTCGTCTGCGTCCCCGAGCTTCCGACGGTGGCCCTCCGGATGCTGGTGCGGATCGCCGAGCGCGTGCGCCCGCTCGTGCACGCGCCCGACGATGCGTCCGATCGGTTCGGACCCTTCGGCACCGTCCTCGCCGAGTCGTGGAGGGGCGTCGCCGTCGATCTCGACGAGACGACGCTTCTCGTGGTGGACGGCCCGAGCGAGCAGGCGGACTCGACGGCGGCCATCCTCGCCGAGCACGCGCACGCACTCTCGGCGCAGGACGTGTCGGTCGGCGTGCCGGACGAATCGGTCACTCCATGGCTTGCGGAGAGCCTGGGAGCCGCCGGGGTCGCCGTCCGCGCCGCCGCGGGGCGGAGAATCGAGGACACGGCCCCGTGGCGGGTGCTGGCCGGTGTGGCCGACTTCGTGGAGGGCCGGAGGTACGACCGCTTCGCCGCTCTGGTGCGGCACCCGGACGTGGACGCATGGCTGCGGCGGAGCTTCGAGTGGGAGCGTCGGGCTCAGGAACGGGCGAGGGCGCAGGGCGAGCCGGGGCCGGGTGAGGGCGCCTGGCTGGGGGCGATGGACCGATGGTACGCGGTGCACCTTCCGGCCACGATGCCCGAGCGTGGGGGACGGCCGACCGTCTCGCTCGGTCGCGACGGGACCGACGCCCCCGCGGTAGGCGATCTTCTCGAGCACGTCGACGAGCATCTCCTCGTGGAGCTCTCCGACGCGCCCGAGACCCGTCCGATCCGTGGCTGGGCCCCGCCGGTCCTCGCGCTCCTCCGGACCCTCTACCGATCGGAGGACCTCGACCACGCGAACCGGGCGCACCGCGGTCTGGCGCGAGCGCTCGGCATGATCGGAGACGCCGTACGCGCATTCGACACGGTGCCGGCCGACCTCGACATCGCGGTCTCCGCCTCCACGGCGATCCGCATGATGCTCCAGCAGGCGGCGGGGGGCGCGATCCCGTCGGACACGGAGCACGACGCGGTCGAGCTGCTGGGCTGGCTCGAGATGCACGCCGACGATGCACGGATGAAGGTCGTCACCGGCGTGAACGAGCCCTCTCTGCCACGCGCCGTGCGCGGCGACACCTTCCTGCCCGACGCGCTGCGCACGAAGCTCGGGCTGGTCGACGACGCGACCCGGTACGCCCGCGACCTCTACCGGCTCCACGCCATGGTGGAGGGGGACGAGCGCGTGGTGCTCGTGACGGCCCGGCGAAACGGCCGTGGCGATCCGCTCCGGCCGTCGCGGCTGCTCTTCGCAGCGGACGAGGGGACGGTCGCCCGCCGCATCCGCCGGATTCACGATCGCGCCGCCGAAGGCACGGCCACCGGGAGCGCGTTCGTACCCGGGCACCCGGCGGCGCCCATCGAACCGGCGCGGTCGGCCTTCCCCGTGCCCCCCGTGCGCACCCTCGTGCCGGGCCACGTCCTCGACGCGCTGAGCGTCACCGAGTTCGCCGGGCTCATCGCCGATCCCTACCGTTTCGCGCTCCGGAAGTACCTGAGAGTAGAGGCGGTACGGGACGACGCGCGGGAGATGGACCCGCTCCTGTTCGGCACGTTCGCGCACAGCGTACTCCAGTCGTTCGGCCGGGGCGACGCGAACGACAGCGACGACGTGGAGCGGGTTCGAAGGTGGCTGGACGATCGCCTCGACACGGAGTTCCGCGAGCGATTCGTGTCGCGCCGTCAGCGCCCGCATGTCTCGGTGCAGCTTCAGCTCGAGCAGCTGCGGGCCCGGCTCCACGCCTTCGCGGATGTGCACGTCGCGCGCGTCCGGGCGGGGTGGCGTGTGGTCGGGGTCGAGCGGAGCGCGCCGGAGGGTGGCGTGCCGCTCGACGTGGACGGCGTCCCGGTTCGCGTGACCGGTACCATCGACCGCATCGAGCGCAACATCGACACCGGTGCGTGGGCGGTCTTCGACTACAAGACGAGCGCCCGCGCGACGCGGCCGGAGAAGCAGCATCTGAAGGGCGAGCGCTGGGTCGATCTCCAGCTCCCCCTCTACCGCTGGCTGGTGCCACGGCTCGGGGGTGGCGTGGAGGAGGGCCCGCTTCCCGGGGCGGACGAGCCCGTCGACGTCGGCTACATCACGCTGCCGCGGGACACGTCGGACACCGCGGCGCTGGTTGCCGGGTGGTCGCAACCCGACTTCGACGCGGCCCTCGACGCCGCACGGGATGCGGTCCGCGCGGCACGCGCGAACGGGTTCACGTGGGATCCCGATCGGGGCGCCCGCTTCCTGGACGACGAGCTCGAGCGGGTGCTCGGGACGGGTGTACTCGTCACGCCTGGACCGCGTGACGGTGAACGCCACGGTACCGGCGGGGGGAGTGCCGGATGAGCCGCCGGGAACTGATCGTCGCGTCCGCGGGGTCCGGGAAGACCTTCCAGATCTCCTCGCGGATCATTGCGGCGCTCGCGGACGGCTTCCCCCCCTCGGCGATCTTCGCGTCCACGTTCACCCGGGCCGCCGCGGGCGAGATCCTCGAGCGGGTTCTCGTCCGGATGGGGCGGGCCGCGCTCGACGATGCCGAGGCGGCCGCCCTCTCGGAGCAGCTCGCGGAGCTTCCCGACGCCCCGAAGAGTCGCGACGCCCGGGGCTGGCGAACACTCCTCCACGCCACGGCGCAGGAGCTCCACACCTTCGAGATCGGCACGCTGGACTCGTGGTTCCAGCGGACGGCGCGCGCGTTCGGGCACGACCTGGGCCTGCCGCCGGGATGGAGCGTCGCCGAGGAGACGGTGCTGGCCGACGCGCGGGCCGACGTGCTCGACGAGGTCCTCGCGGCAGGGGATCGGGGGCAGGCGCTGCAGCTCGTGCGCGAGGTACACGGGGGTGAGGCGCGTCGACGGGTGCAGGGGTCGCTCGTGGAGGCGGTCGAGACGCTGGTGGAGATCCAGGCCGCGCTCGATCCGTCCGGGCCCGGATGGAGCGCGGCCGCGGCACTCCGTGACGGCGACGAAGGCGATCTCGACGCCGAGATCGACGCGCTCGTCCTGCGCTGGCGGGAGCTCGAGATCCCGACGACGAAGGCGGGCGATCCCCGACAGGCATGGGTGACCGCGATCCGGAACGCGATCGAAGACATCGGGAGCCGGAACTGGGAGAAGTTCACCGATCGCGGACTCTACAAGGGGTACGTCAAGACGGCCCCGGGCGAGACCCCGGTCTTCAGCGGCGCGGAGATCGAGCCGGGCGCCGTCGCCCTCCTCCTGGACACGGCGGCCGTGGCGGCACGCGATCTCGCGGACGTTCTCGCCCGTCGCGGCCGGGCCCTGGGCCGGCTGGCCGAGGCGTACCACGAGGCGTGGCGTGCGCGCGTCGCTCGCTCGGGCAGGCTGGGCTTCGACGATGTGGCGCGCCACCTGTCGGGCGCTCGCGAGCCGACGAGCCGGACCGACTTCGCGTACCGGATGGGCGGCCGCGTCGAACGGCTGCTGCTGGACGAGTTCCAGGACACGTCGCTCCTCCAGTGGCAGGTGGTCGCGCCGCTGCTCCGGCGCGTCGTCGACCGCGCCGCCCCGGACGAGCCCGGGCACGTCACCGTCGTCGCCGACCCCAAGCAGTCCATCTACGGGTGGCGGGGCGGGGCGCCCGTCGTGCTGCGCGCGCTGGGGAACGACCTGGGCTTCGAGCGGGACTCGATGGCGGGCAGCTACCGCTCCTGCGCGCCCGTACTCGACACCGTCAACCGCGTGTTCGGAGGCATCGAGGAGACCGCGGCGATCCGGAAGGAGCCGGGTGACGTGGAGCCCGCCCGAAGGTGGCGCGACGACTTCGAGGTGCACACCGTCGCGCTCCGCCCGGGAGAGTCCACGCGTCCCGGTGAGGTGGCGCTCTGGGTCGGGCCGGAGACGGATCCGGACGACGGCCCGGACCTCGTCACATGGGCGACGGACCGGATCGCCGCACTCTTCGAGGCGCATCCACACGCGACGGTCGGTGTGCTGACCCGGACGAACCGGATGGTCGCGCGCGTGATCACCGAGCTCGCCGCGCGCGGCGTTCCGGCGAGCGAGGAGGGCGGCACGAAGATCGCGGACTCGCCGGCGGTCGTCGCCGTCCTGTCGCTGCTCCGGCTGGCCGACCATCCGTCCGACCGGCTCGCCCGCTGGCACGTGGCCTCGGGGCCGCTCGGCGAGGCGTACGCGTACCGTGACCCGTCGGACGACGCCGGGGCGCTCCGTGTCTCGCGGCTGCTCCGGCGACAGCTGGTCGAGGACGGGTACGGCGAGACCCTTCAGGAGATCGAGGACCGCGTGCGCGACGCGACCGACGCCCGCGACCGCAAACGTCTCGGGCAGCTCGTCCAGCTCGGGCACGCGTGGGATGCGTCCGGCGACGCCGGCATCCGGGTGGATCCCTTCGTCCGGCGAGCGCTCGAGGCGAAGGCCGAGCTGCCGGGAGAGGCGCGCGTCCGAGTCATGACGATCCATCGCTCCAAGGGCCTCGAGTTCGACGTCGTGGTGCTTCCGGAACTGCACGCCTCGATGTTCGGGGGAGGCCGGGGTGGGCCACCCGCGGTGCCGTACCGCCCGGAGGGACACGGCCGGCCGACGCACGTCTTCCCGTCGATGCCGTCGTGGCAGGGGCGTCTGTTCGACGCTCACCCCGAACTCGCCGGCGCGCTCGCCCAGGCTCGGGAGGCCGAGCTCCGGGACGCGCTCGGCGTGCTGTACGTCGCGATGACCCGCGCTCGGCATGCCCTGCATCTGCTCGTTCCGGAGGATCCCGACGCGAAGAGCACAGCTCGATCCCCCGCCCGAATCCTGGTCGAGCGGCTCGTGCCCGAGGCGTTCGAGGACGGCTACGCGTGGACGCCCGGCGACGCCGAGCTACCGCTCTGGCGCCACCCCGAGAGCGATCTCGACTGGGATGCCGTGCTGGAGGACGACCCCGCCGCCCCGGACGCTGGCCCGGACGTCGCTTCGTACGTCGCGTCCGGCGTCGGCTCGGCCCCCGCCGCCCCGAGCCGCATCGACTTCGCGCCCGCCCCTCGGCGCCGGATGCTCGAGCGCCGGAGTCCGTCATCCGAGGAGGGCGGCGACCGCATCGACCTCGGATTCGCGCTCGGCGACGGAGCGAGCGCCGCGCGCGAGAAGGGGACCGTGGTCCACGCGTGGCTCGAGCCGGTCGAGTGGCTGGCGGCCGGGGCGTCCGCGGACGCGGCGAGCGACCCGCTGGCCGGCACGCTCCTCTCCGACGACGCGCGGATGCGAGCCGTCGCCGCGCGCGAGGCTCCCACCGCAGACCCGGAGACCGTGCAGGCGTGGGCCCGCTGGCTGCGGGGGCGCATGCTCCATCCGGACGTGCTCGCGACCCTGTCCAGGACCCGCTACCCCGAGGACGTGGGCGTCTCCGTCGAGCCGGAACTCCCGTTCCTGTGGCGGGACGACCGAGAGCACGTGATGGTCGAGGGCTTCATCGACCGGTTCGTGCTGCTCGAGCGGGACGGCGAGGTCTACAGCGCCGAGATCCTCGACTGGAAGACCGACCTCATCGACCCGGATGATCCCGAGGCGCTCGAGGAGAAGTTCGAGCACTACGCCCCCCAGATCCGACGCTACCGCGAGGCCGTGGCGGACCTGTACGGGCTGGTCCCGGACCGCATCACGGGTACGCTCGTCTTCCTCGAGGTCGGTGCCGTGCTGGACGTGCCGTTAGACTAGAAGCGCCTCTACTCCCGACCTCCGCGCCATGCTCGACTCGCAGTCCCTGCTCCTGATCATCGTGGCCGCCGCCGTCGGCGCCGGCCTCGCGTGGTTGCTGCTCCGCAACGCCGTCGCGAAGGCGCGGGCCGACGCCGAGGCGAAGGCGCGGGAGGTCACCGACTTCACCGCCCGCGTCGCGCGGCTCGAGGCGCAGCTCGAGGCGGAGCAGCAGAAGTACGCGGCGCTCGTCGAGCTGAAGGACCGGATGAAGGACGAGTTCGGGACGGTGGCGACCGAGATCATGGAGAAGAGCAACAAGGCCTTCATGCAGCTCGCCGACCAGCGCTTCGAGACGCTGCGGGAAGCCGCGAAGGGCGACCTCGATACGCGGAAGAAGGAGGTAGAGCAGCTGGTGAAGCCGGTCACCGAGACGCTCAAGCGCTTCGAGGTGAAGATCGGCGAGGTGGAGCAGCAGCGGACGAAGGGTTTCAGCGGGCTCAAGGCCCAGCTCGAGCAGCTCGTCACTGCCAAGGACCAGCTCCACAGCGCGACCAAGGAGCTCACCGGGGCGCTCCGGGCGCCCACGGTTCGTGGCCAATGGGGCGAGATGCAGCTCCGGCGCGCCGTCGAGATGTCCGGGATGGAGAAGCATGTGGACTTCGTCGAGCAGGAGACGCTCGACGGGGGAGGGGGAGCGCTGCGGCCCGACCTGATCATCAACCTGCCCGGGGATCGCCGGATCGCGGTCGACTCCAAGGTCCCCATGGACCACTTCCTCCTCGCCGTGAACACGGACGACGAGAAGGCCCGGAAGACCGCCCGGCAGCAGCACGCCCGGGCCGTCCGCGGGCACATCAGGACACTCGGGCAGAAGTCCTATCAGGAGGCGCTCGGCGACACGCCGGACCTCGTCGCCATGTACATGAGCGACGCCGTCTACACGGCTGCCGTCATGGAGGACCCGACCCTCGTGGACGAGGCACTGCAGAACAGCGTGGTGCTCACGAACCCCATGACGCTGATCGGCCTGCTCAAGACCGTGGCGCACGCGTGGCGCCAGGAGCAGCTTGCCGAGAACGCCCGTGAAATCAGTGAACTAGGCCGTGAGCTGCATGAGCGTATCTCTATACTGAGCAGCCACTTCGACGACGTACGTAAAGGACTGGTTCGGGCGACCGAAGCGTACAATCGGGCCGTCGGGTCGCTGGAGTCGAGGGTGCTCGTGACCGGGCGAAAGTTCGAAGAACTCGGGATCCGGTCGAAGAAGGAGATCGAGCCGGGGGCGCCCGTCGACGTCACGCCGCGCGAGCTCGCGGCGCCGGAACTGGCGCTGGACGGCGACGGCGACTGACGCTTCGTCGGCTTCGGGCACGCGTTCGGCGTGCCGCGCACCCTCGCGCCGGCCGCCCGCGCCGCGCATGATCGGAGCACCTGTCCCCGCTCCGGAGTCCCGCATGTCCCTCGCGCGGTTCGTCGTGCCCGCTCTGGCCATGGCATCGCTCGCGCTGCCCGCCCACGCCCAGTCCTTCGACCTCCTGCTTCGCGGTGGCCTCGTCCTGGACGGCACCGGCAACCCGGCCGTCCGTGCCG
The DNA here is from genome assembly GCA_028284495.1 of Longimicrobiales bacterium. Taxonomy (GTDB): domain Bacteria; phylum Gemmatimonadota; class Gemmatimonadetes; order Longimicrobiales; family Gaopeijiaceae; genus Gaopeijia. The sequence continues at coordinate 216,599 of JANQRP010000002.1, read as the reverse complement.
ACGTGGGCGTCACGAACGGCGTCATCACCGCGGTTGGTGTTCTGACCGACGCGACGGCTGCCCGCGTGATCGACGTCACCGGGCACCATGTGACCCCGGGCTTCATCGACATGCACAGCCACGCGGACCGGGCGTTCTTCGACGGCGACGTCGAGCAGCGGCGCGCCCCGAACCTGGTCGCGCAGGGAATCACGACCGTCGTGTTCGGCCCCGACGGGCGGAACCGGGCGTGGCCGCTCGAGGACGAGATCGCGGGATTCCGCGACGGGGGCACGGCGCTCAACGTGGTGCCGATGGTGGGGCACGGGCGAGTCCGCCAGGAGGTCATGGGTCGCGACATCGAGCGCGAGGCGACCGAGTTCGAGATCGCGACGATGGCCGAGGAGGTGCGGCGCGGGATGGAGGCGGGCGCGTGGGGTCTCGGCGCGGGTCCGGAGTACCGCCCGGGCCGCTTCTCGACGACCGAGGAGATCATCGAGCTCGCCCACGTGGTGGCCGAGTACGACGGCTTCTACTACTCGCACCAGCGGAGCCAGTCGCCGCTTCCGCTCTGGCTGGTACCGAGTATGGTCGAGCACTACACGCCGCCGTCGACGTGGCCGCCGGGGTGGCGCCTGACCGCGACCGACGGGATGCACGAGACGATCCGGATCGGACGCGAGGCGGGGATCCGGGTGGTGGGGTCGCACATCAAGGCGAAGGGTCCGCGCACCTGGGGCCAGTCGGCGATCGACGTGAACGCGATCCAGCGCGCCTGGGCGGAGGGCGTCGAGGTCTACCTGGATCAGTACCCGTACGAGACCTTCGGCGGAGGATCGGTCGAGGTCGTGCCGCGCCACTACTTCGCGCCGGTCGGCACCGATCGGAGCGGCGGGTTCGACGATCCGGTCTGGAACAGCTTCGCCTTCGACGACGGGATGCTCGACAACCTCCGCGCCCACCTCGCCGATCCGGAGCTCCGGGCGGAGCTGATCATCGACACCGAGTACATCCTCGACCTGCAGGGCGGAGCGGACCGGCACGTGATCGTGCTGGCGCCGGACGGGCACGAGGACCTCGTCGGACGCACGCTTCAGGAAGTCGCGGACGAAAACGGAGTGAGCGCCGTGCAGCAGGCGATCGACTTCGCGCTCGAGCTCGGTTCGCCGGCGCTACGATCGGGCGTGCGCTATCGCGGTCTGGCGGGGAGCGCCGAGGACGTCGAGCGCTACATGCGGCAGGACTTCACCGCCACGAGCACGGACGGAGGCGTCGTCCTGAACGCCGGGCCCGGGCGCCATCCGCGCTACTACGGCACCTACCCGCACAAGATCGCGACGTACGTGCGGGAGAAGGGCACGATCACGCTCCCCTTCTTCGTGCGCTCCTCGACGGGACTCCCGGCGCAGATCATCGGGCTGCCCGACCGGGGATACGTCCGCGTGGGCCAGAAGGCCGACCTCGTGGTGTTCGACTACGACCGTGTCGAGGCGAACGCGACGATCCTCGACCCCGGGGGCGAGAACGAGGGAATCGCATACGTGTTCGTGAACGGCGAAGCGGTGGTCGATGGCGAGCGGCTCACGGGCGCGCTGCCCGGCGAGGTGCTCCTTCGCCACGAGGTGCGGGGGAGGTAGTCCGCCAGATCCACGGCTTCCACCGCCGGACGACGCCGCCAACTCGCCGGTCAACCCGGTGTGAAAATCACCCCTCCCCCAGGCTCCCACGACACAAGCACGGGACCGTCGCATGGATCCCCGGGCCCCTCCCGAATCAGTCCACCGACTGTCGCCTCGATGCGGACGTTCGGCTCCGAGCCCTCAATATCGACGAAGGGCGTCGGGTCGCCACAGAACGTGCCGTCGACGCTGGGCTCCACGTCGCACTCGATGTCGGATCGTTCGGGCGTCACGGTCACGGTGCAGAGTGCATCCCAGTCGACATCTCGCCACAGCACTCGGCTTTCCGCCGTCGGTCGGGTCCCGAAGTCACCGACCCGGAGAATGATCTCCGACCCCTGGAGCATGCCCACCCAGTCACCCTCGAACCCTGTCGGGCCCGGCTCCTCGGGGGGGCCGAAGACGACAGTGTCGGAGCACGCCGAGACGACGACGATGGCGAACGCGGCCAGACCGGCCGCGAGGGTCGAGCGGGAAGGATTGAGCGCGCGCATGTCGATCTCCGGGAAGGTGCCTGGGCCCTGTTGCCCAACAATATCACGGGTGGCCCGCGAGGGTAAGCGGAGTCGCGGGAGGGCGGAGGCGGCGCGTCGATCCGGGCGGCTCTCAGCCGGGACCCACGAACCCCTTCACCCGCCCACCTGTCGTGAGTACATCCGCCGCTACCGACCCGCGCCGGCGCTCCGTCTACGTTCGGCTACGTCGGGGTCACGCGTGCCGTCACGCCTCATCGTACGCCTCCCGGAGCCACCCGATCAGCTCGGCGTCCACCTCGTCGACGGACGACACGCGCACGCGGTGCGAGACCATCGAGTTCCAGTTGCCGGAGGCTTCGAGTCGGCCGTCGGGTGCGCGGTCGCGGAGCTTGAGTCCAACGTCCACGCGCGTCCTGGTGGACGGTTGCACGAGCCCGAACTGCTTCGACCGGCGGAGGCTCACGTACGCCTTCCTGGGCGCCAGCTCCACATCGGACCCGAACGTTCCCACGGCCTGCACGAGTCGGTCGTAGATGGGGCGCAGGACCTCCTTGCCGCCGGCGTACTGGGCCCCCACGAGGTCGTCCTCACCGCCGCCGCCCTCCGCGGTCTTCCGGGCGAGCTGCGAGATCAGGTTGGCGTAGCCGTGTGTGACGCCGTGCTCGCCCTTGAGGTGCGCCATGATCTCCTTGTGCGCGCCGAGGCCGGCCTTCCTGAGATGGCGGGTCCATTCCTCGAGCGAGCGGCCGGTCTTCTCGGGGAGGTTCGCAACCATGCTCGCGAGCTGGTCGTCGGGACTCGGGGTCATGGGATCTCCGGGCGCGGATGAGCCGTGGGTCGTCCGGGCGGTCGGTCGCCCGGGCGGAACGTGAGGGAGCACGATACGCGATCGCGGTGCCTCGGCGCACGCCGCGCTGCCGGCGCCCCGACCGGCGAGTTCCACCCCCGCGCTCCCGCGGGTACCCCCTCGCCCGGACGATGCGGACCCTGCCATCTTCCAGGGAGGTGCACTTCCGGGAGCACCTCCGGGTGTGCCTCACCATGCTTTTCCGGTCCCCTCCACACGACGTCGCATGCGCAGTCTCCTCGCGAGGTCACTCGCGCCGCTCGCCCTGGTTCCGATTCTCGTGCTGAGTGCCTGTTCCGGGAGCGACTCCGGTGAGGATCCCGGCCCGACCGGTCCGCCCGAGACGCCCGCCGTCGCGATCGTCACGTCGAGCCTCTCCGCCGCCGTCGTCGGCAGCCCGTACGCCCGGACCCTCGCCGCATCCGGCGGGACGGGCTCGTACCAGTGGAGCCTGCAGTCGGGCGCGCTGCCCCCGGGCCTGTCGCTCGCGGCGTCCGGCGCGATCTCCGGGACGCCCACCGAGGCGGGCGAGTTCGAGTTCACGGCGAGCGTGTCGAGCGGCGCCCAGTCCGCGAGCCGGGCGTTCTCACTCACGGTGACGTGGCCGCCGGTCGCGATCACGACGTCGGGGCTGCCCGACGCCTTCCTCGGCTCGGCCTACGTCGCCGACCTCACGGCGATCGGGGGCGACGGCAGCTTTGCGTGGTCGCTCGCCGGCGGCCAGCTCCCGGGCGGGCTCTCGCTGGCCTCGAATGGACGCATCTCCGGTACGCCCACCGGCGTCGGCGCGGGCACCTTCACGATCTCGGTGGCGAGCGCCGGCGACACCGCGAGCCGCGCGCTCACGATCGATGTCGGGGCGCCGCAGGTCGTGATCCAGACCAGCAACCTCGCGAGCGGGGCGATTGGCGACGCCTACGCCGAGACCCTCACCGCCTCGGGCGGCGACGGCAGTTACCAGTGGTCGCTCGCGTCGGGGACGCTGCCGCCCGGGCTCGCGCTCTCGGCCGACGGCACGATTTCCGGCACGCCCACGACGGTGGGCAGCTACGACTTCCTGGTGCGCGCCGCGAGCGCGGGGCTCTCGGGCACGAAGGCGCTCACCCTGGGGGTGGCCTCGTCGTCGACGGCCACGCCGCCCACGGTGACGGGCACCACGCCGTCCGTTCTGGTCGAAGGGCAGAGCGCCGTCATCGAGGGCACCGGCTTCGAGCTGATCACGACCGACAACGTCGTCACGCTGGCGGGGGAGCCGGTCAGCGTGACGAACGCCACCGCCACCGAGCTCGCGGTGACCATCCCGACGTTCGACTGTCGGCCGCCGCGCGGCGAGACGCTGCGCGTGATCGTCGACGGGCTCTTCACCGACGCGGAGGTGGACGTGTCGCCGTACGCGGCCGGAGGGGCGTCGCTCGACGCCGGCTTCTACACCTACACGCTGGCCGGGGACGGCTGCATTCAGCTTCCGCAGGACGTCGCGGGCGGCGAGTTCCTGATCGGCGTCTCGTCGGTGGCGGAGGCGCCGTCGTCGGTGACGCCGATCCGGCTCACCGCGACGGCGGGAGACGCCGGCGTGTTCGGCGCGGCGCCCACGGCCGCGGCGTCGGAACGGCCCGTCGCGCGGCTCACGGATGCGCCGCTCTCGTCGGCCACGCTGGGGCTCCGCTCGGCCGCGGTGTTCGGTGGGGTGGATCCGCTGGCGGCGGCCCCCGGCGAGTCCGGCGCCGGCCGAGCCATCGCCCCGGGCGCCCGCTCGCGCCTCCGCACCGACGACGAGGCGGCGGCGCACCGAGCGATCATGGAGGCGAACGAGCGGCTCATGGACGCGCTCGGTCGGCCCGCCCATCCCCGGGACGGTGGCTCCCGCGCCGTACGCGTCGGGTCCGCCGCCGGGGACGGACCTCAGGCGTCGGTGCCGTCGGTGGGCGAGACGGTGACGCTGTTCGCCGGGGCTGGCTGCACGAGTCGTCCCACCGTACAGGCCGTCGTCCGGCATGTGGGCACCAGCGCCGTCTGGCTCGAGGACACCACGGCGCCCGACGGCACCTTCACGTCGGGGGAGTTCGCCGAACTGGACGCCTTCTATACCGACAACGCCCAGAGCGTGCATGACGACTACTTCGGCACGCGCTCGGACGTCGACGCCAACGGCCGCGTCGTGGTGCTCATGACGCCGGAGGTCAACGAGCGCGGCGTCCTCGGCTTCGTGTGGAGTGGTGACTTCTTCCCCGAGTCGCAGTGCACCCGGTCGAACGTGGGCGAGGTGTTCTACGGCCTCGTGCCCGACACCGCCGGCACCTTCGGAACGCCTCGCACCAAGCAGTTCGTGCTGGACCTCTACCCCGAGCTCACGACGCACGAGATCACGCACATCGTGCAGATCAGCGAACGACTCTTCGGCAGCGCGTCCAGCAAGACCATCTGGGAGACCGAAGGCGGCGCGACCTTCGCCGAGCAGATCGTGGCGTTGCCGCTGTACGGGCACGCGCAGGGCGACGAACTCGGCTTCGACGAATGGCAGGCCGGTGTGCAGTGGTACGTCGAGTGGACCAACGGACTCGTGTTCTTCTACGGCTTCCAGGGGAGCAACGCGCCCAAGGTGCTGTCGGCGCCCGAGGAGTGCACCTGGCTCGGACAGGAGGGGCAGGGCAACACCGGGCCGTGCAACGGAAAGACGCGAGCGCCCTACGACGTCGGGTCCGTCTTCTTCCGCGCGCTCCTCGATCGCTTCGGCCCGACGTACCCCGGCGGCGAGGCGGCGCTCATGAAGCGACTCACGCAGTCGCCCTTCTCGGGGTGGGACGCCATCGGCGACGTCACCGGTCGGCCGATCGAGGAGGATCTCGCCGAGTTCTACATGACGCTGTGGGGCGACGGACTCATCGGGGACCTGCCGATGATGACGACGTGGGATCTCTTCGACGTCTTCTCGGGCTTCGTGCCACAGGCGCGTCTGCAGACGGACGTCTCGGTCGCACCCTCGTTCGAGAACACCGCCACCGTGCGAGCCGGCTCGAACTACTACGTGCACTGGACCCCGGGCGGCGCCCTCGCGCCGACCAGCGTGCGCGTGACCTCGTCCACCGGCGCGGGCACGCCGACGACCGTCTCGGTGTGGGTGCTGCGCGTTCGGTGATCGCGCGGCGGTCCGGCCGCGACGTTGCCCGGCCGGGCCGCGTCGCCGCGATCGTGGCGGCTGCGGCGCTCGTCGGTGTCGCGGGGTGCGCGGGTCCCAACGGCGGCCTGGAGCGCGCCGGCGTGCAGGGCGGGGAACGGGGCGGGGAACGGGGTGGCGCCCAAGGCCGGTCCGAGGGCCGGTCGGGGGGTGAGACGTCCGCCGAGCCCGGCGATGCCGTCTGCCACGAGGGCGTCCTTCGTGTGTCCGGGGCCCAGCCGTTCGCCGAGCTGACCCTGGTTCCCGCGGAGGGCGCGCCGGTGGACATCGCGCCCGCCGCCACCGAGCTCGCCGCGCTGACCGGTGCCACCGTGCGCCTTTGCGTCACCTCGGTGCCCGTGGAGGCATCGAGCGACATCACCGCGTTCGACGTGATCGCGGTGGACGGGGTCCCGGCGGTGCTCGGCGTCATCGACGACGCTCGGGTCACTCGCTCGGCGACGGGTGAGTCGTTCGGGGTCCGTGCATCCGCGGCCGTGCTGGCCGGCATGGGTGACGGGTGCGTGTGGGTCGCCGGGTCGGTGGAGGGTGATGCGGTCGCCCTCTCGAGCTGGGGCAGCGCGCCCGCGAGCCTCTGCGAAATGGCCGCTCGCTAGCCGTCGTGCCGTCAGCCGCCGGTGCGCCACCACCGCCCGGGAGACCGGACCGTCACCGGCAGGTCCTGGGCGTGATCGAGCAGGTGCCGGTCGCTGGACACCAGGATGGCGCCGGTCTCCGCCGCCAGCGCCGCGAACTTTCGGTCCGTCGGGTCGGGCACCGCCGCGAAGTCCGACTCGTCGAGCGTGACTTCCACGCGGTCCGCGTCGCGAAACGCCTCGTCGAACGCGTCCCAGGCACCGGCCCGCGCCAGCGGCGGAATCTTCTCCACCACGCGGCGCGTCTCCGCTCGCGTCGCCTCGCTCCAGACCATCCTGAGGTCGCCGGCTCGCACCGCGTCGATCAGCTCGGCCGAGGCCGAGCCGGGGTGGAAGCCCGCGCCGACGAAGACGTTGGTGTCGAGGACGACGGTGGTCCGTGCGGGGGCCCCGTGGTCGGGCCCATCGACGGGGGTCGGGGAGCTCGGGGCGTCGGGAGGCATGCGTTCGGGGGGCAGTGGGTGGAGGTGCATGGTGGGCGGCGAGGCGCGCGACGCGGCGGCGGCCGATCGGGTGATGGCCAACGCGCCTAAACTGTGCGCCACGCGGGGCTTTCGGCGCCATGGACCTTCCGGGCTCCTAAGGACGTAGGACTGCCCGAGGCGATCCGAAAGGGCCACCTCGACACGGACGCGAGAAGGGCCGGCGTCGATCCCCGTGACGGGCCGATGTAAACCGATTCGCGACTCGTGGCACCAACGCATTGGAAGCCCACCACCGCACCACCGACACCGACTCGACGTCTCGGAGATGCCCTGATGAGCAGTCCTTTCGATGGTCCGCTCGATCGTCCGATCGGAGAGAGCCGTCCAACCGTTCGCCTCTCCCCGTCGTGGGCCTCGCCCCCGACGACTCCCTCGCCGCAGCTCACCATCGAGACGAGTCTGCGGCCCGAGTTCGGGCATGTGCATCCCGCCGCGAGCCTCTCGGTCTGCTTCATGCGGACGCCCCGAGTGCCGGGCCAGCACCGGGGGTGGCCGATGCACGGTGCGCTCGGTCGGCTCCCGTTCGCGCGCGTATCGGAGTTGGGTCGGGCCGTCCCCTACAACTGGCACGAGGCGGGCGGCGTCGTCGTGCCGATGTACCGGAGCGAGGCCGCGTGGCTCCGGTTCCGGTCGCCGACCGGCTACCCGTTCGCGGTGAAGGTGATCGCGGGCGCGACCAACGCGATCAGCGGAGAACGGTGGCGGGCCGGACTGGCGATGGACCCGCCGAACCACCTCGTGGTGCCGGCGCAGGGCTGGCTGGACGGGGTGCGGCTCGGCGACCGTCGAGTCCGGCAATTCGCGCCCGACGACGCCGAGGCCCGCGACGGGGAGCCGTGCGGTGCGCGGCTGCAGCTGGTGGTCACCCCGATGAAGGGCGACGAGTGGGCACGCCGGACGGCGCGCCCCACCTGGCCGTGTGCCTTCGTGGACGACGATCTCTGGGGCCCCGACGTCTGGGACGAGTCGGCCTCCCAGACCTGCATCGTCCGCATGGTGCCCGCCTCGTGCTGGAGCAGGATCTCGGATCAGCCCGTGCCGCACGCACCGCTCGGCTGGCACGTGTTCGAGCGGAGCGGGCTTCCGTGGTCCGACGGGTTCGAGGAGGACGGGGAGGTGCTCCACTCCGGGGTCGAACTCATTCCCTGACCCGGCTTCTCCGTCGTCGTCGGCCGAGCCGTCCAGGCCACGGATCACGACAGCGATCGCGAGCAGCCCGTCGAGTCGCGTCCGCAGCGACGAAGGCCGGGTACGCTCGATCTCAAGCCACCCGTTCGAGGGCTTCGAGACGATCAGCAGCACCGAGCGGCGGTCGCGATCGATCGCGTTTCCCGACAGGGCCGCGAACACGGGCGACTACAGAGAGGCTACGGCCGCCGCGCCACCTCGGGAACGGCGTCCACAACCCGGGCGTCGTACGTGAACAGCGGCACACCCAGCGCCCGAGCGGTCGCCACGTACTCGGCGTCGTACGCGCTCAGGTCCGATGCGAGCACGATGTCGAGCACGGCCTCGTGCTCCACCGGGTACTCGCGGCCGTGGAGGATCCTGCCGGCCGCGTCCGACAGCTGCACCGCGGTGGATCGATCGACGTCGCCTCGTCGGAGGTAGCCGGCCAGGATGCTGCGCCACTCGCTGCGCCAAAGCAGGGGGGCGGCCCACTCCGGATCGCGGTCGTAGAGCGCCTCGACCTCCGACGTCTGCGGGCCGTCGATGAAGAGATACGCGAGGACGTTTACATCGACGACGATCACGCGCGCCCGTCCTCGCGGACGGCCTCGAGCTCGGCTGCGGAGAGGTAGGGGAGCCGGGCACGCTCGCGCAGCACCCGCGCCTGGCCGATGAGGTCGGCGGGATCGGCGGGCCTCGTCGCGAGGGACCTCTCGAGGCGGTGGATCACCTCGCTGTTCAGGCTCCGATGATTCCGCTTGGCCGCGTCGCGGAGCGCTTCGTGCAGGCTCTCGGGCAGGCTCTTGATGGTGAGGTTGGACATGACGGACGGGGTCGGGTTCAGTCGTAGGTTCCGTAATGGTTCCACGATGGTGCCATACGAGAATCTACAGGCCCGACGGCTCAGAGGTCCATGCTCCGGTGGGCCCGAAGCTGCGCCGCATGTAGCTTCCCCCATGCTCGATCTCTTCGCTGGTCCCGGCCCCCTCCTCATCGACGGCGGCCTCGCCACCGCGCTCGAGGCCAAGGGCTTCGACCTCGACGACCCGCTCTGGTCGGCGCGGCTCCTGCTCGAGGCGCCCCACGCGGTACGTGAGGTGCACACCGAGTTCCTGGAGGCCGGCGCCGACGTCATCGCGACGATCAGCTACCAGGCGAGTCTGCCGGGGTTCGCGGCGCGCGGGGTCGGGTGGGAGGCGGGAATCCGGCTGCTCGACCTCGCGACCCGGCTCGCGGTGGAGGCGCGGGACGCGTTCTGGGGGAAGGTCACGGATGCCGATGCGGACCGTCGGGAGAGCGGCGACGCGGTCACGGGTCGGTCCCGACGCCGACCGCTCGTCGCAGCCAGCGTTGGCCCCTACGGCGCGTACCTCGCCGACGGGTCCGAGTATCGGGGCGACTACGGGGTCGGGCGGGACGCGTTGGACGATTTCCACCGCGAACGCTGGCACCTCTTCGCGGCGAGCGCGGCCGATCTCATCGCCTGCGAGACTACGCCCTCCGCGCTCGAGGCCGAGGTGTACCTCCAGCTGCTCGACGAGACGCTGGACACCCCCGGGTGGATCAGCTTCAGCTGCCCGGACGGCGAGCACATCTCGGACGGGACGCGGATCGCTGACGTTGCGGCGCGGTGCGATGGCACCCCGAACCTCGTCGCGCTCGGCGTGAACTGCACGAAGCCCCGGCACATCGAATCGCTGATCGACGAGGTGCGAGGCGCCACCGAGCTTCCGCTCCTGGTCTATCCCAACGCAGGGGAGGACTACGACGCCACGACCCGGCGATGGGTGGAGGTGGCGGATCCTGATCGAGCCGGTGCAGCGCTGCCGGACCTCGCGCGGGGCTGGGTGGAGGCGGGTGCCGCGGGGGTCGGGGGGTGCTGCCGGGTGAGCCCGGCGGACATCCGGGTGCTCGATGGGGCGCTGCGGGGTCGGGCGGACGATGTCGAGGAGAGCCCGACGGCGTGACCTGCCGCGTCAGGTCAGTTCCAGTCCCGCGTCCTCCCACGCCCGGAAGCCGCGTGTGTCGACCGTCGCCAGGGCGGCGGCGTCCAGTATCGCGGTGGCGGCGATCACCGCATCCGCGAGCGACCCGCGGCGGCGCCCGCCCGCACTGAACAACCGAGCGGCTTCTCGAGCTTCGTCGTCCGACAGGGGAATCCGGCGCCGTACCACCCGTGCCGCCAGGGCCGACCAGGGTGCACCCGCCCCGGCGGGCTCCGGGCCGCATAGAAACTCGGCCCACGCGAGGGTCGACATGCGGAGGGGCGTGTCCGAGGCGAGCCACCGGACGAGCTGCTCACCCTCTTGCGTCCCGGGGACGAGGGCACGGATGAGCCAGCTCGTGTCCAGGTGAACCGGGGGACTCACCGGCCGCTCGTTCGCTCGTCGCGAATCCTGCGGATCCACGCCTCGGCCCGCTCCTCGTCGAGACCGAGCGTCTGCTGGAGCTCCTCGAGCGCGCGCAGTGCGTCAGAGGTCGCATCGACCTCCTCGACGCGAGCCGCCGCCCGAACGGTCCGGCGGACGACGTCGGACTTGGATGCGCCCCACCGGTCGGCGAGGCGGTCGAGCGCCTCGACGGTCTCGGGGTCGAGCGCGAACGTAGTGCGGATCGTGGTACGGGCCATGCTCGATGTTATGGCCATAAGTTTCCGAGAGCAAGCGGAATCGAATCGCGACCCCTGAACCTCCGTCTGATCACGGGGTGGTCGAATGGGCGGATGGACCCGCCTTGTCCCCGAGCCGGTCGGCCGGGTGGCACGTCTTCCTGCCGCGCGAGAGATTACCGGTCCCGACGCCCATCACCTCCCGAGGTAGATCCATGGTCCGACGAGACTTCGCCCCGACAGCCACCGGTCTGCTGACCGCCGCGCCCTTCTTCGTGGCGGGGCTCTTGGTGGGGCTCGTGGTGGGGCTCGTGCTCGCGCTCGTCGCCGGGCCCTTTGCCGCGCCCCTCGCCGCGCAGGAGATCCAGCGCACCGCGCTCCACGACTACCGCGTCGTGACGGTCGCCGACGGCTTCGAGGTCCCGTGGAGTATGACGTGGCTCCCGGATGGCGACCTGCTCGTGACCGAGCGCCCGGGTCGCCTCCGCATCGTGCGGGACGGCCGGCTGCTGCCGAACGAAGTCGCCGGCGTGCCCGACGTGCTCGCCAATGGGCAGGGCGGGCTCCTCGACGTCGTCGCGCATCCGGACTTCGCGTCGAACCGCCTGGTCTACCTCAGCTTCTCGAAGCCGCAAGGCGGGCGTGCGTCGACCACCACGGTGGTTCGGGCACGCTTCGAGAACGACGCGCTGACCGGGGTCGAGGAGATCTTCGAGGCGCAGTCCAGCGGCGCGGGTCACTACGGCGGCCGGATCGTCTTCGACGGCGCCGGCCACTTCTTCCTGAGCATCGGGGATCGCCAGGCGGCGCCGAGGGGTGACCTCGAGGCGCACCCCGCCCAGGACCTCGCCAGCCATCAGGGTGTCGTGGTCCGCCTGAACGAGGACGGGAGCGTCCCGGCCGACAATCCGTTCGTGGGCCAGGCCGGCGCGCTCCCGGAGATCTGGAGCTACGGCCACCGGAACCCGCAGGGGATGGCCCTCCACCCCGAAACCGGTGACCTCTGGGCCACCGAGCACGGGCCGCAGGGGGGGGACGAGCTGAACCGGGTGGAGGCCGGCCTCAACTACGGCTGGCCGGTGGTGGGCTACGGCGTGAACTACCGGAGCGGCACCGCGATCCACGAGGGGACGACCCGCGAAGGCATGGAGGACCCCCTCCACGTCTGGATTCCCTCGATCGGGACCTCGGGCTTCATGATCTACGACGGCGATGCGTTCCCGGAGTGGCGCGGGCACATGTTCGCCGGCGGCCTGTCGGGGGAGCGGGTGGACCGCATCCAGCTCGAGAACCGACGGGTCGTCATGTCCGAGACCGTCTTCCACGACATGGGCCGCGTGCGGGACGTGCGTCAGGGGCCGGACGGTCTGATCTACGTGGCACTCGAGGAGCGGGGCGGGGGGACGACGGCGATCGTACGGCTCGAGCCGGTGGGCTGAGTCGGGGGCGACCCAACCGGGGGTCAGTCCGACGCCGGCTTCAGGCCCGCGAGTTGGCGAACCAGGCTGTCCACGCCGTCGATCCGCGCGTTCGCCCGGTCGAGGCGCTCGCCGTTCATCGTCACACCCTCTGCCACGCCGCGAAGATCATCGTGCAGCTGCTCCTGGCCTATCTCGAGGCGTTTCAGCCGCTCGCCGAAATCGGAGCGAAGCCCTCCGATCTCGGAGCGAAGCCCATCGATCTCGGAGCCCAGCTCGGAGCGAAGCCCGCCGACTTCGGAGCGAATCAGCGTCTCGAGTCGATTGAATTCTTCGGGCGTCATGCGCGGTCTCGCGTCAGATGTGGTGTAGATCGGACTCACAACCTAGTCCCAGCTCGCCGGGCGAGGCCATGCGCGAACGAGCCTCGGCGGTCGAATAACCTCGACCGGTGCGCCGCTCGACCCCACTTTGTGCTCCCCGGCATCCTGATCGCCGGTCCCCCGATCCTTCGTCCGCGCCCGAGGCTCCGATGGTCCAGCATCTCCCCGCCCGCACTCCCGTCCGTTCCGCGATCCGCGCCCTCGCCGCGGCCGCCCTGACGGCCCTGCTGCTCGCGCCGCTCACCGCGTCGCCCGCCGACGCCCAGCAGCGCCCGATGACGTGGCTAGACATCCAGGAGTTCGCGAGCCCCGGGTCGTGGACGCCGAGCCCGGATGGGTCGTGGATGCTGTACACGATCCGCACCCCGGACTGGCAGGAGGACCGCTCGCAGACGGACCTCCACCTGGTGTCGATGGCCGAGGGCGTGGCCTCGTCCCGCCGCCTGACCTTCACCGAGGAGGCCAACGAGACGAGCCCGGCGTGGGCGCCGGACGGCGAATTCTTCGTCTTCGTGTCGGATCGGGAGGAGGACGAGAGCCAGCTCTACATGATGCGCCCGAACGGCGGCGAGGCGCGGGTGTTCACGGCCGTCGAGCACGGCGTCTCCGGCTTCGACTTCTCGCCCGATGGCGAGTGGCTCGTCCTGCGGAGCGGGGAGAGCGGGCTGGAGCAGCTGCACGCCATCTCCGTCGCGACGCTTCGGGGTGCCCTCGCGACGGGCGCGGGCGTGTCCGAAGACGCCCTGGTCAAGCTGACCGAGGAGCCGGCGGGCATCGATCAGTGGGACTTCTCGCCGGACGGCGCCTCGATCTACTTCACGCGGCCGGACGACTTCCAGGCGGACGAACGCGCGCGGCTCGAAGCCGGCTTCACCGTCGACATCCGGAACGCGGTCACCCCGCTCTCGAACCTGCACGCGCTCGACCTCGAGACGCGCACGAGCGAGCAGCTGACCACGGACCTCGACGTCAGCGTGGAGGGCTTCGAGATCTCGCCCGACGGCGCGTGGATCGCCTTCGACGGCGGCTCGCCCGAGCGCTACGAGCGCAACATCACCGGCTCCGGGCTCTACGAGGACCTCTTCCTGATGGAGATCGCCACGCGCGCCATCGAGCGCCTGACGGACAACTACGAGGTCTCGGAGGGCGGCGTCTCCTTCTCGCCGGACTCGCGCTGGATCGCCTTCTCGGCGCCGGACGACCTGACGCGCTACACGATGACCGAGAACCGTGTCTACCTCCGCGAGGTGGCGGACCGCGGGGGCGAGTTCCGGAAGCTCGGGTCCGATTTCGATCAGTCGTCCTCCATCGGGTTCTGGTCCGAGGACGGGAGCACGATCTACTTCAACGCCGGCGTGAAGGTCACCACGCAGCTCCACGCGCTCGACACGCGCTCGGGTGAGGTGACGCAGCTGACGGACGTGCGCGCCGCGCTGAGCGTGAGCCGCGACGAGGACTCGGGCGCGCTCCTGCTCGGCTACTCCGACCCGACGACCCCGCCGACCGTCTTCACCGTGGCGAGCCTGGACGAGGTCAACGACCAGGACGCCTGGGTCCAGCTCGTGGACGCCAACCCGCACGTCGAGGAGATGGCGCTCGGCCGCGAGGTCGAGATCGAGTGGACCTCGTCGGACGGCAAGCTGGTCGGTGGCGTGCTCGTCTACCCGGTCGGCTACCAGGAGGGCACCCGCTACCCGCTGATCGTGGCGATCCACGGCGGGCCGGCCTCCGCCGACATCCTCCGCTTCAACGGCGGCTACGGCGCGCAGGTCTACGCCGGCGCCGGCTACGCCGTGCTCAAGCCGAACTACCGCGGCTCGCGCAACTATGGGAACGCGCACCGCACCGACATCGTCGGCGACTACTTCACGCTCGGCTACGAGGACATCATGACCGGCGTCGATCACCTGATCGACGAAGGGATCGTGGATGGCGACCGGATGGGCGTGCTCGGCTGGAGCGCGGGCGGCCACTGGTCCAACTGGATCCTCACCCAGACCGACCGCTTCAAGGCGATCTCGTCCGGGGCCGGCACCATGAACTGGATCAGCATGTACGCGCAGAGCGACGTGCAGCGGAACCGGCAGTTCTACGTCGGCGACGGCTTCCTGTACGAGGACTTCGACACCTACTTCGACCAGTCGCCGCTCAAGTACATCACCAACGCGAAGACGCCGACCATGATCCACGTCGTGGAGGGTGATCCGCGCGTCCCGAGCCCGCAGTCCGTCGAGCTGCACATGGCGCTCAAGAAGCTCGACGTCCCGACCGAGCTCTTCATGTACCCGGGCCGGAGCCACGGTATTCCCGATGCCCGCAACCGGCTCGTGAAGTCGGTCAGCGAGATGGCGTGGATGGACTACTACGTCCGCGGGATGGGCGAGAAGTTCGACTGGGAGATGGTGCTGAAGACGCTCGAGGAGGCGGAGCAGCCGCGGGTGATTTCGGAGCGGTAGGGGAGGGGCCCGAAGCGGATGCGGGCGTCGGCGGACTTCGCGACCATTTCCTAGCGGCTACGCACGCGGCGGGCGCGCTCGGCGCGTGAGCTGACCCAGAACGAGGTCCAACGGCTCGGTCTCACCGTCGGCGTACTCCTGCCTCGCTCGCTCGGCGAGTCTGCCGAGAGCATCCTGACTCGCCGCGAACGCCTCGTCCCAGCGACGGTCGGACTCCATCTCTTCGAGGATCGCAGCAGCCAGACGGTCCTGCTCCTCAGGCGGAAGCTTCTCCGCCTCCCGGAACGCCTTCGCGAGTAGCTCCGTCATCGTGCCCTCCCTCGAAACTCGTCGAACCGCACCGCCTATTCCGTTGGAAGATCTGACGTCCGAGCCGCCGAGGCCATGTCCGCCCGGGCCCGGCGCATGCCTCGAGGTGCTCCGCGACGCGACTGACGTCTATGGGGAGAGCGCCGGGCGACGCCCCTTACACCAGCTCCAGCCCCGTTTCTTCCGCGATCGCCTCGAAGTCGCGGTTGGCGGAGATCACGGGGAGCCCATCCCGGAGCGCCACGGCCGCCACCATGCAGTCGACGCTCGAGCGGAGTGTACGGCCGGCACTTCGGCACCGACGGTAGATGTCGGCCGCGCGCTCGGCGTCGCGGATGCCCTTGAAGGGGCGGAGGTCGAAGGAGACCAGGAAGCGCCGGAGGAGCTCCGCCTCGGCCTCGCTCGCGGCACCCATGAGTAGCTCGAAGATGACCGGCTCCGTAACCGCGATTGGGTAGCCGCCGGACACCAGGCCACGAACGCGCTGGTGCGTCTCGCTCTCGGTGCCCCGCAAGAACTCGACCCAGGCCGAGCTGTCGACGAGGACGGGGGCGCTCACGCCGGGTCGTCGGTGGGAGTGAGTCGACGGGGGTCGGGATCCAGCGGCTCCGGCGGCGCGCTCATCCGCCGGATCTCGTCCAGGTCGCCCGACCATCCGATCCCCTGCATCGAGAGCATCTCCTCGCGGGTCATCGGCGGCTCGGCGGCGCGTTCCAGCGCGAAATCGACGGCGGCGTGCCGGGTGGGGAAGCGGTACCGCTCCATCACGAGGTTCACGAGCCGATCGTCGACGAGCACCGGCGAGCGGGACGGGACCTCGTCCGGCCAGGCGGGCGACCGCTCCCGCACCCGGTCCGCCTCCGAGCCCGAGGCGCCGGCACCGCTGGCGCCTCGCGCCTCCCGGAGCACCCGGCGCACCCACTCCGACGTGGTCAGGCGCGCGCGTTCGGCGGCGGCCTGGATCTCCCGAAGCTCCTCGTCGTCCATGACGACCTGCAGTCGTGTACTCATGACATATGTATATCATGAGTATCGTCGCTCCGCCATGATTGGATGCGACGGGTCAGGCCAGTAAACGCCGCGGGTGCTGCAACCCCGAGAGGTCGCCGAAGTCAGCCGTCGCGAGGAGTGCCGGCGGTGGAGCCTACGTGTGCTCCCGCAGCCACGCGGCGAGCTCGGCTTCGTCCACGTCCCCGCTCGCGACCCCGATCGTCAGCAGCACGACTTCCTCCTCGGGCGCCTCGATTCGAAGCCCGTTCAGTCCCAGGAAGAGGTACATGGCCTGGAAGGACACCCGCTTGTTGCCGTCGACGAAGGGGTGGTTTCGGGCGATGCCCAACCCGTACGCGGCTGCGAGCGCGGCGAGGTCCGCGTCGGGGTCATGCGCGAAGAGGTTCTTCGCCCGGGCCAGCGCCGAGTCCAGCAGCCCCCGATCGCGGATGCCGGCGGCTCCGCCGTGGGATCGAAACTGATCCGCCTGGATGGCGACGACGTAGGAGGGGTCGAGCCAGCGGGGCTCGGTCACTTCGCGAGTTCCCTCATCGCGTTGCGGTACCGGCGGGCGCCTTCCGCGTAGATCTCCATCGCCTCGTCGAAGTCCGGGTCGAAGGGCGTGATCAGGATGCCCTCGTCGGTCTCGACGAGGAACACGCGATCACCCTCGGCCAGATGGTAGCGCTCTAGCAGGGGCTTCGGGATGGTCGTTCCGGCCGAGTTGCCGATGGCGCGGATCGTGGTCTGCTTGGGCATCGAGAGTCTCCCTTAGGGTGTTATTACGAGTGTAATAACCCGGGTGCGCGAACTCCAGTGCCAGCGCGCGAGGTCCCGGCGGAACTGAGCCGTCCGGGCCGGCCGCAGGGGAGGGCGCCCGCCCGTCAGATGCCGAGGTCCTCAAACAGCGCCTCGGCGGACTCGAACTGCTGCACGTCGATCCCCTCCTCGCTCTGACGGAGCACGCGGCGCGTCTCCTCATTGAAGCTCCGGATCGGGAACGGCATCCCGCGCCCCAGAACGACCTGCCGGTAAAACAGGCCGATCGCCTGCGAGGCGGTGAGGCCGCAGTCGCGCAGGATGCGCTCTGCCTCCTCCTTGAGTTCGGGCTCCATCCGGGCGCGGGCGGTGGTGGTCTTGCTCATGGTGGGCTCCCCTGGGGACGACGTAGCTCAAATGTAGTCCGACACGGGCTACACATGAATGTCGCCTCCGTGGAGGAGCACGGGTGCCCCACAGGATCGCCCGTGCCTCGGGGCAGTGGGATGTCGGGGTCGGCCCGTTCCGAGCGAACCGCAGCGGCCACGCGAACAAGACCGTTTCGCGGGGACGAGGTCGGGGTGCATCCTTGTACAGGTAACGCGCACTCCCAGGCGGTGCCCGCCCACCGCCCTCAACGGGGGAAGACCCGATGCGAATCGTACTCACGCTTTTCGCGACCGCGGTACTCGCCGCGGCGGCATCACAGGACGCGCTCCGGCTCCACGTGGAGGCCGATCCGTCCTCGGGGCCCCCGACGTCCGAATTCGTCCGCGTCTACAACGAGTCCCTGGCACCGATCGGCCTGGACGGCTTCCGGGTGTGCGACGCGATCGCGACCTGCTACGCGTTCGCTCCGGCCACGACCCTGGCACCCGGCGACTCGATCACGGTCGTCTCGGGGCAGGGCGTGGATGCGCCGGGCATCCGATACTGGGGCCGGCGCGCCGCGGTCTGGAACAACGACGGAGACGTCGCGCTCCTCGTGGACGCTGCGGGAGAGGAGGTGGCGCGGTTCGGGTACGGGGCCCAGCCGGACGTCCGCACACCGGGCCGAGCGGTGGCGCCCCGGCCGACTAGGCCGGCCTCACCCCCGCCGAGGCGCACCTGCTGCCGCGTATGCACCACGGGGAAAGCCTGCGGCAACTCCTGCATCTCACGCTCGTACACCTGCCGGCAGCCTCCCGGCTGCGCGTGCAATGGGGGCGACGAGGAGTACGCCGCGGCGATCATGGCGCAGCTCGACCTCACCGCGACCCGAGGGTCGTGGCGGGGTCTGGAGCCGACGTCCTTTCTGTGCCCGGTCGACTCCGAGTAGCCATCCCGACCGGCGCGATCAGTCCGCCCCCACCTTCGCCTCGATCTCCGTCACGTTCCACGTCCGGTCCTTCTCGTTCAGCGCGGCACACAGCAGCCGCGTCCCGTCGGTCCGCACGTTCACCAGCCCGTAGACCGTCCCCGTCACCAGATACCGGTTCCGGAGCCGGCGCCGGACGGTCCGCGGGTGGAGGTCGCCGGCGAAGGTGACTTTGGCGGTGGCCCGCAGCCGCTCGTGCTCGAGCGGGGTCTCGGTGGGGGGCTGGACGGCCTCGTCCAGGTCGTCGACCCCGACGATCAGGCCGACCTCCACGCTCCGCGCGAGCTCGGTGCAGTAGATGAGGGGCGTCTTGAGCTTGTCGTTCTCGACGGTCTTCCAGCCGGTGATCGCGCTCGCGGCGATGACCTCGGGCGCGGGGTGGTCGTGCCCCTCGCTGTCGCCCGAGCTGATGATCGTGACCTGCGGCTTCATGCGCTCCAGGAACGAGAACGACACGTCGTCGCTCCCGTGGTGGCACGCTTTCGCGACGTCGCACTCGAACACGTCCTCGGTGTCCCGGTAGTCGCGGAGCAGGGCACCCTGGCTCTTGGTGTTGAGGTCGCCGGTGAGGAGGACGCGGAAGTCGCCCAGGTCGACGCGCATCAGGATCGAGTTGCCGTTGGTGTTCTTGGACGAACCCCCGAAGCGGCGAAGCGCCGGCGCGCCGTCCACCTCGAATTCGACGGGGGCGAGCACGAATACGACGGGCTCGTCCACGGCCCCGGCGGGCGCGGCCGCCTGCGACGGCCCGAACCCCGGCAGGTGCCCGTCCGTGGCCGAGAGCCGGTGGATCGGCGTCGGCGTCCCGTCCCCCGTCTTCGCCGCCGCGCACTCGCGCAGGAAGTCGGCCCATTCGCCCTGGAGCCGCTCGTCGGCGGGGATGTCCGTCCGGATCCCGTGCTCCACGCTCGCGCGGTCCCCCAGCAGCTGCGTCAGGAACTTGGTCGTCTCCGGCGTGCCGTCGCCGTCCGTGTCGATCTCGCGCTCGACCACCGGCCCGAGCGTCTTGTCGCCCGGCCGCCACCAACTCACGCCGGCGTGGTAGATGTCCTCCACCAGCACCGCGCCCGCGTCCAGCTCCACGTCGTCGCCGTCCCGCCACTGCGTCGAGTCGAGCAGGTCCCAGAGCCCGCCGTAGTGGTCCTGGTCGTTGTGGCTGCAGACGATCGCGTCGAGCTCGATCGCGCCAAGCTCGGTCTCGTAGTCCTTCATGAACTTCCAGTCCACGAAGTCCGAGGCGTTCTTGCCCGTCGGCTGCTTCTTCCGGGGCCACCCGCCGTCTACGAGGATGTGGCGGTTGTCGGGCGTCTTGATGAGGACTCCGTCGCCCTGGCCCACGTCGATGAAGTAGAACTCGAGCAGGCTCCGGCCCCCGAGCGCCGCCGGCTCGATCCACCCCTCGCGGCCCCGCGCCTTCACCTTCCAGCGGCCGGACTGCTCGATGAAGTCGCCCGTCTGGTCGTCGCGGAGGCGGCGCACGCGGTCGCCCCAGAGGAGCTCGAAGTGGATCGGGTCCTTCGGGCGCTGGGCGCGAGGCGCGGGGAGTTCGCGGAGGGGCTCGGTGTCGTGGCCGAGGTAGAAGACCGAGCCGTCGGTGCGGTCCTGGAAGGGCATGGTGGGCTCCGGGCTGGGGCGCGGGGGGATACGCCTAGGCTGCGGCGGTGGGGTGGGGCGGGGCAAGGAACGAGTGTGTGACCGGGCGGGCGTCCGTCTCGCGGATGTGAGCGCGTGTCACCGGGGGGCGTTACCCTCCGTCCATGATTCAGAAGGAAACACACACGACACCCGCGGGGCGCCTCGATACCCGGCGGTAGGTACGACTCCTCGAAGACGCGCGTCGCGCCCTTCTTTGATCGTCGCCTCGCCTAGGATCCCGCCGGGTCCGACTGGCTCGCGCTAGCGGTTTCGCTCCCGGAGTTCGGATCGCGCACGGCGAGCGAACCCAACTTCGTCGGGGCGCCCGTCGATCAGGTCTGGGGCGTGCGTTGGCGCGGCCTCGACGGGCCCGCATCGCTTCCCGCCGATCTAGCAGTTTCACAACCGGGGGCAATCGTCATGGACCACCGGGGCGCCTAACATGCGGGGACACCTCAAGGTCTCTTGGGGGCTAGACGTACGCAGGATGGCGAGCCGACCGCCAAGAGCGGTTCGGTCGGCCCTGCTTGCGAAGACGATCCGAGACTCCGGAACGCAGCTAGAGATGCCACCCGATGGTTGGGCCGGGTCGGTCCGGCACCGCTGGTCGCCGGAGCCGACGAGACGAGGGGAAAGTCGCCTTGGGGCTCATGTGCCTCAGCGCTTACCATAGAGCTCGATCGCACTAGGCAGCCAATCGAGGTCGTGGCGGCGCGTTTGGCACTCCCATACCGTAAGCACTGACCAGCCGGCCGCGTGTAGCGCCTCTCGCGTTCGACGGTCGCGTGAGACGTTAGCTTCGAACTTTGAAGCCCAGAATTCGGTGCGGGTTCGTGGCACGTAGGCGAGGTGACAGTCGCTGTGCCTATGCCAGAAACAGCCGTGGACCAAAATGGCGACGCGGTAACGCGGCAGGACGATATCCGGCGTGCCTGGCAGGTCCTTTCGATGGAGTCTAAACCGGTAGCCCCGCGAGTGCAGAAAGCGCCTCACCACGATCTCCGGGGTCGTATTCGTCGAACCAATCCTACGCATCAGTTCGGATCGCTCGGCAGGGCTCAGGCGGTCAACCACAGATTCATCTGTTGAGGTTTCTCAGTTGGCGGAAAGATACCCGGTTGTCGACCTCTTCGCGGGCCCCGGCGGTCTCGGGGAGGGCTTCTCGGCCGTTCGGCGTGAGAGTGGAGAGCGGGTGTTCCGGATTGCGATGTCGGTGGAGAGGGAGAAGGCCGCTCATCGGACCCTACGGTTCCGAGCATTCATGCGCCTTGCGGAGGACGATGGCGTTCGACTTGACTGGGACGGTTTTGAGCCCGCGGTGAGTGGCGCCGAAGCAGACTTCCTTCGACGACAGCCTCGATCTAGTCAAATCGAAGACCTTTGGGCGCAAGCCGAGGCCGAGGCGCGCTGCGAGGAGTTGGGCGGGCCGTTCACGCCAGAGTTGGTGGACGAAATCGAGGCCTTGGCGGGCCGGGACAGTGTCCTGATCGGGGGCCCGCCGTGCCAAGCGTACTCCTTGGTCGGGCGTGCGAGGAACCGCGGCATCGACGGATACGTTCCGGAGGAGGATCACCGGCACTTCCTGTACGAGGAGTATGTGAAGATCCTCGAGCGGGTCGAGCCAGTAGCGTTCGTCATGGAGAACGTGAAGGGGATTCTCTCGGCCCGCGTTCGGGGCCGCGGCGTGTTCGCGAGGATCGTTGAGGATCTCGAAGCGGCGGGCTACAAGCTGTGTCCACTCGCACCCGGACGTGCTTCCGGCCAGGGCGCGATGTTCGACGAGGCTGATCCTCGGAACTTTGTGATTCGGTCGGAGCAGTTTGGAGTCCCGCAGGCCCGGCACCGCGTCATCGTGCTAGGGATCCGAGCAGACATCGTCGAGCAGGTCGAGCAAGCGCTAGACGGTGCTCCCATCAGCGGATTCGTCGCACAGAGTTTCTCGGGTGACCTGCCGATCGCTACGGTCGCGGAAGCTCTATCCGGCCTACCACGGGTGCGCAGCCGGCTAAGCCGCAGGACCGACGGCTTCAATACTTGGGAGCAAGCCGTCGTCGAACAGGCCGAGATCCTTCGAACGCTGCCTGAGATTCGAGACGTGCTCGGGCGCGAGGACCATGAAGCCTTCTTGAAGTGCGTGTCGTCCGCCGCCCGTGCGGCGCGCGGGGGCATGCCAACGAGCGCGTCGGCACTAGCGGACGCGGTCTGTCAGCTGTCGCCTGAGCTAGCCACCTGGGTGAGCGGCAGTGCAGGCCACCGTCTCTACAACCATGATGCGCGCGGCCATATGGCTTCGGACCTAGGGCGGTACCTGTTCGCCTCCGCGTTCGCGTTCGTCACCGGTTACTCACCGAAGGCCGAGCACTTCCCAGAGCGCTTAGCGCCGAACCACAAGAATTGGAACTCCGGGAAGTTCGCGGACCGGTTCAGGGTCCAAGTTGCCGGCGCTCCGGCGACCACTGTGACTAGTCACATCTCCAAGGACGGACACTACTTCATCCACCCCGACCCCACGCAGTGCCGAAGCCTTACAGTCCGAGAAGCTGCACGGATTCAGACGTTCCCGGATGACTACGTGTTCCTCGGGAACCGCACAGAACAGTACGTCCAGGTGGGGAATGCCGTGCCTCCCTTTCTCGCGCGGCGCATCGCGGCGGTCGTGTGGCGGGTGCTCGCGCGAATTTGAATACGCATGCTTACGCTTGACGTATTTCAGAATACGTATAAAATACGTCCATGGACAAGCGCGATCGCGGCGGGCGGCTAATTCGGGTCCTGCTCCCTGACCATCTGGTTGAGCGGCTCGATCAGGTTGTGGGTGCGGGACACGTGTACGCTGACCGCAACTCCTTGGTCGCGGATGCCATCGATGGTCACCTGCTGGAGCTCGAGTCTCTTGAGGGCTCGGGACCCGTGATGGCCTCGGACCTGTCTGGGTGGAAGATCTCGGCTCCCAGCCCGGACACGCCGACGCTCCCGCGGTGCGGGGAGCCGTCAACCCCCACTTGGGGGATGCACAACCGTGATTTCCCAACGCTCTGGGCTCTTTGGCGGCTGACCGGTGATGTCGCTACGGCCGGCGCTCCCGTGCCCTTCGTTCCGTGGCTCGAGAGCGTGGTGAGGGATTCCTGGAACGCTCGCGTCGAGCTGGCCAGTCGGGAGTACGACATAGCGGGGTTCCCGAGCAACGTCGGAAAGGCGCAAGCATCGGAGGGCCGATTTCGCCGGTTCTTCGTCGGGGATGAGGTGGCGACCGGGCCGATCTTCTCCCTTGGGCTCGCCGGAGGCGCTGGGGCCTTGGTTGCCCCGACCAGTGAAGGTCTCTCGCTTCTGGCCGAGCTCGATGGACTAACCTGCTCGGCCCTTGCTCCAGCCGAACGCGCCACGTTCGCGTTCTTCGAACACCTCCGGTCACTCGGCCACCCCGATTATCGGCTGTTCCGCTCCGTGCTTGAGTGGATTGGCGAGGGTGTCGCGACGCGGGACCGCCTGCTGAGCCGCTTGGCCGTCGACTACCCCCAGTGGTCACGCGCCCAGCTTCAAACGAACCTTGCGGGTATGGTGGGACGCACCAGAGAGTGGGGCCTAGTGGAAAGGAAGCAGGCTAAGGGCAAATACGAAGCGACCGCGAGAGCCGTGCGCCTCGTCGAGTAATCAGAGACCTTCAAGTCCACAGACAACCATGACCGCACATAGACTTCATTGGATCCAAGCACCCCGCCCGCCGATGTCGAAGCTCCGTGATCCGGTTCAGGGCGAATTCTTCAACACTGATACCATCAAGGATCCCGCGAGCAAGATCACGCGGGAGGGTATCGGGCAGAATCCGATGGATGCGACGGTCGAGAAGGGGGGGCTGGCCCGAGTCCGGGTCTATGCCTCAGAGGCGGGGGCGGCGCTTCCTCCTAGCGTGGCGAGACCCTACTTCTCAGGCCTAGTGCCTCACGTCGAAGCGTCGAGCCCCCGCGCGGCTCAAGCTTTCGACGAGCACTGCCAGTACTTCGTCGTCGAAGACTTTGGGACCAAAGGGCTGATTGGAGACATCCACGCGACCCGCGAGCCAGCCGGAGGTGAGGAGAATCACTTCTTCTACTTCGTGCGAGCGGAAGGCAAGTCCGGAAAATCGGGGACGGACATCGGGCGCTGGGGAATCGGAAAGTATGTCTTCCCAGATTCGGGTGCGATTAACACCTTCTTTGCGCTCACGGTGAGACACGATGGTCCCCACCCTGGGCCACTGCTTCTTGGGCAAGCAGTGCTAAAGAACCACAGCATCGGAGACGATGACTTCCAGCCGGATGGGTACTGGGCTGAGCTCGACGCGAGTGGGGTTCCGATTCCGACATCGGACGCGAGCATCATCGACGAATTTCGCGATACTTGGAAGGTGTCCCGACGAGACGAACCGGGCCTGTCAGTCGTGGTGCCCTACGCGTGGGATGGACTGACCGGCAGCGGATTGGTAAAAGCGATCTGTTCAGAGTATTTCATCGCGATCCTGGACCGTCGGCTAGAAGTGACCGTCTCTGCTCCGAGCCTGTCCGCCGACGTGGAGATAACTGCTACCACATTGCGCGCCGTGGTGCGAGGCCACTTCGAGCCGGACGAAGCAGACTCACTGCTCGCCAACATCGAACTCGTAGACTGGTACCTCGCCCGGAAGCGAGAGAAGGAAGTCACAGTGGAGCTCCCGCCAGTTGGTGACCCTAGCTGGAAGAGCGGATACCTCGATGAGGACGGGCAGGCGACTCTGCGGACCGTGTTGTCAACATCTGGCCGTGCGATTGTGAGGGTCCCTGTACCGGTCATCAACAAGATTGCCAACGAAGAGACCCTGTCCTTCTTCGATGTTGTGCTTGAGCGTGTGGAGCAGGGACAGCACCGACCGGTCTTCGTGCGTGAAGGACTCCTCATCCCGGATGTACGGAGCAAGAGTGCGCCGGGTCATCGGACAATCGTCTTGGTTGATGATGACGAGCTAGCGAGGATGGTCGGGGACAGCGAGGGACCTGCGCACGTCAATTGGAACTCCGGGACGGAGCAGTTCAAAGGGAAGTACGCCCAAGGGCGAAACTGGCTGGGGTTTATCAAGCGGGCACCTGAGAGTCTCCTCCGACTCGTTCGCGGCGACGACGAAGAGGTCGACCACGAGGTGTTGGCTGACTTCTTCCCGGTGCCGGGCGAGTCCAAGGGCACGAAGAAGCCTAGTGGTGGCAAGCCACGGGGTGATGACCCGAAGCCACCGCCACCGACACCTCCGGAGTCGTCGCCTAGGAAGGTCAGCGTCTACCCCATCACTGGCGGTTTCCGGGCCCGGGTCCGTGAGGACGTCCCGCCGTACTCCCGCCTGAGTTTGGCAGTGGGCTACAATCGGCGCCGCGGCAACCCGATCAAGAGGTGGAAGCCGGACGACTTTCGGCTCACGTCTGGCACCTTCGAAGTTCAGTCCGATGGATGTGATGAGGTGAGCGTCTCAGAGAACCTGATTGAGTGCAGGGTGCTCGACGCGGAGAGGTTTGAGATCTCGGTGATCGGGTTCGACGTGACCCGCGACCTCGCAGTTAGGGACGTCCTTGACGAGGGGACAGAATGATCAGGCTCAACTTCACCGGTCGAAAGCGTATCGCCCGATCCCACATGCAGCTCGCGCTGAGGGTTGAGGGAGGCGTTCCGGTCCTAGATCTCTCGGCCTTGTCCCTGCCAAGAGATCTTCCGGCTGAGGCCGAGGTGATAGTGGAGGCGTACGAGCGCACCACGGTGTCGAGAATTTCCGCCGGGACGGTCGGGAGCCTCGACCTCCCAATTGGTCACCCGCTGCCGGAGTTCGGCGTGCCCGACTTGGTAAAGGTGCGGGTGAAGGTTGTCGGCACCGGCGACGAGGGCGGGCTGCTGCTCGCGCAGGCCGACCGTTTGAGACCTTCTCTTGAACACGGGTCGGTGCCCACGCGATCGATGATCCCTGCCCGGCCCGACGACGGGATGGGGCAGACCATGTGGCGAGTAAGTGTCGAAGACGAAGCTCCGATTCTGTTGGTGAACTCCGCGATCGACGATTGGCGAGGGTTCACGGTCAGCCCCGCCTTCCAGACACTGGTCCTCCCCGAAGTACTACGTCGCTGTTTGGAGTGGGTTGATGTCACCCTGGCGATAGAGGGTGAGCCTGAGGAGACCGACTCTGACCTAGCCCTTTGGGTCACGTTCGCCCGACAGCTGGGGCAAGACCCGCTCGAATGGCAAGGGATGGATGAAGTAGAGCGTGCCGAAGCGATTACCGAGGCCGTCGCCGCATTTGCGCGCTCGAAGCGCCTCCTCGACCAGTTCCTCTCAACCGTCGAGGACCAAGACTGATGGCGAAGCAACTTCGGCGCTTCACTGCGGAAGGCGTCGCCGCTTTCGAGGACGCTCTCGACCGCCTTCGGGTGGGAGAGAGCGTAGAGCTCGAGGTTCTCCTTGCCGACGAGAGGCTGGCACCCGGGTGGTCCGAGATTCAGGTCGAGATCTTGGACTTCCCGACGCGCTTTGAGGCGGGGAGGTACTTCTTCGAGCTGCTGGCGTATCTCCCGCAAGGCGATGCGGACGTCCTGCGCGACCGTGGGCTGTGGACGTGGCTTGCTGCCCTCTATCTGCCTAGCCTGAAGGACGCGCTGGGAGGGGCTCACAAATTAGGTGCAGCGTCACGGTGGGTGCTTGAGGTCGAGTCCGATAGGCGATACTACAGGCACTTCCTCGCGGGTCCCTACTCAATCTATCGTGCGCACGCCGATGACCCGGAACGGGCACGTGCGATTCTGGCCACGCCGGTGGAGAGGCCAGGTGACTTGGTTGAGCAAATCGCGTCCCGGCAGGACCTTGTGCGATCGGCGTCAATCGTGGAGGTGGCCACGCGACTGTACTACGACGCCGAGGCCGGCACGCTGGTCAGGGGGCACACGAAGAACGGGAACGGCGGCGTCAGGAGGCTGGTCGATGTCCTCGCGCAAATCGATCTCACTTGGGACATCTACGGGCTGCCGCCAGAGAAGATTATTGCCCTATTGCCGGATGAGTTCGACCACTTCTTGGACGGGAGCGCAGACTAGTGGAAGAGCTGAGACGGGACGGATAGCTCGATCACTGTGCCTTGACGCAGCCCGGGATGGCGGTCGACGTGTCGGGGTTGCCGGCCCGGCCCGAGGCACAGAGCCGTCAGTTAACTCCAGCCCCCCCACGCTCCGGCTACTCTTCGAGGACACCGGCGTGCTCGGGGCCGTGATTCACCCATGTGAACGGGAGCGGATGCCGGCGGCAATCGCCAGTTGCGGCCGGCCCGATAGTGACAGGACGTGTCCGGCCCGATCACCCAGTGTGCAACTTCTCGACATGGGAGATCGAGTCAATGGACGACGTACGGGGTCGTGATCGAGCCCGCCCATGGTCCCTCCCGAGCGCCCCCTTCGTGCCGTCGGGCATGGGGAACCGAGCGAGTAGTCCAGAAGACCGATTCCAGCGCCCGAGCCGCAAGCAACTCGACTCCCCCGCTCCGCCCCGGTTGGGGCTGGATCTACGTCAGGGGGAAGACCGTTCCACGCTTCGAGCGAATCCCTTCCCCCTCTAGATGATTGGGTGTCAGAAGGGCCTTGCCTTCGCCGTGAGGGAGGTACGCCACGTAGTGAGGGACCGCCAAGCCTGACACGCTTCCCCAAACTTCGTCGATTATCGCCTGCCCTTCTTCAACGGGCACTCTCCAGTGGTCTGCCCCATCGGTGGGGATGTACTGCAGAAGCATGTACGGCCGAACTCCGATCTCAAGAAGGGCCTGACACAACGACCTCAACTGACTAGGCGAGTCATTTACGCCTCGAAGCAGCGGGATGTGTGCTCCCAACACGCAACCAGCTCTCCTCAGCTTCCTCGCCGCTCTCTCGACCGAAGCATCCAGTTCAGCGACGTGAGAGAAGTGGATGTTCACGTAGGCAGTCGTCTGCTCGAGCTGACTTAGGGCCAGGACAAGCTCATCGGTGATTCGCGAAGGGAGGGTGTTCGGAACCTTCGTGTCGAATCGAACGACCCTCAGTGAGGGGACTTCGTCAACACGCTCCAAGACGTACCTCATCCAACTGTCCGAGAGCAAGAGAGGGTCGCCACCGGAGAGAATCAGATCCCGAACCCCCGGACGGCCCCTTAACTTCTCAACCATGTCGTCGAATGCGGCTCGGCCTACGGTAGAGCCTGAACCCGACACCTTGTGCCGCACGAAACAGTATCGACAGAGGGAGGCACAGAAGCCATTGATTCGAAGTAGAACGCGGTCTGGGTAGAACTGGTACACGTTGTCGGCGAGTGCTGCCTGTTCCTCGCCGATGCCAGTCCGCGGAAACCGTCGCGCCGCAGCGCTTAGCTCCCTTCGATCAGGGAAGTAGATCCTAGCTATCGCCTCAAAGTCGCCACGTCGACCGCCTTCGAGCAACGACCTCATACGATCTGCGACCGCAACATTCAAACAGAACTGATAGCGGGGACGCTCTTCTACCCATGATAACTCGTCCGCGTCGAAACCGACGTAGTCCATGGCTGATCGCACGTCGAAGAACCGGTTCTGCAAGTCCGTAATCCACGCAGCGTCGCCTCCGGACGCATCGGGACGACAACGGGACGAGGCGATCGGGGGTCTAAGCATGTTGGGGTCAGCCGTGGAAGTAGTTGGGTATTAGCAGACTGATCTGTGGGAACACAGTCACGAGGACAAGGACCCCGACCAAGACCGCGACGAACGGGAGGACTTCGCGAAGGACTTCTCGAACCGGAGCGCCAGTCGCCTTGGCCGACGCGAACAGGCAAAGGCCGACTGGAGGCGTTACAGCCCCGACCATCAGGTTCAGTACCACCACTAGCCCCACGTGGACCGGATCGAGCCCGTGGGCTTCGACGAGCGACGGGATTATTGCGCTGACGACCGCGATCGCAGGAAACGTGTCCAGGACAGCGCCTAGACCGAGTAAAAGCACGTTCAGAGTGAAGAGAGCCCCGAGGGGAGTCGATGGGGCGGCCGCAAGCTCCTCGACGAGCCGAGCACTCGATGGATCGAGGAGGATAATAGCCGCCAGTAGGTTTGACGCCGCGATCAGAAGTAGTACGTCAGCCAACTGAGCTGCCGTCCGTTGCGCTGCCTGAAGTGAAGCACCGGCGAGCGGCTTCAGACGCGCAAGGACAACACACGCCGCCGCCACCAACACCGTAAGCGCCGCCCCTTCGGTTGGCGAAACGACGCCTACTACCATGGCCAGAAGTACAGCTGGGAAAGCGGCCAGTATCGCCCAGAAGCGCAAACTGCACTGCAGTGAGTTCGGTACCGACACTCCCTCCGGACTCGCATCTAGGTCCCCCTCCTTGGGCCTCAGATACACCACGGCCATCAGGCTCAGCGCCACGAGGCCTCCGGGAACGGCTCCCGCGGCGAACAAGTCACCAACCGGCACACTCAAGACCGACCCATAGTAGATGAAGACGATCGACGGCGGGACAAGCGGACCAATCACCGATGACGCCGCTGTCAGCGCCCCAATGTAGCCGGGTGTGTAGCCCGCCTTCCTCATTATCGGCGCGGTCAACCCTCCAACCGCGGTAGCGTCCGCCAAGGCGGATCCGTTGATCCCGGCCAGCGCGGTACTCAAACCTACGTTGACGGCGGGCAGATGGCGCCGAGAGCGACCGGCTCCTCCTCCCACGGACCGGAATACGAAGTCGACTACGCCGCCAACGTTGAGGAGCTGGCCGGCCATCAAGTACAGCGGGATCGCGACAATCACGAAGGGACTGAGGCCGACGATGAGCTGATCGCCGACGAACGCCAAGGGCATACCTAGAAGCAGGACCAGCACTAGCGCCGACGGCACGAGGAGAGCCCAGACCAACGGAGCTCCCGCCAAGGCCAATGCGACCATCGCGCCGAGAGCAAGCAGCGCTCCCACTAGTCGTCGTGCCGGGCCGCGAGCAGAACGGCTAGGACCGCGATGCCTCCAACGGCGAGTAGAACGTTCGGTACCCAAGCCGGGACGAGGCCATCAGACGAACGAACTCCCACGACCGACGGGACGCCTGCGAGTGCGCAAGCGGTGAGAAGTACTGAGCCGCCCGCCACCGTCAGCTTCTCCACCAACGGGTGGGTCCTCTGGTCGAAATCCAGCCGAACCCACTCGTGGTCCCGCTGCGCGAGAGCCGCGCCGACGGCCGCCAGCGCGAAGACGGCAACCCTCGCAAGTGACTCAGACCACGCGAGAGGTGAATTCAAGACGTACCGCGCGCCCACTTGGGCGAGAACGATCAGGAGCAGCCCAAAAAGCAGAAGAGCTCCTGTCGAGTCCATCAAGCGCCTCACCTTGAGCTCACTCGAGAGCGAACGCGCTGAACCACGCAGAAACAAGCTCCCCGAGCGGCGCCGCCAGCCTAGGAACCACCGATTCGCGTATCCGCTCGGCGACCGCCGGGAAGGCTTCTGATGCCATCCGCTCGCGGACCTCCTCTGTTGGGTAGTGCACAGTCATGCCCAAAGCGGCCAAGCTATCAACGGCGACCGCTTCGCGCGCTCCAGTCAACGTCCGTTGGAACAACGTTGCCGTCTCGACGGCAGTCACCAAGGCTGCCTGATCAGCCGGCTCGAGCCCGTCGAACCAAGTGTCTCGAACCACGAGAGGCATCGCGTCGTAGACGTGCCTCGTCATGAAGAGGTCCGTCTGGACCTCGTAGATGCCCTCCTGGAGGATCGCGGACGGGGGATTCTCTTGACCGTCAATCACCCCGGTCTGCAACGACGTGTAAACTTCACCCCACTCCATCGGCGTCGGGGCGGCTCCCAAAGCTCTAAACGCCGCAACATGGTTCGGGGCCGACATCGTGCGGATCTTCAGACCCTGCAGCTCGTCGAGGGAACCGGCCGGTCGACCAGAGGTGGTGATGGAACGGAAGCCCTGCTCCCAGAACGCGAGCACGTAAAACCCTCGAGAACCTGCGGACCGCCGAAGCCGATCGCCGAGCTCTCCATCGAGCGTCAGTCGGGCCTCCTCCGCGTCTGGAAACACGAACGGCAGATCCAGCACAGAGAACTGAGGTTCGAACTCAGCGAGGACGCCGGCCGACACGACCGTCATTTCGTAGCTACCGCTGCCCATGCTCCGGAGGTAATCGGACTCGCCTCCCAAGGCGGCCGACGGAGTCACCTGCAGAGAGAATCGGTCCGGCGCGATGCTATCGAGGACTGCTCCGAGTCGTTCGAGAGCCAGAGCCTTGGGGCTCTCCGGCGAGTCTACGATCGGGGCCCGAATCCTGATCAATTCGGGCGGGTCAGCGCAGGCTCCGGCGAACAACAGCGCCAGTGCAAGCACCACACAAATCGGTCGCGTCACAGTCGCCTCCCAGATGTTCCGATCGTTTCGTCCCATGATCCTACCGGTTCCGTCGGGTTCGTGATCCTTGATCGGCCGCGCGCAACGCCAGAGGTAGGGTCGCCTCCTTAAGCACCGATAGCGCGATCGGGCCGATCCGCTCAAGCACATACTGCTGCTCGGTCTGGATCTGTACCACCGCCAGAGTCTCGCCGTGATGGACCACGGGGATGTCTAGGACTTGGACGTCCCCCGCGCCCCCCGCCCAGCGGTCTCGCTCGATGCTCGTTATCTCCCGGCGTAGCGCGATCCTCTGATCAAACTCCGCCCCGACCGAGTCCATCGCGCTCGCAACCTCCGGGTCGGCCTTTGAAGCCCAGTAGCGCAGGTGGTCACCATTCACAAGCCTCTCAGTCAACCCAGCCTTGGAGCGGAACGCCTCCTGAGTTTCGAATACGTAGGCCGCAACCCCTTCGAAGACACGCCCCGCGTAGCCCCGCATCTGAGAGTTGATCAATGTCTCGGCCTCTACGACCCGATCCTGGCTCTTCTGCGTCCGGTCGCTTACCAACCACGCCAGCTGATCTCTGGTGGGGAAGAACCTCAGCCCGAAACAGCCGTCTCGGTTCTCAGGAGCCGTACATGGCAAATAGAATGATACAAGCAGGGGGTTGAGACCCTTTCCGGAGCGCGGCTCCTCCCTGAGGGCCTCCGCGCGGGCGCCGGTCTCGACGATCAGTGGATCGAAAACGCGCGCGAAATCCGGCCCCCCCAATTCACCGTTCGTCTCGACAGCCTCGATCTCTTGGAACGCCAGCGAGAGGAGAAAAAGCTTCTCAATCTTCTTCTTAAGAATGAAGAGGACCCCCTCCTGCTCTCGGTAGAGGTTGAAGTCCAGCTTCCTCCCAGCCTGATCCAACATGATCGGGCCGCGGAAACCCGCCGCGAACTCCCGATTTCGGCGCTTCCGATGGAAGAAGGCCTCGGCCCGCTGGTACAGCACTCTCGCCGGCCCCTTGGTCCCCCAGTTCTGGAGACTCTGGTAGCTCGCTCGATACAACTCGGCCACCGCGGGATCGATCTTCGCAAGGAAGTCATGCTCGAAAGCGTCATGGGCGAGCAAGCACCTGCGAAGTAGTACGGGAAAGTCGGACTGGCAGAAGCGACGCTGCTCGGGCCTCTCCGCCTCCATGGGGCCCGGTGCGGCGTGCGCAGCGCTGTGGTACCCAACACAGAGGTGGAGCTTGGCATTCCGATCATTGTCCACTGCGGAGTGCCGGAGGGATACGTCATATAGGTGGAGAAAAGAGTTGTACCCCCTCGAAGTCGCGAACCCGCCAAGCACATCACCTCCCTCCTTCATACGCGATAGAACGCGTGACCGGAGGTTTGGCTCGGATTGGAAGACGTACTCGATCGGACTCTCCGCCGAATCGTCGTACACCGAGGCAAGTTGCTCTTCTTCGAACCGCGAAAGATCCGAGCCGACGATGGCCTGTTTACCAAGACGGGCGCGATCCGGATCGAGTTCGTCGCTCAACAACAGCACCAAATCGGGTCCCGCGACGGTCTGAGTCACCTGCAGGGCCACCTCAAGGGCTTCCTCGTTGGAGCTCGCAGGTAGTAGAGAGCTGAGCACCGTCTGCGGGGTCACACTTCCGTCGCCACTGAGCTTGATCGGGCTGCGGTGGACGCCCGGCAGGATGAACGACTCACGCTGGACCCAGTCCCCGGCCTCCCAGGTCATGATCCGCGCGCAACACAGGCCGTGCGACGAGCGGCGGTTCGCGAACAGCTCCAACAATGAGAACGAGCGCGGGGACCTCTCAGCTCGATGCCTTCGTGCGGCCCCGAAAGCCCCTGCCGATGCCACGTACAACGGGGGGTCTTCGAACGGATTCCCATTCGCGCCCACCTGGTCCTCGTCGGGCTGCCACACGCTGAGGCGATTCCACGCATCGCGGTGTCGGTGCCCATGAAGGACTAGGTCCACGGAGTGATTCCGGAGAGAGCGCAGGACTTGAACCGCGTTCACATACCCCCGGTCTACCCTTTTCTTGGGATCCGTCCCGGCGGTCTCTAGGTCCGCCTGGACCGGAAGAGGGTTGTGGTGCATGACCGCAACTACGGTTGATGCTTCCAGGTCTCGGGCTCCCTGGGCGTTCGTCGCCCGGTCTAACATCTTCTCAACTAGTCGGATCTGAGCCCGACTTACGTAGGCGAAATGCCGCTCGTGGCTTTCCTCCTCACAGGTGTTGAGCCCGACGATATAGATCCCATAGTCCTCCCTGAGATCGGCCGCCAACACGAGATCGTTGGGGGCAGGATCGTTCCCCATCCTGAAGGCCGGGGAAAGGCGAAGGGCTCGGCGCGGGTCGAACCGCGCTTTGTTCTCCTTGAAGAGCCGTCGTGCGAAGTCGACGTAGGGCTTCATCTTCATCCTTCTGCCGTCGTCGAGCCTAGAGTGGTCCCAAGCCACATCATGGTTGCCAGGTACCATCATCATTCCCACGTAGCGCTCGCCTAGGGCATCTATCAGACCCTCGAGGAACACCTCCGCCAGCTCGAACTCACCTTGGGCCGCAGTACTCGTCACGTCTCCGGATAGGACGACGAACACATCGGTGCATCCGTCCGCCTCACCATCATCGCAAAGCACGCGTCCCAGAGGCTCTAGGGCCTCTTCAAGGAATGCCTCCGTTATCTCTCGGGTGATGCCGCCGCCAAGGTCCTTCACTGTCTCGAAATCGCCGTGAAGGCCGATCTGAATGTCAGCCAGATGAAGCAAGGTAAGAGGACGAACCGATTGCATACGCCAGCCAATTGAAGGAGGGATGGTCCGCGGCCGCCTAGGCCCGCGATCGGTTATTCTGAGCTGATTCTTGGAGTGCCGCATCATTTGCGCAACGCGCCCACCCGACTCGCCGCGTGACGTCCAGCCCTCTCGATTTGGGACTCTTCGACCCGCGAGACAATCGCCGGCGCTCCGACGTCCTCTCAGCGCACAATGGCAGCGAGTACCGTCTCGGTTCGCGGCACTCGGCGCGCCACCCGAGCACAACACCCGACGAGTTCGCCTCAACAATCACAGATCTCACCCCCGCAAACGCATGCGAAGGAGGTGCATAGTTGAGTCCGGGCGCCCGGGTTCCCACCGGGGGCCCCTGCATCAAGGCAGGCGCGCTACTGGACGATTCCACGCCTCGAACATCGCCGGAAACGCAGGAAGCACAGGGCGAAAGCGCGCACCCCCGTGGCGCGGCCGTCGCCTGCACACGCGCTGCCCGACGGCGCAGTCTGACGATCCGGCTCCGCATCTGCCGCCCCCCCTCGTCGAGAACCCCTGAAGAGACCTGCGGCGCGCCACCACGAGCTTGCTTGAGCCGCTGGGGCGGACCGTGCCCCCTTCGGTTCCGACCCCGGTTGGACGTCCTATCCCCCATCGCTATTGCCGGCGCGTACTTCTACCTCGCCCAGTCGTACTCCCAACCCATGCCGAGTGACGTGATAGTGTTGTCGACACGGCTCACCCGCGCCGTTTCATTCGGATGATATCGCGCAGGATATCTGAAGAGCTAGCAGAACCTGACAGGTCTCGGCCGGTTGGGTCGGAGCGCCGAAGGCGCGGAGCCGGCAACATGCAGGTGGACGGAGTCGCAGCCGCGCTCGGCCGCTAGGCAGGTTGGACTCCCGCCCAGTACGAGCGCACGCAGGGAGGGAACACGAGGATTAGCTCTCGTCCGACCGGAGGCCACGCCATTTCGGCCACGGCAAGAACGCCGAGATACATGTCGCGTCCCTTGGCGTCAGCGAGGAGAGGCACGTCCGGGTGCACGACAGTTGCTGCTCCCGGCGGGAGGCAGTCGAGGTCTAGGATGCACTCGTCCAACGCGTCCCAGTTGTGGCCGAAGTAGTCTGGGAACTCAAGCGCATCGGCTAGGGCCTCGAACAGGTCCTCGCTGAGCTGAGGCCGCTGGGGAGTTGAGCGAGAGTCCCGAGCGTCGGGGCGCCACGAAGCTCCGAGATCGCCTCGATCGAATCGAACCAAATCGTGGTGCGCCTCCGCGATTGAGCGAGGCCGTCTAGCTGGGACTCGGCGACTGGGCTGTCCGCAAAGGTACACGGGCCAAGCGGATCTGCGCATTTTCGGTCAGACCTGATGCCGAGGCTTGGCGCAGAAGCCAAGGGTCGAGCCGCTGGTCGCACGCAGTCTCCTGAGTTCGCGCCACGTATCGTGTCCGGGAGCGCGGGCCCTCTCCATCCGCGACGCGACGCGGGCCTCGGCGCCGGATCGACAGTCCCTCCTTGCCCCCCAGCCCGCCCCACCCAACTCTGCAAGCACGGATCCCGCCCCCGCCCTGAGGAGACCACGTCCGTGACCACGCACCCGACACGACCCGCAGCTGCGCTCTTCTCCGTGCTCGCCCTACTCACCGCCGCCCCGGCGCTCCTCTCTGCCCAGACGACGCCCACAGCCGAATCCCCCCGCCTCCACCTCTACGACGCCCGTGACTTCGGGGTCGACCCCGCCGAGGTCACCTTCTCCGAACACATCGCCCCCATCCTCCAGCGGAGCTGCGAGAGCTGCCATCGCCCGAACGGAGCGGGGCCGATGGCGCTGGTCACCTACGACCAGGTGCGGCGGTACGCGCGCCTGATCCGTGAGAAGACGGCCATCCGCGACCGGATGGGCACGATGCCGCCCTGGTACGTCGAGAAGGACATCGGCATCCAGCACTACAAGAACGACAACTCTCTCTCCGATCTGGACCTCGCGCTGATTCAGGCGTGGGCCGACCACGGCGCGCCCGAGGGCGACCCGGCCGACCTGCCGGAGCCGCTCGACTGGGGCGACGGGAGCCAGTGGACGATCCGGCCGGACCTCGTCGTCGAGACCGAGCCGATGGTGGTCGAGGGCGACGCGCCGGACTGGTGGGGCGAGATCACGAGCGTGCCGATCCCGCTCGAGGAGGACCGGTACGTGCGGGCCGTCGAGATCCGGGAGATCAACGACGTGCCGATGAACGGGACGGGCCGCTCGACGGTAGGGGGCAAGTACGTCGTCCATCACATGATCTGGCGCACGCGCGTGGAGCGCGACGTGACCTCCTGGCCCGTGCACGAGATCGGCCGCAATCCGGACGTCTTCGACGACGGCGCGGGCCGGCTCCTCAAGGCGGGCTCCAGCCTCGAATCGGAGTCGATCCATCTCCACTCGAACGGGCGTACCACGACCGCGACGCTCCAGATCGCCTTCGAGTTCTTCCCGGAAGGCTACGAGCCGGACTACCAGGGGGGGATCACGAGCCTCGGCAACGGATCGGACATCGACATCCGACCCGGCGAGGCCGGCCAGGAGCTCCACGCGTACACGGTGGTCACGCGGCCGACCAAGATCATCAGCTTCGAGCCCCACCTCCACGCGCCGGGCGAGCGGATGTGCCTGGAGGCGATCTGGGGGTTCAAGAGCGAGACGCTCGCGTGCGTCGGCTACGACCACAACTGGGTGCGCACGTACGTCTTCGAGAACGACTACCAGCCGCTGATTCCGCCGGGCGCCATTCTCCATATTACCGGCTACATGAACAACTCGGACTCGAACCCCAACGTCACCGACGCGCGGAACTGGCAGGGATCTGGGAATCGCTCGCTGGCCAACATGTTCATCGACCTGGGCGAGCGGGTGATCATGACCGAGGAGCAGTTCATCGACGAAGTGCACGAGCGCGTGGAGAAGCTCGGGCTCACCAAGAACGACTACCTGATCGGATGCCCGCTCTGCCTCGCGGTGGTGGAGACGCCGGGGGCGCGGCCGTCGATGGAGCCGCCGGCGCGGACGTCGGGTGGAGGGGCAGGCATAGGGCCCGGCGGGGGAGGGGAGTGAGGCGGGTGCGGGCCGGCATGCGGTGGGGCGCGCCCGTCCTGACCCTCCTCGCGCTCGCGGCCACCGCCGGCGACGCCCACGCCCAAGGCGACACCTTCGCCCGGGGGCAGTCGGTCTCGCCCGCGTTCGAGGGCTGGTACGACAACGACGACGGGACGTACACGCTGGTCTTCGGCTACATGAACCGGAACTGGGAGGAGGAGCTCGATCTCCCGGTCGGTGCCGAGAACTTCTTCGCGCCCGGACCGGAAGATCGCGGCCAGCCGACCCACTTCCTGCCGCGACGGAATCGCTTCGTGTTCGAGGTGCAGGTGCCGGCCGACTTCGGGGAGAGCGAGCTGACGTGGACGCTCGAGAGCGGGGGCGAGGTGCACACCGCCTACGGCTCGCTCCGGGCGGACTACTTCATCGACAACGTCGTGATCATGTCCGAGTCGGGCACGCTGGGGGCCGGCTCGAGCAGTCCGGCGCTTCGGGCGCACACGCCGCCCGAGGTCGAGCTGGAGCTGGATGTCGAGCCCGATCCGGAAACCGGGATCACGATCCAGGCCGTGGTCGGGGAGCCCGTGCGGCTGGTGGCCCGCGTCACCGACGACGGGTTGCCGCGGCGCGACAACCGGGACATGCCGCTGGACGACGACGGGCGCCTCGACCTCGAGCGGGTGCTCCGCTCGCCGCCCTCCCGCATTACGGTCAACCGGACCGTGGGCCTCACCATGAGCTGGATCGTGTACCGGGCGCCCGACGACGTGCCCGCCCAGGAGGCGGTCACCTTCGACCCGCCCCAGGTCGCGACCTGGGAGGACACCCGGCCGTTCAGTAACTCGCCCTGGGCGTCGTTCTGGGTCCCGCCCGAGCTCCCGGAGGACGACCGCTGGGAGACGCTGGTGACGTTTACGCGACCGGGCACCTACATCCTGATGGGGCGCGCGGACGACGGGGGGCTGTTCACGGATCGACGTGTCACCGTGGTGGTGCGGCCGCCGAGGACGTGAGGCGAAGCACCGCTAGCCGCGAGGCCCACCACACCACCTTGGCTTCACGTCCCACGGCCACTCGAGCCTTGCGCCTCCCGGCGAGTCTCACGCACGGTGGCCTGTGGAGCCAATCGTCGCGCCGACCCTTCGTGCGCGACTCGCACTGAAAGTGGCGGCTACGTCGTCGGGGGGTGTGTGGTGGCGGTACATGTCTCCTTCAACGTCCACGTCGACGGTGCGCCGAGCTTCCTCTATCCGGCGATTCCGATCGGGCTTTCGCCGCTGACCGTGCCGCTCGCTCCGGGGCCGCTGCCGTACGGTGGCCGCACATCGGTCCAGGCGTTCCTCTTCGATGACGACCCGTCGCATGCCAGCAATGTGTCGGCGAGCGTTCTGAGCTATCAGGTGTCACCGGCGCTCCCCTCCGGATGGGGCGTGGTCGAGACCGCGGGTCCGACCTTCAGGAAGTGGACCTTCCGACCGGATCGTGCCGGGTCGTTCACCTTCCGGGCGCGGTTCGAGGTGGACTCGTTCTGGCACCCCGAGGATGGCGAGGAATTCTCGGGTGCACTGTCGGTCCAGTTCGTGGACCCGAAGGCGATCACGCTCTCGGATCCGCTGCCGATCACGTACCGTGTGCGGGTCGGGAATGCGCCGTATCAGGACGTTTCGCCAGGGTCGCTGGTGCGCGTTCCGGCGGACGAACGCGTGCAGGTTCGGTACCGACACACGCCGTACGACTCCGCGACCGGCCTCCAGAATCATCTCTGGGACCGGGACCCGATCGTCGTGTCGCCGGGATTCCCGGCTCACTGGTCGAGCGGCTACTCGCAGTTCGACGGGTGGCGATTCAGGGGTCCCGAGGCGGGGACCTTCTCGTTCTCCGCGACCGCAACGCTGCTCGAGTCGTTCCGAGCGAGCCCGCACAGCGTGCCCACGAGACGCAACCTTCGGAGAGGTCGCGCCGGCATCCAGGTCTCGGTCGTGCCCGGACTCCCGTCCACGCAGATCGAGAGCCTAGAGGACCGGGGCCGCATCGACCCGGCCAACCCGCGGCCGGACGACATTCCTCTCATGGGCCCGGACGACTTCGAAGGCGTGTGGATCGATCCGCTCGGGAACGAGGTGTACGTGGAGGGGGAGGGTGACCGCGTCGCGATGAGCTTCGCGGCCGGCGAGGGTACCCTGCTTTCAGGAACGCGGCAGGACCAGGACCTGACCCTCCAGGGGCAGTTCCGGTTTCTCGGCGACGTCCCGCTCGCGCACCCGGCGGGTCTCACGAACGGGCCGAGCAGGTATGTGGCCCGAATCGCCGACGATGGCCGGACGATCTCGGGGCAGCTCGCCCCGGTCGATCCTGCGGATGGTCCGGGCGCGCCACTCGTTCTGACCCGGCAGTCCTCGATCCTGGCCGTTGCCACCGTCTGCACATCGCTGCGGATCTTCCTGCAGCGCACCGACGCACGCGGGGCGTGGGACGACGACAGCCTCGTGGGACCTCTGATGTGGGCGGAAGCCGATCCGGTCTGGGACCACGCCCATGTGCTCGTGGTGGTCGGGAACTACCTGCCGCAGGAGGGGAGTCAGGCCGACCCGGGTGGCACCGTACTACCCGTGAGCCTGACCGAGACGGATATCCCGAGCACCGACACCCGCATCACGTATCGACCCGATCGGTTCTGGAAGACCCGGCACAGCGGCGGCTACGTGCAGAGCTACCAGCTCGCAC
Organism: Longimicrobiales bacterium; assembly: GCA_028284495.1. Classification (GTDB taxonomy): domain Bacteria; phylum Gemmatimonadota; class Gemmatimonadetes; order Longimicrobiales; family Gaopeijiaceae; genus Gaopeijia. Next base: position 176,294 of record JANQRP010000002.1, on the reverse strand, counting down.
CCGTCATCTTCGAGCCGCTCTGGGAGCACGCCTGGAAGCTCCTTGCCGAGGCCCGCGGCGAGGCCACCGCGCTTCAGATGCGGAACTACGCCGACGCCCTGCTCGTCGTGGCGGTGCCAGAGCAGGGCGTGCTTCCCGGCATGAAGAGCTTCCGCGTGAACGGCCGGGACGCGCAGTGGATGCTGCGGGAGCCCGTCACCCGGGGGAATCTCGACTTCGTCCGCAACGTCAAGTGGCCCGACGTGTGGTTATCCGTCGAGTCGCTGGTCCGAAACATGGACTTCCACGTGCAGCTCAAGGTGGCGGAGACGATCGACCTGGAAACGGTCGACGTCGAGTTGAAGCTGGGTGGCGACGGCGATCGTCGAATCACGCTGACCAGGCTTCCCGCCGACCCGAAGACGTACCGGTCCGAGCGGCTGATGATCGCGATGAGGGGTGAGGCGCCTTCGTCGTCCGACGGCGCGACCGTCATCGAGTCGGCGGCCGACGAAGTGGTGCTCGAGCAGACGCGGCCGCTCGTGCGCCTGGCTTCACCGGTCACCCGCGCCCAGGTCGTCACGATCCCGACGCTCCTGGGCGCCTACTACCCCTTTCACCTCTCGGTCGCCGCGTCCGTGCACGGTGTACCCGCCGTCGACGAGACGGTCGTCGAGACCTTCCACAATCTGGTGGTGCTGGACTCCACGATCACGCTTTCGACCGGCATTCCGCCCGGCGTCGCAAGTAGCCCGGTGGTGTCCTACATCCCGCTGGTACGGGGCTACTCCGACCTCGACTACAATATCTCCATCCCGGTCGGCATACCGGGGCTTCCGCACCTCGAGATCTCCCCGGGCATCCGCTCGACCGAGGTCGCGATGGGGAATCACGGCGCCGCCCTCCTCCTCCGTGAGATGTTTCGGCGGATGATCGAACCTGTGCGCGATCAGCTCCGGGAGGCGCTGGCAAGCGACGAGAATCTCGCCGCCTTCCTGCGGGCGAGGTACGACTCGATCGTCCGCGGCGCCGATCCGCTCTCCCTGATCGAGGTCGAAGACGCGGATGGGGACGACGACGAGCTGCGGCGCGCGATCGCGATCGGGCAGTTGCGGCAGAAATTCGCAACGAAGGCAGCCGCCATGGACTTCGCGCGCGCGAAGTCCCGCCGCGCGATCCGGACGCTGCTCGACGCGGTCGAGGAGGCGCACGATCACGCCGTCGGGGTCGCGGACGACGACATCGAGGAACTGCTGAAGCTGACCGGCCACGGCTTCCAGTCGGTCGTATCGCGGGCGATGCCCCTGCTCGCCCGGAGGACCGATATCTCCTCGGCCTCTGGTGACTACCTGTACCGGACGGACGAGAACGGAGTCCGGTGGGTCGGCGATGTGAAGTACGTCGCCGAACTCCTGCAGGCGAACCAGGACCTCGCCTCCGCGGACACGAATGTGCTGATGGCCGCCGCGGCGGTCGTGCCGCTCTTCCTTCCGGCGGGACTCCTGCGCGCCCTGGTGGCCGCCGGAATGGGCGCCTTCGACCTCGCCGAATTCGGGCTGTCGCTGTACGACCAGCACCGAGAGATGACCTTCGCATTGGGCGCCAGTCCCGTGATCGGCCGCGACCGGTTCTCGGTTGCCCAGGCGAAGGAGCTCCCGCTCTGGGCGTTGATCGCCACGGCCGGGCTCACGGCGCTGGGCGCCGCGGGTGACCTCGCCGATGTCCTGGGCAACGCAAGTATCGCCCTCGCGCGGGCTCGCGCGACCCGCCTGTTGGGTCGATTCGAGTCCGGCGGACTCGACGAGCTGAGGCGCATGGATGCGGACGACCAGCGCGACCTGCTGGTCGCGATCTTCGACGCGCGGCTGGTCGCGCGCGAGGCCGATGGGGTGGTGGATTCCCGCACGGCCCGGCTTCTCCAGGCAGCCGACGCCCTCGAGGAGCAGGCAGCGGCGCTCGGGCGAGCCGAGCGAGCGGCCGCCCGCGCCGCTGAGGGGAGCGCCGACCTCGCGGACGCCGTCCCGAGCGACCTCCGGGACCGGATTCCCGTCGTGGTGGATCCGACCTTCCCACCGGCCCCCGCCGGAGCTGCGGCGGAGGTCCGGCTCATGTACGAGATCGATGAGCTCGGGTTCGTCAGCGGACTTTCGGTGCGTGTCGCAAGCGGGGCCACGCAGGCGGATGTAGCGTCCCACGTCGCCACCCTGCGCCGAATGGACGAGTACACCCAGCGGGCGCACGAGGCGCGAGGCATTCTCGCGAGGCTTCGTCGGTGGGTCGGTCGGTTCGGCGAGCCGCCACCGGGGAGCGTGGCGTGGGAGTCCATTCTGGAGGTCGACAAGCTCTCCTCGGTGTTGATCGAGGACCGGATCGCGCGTCTCGCGGCAGGTCGGCTCGACCCCGGCGCGGTCGCGGTTCAACAGGACATCGCCTGGCTCGGTGAGCAGCTCGCGTACCACGCGAGGGTCGCCGCCAGCCTGGATCGGAATCCTGGTCGCGGGTTCGTGGCTGCGCACTCGGTTGCGACGATGCAGCAGGCCGTCGGCGCCGCGTCTCGGCGGGTCATCCCGGCGGTCGACCTGCAGGAGCTCGCCGATCACATCGTCCGCACTCAGGCCCGCATGGCGGAGCTCGCGGCGGCGGGGTCCGACCACGCCGCGTTGGCGGCACTCCAGATGAGGTGGCTTCGCCAGCAGGTGGGGCCGGCGCAGGCGCAGGCGGCGTTCGACCAGTTCCTTCGTATTTCAGGCCGCGAGGACATCCGGATCGCACTGATGCGGAATGTCGGGTTTCACTCGATCCTCGCCGACCTGGTGGAAAGTCCGGCGAAGTACCTGGGCGCGCACTGGGCCTTGAGGTTCAACGCGCTCGTCGTCAATCAGCACCCCAGCGTCGGACAGGAGCTGCTGGGGCTCGTGAGCAGTCCGATCCGTCTGTTCGAGGACATGTCGGCGGTGACCCCCCGCTCGATTCTCGTTCCGCCGGGGGGCGTCGTGCCGGAGCGGTCGCTCGCGCAGGCGATCGACCAGGTCCTGATGGACGGGACGATGCTCGAGTTCAAGAGCTACCAGAGCTGGGCAGCCGTCGTGGCCCGGATCGAGAAACAGGCCAAGAAGACCTTCCTTCGCTACAACGACGCCGGGTGGGTCGACGGCAGCAATCGATCACTCAACGGCCGCTACATCGTGGTGATCGACTCGAGGCGTCTTCAGCTGCCCGCGAGCGGCCGCGCACGGAACCGGGTTCGGGACCGGATGACCCGCCTCGGCCAGGCGCTGAGCGACTGGGGGAACGAGAGGCTGCCCGACGCCGCACCGCTGATCGACGTTCGAATCTTCATCGTCTAAGGAAGCGACCATGCCGTACACGACCGGGACGGGGCGAGTCATCGAGGACTCGTTCTTTGCAGAGCACGCAACGGAACTGAGCAACGTATACGACGCGCTCGACCAGGAGCACGACGTCGAGTTGCACCCGGACTTCGTCCCACTCGACGATCCACTGCGGGTCCGGCTGGCCCAGATGCTGGTCAACGACAAGGTGCCCGGTGGCCTCGCCATCCGTGTCGTTGTCCGGCGAATCGTGCGCTACGTCGAGCCCGAGGAACCCAGGCGGATGCCGGCTGCGTTCGTCGCACCCAACTGCGAGGTCTACGAATTCGCGAAGGAGACCGTGATCGAGACGAGGAAGTACCTGACCGACGTCTCGCCGGAACTCCTCTTCTCGATTCGACGCAAGTCGGACCCGGTCCGCGCGTGGGTGCTCTTCTGCGGCGCGGACACGCCGAAGCTCCTTCTAGAGCGCAAGGCGGACAACCCATTTCCCAAGGAGCCACCCCCGCTCCCGGCGGACGGAAGTCCGTGGTTCTGGATGCCGCAGGACCTCATCGACGTTTCGCCCGACCTCTACCCCGGCGGTGCCGGCTCCATGCCTGAGCTCGAGGCCGGTGCAGACGACCCGGGGCTGACGGAGCAGGAGAGGGCACAGCGCGAGAAGGAGCGGAAGATCTTTCAGGACCCGCGCTACTCGTTCAAGTACAAGATCGTCCTCGAGCTCGTAACGCCGATACGGATCAGCGGGTGCCACGTCGAAGCGACGTATCGCTACGTGTGGAAGATCCAGCCGGAGGATCGTATGAACCCGGGCCCGCCGCATCCCAAGGTGATCACGCGCCGCGTCCGGGGCACATCGGACCTCCCCGTGCGGAAGAGGATCCCGAACTGCCCGCGCACCCCGTCAACGGCGCCCAGGTTGACCGCGCCGAACGAGTACATGCGGTCGCTTTCTCCGGAAGGCAACGCGGGGTTCGTAGGCCGGGCGGAGGGGGAGGCTCGCCTGGCCGCGGTACGGGCCGTCCCCACCGACCAGCCGGGCGTCCTGCGCATCGAGTCCGAGACGCCGCCCGACTGGCTCTCCGACCCGAGCACGGGCGACGTGCACCTCCTCCTCTCCGGCCCCGCTGACGCGAGTGGCCTGTCGCTACCGCCCGAGTGGGCGGAGCACGTTGCGGCCGTGGGTCGCGACTCCGCGATCGTTCGACTCACGGGCCGGACCGAGCTCACTCCCGACGGCATCCTCTTGCTGAACGTCGAAACGGGTTCACTGTTTGGGTTGGAGACCCGGGATGAATGGGGCGATGGCGATAGCCCGCCGTCTGGCTGAGAACGCGATCGTGGGGCGAACATGCAGCTGACGGGTCAGCTGCTTACTCCGGCTCCGGCCCATCCCCTCGCGGCACCAGAAAGAAGAGCCGCCCCCGCTGCTGCATCCGCCCCGCCGTCTCCGCGGCCTCTTCGCCCCGCCCCCAGAACACGTCCACGCGTCCGGCCCCCCGGATCGCCCCACCCGTGTCCTGGTTCAGCATGAACCGGCCGAGCGGCGGCCCGTCGATGACCGCGCCGGTCGAGTCCAGGGCCGGACGGGTCGTCTCGATGAAGGCGAGCGCGCCTCGGGGGAAGAGCCGCAGGTCGGTCGCGATGCTGCGGCCGGGGGTGACCGGTACGCCGAGCGCGCCGATGGGTGGGGTCGTGCGGGGGCGGAAGAAGACGTAGGACTCGTTGTAGTCGAGCACGCGGGCGACGTCGTCGGGCTCTTCGGCCAGATAGCTCCGGATCGCCTGCATCGACATCTCCTCCTCGGGCACGAGCCCGTCGTCGATGAGGAGGCGACCGATGCTCCGGTAGGGCCGTCCGTTGCTGGCGGCGTACGAGATGCCGAGTTCGCCGCCGTCCGGGAAGCGGATCGCGCCGCTCCCCTGGACCTCGACGAAGAAGAGGTCCACACGGTCCTCGACCCACGCGATCTCCAGCCCGCGCCCGGCGAGCGCCTTCGCCGACTGGATCTCGTTGCGCGTCCAGTAGGGGACGAGGCTGCCGCCGTCCAAGCGCCCGGTGAGCGTCTCCTGCGGCAGAGCCGGGTTGAAGTCGGTCAACCGGACCCGGACGAGGTCGTCCGGTGCGCCGTATACGGGGATGGTCGCCCGGTCGGTGCGCTCGCGTGCCCCGGGGATGATGGGTTCGTAGTAGCCGGTGTAGAGGACGTCGCCCTCCGCGCCGCCCACCGACTCCACCACCTCGAACCGCTCCGCCACCCACGCGGCCAGCGCCGCCGGATCGGGCTCTCCCGCGAGGAAGGTCTGCAGCGCGTCGAGGCTTTGCCGCATCGCGCCGGCGGGCACCCGTCGCACACCGAAGTCGAGGAGCGAGTCGGCCGGGAGTCGGCCGACCCACTCGAGGCTGCGCCCCACGGCCGTCCGCAGCGACGAGGGGTCGGCGTCGTCGAGCAGCGACGGCGCGGGGCTGGCCGCGACCATGACGTCGGCGGGGATGGCCGGGGCCTCGTCGGGGGCTTCCTCCGGCGGCGCCATCTCGCAGGCGGCGCACGCGATCAGGAGCGCCCCGGCGAGGAGCCGGCGCACGGTCGGATCGGCGGCCGCCCTCATGCGCCAGGCGGGATCACGCGGTACCCGACGACGTAGTCGACGCCGAGGTCGTCGGTCTCGGCGGCCCAGATCTCGTCCCCGCCGAACCAGCTCGCCCGGAACCGCTCCGGGGTCCGGAGCCGGCCCACGATCTGCCCATCGCGGATCACGTCCCAGCGCCGGGGCGACCGGTGGGCGAAGGGCTCCGGGTCGAGGTCCTTCCGTTCGACGAGGAGGTCACCCTCCGGCGACACCCGGATCATTCCGATCACCGGGCGGACCGGCGGCAGACCGATCGCGCGCATGTTGTCCACCCACCCGGGGATCTGTTCGTCGCACCAGGCGCCCTCCCGGTACTCCATGCACTCGATCCGCTGCGCCTCCCCCCAGGCGTCGAAGGCGGCGGGGGTCGGCACGATCGGGGTAACGTCGAACTCGAGGGTGTCCGGAGGCGCATCCGGGCGGTAGCGGACCAGGCGGTAGTCGAGCTCGTCCGAGACGATCCAGCCGTCGCCGGCCGTCACGAGGTTCCTCTGCTGCAGGTAGATGTCCTGTCGTGGGGGCAACTCCACCTCCGCGAGCGGCTCCGAGAGCTGCATCTCCGAGAAATCCATTCCGTAGAGTCGGGCGTACGGGGGCGCGTCGGGCGCTCCGCCGAGCTCCAGCGTGGTCGCGCGCCACCCTGAGCGGGTCCTCTCCACCGAGCCCCACACCGTCGCCTGGCTGACCGTGCGATACGACTCCGTCCGGAGGTGACGTCCGTCGGTCCGGAACAGGTGCAGGCCGCTCCGGTCGAGGGCGACCAGCGTGTCGCCCGCGACGCCGAACTCCGGTGCACGGTCGAACTCGGCGGGCCCGTCTCCCGGGCCGCCGATCCGGCGCAGGAATTCCCCCGCGCGCGAGAACACCCGGATTTCCCGCGCGTCCCGATCCGAGACGTAGATCTCCCCGGCGACCTGATCGACGTCGAGTCCGATCACGAAGGAGAACAGGTGCTCGGGCGGCGCGTCCGCAAGCGCGCCGATCCGGACGATCGGGTCGAGCCGGTACTCGGGGGGAGCGACCGTGGGGTCGCCCGAGCCGGGCGCCTCACCGCAGCCCACGAGAACGGCCGCCACCGTGGCCATCCCCATCAGCCTGCCCGCCGTCCTCACGGACCTATCCGCACTCGGGGTGTGAGCACCGGGAAGGCGGCGGCGAGTATGAGACCATGTAGGGGCGGAGCATGGGAGCTTGCGGGTCTGAGTGGTGGGGCCGCAGTGCTGAGAGGGCAGCGAATTCCCAAGAATGCGTCGGTGCGGGCCCCCGCGCGAGCGCGAGGTGGCTTGGCCGTGATGCCCCGCGGGGAGGCGCGCGATCTGGCGTGTCCGCGCATGGCGGAGCGCAGAGCAGTTGCGTAGGGTAGCACGACCGCATCGAACACCCGCTCTCACCAGATCGACGCCATGGAACCGAGCCAGGTGAGCCGCGAATGGCTGGAAGCCGAAGCTCGGAGGTTGCCGAGCGACGAGCGCGCGCGGCTGGTCGAGGCGTTGCTTCAGTCGCTGGAGGACGAGGCGGAGATCGCGTCTGCGTGGCGCGCCGAGATCCGACGTCGTATGGAGGACCTCGACAGCGGCACGGTGAAGACGGTGCCCGCGGACCAGGTGTTCGCGGAGGTGGACGACCTGCTCGCCGAGTGAGGCGGGTCACCTACGACCGTCCTCCCGCTTCAGTCGACGAACCAGTCCACGTCCGCGTTCCCCCCGCAGAGCAGCACGCCGACGCGCTCGTCCTTCTCCGGCACGTATGCCCCCGACGTGAGCGCCGCGAGCGCCACAGCGGCACCCGGCTCGGCCACGAGGCGGGTCGCCTCCCAGAGCGTCCGGGCGGCGGAGTAGACGTCGTCGTCCGTCAGCACGAGTGCCGTCTTCACCCGCTCGCGGATCACCTCCCACGACAGGACGCCGAGCCTCGGCCCGCCGAGCGATCCCGCGGCGACGCCGCTCGCGTGCACGTCGATGTCCGGGCCCTCGCGGAACGATCGCGCGAGCGTGTCCGTCCCCTCGGTCTCGACGGACACGACGTTGACGCGATCCCCGAACCACGCCGCGATCCCGCCGATCAGCCCGCCGCCGCCGGTGGCCACCAGGATCGTGTCCATGCCGCCCGTCTGCGCCTCGAACTCGCGGGCCACGGTGCCCGCGCCGGCCAGCGTCCATTCGGTGTCGTAGGGGTGCACCGCCAGCGCGCCGCTCTCCTCGGCGGCGGACGCGTACTCAGCCATGCAGTCCGCCACCGTGCCGTCGGTCAGGACCACCTCGCCGCCGAAGTCGCGCATCCGTCGGAGCTTCTCCTCCTTGGCGATGACCTTCGGGACGAAGATCCGCGACCGGTGGCCGAGCGTTGTCGCGGCATGGGCGACCGCCGCGCCGTGATTTCCGCCCGAGGCCGCGACGACCCCGGCCTCGGGCACGTCGCGCCCGAGCATGTTGTTGAACGCCCCGCGCACCTTGAAGGAGCCGGTGACCTGGGTGTGCTCCAGCTTGAGGGTGACCTCGAGCGTGCCTCCGAGCGCGTCGGGACGGGGAAGTTCGAGCGCCTCGGCCTCGACCCTGAGGATGGGCGTCCGACGCACGCGGCCCTCGATGCGGGCGGCGGCGGCCTCGATGTCGCGCGGGAACGGCGTCGGCGACGTGCTCGTGGCCAGGTCCGTGGCGCGGTTCGTGTCGGGGGTCGTCATGGGGGCGACGTTCGGGCGCGGCGCGTCCGGCGTCAACCGGGGTGCCCCGCCGGTCCATGCGGTTGTCCTCAAGGCGGATTTGCTGTCGGGGAGGAGGGCCGCGTATCGTTACACAGGGCCCCGATGGCCGGCATCAACCCGTATCAGGAACCAATGACGATGTTCAGACTCATCACGACGGCGGCACTCCTGTTCGCGATCCTCCCCTCCTCGGCCGCCGCGCAGGCGGAACGCGATGGTTTCTTCATCGGCTTCGGTCTCGGCGCCGGCTCGCTCGGCGTCGAGGACGGCGATGGGAGAGAGACCGGCTTCAGTGGATACCTGAAGCTCGGCGGCGCCCTCAACGACAAGGTCCTTCTCGGGGCCGAATCCAACGGATGGACGAAGTCGGAGAGTGAGTTCGGTGCTGAGGCGACGGTGACGTCAGGAAGTCTCACTGCCGTGGCGTACGTCTACCCGAGCCCGACGTCCGGATTCTATCTCAAGGGAGGGGCGGGACTTGCCCGGATCGAAGTCGACGCCTCCGGGTTCGGGGCGACCTTCAGCGATGGGGAGACCGGCACCGCGCTCACGCTCGGGGCGGGCTTCGACATCGGGTTCGGGGGTCGGTTCGCGTTGACGCCGTTCGGAAACTTCATCTACTCGAGTTTCGACGGTGGCAGCACGACGCTCTTCCAGGCGGGCCTCGGGGTGAACTGGTACTGACCCAGCGCTCCCCGGCCGTCAGTTCCCGCCCCCCGGCCGCCGGTACCGCACCGGCGGCGCGGGCTCCGTCTGGAGCGGCGCCACTCGCGTGTCCAGCATCCGGAGCGCCTCCGCGATCGCGGCCTCGAGCTGCGGGTCGCCGCCGGCGATGACCGCGGCCGGGTCGTTCCGCACCTCGATGTCCGGTGCGACGCCCTCGGCCTCGACGGCCCAGTTGCCGTCCGCGTCGATGAAGCCGCCTCGCGGGGCCACGAAGCTCCCGCCGTCCAGGAGGGGCGGCGTGTCCCAGGTCCCGACCAGGCCGCCCCACGTCTTCGTCCCAACGAGCGGCCCGACGCCGCGGAAGCGGAAGAGGAAGGGCAGCAGATCGCCGCCCGAGCCGGCGCGCTCGTTGATGACCATCACCTTGGGTCCGTAGAGCCCGGCCATGGGCTGCGTCCACGGCTTCTTGTCGCCGGCCTTGGAGTTGAAGTAGCCGAACAGCTCGCGGTCCAGGACGTCCACGATGTAGTCCGCGGCCGAGCCGCCGCCATTGTTGCGCTCGTCGATGACGGCGCCTTCGCGGTCCTGCTGCGCGAAGTACATCCGGTTGAAGTAGGTGTAGCCGCCCTGGCCGGTGTTCGGGACCCAGACGTAGGCCAGCCGGCCGTCGCTCAGCTCGTCCACCATCGCCTGGCGCTCGGCGACCCAGGCCCACTGCCGGAGCTGCCCCTCGCTGCCGGTGGGCCGCACCGCGATGTCGCGCGCGCCGTCCAGCGACGGCGTGTCATTGACGCTCACCGTGATGGTCCGGCCCGACGTCCCCTCGAGCAGCTGGTACGGGTTCGCGCCGGGCGTGAGTGGGCGGCCGTCGATGGCCACGAGGAAGTCACCCTCGGCCACGTCCATGCCGGGGTGAGCCAGCGGGCCGACGAGGTTCGGATTCCAGGACTCGCCGGTGTAGATCCGCGCGATGCGGACGCCGCCGTCCGCCTCGACGAGGTCCGCGCCGAGCAGCCCCACGCCCGGGCCGTCGAGGTCGGGGAAGTCGCCGCCGCCCACGTAGGAGTGCCCCACGGCGATCTCCGCGGAGAGCATGTCGAGCAGGTGCGTGAAGTCGGAGCGGTGGTTCACGTCCTCGAGCCACGGGCTGTACCAGCTCCACACGTCGTCCCACGGCGCGCCGTGCTGGTTGTCGACGTACAGGAAGTCGCGCATGAATCGCCACCCGTCGCGGAGCATCTGGCTCCACTCGGCCTGCGGATCGACCTGGTAGCGGAGGCCCTGGAAGGAGAGCGCGCCGGCGTTGCCGCTGGGCGGCCCGCCCGCGGCGTTCACGATCCGCCACTGCGCGCCGTCGCGGATCAGGAGCGCGCTCCGGTCCGCCGAGTTCCACGCGCCGTTGATGCCGCTCGCGAACTCCGTGTCGTCCGCGTCGTCGAGCGCATACCGGAGGAGGACCGTGCCCTCGCCGGGGCGCGACTCCGTAACGAAGACGTGGCCCTCGGGCCCGGGCACGAGGCCGGTGAAGTTCCGCGTGCCGAGGCCGGGCGCGCCGAGGATCCGCCGCTCGATGCCGTCGAGATCGATCACGACTTCGTCGTCGGCGTCCTCCTCGCCCGCCTCCCCGGCGTCCGCCTCCGCGTCCTCCTCATCCCCCGCGTCCTCGTCGTCCACCGGCTCCTCGTCGCTCGTCGGCAGGAAGGGCGACGGCGTCCCTTCCGCCAGCAACGTCACGTAGAGTGCGTACGACGTCGGATGATCGAACGACGACATGTCGAGCCACCCGGTGTTCAGGCCGTAGTTCGTCGACGCCAGGAAGTAGAGGTAGTCGCCCGAGGCGTCGAAGACGGGGTCGATCGCGTCCGCCATTCCGTCGGTGAGCTGCGACGTGGTGCCGGTCTCCGTGTCGTGCACGAAGATGGCGCGGAGCTGATTGTCGAGGCGCTTGGCGTAGGTCACCCACCGCGAGTCGGGGGACCACACCGGGTTCATGGTCCGCTGGGGGTGCGCGAAGCGGTCGGTGTCGACGTGCGTGAGCGCCTCGGTGTCGAGGTCGAGCACGAGCACGCGATAGTCCGTGTCGGTGAAGGCGAGCTTCGAGCCGTCCGGCGACCAGGTCGGGACGAAGTAGAAGCTCGCGTCCGGGATCTCGATCCGGCGCGCGTTCGAGCCGTCCTGCTCCGCGATCATGAGGCCGTACTCGCCGCCCCCGTCCCCGCCGTCGAGGTTCGGGGTGCCGTCGGCGTTCCCGTCGCTGAACCACGCGATGTGCGCCCCATCCGGCGACCACACCGCGTGCCGGTCGGCCACGCCCGGCGAGCGGGTGAGGTTCCGCCAGCTCCCCTCCTCCTTCGGCACGGTGTAGAGGTCGCCCCGGTACTCGAAGAGCGCGCGCTGGCCGGTGGGCGAGAGCCGCGGGTCACGGAGCTGCGCAGGCGAGACGCTCTCCCAGCGCGTCCGGGCCCAGCTCTGGTCGCCCGCCACCTGGATCACGATCTGGCTCGAGGTACCGGTCGCCAGGTCGAGTTCGTGCAGGTAGCCGCCCTGCTCATACACGACCGTGCCGAAGCCGGCGCCCAGGCTCATCACGTCGAAGTCCGCGTGCGTCGTGAGCTGTCGCTCTTCGCCAGTGGCGGGGTCCCACGACCACACGTTACCGGCCCAGTCGCGTTCGGAGATGTAGTAGACCACGCCGTCCATCACCGCCGGCTCCACATGCCGCTCGCCCTCCCACGGGGTGAAGCTCCGCGAGTAGTCCGACATGCTGACCACCGAGATCGGCTGCGCCTGGCCGCCCCGGTAGTTCCGCCAGCCCGGATCCCAGAAGCCCACCTCCTGATAGGCGACGAAGGCGCCGTCCTCGGAGATCTCGCCGTTGTCGGCGCGGGGGATCGCGAGCGCCTCCGGAAGCTCGCCCTCGGGCGAGACCGTGAAGAACTTCGTCGACTTGGTCGGCTGCCCCTCGCGACCCGACCGGAAGAGCACCTCGCCCTCGGGCGTCCAGCCCTGCACCACGTCCGCGCCCGGGTGCCACGTCAGCCGTGTGGGCTGACCGCCCCCCGCCGGAACCACGTACACGTCGGTGTTGCCGCCGTACTGGCCGCTGAACGCGATCATCGAGCCGTCCGGCGAGAAGGCCGGCGCGGTCTCGCCGCCCTCGTCGCTCGTCAGCCGGACCGCCTGGCCGCCGTCCCGCGAGACCGTCCAGATGTCGTTGGCGTGCACGAACGCGATGCGGTCGGGCCCGACCGCGGGATCGCGGAGGAGGCGCGTCCCCTGCTGGGCGGCGAGCGGGGCGGTCGCGAGGAGGGTCGCGGTGAGCGCGAGAAGGAGGCGGGCGAGGCGCATGAGTCGATTCGGTGCAGTGGAGGCGTGTCAGGCGCGGTCGGGCCTCCGGAGCGTACGGACCGCCGCGGCCTGCCGCCAGCGGTGGGATGGGGGAGTGGCGACTCCGCGGCCGCGAATCGGCTACTCCGGGCTCGGCGGCCCCCACCTGGAACGCCCCTCCTGCGCATCCCGTGCCGCCGCCATGATTCGCCAGACGATGTCGCGCACCATCTCCTCGTCGACCCCGGCGTCCCGCGCCATCTCGGCCGCGCGGCGGATCACCTTCGCCTCCTGCCCGGGGTCCAGCACCGGCAGGTCCCGCTCGGCCTTGTAGCGCCCGATCGCGAGCACGCTCTCGAGCCGCTCGCCCACGAGGCGGACGAGGTCCCGGTCGATGTCGACCAGGCGGGCGCGGAGGCGCTCGAGGTCCTCGGAGTCGCGAGTCTCGGCGGATCCCTCCGGAGGCGGTTGGTCGGACATCGCTGGCGGGTACGGGTTCGACGCGCGCGCATCGCTGCGGGTGCCCGTCGAACATGGGCGCGCCCTGCGATGGGGGCAACGCGCCGGCCAGCCGCGCTCACGCGAGGGGTCGGGCGGTTCGTCGTTGCCGGACCTCGGATTCGAGCGAGGCGCTGTCGACAGGGGAATCGTCCGCAGTCCCGGAGCAGGACACGTGATCGAAAAGGGTTGCTCGTGCGGAAGGGTGTATACATTGTATTCACACCGCTGGAGACGGGGCCCACAGGAGGGCGGGGCGAGATGTCGACAGACTTGCTGGGGGAGTTCGAGCGCATCGTGCTGCTCGCCACGCTGAGGCTCGGGGATGGTGCGTACGCGCTTCCGATCAGACGCATGATCGAGGACGTCACGAGCCGTGCGGTGTCGAGGGGCGCGCTGTACCGGACGCTCGACCGCCTCGAGTCGAAGGGTCTCGTGCGCTCCACGTTTGCGGACGCGGGCCCGGAACGAGGGGGCCATCCGCTGAAGCTCTTCGCCCCGACGGTCTCCGGCCTGGAGGCGCTCCGGCGCTCGCACCGCGTGCTCCGTTCGATGACCGAGGGTCTCGAGGACGTGCTGGAGGCGTCGTCATGAGCCCCGGGGTGGGGGGGACCGGGTCGCGGGGCCTGCTGGTCGCCCTCGCGGCGGGCCTGCTCCCCGACAACCGAAGCGGGCGCGCTCGCCTGGGTGACCTTATCGAGGAGGCGGGCGACCTCCGGCAGCGTCGCGGACCGACGGTGGCCAGACTCTGGCTCGCGGCTCAGGTGGCCGGCCTCGCGCTGACGGCCCTCGCCCGACTCCTGATCGGGCCCGAGGGGCTCCGCGCCGACGTGCGCGAATCGAGACGGGCGCTCGCGCGTCACCCGTGGAGCACGACCTCTCTCGTCCTGCTGCTTGCGCTGGCCCTCGGCGCCGGGACGGCGGTGTTCGCCGTCGTGGACACGGTCCTGCTTCGGGACCTCCCGTATTCTCGACCCGAGTCGCTGGTACGGATCCAGGCCACGCGCCTCGAGGACGCGTCGGAGTCGTTCGACCTCACGTGGCAGGAGGTCGACGCACTCACGGACGCGAGGACGCTCGAGGCCACCGTGGGGTTCTCGGTGGTCCAGCGGACGCTTCTCGACGACGAGGGCCGGGACCCCCGCTCGGTCGTCGTGGTCCGGTCGAGAGGCGACCTGGCAGGGCTGCTCGGCGTCTCCCCGATCCTCGGCCGTGCGCCGACCGGCGAGGAGATCCGCGCCGGGGCGCCCGTCGCGATGCTGAGCGAGGCGCTGTGGGCCTCCCGCTTCGGACGCGACCCGAACGTGCTCGGAGGGACCCTGAATCTCGAGTCGGGGCCGCGGGAGGTGCTCGGGGTGCTTTCGGCGGCGCACGCCTACCCCCACGACGCCGACCTATGGGTTCCGTTGTCGCCCGGGGGCGACGAGGACGACGACCGGGAGGTCCACGTCGTGTCCCGCGTGGTCGAGGGCGCGAGCCTGTCCGCCGCCGCCACGGAGCTCTCGGCGGTCGCCGCCGACCTCGCCCGGACCGATCCCGAGGCGAGCAGCGACTGGACGCTCCGCGCGCGATCGCTCCAGGCTGCGATGATCGGAGGCCGGAAGGCGGCGGTGTTCGCGTACCTCGGGGCGGTGGGTGCCATGCTCCTCGTGGTCGGCCTGAACGCATCCCACCTGATGCTCGTGCGCAGCGCGGCCGGCGACCGCGAGACGGCGATCCGGGCCGCGCTGGGTGCGAGTCGCTGGCGACTGGCCAGATCGCGGATGGTCGAGAGCGTCGTACTCTCTCTCATTGCGGGCCTCATGGCGCTGCCGTTCGGTCAGATCGTACTGGGATGGCTGATCTCGAGCGCGCCCGACCTGCCGCTCGCGGAGGCCGTCCGCATCGACGCGCGCATCGTGCTCGCGACGCTCGGGATCGCCGTGGTCTCCGGCATCGCGTTCGGGGTACTCCCCGCACTGAGGACGGCGGCGGTCGACCTGCGGGGATGGCTTGCGGGAGGTCGAACCACGACACGTCGCCGGCGCGGAGTCGCGGGACCGGGACTCGTCGTCAGCGAGGTGGCGGTCTCGACGGCGCTGGTCGCGATTTCCCTCGCGCTCGCCGGCACCCTGCGCGACTCTCTCCGCTACGACCGGGGGTTCGAAGTGGACGGTCTCGTCGCCTTCGAGGTCGAGGTCGAAGGTCGGGACACCGGAGAGGAGCTCGCCGCGTTCTTCGGAGACGTTCTGGAGCGGACCCGGCGCGTTCCGACGGTGAGTGCCGCGGCATTCACGAGTCACCCACTCACGGAGCAGCGCGGGCTCGCGGTCGAGATTCAGGTCGACGGCGCGGCGCCGTCGGGCACCGAGGGACTCACCGCTACGACGCGCATCGTCTCCGACGGCTTCTTCCGTACGGCGGGCGTGCCGCTCCGGGCCGGCAGGGGGTTCGAACCTCGAGCTGGCGAGCGGGAGCCCGAACTGATCGTGAACGAGTACTTCGTCCGAACGTTCCTTTCGGGACGCGGCCAGCCGCTCGGCGCCAACGTCGAGACCGACTGGGCGGAGGGCACCGTCGTCGGGGTCGTGGGTGACGTATCGCCCGCGATCCGGGAGCCGGCGAGACCCATGGTCTATCTGCCCCTCGACCAGGTCCCGCTCGGTGGATCGCTTCTCCTGGTGCGCACGGAGAGCGCCGCGTCCGCGGTAGGCGCGGACGTGTGGGCCGCCATCAACGCCGTCGAACCTGCCGTGGTGCCCCGGGAGACGGCCGTGCTGGCGAACACGATTCGCGCCTCGGTCGCTACGGAGCGGTTCAATCTGTCGGTGGTGGGTGCGTTCGCCGTCGTGGCGCTGCTGCTCGCCGGGGTCGGGGTGTTCGGCGTGGCATCGGAGACCGTATCGGTGCGCCTGCGGGAGGTCGGGATTCGTCGGGCGCTCGGCGGATCCGCGGGGCGTGTCACGGTGGATGTACTCGGGGGCATCGCGCGGGTCGTGGCCGCCGGCGTAGTGCTCGGGATCCTCATGTCTGCCGTGTCGGGCCGGGCCCTGGCGACCCTCTTCGTCGACACGACACCCGCGTCTCCGCTCCTTCAGGTCTCCGTCGGGCTCATTCTCGCGACCGTGGCGGCCCTGGCGAGCGCGCTGCCGCTGCTGCGGGTCGTCCGCGTGTCGGCGGTGGACGTGTTGGCCGACGAGTAGCCGGCGCGTCCATTAGCAGAACTTCTTGAGGATCAGGTCGAGGATGTCGACGGCCTTCTTCGCGGGCTCGCACAGCTTTCTCAGGAGCGGGATGCTGCACACGAAGCCGCCGGTGGCCTTGTCGAGGAAGTCGCGGACCATGGTGATGGCCTTGCAGACGTCGACCTCTTCGCCGTCGATCACGGCCAGGATCTGATCGGCCTCCAGTACGAGCGCTTCGGCCTCGTCCTCCACGCTGCGGAGGTCGTCGGCGGTCAGGGTGAGTTCAGCCATGAGGGACTCCGGACGTGGGAGGGGCGTGGAACCGCGGGAGGAACGAGGCTCCCCCGGCCGTGCGCTCCACAATGCGGGTGGACTGCTGGGGATGAAAGGCGCGCTCGCGTCGGGCTCGTCGCGTACGTACCGTCTCGAGCCTTCCCGTCCACCAACCGACTCGGAGCGGCCATGGCCGACCACCCCGACCCCTGGCCCGACGGCGCCCCCGCCGTCGGCGACCGCGCCACGCGCACGCGCACTGTCGCCTCGGGCGACATCGAGCGCTTCACCGACATCAGCGGCGACCGGAACCCGCTGCACTACGACGCGGACTTCGCGGGCCGAACGCGCTTCGGCGAGATCATCGTCCAGGGCGGGGTGACGAGCGCGATCCTGAACGCCGTCGTCGCGGAGGACCTCCCGGGGCCGGGCTCGGTCTTCCTGAACGTGAACTGGGACTTCCGCGCACCGGTGCGCCCGGGCGACGACATCACGGGCGAGGTGGAGGTACTCGAGGTCCGCGCCGACAAGCCGATCACGAAGCTCCGGACCACGGTGACGCGGGGCGACGGGACGCTCGTGCTCGAGGGCACGGCGGTGTGCTGGACGATGCGGCCGGAGGGCGCCGCGTGAAGCGCGGACCGAGTCGGGGCGCCGGCCCCCCACTCGCCCGGAAGCCTGGGGGTGCGCGTCACCGCCGCTCGCCCTTGATTGTCGTGTGGCGCCTCACCGAATCCTCACCTCCGTCCGGAACGACGAATCCATGGGCACGCATGAATCCAGCCTCGGCCCCGCCTTCGCCTCGATCCTCGTGCGCGAGCTCGACCGGCTGATCCGCCAGCTCGAGGCCTACCCCGACGAGGCCGACCTCTGGACCACGCCGGGCTCGACCCGGAACTCACCCGGGACGCTCGCGCTCCACCTCGCCGGCAACCTCGAGCACTTCGTTGGCAGCGTGCTCGGTGGCACCGACTACGTGCGCGACCGCGACGCCGAGTTCGGCGACCGCGACGTGCCACGCGACGAGATCGTCCGTCGCATCCGGGCCTGCCAGGCGACCCTGCGGGACGTACTCGGCGGGGTGGACGACGCCACCCTCCTCGCCGGCTATCCGGCCAGGCTCCCCGCGTCGCTCGGCGAGCACGCCTCCAGCGCGGCGTTCCTGGCGCACCTCACCTGGCACTTCGGCTGGCACCTCGGGCAGATCGACTACCACCGGCGGATGCAGGTGGGCGGGGAGGCCGTCTAGCGCCGACGCGCGCTCCACGGGCGCGGGCCCGATTCGAGCTCCCGACCCGACGCGGTGGTGATCCACATCCACAGCTCTCCTTCGAGCGATCCGTTCTCCAGCGCACCGACCCACCGTTGACGAGTCACGGGCCCGGGTCCGTCGGTCGGCGGACGCTCGTACTCGACCTTCGTGGATTCGAGCACGAGCCGGGCGCCGTCCCACGTGCCGGCGACGTCCCACGCCACCCGGCCCACGGGCTCGAAGTCGAACGTCCATGTGCCTGCGACGGAGTCACCCACACTGCGCAGCGCCAGCACTGCGTCCTCACTGCTCCGGACCGTGATGGATCCGTCGGCTTCGGTGCGGACCCCGGAGGCCCACCGTACCGCCCACTCTCCCGCGACGCCGGTCACGAGATCCGGCTGGGCGGTCGCAGTCGCAGGGGCCAGCACGAACGCCAGGACCAGTGCGGCGGGCGCGAGTGAGCGCCGTTCGATGGCCTTTTCCATGGATCCCCTCCGTAGAGATGTATGATACCTTACACTTCTACGATGGCATGGGCGGGTCAACGGTTGCCTGGGTCGTCGAGCGCCGGATCATGCCGGATCGATCCGACTCGCGCAGAACGCCGCGAGCCCACCAGATTGGTAGCACGGGGTCGTGCACCCCAGGGGACGCGACCCGGGTCCGAATCGCGCGGGCCGCCGGTCGGTGGAGGAGCCAATGAGTCGACGTGTCCGGTGTCGCAAAAACTCTCTTGCGCCCGCCCGGGTGGCGCTGGCGGCCGCATGCCTCGTCGCCCTCGGTTGCGGCTCCGACGGCGGAGCCGGTCCGGCGGGCGGGGTCACCTTTCTCCAGATCGAGCGGGAGGCGTATCTGCTGGTCGGCGTCGGCGAGGGCACGGCGCTCCGGGTCACCGCGTTCGACGCCGCGGGCGAGGTCGTGAACGAGGCGGACCTCACGTGGACGGTCGACGACCCGTCGATCGCCCGGGTCGAGGCGTCCGGTGTGCGGGTGACGGGGCTCGCGGAGGGGGCGACCCGGATCCGCGTCTCCTCCGGGTCCGCGAACGCGAGCGCCTCGGTCGAGGTCTACGTCGACCCGAACACGGGCCCGTTCGAACCCGGCATCGTCTACTACGGGCGGCGGGACTACGCCGAGTACGAGCCGGGCGACCTCCCGTTGATCCTCTCGGCGCCGCACGGGGGCTACCTGCTGCCGGACGAGGTGCCCGAGCGGACCTTCGGGGTGACGGCGCAGGACCGGCGCACGCAGGAGCTCACCCGCGAGCTCGCGGACGCCATCGAGGTCCGCACGGGTCGCCGCCCGTACGTGATCATCTCACGGCTGCACCGTCGCAAGCTCGACCCGAACCGCGAAATCGTGGAAGCCGCGCAGGGTGATCCGTTCGCGGAGCAGGCGTGGCGCGAATTCCAGGGCTTCATCGACGAGGCCTCGGCAGCGGTCGAGGCCGAGTTCGAGAAGGGACTCTACATCGACATGCACGGGCACGGGCATCCCATCGACCGCGTCGAGCTGGGGTACCGCCTGACGTCGTCCGACCTGGAAGTGCCCGACGCCTTCCTCGATCAGGGTGGACGGGTCGAGAAGAGCTCGGTGCGCCAGCTGGCGGCGGATGTGAATGTCTCGTTCGCCGAGCTGATCCGGGGACCTTCGTCGCTCGGCGGTCTGCTGGAGGCGCGCGGCTACCGATCGGTTCCGAGCCCGAGCGATCCGGACCCCGGCGGCAACCCGTACTTCACCGGCGGCTACAACACCGAGCGGCACGGTTCCCGCGCCGGCGGCGGCGTCAGCGGTGTGCAGTTCGAGCACCAGTTCGACGGGCTGCGCGAGACGCCCGAGACGCGCGCGGCCTACGTGGCCGAGCTGGTGGAGGTGCTGGAGGCGTTCCTCCTCACGCACTACGGCTACGACTGGACGGCGGGCGGTTGAGCGCAGCCGCCCGAGGCGTCAGTCGCTCGCCCGAAGCGTCTCGACGGGATCGATCCGGGTAGCGCTCCGCGCCGGGGACAGGCATGCCAGGGTGGACACTCCGGCGACGCCGGCGCCCACTCCGAGCAGCAGCAGGGGGTCGAGCACGCGCGTCTCGAACAGCAGTGGCCCGATCCATCGCGCCGAGAGGAGAACCGCGGCGATCCCGAGCGCGGCTCCGATCGCGCCCGTCCAGAGCCCCTGCCGCAGCACGAGCGACCGGATCGCGTCCCGCCCGGCCCCGAGCGCGAGCCGCACCCCGATCTCCCGCCGGCGCTGTGCCACGAGGTAGCTGAGCACGGCGAGGACGCCGGCCAGCGAGATGGCCACCGCGAGTCCCGCGGCGAGGGAGAGCATGGTCGCGCCGAGCCGCCAGGGCCGGATCTCCGCCGAAAGAAGGCTGTCGAGCCGCCGGACTTCGACGAAGTCGACGCGCGGATCACTCGCGATCAGCTCGGCGCGGGCCGTGGCCGAGATCCCTCCCCCGAGCCGGCGTACGCCCGGGCCGCCGACCCCCGGTCGGGCGAGGAGGGTGGCGCCCCCGAACTGCGGCGTCGCCCCGAGCGGCACGTAGATCTGGATCGATGGCGGCTCGCGGTAGCCCTGCCGGTTCACGTCCTCGGCGACGCCGACCACCGTCCAGCACGGGGTGTCGGGCCCGTCGATCCGGATGCACCGGTCGAGGGCGTCCTCGCCAGGCCAGAGCGCGTCGACGGTCGAGGCACCGATGACGATCTCGCGGAGGCCGAGTTCGGCCGCGTCGGGGGCGAGGTCGCGCCCCTGGACGAGCCGCGTGCCCGTGGTGGCGAAGTAGCCGTCCGACACCATCGACACGAACGGACCTCCGCCGGGCAGCACGGGAATCGAGTCCCGTTCCGCCACGTGAACGCTGATGCTGAAGCTGGCGGCCAGCGGCAGGCCGACGGTGAGCGCCCACCGGGTCGTCGGGTCGGCCTCGCGCACGCGCTCGAGCGCTCGTACGTGCACCGAGTCGGCCTGGTTCGAGGACCAGATGTCCCGGTCGAGCGCCCGCAGATCGACGGTGTAGACGCGGTCGGCATCCACGCCGAGGTCGGTGCCTTTCATGGCCCAGAAGCTCCGGGCGAAGAGCGCGGCGCACAGCAGGAGGCCCGTCGACATCGCCACCTGGGCCGTCGCGAGGGCCCGCTGCAGGCGGAGCGTCGAGCCGCCGGCGGTGGCTCTGCCGGTGCCCAGCAGGGACATCGATGCGGGGCGCCGGATCGCCGGAAAGACGAGCGCCCCGAGCAGCACCGCGGTCACCGCGCCGATGCCGAGCGCGAGAAGCACGTCGTCGCCGCCGACGGCGCCGTCCGCCCAGGCAACGTCGGGCAGAAGCACGCCGCGCACGAGCCGGCCGGCGCCCCAGGCGATAGGGAGGGCGAGCAGCGCGCCGAGCACGCCGAGCAGCCCGGTCTCGAGCAGCAGCTGCCGCGCGAGGCGCAGTCGCCCGATGCCCAGCGCGACGCGCACGCCCAGCTCCTGCCGCCTGCGCACCAGCCGCGCCAGCAGGAGGTTCAGCACGTTGACCCACGCGACCACGAGGACGAGTGCGACCACCGACAGAAGCAGGAGCGCGATCGACCGCTCCATCGTGCGATTGCCCTCGAGGTCCCGCTCCAGGCCGGCGACGCCGATCTCGCCCTCCCGCGCCCACTGGAAGAACCGACCCGGGTCCTGCGTCAGATGCACGGCCTGCGCCTCGGCCTGCACGACGTCCGGCGTGCGTCCCTCCGGCAGCCGGGCGACGACCCGCCAGTTCCGGGAGCCGGCAGCGTCGAGGTCGAGCGGCGTCCACACGTCGATGCGTTCGACGCCCGCCCCCGCGAACCCGTGCGGGGCCACGCCGACGATCGTGAGGGCGCGATCGCCGACCTCGATCGCGCCTCCGACGTCCAGCCCGCCGCGTTCCCGCGCGAAACCGGCGGACACGACCGCCACGGCGCGGTCGGCTTCGTCGGCCGGGCCGTACGCGCGCCCGGACTCGGGCCGAGCCCGGAGCACCCGGAAGTAGTCCAGATCGGTGAAGGACACGGACGCCGGCTCGGTGCGGGCTCCCGTCCGTACCAGCGTGGCTTCGCCCCGGTGGAGCGTCGCGGCGCGGAAGGAGGTGACCCGCTGGTCGATGGCGAGCGCGGTCGCGTACGGGATCAATGGCGAGGTACGGGTACCGCGCGGGTCCGGCACCTCGAGGTAGAGCCGCACGAGTTCGTCCGGGCGCTCGACGTGGGGCGGGCCCGACAGGAACAGCCGGTCCGCCACGTCGTGGAGGGCGGTCACGCCACCGATCCCGACCGCGAGGGTCGCCCCGACGAAGAGCGTCACGCGGGGGTCCCGCCGGAGTGAGCGCGCCGCGTGCCGGACGTCCCGACCGGCATCGATGGTCACCTCCGCGAGGGCTTGCAGTGGCCCCGAGGCGGAGCGGGGCGGTGTCCCCGATGCCGCACCGGACGCGGCGTGGGGCGCGGCACCCGGCGTGGCGCTACCCGTCGCCCCGCGTGCGCGTCGGCGCACCCGCGCCACGAACCGCAGCGTGGACGGGCGCAGGAGCTGCCGTCCGTACCAGAGTCCGGCCGACCATTCCCCGCCTCGAGCGGCGCGCTCGTCGGCCTCCTCGTCGAGCGTCGCGACGAACTCCGCCGCCCAGTCGTCGCCGGGCGGCAGCATCGCGGAGAGCAGGGCCCGAGCGAGGCGCCTCACGACGGCTCCAGCCCTTCCCAGAGCCGGTCGGAGGCGGCGCGTGCCTCGCGGATCGCGACCCATCCGGCATCCGTCAACTCGAAGAGCCGCATCCGTCGTCCGCCCCTCGCGGGCGCCTCCCCCTTCCCGGATCGCAGGAGCCCCTGATCCTCGAGACGGGTCAGCGTCACGAACACGGTCGACACCGACACGGACCGCCCGGCGACCTCTTCGAGTTCGTCGCGGATGCGCTTCGACACCGCCTCGCCCTCGAGGCGGGCGACCGCGAGCAGGGTCAGGTTCTGGAGATCACCGATCGTCATGCATCGAAAATGACATTGTCACTTTCGATAGGCAACCGTGCCGCCCCGCTCAGCCCCCCAGTCCGGGCGAGGTCGGCAGCCCCATCCGGCGCGGGCTCGTCTCGATCACCTCCCGCATGCGCTCGACCTGACCCTCGGTGAAGAGGTTCATGCAGCCGTCGTCCGCGAAGGTCATGTAGTTCGCGGTCTGGGTGGGTAGTCCGGAGCATCCCACCCGTGGCACGCACGAGATGATCGGCGACATGACGGGCGGGGTGTCCGCCACGAAGTCGTTGTCCGCGCAGTCGCGTCCGCCCCAGAGGTGGAGCAGGCCGAGGTAGTGCCCCATCTCGTGCGTGAGCGTCCGACCCCGGTTGAAGGGAGAAGGGATGGAGCTGGGACCGAAGTGTGCGGCGTTCACGAGGATCCCCTCCGGCTGGATCGGCTCGCCGTCCAGCAGCAGGTCCGAGCCCGGCAGGTGCGTCTGGGGTCCCGTCGCGAACCCGAGCACGATGTTCTGCGCGGTTTCCGGCAGCGGCATCGTCCACACGTTCACGTACCGCGCCGGGTCCCAGTAGCCGTAGTGCGCGTAGTACGGGAAGAGGTCGTTCTGCGGCACCGGGTTCGCGGTCGCCGACGCATCGATCCGCCGGACGCCGGACGTCGGCGCTCCACCCGGCGCGCGCGACGCCAGCACGAACTCGATCCGGGCATCCGCGCCGACCGGATCGTCGTTGAACCCGGGGGTGCCGGGCTTCCGACGGAAGTCCTCGTTGAGGATCCGGATCTGCGCGGCGATCCGTTCGTCGGAGAGGTTGGTGCCGGCGCCCACCGGTTCGCCGTTGTGGACGACGTGCACCACCACGGGGAGGGTGTAGACGACGGGCAGGGAATCACCGGGGACGTCGTCGATCGGCCCGGTGGGCTGGTCGCTGCCGGAGCAGGCGGCCGCCAGCATCACGAGGATGCCGACGGCCGCCGAGCCGATCCGCCCGCGGCGCGCGGGTGGCCGCGTCAACGGCCCAGCGGGTCGATCACCGACCCGTCGATCGGCCGGTCGGCCTCGGCCCACGCCCTGTCGAACCGCGCCCGCGCCTCGGCCGCCTCGGCCGAACGCCCCTGCGCCTCGAGCGCGCTGGCCAGGCCGATCAGCGCCCAGCCGTTCTCACGGAAGACCTCGAGGTCCCGCCGGTACGTCTCGGCGGCCTCCTCGTACAGCTCAAGCCGGAGGAGCGCCGCCCCGAGATCGTGGCGCGCCGAGATGCTCCACTCGGGCGGCTCGCCGTAGAGCAGCGAGTCCTCGGTGGCGACGGCGGAGCGGAAGGCGGCGAGAGCCTGCTCGGTCTCGCCCTCGGCCATGTGCAGCCACCCGGCCAGCACGCCGTCCGCGATCGCGGCCAGGTCCGTGGAGGCGTTGAACTCCATGCCGAGGTCGTCGAGATTGCCCGACGCTCGCACGCCGCGGAGTGCCTCGAGCTCGGCGCGGGCCTCGTCGATCCGTCCGGTACCGATCAGCGCGCGGCCCCGCGCGTAGTGGTACATGAAGCGCGCGTGCGGAAGCGCCTCGCTGGGTGCCTCTTCCGCGAGCATCGCGTCCCACCGCCCGAAACGCACCAGGAACTGCCACGGCCGCGCCAGGAAGTTCTGGAGGAACGGCAGCTCGCCGCTCATGAGCATGTCCGTCGGGACACCCTCGCGCACGGCGTACGCTGCTTCGAGGGTCTGCTCGCTTCGGCCCGACATCGCCGCCGCGAAGGCGAGGAAGTCGTAGTTGTGGGGCACGTAGCCACCGACGTACACGCCCATTCCGGGGCGCGCGTCCTGGATGTAGGTGGCGTCGGCGTGCACCGCGTGCTCGTTCACACGGATCGCGTCGTTGTAGCGCCCGACGCGGATGTAGATGTGCCCGGGCATGTGCACAAGATGGCCGGCACCCGGCATCAGCGACGCGAGGCGCTCGGCGCAGGCCACGCCCCGCTCGGGGTAGAGCTTCTCGACTGCGTGGATGTAGAAGTGGCATGCGCCGGGGTGCTTCGGATCGGCCTCGATCACGCGCTCGAAGCGGGCCAGCGCCTCGGCGATCCCCTCGCGCGGCTCGCCCTCCTCGGTCCAGTAGTCCCAGGGGCGCGCGGTCATGACCGCCTCACCCCAGAGGACGGCCAGCTCGTGATTGCCGGGCCAGCGCTCGACGAGCGGGGCGAGCGCGTCGATCCACGCCCGGTCCTGTGCGGCGCGGTCGGCGCCGGGCTCTACCGCCATGGGCAGGAAGCGCGCGCGCGTCGCCTCGATCAGCGCGCGCTCCGCCGCCGTCTCGTCGTCCAGCGCCGCCTGCGCCGCATGGAGCGCGCGCACGGCCTGCCCCCACGCCTCGTCCGTCATCGGGAGGTTGATGTTCGGGCCGTACGTCATCGCCTCGCCCCACGCGCACATGGCGCAGCTCGGGTCGAGCACCCGCGCGTGCGCGAACGCCCGCGCGGCCTCCTCGTGGTTGAAGGCGTAGTAGAGGCGGAGCCCCTGATCGAAGTAGGCCTGCGCCTCGTCCGACGCGGTGGTCACGTCCCAGTGATGATCGCCGAGGTTGTCGAAGAGTGGCGGAGTGGGGGTGCTCTGCGCGTGGAGGGACACGGTCGGGCCGGCGACGAGCACGGCCAGCGTCGAGATGCCCAGCAGCCACGGCGTGCTCAGCGTGTGGCTCGCCCGGCGCGCCCACGGCGCCACCGGCTGGCGAATCGCCAGCGGGCGTCGGCCGGTCTCCAGCACGCGCCGAGCCGCGAAGCTCCGAATGAAGGTCCAGATTGCCATGATATTCTCCAGTACCGACTGATCGGTTTAATTGTACTGATGAGTCAGTCTAATACGAAATCTTCACATGGGAACCCCCGGCGAGCGCCGGGTATGTATCCATCGAGTGGCCGTCGGGTGACTACCGCAATCGGGGTTCGACGGGGCACTTGCCGGGAAACACGTGTTCCCCCCACCATGAACCGACCGATCGGTTCACTTCACTGCACGAGACCAGGGAGTCGTGGATGGCGACGAGAGGCGAACAGACCCGGGCGCGGATTCTGGATGCGGCGCGTGCGTCGGTCCTGGAGCGGGGGTTCGCGGCGACGTCGATCGACGACATCCAGGAAGCTGCGGGCATCAGCCGCGGCACGTTCTTCTACCACTTCCCGTCGAAGGACGACGTCTCGCGCGAGATCATCGAGCGCCACGCCGAGGTGGATCGGGAGGTCACCGACGAGTTCCTGCGGCGGGCCGGCGACCTGGTGGACGATCCGGCGCAGCAGCTGGTCGTGATGGTCGGCCTCTACGCCGACTACTTCCGGAGCCTCGACACCCAGTACCCGGGCTGTCTCTTCGCCTCCTACACGTACGAGGCCGGTCTCTTCGACGAGGCGACCGAGCAGACCGTGAAGGATTCGATCGCCTACTGGCGGGACGTGGTCGCGGCCAAGGTCCGCGAGGCGATGGAAGCCCACACACCGGTGATCGAGATCGATCCCGTCGGCGTGGCCGACCAGATCTACTCCGTCATGCAGGGCGCCTTCATTCTCGGGAAGGTCGACGGCTCGAACGAGCTGATCGCCGAGCAGATGAACCTGCTCAAGGAGCACCTGAAGCTGGTGTTCGGCCTCAGGACGGCCGCGAAGGAAGTGCCCGCAGCGACCTGAGGTCGCGCAGCTCGAACTCGACCGTGTCCCGCGGCTCGCCGTCGGGGCCCTCCGTGTCGCCGACCCGGTGCTCGACCAGCGTGAAGCCGAGGCGCTCGGGGATGCGGCGGCTCGCGTGGTTCTCGGGATCGCAGCACACGATCACGCGCTCGATCCCGTCGAGTCCGTGCGCGATCCGGGCGAGTGCATGGGTGGTCTCGGTCGCATATCCCCGACCCGTGCGGTCCGAGCGGATCCAGTAGCCGATCTCGAGGCATCCGTCGCCGCCCGGCCGCGCATCACGGCAGATCGGCGACACGTGGCTCCGGGAAGGAGCGACGCCCGTGCTTCGGGTGCCGAGCGTGGTGGTCCCCTCGGGCTACGACTACGTCATCGCGCCGGACCACCCCGACTTCGCCCGGATCCGGATCGGCAACCCCGAGGCGATGCGGCTCGACCCGCGGCTCTGAGGCCGGCGGTCACCCGCGCCGAGCCGCCTCGAAAAACTTCTCGAGCTGCTCGTCGCTCTGCGGCTGCGTCATCAGCGACACGACGATCAGCACCGGCACATGCACGACGAGCCCGAGGATCCCTTCGTGGATGCCGAACGGCTTCTGCCCCGACCAGACGAAGAAGTGGAGCGTCGTCGCCGCGCCCGCGATGAAGCCGGCGAGCACTCCAGGCGTGGTGGCGCGCTTCCAGTACAGGGCGGCCCAGACCGGGGGCGCGAGCTGCGCGATGAGGCCGTATGCCGAGAGGAGCAGGATGACCAGGCTCGAGTCGGGGTCCAGGGCGAAGCCATAGGCGACCACGCCGAGCACGACGACGAGCCACCGCATGAGACGGCGCTGCTGCGCGTCGGTGAGTGGCGTGCTGCCGCGGGCGGGGCCGATCCCGTCCTCCACCGTGATGCTGGCGGCGGCGTGCAGCAGCGCGTCGCCGGTCGACATGGACGCACTCAGCGCCCCGGCGCAGAAGAGCCCGACCACGATCGGCGGGAGCCCGGTGTTCAGGATCAGCTCGGGCAGGATGTAGTCCGCGTTGTCGAGCTGGATGCCGGCGACCAGGATCCCGGCGAATCCGATCAGGAAGATCGGGATGAGGAAGAGCTGGAACGTCGGGAAGAGGACGACCATCCGGCGGAGCGTGTCGTCGTCCTTGGCCGTGAACGCCTTCATGAAGAGGTGCGGCCACATGCACAACCCGACGACGCTCACGAGGATCGAGCTCGAGTAGGCACCCCACGTCCACGGGGTGCCGCCGTCCTCGCCGATCCACGGGGTGGCGAGCCCGGGGAGGCTGAGCATCTCCGGCCGCTCCGCGAGGAGCTGCTCGAACATCGGCCCGACCCCGCCGTAGAGTTCGTACGGCAACCACAGCCCGAACGTCCAGGCGATCGCGAGCATGATCACGCCTTGGAACGTGTTGGTCCAACCGACCGCCGCTACGCCCCCCTTCAGCACGTACAGCACCACGATCCCGTAGGCGACGAGCGCGCCGAGCCAGAGCGGAACGTGCCCCTCGGTCACCACCTCGATGACGATGCCCGCGCCCCGCATCTGCAGCGTGATGTACGGCACGAACGCCGCGACGCTCATCACCGCCAGGCCGATCGAGAGCCATTTCGAGGGGAAGCGGCCCGTGACGAGCTGCGCCTGCGTCACGTAGCCATGGCGTCGCCCGACCTTCGCCGCCCGCGGCCCCAGCCAGTAGAACGGCGCGAGCCCGAGCGCGCCGTAGCCGAGGATGTAGAACGCGGCCGCCCCGCGTCCGTACGCGAACCCTGGACCGCCGAGGAAGGCGAAGGCCGAGAACACCATGGCGCCCGTCACGAAGTACATGACGAGCAGGTTGAAGCTCCGGTCGCCGGCCACGTAGCCCTGCACGCTCTTCGACGCGCTGCGGCCCGACAGGAGCCCGACGGTGAGGGTCACCGCGAGGTAGATGGCGATGACGACGGTGACGACGATCCACTGAGGCATGGCGGGGAGGATACGGCGGCGGACGGCCGTGGGCGAGCGGGAGGGACGCCGTCCGGCGAGAGCCATGGACGACGGCGAGCACTTGTGAACGACATCCGTGAAGGGGCGCTTGCGCGGACGTCAGGTTCGCCATACATAACAATATGGTTATGCAATCGACGATGTCCGAAATCTCGGGCGAGCAGCTCGACCGGATCTTCTCCGCGCTCTCGGACTCGACCCGGCGCGGGATGCTCGCGCGCCTCGCCGAGGGCTCGGCGAACGTGTCCACGCTCGCCGAGCCATACGCGATCTCGCAGCCCGCGGCGTCCCGCCACGTGCGTGTGCTCGAGGAGGCGGGGCTCGTCCGTCGGGAGCGCCGCGGCCGGGAGCACTACATCACCGCGGACCCCCTACCACTCGAGGAGGCGCGCGGCTGGATCGGGCACTATGCCCGATTCTGGCGACGTCACTTCGACGCGGTCGACGACTGGCTCGCAGAGCGGGGCTACCCGCAGGTGACGCCCGCCGGCACCGGCTCCGCGCGACCCTCAACGAAGGAACCGAACTCATGAGCACCGACATCCGATTTGCAGACGGCACCCTCTACGTCACGCGCACCTACGCCGCGCCACGGGAGGTCGTCTTCGAGGCGTGGGTCGAGACGGGCCAGGTCCAGCAGTGGTGGGGGTGCGCGGAGGCGACCGAGATCCGTTCGGAGATCGACCCGAGGGTGGGGGGCGCGTACAGTCACCACATGACGCTGCACGGACACATCGACGTGCCGGGCCCGGGCGTCTTCACCGAATACGATCCGCCGAAGCGGCTGGCGTACCGCTCGTCCGAGCCCGACGAGATGTCCCGGGCGATGCTCGTGACGGTGGACTTCCTCGAGGTCGAGGGAGGCACCGAAGTGCGGCTCGCCCACTCGGGCATTCCGGACATGCGCGTCCAGGGCGACGTCGAGCTCCGCGCCGTCATCCAGGACGGCTGGACTGCGGCGTTCGGCAAGCTCCATACCTTCCTCGAGACGGGAGCCGTACGGTGAGCGACGGCACCGGCGCGGGCGCGAGCGAGGGGCCGATCGAAGGGGTGAGCGACGCGACGCTGCCGCTCCGCGAGCGGGCCGCCGCCTATCCCGACGTCGATCCGGGGACGTCGTGCACGCAGACGTCGTTCAAGGTCCGGGGGAAGGCGTTCTTCTACATCGGCGAGCAGGGCGGGCGCCACAAGGCGATGTTTCGGCTCAAGGCGTCGCTGCCCGAGGCGGAGGCCCTCGCAGCCGAGCGCCCCGAGGATTTCCAGACCGGGATGTACACCACGGCCCGCTTCTCGGACGACGATCCGCTTCCCGAGGACCTCTGGACCCGCTGGCTCGACGAGAGCTACGCGATCGCGACGGGGCGCTGAGGGGGGTCTTCCCAGCCCCTTGCCTCAACATTTCAGGGGAGCCATCTTCGGGCTTCGCCTGAACACTTGAGGGAAGATGGCCGACCGAAGCCCGCCCCCGAACGCGACCCGGCCCGCGCCGAGAAGCGCGCCGAAACGCCCGACCGGACTCCCGATCCTGCAGGGGACGCTCGATCTCCTTGTCCTGAAGGCGCTCGCCCCGGGCCCGGCTCACGGCTACGCGGTGGCGGAGTCGATCCGGAACGCGAGCGACGAGGCCTTCCAGATCGAGGACGGCGCCCTCTACACCTCGCTCAAGCGGATGCAGAAGCGCGGCTGGCTGACGGCCGAGTGGGGCGTCAGCGAGTCCAACCGGCGGGCGAAGTACTACGACCTCACCGCCCGCGGACGGGACGAGCTCGCGAGAAGCCGCCGACAGTGGGACGCCTACGCGGCGGCTGTGGCGAAGGTGCTCGCGTCGTGAGCCGCCTGTCGGCCGACCGGCCGGGCGAGGGAAGGGCCGCATGAGACCGATCCTCCGTCTGTTCGGCATCGTGCCGGACCCGGAGCGTGAACTCGACGAGGAGATCGCGGCGCACCTCGAGATGACGGAGCGGGCGCTGCGGGCGCGGGGGCTGAGCGAGGGGGAGGCACGGGCCGAGGCCCGACAACGGTTCGGGGACGTGCGCGCGCATCGGCGCGCGATGATGCGACTGGACGAGGGGAGGTGGAGGAAGGTGCGGATCATGGAATCGCTGGATCGTGTTCGGACCACGCTGGTCGGCGCTGCGCGGGGTATCCGCAGGGCGCCGGGCTTCTCGGCGGCGGTGATCGCGACGCTCGGCCTCGGGCTCGGCGCCAACGCGGTGATGTTCGGGGTCGTCGACCGTCTGCTGTTGAGCCCGCCGCAGCACGTGGTGGACGCCGACGAGGTCCGACGCGTTTGGGAGGTCCGCCGCATCGGCATCGGTACGCCGCGGGCCGAGCTCGCCACGAGCGACTACCTGACGTGGCCGGACTACGAGGACCTCCTGCAGATCGACGGAATCGCCGCGGCCGCCGCCTACACGCGCCCCGGATCGGAGGTGCTGGGATCGGGCGAGGGCGCGCGTCCGGTGCGGGTCGCGTGGTCCACGCCGTCGTTCTTCCCGACGCTCGGCGTGCGGCCGGCACTGGGGCGGTTCTACCTGCAGGAGGAGGACATGACCGGCGGCCCGACCGTGGTCGTCCTGTCACACGAGTTCTGGACCGATGCCTTCGGTGCGGATCCGGGCGTGATCGGACGCCGCGTGCGCATCGGCGCGTCCGACTGGGAGGTGATCGGGGTCACCCCGGCGGGGTTCACGGGCGCGGAGCTCCGCCCGGTCGACGCGTGGATGCCGATCCGCACGGCCGGCTCCATGGCCCAGGACATGGAGACCGCGATGGTGCACCGCAACTGGTGGTGGCTCCAGGCGGTCGTGCGGCTGAATACGGCGGTTCCCGAGTCGGTGACGATGCAGCAGGCGAGCGCCGCGCACGTGGGCGGGCGGACCGGGACCGAGTGGGAGGACGGATTCGATCCCGAGGCCCGACTCGTCGGTGGTCCGCTGCGGCAGGGTGGCGGTCCCCAGCCATCTGCGCAGGCGTCGGTGTCGAAGTGGCTCGCGGGGGTCTCGCTGGTGGTTCTGCTGATCGCCTGCGCGAACGTCGCCAACCTTCTGCTTGCGCGCGGCGTCCGACTCCGCCGGGAGCTGCGGGTCCGCGTGGCGCTCGGAGCGAGCCGAGGACGGCTGCTCGGCGACCTCCTGACCCAGAGCCTGCTGCTGTCCGGGGCCGGCGCGGCCGTCGCCCTGCTCATCGGACGGGCGGGCGGCGGCGCGCTCCACTCGGCACTCATCCCGAACGTCGCCTTCGTGGATACCGGACTGGCCCCGCGGCTGCTCGTCTTCCTCGGGGTCGCCACGGTCCTCACGGCGCTCCTCGCGGGCGTGGTGCCCGCCGTTCGTGCCTCGCGTGACGCGGGGACCGGGGCCGGCCGGGCGGCTCGCGGCGTCACCCAGGGGCGGACCCGGCTCCAGGTGGGCCTCCTCGTCGCCCAGGGCGCGCTCTCCGTGGTACTCCTGATCGGGGCCGGTCTCTTCGTCCGGAGCCTCGACGCCGCGTCGGGGCTCGACCTCGGCTACGACGTGGACCGCGTGGTCTTCGTAGAGTTCGAGTGGGGCGGGAACTACGCAGCGGCCGAGCGGGCGGACATCTACGGGCGGGCGCTCGACCGGCTGCGGCGCGTGCCCGGTGTGGACGGTGCGGCCACGACGTACATGGTCCCGTTTCAGGGCAGCATCTCCATCGGGCAGCCGCGGGTGGACGGCGGCGAGTACGGGCGCCCGGTCGGCGGGGGGCCGTATCTGAACAAGGTCGGCGACGGGTACTTCGAGGCCATGGGGCTGTCGATTCTCCAGGGGCGTCCCCTGGCGCCGGAGGACATGGACGAGCAGTCCCCACCCGTCGCCGTGGTGGCGCAGCAGATGGCGGAGGACGTCTGGGCCGGCCGCGACCCGATCGGCCAGTGCATGTACTTCGACGACGACTCGCCGTGCACCCGCGTGATCGGGGTCGTCGAGAACCACCGCCGGCAGAGTCTCGTGGAGGAGATTCCGCACCACCTCTACTACGTGAACCCGTATCATCCGGACGCGCAGGGTCCACCGCAGGCGCTCATGGCCCGCGCCGCGGACGGGGTTCGGCCCACCGAGCTCGCGGGGCGGGTGGCCGAGGCGCTCACCGGCATCGCCCCCGAGGTCCAGTTCGTCGAGGCGCGTCCGCTGTTCTCGAACGTCGAACCACAGCTCCGCTCGTGGAGGCTCGGCGCGTCGATGTTCACGCTGTTCGGGCTCCTCGCACTCGTCGTTGCCGGCGTCGGACTCTACAGCGTGCTCGCCTTCGACGTCGCGCAGCGGAATCGCGAGATGGGCATCCGGGCGGCGCTCGGCGCGACCCGGAACGAGATTCTGGCGATGGTCGTCCGCTCGGCGCTCGGGCTGACCGCGATCGGTCTCGCCGTGGGCGTGGTGATCGCGCTGGGCGCCTCCAGGTTCCTGCAGCCTCTGCTGTTCGAGGTCTCGGCGACGGACCCGAGCGTCTACCTCGGCGTGGTGGCGGTCCTCCTGGGCGTGGGCGCGTCGGCAGCGATGCTGCCCGGCTGGCGGGCCACGCGGGTGGACCCGTCGGAGGCGCTCAGGTCGGAGTAGTGCGCGCTCACAAGCGGGGCGGCCGCGGCCTCACTCGCGCTCGTCCCGTCGGTCCACCATGAGCACCCAGCCGAGCACGAAGAACGTGGCGCTGATCCAGCCGACGCCCCACGCGAAGGGGAGGGGAAGGCCGAGGATGCGCACGCTCGGGTCGTTGATGAGCGTCGCGACGGGCCAGATGAGCGCCACGGACTGCGCGAGCAGGAAGACGACCGCGAAGGTGTGGACGGCGCGCCGGCTCATGCGTGACTCCTCATGTGCGCCTCTTCATCGGACCCGGCCCTCCCAGATCATGCTGCCGTCCGCAGCGACGTGCGCCCAGACGATGGTGCCGTCGGGCTCCTGCGTCACCCGCATCTGCTCGCGCGGGCCGGCGCCGGGTACCCCGGCCTCCACGAACACGAACGCCCCCGGCGTCGTCGTCGGCTCGGCATGAAAGAGCTGCATTGACCCACCGGGCACGCTGGTGAGCGTCGTGAGTTCGTAGCGCTCCGCGGCGCCGTTCCAGGTGATGTGGCTGAAGCCCCACGCCGACTCGGGGCCGCCACCTGCGCCGACGAGGGTGATCAGCGCGCATCCGTCCAGGATCTCGTACCCGGTGATCGCGTAGGTGCTGCCCGGCCCCGGCGCGCTCTCGTGCCGCCCGCTCAGGAACTCGTAGGCGCGGAAGCGCGGGTCGTCACACCGGCCACCGTCGTGCCAGGTCGGCGCCGGGCCGCCCGCCGCCGAAAGCGCCGGCTTCGCAGCGGTGCGCGTGAACTCCATGATCCAGTTCGCCGACCAGGTGCGCCCGCCGTCCGTGCTCACGGCGTCGTCCCACCGGAGCGAGGTCGGCGAGATGTCGCTGAAGGTGTACCGGGTGATACGGGCGCCGCCGTCCGCGGTCCGCCCTCGCGCGAAGAACTCGCCTCGGCCGTGCCGGAAGGCGCCGGTGAGCGGGGCGCCGGTGGCGGAACGGTTCATTCCCGGCCAGTTGAGCCAGAGCTCCCAGTGCCCGGCTCCGACGTTCCAGTAGCGAAGGCTGTAGCCCTTGATGCCGGCCTGTCGGTCGTCGCTCCAGAGCTCGAGGACCGCCTTCCCGCTCAGGATGGGATACACGTGCGCGGTCGAAGCGACGGCGTCCTGCCACGACCCGTCGTCCTGGAGGATCCGGAGGTTCACGTCCCACTCACCGACCCAGAAGTCGAACTGGCGCGACTCGGTCGGGAGGTCGGGGTGGACGGGGAAGTCGAGAGGCCCCGACATCTGGGCGGCCAGCGGGACCACGCCGAAGCCGCGCCCTGCCACGAGGAGGAGCGCGACCGTGGCGACGATGGTCCGGGGCCGGCGAGGGTCCGGCATGGCTGCCCCTGCTTCAGCCGTCGTCGCGGCCCAGCACGATCCCCACGCGGACACCCATCCGAATCGCGGAGCAGTCTTCGCCGAAGGTGACGGGCCGGTACGCCGGACCGAACGCCTCGCAGCCCGCATAGCTGTTCCACCCGAGGCTCCCGGCCCAGAGTAAGTCGACGTAGCGTCCGGCAGGGAAGCCCACGCCGAATTCCGCGCCGAACGTGTAGCCGGACTGCGACCGCGAGTTGAGCGTACCGTCCGGACCGTCCGCGGTCTCCCCGGTCAGCCGACTCCAGCCGGCGCCGGCCTGAAGGTAGACGTGAAGGTCGCTCGGGTCGGCGAAGCTACGCCGCACGATCGCGTTCACGGCGTTCTCCTCGAGCGAAACGGGAACGGCCACGAGTTGAATCTCCGACTCCGCGTAGATGCCCTCGATGCCGACGTTCCAGAACTCACCGATCCGAATGAGGGGGATCACGCCGACTCGGGGCCCACCCTCCACGTCCTGGAAGCCCGAACTCTCCCACACGGCGTAGCCGCCCGACAGGTCGACACCGTCGAACCGTATCTGCGCCTCGCCGGGCCTGGGAACAAGGGCGAACGCGAAGAGCAACAGGAACGCGTGAGGGGGTTGGCGGCGCATTCTGGGGATCCGGTTTCGGGGAGTCGTGACGGGATACGCTACTGCCCGGACGGACGCAGCGCACGGGCTGCGTTCCGTACCGCCGTCGCCGGCGCGGCTACGCCCTGCCTAGTTTCCGCGAAACCGCGGATCGCGCTTCTCGACGAAGGCACGGACGCCTTCCCGGCCGTCAGGGCTCTCGAACGCCCGCAGAAACGCCTCCTTCTCGTGCTGGAGCCCCTCCGAGAGCGGCAGCTCCAAGGCCTTCCGGACGCTCGCTTTGGCGAGCCGCAGGGCGACGGGGCTCCAGCGTGCCATCTTCGCGGCGAGGTCGCGCGCGGCGGCGCGGTGCTCGCCGGCGTCCACCAGCACCTCGACCAGGCCGATGCGGTAGGCCTCCTCGGCGTCGATCATCTCTCCGGTGAGCGCGATGCGCATGGCCTGACCCGGGCCCACGAGGCGGGCGAGGCGCTGCGTGCCGCCCGCGCCGGGGATCAGGCCGAGGCGGATCTCGGCCTGGCTGAACTTCGCGGTGCGGTCCGCCACCCGGACGTCGCAGGCCAGGGCGAGCTCGGACCCGCCGCCGAGGCAGTAGCCGTGGATCGCGCACACGATCGGCTTCTCGAAGTCCGCGAGCGCGTCGTACACGCGGCGGTGCCGGTACAGCTCGCGCTGCTCGTCGGGGGTGCGGGCCGCGAACTCGGACACGTCGGCGCCCGCCACGAATGCCCGGTCGCCCGCACCCTGGAGGACGGCCACGCGGACCTCGTCGTCCTCCTGCAGTTCGTCGACCATCCGCATGACGGTCTGGCGCACCTCCTGGTTGAGCGCGTTGAGCTTCTCGGGGCGGTTGAGGGTGATGGTCGCGATGCCGTCCGACTTCTCGAGGAGGACGGGCGCGAGGCCCTGGGTGTGGCGCGGGGTGCGGTCGTGGGTGTGGTCGTGGTTCGTCATCGATCGGTCGACGGTCGTGGGGCGTCGGCGAGCGCGCGGGTCCGGTCGCGCGCCCAGTCGCGGAAGTCGATCAGCGCCTCGTGGGGCCACGCGAGCCCCGCCGTGCATCGGTCGGCCTCCGATACCGGAGCGTCGTCTCGGTAGGCGTCGAGCGCCAGTCGGACGACATCCCGGAGTCCGGACGGGATCCACCCGAGCATCCACTCGCCCGCTTCCTCCTTCGACGGCGCGAGGCGATCGGAGTGCCCGTCGAGCACCCACAGCACGCGGCCGACATTGAGGATGCCGTAGTACGGGCTCTCGAGGATGTGCTCGTCGTCCAGGATCCACGCCATGTCACCCCGAAGCGCATCGAGGAAGTCCGCCCGGGCGAGCGGAGCGAAGACCTCGTCGATCGGCGGGCCGGCGAGCGCCACTCCGAACTCACATATGGCTTGGATGTGCGCGGCCATGTCGTGATCGGACGGGTTGCCACCCAGCGCGATCGTTCCCGAGAGGATGGCGTCGCTCATCTCCTCTCCGAAGTGGACCTCGTACGGAACGGGGTGCACCGCGCCGCGAAGCGCGGCCCGGCGCACCACCGAGCACTCGAGGCCTCCGACGATCGGGCGGACCGCGTTCATGAGGGCGGCGGCGCGGGCGACCCGATGGCGCTGCCGGACGTCGAGCGACCCCTCGACCACGAACACCAGGTCGACGTCGCTCTTCGGCGGGCGGAAGCTGCCGGACGCGAGCGATCCATGGAGATAGGTTCCCACGTGCGACGGCCCGAGCGCCTCCTCGATCCGCGCGCGGGTCGCCTCGACCCAGGCGCGGAGCGGCGGCGGGCAGGTCTCCCAGCCGACGCCCGAGCGAGCCTCGCCGCGGGTGTCGGCGGCCCTTGTCACGCCGTCTCCGCATGCGCGAGCGCGGACGCCGATCGGCAACTCACGATCGCGGGCGCCTCGTGGACCAGCGAGTCGTCGGTGAGTGCATGGACCATGAAGAGCGCGAAGTCGATCCGGCGCGTCAGGTTGCTCGCGAGGATCGGATCGCCCACGTGGCGGCTCCACACCGGAAGCCCCTCGCTGTCGCCCTCCTCGAGGTCGCTGCCGCGGACGACGGTCCAGCGGGTTTCGCTGGCGAAGATGCGTCGCGCGGCCTCCTC
The DNA here is from genome assembly GCA_028284495.1 of Longimicrobiales bacterium. Lineage (GTDB taxonomy): Bacteria > Gemmatimonadota > Gemmatimonadetes > Longimicrobiales > Gaopeijiaceae > Gaopeijia. Next base: position 139,214 of record JANQRP010000002.1, on the reverse strand, counting down.
CTGGTCGCCGATATCCGCGAACCGGAACAGGCGCGCGACCCACCCGAAGACCGGCACGAGCAGCCGGAGCTTCAGGGGGTAGCGGTCCTTGCCGTCCATCGAGATGTGCCAGCCGCACGAGAAGATGAGGCGTGCACCCGGCTCGGCGTGGTCGAGCACCGCCTGTGCGGTGCCGGTGGAGTAGCCGTCGACGCCCCAGGGGACGAGCACCGTGAGCACGCCGTCGCAGCCGGAGACCGCCTCGCGGATGACGTCAGCGTCGTTGGTGTGGCCCGGCACGATGCGGATGCGGTCCCGGAACTCCGTGAGCTTCTCGACGCTCTGGGCGCGACAGACGCCCACGACCTCGTACCCACGGTCGAGGCAGTGTCGCACCATGTACTGTCCGAGCTTGCCGGAGGCGCCCACGATGCACACCCGGAGGCGTCGCCCGGACATGGGCCCGCCCGTGTCCGAATCGGTCTCGTCTCGTCGCTCAGCGGTCACCGACCTCTCTCCAGTCGTAGAACCCGACTCCCGACTTCTTCCCCGTCTTCCCTTCGGCCACCATCCGCCTGAGGATCTCCGGCGGGCGGAAGACCTCGCTACCGAGCTCGCTGAAGAGGTACTCGGCGATCCCGAGACGCACGTCGAGCCCGACCAGGTCGGTCAGCTTGAGCGGACCCATCGGGTGCCGGTAGCCAAGCTCCATCGCGCGGTCGATGTCCTTCACCGTAGCCACGTTCGCCTCGAGCATGCGCATCGCCTCGAGCCCGAGCGCGACGCCGAGCCTCGAGCTCGCGAAGCCCGGCGTGTCGCGCACGACCACCGGCTCCTTGTCGAGGCGGGTCACGAACTTCGCCGCGACGTCGAGCGTCTCCTGCGACGTCGCCTCGCCGACCACGACTTCCACCAGTTCCATGATGAAGACCGGATTGAAGAAGTGGAGCCCGAGGAATCGCCCGGGTCGTTCGAGCACGGAGGCGATGCTGTCGATCGAGATCGAGGACGTGTTGGTGGCGAGGATCGTGTCGTCGCCGACCTTCTCCTCGACGCGGAAGAAGATCTCCTTCTTGATCTCCAGCTTCTCCGGAGCGGCCTCGACGACCAGCCCCGCGCCCGACAGTGCCTCGCCCAGGTCGGTGGTCGTCGAGAGTCCGGCGAGCGTCGTTTCGCGGACCGCCGGCGCGACCTTCCCGAGCTTCACGCCCTTGTCGAGGTTCTTGCGGATGCGCTCCATGCCCATCTCGACCGACACCAGATCGACGTCGTACAGGCGCACACCGTAGCCGGCCATCGCGCAGACCTGAGCGATGCCATGGCCCATCGTGCCGGCACCCAGGACCGCGACCCGCGTGAATGCGCGAGGATCGGCCTCCTTCGGCGCGTACCAGTCGGCATTGGGGTCGTTCGGGTCCGGCGTGAGCTCGAGGTCGTCGGTCATGTGCGGTGGGCGCGGCGATGTCAGTTCGGGTCGGACCACTCGATCGTGAAGCGCTCGACGATCGGGATGTCGAAGACGCCGGTCCGTGTGGTCAGAAGCGTATCGCCACGGACGTCGCGCAGCAGGAGGTCGGCGGGGCCGGTGACATGGCCGACGTGGGACCCATCGGGCGTGAAGATGTCGAATCTGGACTCGATCTCGATCCAGTCCTCCTCTCCGTCGTCGTCCGTCGTTCGCTCGGATTCCGTATGGATGCGCACCCAGATCGTGCCATCCCGTGTGGGGATCACGCGAGCGATCGCCGGCTTGCGGGTCGGCGGCTCGGCGAGCGAGTCGAAGGGTCCCTGGCTCTCCGAGGGAATCCAGTCGCTCCGGATGAACGCGTCGAGCGCGCCCTCGACGGCGAGTCTGGGTCGGTCCGGACGAATGCTCGTCGGACCGCCCCCGCCGGGGCCGGCGGCGAGGTCCAGCCGATATCGGTCGGTGTGCCCGACCACGAGCCGTCCGTCGGGGAGCCAGTCCACGAACGGGAAGGTGGAGTAGGTGAAGCCCAAGCAGACGCGCGCGTTCGGGGCGCCGGGATCGGGTGCGATGCAGCCGAGGTCGTCCAGCCCGAACGGCGCGACGGACGACTCCACCTCGACGCCGCTGGGCTCGAATGCGTGGATCGAGAAGGGATTCGTCGTGGCGCTGCGGGAGATCTCCACGGCGGCGACTCCACCCGCCGGAATCTGCCACGGCGCGTGAGCTCCGGCGCCGATCGGCCCGGTCAGCAGTCGGAGCAGGCCGCTCTCGTCGAGGCGGACGGTCCCCTGGATTCGTCCGGGTGGGCGGAACGTGCCCACGCGCTCCCCGTCCGGGCCGAACGTCTCGACCTCACCGCCCGACGCGACCGCCACCGTGCCATCGCGTCCGACCCGCACATACCTCGGGAAGTCGATCTCGCCGGGGCCGTCACCGCCCCGCGCGAGCACGCGCTCGAACGCCCCGTCCGCCGAGAACACCGACACCCGGCTCGCCTGACCGTCCACGACGTAGATCCGCCCCTCCGCATCGAACGCGGCATCGGCCGTGCTCCCGAACACCGCGTCGACGTCGGACTCGTCGTCGCCGATGACGAGGTCGGATACCATCCGCCCCACCCGTCCGTCGAGCGCGGGCACGACGATGGTCGTGTCGCCCGACTGGGTGACGGCGGTATCGGCGACGCGGTCGTCGGCGGCCTCGCCGCCGCAGCCGATCGCGAACAGCGCCGCCCCCGCCGAAACCGCGGCGGCACCGCGCAAGGACCCGGATGCGGGCCGTCGCCTCACACCGTCTCGACCAGGCTCGCGATCCCTTGGCCGACTCCGATGCACATGGTCGCGAGCCCCCGTACGGTGGTAGGGCCCGCCTTCCCGTCGCGCCCGGCGTACCTCCGCCGCCACGTCTCGTGCAGCAGCGTGACCAGGATGCGCGCACCGCTCGCGCCCACGGGGTGGCCGAGCGCGATCGCACCGCCGTTGGGGTTCACGATGGCGGGGTCCAGTTCGAGCTGCTGAACGCACGGTATGGCCTGCGCCGCGAATGCCTCGTTGATCTCGGCCACGTCGATGTCGGCGGCGCTCCAGCCGTAGCGCTCGAAGGCGTCTCGGGTCGCCGGGACGGGGCCCATGCCCATGCGGTCGGGTGCGAGGCCGGCGACGGCGCCGCCGATGAGGACGGCCTTCGGCTTCAGGCCGAGCTGCTCCGCGATGGAGGCGCGGGCCACGAGGAGCGCGGCGGCGCCGTCGTTGATGCCGGAGGCGTTGCCGGCGGTGACGGTGCCGCTGCCGTCCGTCCGGAAGACGGGGCGAAGTCGGGTGAGGGCCGGGAGGTCGGTCCCAGGGCGGGGGTGCTCGTCGGCGTCCACGGTCGTTGCGCCGCCCTTTCGACCCGGCACGGTGACGGGGACGATCTCCGGGGCGAAGCGACCGGCGGCCACGGCGCGCTCGCAGCGGGCCTGGCTCTCGACGGCGAACGCGTCCTGCGCCTCGCGGCTGACGCCGTACGCCTCGGCGACGCGCTCGGCGGTCTCGCCGAGGCCGACGGTCCAGTCCTCGGGGAAGGCGGGGTTGGCGAAGCGCCAGCCGAGGACGGTGTCCGCGGTGTCGGGGGTGCCTCGCGGGTAGCCGTGGTCCGGCTTGAGCATGACCCACGGGGCCCGGCTCATGCTCTCGACGCCCCCGGCGATGAAGAGATCGCCCTCTCCGGCGCGGATGGCCTGTGCGGCGGAGAGCACGGCCTGCATGCCCGATCCGCAGAGGCGATTCACGGTCTGACCGGGCACGCTCACCGGCAGTCCGGCGGCGAGGCTCGCCATCCGAGCGACGTTTCGGTTGTCCTCGCCGGCCTGGTTGGTGCACCCGAAGATGACGTCGTCGAGCCGCGCCGGGTCGAGGTCGGTTCGCTCGAGCAGCGCGGTGATGGTGGCGGCGGCCAGGTCGTCGGGCCGCACGGCCGCGAGCGCGCCGCCGTGGCGACCGATCGGAGTCCTCACCCCATCGACGAGAACGACGTCGTCAGCCATGGGCTCGCCCATACGCGGTTCCGGCGCGCTCAGCCATCGAGCGCCACCCACACGCTCTTCACCTGGGTGTATTTCTCGATCGTGGCGTCCACGCCGAGGTCCCGCCCGTACCCGCTTTCCTTGTAGCCGCCGAACGGACTGCCGGGGTCGTAGCCGTTGTAGCCGTTGATCCAGACGGTGCCGGCCTGGAGCGCGGCGGCGACGGTGTGCGCCTTCCCGATGTCCCGGGTCCAGACGCCGCTCGCGAGTCCATAGAGCGTGTCGTTGGCGATCCGCACCGCGTCGGCAGTGTCCTCGAACGGAATCACCGCGGCGACCGGGCCGAAGATCTCCTCGCGCGCGATCGTCATGTCGTTGGTGACGTCGGCGAAGACCGTCGCTTCGACGAAGTTGCCCGGTCGGTCGACCCGGTTCCCGCCCGCCACGAGTCGTGCTCCGTCGCGCTTCCCGGCCTCGATGTAGCCGAGCACCCGCTCGAGCTGCGTCTCGCTCACGATCGCGCCGAGCCGCGTCGTCTTCTCCATCGGATCGCCGGGCGTCATGCCCGCCGCGCGCTCGGCCAGTGCCGCGACCACGTCGTCGTAGATCGAGCGCTCCACCAGGATCCGGGATCCCGCGGCGCAGACCTCGCCCTTGCCGTAGAAGATGCCCATGGTGGCGCCCCGGATCGCGGCCTTCACGTCGGCGTCGGCGAAGATGATGTTCGGGCTCTTTCCTCCGAGTTCGAGCGAGACCTTCGTGAGGTTCGCGGAGGCGCCCCGCGCGATCCGCTTGCCCGTCTCGGTCGACCCCGTGAAGGAGATCGCGTCCACGCCGGGGTGCGTCACGAGCGCGGTCCCCGCCTCGGGGCCGAGACCCGGCACCACCTGGAACGCACCGCCCGGGAAGCCTGCCTCGGCGGCCAGCTCGCCCAGTCGCAGTGCCGTGAGGGGCGTCTGCTCGGCGGGCTTCAGCACGACCGCGTTTCCGCAGGCCAGGGCCGGCGCGACCTTCCAGCTGGCGAGGTTGAGCGGGAAGTTCCAGGGGGTGATGCACCCCACCACGCCGACCGGCTCCCGCAGCGTGTAGTTGAGCCACGGACCCGACACGGGAATCGTCCGCCCGAACACCTTGTCGGCCATCCCGGCGAAGTAGCGGAAGGTCGCCACGGCGGAGGGGACGTCGATGCGCCGCGACTCGAACCACGTCTTGCCGTTGTCGGCGGTCTCGAGCGCGGCGAGCTCGTCTGCGTTCTGCTCGATCAGGTCCGCCAGGCGGAAGAGCCGAGTGGAGCGCGCGTGGGGGTCCATGCCGCGCCACGCGGGCGACGCCATGGCCGCCTGCGCCGCGCGCACCGCGCCGTCCACCTCGGCCTCTCCGCACCGAGCGATCTCGGCGATGGTCTCGCCGGTCGCGGGGTTGGTGGTCGCGAAGGTCTGACCGTCGCGGGCGTCGACCCACGCGTTGCAGATCCAGGCCTGCGTGCGTACCCCCGCCAGCGCCGCGGCGCCGTCCGCCTCGCCGCCCCCCACGTCAGCCTCCCGTGAACTCCGCCGTCCGCTTCTCGACGTAGGCCGCGATGCCCTCCTTGGCGTCCGCGCTCGCGAACAGCTGCGCCTGCAGCTCGCGCTCGACGGCCAGCGCGCTCTCGAACGGCAGTTCGATGCCGGTCTGGACCGAGCGCTTGATCAGCCCGACCGCCATCGAGGCGGTGCCGGGCGTCGTGAAGCGCTCCGCGTAGGCGACGATCTGCGCCATGAAGTCGTCGTGCGACTCGGCGTCGAGCACCTGATTCACGATCCCGAGCTCCGCGGCCGCGTCGACGTCGACGAGGTCGCCGGTCACCATCAGTTCGATCGCCTTCGCCTTCCCGACCAGGCGCGCGAGCCGCTGCGTCCCGCCCGTACCCGGCAGCACGCCCAGGTTGACCTCGGGAAGGCCGATCCGGCCCCCGCCCCTTCGCGCGATGCGAAGGTCCGCCGCCATCGCGATCTCCAGGCCGCCCCCTACCGTGTGTCCGTTCAGCGCGGCGATCACCAGTTTCGGCGTGTGTTCGAGCCGGTTCAGCGTCTCGTTGGCGTGAAGGCAGAAGCAGTACTTCCAGCCCGGGTCCGCCTCGTTCAGCATCCCGATGTTCGCGCCGGCGGAAAAGAACTTCTCGCCCTGGCCGGTGAGCACGACGACCTCGACGCTCGTGTCGAAGCGGGCGGCGACGATCGCGTCGTCCAGCTGACGCATCATCTCGTGCGTGTAGGTGTTGGCCGGTGGGTCGTCGAGGGTGATGAAGGCGATCCTGCCCTTCACGTCGTAGCGGACGAGCACGGTGTCGGACATGCGGCTGATTTCCGGGAGTTCTCGGGGGTCGGGAGGGCTCACCGTCGGACGATCGCCGGCGGGGCCCGGAGGGGGGCGAACGTACCCGACGGGCGCGTCGTGCGGCAAGGTTTCGGGGGCTCTCAGCGCTCCCGGTCGCGACCCTCACCGATCGCTTCGAGGATCGCGTCGATGCCGATGCCCGATGTCACCGCAGGTACGTCGAGGGGCGAACGGTCCGAACGCACTGGCTGCAGCGCGAACTCGGAAGTAATCCGTGCGCGACGCCCATCGATCCCACATCGTGGACCAGTCGCTGCCAGGAGGAACGCCATGCGCACATGCACCACGATCGACCGATTCGTCGCACTCGCGTCGCGGGTGCTCACGCCCGCTCTGATCCTCGCCGTCGCCCTCCCCGCCGCGGCCCAGGACGCGCCGTCGGTACCGGCCACCTCCGGCGTCACCGCCGGCGGCGGGATCGGCATCTCGACGAATGGCGCGTGGGCCGGCGGCCAGCTGGGATTTCACCGCCCAGGCCACGACTGGTTGATCCGGGGCGGCGTCACCTGGGACTTCGAGCTCTTCAGCGAGAAAGACGCCACCGTCGACTTCGCGGTCCTGCGGGGCTGGCGGAGCGACTCCCCGGACAGCGGGATGTGGCGGCGGGTCGCGGTCGGGATCGGCGTCGACTACGCCGAGCTCTACGAGGACACCGACGAGAACTGCGGCTTCTTCGGTTGCAGTCAGACGCTGGAAGAGAAGTGGGGATTCGGGCTCGCGGCCCAGGGCGACATCGGCTTCGACCTCGGGGGCGCGGTCGGCCTTTCGCTGACGGGGCAGGGCAGCTTGAACACCGCGAAGTCGTGGTTCGCGGTGGGCGTGATGCTGACGATCGGGCCGACGTCTATGTACCGTTGACGTCGGGAAGCCGGTCGGGCTCGCCGGCGACGTCGCCCTCCGGTCGATCCGGCATGTCCAGGACCCACAGCACCCCCCAAGCCACCGCGATCACGGCGACGGCCAGCTGCCAGCCGACGCCGGCGAAGAGCGGCATCCACCAGAGCGCGGCCCAGACCGCGTTCATGATGGACTCCATCATCTCGGCCACGAACCACTGGATCACGCTTCCGATCGGGTTCGACATGAGCTCGGCCAGCGAGATGCTGGACGAGGAGAGCGAGAGCGCCTCGGCCCGGAGGAAGGCGGTGAGCGAGATCATTCCGTAGAGCTCGACTCCGAACTTCTCGCCCAGCGCCTCGATGCGGTCCGACGCCCAACGGAGCAGGTCGCTCGGATGATCGACGGGGACGTCCTCCATCCGCCTGAAGATCATCGAGAGGCCGAGGAAGGTCAGGCCGTACTGCGTGGCGAGCGCCGCGGGGAAACCGGCGAACACGATGCCGGCCACGAGCGCGACCGAGCCGATGGCCGTCGCGGCGACGTACGGAACCGGCGAGGCCGGCTCGTCCACGCGAACCGGCAGGTTGGCGCGCATCGACTCGCGCTCCGCGACCTGAACGCGGAGTTCGGCCGCTTTCGCGAGCTTCAGCGCGCGCTCGACCTCGTCGATCGTCGGGGCGTCGTCGGGCCCGTCGCCAGCATGGTCTCGCATGCCCGAATATACGGACGACGAGCGTTCGTGCTTTCAGCCGACTGGTGATGCGGCGTGGGGCTACCGCGCTGCGTGAGCCGCTACGCGGCCGGTGGCCGAATGAGCGGCGGCCAGCTCCGATTCCCGCCATCCGTAGCTGCGGATCGACTCGACGCCGAGGCTGTCGCGGAAGAGCGTCCAGATGCGACCCTCGCGAGCGTCCAACACCTCGTGCTCCCCGATCAGCTCGATTCGCCCGAGCGCGACCGCGGTCCCTCGGGCGCCGGGCGCACTGCCCCCGGAGCCATCCAGCTCCGCCGCCGGCTCGATCCGGTAGAGGTCCAGCAGCGTCGGCTCCGCCCACTCGTCCGCGTCCCGGCGCGACGGGCCGTGTGGCCGGGCCACGAGAAGTCCACCGCGTGTCAGAATGAACTCCCGGAGCCGCGGCTTCTCGGTCGGTACGGCGGGTACCCGTGTGCCGGGTCCGTAGAAGTCGGCGACGACGGCCTCGAGTGCGGCCCGGGCCTCGCGGCGCTCCGCCTCCGGGACGGTCACACGAGGTTCCGGAGGACCCTCGAGCGCCAGCTCAAGCGCGACGTCGGGAGCGGCACCGTCCCGCGGCCGCATGCGATACACCCGGTACTCGGCGGTCCAGCCCGCCCACACGTCTCCGTTCGGACCGACCTCGACGTTCAGGCTGGGCGTGTAGGGTGCGCGCACCTCGGGCTCCCTCCACGCGTCGGGCCGCAGGCGCGCCACGCCGTAGCCCACAGCGGTGTCGATCGGGGCCGCCGGATTCGTCAGGTCGACCCGCATCCACACCGGGTCGACGCCAACCGTCGGATCGGGTCGCATCGGGAGCCAGAGTTGACCGCGTCGGTCGAGGGCCAGGTCGCCCGCATTCTCCACGGCCACCCCTGGTGCCAGGGCCACGGTCTCGAGCCAGTCGCCCGCGGCATCGAAGATCTGGACGCGATCCGGGCGGGCCGCGTCCAGCATGACCACCCGCCCGTCGTCGAGCTGGCTCATCCGGAAGGGGCTGCGGAACTCGCCGGGACCATCCCCGGCGCGGGAGACCGTGCCGAGGAACGCGCCGTCGGGAGCGAATCGGCGAATCAGCCGCGTCTCGCTGCCGTCGATGACCCAGAACGTGCCGTCATCGAGAACGGTGAAGTCGAGTACGTCGTGAAGTTGCCGCTCCGGGGGCGCGTCGAGGGCCGCCCCCAGTGAGAACTCCGGGGTCGCGGACAGCTGAGGTAGCGGCGCACCATGTTCCGCATCGGGCGAGCACGCCGCGGCTAGCGCCGCGAGCGTGCTGCAGAGAATGGCGCGGATCCTTGACTGTAGCCCGGGCATGGACGTCGGTGCGGAGAACGTGAGGAAGACCCCCATCCCGACGATGTGGGCGCCCCGCCGGTTTCGCGGACGCTGCAGCCCCCGTTACCCGCGCGAGGCGCCTGTCTCGCCCCCCCGATCAGCCGCTCAGCCAGGGCTCGTCTTCGGGCCGGATGCCGAGCACCAGCCAGAACGCCCATGCGGCGGCGAGGATCAGCACGTACGGCGTGACTCCGACCTCCGCCCCGACGGCGTCCCACATGGGATACCACCACACGGCCGCGGAGAGCGCGTTGGTGAGGGTCTCTCCGACCTCGAGCCGGAGGAGGGACCCGGTTTCGAGCCACACGAACGTGGTGCAGCCCGCGAGGGTGTAGAAGACGAGCCCCCACGCGTCGCGGCTGGAGGCGCAGAGATCGGCACACATGCGAAGGATGGGGCCCCCGCGGTCGCGCGGGACGTCCTCGAGCCAGCGCACGACCACCGCCAGAGCGACGAAGATGACGCCCAGCTCGACGACCGGACCGGGGGGCAGCGCGGTCAGGAGGGTGATCGCCGCGACCGCGGCGGCCGCGAAGGCGGCGGCGACCAGGTAGGGGACGTTCGACGCGGCCGTGTCGCCGGGCGCGGCGCGGCGGCGCATCTCGGCCGCCGGATCGTCGATCGCGGGAAAGTGCGGGAAGTACCGTTCGATCCGCTTCATGGTCCTGCCTCCTTCTCTCGTCGCCTGACGTCGCGGGCGGAGCTCCTTCGAGGGTGTGTGTAACACTACTGTTACATAGCTACTACCTACATATGTTCCCGGCCAGGAGGTTTCCGCAAGGGATCGTGAACGACGACGCCCCGCCGGCCGGGTGGCCGAACGGGGCGTCACGGAGCGCAGGGGCGGGCGTCCAGAGAGCCGGGACGCGGAGGGGGGCTACATCTCGCCGCGGCCCATCCTCCGGAGCACGGTGTGCAGGATGCCTCCGTTCCGGTAGTACTCGACGTCCACATCGGAGTCGAGCCGGACCGCGACCTCGAATTCGGTGGTGGTGCCGTCCTCGTGCGTGGCGGCGACACCGAGTCGGTCGCCCGGCTCGAGGCCGTCCGCGATGCCGCGGATGGTGAAGCTCTCACGTCCGGACAGGCCGAGCGACTCGGCGCTCTCGCCCTCGAGGTACTGCAGAGGCAGGACGCCCATGCCGACCAGGTTCGAGCGGTGGATCCGCTCGTAGCTCTCGGCGATGACCGCCTTCACGCCGAGCAGCAGCGTGCCCTTGGCGGCCCAGTCACGCGACGAGCCGGTGCCGTACTCCTTCCCGGCCAGCACGACGAGCGGCGTGTCGTCGGCGATGTAGCGCATCGCGGCCTCGTAGATGGAGGTCTCCTCGCCGCTCGGGAAGTGGATCGTGTAGCCACCCTCCCTTCCGTCGAGCAGGAGGTTGCGGATGCGCACGTTGGCGAAGGTGCCGCGCATCATGACTTCGTGGTTGCCGCGGCGGCTTCCGAAGGTGTTGAACGCCACGGGTCCGACGCCGTGTGCCTTGAGGTACTCGCCTGCCGGCCCGTCCTTCTTGATGGCCCCTGCCGGGGAGATGTGATCGGTGGTGACCGACTGGCCGAGCTTCGCCAGCACCCGGGCTCCCTCCACGTCCTCGAACGCGGGCGTGTCCAGTGTCATTCCCTCGAAGAAGGGCGGGTTCCGGATGTAGGTGCTCTCCGGATCCCACTCGTAGAGTGCGCTCTCCTCGGGGATCGGCAGGCTCCGCCAGAGGTCGTCCCCCTCGAACACCTCGCCGTAGCGCTCGTGATACATCTCGGGCTTCAGGCTGGCCGCGACCGTGTCGCGGATCTCCTGCTGCGTCGGCCAGACGTCTGCGAGAAACACCGGCCGTCCGTCCTTCCCGTGCCCGAGCGGCTCGTTGTAGAGATCGATGTCGATCTTCCCGGCGAGCGCGTACGCGACCACGAGCATCGGTGAGGCGAGGTAGTTCGCGCGCACCAGCGGGTGGATGCGCGCCTCGAAGTTGCGGTTGCCGCTCAGAACCGACGCCACCACGAGCCCGTTCTTCTCGACGGTCTCGTGGATCGCGGGCGGCAGCGGGCCCGAGTTGCCGATGCAGGTCGTGCAGCCGTAGCCCACCACGCCGAATCCGAGCGCCTCCAGATCGTCGAGCAGTTCGGAGCCCCGGAGGTAGTCGGTGACCACCTTCGAGCCGGGCGCCATCGACGTCTTCACCCATGGCGCGGGCGCGAGGCCGAGTTCGCGCGCCTTCTTCGCCACGAGCCCGGCGCCGATCATCACGCTCGGGTTCGAGGTGTTGGTGCAGGACGTGATGGCGGCGATGACGATCGAGCCGTCGCCGATCTCCAGCTCCTGCCCGTCGTGGGTGCAGGCGGCGTAGCGGTTCCGCGAGCCGGAACGCTTCACCGGGGCGGCCACCGCCACGTCGCCGCCCTCGCCGGCCCACGACTCACCGGTCCGGGGCTCGGCGCTGGGCGCATTGCCGTCCGGAAGCTCGAACCCGGCCGGGACCAGCTTCGGGAGGTCGCGATCGAAGGCGTCCCGCATGTCGGCCATGCGGATCCGGTCCTGCGGCCGCTTCGGCCCGGCCAGACTCGGCTCGATGGTCGAGAGGTCGAGCTCGAGCGTCGACGTGAACTCCGGATCCGGCGTGTCGTCCGTCCGGAAGAGCCCCATCGCGCGCGCGATCTTGTCGACGCGCTCGACCAGTTCGGGCGAGCGTCCCGTGCCCCGCAGGTACTCGAGCGCCTGGTCGTCCACCGGGAAGAACCCGATGGTCGCCCCGTACTCGGGGCTCATGTTGGCGAGGGTCGCCTTGTCCGGCAGGGAGAGCGTCGAGAGGCCCTCGCCGTAGTACTCGACGAAGCGGCCCACGACGCCGTGCGCCCGGAGGAGCTCCGTGGCGCGCAGGACGAGATCCGTCGCGGTCGCGCCCTCGGGCAGCCGCCCGGTGATCTTCATCCCGACCACCTCGGGCAGCAGCATGTAGTAGGGCTGGCCCAGGACGACGGCCTCCGCCTCGATCCCGCCGACGCCCCAGCCGACGACTCCGAGGCCGTTGATCATGGTCGTGTGCGAGTCGGTGCCGACGAGCGTGTCGGGGTAGGCGAGGTCGACGCCCTTCTCGTTCCGCCGATGGATGACGGACGCGAGGTACTCGAGGTTGACCTGGTGGACGATTCCCGTGCCGGGGGGCACCACGCTGAAGTTCTCGAACGCCTGCTGCGCCCAGCGGAGGAGTGCGTACCGCTCGCCGTTGCGCTCGTACTCGCGCTCGACGTTCCGGCGGTAGGCGTCGGGCGTCCCGAAGAAGTCGACCTGGACGGAGTGATCGATGACCAGGTCCGCCGGCACCACCGGATTGATCTTGTCCGCGTCGCCACCCATCGCCTGGATCCCGTCGCGCATCGCCGCCAGATCCACCACCGCCGGCACGCCGGTGAAGTCCTGCAGCACGACGCGGGAGGGCATGAAGGGGATCGGCGCGCCCGAGTTGGTCGGGCTCCAGTGCGCGATGGCGCGCACATCGTCCTCGGTGACGTAGTCGCCGCCGGCGTTTCGGAGCGCGTTCTCGAGGAGGACGCGGATCGAGAAGGGAAGGCGGGAGAGATCGTCGACGATGCCCTGCTGCTGGAGGACGTCGAGGTCGTAGTAGTGGGTCGTGCCCTCGGAGAGATCGAGGGCCTTGAGAGCGCCGAAGGGATCGGGGAGATCGGCCACGAATCGTCCTTGTCTGCGTGCAGGGCGGGAAGTCCGGTCCAGACCTACAGGATAGAACGAGCGGGTCCGGAATTACAGGTGCGCGCGGGCCGGGAAGGGCGCAGATTCGGGGCATCGCGCTCCTTCTCTCCATCACCGTGACCGCCCCATGTCCCGACCGCCGAGGGCCCGCATCACCGCTCGCAGCCTGCCCCCGCTCCTGGCCGGCGTCCTGGCCCTGGGCGTCGCCTGCGGGACCGGCCCGCTCGAAGGGGACGACGACGAGACGCCGACGCCGGGGATCGGCGACGAGCGGGTCGTGTTCTTCACCGAGGGCTTCGAGGACGACGGCTTCGCGGGCCGAGGCTGGTACGACAATCTCTCGCCGGTCACGACGACCGAGGAGGCGTTCGCGGGAGGACGGAGCCTCGAGGTCCGGTTCAGCCCGGGGGCCCAGCTTCCGGTCTGGGGTGGCGCGATGCGCCACTCGATCCCGCTCACCGAGACCGTCCACGTGCGCTACCGGGTGAAATTCGGCGCCGGATGGGTCGGGTCGGAGCAGCCCTATCATCCCCACGAGATGTACCTTCTCACGAATCTCGATGACCGCTTCACGGGCCCGGCGACCACGTACCTGACCGCCTACATCGAGACGAACGTGCGGGACGGCGCCGTGTTGCCGGTGGTTGGGGTCGGAGATCGCCGGAACGTAGACACCTCCAACATCGGCGTGGATCTGACGGGCGTCACGGAGGCTCGCGCCGTCGCGGGCTGCAACGGCGAGACGGACGGCTACCCGACCGGGTGCTACGAGGTCGGAGGGGGCGTGTGGGGCAACGAGAAGAAGTGGATTCTCGAGGGCGTGCCGATCACCCGCGACGGGTGGCACCTCGTCGAGGTCGTGTTCCGGATGAACACGATCCGCGACGGAGTCGGGGTGGCCGACGGCGTCGTGCGCTACTGGCTCGACGGCGAGCTCGTGCTCGACCTCGACGATGTGCTGCTTCGCACCGGGGAGAACTCGGGGATGGCGTTCAACCAGTTCCTGATCGCGCCCTACATCGGCGACGGGTCGCCGGTGGAGCAGGTCTTCTGGGTGGACGAGCTGGAAGTCGCGGACCGACGGTGAGCGGCGACGGGATGACGGGGCGCGCTCGGGTGGTCGGCTACGGACTCGCGCTCGCGGCGATCGTCATCCTGCTCGACCTGCTCGACTACGGGTGGCGCATCCGCACGCTCGAGACCGAAGTGTACCTCGTGATGGTCGCGCTGCTGTTTGCCGGCCTCGGCGCGTGGGCGGCCACCCGAATCATGCCGCGCCGACCGACCGACGGCGGATTCGAGCCCAACCGCAAGGCGATGGCCTACCTGGGCATCACCGACCGGGAGGCGGAGCTGCTCGGGATGCTCGCGGACGGCTCGTCCAATCGCGAGATCGCCCGGCGGGCGTTCATCTCGGAGAACACCGTGAAGACCCACCTCTCGAGCCTGTACGGGAAGCTCGACGTGTCGCGGCGAACCCAGGCGGTACGCAAGGCCCGGGAGCTCGGGATCCTGCCGTGACTGCCGTGTCGGCGGGCGGCACCCGCCGGCGCCGATCTCCCGTGAATTCGGGTGATTTTCCGGATATCACCCGTTCGGGTGATGGGCGACGGCGACCCACGCGGACAGGGTTGTGCCCGGGACGCGCCCGACCGGGGCGCAGTCGGCACTCGATGAGACGGAGACGGACATCATGAGGCGCTTCGCATTCGGTTACGGCAGCATTGTCGGCGTGGTGATCATCGGCACCACCATCGTCGGGTTCTTCCTGGTCGATCCGGAGGCGATCGCCGGGCTCGAGTGGCTCGGCTACCTCGTCATGTTCGCGGCCTTCGCGCTCGTGTTCGTCGGCGTGAAGCGCTATCGCGACGAGGAGCTCGGCGGCGTCATCCGATTCGGGACGGCGTTCAAGGTGGGGATCGCCATGACGCTGGTCGCGAGCGCGATCTACGTAGCCGCGTGGGAGACGACCCAGTACCTGACCGACTACCGCTTCATGGACGAGTATGCGGCCTCCTACATCGCGCAGGTCGAGGCCTCCGGGGCTTCCGCGGCCGAGATCGCGGAGGAGCGGGAGAGGATCGAGGTGGCCGTCGAGCGCATGGAGAACCCCCTGTTCCGGACGCTCGTCACCCTCTCCGAGATCTTCCCGGTCGGCCTTCTCGTCACGCTCTTCAGCGCCGCCGTACTCCGCCGACCGGAGGCGCTCCCCGCCTGACGCCCCGTCGTGGCTGCTGCAACCGTTCCGGCACCCGGGGCGGTCTGACGTCGGTAGCGGGCAGGCAGTATTGCCCGACGGGCCGACGGCGGCGCGCCACGCGGGCTGCCGGGTCTTTCGGCGGTGGGGAGTGAGGGGCGGGGCGGTGCGATGACGATGGCGTTGAGTGTGACGGGCACGGTGACGGTCGGATCGGTCGCCTCCCGCACTCTTCAGTGCGAACTCCCCACCGTCGATCGGGCTTCAGGACAGGCTGTGCGACGTCGAGATCCAGCCGATGCCGACCCACCGCGGCCGGCATCGATGCCGCGGCACCGTCGCGGTCCGCCCGACGGTTCGACCGCCGGACCGACATGGTGCCCGCGGGGTTCTCATGGACCATGTCGATCGATGATGGTTCGCGCCGCTGGCTCCTCGTTCTCGGGATCGCCCTCGTCGCGCTGAACCTGCGCCCGGCGCTCGCCAGCGTGGGGCCCCTCGTCGCCGACATCCGGGACGCCACGGGACTGTCGAATCCGGCGCTCGGCCTGCTCACGACGCTCCCTCTGCTCGCCTTCGGATTCCTGTCGGCGTTCACGTCCGTGCTCAGCCGACGCGTGGGCATGGAGCGCGCGCTCGCGATCGGCGTGGTGCTCATCGCGGGCGGTACCGCGCTTCGTGCCGCACCGTCGGTGGTCGCGCTGTACGCCGGCACGATCGTGCTGGGTGTCGGAGTGGCGCTCGGGAACGTGCTCCTGCCGGCGCTGTCCAAGCGCCACTTTCCGTCGCGGTCCGGCGGGATCACGAGCCTCTACTCGAGCATGATGGGTCTCGGGGCCACGGCGGCCGCCGGGCTCAGCGTGCCGATCGCGGCCGAACTCGGCTGGCGGGGTGCGCTGGGGATCTGGGTGGTGCCGGCCGTGATCGCGCTCGTCGCCTGGGCGCCGCAGCTCCGGAGCGCGCCGGCCGGCGGCGTACCGCGGCGCGGCCCGGGGCTCCGCCGGCTCGGGCGATCGCCGCTCGCCTGGCAGATCGCGCTCTTCATGGGCCTGCAGTCGCTGACCTTCTACGTGGTGCTAGCATGGCTGCCGGACCTGCTGCAGAGCCGGGGTCTGACGGAGGCCGCGGCCGGCGGGCTGCTCGCGCTGTCGCAGGCGACCGGAGTGGTGGGCACCGCGGTCGTCCCCATCTGGGCCGGCCGACTCCGCGATCAGCGCCGGATCGTGTGGACGCTGACCGTGCTCGAAGCCGTCGGGTGGGCGGGGCTCCTCCTCCCCGGGGTCGGCCTCGAGGGCCTCTGGGTGGGGCTGCTCGGGTTCATCCTCGGCGGCACGTTCGGGCTCGCGCTGACGCTGCTCGTCCTCCGATCGTCCGACGCCGAGTCGGCCGGCGAGCTCTCCGGGATGTCGCAGTCCGTCGGCTACCTCGTGGCCGCGGTCGGCCCCCCGATCTTCGGGTGGCTCTTCGACGTCAGCGGCGGCTGGACGATCCCGCTGTGGTTCCTGTTGCTGGTGCTGGCCGGGAAGCTGGCGGCGGGCCTTCCAGCGGGGCGGGCGGTGGAGATCGGGGCGGGCTGAGCCGGCGAGGTCATTCGGCCCCGGCGCAACCCGATCCACGAGTGCTCTGTCGAAGGGATGACCACTCCCTCACAGGACGCCTCGCATGACCCGTCTGCGTCGCGCGCTCGTGCGCCCGCTTCTCGCCGCCCCACTCTCGCTCATGATCCTCCTGTTCGTTCGGGCGGATGCGACCACGGGTCAGGTCGCGCCCGTCACGCTCGATCCGCTCCCACCGGTCGGGTGCATGGAGTGCGAGGGTCCCGAACTGTTCGGACTGATTCGTGCTCTCGACGTCACGCCGGACGGCGGATTCGTGGTCGCGGACCGCGACCCGCCGATCGTGCGGTTCTTCGCGGCGGACGGCACCCCGGGCGCCGCATTCGGGCGCCACGGCGAGGGTCCCGGGGAGTTCCGACGCGCGGCGGGCGTCGCAGCGCTGCCGGACGGTGGGCTCGTCGTTTCCGACATGATGACCCCGCGGCTCACGATCCTCGGTCCGGACGGTGACGTCCGCTCCACGGTGCGGGTCGACGGAGCGATCATGCGGCTCCAGTCGGCTCCGGGCGGAGTGCCGATCGCCGCGCAGGAAGCGCAGTGGGCGACCATGTCGGCGGGGATCCACCTTGTGGATGAGCGTGGCGCTGTCGTCGCCACACCGCTTCCGACCTCCGTGGACCGGGTCCTGGACCGGGAGGGGAGGCCCGCTTCGCCCGGGCTGGTGAGCATGGCCGTCGATGCCTCCGGTCGGGTCGCGGTCGGCATGGGGCACACGTACAGCATTCGGATTCTCGACGCCTCCGGACAGGTCGTGGACTCGATCGTTCGTGACGTCGCTCGCACGGAGCGCACCCCGGAGGAAGTAGAAGCCCTCCGGGCCGCCTACTCGCGTGGGCGTGCGGCTGCCGCTGCCGAAGCTGCGGCGGGCGGCGGCGGGGTCGGGCGCCAGTCGATCCAGATCGATCCGCTGCGACCCCACTTCCCAACCGACGCTCTCGCCTGGGACGACGCCGGACGGCTCTGGGTTCGCACGTTTCGCGGCGGTCCGGGCCGGACGGTGTTCGATCTGTTCAGCCCGGACGGCGCGTTTCTGGGTGAGATCGGTCTCGACGTCGAGCTCGGTCTATGGAGCATCGGACACGGACTGCTCGTGGGGGTCACAGAGGACCCCGACTTCGGGGTCCACTCGGTAGCGCGCTGGCGAGTCTCGGGCTGACCCGACTCTCCACCCGCCCCCCGCCGGCCTTCCCGCCGGCCCTCCTCTCACCCTTCCCGTCGGCCCTCCCGCCGGCGGAGGGCGAAGAACTTCCGGAGAACCGATGCAACCCTTTCGCGGATCAGTGCTACTAACTATGTAGTATTTAGTAGTGGCGGTCTCGAACCCGCACTGGTCCCTCGAGTCAGGACGATGGTCGCATGACGGAGTCCCCCGATCTCACCTCTCGCGAGCTCGACGTCATGGCGATCCTGTGGCGCAGTGAGCCCGCCTCGGTCGCGGACGTTCGTGCCGCGCTGGACGACGATCTGGCCTACACGAGCGTCCTCACGGTCCTCCAGGGGCTGGAACGCAAGGGGCACGTCGCTCACGAGCAGTCGGGGCGAAAGTACCTGTACCGCGCCGTCACCTCGTCCCGCGAAGCCGGCGGCCCACTGCTCGATCGGATCCTGGAGAACCTGTACCGCCGATCCCCGGTCCGCCTGGTGGCACATCTGGTCGACGGCAGGGAGATCAGCGAATCGGAACTCCGGGAGATACGGCGGCTGATCGACGCCCGGCTCGGCGCCGACCAGGAAGGGGAGGGGGCGGAATGACGATCGGCATGGTGGTGTGGGCACTGAGCGTCGGGGCGCTCGTGACCGCGGGCGCCTGGAGCCTCGCGAGACTTGCCCGCAGAGCGGGCCGACAGGAGCGCTGGATCTGGACCGCGGCGCTCGTTCTGGCGGCGGTCGCGAGCTGGGTGCCCACGCTGCCCGAGGGGCCGGCGACCTCCGGCGAGGTTGTCGAGGTGCGTGCGGTCGAGCTCGGGCGCGCCCCGGGCGCATCCGGAGCCGATGCCGCATCGCCCGGCGTGCTCGATCGCCTTCTCGGGGGACTGCCCGACGTGGGCGCGGCTGAGCTTCCGGGGTTTCGGGTGGGCTGGACGATCGCGGCCCTGCTGCTGCTCGCGGCACTGCTGGTCGTCGAGTTCGCCCATCGCCGCCGCCGGGCCCGGATGCCGAAGACCCGGATCTGGGGATTTCCGGCCTGCATCGACGAGCGCGGCGGCCCCGGCGTCGCAGGCGTGATCACGCCGACCCTCGTGATCGGCCGACAGGTACTCGCCCTCGCCGGCGAACGGCGTCGTGCGCTCGTCACGCACGAACTCGAGCACCTTCGAGCCGGCGACGTGCGGCTGGTGGCGTTCGCGTACGTCCTCGTCGCGATCGCCGTGTGGAACCCCGCCTGCTGGCTTCTGGCGCGCCAGCTGGTGCTGGCGACCGAGGCCGACTGCGACCGGCGCACCCTCCGGCGGCGACGGACCCGCCCGCGAGCGTACGTGCAGCTGCTGCTCGACGTCGCGCGCTGGCACGCCCGGCCGCCACCCGCCGCGATCCGGCTGTCGATGGGCAGGGACGCCCGCCGACTGATGAGACGCCTCGATCTCGTGCTCGCGGGCAGACGGGGGCGTCGACTGCCCAGCATCCTTCTCCTGGCCGGCGTCGGCGCGCTGTCGCCCGGGCTCGCCGACCCTCCGCGGGTCCTGGCCGAGGCGCCGGAGCCGGCAGGTCGGTACTGGAGCACCGTCGCGGCGCGACCCCTCGCCGAAGCCGTCGACACGATCCGGGCTGTCGCCGGTCGCGCGACCACGGCCGGGCCGGGCTCGCCCGGCCCGGACAGCGCCGCCGACCCGAGTCCGGTGTCGATTCGAGGCACGGTGGCCGGCGGGGTCATTCGACGGGTCGATCGCCCGCAGCCCGATGGAGCGGTGCGGCTGCCGACACCACGTGCGGCATTCTCCGACATCGAAGGCAGAGGGGCGTTCACGGTCCATCCCGACGCCGGCGGATCGGTTTCCCGCATCGACACCGAAATGGCGACCAGCGACGCTTTCGAGGCGCAGGCACGTGAGTGGCTGAGCCTCGGCGAGTACGCCCCCTCCGACGGGACCGTGCACGTGTGGGTGGCGGCGGACTCCGGGCGGTGGAGGGCGACGCCGGTGTCGGCGGACCTCTACGCCCGCACGTCGCTGGGGACGGCGCTCGACCGACTCCGCTCCCTCGTGGATACGTGGGCCCGGCTGGATACCGGTGCCGTCCTCGACCTGCCCACGGCGACCGCCACCTTCACGCCCGACCCCGCGGAGGTGCGCCGGTGATCGCGGCCGCTGCCCGGGATGCGACCCTTGGCCGCGTGGTGACCGTGATCGGGACCGGTCTCTGCCTCGCTGTCAGCGCTGTCCCTGCCGCGTCGCAGGAGGTGCCATCCGGCCCGCAGGTGGTCATCGGGTCGCTCGATGGGCCGTCGGGGGAACTGTTCGACGATGTGCGCGGAATCGTCCTCCTCGGGGACGGCATCGTGGTCGCGGACGGTGGAAGTCGTGAGCTTCGCCACTTCTCCGGGACGGGGGGAGCGCCGACCTGGACGTTCGGGCGGGCGGGCGACGGCCCGGGCGAATTTCGCTCGATCGAATGGGTCGCGCCGTACCGTGCCGACTCGCTCGCCGTCTGGGACCCGCTGTCGCGGCGGGCCACGATCGTCGGTCCTCGGGGAGCCCTGGGTCGGACGTTCGCGCTCGACGGCTCCGCGGGTGCCGGCGTGAATCGAACGGACGTTCCGGCGGCCGAGAGACTGCACCTCGTCACGGCTGCGACCGATGGGCGGTTCGTCGCCAGGGCGGGTGAGATCTCCGTCGCTCCGGGAGACACCACCGAGGTACGCCGCGAGCGGTTCGACTACGTGCTGCTCGACCCCGGAGGAGCCGTCGTTCGCCGGCTCGTCTCGCTACCCGACGACGAGCAGTTCGTGTGGGCGGAGGGCGGGAGCCGCGCCGCACAGCCCCGGGCCTTCGCACGGACGACGGAGGTGGCGGTTCGCGGTGCCGAGCTCGTGTTCTCGACCAACGAGGCGTTCGCAGTGTCGATCCTGCCGCTCGACGGCGGTGACGTGGATACGATGCGGGTCGATCGCCCGGCGCGGCGGGTCGGCGCCGAGGACGAGCGACGCTGGAGGGCCGAGAACGCGCCGCCGGCGGGCCTGCCGGCGTGGGCGGTCGAGAGCCAGGCGAAGCTGATCGAGGCGATGGACATCCCCGACGAGTTTCCGGCCCATGGCGGGCTCGTCGTCGCAGAGGACGGCTCGATCTGGCTCGAGAGCTATCGGGCCGATCCGGGTGGCGCGCGCGAGTGGACGCGGTTCGCACGGGATGGTGGCCGTACCCGGGTGAGCTTCCCGAGCGGCTTCCGGCTGCTCGCGGTCCGGCGCGACGAGGCGTGGGGGGTGGGGCTCGGCGAGTTCGACGTGGAAAGGGTGGTGGCCTATCGCCTGGGGAACGCGGTCCCGGGGGGTCCGGGCGGACGCGCCCAATCGGGAGGAGGACGATGACGACGGGGAGGAGACCGAGGATGAGGACGACGATGATGTGGAGGACAGGGGCGACGATCGCCTTCGGTCTTGCCGGTGCTCTGGGGGGTGCGCCCGGCGCTTCACCCGTGGCCGCCCAGGAACCCGAAGGCGTATGGATGCTTCCGGCAGACGACCGACCCCTCCGGGCCACCGTCACCGACGTCTTCACGCTCGGAGCGCTCGACGGCCCGGAGTGGGAGGCCTTCGGGCGAATTCGGGCGGTCGACTTCGGCCCCGGTGGCGACCTGTTCGTCCTGGATCAGCAGGCCGCGGTGGTGCGCCGGTTCGCGCCCGGAGGCGAGTACCTGGGCACGGTCGGTCGGCAGGGAAGCGGCCCCGGGGAGTACGACCTCCCCACCGGCATGACCGTCGCACCCGGCGGGCGGATCGTGGTCCGCGACACCAGACGCGGATCCTGGGCGGTATTCGCGGCCGACGGGGAATACGTCGACAACATCGATCCGGACGGATCGCGCGGGAATCCCAGTGCACTTCGGTTCACCGCAGACGGCTCGATGATCGCGACGCCCAACGACATCCTGATGGTCGAGAACGGGCGCCTTCGCCGGACCTACACGGTGGAGGACCGAGAGAACCCCGAGAACGTGGAGCGGCTGCCGCTTCTCGCCTTCGACTCCGAGGGCGGAAACCCGCGGATCATCGACGAGTTCTGGATGGCGCCGCGCGACGTGATCGACAGCGGGCAGCTTCGGGACATGGCCTTCATGGCCGAGCCGCACTGGGACCTGCTGCCGGACGGACGAGCGGTGGTCGTCGATTCGATCACGTGGGACGTCCGGCTCGTCGGCGGCCACCTCGATGTTCGGACGGAGCGTCTCCGGCGCCCCCTCGAGCCACAACGGGTCACCGCTGGACTCCGCGAGCGCGAGATCGAACGGCGGGCCGCGCTGCCGAACCAGGGGCGCACGGGGGGGATGGTCTCATTTGGCAGTGACCCCGAGGAAGCACAGCGCCGGATGCGCATGGCCCGCGAGGAACGGCTCCGGGCGGGGATCGGATTTCCCGAGTTCCGGCAGGTGATTCGTGGCGTCGCCGTCGATCCCGCGGGACGGATCTGGGTCGCCCGCACACCGGAGACGGTCGATCCCGACGCGCCCGGCCCCGTGGACGTGCTGGACAGCGCCGGCCGGTATCTCGGCACCGTCGAGGCGTTCACGCTTCCCGACGCCTTCGGTCCCGACGGGCTCGCCGCATGGATCGGCGAGGGCGAGCTGGACGTGCCGGTCGTCACGGTGAGGCGGATCGAGTTGGCGCGCTGAGGGGTCGCGGCTCGGCGAACACCGCTCCGGTCGTCTACGCATCGTGCGACCACTATACTTGCGGTCCCCACGCCGGAGTGGCGGAATCGGCAGACGCAGGGGACTCAAAATCCCCCGGGCTTCGGCCCTTGTGGGTTCGAATCCCACCTCCGGCATCATGCGAGAGCGAGCATCAGTGGAGCGGTGGGTCCGTCTCGGGCTTCGCCGCTATTCCGAGGGCGCCGACCGGCGCCCGACCCAGTGCGCCACGCGCACGAACAGCCAGACGGCGACGCCGCTGGCGACGAGCTCGACCGGACTCCAGTCGACGGCACCGCCGAGCCCGATCCCCAGCGCGATCACCGCGACGACGGTGACTGCCATCGTCTCGCCGACGCTCATGTCATCGGGCGCGAGCCGGTCGCCCACCTGCTGCTTGAGTGTCGTGAGAAATTCCCTCGGCGCCGGCTCGTCGGCGCGGGCGCCGAAGAGCGACTCGAGATCGTCGAGGAGCGCCTGTTCGTCATTGGTGAGATCGGTGTTCATGTCAGTCCTCCTGAGGGTCCGACGGGTCGTCGGTTCGTGAACGTGGGTTGAGGTCGGAGTCCGAGTCGGGCCTCCGGTGGAATCGCGAAAGAGGCACGCGCCTGAGGGCTTCCTCCAGGTCGGTGCCGAGACTCACGCGGAGCGAGCGCACGGCGCGGGAGAGACTCGCCTTGACCGTTCCCTCGGCCTTCCCGAGCTGCTCGGCGGTCTCTCGTACCGTGCGGCCCTCGAGGATCCGGGCGATGAGGACCTTCCGCTGCAGGGGCGCCAGGTCATCGATGCAGCGGAGGATCTCACGGGCGAGGAAGCGTTCGTCCAGCCCCGCCTCTTCGGCGGGCGCGGCGCCCGGAACGTCTCCGCGAAATCGCTCGAGCAGACCGCTGCGCCGGGACGTCGTACGGATCCGGATCGCGGCCAGCCGCCGCAGGATCTCGAAGATCCACCCACGCGCCGCGTTCTCGGACAGGGGCAGTGGCCCCTCGTGGTCCAACACGACGAGCCACGCCTCCTGCACGAGGTCCCGGGCCTCGTCTTCGGAGCCGGTGAAGGTGCGAGCGAATCGCAACGCGCTGGGGCCGATCTCATCGACCCACCGCGAGATGCGGCGGCGGCGTTCCTCCACGCCTAGTCTTGAACCGGGCTGGCGTCGAGGTATGCGGCCCGGCGTTCGGCGCGGATGCCGGCTCTCCAGCCGAGCGCCGCGGCCACCGCGAACGCGACCGGGGGAAGGAGAATGACCGGGAGTCCGAACTGCGCGAACGCCCAGAACACTGCGAGGTCGTTCACCTGGAGGAGGAAGAGTGGCACCAGGGGTCCGACGATCCACGAGACCGCGACGTGGAACACCCGCTCGCTGCCCCGCGTCCGGAATCGGAGGTTTCGCGCGATCCAGGTGCGTAGCGCGACGACGAAGCCGACGGCGATGAACGGAGCGAGGAGGTATCCGACCTTGAAGAGCGACCAGGCGACCTGGACCGACCGCGCGCCCTCGGCGACCGGAAGCGCATCGACGTTGATCTCGTCGATTCGGCCCGTCAGGTAGCCGGTGACGACGGGAAGAGCCCCACCTTCGGCCCAGCGGATCACGTCGCCCTGATCGCGCAGGTCCCAGTCGTCGGCCGTTTCGCCGTAGACGAAGCCGCGCTTGTACGCCGTGATCTCGCTCGGCGGCAGGAAATCCTGGCCCACCATGACCAGCGTGATGATCGCGGTCGCGACCGCCAGGGCACGCACGTCGAGCCGCGCGAGCTGTCCGGCGAGCAGCGCCGCGCCGATGGGGAGGAAGAGGTAGAGAGCCTCCGAGAAGTAGAGACCGACGGAATCCCGGCCCAAGTCCGCCTGGAATTCGTGGATCGTCTGAAGCGCCACGAGCACCGCGACGATCCCGATCGTCAACGCCGCAGAGCCGAGTTGCCGCTTCCAGTCGGAGCGGTTCGGAGCGTCCATCACCAGTCTCCATGAAGGCTTCTTTGTAAACCGATCGGTGATTCGTGGCACTTTCCCTTATCCAGGGAGGTCCGGAATCGCCGGTCCCCCCGACACCTCCGTCGGTCGGACGTGGACAGATGGTCGGCCGTCGGCATGACAGGGAGATGTCTCATGGTCAGGAAGTCGGTACGTGGAGTCCTCGCGGCGCTGTTCGTTCTCGCCAACCTCGCCCTCGTGGCCGCGCCCGCCGGGGCCGGCTGGGACGTACGGAACTGCATCGACGAGGACGGCGAGATCAGCACCTGCTGCAAGGTATGCTGGTTCTTCTGTGACGCCTGCGAGGGCATGGAGGGTGACCCCGACGGTGACCCGGACAACGACCAGGAGCTCGACTGATGAGCGCCCGAGTCGTTGGGATTCTCGCGTTCATCACCTTCCTCCACTTCGGTGCACGGTCGGCCGCGCCGGCCACCGTAATCGACGTGTCGGACTTCCCGACGCCGTCGGCGCTGCCAGGGGTACTCCACGACGTCGTCGACGCGGAGGAAGCGTGTAGCCTGATGGTGGTCTATGACCCGTCCTGCCCGGCTTGCGCCCGCGCCGCTCACCGCCAGGCCGAGCAGGCGACGCTGCCCCTCGACGTCGTCTGGCTGGCCGCCGACGAGGCAGCGCGCGAGCACTATGCCACCCGCGTACACGCCGAGGCACGCATCGAGGTGGCGCCCGAGGCGCACGATGCCCTCCGGGTGCGCGCCGTACCGGCAGCATTCCTCGTGAGCGACGGCACGGTTCTGTCCAGGTCGACGCTCTCGGGCGCCGAGGCTCTCAGTCGCGTCGCGGCCCGGTGCACGGCGTCCGGCGACGCCTGAGACCGGGTACGGACATCGGTCGGTCGGCCGGGATCCTCCCGGCCGGCCGCCGGACCGGTTCACGACTGCAACTGCTCCGCACAGCACAGCCCGCAGGGGCGTGAGTTCGGGAACATCTCCTCGGCGGCGCGGACGGCGGCTTCCACCGATTCGTGCTCGCCGAGGTCCACCCGGTGCGCCTGGCTGGGCGCCGTGGGGCAGTAGTCCCGGCGGTGGACGCTGTGCTTCCCGGCCTCGCCGGTGTTCCAGTCGACGTAGTACTTGCTCATTGTGAAGGGGGTGGCGGGAATGGGGCTTCTGTTCGCAGCGTAGGTGCCACCACTTCCGAATCGGTTTACATCCCCCCTTCGCCGACGGTGCGAGGTTCGGCCGTTTGGCGCGTCCCCCGTGACGTCGCGATGACCAGAAAACGGCTCCATGCGGTCCTTCCCGCGGTCCTGCTGCTTGCCGCGTGCGACGCTCGACCGCCTGCGATACCCGTCGCCGCCGGCGACACCCTCCTGCCCGTCAACGGCACGCGCCTCTGGGTGCACGTCGAGCGAGGTGACGCGACCGGGCCCGTCGAAGGGGCCTCGCCGATCCTGGTGGTGCACGGCGGACCACTCCTCGACCACGGCTATCTGGTCGAGCCGCTGCGGCCCTTCGCGGAGGCGGCGCCGGTCGTCTTCTTCGACCAGCGTCTGAGTGGCCGCTCCGACGGCGTCGGTGCACCCGGGGAGGGGCTGCCGGAGGTGTCGCTCGGGCTTCTGGTCGAGGACATCGAGGCGCTCCGCAGCGAGCTGGGCCTCGGACGGATCCACCTTCTCGGGCACTCCTGGGGCGCGGGGCTCGCGGTCCGGTACGCGATCGCGCACCCCGACCGCGTGCGCTCGCTCGTGCTGGTGAGTCCGCCCCCGCCGTCGTTCGACCTGGCGGAGCGGGAGGGGCTCGCGCAGATCGCGTCGCTCGAGCCGGCGGATACGGCGGGGCTCGGTGACGCGCGCTCGTCGCCGGGCATGGCGAGGGGCGACCCGAGCACGGTGGAGGCGGTGCTTCGCATGTCGTTCCGAGGGCAGCTGGTCGACCGAGCCCTGGCGGATCGGCTCGAGTTCGAGATCCCGGACGACTACATCGCACGGAGCGCCGCACTGCGGGCGATGGGGCCGGAACTGGCCGGCTACGACCTGACCTCGGAGCTCCGAGGCCTGTCCGTACCCACGCTGGTGCTCTACGGGGCGGCCGAGGCGGGCGTCACGGTCGGCGGACCGGCGTGGGAGGCGCTTCTCCCCGACGTCACCGTCACCGCCATCGACGGCGCGAAGCACTTCTCGTTCATGGAGCGGCCCGAGGAGTTTCAGCGGATCGTCGGGGAGTTCGTTCGACTCACCCCTGCGCCCTGAGGATGTCGCGGATCTCGCCGAGGAGGACTTCCTCCTTCGTGGGCTCCGGCGGCGCCGCAGGTGCCTCCTCCTCCGCACGCTTCAGCTTGTTGAAGCTGCGGACGATCATGAACACGGCGAAGGCGACGATCGTGAACGCGACGATCTCGTTGATGAACACGCCGTAGTTCACGGTGACCGCGCCGGCCTCCTGCGCCGCCGCCAGCGTCTCGTACGGCCCCGGCATCGTGCCGGCCTCGATCGTGGCGAAGAGGTTGGTGAAGTCGACCCCGCCGAGCAGCATTCCGATGGGCGGCATGATCACGTCGGCGACCAGCGACTTCACCACGGTGCCGAACGCGGCGCCGATGATGATCCCGACCGCCATGTCGAGGACATTGCCCTTTACGGCGAACTCCTTGAATTCTTTGAGCATGACTGCCCCCTCCGAGCGAGTGTCGTGCGCGGGATCCCCTCCGCCAGCGCGTGCCGGCCACCATACCGGGACCGCCGAGGGGCCGCCAGGCCGGGCTGCAGGGACCCGGCGTGCCAGGGCGTGGGCGACGGCCGGACCCGTGCTGCTCGCGCTTTCGGCGGGCCTCGGCACGGCCGGAGCCGCCGGCGCGCAGCTCGTCGTCGCGGGACAGCTCGTCGACCAGGAGACGGGGCGGCCGCTGGTGGACGTGCCCGTGCGGGCGACGAACGAGGGCACGTCGGCCATCACCGACTCGAATGGCGCGTTCCGTCTCGAGGTGCCCGATGGCCGACCCGGCGTCACGCTGAGCATCCAGGTGTCCGGGTACGCCTCGCTGACCCGCACGTGGATCCTGCCGCTTGACCGGCCCCTCACGATCGGCATGATACGAGCCGGGAGGCCCGCGGCCACGCCCACTCCGCCGATCGACCGCGGTGTGGTGGACCGGCTGGATGCGCGGCTGGGGCGCATCGCGGGGGGGCGAGCGTGGGTCGCCGACGAGGGCGAACTCCGGTCGTACGTACGCCAGCAGTCGGAGATCCTGCGCGTGCTCGTGTCTCCGCTCGCCGCCTTCGACATCCCCTGCGGCGCCTGCGCCGTCCTCGACGGGGGGGTGGGGGCGCGGCTCGTGGTCGACGAGCGGGTGGTCGAAATCGAGGCCTTCCGGAACGTCCGGATCGCGGAGATCTGCAGGGTCGAGATCGTCCGGCTCGAAACGCCGGCGCACCCCAACATCCGTATCGTGGGTGGCGCCAGCGGGATCCATGCGTACACCTGCGGGTTTCTCGGGGACGTGTCCGCAGGGGAGCGTGAGCTGGCCGCGGAGTTGGAGCCGTGGTGGTCGTGGGGTAGGGGGATGCGCTAGATTGCAGGCATGCGCCTCCGCTGCGAATACGTCGCCCTGACCGCCTGCTTCGGCCTCCTGCTTCCGTCGGACGCCGTAGCGCAGCACGTCGTCGAGGGTCGGGTACTGTCCGCCGCGTCTGGCGCACCGCTCCGGGACGTCGCGGTGCGCGTCCAGGGTGAGGACGTGCTGGTCGGTACCGACTCGCTCGGTGCGTTCCGGTTCGAGCTGCCCGAGGCTCGACCCGGCGTGGCGCTCCGGCTGGAGGTGATCGGGTACCAGCCGTTCGAGCGCACCTGGATCCTCCCACTCGACGAGCCCCTGACCATCGGGCTCCAGCGGGACGTCATCGAGCTCGACGGGATCGACGTGGAGACGCGGCTCCCGATCCTCGAGCGGATGCACGCCCGCCTGCGAGGAGGCGGGGATCGCAGCTTCCGAACAGCGGACCGGTGGCAGCTCCGCCGCTTTCCGCACCAGGAGGCGGACATCTACGACTTCCTCCCGGATATGACGGTCGCCACGGGCGTCATGGCGTGCGAGGAGTGCATGATGATGAACGGCATCATGCGTGCGCGCTTCTTCATGGACGACCTCGAGGTCGACTACGACGAGTTCCGCAGCTACACGGTCGCCGAGATCTGCCGCGTTGAGGTGATCCGAGAAATTCCCAACCCGGGCCCGAACTTCGACATGGTCGAGGCCGAGGGCGGGGTGCACGCGTACACGTGTGACTTCATGCACGAGGTCGAGCGCGGTCAGCGACCGATGTCGCCCTGGCTCTGGCCATGGGATTCGATGCTCGGTGACCCGCGGGAGCTCCTGGACCGCCGCGGCGGTGGGCCCGGCGGAGGGCCTGGCCTATGAGGCGGCCTGAACCGTACCGCCGCGCTACCGGCACCCGGTGGCGCGGGCTCGGCGCACTCGCGTGTGTCGCATCCGGCGTGCTCGTCGCGTCGTCTCCGCTGGCCGCCCAGCACGTCGTCGAGGGCCGGATCGTAGGGACGGCGGACGGCATGCCGATCGAAGACGTGACTGTTCGCGCGGTCGGCGAGGACGTGATCATCGGCACGGATTCCACCGGGTACTTCCGCTTCGAGCTACCCGCGGATCGGCCGGGGGTGGCGATCGCCGTCGAGGTCATCGGCTACCGGGCATTCGAGCGCACGTGGATTCTCCCCCTGGAGGAACCGATCCGAATCGGGCTTCAGCGGGAAGCG
The DNA here is from genome assembly GCA_028284495.1 of Longimicrobiales bacterium. GTDB lineage: Bacteria > Gemmatimonadota > Gemmatimonadetes > Longimicrobiales > Gaopeijiaceae > Gaopeijia. The sequence goes on along the minus strand of JANQRP010000002.1, from coordinate 109,919 downwards.
GTCGAACTCGACGGCATCGACGTCGCGGTCGATGCGCCACGCATGTCGGTTCCCGAGATTCTCGAGTTCCGCGTCAGGAGCCTGCCCGGCGGGATTCCGCGCTCCGCCGGGGCCGCCGAACTGCGGGCGTTCGGGAATCAGAAGTCCGAGATCTGGGAGTTCCTCCCGGACATGAACGTGATCCCCGGCACCGGGTGTGACTCCTGTTTCATGGCGAGCGGCCGGGTGGAGCCCGAGCAGTTCATCTTGGACGATCGCGAGGTCTCCTTCGACGAGTTCCGGTCGCACACGGTCGGGGAACTGTGCCGGCTCGACGTACTGACCTTCCCGGTGGGTGGGGAGCCGGTCGAGCGAGGGCTGATCATCGGCTATACCTGCGGCTTCCTGCGGGAGGTGGCGTTCGGACGGCGCACGCTCCCGATCCTGACGCCCAATCTATGGGACTGGAACCAGTGAGCCGGGGCCTCCGGGCCGCGGTGCCCCCGGTCGGCCTTGGCGCCACGTGTGGCCTGGGCGTCGCGATGCTGGCCGCGGCCGGTCCCGTGGCGGCGCAGCACGTCGTCGAGGGGCGGGTGCTCGGCTCGGCGGACGGGATGCCGATCGAGGACGTGACCGTCACCGCCGTGGGCGAGGACATCGTGGTGGGCACCGACTCGACGGGATACTTCCGCTTCGAGCTCCCCGAGGACCGGCCGGGCGTCGCGCTCTCGATCGAGGTGATCGGGTACCGCGCGTTCGAGCGCACCTGGATCCTCCCGCTGGCCGAGCCTGTCCGCATCGGCCTCGAGCTCGAGGCCGTGGAGCTCGAGGGGATCGACGTGGAGGTGGACGGCGCGATCATGACGCCGGCCGAGATGCTCGAGTTCCGCGTCCGTGCCATCCCCGGCGGTATCCCCCGGACGGCGGGCGCCGGGCAGCTCCGTGCGTTCGCCAACCAGAAGGCCGAGATCCTCGACTTCTTTCCGGCGATGACGGTCGCGACCGGGGCGGGGTGCGAAAGCTGTCTGATGTGGTCGGGCCGCTTCGACCCCGAGCGCTGGGTGCTCGACGACCGCGAGGTGGCGTTCGACGAGTTCCGATCGTACCTCGTGGGCGACATCTGCCGCGTGGACGTGGTCGTCGTCCCGCTGCGGGAGAGTCCCATCGAGAAGGGAAGCGTACTCGCCTACACATGCGACTACCTCCGGAAGGTGGCGACTGGCGAGAAGACGCTCCCGATACTGCTGACCAACCTGTGGGGCATCGGCGAGTGAGGAGGACGCCCGTCGGCGCCACGCTCGGCGTGGGCGTCGTGCTGCTGGCCGCGGCCGGTCCCCTCTCGGCCCAGCACGTCGTCGAGGGACGCGTGCTCGGATCGGCCGACGGGATGCCGATCGAGGACGTGACCGTCACCGCCGTCGGCGAGGACGTCGTGGTGGGCACGGACTCGACCGGATACTTCCGCTTCCAGCTCCCCGAGAACCGTCCGGGCGTGACGCTCGCGGTCGAGGTGATCGGCTACCGCCCGTTCGAGCGCACTTGGATCCTCCCGCTCGCCGAGCCCGTCCGCATCGGGCTCCAGCAGCAAGCCGTCGAGCTCCAGGGGATCGACGTGGAGGTGGAACGGTCGGGGTGGGCGACGTGGCCGCTCGAGGAGCAGCTGAAGTACAGGGTCCGGTCCATGATGGGGATCGATCGGGTCGCGACAGCGGCCGACCTCCGGGCCTTCCCGGACCAGCGCGCCGACGTGTGGCAGTTCCTGCCGTGGATGACGGTCGCCACCGGCGCGGGGTGCGAAGAATGCCTCATGGCCAGCGGGCGGATCGAGGCGCCGGGGTTCATCCTGGACGATCGGGGCGTGAGCTACGACGAATTCCGGTCGTACATGGTCGAGGACATCTGCCGGGTCGAGGTCGTGACCATCCCGATACCGTTCAAACCCGTCGAGAAGGGAGTGGTGCTGGGATACACCTGCTCCTTTCTCCGCGAAGTAGCCACCGGCAAGCGGAGGCTCAGTCCGTTTCCGGGAATGGACGCGCGGTGAGGCGGCGACCTGCTCGGAGAGGAGTCACGGCCTCGTGGCTCGCATCGGCCCTCATGTTCGCTACATCGCTGCTGTCGGCCCCGTTGACGGCGCAGCACGTCGTCGAAGGGCGGGTGCTCGGATCGGCCGACGGGATGCCGATCGAGGACGTGAGCGTGACGGCGGTCGGCGAGGAGATCGTGGTGGGTACCGATTCGACCGGGTACTTCCGCTTCGAGCTCCCCGAGGACCGTCCGGGCGTGGCGCTCTCGATCGAGGTGATCGGCTACCGCCCCTTCGAGCGCACCTGGATCCTTCCGCTTTCCGAGCCCCTCCGCATCGGGCTCCGGCAGGAGGCGGTCGAGCTCGAGGGGATCGACGTGGAGGTGGAGCGGTCGGGGTGGGCGGCGAAGCCGATCGCGGAGCAGCTCAAGTTCCGGGTCCGGTCCATGATGGGGATCGATCGCATCGCCACCGTCGGGGACCTCCGGGCCTTCCCGGACCAGCGAGCCGACATCTGGCAGTTTCTGCCGTGGATGACGATCGCGACCGACGTGGGCTGCGAGGGCTGCATGATGATGATGGGCATGTCGGAGCCCGGGTTCCTCGTCGACGATCGCGGTGTGAGCTACGACGAGTTCCGGTCGTGGCCGGTCGAGGACATGTGCCGCGTTGAGGCCATCGTGTTTCCGGGGGGTGGACAGACTCGCTCCGTCGTCGCGGCGTACACCTGCGGGTACCTCAGGGAGATCGCCACCGGAGAGCGGACTCTCAGCCCATTCCTGGGGACGGTCGCGCGCTGACTGCGTGGGCCGGTCGTGGCCGACCCCAGCCCTCGAAGAGACTCCGGGAAACCCCCGTCAGACGGGGGATCCGGCCGCTCGGCCGGTCCGCCGGCACCTTGGGACGCGCCTGCGTGTGCGGTATACTTCCACTCGTGTCATCCGACACGGACCATTCGAAATTCCGATCGAAGCGCCGCCCCGTTCCGGGCGGCATCAACGCCAGGGAGTGGCAGCATGGCCGAGCAGGGTCGCAACACCCTCACCGTCGTCGACAACCGGACGGGCAAGGAGTACGAGGTCGACATCCATGACGGAAACGTCATCAACGCGATGGACCTCCGTCAGATCCGGGTGAAGGACGACGACTTCGGGATGATGTCCTACGATCCGGCCTTCAAGAACACGGCCTCCACGCGCTCGCGGGTCACCTTCATCGACGGTGGTGAGGGCATCCTCCGCTACCGCGGCTACCCGATCGAGCAGCTCGCCGAGAACGCGAGCTTCCTGGAGACGGCGTACCTCATCCTGAGGGGTCAGCTTCCGAACCAGTCGGAACTCGACCAGTTCGTGCACGACGTCACCTTCCACACCTACATCCACGAGAACATCCGCGAACTGCTGCACAGCTTCCGCTACGACGCGCACGCGATGGGGATGATGGTATCGGCGGTCGCGTCGCTCTCGACGTTCTACCCGGAGTCGAAGGAGATCCTGGACCCGGACGTCCGCTGGATCCAGATGATCCGCATCATCGCCAAGATGCCGACGCTCGCGGCCTTCACGTACCGGCACCATCGCGGGCTGCCGCACGTGTACCCGGAGAACGAGCTCAGCTACACGGCGAACTTCCTGAACATGCTCTTCCGGATCGGCGTGAAGCAGTACCACCCGAACCCGGTTCTGGAGCGCGCGCTCGACATCCTCTTCATCCTGCACGCCGATCACGAACAGAACTGCTCGGCCACGACGATGCGGGTGATCGGGTCGGCCCATGCCGATCCGTTCGTGTCGATGGCGGGCGCGATGAGCGCGCTGTACGGCCCGCTGCACGGCGGCGCCAACGAGGCGGTGCTCCGGATGCTCGGCCGGATCGGGTCGGTCGACAACATCCCGGCGTTCATCGAAGGCGTGAAGGACCGGAAGGAGCGCCTCATGGGCTTCGGCCACCGGGTCTACAAGGCGTACGACCCCCGCGCGAGCATCATCAAGCGCACGGCCAACGAGGTCTTCGAGGTCACGGGTCGGAACCCGCTCCTGGACATCGCGCTCGAGCTGGAGAAGATCGCGCTGGAGGACGAGTTCTTCGTCAGCCGCAACCTCTATCCGAACGTCGACTTCTACTCCGGCCTGATCTACCAGGCGCTCGGCTTCCCGGTCGAGATGTTCCCGGTGCTGTTCGCCATCCCGCGGGCGGTCGGCTGGCTCGCGCAGTGGGAGGAGATGCTCCAGGACGACGAGCAGAAGATCGCGCGGCCGCGGCAGGTCTACGAGGGCGAGGGCGAGCGCCAGTTCGTGCCGGTGGACGACCGGTGAGGACGGCCGGCGGCCGGCGGAGCCGGGCGCGCGGGCGCACGGTAGGGAGCGCACGCTGAGCGAGCACGCGCTCACCCTCGACACCGAGCACGGCGGTCTGCCGGGGGCCATCGCGGCCTACCGGATCGAGGGGCCCGAGTCGACGCTGATCGACCCGGGCCCTTCACCGTCTCTGCCCACACTGGTCGAGAAGCTCGCGGCGGCGGGACTCGATCCGTGCGAGCTGCGGCATCTCGCCCTCACGCACATCCATCTGGACCACGCGGGCGCGGCCGGCGAGCTGGTGCGCATGTGCCCGAAGCTCACCGTGTACGTCCACGTCGACGGGGCGCCGCACCTCTTCGACCCGGCGCGTCTCGTCGCGTCCACGCGGCGCACCTTCGGCGACGCCTACGACGAGCTGTACGGCGAGGTGACGCCGGTCCCCGCCGACCGGATCCGGGTGTGGCGGCCGGGCGAGACGGCCAACGTCGGGGGTGATGGCACGTCCCTCCGCGCCATCCCGACGCCCGGCCACATCGGGCACCACCTGGCCTTCCTCGACGAGCGGGACGGGACGCTCTACGGGGGCGACGCCCTCGGCGTCCGGCTCGCACCCGCGGCGCCACCGATCGCACCCACACCGCCGCCGGCGGTCGACCTGGACGCGTGGTTCACGACACTCGACACCGTCGACGCGATCGGCCCCGAACGGGTCGCCGTGACCCATTTCGGCATGGACCCGCCGATGCAGGTGGAGCGGGCGGAGGCGAGCGCGGGCGGCGCCACGGCCACGTCGGCCGGCCGTGTCGCCCGGGCCCGGGCACGGGTCGGCCTCATCCGAGACGAGCTGCTCAGGCTGGCGCTCCGCGTGCGTGCCGCGCTCGAGATCGACGACGTCGCCGCGGACGCCGCGCGCTACGACGCCGACGTGCGGGATCGGATCGCGGAGCACCGCGACCGCGACGAGGTCGATCACTACTTCGACGTGTTCGGGGCGGAGAACGACTACCGGGGCGTCGTGCGGTACCTCACGAAGAACCCGCAGTGGCGGCCGCCGCGGCAGGCGGGTATGGTCGACGACGCTTGATTCAGTACGGATTCGTCCGGCCGCCTGAACCTCCGCCCAGGATGTCCCCGGTGTCATGACCAGCACAACGCGCCAAGCCCTCGCGCTTCTCGTCACGATCGCTTCCCTCGGCGCCTGCGGACCGGACGCTGCCGAGTCACCCGACACCGGGACCGACGCCGATCCCGCGACCGACGTCCCCGGACGCCTCGTCATCGTGGGCGGGGGACTCGACGCCGACACCGAGCCGGTCTATCGCGCCGTGCTCGAGGCGCGCCAGGGTGACGGTCCATTCTGCGTGATGCCGACGGCGTCGGGTGTGCCCGACGAGTCGATGGCTTCGTCGGTAGAGCGGTTCCGGGGCTACGCGGAGCAGTACGGCATGGATTCGCTGGAGGTGACCGGTATCTGGATCACCACCGAGAACATGGAGGCGGCGTCGCAGCCTGCGGTCGTGGACTCGATCGCGGCGTGCTCAGGCTACTGGTTCGTGGGTGGCGTCCAGGATCGGGTCGTGCAGACGTTCCGACCGGCGACGGGCGACACGCCGGGGTACGAGGCGCTGATGCAGCGATGGAACGAGGGCGCCGTCGTGTCCGGTTCGAGCGCCGGCGCCGCGATGATGAGCTCGCGTTCGATCGGCGGCGGCTCACCGGAGGCCGCGCTGGAGTTCGGGGTGGCCCGCGACCTGGACGGCGATTGGGAGGCCGACGGCGAGGGTGTGTGGGTGCTTCCCGGCATGGACTTCGTTCCGTGGGCGATCGTGGGGCAGCATCACCTGGCGCGCGGGCGGTGGGGCCGCCTCGTCGTCGCGGCGATGGTCGAACAGGACGAGCTCGGATTCGGGATCGACGAGAACACCGCGCTCGTGGTCGATCACACGGCCGCCGGGCCGGTCGCCACCGTGGTCGGCGCATCGAGTGTCCTGATGGTCGATGTGTCGGACGCCGAGCTCGATCTCGACGCGCGCACCGGGACCGGCATCCGGCTCGAGCTCATCGGCGTGGGCGACCGCGTCGACATCGCCACCCGCCAGGTCACGCGGATGCGGGACGGCCGGTCGCCTCCGGAGCCCGGGATCGATGCGAGTGCGAGCGGGGATCCGGATGAGCAGCTCGTGCAGCCGTCGGTGGACGAGATCGCCGCGGCGCCGTTCGAAGGCTGGGCCTTCCTGCACCTGCTCCACCAGATGGCGACGAGCGAGTCCTTCACCGAGGTGACGCTCGACGGTGGTGCGCGCGTGCTCCATCTCCGCGCCGGCCCGAACGCCATCGCCCTCGCCGATCCGTCTGGCGAGCCGGTCGAGGGGGCGGGCACCCCGTACGCCCTTTCGGTCGGCCCTCTGCTTCTGGACGTGCGAGAGCCGGGGATGTAGGCGTCCCCGGTCCGAGGTACCGGCGGGTGACGACGAGCGTCACATCAGGCGGCCCCGGTCTTCCGAGCGCACCCTCGCGGTTCCACCGACCACGGTCGCCGCGGCGACGAGGGTCACGTTCTTGACGATGTACTGGCCCTCCAGCGTCAGGCCGAAGGGGAACTGCGTGAAGGTCACCTCGGGCAGCACGAAGAGGGGCAGGGCGGTTCCGGGCATCTGAAGGAAGAGAAGCAGGACCGCGATCCGGATGGTGGGGCGGTACAGCAGAAGGACGCCGATCAGCACCTCCCAGACCCCCAGGATCGGGTAGAAGATGTCGAAGGGCACCCACGTCACGGTGTCCTGGATGAGGTCGTGCGCCGGGCTCATGTCCACGAGCTTGAGCGCCCCGAACCAGATGAAGACGATCGCGAGCGAGAACCGGAGCATCCTCACGCCGACGCGGTCCATGAACGTGGCGATGGCCCGATCGACGGGATCGAGGCGCTCCCAGTTACGGCCGATGGGGCCGCGCGCCGGCACGTAGGGGACGTCGAGGTCGTCGGGGTGCCGCTCTTCCATGCGAAATCCTCCCACCCGTGAAGGGGGAAAAACCTTACAGACCGGGCGATGGGCCGCGCCGTACAGTGCACGTGTCACCTCCCCTTGTAAGGAAGCATGGACACGACGCTGCCACGCTCGCGGCCGACCCGATCGGACACCAGGACGCACGCGACGGACGACGAGGCCCGCATCGGACCCAACGCCGTCACGCGTACGATCGAGGCGGTAACAGAACGCCTCGGCCCGGAGATGGCCAAGTCCCTCCGCGAGGCCGCGGCCGTCCCGTCGGCGGTTCCTGCAGCGATGGTCCCCGAGCGCTGGTTCGTGCGGCTGGTCGCGGAACTGCGTAGCTCCACCCCGGAACCCGCGTCGCGCGCCATCCTCCGCGCCGCCGGGGCGGCGACCGCGGGCTACGTGACCCGCCATCGTATTCCGCGGCCCGCCCGACTCCTGCTCCGGCTGCTTCCCGAGCCGCTGGCGCTCCGTGTGCTGCTCGGCGCCGTCGAACGGCACGCGTGGACGTTCGCGGGTCGCGGCGACTTCCGGCATGCGGGCGGCGTACTGACGCTGTCGGACTCGCCGACGTGTCGCCGGGCGTCGGATCCTCGCGCGTCGTCGCTCTCCGGCGTGGCCGGGGCGGAGTCGATCCACGCTCCGTCACGGTCCTTCGGAGGCGCCTACTACGAGGCCGCCTTCGAGGGGATTCTCTCACTCGCCGCCCGGGACGTCGTGGTCCGCGAGGTGGCGTGCATCCGGACCGGCGCGCCCGCATGTCGCTTCCGAATCGAACGGGCCGGGCAGGCAGCCGCCCTGGCGCGCGCCTCGTCCACCACCGCCGACGTCTCTCCCGTGTTTGCCAGGAGCCACTGATGCGCATCGTCCTGATCCACCCGAACTACCACTCCGGCGGCGCCGAGATCGCCGGAAACTGGCCGCCCGCCTGGGTCGCGTACCTGACGGGTGCGCTCCGAAAGGCTGGATACGACGACGTCACCTTCATCGACGCGATGACGAATGACCTCGACGACGACCAGCTCGCGGCCGCACTCCGCGCCGTCGAGGATCCGGACATCATCGGATGCACCTGCATCACGCCAAGCATCTACAAGGCGCAGGAGACGCTCGAGATCGCGCGGCGCATCCACCCCGGGGCGGTCACCGTGCTGGGTGGGACGCACGCGACCTTCATGTACGGGCAGGTTCTGGGTGAGGCTCCGTGGATCGACTACATCGTGCGCGGCGAGGGTGAGGAGATCCTCGTGAACCTGGTGCGCGCCCTCGAGGAGGGACGGCTGGGGACGGACCGACGAAGTATCCTCGGCCTCGCGTTCCAGGAGGGCGACGAGATCGTCGCGACGCCCGCGAACCCGCCGATCCAGGACCTCGACGCGCTCGCGCCCGACTGGTCGATCCTGGAGTGGGACAAGTACATCTACATTCCCCTGAACACGCGCGTCGCGATTCCGAACTTCGCCCGCGGCTGCCCCTTCACCTGCTCCTTCTGCAGTCAGTGGAAGTTCTGGCGGACCTACCGGACACGCTCGCCGAAGAACTTCGTGGACGAGATCGAGACGCTGGTCCGTGACCACGACATCGGCTTCTTCATTCTCGCCGACGAGGAGCCGACGATCCACCGCGAGAAGTTCGTCGAGCTCTGCGAGGAGCTGATCGAGCGCGACCTCGGCATCCACTGGGGCATCAACACCCGCGTGACCGACATCCTGCGCGACGAGGAGCTGCTTCCGCTGTACCGTGAGGCGGGACTCGTGCACGTGTCGCTGGGAACCGAGGCGTCGGCGCAGCTGCAGCTCGAGCGCTTCCGGAAGGAGACGACGGTCGAGCAGAACAAGAAGGCCATCCAGCTTCTGCGCGACAACGGCATCGTGGCCGAGGCGCAGTTCATCATCGGCCTCGAGAACGAGACCGCCGACACGATCGAGGAGACGTACCGCTGGGCGATCGACTGGGGCGCCGACATGGTCAACTGGAACATGTACACGCCCTGGCCCTTCTCCGACCTGTTCGAGGAGTTGGGCGACAAGGTCGAGGTGCGCGACTACGCGCGGTACAACTTCGTCACGCCGATCATGAAGCCGGAGGCGATGGAACGGGGCGAAGTGCTGGCTGGCGTGATGAAGAACTACCGGCGGTTCTACATGCGTCGATCGTTCTTCACCTATCCCTGGATCCGGGACCGGTTCAAGCGGAAGTACATGCTCGGCTGCCTGAAGGCCTTCCTGAAGTCGAGTGTCGAGCGGCGCTTCTACGACCTCGGGCGTGTCGGCTTCATCGGGTCGTCGAACGTCGACTTCAAGTTCGATCCGGACCGCGTTCTCTCGCAGAGCGATCTCGTGCAGATCGAGACGTCGCGGCCGAAGGTCGGGAGCGTGTACAACGAGACGTCTCCGATTCCGCGCCCGGGGGAGCGCGCGCGGACCGGCCGCGACGCGGAGATCGTACCCCACCTCGTGCTGGGTGAAGAGCGCATCGACGAGTTCCTGGACCCGCGCGGGTTCTCGCGGCAGCGGGCACGAGCCAAGCGACAGGCGATGAGTCTGACGGAGCTGGGGATCGAGTCGGATGGGGAGGAGGCTACCGCGGAGGCCACGCGATGATCGCGCCCGCGTCCGCCCTGCCTTCGCCCGTGCCTCCGGGAACGAGCCTGCCGTCGGCGGCGGATATCCTCGCCGCGATCGACGTCCACGCCCGACCGGTTCCCAGGTACACGAGCTACCCGACGGTGCCGTTCTGGAGCAGGGCATTCGGTGAGGCCGACTACCTCGACGCGCTCGCCGCGTCGGACGCCGGCACGCCGCTGTCCGTGTACGTGCACCTGCCGTTCTGCGCCAAGCGCTGCTACTACTGCGGCTGCAACGCGGTGGCCACGAGCCGGTCCGAGGTGATCGATCGCTACCTGGACCATCTGGAGTGGGAGGTCCGCGTCGTGGCGGACTGCCTCGGCGGGCGTCGACAGGTCCGAAGGATCCACTGGGGGGGCGGCACACCGAACCTGCTCGGCGCGGCCCAGACCGGTCGGCTGATGCGATTGCTCACCGACGTGTTCGACCTTCGGCCGGACGCCGAGGTGAGCATCGAGATGGACCCGCGGGTCGCCACGCCCGACCAGCCCGCCCTGCTGCGGGCGCTCGGGTTCACGCGGATGAGCATGGGTGTGCAGGACTTCGATCCGCGTGTCCAGGCAGCGATCGGACGGATCCAGCCCGAGTCCGACACGGTCTCCCTCCTGGACGGTGCGCGAGCCGCCGGGTTCGACAGCGTGAACTTCGATCTCGTCTACGGGCTGCCGTATCAGACGCCGGAGTCGTTCCGGCGGACGCTCGACCGCGTCGTCGAACTCGCGCCGGACCGGATCGCGACCTTCAGCTACGCCCACCTGCCCGAGGTGCGGCGAATCCAGCAGGCTGTGGATGCCTCCGGACTTCCGACGCCCGAGACCAAGCTCGGCCTGTTCCTGGACGCGGTCGAGGTGTTCGAGGACGCGGGCTGGCAGTGGATCGGGTTCGATCACTTCGCCCGGCCGGAGGACGACCTCGCGGTGGCCGCGCGCGAGCGGCGACTGCTCCGGAACTTCATGGGCTACACGACGGGCGGTGGCTCGAACATGGTGGCCTTCGGGATGAGTGCCATCGGACTCGTGGCCGATCGATTCGTGCAGAACGCCCCGGCTCTGGGCGCGTGGGAAGGCGCGATCCGCGAGGGGCGGTTGCCGGTTGCGCGCGGCTGGCACCTCACCGAGGAGGATCGGATCCGCGGGGCGATCGTCCAGCACCTCATGTGCAACCTCGAGATCCCCGACGACCTCGCGAGCATGGGTTTCGATCTGGATCTCGACGAGGCGCTGGGCGACGACGTCGAACGCCTGCGCGAGATGGAGGCGGTCGGCTTTCTCGGCCGTGCGCCGGACCGCTGGGAGGTGACAGCCCTGGGACGGTTTTTCGTCCGGAACGTCGCCGCCTCCATCGATCCCTGGCTGCGGCGCGCCACCGAACTTCCGGCGTTTTCCTCCGCGATCTGAGACGCCTACGTTCCCGGCATGGAACGACACGACGTCATCGTGGTGGGCGCGGGCATCACCGGCCTGTCGGCGGCTCTGGACCTGCATCGCGCGGGGCGCGAGGTGCTCGTGCTGGAGGCGGACACGAACGTCGGTGGCGTCATCCGCTCCGAGGCGGTGCCGGGCGTCGGCGCGATCGACCTCGGGCCGCAGACCGTTCGCAGTGCCGACCCGGCGCTCTTCGAGCACTTCGACTCGCTCGGCATCGAAGGCGAGCGACTCGTCGCGGGCGCGCAGGGGAAGAGCCGCTACGTCGTGCTGGACGGCGAGCTCGTCGAACTCCCGCACTCCCCGCCTGCCCTCGTCGCCTCGCCGCTTCTCTCGATGGGCGCGAAGCTGCGCCTGCTCTCGGAGCCGCTCCGCGGCACCCGAAAGGGGGAGGACGAGAGCGTTCGGGACTTCTTCACCCGCCGACTCGGAGCCGAGGTCGCGGAGCGCCTCGTGGATCCGTTCGTGTCGGGCGTGTATGCTGGGGACCCCTCGCGCCTCTCGATGGAGGCCGTCTTCCCGGAGCTGAAGTCGGGCGTGGACGAAGCCGGGAGTCTGCTGCGGTGGGGGCTGGCCCGGATGCGGGGCTCGAACCGCGGCAGCGGGGCCGAAGAGAAGCGGCCGGCCGAGCTCTTCTCGTTCCCCGACGGGCTCGCGCGATGGCCGCGCGCGATGGCGGCGGCGATCGGGTCCTCACGGGTGCGGCTCGGTCATCGTACGCTGTCGGCCCGGCGCGACGGGTCCGACTGGATCGTGACGGCCGAGGCGGACGGCGAGCGGCGTGCCTTCAGCTGCGGACGGCTGGTGCTGACCGTGCCCGCGCCGGTCGTGGGCGAGATGCTGGAGGGTGCGTCGGGGCTCGCGGACATCCCCTATTCGCCCGTGGCGACGGTCCACCTTGCGTACGACCGTGCCGACGTGGCGCATCCGCTGGCGGGCTTCGGCTATCTCTGTCCGGCACGCGAGCGGCGCGAGGCGCTCGGCGTGCTCTGGATCTCGTCGCTTTTCCCGGAGCGGGTGGAGGCGGACCGGGTGCTTCTCACGACCTTTGTGGGCGGTGCGCGTCAGCCGGATCGGGCGTTCGGCGGGGAGGGGGAGTTGGTGGACCTCGCTTACGAGGAGCACCGGCACTTCCTGGGCGCGGGCGCACGCCCCGTTCACGCGCAGGTGCAGCGGTGGGAGCGCGCCATTCCGCAGTACGAGTTCGGACACCTCGAGCGGGTAGCGGAGGCGGATCGGCTGGAGGCCGCGCACTCCGGCCTGCATCTGGGCGGGGCGTGGCGCGACGGTGTCAGCGTGCCGGACTGCTGGGAGGGCGGACGACGGCTCGCCCGCGAGGTCGTGGCGGCCGGCGCGGAGGAGGCGCCGCAGTACGATCAGACCCAGTCGCGGGGCTGATAGAACGCGGTCGCGTCGTGCTCCGGCGTGCCCGGTTCGGGCGCGGCGTCGGTCTCCCAGCGCGCCAGGGGCGGGAGGGACATCAGGATCGCCTCGATGTCACCCCGGGTCTGGAGACCGAACCGGGTGCCGCGGTCGTAGACGAGGTTGAACTCCACGTAGCGGCCTCGGCGTAGCAGCTGCCAGGCCCGCTCGCGCTCGTTCCAGGGCTCGTTCATTCGACGCTCGACGATGGGGATGTACGCATCCTTCAGCGTGCGCACGCCATCCTGCATGAAGGCGAACGCGGCTTCCCACCCTCCGGCGTCCGGGTCCGGCGTCAGCCAGTCGAAGAAAATCCCGCCGACCCCGCGCATCTCGCCACGGTGACGAACCGTGAAGTAGTCGTCGCACCACGCCTTGTAGCGCTCGCCGTCGGCGACGTCGTGCCGGTCGCAGAGTTCCCGGAGGGTCCGGTGGAAGTCGCGTACGTCCGACTCGACTGGATAGTAGGGCGTCAGGTCGGCCCCGCCTCCGAACCACCAGTCGTCCAGATCGCCCGCCTCGAAGTACCGGAAGTTGGCGTGGAAGGTGGGCACGTGGGGATTCCGCGGGTGGAGCACCATCGAGACGCCCGTGGCCCAGAAATCCAGACCCTCGGGAAGGTCGCGGGCGGTCCGGACCTCCTCGGGCAGATCCTTTCCCTTCACGATCGAGACGTTCACGCCGCCCCGCTCGAACACCTCGCCTCCGTCGATCACACGGGCGGTGCCGCCGCCTCCGCCGGGGCGCTCCCACGTTCGGGTCGCGAAGGTCGAGCCCGGGGCCAGCGACTCGAAGGCGGCGATCAGCTCCGACTGGCCGGCCCGGGGGACCTCGGCCACACGGTGCCGTCGCGCGTCGCGGTCGCTCATCGAACCGCCCCCGGGGCCCGACCCGTCGTACCCGTCGTCCGTCTCGAGCCGCCCATCAGCCGGTGGCCCGGACGGGAGCCGCGTGGACCCGCTCCACCAGACGTGCGACCTGATCCGGATCCGTCCGCTTGTCGATGCCGTGCCCCAGATTGAAGATGTGTCCCCGCCGGAGCGAACGGCCCGCATCCAGAACCGAGTCGGCGGCCACGAGCAGCGACTCGGGCGGCGCGAACAGGATGCTCGGATCGAGGTTCCCCTGCAGGACGAACTGTCCGCCGAGCGCCTCGTCGGCAGCCTCGAGCGGCGTCCGCCAGTCCACTCCGATGACGTCGGCGTGGAGGCCCACCACTTCGTGATGCAGGTGCGCGCCCTGGTTGGGGAAGTAGAGCAGGGGGACGCCGAGCGGCCGCAGGTGCGTGAGGATGCGCTCGATGGCCGGACGCTCGAGGGCGCGGAAGGTGGGAGCGTCGAGCAGCCCGACCCACGAGTCGAAGATCATCAGGGCGCGGGCACCCGCCCTCGCCTGCGCCTCGAGATAGAGCGCCATCCCGTGGGCCAGTCGGTCGAGCAGTTCGCGTGCCGCGTCCAGCTCCGAGCGCAGGAAGGCCCTCGCCTGCACGAACGACTTGGTGCCGTGCCCTTCGATCAGGTAGCAGAGCAGCGTGAACGGGGCACCCGCGAATCCGATGAGCGGCACGTTCTCCGGAAGTTCGCGCGCGAGGATGCGGCACGTCTCCAGCACGAACGGCACGCCCTCGTCCGGGTCGAGGGCGCGGAGCCGCTTCACGTCGTCGGCGGACCGGATGGGGTTGTCGATCACCGGCCCCGGATCGAAGCGGAGATCGATCCCCATCCCCTCGAGCGGCGTCATGATATCGCTGAAGAGGATGGCGGCGTCCATCCCGAACCGCCGGATGGGCTGGAGCGTGACCTCGGCGGCGAGCTCGGGCGTGCGGGTCATCTCCTGAAATCCGCCCGCACTCGCGCGCGTCTCACGGTATTCCGGGAGGTAGCGGCCCGCCTGGCGCATGATCCACACCGGCGTGTGGGAAGGCGTCTCGCCGCGCGCGGCGGCCAGGAACGGCGCGGTCATGCCCGCACCTCCGCCGGCCTGTCCGTCGCGTGCACCTCGGCGAGCGTCCGCTCCGCTGCGTCGAGGAATCGGGCGATGTTCTCCTCGGTGTGCGCGGCCGAGAGGAAGCTCGCCTCGAACGGACTCGGCGCCATGTAGAACCCGGCCTCGAGCATCCGCGAGAACCAGGCCGCGAAGCGGTCGACCGAGCAGGCCTCGACCGTCGGCCAGTCGCGGATCGGTCCCGGACCGAAGAAGAGGCTGCCCATCGCGCCCACGCGCCGCCACGTGACCGGCCAGCCGTTCTCGTCGATCATCCGTTCGAAGGCCTCGTCCATTCGTCGCCCGAGCGCCTCGACGTGATCGTAGATCTCGGGGTGCTCCGCGATCCAGCGAAGCATCGCGTTGCCGGCGGCCGTCGCGAGCGGGTTTCCGGACAGCGTGCCGGCCTGGTAGACCGGGCCCGAGGGGGCGACCATCGCCATCACGTCGGCCCGTCCACCGAAGGCGCCGACCGGCAGTCCTCCCCCGATGATCTTGCCCAGCGTCGTCAGGTCGGGGGTGACGCCGTAGCGCTCCTGCGCGCCACCCGGCGCGAGGCGGAAGCCCGTCATCACCTCGTCGAACACGAGCAGCGCCCCGGTCTCGTCGCAGAGCGCGCGGAGCCCTTCGAGGAAACCGTCCTCGGGCGGTACGCAGCCCATGTTGCCCGCGACCGGCTCCACGAAGACCGCGGCCACGTCTCCCTCGGCGGCGAGTGCGCGGACGGAGTCGAGGTCGTTGAACTCGGCGACGCGGGTGTCCCGCGCGGCGCCGGAGGTCACCCCGGGCGAGTTCGGCACGCCGAGCGTGGCGGCGCCCGACCCGGCCTCGACCAGGAAGGCATCGCCGTGCCCGTGGTAGCCGCCCCGGAACTTCACGAAGGCGTCACGGCCCGTGAACGCGCGAGCGAGCCGGAGTGCGCTCATCGTCGCCTCGGTGCCCGAGCTGGTCAGCCGGACCATGTCGATGGACGGGACCATGTCGCAGACGCGCTCGGCCAGCTCGACCTCGGCCTCCGTCGGCGCGCCGTAGGACGTCCCGCGCGCGAGCTGATCGGCCACGGCGTCCCGGATGGCCGGGTGGTCGTGGCCGAGGAACATCGGCCCCCAGGACCCGACGAAGTCCATGTAGGCGTTGCCGTCCGCGTCCCAGATGGTCACGCCCTCGGCTCGCGTCACGAAGAGCGGCTGTCCCCCGACACGCCCGAAGGCGCGGACGGGGGAGTTCACGCCGCCGGGAATGCGAGCGCGCGCGGCGTCGAAGAGCTGCTTGCTGCGGTCGGTCCTCATGTAGGTCCTGGTGGAGTCCTGATCGGGGTGGGGGAGAGTCCGCGGCGGGGTGTGGCGACGGTGGCGACCGGAGTGCGTCAGGCCCCGCGGATCCGGCGCGCCACGTCGAGTGCGGCGTACGTGATGATGAGTCGGGCTCCGGCACGCCGGATCGCGACCAGCGACTCGTCGATGACGCGGTCTCCGTCGAGCCACCCGCGCTCGGCCGCGGCCTTGAGCGCGGCGTACTCGCCGGACACCTGGTAGGCGACGAGCGGCACGTCCACGACGTCCCGGAGCGAGCTGAGTACGTCGAGGTATGGTCCGGCGGGCTTCACCATGATCAGGTCCGCCCCCTCGTCGAGATCCGCCAGTGCCTCGAGGTACGCCTCGCGCCCGTTGGCCGGGTCCATCTGGTAGCTCCGGCGGTCCCCCGACGTGGGCGTCGAGTGCGCGGCGTCGCGGAAGGGGCCGTAGAAGGCGGAGGCGTACTTCACCGCGTACGAGACGATCACGGTCTCGGGGTGGTCGGCCTCGTCGAGCGCATCCCGGATCGCGGCCACGCGTCCATCCATCATGTCGCTCGGACAGACCGCATCCGCGCCGGCGTCCGCGTAGGCGACGGCGGCGCGCGCCAGGAGTGGCAGCGTCCGGTCGTTGTCCACGTCGCCGCCGGCGGTGAGCACCCCGCAATGGCCGTGGTCCGTGTACTCGCACATGCAGACGTCGGCCCACCGGAGGAGCCCCGGAACCTCGTCACGGATCGCGCGGAGCCCACGACAGACGGGACCCTCGGGGTCCCACGCCGCCGAACCCTCCGGGTCCTTCCCAGCCGGAATACCGAAGAGGATGACGCCCGCGACACCGAGCGCGTGCGCCTCGCGCGCCACCTTCACCGCCTCGTCCACCGAGTGCTGGAACACCCCCGGCATGCTTGCCACCGGGTCGGCCACGCCGTCGCCCGGCACGAGGAAGAGCGGAAGGACGAGCTGGTCGGGCGCGAGGGTCGTCTCGCGCACGGCATCCCGCCAGGCGGCGGTCCTGCGCAGGCGGCGGGGGCGATGGCGCGGAAAGCTCATGCGGGGTGGCTCACGCCGGGACGGAGAAGTGCTCTTCCAGGGCGCCGACCAGTCCCTCGAAGGTGGTCGGCTCGGCGACCGGAACGGTGGTCCAGCCCGCTTCGCGGACCGCCCGCGCGGTGGTGGGACCCTGAGCCGCGGCAGGAAGGGCGCGCACCTCGGTCCGTGCCGTGTCCGGGAGAGCCTCGTCGAGTGCTTCGGCCAGGGCGTCGACTGCCGAAGGGCTCGTGAAGGTGAGGGCTTCGATGCGCCCCTCGCCGAGATCGCGCGTCCATTGGGCGGCCGATTGACCGGACGGGCGGGGCGCGTAGGCGTCGACGCGGTCCACCGTCGCACCCGCTTCGCGCAGCGAGGCCGGCAGCGTCTCTCCGGCGGCTTCGGACGCGGGAAACAGGACCCGGGTATCCGAGCCGACCTCCGGCACGAGTCGATCGACCAGGACCTTCGCCCCCCCGCTCTCCGGCACGAGGTCGGCTTCCCAGCCGTGCGCGCCGATCTCGGCGGCCGTACCGGGCCCGACGACGGCGACCCGCAGGCCGGCGGGGCGAGGGTGCTCGAACGCGTGGACCGCCGCCATCGCCCGAACGGCGCGGCTGCTGGTCAGGACGAGCCAGTCGTAGTCGCCCATGCGCCACGCGGCGTCGGCGAGCGCGGACTTCTGCGACGCGAAGTCGAAGGCGACCGCGGGCCGGAGAATCGGGATCGCGCCGCGCTCGCGGAGGAGCGAGGACACGGGTCCGTCGGGACCCTCCGCACGGGTGACCACCACGCCGCGGCCGTAGAGCGCGCTCGCGCCCGTCACGCCGAAGCCTCCGCCCGGACCGCGGCGAGCAGGTCGTCCGCGCCGTCGGCCGCCAGCCCTCGCGCCAGCGCCTCGCCCAGGGCCACGGCATCTTCAACCGCGCCTTCCAACCGGCCGCGGATCACCCGGGTCCCGTCGAGGGACGCGACGCGGCCGATCAGCGTCAGCCGATCGCCCGCGATCCGTCCAAGCGCGCCGATCGGCACCGAGCAGCCGCCCTCCAGCGTACGCAGAAGCGCTCGCTCGGCGTCGGTCTCGGCCCGCGTCGCCGGGTGCTGGAGGCGGGTGATCACGTCGAGCGTGCGCGTGTCGCCGGCCCGGGCCTCCAGCCCGATCGCGCCCTGCGCGGGTGCGGGGGTGAGCACGTCGGTGTCGATCCGTTCGGCGATCCGCTCCCCCATGCCGAGGCGCTCGAGTCCGGCCGTCGCCAGGAGGATCGCGTCGTAGTCCCCGGCGTCCAGCTTCCCGACGCGCGTCGGCACGTTCCCGCGAAGCCCAGCCACCTCGAGGTCGGGACGGGCGGCCCGGAGGAAGGCGGTCCGCCGTAGCGAGCTCGTGCCGATGCGAGCTCCTTCGGGCAGGGACGCGAGCGACGTCCCGGCGGGGGCGACCAGCGCGTCCCGCGGGTCGGCGCGTTCGAGAACGGAGGCGAGGACCAGCCCGTCGGGCAGGCCGGTCGCGAGATCCTTGAGCGAGTGCACGGCGAAGTCGATCCGGCCCTCGAGCAGCGCCTCCTCGATGTCCTTGGTGAAGAAGTCGCGTCCCCCGGCGGCGGAGAGCGCCACGTCCTGGATACGGTCTCCCGAGGTCTCGATCTCGACGATCTCGACGGCCGGCACGTCGTCCGTGCCCGACGCGAGATCCTGGATGAGATCCCGGACGAGATGCGCCTGCCAGAGGGCCAGGCGGGAGCCCCGCGTCCCGAGTCGGAGGGGCGGGTTCGGCGGCATCCGGGCTGCCTTCAGTGAGGTCGAAAGGTCGCGAGGGGCCTCGCGTTGCGGGCCGTTTCTCGCCGCGTTACCATGCGAATTGACTGTCAAGCGCGCCTGTCGTCAAGGACTGTTTACGGTGGCAACACCCTTTCCATTCGCCGCCCTCGTCGGACAGGACGAGATGAAGCGGGCGCTCGAGATCGTCGCCGTCGATCCAGGGGTCGGCGGCGTTCTCATCTTCGGGCATCGCGGCACGGGGAAGTCGACCGCGGTCCGGGCCCTGCCGGCACTCCTTCCGGACATCGAGGTGGTGGCGGGGTGCGCGTACGGGTGCGCCCCCGACGGCCGGGGCGGTCGGTGCGCGGCCTGCGCGGACGGCACGGCGGGACCGAAGACGAAGCGGGTGGGCGTCCCGGTCGTGGACCTCCCGCTCGGCGCGACGGAGGATCGGGTGGTCGGGACGCTCGACCTCGAGCGCGCCCTCACCGAGGGCGTCCGCGCGTTCGAGCCCGGGCTGCTCGCGCAGGCGCACCGCGGCTTCCTGTACGTGGACGAGGTGAACCTTCTCGAGGACCACCTGGTCGACCTGCTGCTCGACGTCGCGGCCTCGGGCGAGAACGTCGTGGAACGCGAGGGTCTGAGCGTGCGGCACCCCGCTCGCTTCGTCCTGGTCGGAAGCGGGAATCCCGAGGAGGGCGAACTCCGGCCCCAGCTCCTGGACCGCTTCGGACTGTCGGTCGAGGTGACGACGCCGGGCGACCTCGAGACACGGATGGAGGTGCTGCGCCGGCGGGACGCGTACGACCGCGACCCGGAGGGCTTCGTGAAGCGGTGGGCGGCGACCGACGGACGGATCCGCGCTTCGATCCGGCGGGCGCGGGAGCGCCTGACCGACGTGCAGGTCCTGGACGGGGTCCTCGAGACCGCGGGCCGCCTCTGTCTCGCGCTGGGCACGGACGGACTTCGCGGCGAACTGACGCTCATCCGGGCGGCGCGCGCTCTGGCCGCGCTGGACGGCGTGGCCGAGGTGACGGACGAGCAGATCCTGGCGGTCGCTCCGTCGGCCCTTCGACATCGGCTCCGACGCGACCCGCTGGACGACACCGGGTCGGGAGCCCGGGTGGCCCGCGCCATCGAAGAGCTCGCGGCGGCGGGGTCGAGTCCCGCGTGACCGACCGCGCAGTCGCCGCGCGCGACCTCGCGTGGACCGCCGCCGCGCTCCTCGCCGTCGATCCCTCCGGCGTCGGGGGCATCCACGTGAGCGCCCGGCCCGGCCCCGAACTCGACGACTGGACCACCGCGCTCCGCCTCGCGCTCGGCGAGCGACCGCTGCGGCGGATGCCACCCCACATCGACGCGGGGCGCCTCACCGGCGAGCTCGATCTCGTCGGGTCGCTCCGCGAGGGACGCCGTCTCGTCCGCTCCGGGCTGCTCACCGATTCGGACGGCGGCGTGGTGCTGGTTCCGATGGCGGAACGCCTGGAGCGCGAGGCCGGGGCCATCCTGGCCGAGGCGCTCGACACGGGCCGCGTGCTTCCGCGCCTTCCGGGGCTCGCGTACGCGCCGGCGCGCATCGCGGCGGTCCTGGTGGACGAGAGTCGCGACGACGAGCCCGGTCTCCCCGACATCGTGCAGGAGCGGATGGGGTGTCTCGTCCTGCTGGAGCCGGTGGGCGCCCGGGCGTCCGCACCTCCGCGCATCGATCCGCTCAGAATCGTTCGCGCGCGCGCGAGGCTCGACCGGGTGGTCGTGGACGACGCGGACATCGAGACGTTCGTGATCGCGGCGGCCCGACTGGGTATCGACTCGCTGCGGGCCCCGATCCGCGCCGTCCGCGTCGCGCGCGCCCACCGCGCGTGGGCAGCGGCCGAGTCCTCCGCGGACCCGGACGGGCCGCTGCGGCTTTCCGACGACGACCTCGCGGTCGCGGCGGCCCTCTCGCTTCTGCCCCGCGCCACCGTCGCGCCGGCGGCGCCGGACCCCGACGACGAGCCGCCGCCCCCGCCCCCGGATCCGACCGGCGCGGAGGACGACGGCGGCGACGACCTCGACCGGCCTTCGGGCCCCCTCGCCGAGCGGGTCGTCGAGGCCGCCGAGGCACGCCTGCCTGCCGGACTCGTCGCGCGGTTCGCCGAGGCCCGAGCGCGCGGCACCGGCCGTCGCGGCGCGAAGCTCCGACAGCTGGTCCACGGGCACCGCGTCGGCGCACGGCGAGGCGACCCGCGTCGGGGTGGTCGGGTGGATCTGCCCGCCACGCTGAGGACGGCGGCACCCTGGCAGCGGATGCGGCGGCGCGCGTCGAACGGCACCGCCGGAGATGCGCAGGCCGCGCGTGTGCACGTCCGTCCGTCCGACCTGCACGTACAGGAGCGCGTACGGCGCAGCGCGACCGCGACCGTGTTCGTGGTGGACGCCTCCGGCTCGCAGGCCCTCAACCGCCTCGCGGAGGTGAAGGGGGCGGTCGAACTGTTCCTGGCGGAGAGCTACGTGCGACGCGACCAGGTCGCGCTGGTGGTCTTCCGCGACCGCGGGGCCACCGTCGCCGTGCCGCCCACCCGATCGCTCGTCCGGGTGCGCCGGCTTCTGCGCGGCATGGCGGGGGGCGGCGGGACGCCGCTCGCCGCAGGTCTCGAGCAGGCCTGGAAGATCGCGCTCCGGCTCGAGGCGTCCGAGGCCAGTCCGCGGATCGTCCTCCTGTCGGACGGGCGTCCCAACGTGGGGCTCGACGGGGCGGGGGGGCGCGCCGGGGCTCGTGAGGACGCACTCGACGTTGCGCGCCGCATCGCCGCGAGCGGGATTCCGACCCTCGTGCTCGACAGTTCGGCCCGCGGCGAGCGGTTCGCGACGGAACTGGGCGAAGCGCTCCGCGGGACGGTGGCGCATCTGCCCCGTCCGGACGCGCGCGGGCTGCGGCGGGCCCTCGACCTCTTCGGCGCAGACGCCCCGTGAGCGGCCCACGATGGGTGTGATCGCGGACGCCCGTCGGGCGCTTCTCCGGATGATGGCGAAGCCGAGGTTCCAGAGCTGGGCGTCGGGCTTCTTCCTGACACGTCCGATCGCGCTCTGGAGTACGCGGAAGGTGTTCGACCTGACCGCCGGCTTCGTGTACGCGCAAACCGTACTCGCGCTGGTGCGACTCGGCCTCCTCGAGCCGCTGCTCGAACGCGCGATTCCGGAGGACGAGTACGCGGGGCTGGCCGGGGTCGACCCCGACCGCTTCCGGCGCCTCGTCGACGCGGCGGTCAGCCTCGATGTCCTGATCCGGACCCCCGACGGCATCGAGCTCGGTCGGAACGGTGCGCCGTTGGCGGGCAACCAGGCGCTGCGGGCGCTGGTCGAGCACAACGCCCTCTTCTATCGCGACCTCGCCGATCCGGTCGGACTCCTGAGGGGCGAGGTCGAGACGGACCTGTCGTCGTACTGGCCGTACGCCCGCTCCGGCGATCCGCGGGCCATCGACGCCGAGCGCGTGCGGGAGTACTCCGAGCTGATGGCGAAGTCGCAGCCGGCGATCACCGCCGAGATCCTGGATGCCATCGACTTCGCCGACGGCGAGCGACTGCTGGACGTGGGGGGTGGCACCGGCGCGTTCGTGGTCGGAGCGGCGGAGCGGCATCCTGGACTCAGGCCGGCCCTGTTCGACCTTCCGGGCGTCGCCGAGCACGCCCGTCTGCGCGTCGCGGAGTCCGGGTACGCGGATCGCGTCGACGTCCACGGCGGCGACTTCTTCGCCGATCCGCTGCCCACCGGCTTCGACGTCGTGACGCTCGTTCGCATCCTCCACGATCACGACGATTCGGACGTGCGGGCGCTGCTCCCGAACGTGCGGGCGGCGCTCAAGCCCGGCGGTCGCCTGATCGTCGCGGAGCCGATGTCGGGCGTGCCGGGCGCCGGCTCCGTCGGTCCTGCGTATTTCTCGCTGTACCTGCTCGCGATGGGGAAGGGCCGTCCCAGGACGCCCGACGAACTGGGCGGATTCCTCGCTGGCGCAGGCTTCGAGCAGGTCCGGCGGCTGCGCTCCCGAGCTCCGGTTCTCGCCACGCTCCTGACCGCGCGCGCGCCGCGCTGATCGATTCCCGCGCTGCGCACTGGCCACCGAGGCCGACGGTTCGTGCGCACCCTGGTGTACAGTTTTCTTGACAACGGGCACTGTAAACCAAATGATACACCCATCACGCCCCTCGAAATGCCGTCGGCATGTGGGGGGAGAGCCACGCCAGTGCGGAGGTTAACAGCGCTTGGAGACCCTCGCGGTCGTCCTCGATGAACCACGCGCGGTCACCTTCCGGTCGGTCGGGTTGAAGACGCCCGACGCCGGGGACGCCGTGGTGCGCATGGAGTTCTCGGGCATCAGCACGGGGACCGAGCGCCTGCTCTGGGACGGACGGATGCCGGAGTTCCCCGGTATGGGCTACCCCCTGGTTCCGGGATACGAGGGAGTCGGGCGGGTCACGCGGGTCGATGCTTCCGCGAGCCTCTCCGTCGGAGACCGCGTGTTCGTGCCGGGCTCCAGCGGCTTCATCGGTGCACGCGGCCTCTTCGGTGCCGACGCGCTCCAGGTGGTGACCCCGATCGAGCGCCTGATTCCACTCCAGGATCACCTCGAGGGTCCGATGGGCGCGCTGCTCGCGCTCGCCGCCACCGCCCAGCACGCGGTCCGTCAGGACGGCCTCCCCGAACTGGTGATCGGGCACGGCGTGCTCGGGCGCCTCGTGGCACGACTCGCGATCGCGCTCGGCGGGATCCCGCCCCGCGTGTGGGAGACCAACCCCATCCGGATGACCGACGCGCGGGGCTACGAGGTGCTGCACCCCGACGACGACTCCCGCACCGACTACGTCCGCATCTGCGACGTGTCCGGAGACCCGGGCATCCTCGACCACGCCATCCCGCACCTTGCGCGGCACGGCCAGGTCACGCTCGCCGGGTTCTACTCGGAGCCCGTCCGGTTCCTCTTCCCGCCCGCCTTCCAGCGAGAGGCGCGCATCCGGATCGCGGCGGAGTGGAACCCCTCGGATCTCGAGTCCGTGCTGCTGATGGTCGCGCAGGGGCGCCTCGACCTTTCCGGTCTGATCACGCACACCGCCCCCGCGGCGGAAGCGAGGACGGCCTTCACTCGGGCATTCGAGGATCACGAATGCCTGAAGATGATCCTCGACTGGAGAAACACCGCATGAGCGAGTCCGAGACCCAGATCATCGCCATCTACGGAAAGGGGGGGATCGGCAAGAGCTTCACGCTTGCCAACCTCTCCTACATGATGGCGCAGCAGGGCAAGAAGGTCCTGCTGATCGGCTGCGACCCGAAGTCGGATACCACCTCGCTGCTCTTCGGTGGCCGGTCGGTTCCCACGATCATCGCCACGTCGGCCGAGAAGCGGCTCGCGGGTGAGGACGTGGAAATCGGCGACGTCTGCTTCACGCGCGACGGTGTGTTCGCGATGGAGCTCGGTGGGCCCGAAGTCGGACGCGGCTGCGGCGGCCGCGGGATCATCCACGGGTTCGAACTGCTCGAGAAGCTCGGCTTCCACGAGTGGGGCTTCGACTACGTGCTGCTCGACTTCCTCGGCGACGTCGTCTGCGGCGGGTTCGGTCTGCCGATCGCCCGCGACATGTGCCAGAAGGTCATCGTCGTCGGCTCGAACGACCTGCAGTCGCTCTACGTGGCCAACAACGTGTGCAGCGCGGTCGAGTACTTCCAGAAGCTCGGCGGGAACGTCGGCGTGGCCGGCCTCGTCGTGAACAAGGACGACGGCACCGGTGAGGCGGAGGCTTTCGCGAAGGCGGTCGACATTCCGGTCCTCGCCGCCATTCCGCAGGACGACGACATCCGCCGGAAGAGCGCCAACTACGAGATCGTCGGCAAACCCGGCGGCCGGTGGGCGCCGCTCTTCGAGCAGCTCGGCGAGCAGGTGGCGAGTGCGCCCCCGCAGAAGCCGCAGCCGCTCGACCACGACCAGCTCCTCGACCTCTTCAAGGGAGACGAGGTGGGCCGGGACGTCGTGCTGACGCCCGCCACGCAGGCGGACATGCGCGGCGGCGAGTACGTCGAGAAGGAATCGCTCGAAATCGTCTACCAGGCCGTGTGACCCTTGGCCGACTCCTCCACCTCCGGCCCGCGCATGCAGAGCATGCCGCTTCCCGTCATGGGGGGTGAGACGTGCGGCACCGACGGCGGGTCGTGCGGCTGCGGCGGGCACGACGCCTCGTCGCCGGCGCACGGCTCCGAGCCGGCCGCGCAGCTTCCGCAGGTCGGTTGTCACGGCGACGCCCGGGATGCCGCACGCTCGGTGGCCGACTCCGAGGCGCTCAAGGCGCTGATGGAGGACTATCCGCTCGGTCCCCACGAGCAGCCACAGGGGATGTGCCCGGCTTTCGGGTCGCTCCGAGTGGGGCTCCGCATGCGGCGCACCGCGACCGTTCTTTCCGGCAGCGCGTGCTGCGTCTACGGCCTGACCTTCACGTCGCACTTCTACGGCGCTCGCCGGACCGTGGGCTACGTGCCGTTCAACTCCGAGTCACTCGTGACCGGCGCGCTCTACGAGGACATCAAGCGGGCGATGCACGACCTCGCGGATCCCGAAGAGTACGACGCGATCGTGATGACCAACCTCTGCATCCCCACGGCGTCGGGCGTTCCACTCGACATGCTGCCGAAGGAGATCAACGGGGTTCGCATCGTCGGGATCGACGTGCCGGGGTTCGGCGTGCCCACGCACGCGGAGGCCAAGGACGTGCTGTCGGGCGCGGTGCTCAAGCGGGCCCGGCTCGAAGCGGAGGCGGGTCCGGTCGCGCGGCCGCGGGAGCTGGTCGAAGATCGACCGACCGTTGCGCTCCTTGGCGAGCTCTTTCCGGCCGACCCCATGGGGATCGGCGCGCTGATCGAGCCGATGGGCCTCGCACTCGGTCCGGTCGTCCCGGTCCGCGAGTGGCGCGAACTCTACGCCGCGCTCGATGCCGACGTCTGCGCCGCGATCCACCCGCACTACGTCCGGGCCGCCCGCGAGTTCGAGAAGGCTGGGCGGAAGGTCGTGGGCTCGGGCCCGGTCGGTGTCGAGGGCACGGTCGCCTGGCTGAAGTCCGTGGGCGACGCCGCGGGCGTGGACGCGGACACGATCGGCTCCGCCATCGATCGCGCCCGGACGATGATCGCCGGAGCGATCGCGTCCGCCCCCCTGAGGGGCCGGGTGCAGGTGTCGGGCTACGAGGGCTCGGAGCTGCTCGTCGCCCGCGTGCTGATCGAGGCGGGCGCCGACGTACCGTACGTGGGCACGGCACTGCCGAAGTCGGCGTGGAGTGCCACCGACGCCGAGTGGCTCGAGGCTCGCGGCACGCACGTGCAGTTCCGTGCGTCGCTCGAGCAGGATGTCGAGGCGTTCAAGGAGACCGACCCCGACCTGGTCATCGGCACGACGCCGGTGGTGCAGGAGGCGAAGGAGCAGGGTGTCCCCGGCCTCTACTTCACGAATCTCGTGTCCGCACGGCCGATCTTCGGGCCGGCCGGCGCGGGGTCGCTCGCGCCGGTGCTCCAGGGCGCGATGCGCGGCCGCGAGCGACTCGGGCAGATGCGGAAGTTCTTCGAGGGGGTCGGCACCGGCCACGCCGCGGGGTACGGATGGACCGAGGTTCCCGAGGAGAAGCTCAGCGCGAAGCAGCGTAACGCCCGGGCCCGGGGTGGCAAGGCGTCGACCGGGAAGGGCAAGCACTCCGAGCTGGCGGTCGGGAAGTCGGACGCGGCCGCCACCGGGTGCAGCACGACGGACCGGACGCCTCGAGGCGCCGGACAGCGCGACAACAAGGCGTCCATCCGCACGAAGGACCGCATCCGCCAGAGTGCGGCGGCGAAGGGGAGCGCGAAGCGGACGTCCGGGAAGCAGGTCGACGCGAACGCACCCGACGGCGCCGCGAGCCCCTCGACACCCGCCCCCTCCACACCCGCGGGGGCCGACTGATGCTCGTGCTCGACCACGACCGCGCGGGCGGCTACTGGGGCAGCGTGTACGCCTTCACCGCGATTCGCGGGCTGCAGGTCGTGATCGACGGACCGGTCGGGTGCGAGAATCTGCCGGTCACGAGCGTGCTGCACTATACGGACGCGCTCCCGCCGCACGAGCTCCCGATCGTCGTGACCGGGCTGTCCGAGGACGAGCTCTCGATGTCCGGGACCGAGGCCAACATGAAGCAGGCCTGGTCCACCCTCGATCCGGACACACCGTCCGTGGTCGTGACCGGCTCGATCGCCGAGATGATCGGGGGCGGCGTGACGCCGGAGGGCACGAACCTCCAGCGGTTCCTTCCGCGCACGATCGACGAGGATCAGTGGCAGAGCGCCGACCGCGCCATCAAGTGGCTCTGGACGGAGTTCGGCGCGAAGAAGGCCCGGAACCGGAAGAAGCCCGATCGCGGCGAGGACGCGAAGCCGCTGGTGAACATCATCGGCCCGATCTACGGCACCTTCAACATGCCGTCCGACCTGGCCGAGATCCGCCGACTGCTCGAGGGCGTGGGCTGCGAGATCAACATGGTCTTCCCGCTCGGCTCGCACCTCGACGACACGAAACAGCTCGCCGACGCAGACCTGAACGTCTGCATGTACCAGGAGTTCGGCGCGGCGCTGTGCACCGAGCTTGCCGACACGCTCGACACCCCGTGGATCCGGGCCCCGATGGGCCTCACGAACACCACCACCTTCCTCGAGAAGGTGGGGGAGGCGACGGGGATCGATCCGCAGCCGTTCATCGAGAAGGAGAAGCACACGACGCTGAAGGCCGTGTGGGATCTCTACCGGAGCGTCACCCAGGACTTCTTCCCGACGACGTCCTTCGCGGTGGTCGCCAACAAGACGTACGCCGAAGGCCTCCGGTACTTCCTCGAGGAGGACATGGGCATGCCCTGCGTCCTCTCGGTGGCGAGGAAGCCCGGCGAGAAGACGGATCACGCGGACGTGCGCGAGCGCCTCGGCGAGAGTCCGCCAACCCTCCTCTTCGGCAGCTACAACGAGCGGATGTACGCGGCGGAGCAGGGGCTCCGGTCTCGCTACATCCCGGCGTCCTTCCCCGGCGCGATCATCCGCCGGCATACGGGCACGCCGTTCATGGGCTATTCGGGCGTGACCTACCTGGTGCAGGAGGTCTGCAACGCCCTCTTCGACGCGCTCTTCCACATCCTCCCGCTCTCGACCGAGATGGACGCGGTCGAGGCGACGCTCGCGCCGGCGCGTGGCCCGAGCCTGCCGTGGGATGAGGAAGCGCAGCGCCTCCTGGACGAGCAGCTCGAGCGAGTCGAGCCGCTGGTCCGCATCTCGACGGCCAAGCGACTCCGCGATCTCGCCGAGTCGAAGGCGCTCGAGCACGACGAGGAACGCGTGACGCCCGACCGCGTCCGCGAAGCACTCACCGCGATGGGAGGACGCGCAGCGTAGACACCCGCCTCGACCAGACGCTCACGGAGAACCACCCGGGAACCAGCCCGAGAGTTCGCCGAGGACGCGGTCCGGATCCTCCTCGTGGAAGAGATGCCCGACCCCGTCCAGGACGCGCAGATCCGCGTCCGGCATCTCTCGAACGACATCCCGGACCTGCGAGAGCGGGATCCACCCGTCCTTCCGGCCGGCCAGCACGAGGGTCGGGACGGCGAAGTCGGGCAGGAGGGCCTCGATGGCCTCCGGGTCCCAGGTGGTGAGCAGCCGCAGCACCGAGCCGACGTGGGCCGGGTTCGCGGTGAGAAGACGATAGAGGGCTGCCGACTCGGGTGGGACGATCGAGCCGGTGGACCGGAGAAGTCCGTTCACGACGAACGGACGGGCGAGAAGGGCGGCGAAGTCGGCCGCGCGCCCCGTCCGGAGAAGTGGAGCCATGAGCTCCTGAAGGAACGGAGGGCCCGTCCGAGGTGGGCGGGAGAGCGAGGGGGCCAGGAAGGCACACCGCTCCGGCTTCACCGCCCCGTCCGCGACAAAACATACGGCCACCGCGGCGCCGGCCGAATGGGCGACGATCCCCGTCGGCTCGATTGCGACGGCGTCCAGAAGGTGAGTGACCGCGGTGGTCAGTTCGGCAGGTCCCGTCCGCTCCGGCGGCAGGGCCGAGGAGAAGGCGTGGCCCGGGAGGTCCGGGACCACGACGCGGAAGGACTGCGCGAGGCGCGGCAGGATACGGGCCCACGAATGGCTCGACCCACCCGCTCCGTGCAGCAGCAGAAGAGCCGGTCCGTCACCGGCGACCTGGACGTGGAAGCGCACGTCCCCGGCGGTGACGAATCGGGACAGATGGTGGTTGGGCCAGTCGTGTCCGGCGGACTCCCAGCGGAGTCGGTCGCGCTCGAGGGTGCTCAACCCGGAGTTCTCGGGGCTCGGGATTCGTTTCGGGCTTCGCAGATGGGATCCGCGTCCTGCGCGGGTCCACCCGATGGCGGGGGGTCCGTCACGGGAAGGTGTTTCACCTGAAGGAGGTCAACATGTCCCAGCCCACTGGGCTGACGGAAGACCAGGCTCGTGGATTCCACAAGGTATTCATGAGTTCCTTCATGGGGTTCACGTTCGTCGCCATCATCGCACACGTGCTCGTGTGGATGTGGCGTCCGTGGCTCTAAGGAGGCGGCCGTCATGCATCTGATCTGGACACTGTTCGACCCTCGAAGAGCGTTGGTCGCCCTGTTCGGTTTCCTGGGCGTACTGGCGTTCACGATTCACTTCATCCTCCTGAGCACGCCCGAGTGGAACTGGATCTCGGGCGAGGCGAGCGCAGCCATGAGCGCGGCGGAGATCTCTCCGTTGCCGCCGGGCCGCTGACGCCGCTCAGGAACCCCGGAGGGGTCGGGTCCCGAGCACGATCCGGGATTCCGACCCCGATGGGTACGGGTGGCCCGTGGTGGTCCATCCGACACCGTAACGACACGCTTCGGAGCGTCCGATGGCGATGCTGAGTTTCGAGAAAAAATACCGCGTCCGCGGGGGAACGATCATAGGCGGCGACCTGTTCGACTTCTGGGTCGGTCCGTTCTATGTCGGGTTCTTCGGCGTGACGACCATCTTCTTCTCCGTACTGGGAACCCTGCTCCTGGTCTGGGGGGCTGCCATCGGCGAAGGACTCGCCGGGCAGACGTGGAATCTCTGGCAGATCAGCATCGCACCGCCCCCGATCGAGTACGGGCTGGCGATCGCTCCTCTGTACGAAGGTGGCCTATGGCAGATCGTGACGTTCTGTGCGATCGGCGCCTTCGTGAGCTGGGTTCTTCGCCAGGCCGAGATCTCGAGGAAGCTCGGGATGGGCTACCACATTCCGGTCGCCTATTCTGTCGCGGTGTTCGCCTACATCACTCTCGTGGTGATTCGGCCGGTCCTGCTCGGTGCCTGGGGGCACGGCTTCCCGTACGGCATCATCAGCCACCTCGATTGGGTGTCGAACGTGGGGTATCAGTACCTCCACTTCCACTACAATCCCGCGCACATGATCGCGATCACGTTCTTCTTCACGAACTGTCTCGCGCTCGCGATGCACGGAGGACTCATCCTCTCGGTGACGAATCCGAAGAAGGGCGAGTCCGTGAAGACGAGTGAGCACGAGAACGCGTACTTCCGGGATGCGCTCGGCTACTCGATCGGCGCGATCGGCATCCACCGCCTCGGCCTGTTCCTCGCCCTGAACGCGGGGTTCTGGAGCGCGGTCTGCATCGTGATCTCCGGACCCTTCTGGACCCGCGGCTGGCCGGAATGGTGGAACTGGTGGCTCAACCTTCCCATCTGGTTCTAGGAGACGATCATGGCTGAGTTCCAGAATCTCCTGACCCCGATCCAGGTCCACGGTCCGCCGGATCCCGGCGTCCCGACCGAGCACTCCGAGAGGAACCGGGTGCTGGGGCCGGGTTCGATGAACTACCTCCTCGGCAAGATCGGCGATGCGCAGATCGGGCCGTTCTACCTCGGCTGGCTCGGGGTCCTGTCGCTTCTGTTCGGCTTCGCTGCGTTCGAGATCATCGGGTTCAGCATGCTGGCCTCGGTGAACTGGGACTTCGTGGAGTTCATCCGGCAGCTGCCCTGGCTCTCGCTCGACCCGCCGCCGCCGGAGGTCGGGCTCTCGATTCCGGCCTTCGGGCAGGGCGCGATGTGGCTGCTGGCGGGCTTCTTCCTGACGGTGTCCATTCTGCTGTGGTGGTACCGCATGTACCGTCGGGCCCGCCAGCTGAAGATGGGAACGCACGTCGCCTGGGCCTTCGCGAGCGCCATCTTCCTCTACCTGGTGCTGGGCTTCTTCCGCCCGATCCTCATGGGAAGCTGGGGTGAGGCGGTGCCCTTCGGGATCCTGTCGCACCTCGACTGGACGGCGGCCTTCTCGCTGAGGTACGGGAACCTGTTCTACAACCCGTTCCACATGCTGTCGATCGTCTTCCTCTACGGCTCCGCCGTGCTCTTCGCGATGCACGGGGCCACCATCCTCGCCACGGCGAAGATGGGGGGCGAGCGCGAGATCGATCAGATCACCGATCCGGGCACGGCCGCGGAGCGGACGATGGTCTTCTGGCGCTGGACGATGGGCTTCAACGCCAACATGGAGTCGATCCACCGCTGGGCGTGGTGGTTCGCCGTGCTGACGACGCTCACGGGCGGCATCGGCATCCTGATCACCGGACCGGTGGTCGACAACTGGTACCTCTGGGGTCAGAAGCACGGGCTCGTTCCACAGTATCCGGACGTGTACGAGGAACCGCTCGTGCCGGTTCAGCCGGGTGAGCTCGACGCACCGTACATGGGTGCGCCGTCCGCTGCGCCGCTCCCCGGCCTCGAGACGATGGAGGGGGCGGGTCCGGTTCCGCAGGTGATGATGGACGTCTCGATTCCGATCGCGGGCACCGATCAGGTGCTCACGTGGGACATGGAGGTGGGCCGATGAAGCGCCTCGCGATGGGAACGACTCTGGCCGCCGTGCTCGTGGTGACGAGCGCGTGCGAGCGTCCGCCGGTCGAGGTCGTGAACGTGGGCTTCCGCGGGGTGGGGATGGAGCACGTGGAGAACCCGCGTCAGCTTCAGGATTCCGTGGACGCAGTGCTGGGCCGCGAGCCGACGGAGGGGATTCTCCCACCTCTGGGCGGAGATCCGGCGCCTCCGGGAACCCACCAGAACGTGCAGGTGCTCGGACATCTGAGCGCGGCGGAGTTCACGCGGACGATGAACGCGGTGACGCAGTGGGTGTCGCCGGAACAGGGCTGCAACTACTGCCACTGGGTCGACCCCGCGACGGGCGTCGTCGACTTCGCGTCCGACAACAACTACACGAAGATCGTGTCCCGTCGGATGTTCCAGATGACGCAGGACATCAACGCCAACTGGACGTCCCACGTGGGCGAGGACCGGGGCGTCAACTGCATGACGTGCCACCAGGGCCAGCCGGTCCCGAACAACTACTTCTTCTTCGACGGCCGGAGCGATCCGCTCAGGAGCTACGTCGACAACGCGGGGGCGCGGGTCCAGGGCACGACCGCGCTGACGGGAGAGGGGGACAACCGACAGTCGATCAAGCAGACCGAGTACACCTACGCGCTGATGATCCACATGTCGAACTCGCTCGGCGTGAACTGTACGTACTGCCACAACTCGGCGCGGTTCGCGGACTGGGAGGAGAGTACACCCCAGCGGGTGACGGCCCTCCGCGGCCTCCGGATGATCCGGGCGCAGAACATGCAGCACATGGTGCCCCTCCAGGACGTCTGGCCGGAGAACCGGCTCGGACCGATGGGCGACGGACCGAAGCTGACGTGTGCGAGCTGTCACAATGGGGCGTACAAGCCGCAGTACAACGCGCAGTATACGTGGGCGACAGACTGGCCGGCACTGACCGAGATCGGCTATCCGAACCCGCCGGCCGGCGACACGACGGCGAACTGACGAGATGCGTGACGTGACCTTCCGCAGCAGCCGGTCGGGGACTCGGTGAGCACCTCCCTCGCGGTCACCGTCATGCTGCTGGCGTGGTGGGCCGGCACGGGCGCGGTCTTCCTCTGCGGAAGGCTTTCCCGGGCCGGCCGCCGCGTCGCGTTCGGCGTGGCGACTGTGGCGCTCGTGCCGCTCTTTCTCGCGCTGCCCTCGATCTCCCAGGGAACGTCGGCCGTCGCCATCTGCTGGGCGCTCCTCGCGGGGTTCGGCGTGTGGGCGTGGGTGGAGCTGTCGTTCTACACCGGATTCGTGGTGGGACCGTCCGTCGAGCTGCCGCCCAAAGGCGCGACCCTGAGGGTGCGTTTCGAGCACGCCTTCAGAGCGTGCCTCTGGCACGAGCTCGTCATCCCGCTGCTTGCTCTGGGCATCCTCGCGTGGAGCCCCGGCCCCAATCGCTGGGCGCTGGGGATCTACCTGGTGTTCTGGGTCCTGCACGAAGCTGCGCGCATCAATGTGCTGGTGGGTGTGCCCCACCCGTTCCGGGAGCTCCTGCCGAAGCACCTGGCGCACCTGCAGCCGTACCTCGAGCCGGCGCCCGCGCGACGGTTCCTGGACGTAACGCTCGTGGCGCATTTCGCCGCGCTGGCCGCCTCCGCGTGGGCCTTCTGGGCGGGGGCGGGACCCGATCGGTTCGGATGGGCGGCGGTGATCGCCCTCGTGGCGCTCGGCGTGCTCGAGCATGGCGTCCTCAAGTTCCCGGTTCGGCTCGAGCGGCTCTGGCAGGGCTTCGGCATGATCACCGCACGCACCCGCGGCGCGGAGACGCCCTAGGGTGTGAACAGGCCCTAGCTCGGACCGGATGCGTCGTTACGCCTCCGTGACCCCTCCGCCGCGCGCTCGGTGGAGGCGGGCGGCAAACTGAGTGAGGTTCACCCTCACCGGATACGCCGATGCCATCTCGCCGCTCGTTCCTCCGCACGCTCGGTCTCGGAGTCGCCGGGGCAGCGCTCCACCCCGAGCGCGTCCTCGCCGACCCGTATCGACTCGTTCACCTCGAGCGGGTCGGGATCCCGATCCGCGTGCGTGGGCGCGTGGTGTCGGGCGGACGTGGTCTGGGCGGGGTCGCCGTCTCGGACGGGTTCGACGTGGTGCGGACGGCGGCGGATGGTTCGTTCGAACTGCGATCGGCGTCCCACCGCGAGTTCGTCCACGTGAGCGTGCCGCGAGGTCACGAGGTGCCGACGTCGGCCACGGGCACGGGGGCGTTCTACCGACGGATCGTTCCGGACGCTTCCGGTCGCATGGACGTCGAGTTCGAACTCCGTCCGCTCGAGGTCGACGACGAGCGCCACGTGGCGCTGGTGATGCCCGATGTGCAGGCCCAGAACGACTTCGAGATGGACCGCTACCATGCGGAAACGATCCCCGACGTCATCGCGACCCTCGCCGATCTGGGAGACCGCGAGGCGATCGGCCTCTCCGCCGGTGACATCATGTTCGACGACCTCTCGCTGTACCCCCGCTACGAGCAGGGCGTGGCGCGCATGGGGATCCCGTTCTTCCAGGTCGTCGGGAATCACGACCTCGACTTCGAGGGTGAATCGGACGAGGCGACGACGCGGACCTTCTCGTCGCACTTCGGGCCACGCTACTACTCGCTCGATCGCGGCCAGGTGCATTACGTCGTGCTTGACGACGTCCTGTGGCACGGGGCGGGCTACATCGGATATCTCGGGCACGATCAGCTGCGGTGGCTACAGCGCGACCTGGAACTGGTCGAGACCGGGTCTCCCGTGATCGTGGTCACTCACATTCCGGTGGTCGGCACACGGCACGAGCGCGAGGGCGAGCGAAGCCCGTCCGACAGCGGATCGATCACGAACCGCGAGATTCTGTACCGGCTGCTCGAACGCTTCGACGCGCACGTCGTGGTCGGGCACACCCACGAGAACGACCACCGGTTCGGGAACGGGATCCACGAGCACGTCTCCGGCACAGTGTGCGGCGCATGGTGGAGCGGGGACATCTGCGGAGACGGGACGCCGAACGGGTACAGCGTCTACGAGGTCGACGGATCCGAGGTGACCTGGCGCTACAAGTCGACGGGGCACGAAGCCTCGCACCAGATGCGTCTGTACGCGCGCGGGGCGGACCCGGATGCGCCGGGCGAGATGGTGGCCAACGTATGGGACGCCGACGATGGCTGGACCGTCACGTGGTACGAGGACGGCGATCGCCGTGGCGAGATGACGCCACGGACCGGGCGGGATCCACGGAGCGTGGCCGAGCACACCGGCCCGGACCTTCCCGTCCGCCGCTCGTGGGTCGAGCCGTATCCCACGGCCCACCTCTATCGCGCGTCGGTCCCGTCGAACCACGGTCGGATCACCGTCGAGGCGGCGGATCGCTTCGGTCGCACCTACCGAGCCGACCTGGTCTGATCGACCCGGAGCGAGGCGGGCTCCGGGGAGCGTCGAAGCGGGTGCTCGACGGGAAACATTTGTTTTCGCCACCGTTCGCGGGTTATTATCGAGTGTCCGGGCGTGTACTCCGCGCCGTTCGCACCGAAATCCGCGCGATCCCATGAGTGACCGCCAGACATCGTCCGGAGACGCCGGCCGCCGATCCGGCATCAATCCGCTCTTCACCGGCGGGCTCTTCGTGACCCTGGCGGTGCTCGCGTGGGCGACCTTCAGCGATCCGGCCCTCCGCCACCAGGTCTCGCTCGAGAACTCGCTTCGGGGGACGATTTATACGACTGCCCTGGCGCTCGACGCCGAGCGGGCCGCGACCGGATCGTATCCGGCGACCCTCGAGGAAATCGGGATGGACGAGGAGGGGGTCACCTACCAGCCCGACGCGAACGGATACCGGCTGACGGCGAGCGACGAGGGCCTCGAGGTGGAGTACCGGTCCGGCGAGGACCTGCAGCCGTTCCGGGCCGCGTTCAACGCGCTCCTCCCCCCGCACCTCCGCGTCGAATGAGGCCCGGACGAGTCGGTTCGGCCGCAGGGGGGCTGCCGGGTCTCCGTCGGCTTCCCCGTCGGAGCGCAGAGGGCGGGTTCACCCTCATCGAGTTGCTCACCGTGCTCGTGCTGATCGGGATCCTCGCGACGATCGTGATTCCCCGATATCAGGCCGTGATCAACAAGGCGCGGGCGGCCAGCGTGCTCGGAGACGTCCGCGTGATCCAGTTCGCGTACTCGAATTTCATGGCCATCGAGAACGGGCGCGCACGCAACGCGGGGTGGGGCCGTGTGCCGCCGGAGATCGAGGACTACCTGCCGGGCGGGTTCGAATTCCGGACCGACTTCGCGGACTACAGGTGGACACGGGTGCGGGCGAGGGCGTCTCCGTTCGGGGCGGAGTCGGTCATGCTGCGGGTGCGACCGGTCCGGGGGCTTCGGCCTGAACTGATCAACGCGATCGCCGGCATGGCGAACGAGAATACGACGACCGTCACGCGAAACCAGGTACGCTTCTACCTCGCGCCCTGACGGGGCGCGCTGCGCGGCCCCAGCCGAAACGGCCCTGCCAGCACGCGTCTGTCGGCCGCGTCAGTAGGCTGGCTCGAGCCGGAAGTCCGCCGGCACCGCGTTCTGCTTCGGTCGGAGCAGGAAGAGTCGCGCGAAGGTGAATCCGTTCTTCAGGCTGTACCACGTACGACCGAGCTTCCCCGCGTTCTCCATCCGAACCGTGTTGTCGTACATCCGGTCCATCAGGACCTTGAACTTCGGATTGTCGATGTCGATGACGACCGGGAAGACCTGCTTCGAGATCTCGTTGGTCTTCCGGAAGACCTCCATGTCGAAGTCGGTCGCCGACATGCCCATCTGCTCGTAGAACTCCTTCCGCAGGTGGTCGCGCACGTACATCGTCGCGTACACGGCCAGCAGGAAGAAGCGGATCCAGAGCTTGTTGCGTCCCGTGATCAGCTTGGGGTTCGCATGCATGAGCGCCGCGAACGCCTCACCGTGCCTGAACTCGTCGTTGCACCACTCCTCGAACCAGCTGAAGATCGGGTGGATCTGGTTCTCGGGGTGCTTCTCGAGCTGCCGGTAGATCGTGATATAGCGCGCGTAGCCGATCTTCTCGGACAGGTACGTCGCGTAGAAGATGAATTTCGGCTTGAAGAAGGTGTACTCCTTCTCACGCGTCAGGAACGAGAGATCCACGCCCATGTGCAGGTCGCGGAGCGTCGAGTTGATGAACCCGGCGTGGCGGCCCTCGTCGCGACTCATGTATCCGAAGAGATCACGCATGTCCTGATTCTTGCAGCGCTTCTTGATCTCTGCGTAGAGCAGACAGCCGCTGAACTCGGCCGTGATCGAGCTGACCAGGAAATCCACGAACTGATCGCGGTTCGGAAGCTCGGACCAGTCGCCGTCGAACACGTCGGTCCGCTTGAAGTGGCCCTTGTTCGGGTCGCTCTCGAACTCCTCCATGAGGGCGTCCCACTGCTCGCGGATGGCGTCGACGCTCATCCCGTCCATCTCCTCGAAGTCGGTCGTGTAGAACCGGGGGTCGAGGGTGGCGCTCTGCTTCGCCCGCTCGGTCGTTTCGCTGACCGGCGGCTTGGTCGTGGCTTCGTACATGTGTCGTGTCTCTACGCGATTTCGACTTACTCGAATCCGACTTCGAACAGTTCCTTGAACTCGAGGTTGCCCACGATCCGGATCCACCGGCGCTTCAGCCAGCTCGCCCGGCGGACCACCGCCTGGGACTCGTGCCGGCTCCGGTGCCCGAGGGCGACCTCGTTCATGTCCTCCGGCGCGTTCTCCATCCGGACGCCATCGCCCGGCTCCGGATAGAACCCTTCGAGCTCGAGGAGCGCGTGGAGGTGCTCGTGCGTGGATTCGACATCGAGGGTGCAGGGGACCCGCGCCTCACGCCGCCAGAAGTACCAGGCGACGAGCAGCGCGATTCCTCCTGCGACACCGAGCCAGACGATCATGGACGATCCTCCATGGAGGCAGGTGTGGCGATGAGCGCGGGGACGTCCGGTGACTCCGATCCGTCCAGCAGTGACGAGAAGAGCTGATAGCTCGTGGGTCCGAAGGCGGCCACGTCGATCTCGACGTTCGCGGCCTCGTCCCGGAGTGTAAGTCGACCGCCGCTCTCGCGCACCACCTCGTACGGCGCGTCCCGCGCCACGCCGTGGCGCTTCCGCTCGTGATCGAGTGGGCGAAGCACGCCCCGCACGAACCCACCCTCATTGGAGCCGTATCGCCGGAGCGTCTGTCCGGTGGCGACATCCACGACGTGCAGGGAGTCGAGCGGCCCACGCTTGAACGTGATACTAAGGCGCTCGCCGCCGTCCACCAGCGACAGGTCGGGGAAGGCCATCGCCGGATCGGGCGGTGTCGCCAGCCCGTCCGGATTGGCCCGATACAGCGGATGCGGGTTGAGCCCGACCGTCGCAACCGCGATCCCGAGCGGTACCGCGACGATGACGGTGAGCGCGAGCTTCTGGCGGCCCGTCATGGCCCGTTCGACGCCGGCGTCGGATCGTTGGAGAGGATCTCGATCCCGTCGTCGTCCATCACCGAGAAACGGACCCGCTCCCGCTCGACGGGGGCGTCCCGATCGACGCCCGCCGCGAGGAGCGCCGACCGAAGGACGTCGCCGGCATGTCGCACGTCCGCCACGGCACGCAGCATCGGCTGAGGTTCGCGGAACCGCCACGGACGCACGTGGGGCCAGAGGTACACGAATCCGATCCGGCCCGACCCTCGAAGCTCGAAGGCGATGTCGCCCGATCCGTCCGCGTTCTCGCGCACGGCGGCGTCGGCGACCCGGGAGTAGGGGAGGTTGAAGACCGCCGGCAGCGCGACGCCGATCCCCATCACCACACGCTTGTCCGTGATCGCGTACACGGAGGTTCGCGCGGTCGCGCGCGCGTAGAGCGCGATCCCGCCCACGACGAGTCCTCCGAGCACCATCAGCCATACCGCACGTGCGAGGTTCGCGCCCGGGGCGACCACGATCGTGAGCAGGGCGAGGGCCGCGAAGTACGCGATCCATACACGTACACGAAACACGTGCCTGTTCAGGGCCCGGGCGTCCGGACGGCCCTGCCAGAGGAGACGCTCCCCCTCCGGCAGCGGCTCGTCGATCCCCCGGATTCGCTCGCGGGCCATGATCAGAAGAGCGGCTCGTTCCGGGACGGCTCGGCGTAGCGCGTACCGCCCGCGAAGTATCCCGCGATCCTGTCCTCCTCGAGGAGGGTGATGCGATCGCTCACCCGGGTCTCGGGCACGTCGGGGAAGTGCTTCGAGAAGATCGCGTTCACGTGAAGCTCACGCGGTCCCTTCTTCACGCGGATGAAGCCCCACGGAATCAGCTTGGTCGCACCGCTCTGCAGCCGGACTGCGATGTACCGGATCTGCGGCTCGGAGCGGTCCACCCAGATGTCCGAGCACGTGCCGACGGCTTCGCCGTCACCGGCGATCACGGGCCAGCCATGCGGGTCCGGGTCGTTGTGATCGACATGGAAGCCCTCGAGGATGGACATGGGCTGGATCTTGGGCTCACCCGCCAGGGTGAGGTCGGGCCGATCGTCGCGCTCGACGTACGCAGCGGCACCGACGCCGTCCTTCATCGGGTCGCCGGTCGGCTCGAAGGCCTCGCCGGGGTGGTTGGTCGTGGATCGGAGAGTCATGACCGTGGCTCCTCGCCAAAGGGGTCGGGGTCGGGGTGCGACGTCGGGTCCGTGTGATGAGGCCCCGGCTCGGGCACCGCCTCGCGCCCGGGCTCGGGCGTAGTCGGCGCGGGATCCGCGTGCGTCGCGGGGCCCGCGCTGGGCGGCGGCGCTGCGGGCGGGACGGTGTCGCCGTTCTGCTCGATCGCGTAGGCGAGGCCCTTGGCCGCGTCTCCGCCCGCCATCGACAGCGCCGCTTCCGTCGGGGTCGGCTGCTGGTGTGGCGCCACCGACGAGCCCTCGAGCGCCGGGTGCTTAGCCCGCGGCTCACGGGGCGACGGTATGGCCGGATAGCCCTGCACGGCCAGGCCCTTCCGGTCGGACTCGAGCGGGTAGCCAACCCGCTTGTCCTCGCGCCGCAGATAGATGATCAGGCCCGCGAATCCGATCCAGAACAGGTAGATCAGAACGGTCGGGAGATCGATGTAGTTGGCCTCCATGGTGGCCTCCGTTTGAGAGAACTAGCCGGGCATCTCGGCGAAGCCGAACGACCGGGCGGAATCCGAGGGGGTCGCGGCGGGGTCGCGCCGCGTAGTGACCAGTGGTCCGATCACGATCAGTGTGAGGAACAGAATCGCGATCTCGACGTGGTAGACGGCGATGTATCCGGCCTCCGGGCCGGTCATCGCCGGCCCGAGGAGTCCACGTTCGGCGAGGACCGTCACGAGGTCCCTCGCCAGTCCTCCGAGACCGACGGCGAGGCCGGCGGCGGTCGTCTGTACGGCTCCCCATGCGCCGACGGCCAGCCCGGCACCCGACGACTGGAGCCGCATGGCGGCGGTCAGCGTCCCCACGGCGAACAGCCCGCCACCGAATCCAAGGAAGACGGCGCCGGAGCGCAGCAGGAATGCCGAGCGCAACGGCGCAGCGATCACGATCATCGCGAAGGCGAAGATGCCGGCCACCGCGCCCCAGCCGGCGATTCGAAGCTCGTCCGACCCGTTCGTGAGCCGCACGGCGGCGACCACGAAGCTGGCGAGCGCACCCACCGCCGAGAGCGCCGTGAGAAGCGACGTCTGCCCGACGTTCATGCCGAGCAGCTGGCCGCCGTACGGCTCCAGAAGCACGTCCTGCATGGCGAAGCCGGCGGCGCCGAGCCCCACCGCGAGCAGGAGACGGCCGGTGCGGTCGGTGCGCACGAGGTGGCGCCACGCGTCACGGAAGGCGGGGCGGGGGTCGTCCGACTCGGTGGACCCGCCGACCAGCGCTTCCTGTTTCCAGAGTGCGATGCCGTTCAGGACCATCGTGATGACGGCGGCCCCCTGGATCACCTTGATGAGTCGGAGGTCGCTGAAGTCGTAGAGCAGCGCGGCGAAGAACAATCCGCCGAGCAGGAGTCCGACGAGGAAGGCGACGTAGAGCACGGCGACGACTTTCGGCCGACGCTCGTCGTCGGACAGGTCGCTCGCCAGGGCGAGCCCCGCCGTCTGTACCGTGTGCGCACCCGCGCCGACGAGCAGGAACCCCAGCGCGGCGCCGAGCACTCCGAAGGTGCGCTGGGTCGGGCTGTGACCCGCCGTCGTGTCGAGCAGGACGAGCGCGAACGGCAGCACCGCGAACCCGCCGAACTGCATCATCGTGCCGAACCACAGGTACGGCACCCGCTTCCAGCCGAGCACGGAGCGGTGGTGGTCGGAGCGGTGGCCGAGAAGCGCGCGGAGCGGTGCGAGCAGCATCGGCAGCGCCAGGAAGCCCGCCACCACGAAGGCCCGGAGCTCGAGCTCGACGATCATCACGCGGTTGAGCGTGCCCGCCAGGAGCGCGAGAGCCATGCCGACGGTGACCTGGAAGAGCCCCAGTCGGGCGAGGCGGAGCGGAGGCAGGTCGTCCGACACGGCGTCCGCGAACGGCATGAAGGCCGGGCCCAGCCCGTTCCAGAACTTCCCCGGGTTCAGCACGGCGGCTTCCTCGTCGCTTCCGGGGTCATCGCCGTACCTCGATCGCGCGGGACACGTAGAACCCGCGGTGCACGCGGTGCGAGCGACCCCGGTGCCACGTGGGCCCGAGGACCTCGCGCAGCTCCCGGTCGAGGGCACCCGCGCCGACCGGGATGATGCCCGGCGCGCGATCGCGGCGCGGGAAGAGCTTTCCAACGACGTGCATCGCCGAGAGCAAGGGGGTGGCGGGGGCGACGGTGAACAGCAGGCCCGACCGCACCCGGCGCGAGAGCGCGGCGAGCGCTTCGACGGTCTGGCCCATCGGGTAGTGGATGAAGCAGTCCATCGCGATCACCCAGTCCCACGAGCGCTGCGCGTTCGGCCCCGACGCGTAGGCGTCGAAGTCGAACAGGTCGGCGGCCACGAACTCGACGCGGTCGCCGAGGTCGGCGGTGCGCTCGCGCGCCACCTCGATGAGCTCCTCCGACAGGTCGACGCCCGTGACGCGGGCGCCGCGCTCGGCGAGCATCCGCGACACCGCCCCCGGGCCGCAGCCGGCGTCGAGGACGTGGTGGCCGGTGAGGTCTTCCGGGAGCCAGGAGAGAAGGGTGCCCGCCATCTCGGCCCGACCCTCGCGGACCGTCTTCCGGATCCCGCTGACGGGCGCGTCCGACGTCAGGGTCGTCCACCGCTCCGCGCCCTCGCGAAAGTGCGCACCCACCCGTTCCCGACGGTCGATCCACTGACGCGACGGGGCGGGGGCGGGCGACTGAATGCGCCCGTGAGCGGTGGTGGTGCCGGCCATCAGTCGAAGCCGAGCAGGTTGAAGATGGTCGTGTCGTCGAGCGGCTCGGCCTCGAGCGCCGGCACGCCGTTCATCAGGTGCTTCGCCAGTCCGGTGTAGATGGCCTGCACCTTCCGGACGTCCTCGGAGTCCTCCATCTGGAAGAGCGTCTTCTTCTGGAGCCGACTCTTTCGCACGGCATCGACCGTGGGGATCACGGCCGAGAGCTCGAGACCCACCCGCGCGTTGTACTTGTCGATCTCGTCCGTCTGGTCGGCGCGATTTCCGATCACGCCGCCGAGCCGGACCTTGTAGTTCTTCGCCTTCGCCTTGATGGCGCCGACGATCCGGTTCATCGCGAAGATCGAGTCGAAGTCGTTGGCGGTGACGATCAGCGCGCGGTCGGCGTGCTGCAGCGGGGCGGCGAACCCGCCGCACACCACGTCACCGAGCACGTCGAAGATCACGACGTCGGTGTCCTCCAGCAGGTGGTGCTGCTTGAGCAGCTTCACCGTCTGGCCGACGACGTAGCCACCGCATCCCGTGCCGGCCGGGGGGCCGCCGGTCTCGACGCACAGCACGCCGCCGTAGCCTTCGAACACGAAGTCCTCGGGCCTCAGCTCCTCGGCGTGGAAGTCGCACTCGGCCAGCGTGTCGATGACCGTCGGGATCATCTCGCCGGTGAGCGTGAAGGTCGAATCGTGCTTGGGATCGCACCCCACCTGAAGGACGCGGTAGCCCTCCTTGGCGAGCGCGGCGGAGAGGTTCGAGGACGTCGTCGACTTCCCGATGCCTCCCTTTCCGTAGATGGCGAGGACGCGGGCCGTGCCCATGTCTTCCTCCATGTGTACCTGCAGCGATCCCTCGCCGTCGCCAACGAGATCCGCGTCCACGACTGGCAATGAGCTCATGCGGCCACCTCCGGGTCGACTCCTTCGAGCCGATCTTCGAGTTCGTCCGCGGCGTCCTGGAGCGCCGCGAGTGTTTCGTCGTCGGGGGCCCAGAACCCCCGGTCACATGCTTCGAGCAGACGCCCCGCCATGCGGGACGCCGAGTCGGGGTTGAGCGCCGCCATGCGACGGCGCATCTCGGGGTCGAGCACGTACGTCTCGCCGATCCCCTGATAGACCCACCCCTGGACCGCGTCCGCCGTGGCGGACCATCCGAGGGTGGTGGTGACGCGCGCCTCGATCTCGCGCACGCCCTGATACCCGTGATCCAGCATCGCCTCGTACCACTTCGGGTTGAGCGTGCGGGTGCGCGTCTCGAGCGAGACCTGCTCCTCGAGCGTGCGCACCGTGCCGGCCCCGCGGGTTTCGTCGCCGATGAAGGCGGGAACGGCGGATCCCCTACCTCTCGATGCGAGACGGCTCAGTCCACCCAGCGAGTCCACGTACTGGTCGACGTCGGCCACGCCGAGCTCGACCGAGTCGAGGTTCTGGTAGGTGGCGTCGGCCCCGGCGAGCGCGAGCGACAGCAGGTCGCCCGCTTCGGTGGGGCGGCCCTTCCGATCGTACGCGAAGCCTTTCCGGCGAAGGAAGGCCTCGGCGAGTTCATCGGAGTCGTTCCAGGCGCCGTCGTCGACGAGCTGGTTGACGTTGGCGCCGTAGGCTCCGTCGTCGTTCGAGAACACGCGTCGGGCGGCATCCTCGAGCGGGCAGCCGAGCTCGGCCGCCTGCGCGAGGGCGTGCCGGCGGACGGCGTTCATCGCCGGGTCCTCGTCGGTGGTCGCGGCCAGGTGCGCCGCGTCCGCGAGGAGGCGGAGCTGAAGTGGCAGCAGGTCGCGGAAGACGCCCGACGTCGTGACGACCACGTCGATACGCGGTCTGCCGAGCTCGTCGAGAGGGA
The DNA here is from genome assembly GCA_028284495.1 of Longimicrobiales bacterium. Taxonomy (GTDB): domain Bacteria; phylum Gemmatimonadota; class Gemmatimonadetes; order Longimicrobiales; family Gaopeijiaceae; genus Gaopeijia. Next base: position 66,012 of record JANQRP010000002.1, on the reverse strand, counting down.
TCAGGCGGGCGCCCGAGAGGCGACCGTAGGAGTCGAACTCGGCCTCGGCCCCCATGAGCGCGAGGGCCTGGGCGAGGGGCGCGCCGTCGCGCTTCATGTTGTCGGTGCCCCAGAGGACGAGCGCGATGGTCTCGGGCGGCGCACCGGTGTCCGCCGTGAGGCGGGCGATCAGGCGGTCGGCCTGCGCGCGGCCTTCGCGGATGGCGGCGGCGGTGGGGACGGACCACGGGTCGAAGCCGTAGGTGTTGCGGCCGGTCGGGAGCACGGCGGTGTTGCGGATCACGTCGCCCCCCGGGGCGGGCTCGATCCAGCGACCGTCGAGCGCGCGCAGCAGCCCGTCGAACTCGGGGTTGGTCCGCAGCTCGCGCTCGAGGTGGTCGAGGCGGGCGAGAAGCGGACCCACGGTGTCGGCGGGCACGCCGAGCGCGGCCAGCGCGCCGGTCGCGGCGCGGTCGCCGGCGAGCGGCGGGGCGTCGTCGGGCCGGTCGGCGAAGAGTTCGGCGAGTGTGGCCCGAACCTGGTCCGGCGAGCCGAAGGTCTCGAGCGGCGGGAGGTCGTCCTCGGGGAAGCCGGCCTCGGCGGCGGCGGCGAGCAGGTCGCGGCGGCCGTCTCCGGTCGGAACGCGGCCCAGCACGTGGAGCCCCATCGGCACCAGCGAGTGCTCGAGCTCGATCAGGTGCTCGCGCAGGGCGCGGATCTCGCGCTCGGGATCGGTGCCGTCCGGCGACGTCGGCAGCTCCAGCAGGGCGGCTCGCTCCCGAATCGCCTCGAGGAGCGCCGCGTCGTCGTCACCCTTCGACCAGCGGTCGAGCTCGGAGCGGAGCGTGAGCAGGTCGCGGTAGAGGCCGGCGCGGGCAAGCGACGGGGTGAGGTAGCTCACCAGCGTGGCATTTCCGCGACGCTTGGCCAGCGTGCCCTCGGACGGATTGTTGGCGGCGTACAGATAGATGTTCGGGGTGTCGCCGAAGAGCCGGTCGGGCCAGCACGTGGAGGACAGCCCCACCTGCTTGCCCGGCATGAACTCGGCCGATCCGTGGGTTCCGAAGTGCAGCATCGCGTCGGCGCCGAAGTCCTCGCGGATCCACCGGTAGAAGGCGCTGTAGGCGTGCGTCGGCGCGAAGCCCTGGGCGAAGAGCAGTCGCATCGGGTCACCCTCGTACCCCATGCCGGGCTGGAGCCCGACGAAGACGTTGCCGAACCGTGCGCCGAGCACCAGCAGGTTCCGACCGTCGGTGAGGTCTCGACCGGGGGCTGGCCCCCAGGCGTCCTCGATCTGGTCGAGCCAGGGCTCTCGGGCGACGTGGTCGTCGGCGGGGATGCGGTGGTGGACCCGGGCGCGGGTGCCGAGCGATCGCGCGGCCTCGCCGATGAGCGTCTCGCGGAGGACGTCGGAGGAGGCGGGGACCTCCACGTCGTACCCCTCGGCGTCCAGCTTCCGGAGCAGCTCGTGGAGCGATGTGAAGACGTCGAGGTAGGCGGCGGTGCCGGCGTTGCCGGCGGTGGGCGGATAGTTGAACAGCACCACCGCGAGCTTCCGATCGGCGCGCGGCGTCCGGCGGAGGCCGATCCAGCGATGGACCCGCTCGGCGAGGTGGGTCACGCGGTCCTCGAGCGGGCGGGCCTCGGGGCTGTCGGAGGAGGCGCGGTTCGCGCGGCCTCCGAACACCATCGGGTTGACGGCGCCGTCGAGCTCTGGAATGGCGACCATGAGCGCCGTCTCGAGCGGCGTCAGGCCGCGCGGATCCGACTCCCACCCCTCGATCGTCTGGAATTCGAGCGGCTGCGCGACCACGAAGGGCACGTCGAGGTCGGCCAGCGTCGCGCGGGCGCCTTCCGCGTCGTGCCACGCGGGCCCGCCCACCAGAGAGAACCCGGTCAGCGACACCAGCGCGTCGATCGCGGGGCGGCTCCCCTCGGCCTTGAAGTACGCCTCGACCGCGGGCCGGGTGTCGAGGCCGGCCGCGAAGGCCGTTCGCACCGCGAGTCCCTTCGCCTCGAGTGCCCGAATCACCGCATCGTAGTGCGCGGTGTTGCCGGCCAGCACGTATGAGCGCATCACCATCACGCCGACCGTGCCGTGGTCGGCGTCGGGTGCCGGCAGGTCGCCCGGATCCTCCGTGATGCCCAGGCCCGGCAGATCCGGATGATAGAGCCCGGTCTCGGGATAGCTGTCGAGTTCGGGCAGCTTCGTCGGGGCCGAGGCCGGGACCGTGCCCGGCATGAAGCGCCCCGCCAGACTCGCAAGGAGGTCCTCCAGGTTGGCCTGCGACCCTCCCAGCCACGCCTCCAGAGCGAGCAGGTACGCACGCAGATCCTGCGCAGACCCGGGCACCCAGCGCAGGAGCTTCCGCGCGCGGCGAAGGCTCCGGAGCTGGCGCCGCCCCGAATCGCCGGACGAGGCACGACTTCCGCGCAGGCGACGGAGCAGGGCTCCCGGCGACCATGGGCTCCCGTCGCCGGATCCGGGCGAGAACGTGCCCATCCGCGTGCGGCTCGTGAGGTCGCCGTGGCTCATGATCACGACGTGTGTCTGATCGTCCGGTGCAGCGTCGAGCAGCGGAGCCACGAGGTCGACCTGCTCCTGCAGGAACAGCTGGCTCACGAGCACGAGGCCGCTGGCCGCGATGTCGCGGGCGAGGCGTTCCTGCTCGCCGGGGAGATCCCAGTCGGCCGCTACGTGGATGCGTAGGTCGAGTTCGTAGCCGCGCCGAGTCAGCCCTCCGTGCGCCCGCCTGAGCGCGCCCACGAGGTGGTTGTCGAGCGTGACGACGGTGAACGTGCCGCGACCTGGCGGTGCCTCCACGGTCCTCCGCCGGACCCGCGTCGCCGTACTCATCGGTTCCCGAAATGGGCCTTGGCTTCGTACAGGATGTCGACGCTGATCGCGTCGACGCCCTGCTCGAGCGCGTACTTCTCGGTGTTCCGTCGTGCCTTTCCGCGCACGAAGAACGGGATGCGCTTCAACTCCTTCTCGGCGGAGTCCAGCCACTCGATGTCGCCCGATGCACGGGCAACCACCGGCCCCGGCACGACGGGCGTCCGGGTCGTGTCCTTACCCGTGAGGGTCCCGGCGGCCGGCCCGTCGTGCGGGGTGGCGCCATCCTGCGGCACCGTTCCGGTGTGAAGGTGAGACGGCCCGACGCCGTCGGTGAATTCGAAGTCGTCCTGGAAGAGCCCGAGGAGGTGCTCCTCGAGGCCCATCACGAGCGGGTGCACCCAGGTGTCGAACAGGACGTTGGCGCCTTCCGGTCCCATCTGTGGGGAGTAGCGGGCAGGGAAGTCCTGCACGTGGACCGGCGCGGAGATCACCGCGCAGAACACGCCGAGACGCTTGGCGATGTGACGCTCCATCTGCGTGCCGAGCACGAGCTCGGGTGCGGCCGCCTCGATGGCCTCCTCGACCTCGAGGTGATCGTCCGAAATCAGCGGCTCGACCCCGTGGGCCTTTGCCGCCTTCCGGACGTCGCGCGCGAACTCGCGCTGGAACGTTCCGAGGCCGACCACCTCGAACCCCATCTCCTCGGCGGCCACGCGGGCCGCGGCGATGGCGTGCGTCGCGTCGCCGAAGACGAAGACGCGCTTGCCCGTCAGGTAGGTCGAGTCGATCGACTTCGACCACCACGGCATGTTCGACTGGATGCCGGCGAGGCCGGGTTCCGGGTCGAGGTCGAGCATCTCCGCGACCTCGCGAACGAAGTCGCGCGTGGCGCCGATTCCGATCGGGACCACGGTCGTACGTGGCTGCCCGAAGGTACGCTCCAGCCAGCGCGCGACGGTGTCGGCCGTCTCGGGATACATGACGACGTTGGCGTCGGCGTCGGGGATCCGGACCAGGTCGTGCGGGCTCGACTCCCAGGGCGCCACCACATGCACGTTTACGCCGAGTCGATCGAGCAGCCGCGTCACCTCGGTGATGTCGTCCCGATGCCGGAAGCCGAGCGCGGTCGGACCGAGCAGATTCACCTTCGGTCGCGAGCCGGGCTCGCGGTCCCGCTCGAACGCCTCGCCACGCTCCGGCGCGCGGTGGAGCGTCAGTGTCCGCACCATCTGGTAGAAGGTCTCGGCGGCGCCCCAGTTCTCCTTGCGCTGGTACGCGGGGAGCTCGAGGGACACCACGGGGACGGGGAGGTCGAGACGTTCCGCGAGGCCACCCGGGTCGTCCTGGATGAGCTCGGCGGTGCAGGACGCTCCGACGACCAGCGTGTCGGGCTTGAAGCGCTGGTAGGCGTCGGCGATGGACCGCTGCACGAGGTTGGCCGTGTCGCCTCCGAGGTCCCGCGCCTGGAAGGTCGTGTACGTGACCGGCGGCCGGTGGTCGCGCCGTTCGATCATCGTGAAGAGGAGGTCGGCGTAGGTATCGCCCTGCGGCGCGTGCAGTACGTAGTGGACGCCCTTCATGCCGGTGACGACGCGCATGGCGCCGACGTGGGGCGGGCCCTCGTACGTCCACACGGTGAGCTGCATCAGAACCTCAGCCGCTGCTGGCGGTCGATGGGGCGATTGAACAGCTCGGCGAGATCGCCCGCCTGCTCGAACCCCTGCACCGGGGTGAAGACGAGCTCGATCGACCACTTGGTCCGGAGGCCCTCGGCCTCGAGTGGGTTCGCGAGCCCCATACCGCAGACGGTGAGGTCGGGGCGCTCGGCGCGGCACCGATCGAGCTGCCGGTCGACGTCCTGGCCCTCGGACAGGCGGACGTCGGGCCCGAGCAACTCGAGTTCGGCCTCCATGTGGGCCCGGTCGAGATGCGGCGTGCCGACTTCGACCAGCTCCATGCCCAGCTCGCGCGAGAGGAACCGCGCCATCGGCAACTCGCCCTGTGAGTCGGGGAAGAGGAAGACGCGCTTGCCGACGAGCGCGTCGCGATGTCGCGCGAGCGCCTTCCGGGCGCGGGCCCTCGGGCCCTCGACCGCGGCGTCCACGACGGCGTCGTCGATGCCCCAGCGTCGGGCCGCAGCGCGGATCCACGCCTCCGTACCTTCGGCGCCGTACGGGAACGTGGCCCGGATCAGCTCGGCACCGCGCCGCTGCAGCGACCGTATCGTGTCGTCCACCCACGGCTGCGCCATGAGGAGTCGCGTGCCTTCGCCCACCGGTGGGAGCGCGCGCGACGACTTGCCGGGGAGGAGTCGGACCGGACCGAGCCCGATCGCGTCGAAGATCCTCGTCAACTGCTGCTCGACGACGTCGGCCAGCGTGCCGACGACGAGAAGCTCCGGCGTGTCGTCCGTCTTCTCCGGCAGTGCCGGCACGAGCGAGTTCAGGCAGGCGTCCTCACCCTGGGTGAACGTCGTCTCGATCCCGGAGCCCGAGTAGTGCGCAAACCGGACGTCGGGACCGTGAAGCCCCGTGAGCCGCTCGGCCGCACGATGCAGGTCCAGCTTGATCACCTCGGACGGGCACGACCCGACGAGGAAGACCGTCTTCAGTTCGGGCCTGCGGGCGAGGAGCCGACCGACCACGCGGTCGAGTTCGGTGTTCATGTCCGCCATGCCGGCGAGGTCCTTCTCCTCGATCACCGCCGTGCCGAAGCGGGGCTGCGCGAAGATCATCACGCCGGCGGCCGACTGCATGAGGTGCGCGCACGTGCGCGAGCCGACGATCAGGAAGAAGGCGTCCTGCATCTTGCGGTGGAGCCACAGAATCCCGGTGAGCCCGCAGAACACTTCGTGCTGTCCGCGCTCCTTGAGGACGGGGACGTCGTCGCAGGTCGTGGTCTCGGCCATCGGCAGCGGGACGTTCATGCCGTCGCACCCCCGGCGTCGGGCAGGACCGCGGTGCGCCGTGCGTCGAGGCGGGCCCGGCGGAGCTTCAGCAGGAACTGGATCGCGTTCACGCCGTAAGCCGCGTACGCGACCAGGGCGAGCACGAGGCGTGGCTCGGTCGGCAGCAGGTTGCCGAGCAGCGCGACGAGGTAGGCGGTGTGGAGGGCGATCACGCCCATGCTCACCACGTCCTCCCAGAAGAACGCGTGCGCGAAGAGATACTGCCCGAAGACGTCGCGCTCCCAGAGGGCACCCGTCACCATGATGGTGTACAGGAGCAAGGTCTTCAGGACGACGGATGCGTCGGCCCAGAACACGGCCTGCCCGGTGCCGAGCGAATAGAACACGAGCGCGGCCGAACCCAGCATGACGAGGAACTGGAGCGGGGCGAGCACGCCCTGGACGAGGGTCCACCGGGACGCGTCCCGGCGCTGCCGCTGCTCGGGCGTGTAGAGGCCGACGCTCGACGACGTGGCGCGAGAATCCGATACGGAGCGTGCCACACGGCCAGGCTCTCGGTCGGGCTCGCCCGCGGGCCCGCGGGCGGGGTCGAGTGTCGAGGATGAAGTGGACACGATCCGGGGGGTACCTCGTAACTTTGTGCGATGCCCCGAGGCGGCCGACCTCGGGTTCTCGACCTATCAATGCGTCTTGACACCCCGAGTTGTCAAGAATTGTTGACGCATCGTCGACACCGATGTATTTGTGGATGGACCGCACACGCGTCCGCGCCACCGTTCGGCTCCGCACAACTTGCGTCAAGGAGACTGGACACGCAGTGTGATGCCAAACGCGACAACCGACTTCTCGGCAGCCGCGACTATCCCTCCGCATAAGGAGGCAGGCCATGCGTGAACTGGACGCCCCACGGCAGCCCGCCCCGTCCCCCTCCCGCGAGAAGGCCCGCGCCCGAAGTCGCGTGCGCCGGATGGTCGAGGGCGAGTTGCTACCGCGTCTGCTTCTCACGCATCACGCCGGTCCGCTGCCCCCTTCGTTCATCGCGCGCGCGGAGCGTACGCTTGATCACCCCGACCTCGCCGAGTTCCTCGCACTCGTACGCTCGGCGGAGTCCGACGACACGGTCCGTCGGTTCCTGACCGAGGCCGTCGAGGACACCGGTTCGGTCGAAACGGTTCTGGTCGAGTTGCTGGCGCCCGTCGCCCGTCGCATGGGTGAGATGTGGGAGACGGACGAGTGCGACTTCGTCGAAGTCACGGTCGTGTGCAATCGGCTTCAGCGAGCCATCCGACGTCTCGCCAGCCAGTTCCGTCACAGCGCGTCGGGGCGGGGTGTGTCGATTCTCGTCACCGCACTCCCCCATGCCCAGCACACGCTCGGATTGCTCATGGTGGCCGAGACGTTCACGCGCGCGGGGTATGAGGTCTCGCTCGGCGATCCGTTCGTACCGGGCGTCGATCCGGACGGGTTCGACGTCGTCGCACTTTCCGTCACCCGAAGCGAGGAATCCGCGGCGGCCGAGATGATGGTGCGCCGACTCCGTGAGCTCGCCCCCGACGCGATGATCATCGTAGGGGGCGCCGCCTTCCGTGAGGATCCGGCTCTCATCCGCCGCGTCGGCGCGGACGGGTGGGCCGAAGACGCGCCGGCGGCGCGGGGTCTGGTGGCGGAGATGCTCGGACACGTCTTACAACCAGTCGCGAGACGAGCCTGAGGAGAGAGGGGTGGAACACGCCAAGGCCAGTCGCGACAGAATGGGCGGAGGGGGCTGGACGTCCGCGCTGGACGCCTCCGAGGTCCCCGACATGCTGCGCGCTTCGGTCGATCATGCGTTCGTGCTCGACCTGAATGGCATCGTACTGGATCAGATCGGCGGTACCGAGCCGGTGATCGGGGCGGCGGCGTGGACCGGTCGTCCGTGGCGCGAGACGGTGACCATGGCCACGCGGCCGAAGCTCGAGCGCATGCTCGAGGAGGCGGTCGAGACAGGAGCGTCACGTTTCCGTCAGCTCAACCATCCGGTCGACGGTGGGGACGACGTGCCGATGGGCTACACGCTCGTGCGGTTCGGCTCTCCCGGTCACCTGCTTGCGGTCGGTCGAAACCTCTCGGCCCTCGCCTCGCTCCAGCGCCAGCTCGTCGAGGCGCAGCAGCGCATGGAGACCGAGTATTGGCACATTCGTCAGGCGGAGGCGCGGTACCGTATCCTGTTCCAGCAGTCGAGCGAGCCGGTCTTCCTGCTCGAGGCGGACGGTCTCAAGGTCACCGACGCGAACAATGCGGCGGGCGCCCTGCTGGACGTGGGCGTCAGCAACCTGATCGGCCAGTCGTTTCCCCCGGCGCAGGTCCAGGTCGGACCGACCTGGGACGATGCGGCCCGGGAGGCGTTCGCCGAGGACCTCCGGCAGGTGGTGCTCGGCACCCGCGAGCGCACGTCGGTCGACGCGCGGATCGGTGGTCGATCCTCCGTGTGGGAGGTATCGGCATCCGCGGTCCGGTTCGACGGCACCCGCACCCTTCTGGTGCGGTTCGTGGGTGACACTCTCGAGGGTCGACGGGACGAGTCGTCGGACCTGGACGTGATGTTGCTGCTGGGGGGATCTCCGGACGGCTTCGTGGTCACCGACGATCACGGGGTCATCCTCTACGCGAACGACGCCTTCGTGAACATGGCGCAGGTCGCCGGCGAGCCGGCGCTCGTGGGGCGCAGCCTCGCGACGTGGCTCGGGCGTCCGGGCGCCGATCTGACGGTACTCCTCACCAACCTCCGCAACCGCGGCCAGATCCGTCTCTTCCCGACCGAGGTACAGGGCGAGCAGGGTCTGAACACGCCCGTCGAGGTCTCGGGCGTCTCCGCGCTCGACTCGGAGGAGCCTTGCATGGGGATCACCCTTCGGGACGTGAGCCGGCGGATCCCCAATGGCAACGGGGGGCCCGCGAGGGAGCTGACCGGAGCGGTCCAGCGGCTATCGTCCAAGGTGGGTGAGGTGTCGCTCAAGCAGCTCGTGGAGGACACGGTGGGTCTGGTCGAGTTGCACTTCATAGATGCGGCACTCGAACTGACGGGTGACAATCGTACGGCGGCGGCCGAGCTTCTGGGCCTCAGCCGGCAAAGTCTCTACACCAAGCTGAAGCGCTACAATCTCGACACGAACGACGACTGACAGGTAGTTGAACGCCCCCGCGGAATGCCGCCGGGGGCTTTCGAATACACCCGGGTGTCCAAATTGCTTGACAATGGATCATGTAAGCCAAACGTTACACCCAGGAATGGATACGGAACCTCGCTCCGGGACGCTTCCGGAGCCCCGCGCTGTGCTCGAGCTGTTCAAGCCGGTGACGTGGTTTCCGCCCATGTGGGCCTTCGCCTGTGGCGCCGTCTCGACGGCCGGGGCGGGGACCTCGTGGATACAGATCGTGTGGGGTCTGGTGGTGGCCGGTCCCCTCGTGTGTGCCTCGAGCCAAGCCGTCAATGACTGGTACGACCGAGAGGTTGACGCGCTCAACGAGCCCGACCGTCCGATCCCGTCGGGACGGATTCCCGGGCGCTGGGGCTTTCGGCTCGCGGTCCTCTGGACGCTGGTATCCCTCGTCGCCGGGCTTGGACTGGGTCGATGGGGCTTCATCGCGACCGCTGCCGCGCTCGTCTTCGCATGGGGCTACAGCATGCCCCCCTTCCGCTTCAAGCAGAACGGCTGGATCGGCAACCTCGCGGTCGGGCTCTCCTACGAAGGACTCGCCTGGATCACAGGTGCGGCCGTGGCACTCGGCGGCGGGCGACCTCCTCTCGAGGTCTTCGCGTTCGCGCTCCTCTATTCCCTTGGAGCGCACGGAATCATGACGCTGAACGACTTCAAGTCGCGCGAGGGAGATCTCCGGATGGGCGTCGACTCCATCCCGGCGCTGCTCGGTCCGCGTGGTGCGGCGAAGGCGGCGGCCTGGACGATGCTCGTGCCGCAGGTGGTGGTGGTGGCGCTGCTGCTCCGGTGGGACGCGACGGTGGCCGCCGGAGTCGTCGCGGGACTCATGGCGATCCAGACCGTGATGCTCCGGCGGCTGGTTCGGGAGCCCACACCCGAGCGCGCTCTCTGGATGAGCGCCCTGGGCGTGCCCGTGTTCGTCACGGGCATGATGGTCACGGCCTTCGCGCTCCGCGGAGGGATTCTCGCATGAACGCGCTCATGACCGCCTCCGTCGCGACCGCGGACCCGCCCGCCGGCGTCGTCGCCCGCGGCCTGGGGTGGGCGAGCATCGCACGCCTCGGGCTGGTCCAGGCGGCCATCGGCGCAGTGGTCGTGCTGATGACCTCGACGCTCAACCGGGTCATGGTGGTCGAGCTCGGGCTCGTGGCGGCGGTGCCCGGGACACTCGTGGGACTCCACTTCGCCGTGCAGATCCTCCGACCCCGCATGGGCTTCGGATCGGATCGCGACGGCCGGCGGATTCGCTGGATCGTGGGTGGGATGGCGCTCACGTCGGCGGCGGGGCTCCTCGCCGCACTCGCCACTGCGTGGATGACCACCGCGCCCACCGGCGGTCTGGTTCTCGCGCTGTTCGCGTTCTTCCTGCTCGGCGTCGGAATCAGCGCGTCCAGCACGCCCTTCCTTGCTTACATGGCGGAGCGCGTGGAAGAGCACCGGATGGCGGGTGCCGCGGCCCTGACGTGGATCCTGATGATCGTCGGAATCATCATGACGGCCGGGATCGCGGGGGCGTTCCTCGATCCGTTCACGCCGGCCCGCCTGGTCCAGGTGGCGGCGGGCATCACCATCGCCGCCTTCCTGCTGACGGTGTTCGCGGTCGTCGGACGCGGCGGCAGCCACCCGATCCATCTGCGGGAGGACGCCGAGACGAGGGGAGCCTTCCGTGAAGTCCTCAGGGCGATGTGGGCCGATCCCGAGAGCCGGGCGTTCGCGACCTTCATCTTCGTGTCGATGCTCGCGTACTCCGCACAGGACATCATCCTCGAACCGTTCGCCGGGGCGGTGTTCGGCATGACGCCCGGCGAATCGACGTCGCTGGCCGGTCTGCAGCACGCCGGCGTGCTCGTCGGAATGATCGCCGGTGCGTTCCTGGCTGCGCGGCTCTGGACGCTCACGCGGTGGGCCGCGACCGGCTGCCTCGGCTCGGCGGCGGCGCTCGTCGGGATCGTCATGCTGCCCGCGACCGCGCCCGTCGGACTCCTCAAGGGCGCCGTGTTCGCACTCGGGTTCGCCAACGGCATCTTCGCGGTGGCCGCCATCGGGGCCATGATGGGCCTGACGGTGAAGGGGAAGGCCGGCGGCGCCGGCCTCCGGATGGGCTTCTGGGGCGCCGCCCAGGCGATCGCCTACGGGGTCGGCGGGCTGCTGGGCGCGGTGGGCAGCGACATCGGTCGTGAGGTGCTCGGATCCGCCGCGGCCGGCTACGCCGTGGTCTTCTCGGTCGAAGCGGTTCTCTTCGTGGCCGCGGCGGTTCTCGTGGTCACGACCGTGCGCGACGAGGGCCGGACACCGGCCCGCGATTCCCTCCTACAGGCCGGCAAGGCCATGGCGACCTCATGATCGCTCCAGCCACATCGATTGGGCACACGTACGACGTCGTGGTGGTGGGCGGTGGTCCCTCCGGCGCGACCGCGGCGCATGAACTCGCGAGGGCCGGACACGACGTGGCACTCCTCGACCGGGCGGGCAGGATCAAGCCCTGCGGGGGGGCCGTTCCGCCTCAGCTCATGGCGGACTTCGACGTGCCGGAGTCGCTCCTCGTGAATCGCGTGGACACGGCCCGGATCATCTCGCCGAAGGGGCGCCACGTGGACATCCCGGTCGGCGACGGATTCGTGGGGATGGTCGATCGCGACGTGTTCGACGAGTGGCTGCGCGAGCGGGCCGCGCAGGCAGGCGCTCGTCGAATCACGGGCTCGTTCGAGTCGTTCGAGCGCGACCGCGCCGACCGTCTGGTCATCCGGTTTCGCGAGGGCGGGTCCAGGTCGGGTCAGCTGAGGAGTATCCGCACCCGTATGCTGGTCGGGGCCGATGGCGCGCTTTCCCGCGTGGCCCGCCAGGCCCTTCCCGACGAGGCCGCCAAGGCGCAGTTCGTGTTCGCCTATCACGAGGTCATCGCGTCGCCTGAACTCGAGGACGAGCACTTCGGCGCCGCGCGCTGCGACGTCTACTACGAGGGCGAGCTCTCCCCGGACTTCTACGCCTGGGTGTTCCCCCACGGAGACACGACCTCCGTCGGCACCGGCTCCGCCCGCAAGGGCTTCTCGCTCCGAGAGGCGGTCTCGGAGCTTCGAGATCGTACCGGGCTCCACGACGTGGAGACGATCCGGGAAGAGGGCGCGCCGATCCCGATGAAGCCGCTCCCGCGCTGGGACAACGGAAAGGACATCATCCTGGCGGGGGACGCGGCCGGCGTCGTCGCGCCCTCGTCCGGCGAGGGGATCTTCTACGCCATGACCGGTGGGCGCTTCGCGGCGGACGCGGTGCACGCCGCGCTCGCCACCGGTGACGTGCGCGAACTGGCTCGTGCACGCAAACGCTTCCTGCGGACCCACGGGCAGGTCTTCTGGGTGCTGGGGATCATGCAGCGGTTCTGGTACTCGAACGATCGCAGGCGCGAACGCTTCGTCCGAATCTGCAACGACCGCGACGTCCAGGAGCTGACGTTCGAGGGCTACATGCGGAAGCAGCTGGTGAAGGCGCGACCGCTCGCGCACGCGAAAATCTTCTGGAAGAACATCGGTCACCTCACCGGGCTGGCCCGCGCATGAGTCTGCCGGCCCGATCGTTCCGACCCGCCGGTCAGCACGCCGGCCATCGGTCCGGGGACCTGTCCCGGGTCGTGAGTTCCGGCAGGGTGACGTTCCACGGCTTCGCCGCGGAGGTCCGGCCGGCGATCGACCAGGCGCTCGCGGCGGCCGCGGCCGACGTTCCCGGTCCCCTCGGACCGGTGCGCGACGCCGTCGCGGCGGCGCTCGGGGTCCGGCAGCGGGCGGGTCGCCGGTGGCGGCCACTTCTTACGCTGGCCACCGCGAGGGCGGTCGGCGGTGCTCCGGAGGCGGCGCTCGACGCCGCCATCGCGGTCGAGCTGACCCACACCGCTTCGCTCGTGCTGGACGATCTTCCCTGCATGGACGACAGCGCCGAGCGCCGAGGCGTTCCTGCGACCCACCGCCTGCTCGGGAGCAGCGGCGCGATTCTCGTCGCGATCGGGCTCCTCGCGCAGGCCGCGGAACGTCTCGGCCGCAGCCCCGACGGGGCCGCCCTCTCCGCCGGATGGGGTGGTGTGTTCGGATTTGACGGCATGTCGGGCGGCCAGGCAGTGGACATCGCGATGGGCGGCGACTGCCGTGGGGCGACCCGGCGGCTCTACCGACGGAAGACCACCGCTCTCGCGGCCTTCGCGGTGGAGGCGGGCGCGCGTGTGGCCGGGGCGTCGGACGTGACCCGTCGTGGTCTCGTCGGGTTCGGTCGCGACATCGGCTGGGCGTACCAGCTCGTCGACGACGCCCACGACCTGGACGAGGACCGCGCGAATGGGCGTGCTCCCGGTGGACGGAATCCGCTTCGCCAGGGCCAGCGCATTCTCCGCCGCGGCCTCCAGCGGATCGACGCGCTCGAGGGACTCGCGGACGGTGGCCCTGAGCTCCTGGGTGATGTGGCGCGCGAGATCGTGAGGGTTCCCGGAGGAAGCCCCCTCAGGCCCGGAGCGGGAGGCGGCGGATGCTGATTTCCCTGGGCCTCGACTTCACGCACGCCGACGTCGGTACCCGCGAGTCGTTCCACCTCGACGACGCGCGGGTGCACGAGGCGTACGAGCGCGGGGCGTCGAGGATGGTCCGGGAGTTCATGGCCATCAACACCTGCAACCGGATCGAGTTGTACGGCTGGGCGACCTCGATCGGGGGGCAGGATCCGTATCAGGAGATGGCTCGGCGCTACTTCGGGCGGGACGACGAGGCGAGTCGCTTCAGGGCCGCAGCGACGCATCGGATGGGGGTGGATGGCGCGCGCCACCTGCTCCGCGTGACGTCCGGGCTCGAGTCTCAGATCCTCGGCGACATCCATATCGTCGGGCAGGTGCGGGCTTCCTACCGTCGGGCCGCCGAACACGAGGCGCTGGGGGCCAACCTTCACCGCCTCATGGACGCCGCGATCCGGTCGGCGCGGAGCGTGAAGCGCGAGACCGACCTGATGGCGGGCCGCAGCTCGGTAGGATCCGAAGCGGCGAATGCGGCGATCAACCGTGTCGGTGGCGTGGATGGCCGTTTCGTCGTGGTCGGCGCGGGCAAGATCGCCAGCCACGCTGCGAGTTCGCTCTCGAAGCGCGGTGTACGTGAACTCGTCGTCCTGAACCGGACTCGGGAGCGGGCCGAGAAGCTGGCCGCTTCTCTCGGGGCGACCACGGCCCCGTGGGAGGACTTCGCGGAGACCATCCGAGGCGCCGACGGCGTGATCGTCGCGACGGGTGCGCCGTCTCCCATTCTCGGCGCCCGCGACATCGACGGACGAACGTCGGGGTCGGACCTCGTCGTCATCGACATCTCGATGCCGCGAAACGCCGATCCGGCACTCAAGCACGTCGATGGGGTCAATCTGGTCGACCTCGACCAGTTGCACCCTGAAGCCGCGTCGGTCGCGAGGGCCCGGAGGGCCGCCGTCCCGGCAGCGGAAGACATCGTGCTGAGACACACACGCGCCTACATGTCGTGGGTCGCCCAGAGCGGAGCGCGCGAGGCCCTCAGGCCCCTGCGCGAGAGGCTCCAGGACATATGCCGCCGCGAAATCGAGTACGCCACGGAGCACACCGACATCGAGCGCGCCGCGACCCGCATCGTCAGCAAGCTGCTCGCCCAGCCCATGACGGTGTTGCGCGAGCACGGCGAGACGACGGACGTCGTCGCCGTCCGCGGGGCCATGCAGATGCTGTTCGCTGACGACGTCGTGGAGCTCCGCAGGCCCGCTGGCTGACGAGGTGCCCGGCCCACTCATTCGCTGGTTCTCCGACCTCGGTTCCCAGGATGTCGGAGACGTCGGGGGCAAGTCCGCCTCCCTCGGCGAGATGTACAACCAGCTCGGCGAACGCGGTGTCACCATCCCCAACGGATTTTCGACCACCGTCGAGGCCTATCGGGTCTTCCTCGAGGCACGCCCGGGTCGGGCGGTGCCCGAGGAGTTCGAGCACCTTCCCGAGTCGATTCAGGCAGGCGTAGCCGAGGCGGAAACGGTCCAGCAGGCGCTGGGCGTCCTGTTCGACGCGGCGTCGCTGAGTGGCGACACGGAGATCCACGACCGCACGGAGTCGGCGAGGGCCATCATCCTGTCGACCGAGGTGCCCGACGCCGTGGCCGACGCGATCCGTGACGGCTATACGGCGCTTTGCGAGGAGTACGGACGCGAGGTCGACACGGCCGTCCGGTCGTCCGCCACCCGCGAGGATTCGGAGATCGCCTCCTTCGCCGGCCAGTACGAGTCGTTCCTGAACGTCCGGGGCGTGGAGTCCGTCGTCCAGTCGTGGCGGAAGTGCGTGGCGTCCGGATTCACGGAGCGCGCGATCGGCTACCAGCTCTCACACGGCATGGACCCGCTCGAGGGGTCGGTAGCGGTGGCCGTCATGAAAATGGTGCGCGCGGACCTCGCGACGTCGGGCGTGCTCTTCACGATGGACCCCGACTCCGGGAACCGGAACGTCATCACCGTGACGTCGTCGTACGGACTCGGCGAGATGGTGGTGCAGGGGGCGGTGTCACCCGACACCTTCGTCGTCTGGAAGGAGGGCCTGACCCGCGGCACCCAGGCGCTGGTCCACCGCCGAATGGGCGCGAAGGACCGGAAGATGATCTACACGCGCCAGGGCGGCACGCGCACCGAATCCGTGGATGTGGAGGCGTCGCTCCGCCGCCGCTGGTCGCTCACCACCGAGGAGGTGCTCGAGCTCGCACGCATGGGGCTCGTCGTGGAGGACCACTACGGGCGGCCGATGGACGTCGAGTGGGCCAAGGACGGCCAGACCGGGAAGCTCTTCCTGGTGCAGGCCCGACCCGAGACGGTTCACGCCCAGGACTCCGCGTCCGAGCAGCTCGAGACCTACCGGTTCCCGCCCGGCGTGGTCGATCGACTGCGGGCGGAAGGGCGCCAGCTCCTGTCCGGCGTGGCCGTGGGCACGCGCATCGGGAGCGGACGGGTCCGGCGCTATCAGAGCTACGAGGAGGTCATCCGTCGGAAGCGTCACCTGCGGACGCTCCACAAGCAGGGAGTCGATCTCGACGACATCCCCGCGGAGGAGCACGTCTTCGATCCGGGTGACGTGCTGGTCACCGAGATGACGACGCCCGACTGGGAGCCGCTCATGAAGGAGGCGAGCCTCATCGTGACCGAGCGGGGTGGGCGGACGTCGCACGCGGCCATCGTGGCGCGCGAGTTCGGCATTCCGGCCATCGTCGGGTGCGATAACGCCATGGAGACGCTCCGGCCGCTGCAGGAGGTGACCGGGTCGTGCGCGGAGGGCGAGGTCGCATACGTCTTCGACGGCATCGTCGACTACGAGGTGGAGCGCGTCGACCTCGACGAGGTGCCCGAGACGCGTACGAAGGTGAAACTCAACGTGGGCTTCCCGGACAAGGCGCTCCGCGACGCGATGCTTCCCGTGGACGGCGTCGGGCTCGCCCGGATCGAGTTCGTCCTGACGGCGCAGGTGGGCGTCCACCCGCTCGCGCTGGCGCTCTTCGACCAGCTCGAGGCGTTCGTGGACAAGGGGTGGGTGGCGCCGGCGCTCGAGCCCTACGCCGAGCGGCTTCGCAGCGAGGATCCCCACGAGCTGGCGACTCTCCTGGGCGCCGTCGAGCGGCGTACGCCCGGCTATCAGAACCAGCGCAACTTCTTCGTCGATCAGCTGAAGTACGGTGTGGGACTGATCTGCGCGGCGTTCCATCCGCGCCCGGTGCTCGTGCGCCTCTCCGACCTGAAGTCGAACGAGTACAGGGAACTGCTCGGTGGTCGGCTGTTCGAGCCGCTCGAGGAGAACCCGATGATCGCCTGGCGGGGTGCGAGCCGATACGTCGATCCGGGGTTCGCGGACGCCTTCTCGATGGAGTGCGAGGCGCTCCGGTTCGTGCGGCGGGACATGGGCCTCGACAATCTCCAGCTGATGGTGCCCTTCTGCCGCACGCCCGGAGAGGGGCGGGCGGTGGTCGAGGTGCTCGCGCGCGAGGGTCTCGGCCCGGACTCGGACGTGCCGCTCTTCCTGATGGTCGAGCTCCCCTCGAACGTGATCGATGCCGACCAGTTCATCGCCGACATGGGGCTGTCCGGCGGATCGATCGGCTCGAATGACCTCGTCCAGACCGTGTACGCGGTGTCGCGTGACGATCTGGAGCACTACCGCCATCCGGTGGACGCCCGGTCACCCGCGGTACAGGCGATGATCCGCCAGGCCGTCGACCGATTCAATGCCGCCGGGCTGGAGATCGGGATCTGCGGACAGGCCCCGTCGGACTTCCCGCACGAGATTCCGAAGTTCCTCGTGGAGGCTGGGATCACCTCGATCTCCGTGACGCCGGATACGGCGGTACGGGTACGTGTCGCGGTCGCCGAGGCCGAGCGGGATTCGGCCGCCGCCGCCGAGGACCAGCCTTCCGCCGGGACTCAGCCCGCCGCCGACTGAATCGCGCGGGCCACGCTACGGGACGCCCGAACGGGAGCTGCGGCGGCGTGTTACGGATGCGGTGTACCTGCCCATCCGTCCCGCTCCGCCGACGTCCCTCCCGCCGCGGATGCCTCCAGGTACAGTCGCCCCCACGCTCGGAGTGATTCGATGGCGGGCAGGGCGGTACGCCCGAGGTCGGTGATCGCGTAGTCCACGTGCGGCGGCACGACCGGGTGCACCGTGCGCGATATCAGCCCCGACGCCTCGAGCTCGCGCAGTTGCCGCGTCAGCATCCGGTCCGTCACGCGTGGCAGGCTCCGGCGAAGCTCGCTGTACCTCCGCGTCTCGGCCCGAAGCCGCCACAGGATCGGCATCTTCCACTTCCCGCCGATCACATGCAGCGACAGCTCGACCGGGTTGTTCATCCGTCGCCCGTCGTACTCGAATTCCGGCATGCACTTCCCCTGGTGTAAGTACCTGTCATGGATGTGCATACTGTGCCGCCGTGCAGGTGTCCGGTAGTGTAGGCCGTCCCCGGACCCCACCGCTTCGCGACACCACCACTCCGCACGAGGGCGAGCCACCATGAGCACCGATGCGAATCCGGCCAACCCGACCCGTCCCAGGCACGTTCTGATCGTGGTCCCGAACCCCACCACCTCCCCGACGACCGGCTGGCCGGTCGGGTACTGGTGGGCGGAGCTCACGCATCCGTACTGGGCGTTCACCGAAGCCGGCTACACCGTCACCGTTGTGAGCCCCGAGGGCGGCGATCTCGAGGCGGACGACTTCAGCGATCCCGAGCACGAGAGCGGGTACTCGGCGGAGGACATCGTGAGCCTCGGGTTCAAGCACTCGGCCCGGCACATGGCGATGCTCCGCGACACACCGGCTCTCACAGACGTCGATCCGTCGGACTTCGACGCGGTGTTCTTCGTCGGGGGCCAGGCGCCGATGGTGGCGTACCGGGGCAACACGGAGCTCCAGCGATGGCTCGCTTCCTGCCTGGCGTCGGAGACGGTGACGGCGCTCGTCTGCCACGCGACGTGTCTGCTGCTCGAGGCCCGCGACGCCGAGGGTGCGCTGCTCGTGGCCGGACGCACCTGGACCGGGTTCGCCGACGCCGAGGAGAAGATCGCAGACGCATTCGTCGGGCAGCGGATCCAGCCCTTCTGGATCGAGGAGGAAGCGCGCGCGCTCGACGGGACGAACTTCGTCGTCGACCAGCCGTTCCGACCCTTCGCGGTTCGGGACGGCCTGCTCGTCACGGGCCAGCAGCAGGCCTCGGGCGCGCGCGCCGCCGAACTCGTGATCGAAGCTCTCGGGCGGTGAGCCCCGCGGGAGGCGCGCGGCCTCCCGTCAGCCCGTCGCGACCGGTCCGGGGACGCGCCCCACCCGGAAGGTGATCGGGAACGACACCCAGACGGCGACCTTCCGGTCGCGGTTCAGAGCAGGGCGGAACTCCATCTCGCCCGCCACCCGGAGTGCGGCCGCGTCCATGCTCTCGTAGCCCGAGCTCTCGCGGACCTCCGCCTCCTGCACCGCGCCGTCCACGCCCACGAACGCCCAGACCACTACGACGCCGCCGATCTCGGACTCCTTCAGCAGTGGCGGGTACTCCCGCTGGAGCGTGCGCACGATCTCGGACTCGTTTCTCAGGACCGGTCCGACCTCGTAGGGCGTGAACCGGGCGTCGACCCGGTCGGCGGGAGGGGCGGTCGGCGGCGGCGGGCCGATCACATCGGCGAAGTCGGGCGGATCGATCGGATCCATCTCCACGGGCGCGTCGATCGCGACCCGGGGCACGCCGAGGACCGGGATCTGCGGCTGGCGCACGTCGGTCGGGGCCTCCGGCATCTCGAATCGGGGAAGTACGTCGATGGCGATCGAGGCCCGACGTTCCGCGGGCTCGTCCACCGCGACCGCCATGTCGGGCCAGAGCGCGAAGACGGCGAAGTGCACCGCGACGGCCGCGGTGGTGGAGAGCCAGAACCACGAGTCCCAGCGGCGCTTGAATCGGTCGTTGGCGATCGGTGTGTCGGGAACGGCGCCTGCGAGCGTGGGTCGCGGGTCGTCCGGGCGAGCGTCGTCGGCGAGCGAAGGGCGTGCGTCGGTCATGGGAGTCTCCGGGCTGGGGTTCCCATGTCGTAGTTGCGGAGAAGCTGTCGGGTTCCGGATCGCCGGGCCGTGGCTCCGCTCGGCCCTCGTCCCGCGTCGCCGGCCCGCCGCCCCGCTCAGCCCACCGGTGCCGCCAGCCCGACGATCGTGCCGCAGGGGCTCCGCACGAAGATCTCGTCCATGTCGTAGAAGGTCGTCCGTCGTTCGTGGACGATCTCGAGACCCCCGAGCCGGGGAATGAACGGATCGAGAGCGTCGACCTTGATGAACAGCATCGCGTTGGCCGGCACGACCTCGTCGGAGAGGCCGGGGAGGTCCAGATCGAGGCTGCCGCCGCTCTGGAGCATCACCGTGACGTCTCCCGCCTGCAGCATCGCGAATCCGAGCGGCGCGTCGGCCGCGGCGTCGGTGCCCAGGAGGGCGGGGTCCTCCGGTACGGTCACGGTGACCTCGAAGCCGAGGGCGTCGGTCCAGAACCCGAGGCAGGGCTCGATGGCGTCGACCGTGATGAGAGGGGAGACGGACTGGATGGTGGCCATGGTGCGAACTCCTGCAGGGGAATGATGGGAAGATGTCGGTGCAGTGCAGGGTCAGCGACCCCAGTCCTGTGACCCCGGGGCGTTCTGGCGCAGGGCGGTGAGATAGGCGAGCGGGTCGCGCCCGCCCGCGCTCAGTGAGCCGTCCCGGCGCGGGGTGCCGTTCGGGTGACGTCCGTGCGGCGCCGCGGGGGTGTCCGGTGCACCCTCGAGCTCGGCCGCGTCCTTCCGTGCCCGGTCGCTCCACCACTCCTGCGTCCCGGGCAGATGTGCATTGTGGGAAAGTTCTCCACTTGTCCCCGAATCAATTCGAATTGCGCGGACGGAATCGGCGATGATGTTGATCGTCTTGCCATCTTTCCGGAGTGTGCCGCGTACCACGACGAAGGGCTCGGCACGCACCTGATTCCGATCTCGTTCGTAGATCTTCGGTTTCACGATCGCATTCATGGGACCGTCCTCATCTTCTAGAAGAACAAATACATAGCCTTTTGCAGTTGAAGGTCTTTGTCGGGCCGTGACTATGCCCGCAATGCAGACCTTCGAGCGTTGCTGGAGATGCGGAAGTCGTCCCGCCGTGACCCGATCGAGTGGAAGCTGCTCACGCAGAAGCTCCAGGGGATGCGAAAATGTGGAAAACTTCAGCATCCGATACTCCGCGATCATCCGATCGGCGTCGTCCAGATCTCCGAACGGGACGTCCGCGTAGGGGTCGTTCAGTGGAAGTTCGCACTGCGGGTGATCCTCGCGGGTGCTGGTCCGCTTCGAGTCGGACTCGGGGCCGAGCCAGAGACCGGTTTGCCAGAGGAGTTCACGGCGGGTGAGCCCCATGGTCTCGAAGGCTCCCACCCAGACCAGGTTCTCGACCGCGGGTCGCTTCAGAGAGGCCGGCGTTCGCCGAAGAAAGTCGGCGAGGGAGGTGAACGGTCCACGATATCCACGTTCCCACACGATTCTCTCCGCATTTCCCACACCGAGTCCACGCACGAATCCCAGTCCGATTCGGAGGTGGTCACCCTCTACGGTGGATTTCACGGATGACCGGTTCACATCGGGCAGGAGCAGGTGGATGCCGTTCCGCCGAGCGTCGCGTCCCAGAGCATCCAGACTGTAGAAGCCCATCGGCTGATTGTTGAAAAGTACCGTGTAGTATTCCACAGGGTGGTAGTGGCGCAGCCAGGCCGACTGATAGGCCAGCAGCCCGAAGGCCGCGGCGTGCGACTTCGGGAAGCCGAACTCGCTGAAGGCGCTGACCTGCTCGAACATCCGGTCGGCCGTCACCTCGTCCACGCCCCGTTCGGTCGCTCCCTTCATGAAGGCATCGCGGTGGGCCCGCATCGCTTCCTGCGAACGCTTCCGGCTCATCGCGCGTCGCAGGCTCTCCGCCTGGCCGTCCGAAAACCCCGCGAGTATCCGACACACCCGAAGCACCTGGTCCTGGTAGATGATCACGCCGAGTGTCTCGCCGAGCGCTTCCTCCAGGAGGGGATGGTCGTATGGAACCTCGAAGTCGGGGTTCTCACGGAGGAGCTCGCGTCGCTTCACGTAGGGGTTCACCGCGCCGCCCACGATCGGCCCCGGGCGCACGATCGCCACCTGAACCGCCAGGTCCTTCAGGTTCCGGGGCTGCACGCGCCGGATCATCTGGATCTGTGCGCGGCTCTCCACCTGGAAGAGCCCGATCGTGTCGCCGTCACAGATCCGGTCGAAGACCTGCTGGTCCTCGTAGTCGATGCGCGAAAGGTCGGGGGGCGTGCCGTCACGCTCGGCGATCAGGTCCACCGCGTCCTCCACGAGCGAGAGCATCCCGAGGGAGAGGAAGTCGATCTTGATGAATCCCGCGTCGTCGCAGGAGTCCTTGTCCCACTGGCAGAGGTAGCGGCCCTCCCAGGCGGCGGGCTCGATCGGCACGATCTCGACGAGTGGCCGACTCGAGATGATCATGCCGCCCACGTGTTGCGAGACGTGTCGCGGCAGGCCCGCGATTTCCTCGCCCAGCGCCGCGAGCGCCTGCCACATCGGAGTCTCCAGCTTCCCGCGGAACTCCGGGATGCGTTCGAGTTCGCCCCGGATACCGTGCGCTTTCCACGACTCACCGAGCTTGGCCAGCTTCTCGAGATCGCCCTGGGGCAAGTCGAGCGTCTTGCTGATCTCACGCACCGCCGACTTGTACTTGAAGGTCGGGAAGGTACAGACGAGCCCTGCGTGCTCGTGCCCGTAATGCTCGTAGATGCGAAGGATCAGTTCCTCGCGAATCTCGCGCGGGAAGTCGATGTCGATGTCGGGCACGCTATGGAGCGCCTCGCTCAGAAACCGACCCAGGTGGAGATCGGCATGTACCGGGTCCACGTGCGAGAGCCCGATCAGGTAGCAGATGATCGATGACACCGAGGAGCCGCGCCCGCGCCCCGGGGGCAGGGAGGAGTGAGCGCGGGGCGCGTCGCCCCGGACCTCGCGGGCCACGTCGCGCGCGAGGTTCATGATATCGCGGTAGACGAGGAAGAAACCGGCGAGGCCGTGCAGGTCCACCAGCTCGAGTTCCTGACCGAGCCGCTCCTCGGCCTCCTTTGCCTGCTTCGAGCCCGGCGCATAGCGCTCCGCGATGCCCGCCAGGCAGACCGCTGCGAGCGTCTCTGACGCGCTGCCCCGTTCGCTGCCCTGGAAGTCGGGGAACGTATAGCCGAGGTCCTTCGTCAGGTCGAACGCCCGGCAGCGCTCGACGATCTCGAGGGTGTGGCGGAGTGCGTCCGGCCGACTCTCGAAGCGGTGGGCCATCACCTCGGGCGGCACGAGGTGCGCGTTCACGTTGGGGCGGCGCCAGGGGTGCGAACCGTCGAGGGTCGTGCGGTGGCGGATCGAGACGAGCACGTCCTGCAGCCGGTGCCGCTCCGGGCGGTGCATGTGGACGTTGTTCGTGGCCACTACCGGCAGGCCCAGCTGATCCGCCAGCCGTCCCAATCTGCGATTCCGCGGCCCGTCCCCCTTCGCCTCGGCGTCCTGGAGCTCCACGAACAGGCGGCTCGGCCCGAACGCGCGGAGCAGCCTCCCGGCCATCTGCTCCCCTTCCGCCCAGCTCCCCTCGAGCGCGGCCACCAGCGGCGAGTGCCGGCATCCGGTCAGGCAGATCAGTCCCTCGGTCGCGCCCGGCGCCTCGAGCACGTCGAAGGGGAGGCGGGGCGTCTCGCGCGGGCTCTCCAGCCGAAGTCGTGAGATCAGTCGGCAGAGGTTTGCGTAGCCGCGGGGCGTTTCAGCCAGGAGCGTGACGTGGTGGCCGAGCTCCGGCTCGTCCGGGTCGAGCGCCGCGTCGATGATCGGCCGACCGAAGTCATTGAAGGGCGGGGGGGCACCGGCCGGCACCGCGGTTCGCCCGAAGCAGGCGCGCAGCGAGATCTCCGCCCCCGTGATCGGCTGCACCTCATGCATCCGGGCGTACTGCGCGAACTCCATCGACCCGTAGAGCCCGTCGTGATCCGTCAGCGCCAGCGCCGGATACCCGAACTCCTTCGCCTGCAGGATCAGCTCTTCCGGGTGCGATGCCCCGTCCAGAAAGGAGAAGCCCGAGTGGCAGTGGAGCTCGACGTAGGGTGGGGTGGGGGCAGGCACGGAAGGCGTCGGAGTCGGGTCGGGGCCGTACGGCTGTCGAGCGGCGGGCATCCATCCTACACCGAACAGAAACCGAATACAAGGAGAACCGACCGTGCTTGTCGAGACGTGAGGGAGATCTTATTGTGTCGGAGTCCGACACAATGACGACGACGGGAGGAAGACGATGATCGGGCGAACCTGCTGCGTATGCAGCGTGCTCTTGGCAGCATTCTTCTGTACGCCTTCGACCCTGGCCGCCCAGGCCGAGCCCCTGACGATCCTGACGACGATCTCCGAACGCTACCCCCGGTGGATGCCGGACGGCGAGCGGGTCGTGTTCTACTCGGATCGTCACGGCGGGTGGGAGCTGATCACGAGCGGGGCGGACGGAGCGAACCGGACGCGTGTGACGGAGACGATGGAGGACGAACTCGTTCCCGTGCCGTCACCCGACGGTCGTCGTCTGGCCTTCGTGGTGGACGACGGGACGCAGGAGGAGATCTGGATGCTCGACCTGGCCGACGGTACGCGCCGCAACCTGACGTCCGACCCCGCGAACGATACCGACCCGTCCTGGTCACCCGACGGCACCCGGATCTTCTTCGTGTCGAACCGCTCGGGGAACTGGGACGTGTGGTCGCAGGCCCTCGACGGGTCGGACCTGCGACGCCACACCGAGACGGACGAGCGCGAGGCGCTCCCTGCGGTGTCACCGGACGGACGGTGGCTGGCATTCCAGCGGACGGTGTCGCCCCGGGACGCCGACATCTTCGTGCAGGCACTCGACGGCGGGACGGCCACGAACGTGAGCACGGACGTCACGTGGGACGGGTGGCCCTCGTGGTCGCCCGACGGTGCCTGGGTGCTGTTCACGTCGAATCGCTCGGGCTCGGGCCAGCTGTGGGAGGCGCGTCCCGACGGTTCGGAGGTTCGTCAGGTGACCGAGATCGGGGGCTTCGACGTGCGGCGGGGGCACTGGTCGCCCGACGGCTCGAGCGTGGTCGCGAACTTCGAGCGGGCGCAGGACCCGAGTACGTACGTCGTGGTCCTCCGCGGCGCGGCGCTCCTGACCTCGCACGGGCGATGACCGGGCGCCGGGAGGACGTGCTCCGTGGGACGCTCGACCTCCTCATCCTCCGCGTGGCAAACGACCACGGTCCCATGCACGGATGGGCGATCTCGAGGTCCATCCGGGAGCTCTCCGATGACACCTTCGACGTGAACCAGGGCTCGCTCTACCCGGCGCTGAGGAAGCTCGAGGCGGAAGGCGCGCTCGAGTCGGAGTGGGGAAAGGCCGAGACGGGCAAGCGAGCGAGATTCTACGCGCTCACCGCTGCGGGGCGACGCCGCCTCGGCAGGGAGCAGGCGCAGTGGGATCACATCGTTCGGGGAATGCGGCTGGTCCTCGACGGTGGGACGGGTGAGGCGCCATGAGACGGTTCGTGCGCGCGATCCGGCGTGCCGTCCACCGTTGGGTCGGTGGCGCAGCCACCCGCGACGTGGACGACGAGTTCGCGTTCCACCTCGAGGCGGAGACGCGGTACAACGTATCCCGCGGGATGACGGAGGCGGAGGCGCGCCGGGCGGCCACGGAGGCGTTCGGCCGGAGCGACCGGCACAGGGACGAGATCCGGCGCATCGGGCGGGTCCCCATCGTCGAGCCGGCGCTGCGCGAGCTTCGTCTCGCGCTGCGGACCCTCGGCCGGTCTCCCGTGCAGACGGGCGCCTCGCTTGTGACGCTGGCACTCGGCGTGGGTGCGGGAGCGCTGGTCCTCTCGATGCTCAGAGGGGTCACCGTCTCCACGCTCCCGGTTCCGCACGCGAATGAGGTGGTGCTCGTCGATCGATGGCTCGAGGACGAAGGTGCGGAACGCTCGCTGGGGCTGCCCGCGCACGACATCGTCGAGCTGCAGGGTGGGGCGACGACCCTCGACGCACTGGGCGCGGCGGCGCAGGGCTCCTTCGTCGTGAGCGGCGTCGAGGGGCCGGGACGGGTCGTGGGCGCCGCGATCAGCCCCGACATGTTCGACGTGGCTGCGCGCGCGCCAGCCATGGGCCGGGTGTTCGACGCGACCGAGTTGAGCGCATTGCCGCGCCCGGTGGTGGTCTCCTGGGGAATCTGGGAAGATCGCATGGGAGCAGATCCCGCCGCCGTCGGCCGGGAGATCCTCGTCGACGGCGGTCCGGCCCGGGTCGTGGGCGTGATGCCGGAGGGATTCGTGTTCCCGATCTCGGCGGAGCTGTGGGTCCCGCTGGACCTCCAGGCCGTCCTCGCGACGCCCCGCGACCAGAGCCCGACGTTCCTGGCGATGGGTCGACTCGCGGCGGGACGAACGGCCTCGGACGTCGCGGCCGAACTCGAGTCGACGCGGGACCCGTCGGGAGCGCGCGCGACGGAGGCGGCCGACGGAATGCACGAGCGGGTCCGCGTCTACTCCGCCTCGGTGTGGTCGGGCGAGGACTTCGTCCGCACCTTCCGGATTCTCTGGATCGTGGCGTTGTCCTTCCTCGCCGTGGCGGTGTTCAACGTCGCCAATCTCCGATTCGCGTCGTTCCTCGCCAGACAGGGAGAGCTGTCGTTGCGGCGCAGCCTCGGCGCCGCGCGGACCGCGCTGGTTCGCCTGCTCGCACTCGAGTCCCTGGTCCTGGCCGTGCTGGGAGGTGGGCTGGGGTTCGTGCTGGCGGTCGTCGTCGTCGACTCCATCGACGCCGGCGTGACGGTCCTCGATCTGCCACCCTGGATCTCGCTGTCACCGGACCGCGCGACTGCGGCCTTCGTGGCGGGCACCGTCGTGGTCGTGCTGCCCCTCATCGGGGTCGTTCCCGCCCTCCGCGCGACTTCCGACGTCGCGCGGTCGGGGCGTGCGGGCCAGCGCTTCGGATGGGGAGTGAGGGGGCTCGTGCTCGCGCAGGTCGCGGTTTCGATCGCGCTCCTGTTCTCGGCTGCGATCGCCACTCGCAGCCTCACGGACTTCCGAGACCGGCCGCTCGGGTTCGATCCGGCGGGCGTGCAGACCGCCCGGACACTGCTCCCGCCCCGCACCTACCCGGCGGCCGACGATCGCCTGGCGATCCTCGACGCCCTCGACGCCGAGTCGCGGAGGGCGGGGCTGCCGGCCGTGGCGTTCGCGTCGAGTCTGCCACCGGAGGGGGCGGCGCGCGTCCCCTTCCGGCAGGAAGGGGAGTCTACCGACCGACCTGCGATGCGGGCGCAGCGCGTGATCGCCACTGCGAGCTACTTCGAGACCCTCGACGTGGGCGTCGAGTACGGGCGAGCGTTTCAGCGAACGGACGACGTCGCGTCGCCCCCGGTGGTGATCGTGAACGAGGCGTTCGCCCGTGTGTGGTGGGGCGATCCCTCCGATGCCATCGGTCGGCGACTCCGACTGGGTGACGACCCGTCCGATCCACTGGCCGAGGTGGTGGGCGTCGTGCGGAACCTGCAGCACACGCCCTTCGACTTCGAGAAGTTTCCGACCGCGTACCTGCCCTGGCGTCAGCGCCCGACTGCGGCCGTCGCCGTACTCGCGCGGACGACGAACCCGGGTGCGATTCGTGCGATGTTGAACGCCGTCGACCCCGAACTCGCCGTGTGGGAGCCGCGCCCGATGGAGCAGGTCGTTCGTGAGTCGCGGCTGGTGGGCGGTGTCGTTGCGGGCCTCTTCGGGGGTCTCGCGGCGCTGGGCACAGTGCTGGCCGCCGTCGGTCTTCACGCGGTGGTGACGTTCTGGGCGGCGACGCGAGCAGGCGAGATCAGCGTTCGCCTGGCGATCGGCGCGAGCCCGGGGAGCGTCGGCCGCTGGATCGCCCGGCAGGGAGCCGGGCTCGTGGTGCCCGGACTCGTCGTCGGCGTCGTCCTCGCCGCCGGAATCTCGAGGCTGTTCGCGGCGGCCTTTCCGGAGATCGAGGCCTTCCCGGTGGGAGATCTGGCCGGGATCATCGTCGTGCTCGGAGCGACCGCCACACTCGCGCTCGCGGCTCCGGTGGCTCGTGCAGCCCGGACGTCTCCCGCGAGAGCGCTGAGGGAGGAGTAGCCGGACGGGCGACGGGCGGTCCGCACCTGTCGAGCGCGCCCCGATTCGCCTCACGCCCGCGTCGACGTCACGTTGAGTCGCCGCTGGGTTCCACCCTACGTCCTCTGTGGACCGTGCTTCCCGACCGACACCTTGCCCGCACCGCCGGCGCACTCGCCACTATCCTGGCGTGGTCCCTGGCGGCATGCGCGGACGACCCCACCACCGAGTCCGCCCCGGCCTTCACCGTCCGGGATTCCGCCGGCGTGACCATCGCGGAGAGCACCGATTCCGCCTGGACGGAGTCCACGCGCTGGCGCATCGCCGACGAGCCCGACCTCTCGATCGGATCGGTGGACGGGTCGGTGCCGGGGACGGACTTCGGGAGCGCGCCTGTGCCGGTGTCGATGCCGAACGGGATCGCGGTCCGCAACGGCCAGACGGACGACATCCGGGTCTTCGACGCCGACGGCCGGTGGGTGCGCACGGTCGGTGGACTCGGGGACGGCCCGGTCGAGTTCCGGTTCCTGTACGACGCCGCGGTCGTTGCGGGAGACTCGGTGGCCGGGTGGGATTACAACATGCGGAAGATCGTCACGTTTCCGACGCACGACGACGGAGACGCGCGGTATCACGCGACCCCGTCGCGTACCCACGCCGGGCGCTTCGAGTGGGCGATGTCGGGCTGGTTCCCGGACGGTCGCTACCTGCTCGGCGCGCGCGACGACCCGCGAGACCAGGGACCCGGAAGCCACCTCAACATGGAGTGGCTCGTCCTCTACTCGCCCGCGGGCGACTCGCTGGATGCGTTCGGACCGTTCCCCGCCTACTGGACCGAGGCCGGCCCCGAGGGGCAGGTGTACATGCGGCTCATGTCGCGTCAGGCGATCACCCGGCTCGGCCGGGAGGCGATCTGGCGCGGCGTCCCGCAGGCTGGATTCGAGGTGCGGCGGTTCGACCTCGCGACCGGATCTCGCCGAATCGTGCGGCGATCGAGCCAGCGCATGAGCCCGCCCGAGGGCATCCGTCAGGCGGGACTGCGGCAGGAGCTGGAGGGTTACCCGGGCGCCTCGGAGACGGTTCGGGCCGCCATGCGCCGGATGTGGGAGTCGACGCCCATGGTCGACAGCCTGCCCGCCTTCTACGACTTCCTGACGACGCCCGACGGCTACCTGTGGATGAGGCAGGTCGCCCACCCCGACGACGTGCCCGTCGACGATCAGCCTTACCTGTCCGCCTACGCCACGGGCCTGTGGACCGTCCTCGCTCCGGAGGGTCGCTGGCTCGGCACCGTCGCGATGCCGGACGACTTCGTGATGCACGAAGCGGGGGAGGGCTGGATCCTGGGTGTCCGCACCGACGATCTCGGCGTCGCCTGGATCGAACGCTACCCGATCATCCGACCCTGATGGCCGACTTCTTCACGTCCCCCCGTCTGGCCGATCTGATCCTGGCCGTACTCGCGCTCGAGGCTGTCGTTCTGGGGGTCCGCCACGCCCGGACCGGGCGTGGCCCGTCCCTCGCGGAGGCGGGGCCGTTCCTGCTCTCGGGCGCCTGTCTCGTGCTCGCGCTCCGGGCCGTACTGGCGGGGGCGGTGTGGCCGTGGGTGGCGGGAGGACTCACCGGTGCACTGGTCGCGCACCTCTGGGATCTTCGGGGAAGGGCGGGCTGATCAGGCGCCGAATGCCGCCGCGAGCGCCCGGTCGAACGTCTTCACCCGATCGACGCCACGCCGGATGCAGGATGCACGGTGGATGAGGTCGCGGGCGGACAGCCCGGGGTGGTCGTCGAGCAGAGTTCGCGCCAGCTGGACGTCCTCCGCCTCGACCGGCCACACCGTCGGTATCGCTCGGCGGACCAGGTCCAGTGCCGCGTCGAGAGTCCCGATCCGATCAACCGGTAGATAGAGGTGCATCAGCTCCTGCAGGACCTCGGCCGACGTGCAGAGTGGTGCTGACTCGGCCACGGCCTGCTCGAGGAACGTTCGCGCCTCGTCACGAAGCGGGTGGAGCCCGCCCACCGCGTAGACGAAGACGTTGGTGTCGACGAAGGTCACGTCGGGTCCAGTCCGGACCGACGCGACGCGTCGAGCACGCGTCGATGCTCCTCCCAGTCGGGCTCTGGCAGCCGGCGATCCAGCGTGCGGTCGACGTGGTCGAAGAAGCCGCGCACGTCCTCTGCCGACTCGAACGGAGCGTCGAACTGGGCGGCTCGGTAGCGGGCTTCGGCGGCCTCGCGGAGCCAGGCACCGAGCGACATTCCTTCCCGCGATGCCTGGCCTTCCCAGCGGAGCTTGTCTTCGCCGTCGACGAGGAAGTGGATCCGGCTCATGCATGTCCTCCGGATGCAGTATGCACATGAAACATGCGCATGTGCAGGAGCACGCGCAAGTGAGCTACCGCGTCAGCCCGTACCGGACCACCTGGTTCACGTCGAGTTCACCGATCACGCGCCCGAGCATGAAGTCCGGACCGATCTGGTAGATCTCGCCGAAGTCGGGGATGTCCACGTACCCGCGGAGTTCGCCGCCGGGCGCGAACACGAGCCAGCGATTGTCCGGTCGCGTCTCGTCGCGCCGGTACGTGCGGGCCCAGACGTTGCCCTCGGTGTCGACGAGGAGATCGTCGAAGGCGGCGATGCGATCGACGAGCGGCATCCGGCGGTAGGCGTCCAGGAACTCGTCGCGGATCTCGATGCCCCGTGCCCGGAAGGTGTTCCGGCCGTATTCGACCACCATGTCGCGCGTCGGGGCTTCGGGCGGGAGGTCGACGGCGACGATGCGTGTCACGGCGCCGCTTGCGCCGTACCAGTGGATCTCCGGCGCCGGTCCCGGCACGAGAAGCAGTGCGTTGAAGTGCATCGCCTCCACGGGGCGCGCGTCGAAAGCGACCGAGCGCATCGACGGCACCGGCTCCCCGTTCATCTCGCCCATCGTCACGAACATCGGATCGGGGAGGCTGTCCACGAGCACCGTGTCGGTGCCCGGGCGCGCGGCGTAGTAGCGGACGGGCTGGTCGAGGGGCCCCTCCTCTCGCGAGAAATAGATGAAGTCGTACCGCGTCATCACCGTGTCGCCGATGAGGCCGAGCGGGTCTCCGAGTCGATTCGGCAGGGTCCGCTCGTCGCCGAACTCGATCTCGCGATCGATCGAGAGCATGCGGTTATGGCGCCGGTCCCAGATCCGGATATCGAAGTGATCCGGCGTCTGCACCATGCGTGGAATCCGGAACTCCTCCGGTCCGTCGCCGGTTCGCCCGAGCGTCGTGATGTGCCGTCCGTCGCGATCGAACACCCGGACCTCGTCGGCGTCGTTGTCGATCACGAAGAGGGTGCCGTCCGGGCGCTGCTTCGCCCCGACCACCAGGGAGAAGAGCTCCGCCTCCGGCCCACCCTCGAACACGCCCAGCACCAGCTCCGGCTCGTCCGACACCGTCCACCCCAGCTCCCGCTCGGCCAGGCCGCTGCCCGACGTCACCACGGGCACCCCGAGTTCGGGGTGCGTCGATCGCACGACGTCGGTGGACAGGCCCGGTTCGGCCGCGCTCTCACCGCACGCGACGACGGAGAAGGCGAGGATCGTGGATGCGGCGCTGACCGGACGACGGATCATCGGCGAAACCGTTTCGGGGACGGGGGCGTCGCTGCTAGGGTGCGATCACCCTCCCCTCTACCGCCACTCAAAATGCGCACGTTCCCGATCGTCTCTGCCGTGTTCCTGTACGGCGTCGCCGGGTGCGGCGGCGACGGCCCGGCCGTGGCCGACGGACGTACGCCCGAGCCCACCGTGCGGGACTCCGCCGGAGTCCGCATCGTCGAAAGCGTGCCCGACGGCCTTCCGGTCTGGACCACCGATCCCGAACCCGTGCTCTCGATCGGCGCGCTCGACGGATCGGACGCCGAGACGCTGTACCAGGTAAACGACGTCGAGCGACGGTCGGACGGGTCGTGGCTCGTCGCCAATGGCTCGACGGAGGAGGTGCGGGTGTTCGACGCCGACGGCGCGTACGTCCGCACCATCGGCCGGAGGGGAGAGGGTCCGGGTGAGTTCGTCGCGCTGTCGCGCCTGTTCGTGCTCCCGGCGGATTCACTGGCGGTCTACGATTCGCGCCAGCGGCGCGTGAGCGTCTTCGACGCCGACGGTGCGCTGGTCCGGGAGGTGACGTTCGAGGCTCTGCCCGAGGGCACGGTGACGCCCTTCGGTCGGCTCGAGTCGGGTGGGTGGGGCGTGCGACGGAGCGACGGATCGTACTCCACCGGCGGCACCGGACGCGGCTACGAAGCGCGCTCCACGGAGTTCCATGCGATCGCGGCCCCCGACGGCTCGGCCCCCTCCGTGTTCGCCGAGCTTCCGGGCGATCTGGGCTGGGTGGTACAGGCCGCCGACTTCGTCTCGTTCCGCGATGTACCGTTCGGCCCGGACAACGCGATGGAGGTACTGGGCGACCGGTTCGTGGGGGGCGTGACGGAGCATCCGGAGGTCCGGCTCTGGGACGCCTCGGGCACGGAGGTGGAGAGGTGGCGAATTCTCGAGGCCGCGGCCCCACTCACCGAGGGCGCATGGAACGAGGTGCGCCGCCAGGAGGAGGCGGAGCTGACCGAGGTCGAAGGCGACTTCCCACCGGGGTTCCTCGAGGCGGGGGAGAGCTTCTGGATCGAGGTGGACCGGCCGCAGGTTCGGCCCCACTGGCAGCTGCTCCGAACCGCGGCGACGGGCGAGACGTGGGTGAGGGAGCACGTCGAGCGCTTCGACGCGTCGCGGCGGTGGCGAGTGTTCGACGCGTCGGGGTCGCTCACCCGAGCGGTCCATCTGCCGGACGGCTTCGAGCTTCACTGGATCGGCCGCGACCTCGTGGCCGGCGTGGTGACCGACGAATTCGAGGTGGAGTACGTGCGCGTGTACCGACTCGTGTCACCACCGTAGCACGGGTCGGGCGGTCGCATCACGCGGCCGGCGTTTCCCCTTCCGCGGCGGATGGCACACCGAGCGCGGGGGCGGGGTAAGCGCGGCCCGACGAACCCGACCCTCGCCCACGATCCGGGAGGCACACATGGCCGATGGCGCCTTCCGCACGATGTCCGGCGCCGGCATGACGGCGCAGGACGCGCGGTCCGACCACGCGCCGCCACACCCGCCGTTCAAGCGACTCTACCAGCTTCTGCTGCCCGAACGCCGCGACCTCTGGATCGTCGTGCTGTTCGCCGTGCTCGCGGGTGTGCTCTACCTCGCGACGCCGCTCGCGGTGGACGCGCTCGTGAACTCGCTGGCCTTCGGCGCGTCCGAGGGCGTGTACGTGCAGGCGCTCGTCGTGCTGTCGCTGGGTCTGTTCGGCTTCCTGGTGCTGCTCGGGCTCGTGAGGGCCGCCCAGTACTTCGTGACAGAGCTGCTCCAGCGAAGGGTCTTCGTGCGGCTCACGGCGGACCTGGCGCACCGATTGCCACGCGTTCGGATGGAAGCGCTCGACCAGAAGCTCGGCCCGGATCTGGTGAATCGCTTCTTCGACGTGATCACCGTCCAGAAGTCGGGTGCACTCATCCTGCTCGACGGCGTGAACCTCGCGCTCGGAGCGTTCATCGGCCTGCTGATTCTCGGCTTCTACCATCCGTTCCTGCTGGTTTTCGATCTCGTGCTGATCGCCTACGTGGCCGTGGTCCCGCTGACGCTGGGACGGGGGGCGGTGACATCGAGCATCGACGAGTCGTACGCCAAGCACCGCGTCGCGTCGTGGCTCGAGCAGGTGGCGCTCTTTCCGTACCTCTTCAAATCCGATGGTGCCTCGCACCTTGCGGGCATGCGGGCGAACGAGCTCGCGGAGGAGTATCTGGAGGCGCGGGAGCGCCACTGGAAGATCCTCTTCCGCCAGATCTTCGCCTTCCTGGGTCTGCAGGCGGTCGCATCTGCGGCGCTCCTCGGTCTCGGCGGCTGGCTGGTGCTGAATGCCGAGCTCACCCTTGGTCAGCTCGTCGCCGCCGAGATCATCGTGTCGACCATCGTCGCGAACCTGGCGTCGTTGGGGAAACACGTCGAGGCGTTCTACGATGCACTCGCGGCCGTTGACAAGATCGGCTACGTGGTCGACCTGCCGACCGAGCGGGAGGGGGGCGAGCGGCCGCAATCGGACCAGGTGGGCGCTCTCGTCGAACTCGAGGGACTCGAATTCGGATACGATCCGATGCGTCCGGTCCTGCAGGGTGTGACGTTCAGGCTCGAGCGTCAGGAGCGCGTCGCTCTGGTGGGTGCCGCCGGTTTCGGTACCTCCACGGTGATGGAGATCCTGTTCGGCATCCGCATCCCGCAGGCAGGCCTCGTGTCGATCGACGGAGTGGACGTGCGCGACTGGGATCTGGAGGAGCTCCGCCACCGAGTGGCGCTGGTTCGCGGGCAGGACCTGGTCGAGGCGTCGGTCTTCGAGAACGTCAGCTTCGGTCGCCCGGGCGTGTCGCGGCAGGATGTGCGCCACGCACTTGGCAAGGTCGGTCTTCTCGACGACGTGATGCGGCTGCCCTCGGCCCTCGACTCGATCCTGAACGTGGGCGGCCGGCCGCTGTCGTCCTCCCAGCGATCGCGTCTGATCATCGCGCGCGCGATCGTCGGCGAGCCCTCGCTGCTGCTGCTCGACGAGAACCTCGAGAATCTCGAGCCGCAGACCTTCACGGAGCTGACGGACTTCGTGTTCGGACACGACAACGGCTGGACGCTTCTCGTCGCCACCCGCGACCCATCCGTTATCGAGCGGTGTGACCGCACGATCGACATGGCCTCCTTCGGACCGATGCGCACGGGGGTGACGGGATGAGCCGCCCGACCACGCGCGAGGAGAGGATCGCCGAGCGGGAGTCCCTTCCGTCCGACGCGTTCCCGATGCTCGACCACCGTGTGGACTTCCCCGCTGTGGAGCAGACGGAGTCGCCGCCGATCGTGCGGCGGATGGGGATTCTTGCGGCGGGAGCGTTCGTACTTTACGGGCTCCTGGTCCTGGTCCTGCCCTGGCAGCAGTTCGTGCGAGGCAACGGTCAGGTCGTGGCGCTCGATCCGCTCGATCGTCCCCAGGTGCTGGAGGCGCCACTGTCCGGTCGTCTCGTCGAGAGCCGGGTCGTGGAGGGCCAGCGAGTCCGGGAGGGCGACGTCCTCTTCGTGATCGGCGACAACGACCCTGATCTTCGGCAGAACCTCGAACTCCAGCGCGAGGCGGCGGTGGATCGACTCGAGGCGGCGGCCGAGGTGCTGGACGGGTACCGTCGGCAACTCGAGGCTGCCGAGGCGGCGCTCCCCGAGACGATCGCGGCGGCAGACCTTGAACTGGACGCGGCCGAGGTCACGGCGGAGACCGCCGCTCTACAGTTCGAGCGGGCCGAGCGACTCTTCCGGAACGCCGACAGAGCGCTCCTGTCGGAGCGCGAGTACGAGCTCGCCCGTCTCGAACGCGACCGGACCGCGGCAGCGCGCGCCCAGGCGGAGGCCGCGCGACGGCGTATCGAGCTGGACGGTCTCGGCGGAATCAACTCGCTGCGCGCCAACGTCGCTGCCGCCCGCGCCGATTCGGCCGACGCGGCAGCGTCCGTCGCCTCGGTGAGTAGCCAGACCAACGCGTACGACCGGCTGTCGGTGGAAGCGCCGCGGGACGGCGTCATCTTTCGCGTGGACGCTACCGAGGGAACGTTCCTGAGCGCCGGGAAGGCGCTCGCCACGATCGTGCCCGAGACCCCCGTCGAGGATCGCCGGGTCGAGATCTGGATGGACGGCAACGACGTGCCACTCGTCCGCGAGCGAGTCGTCGACGAAGACGGCAACGTCGTTCAACCCGGCAGCCCCGTCCGACTCCAGTTCGAGGGGTGGCCCGCGGTGCAATTCATCGGCTGGCCGTCGGTGGCGCGTGGTACCTTCGGAGGCGAGGTCGTCCTCATCGACCCGACCGACGACGGGACCGGACGGTTCCGCGTGCTCGTCACTCCTGTGGCGGACACGGTGCGGGACGGGGAGCTGGTCGAGTGGCCCGGGCCGCGCTGGCTCCGTCAGGGCGTGAAGACCCGCGGCTGGGTCCTGCTCAACCGCGTGCCCCTCTGGTACGAGATCTGGCGCCAGCTCAACGGATTCCCGCCGACGCTCCCCGACAGCCCGACGAGCGGAACGGTGGTGGGATCGGGGACGTGACCGTGACGCGGCGCGCCGTGGTCGGTGCCACCCTGGTGGCGTGGGCGGCGTTCGTTCCGGCGTCGCTCGGCGCCCAGGATGCCGGTCTCGCGGCTGAGCAGGGAGTGCCGCTGCTGTGGGAGGACGTGGCGGTGGGGGCGCTCGGCTGGTATCCGCCGCTGCTGATCGCGGAGCTCGAGCGCGCCATCGCCGAGGGGCGCCTGCGTGAGGCGCGCGGCGCCTTCGATCTCGACCTCTTCGCGAAGGTGGGTGGGACGGTCGATGGCTTCTACGAGTACACCGAGACGTCCGCGGGTCTCGAGCAGTTCACGGGGCTCTGGGGCTCCACGGTGTACGGAGGGTACCGCCTCACGACCGGTGAGACGCTCCCCGACTACTACGACAACCGGACCTTCGACGACGGCGAGCTGGCGCTCGGGCTCCGGATTCCGCTGCTCAAGGGCGGACCGATCGATCCGGCCCGGGCCGGCATCGAACGCGCGGAGCTCGAACTCGAGGCGGTCGCGCCCGTCGTGGCCCGACAGCGGCTCGACCTCGTCCGCGGCGCCTACGTCGCGTATCACGACTGGGTCGCCGCGGGGGAGAAGCTGGCGCTTGCGCGCGAGCTGCTGCAGCTCGCTCTGGATCGAACCGCGGGCCTCGAGGCGCAGGTCGAGAGCGGGCTGAGGGCCGACATCGATCTCGTCGACAACGAGGGGCTCGTCGTGTCGCGGGAGATCGCCGTCGTCGAGGCTGAGCGGGCGCTTCGCGAGGCCTCCGTCGTACTCTCGCTCTTCCTCTTTCGGCCGGATCCGGAACTCGGGCCGCTCATCCCGGGGGAGGAGCGTCTCCCACCGACCCTGCTGGTGCCGGACGTGCCGCCCCCGGACCTGGAGGCGGGGCTCGCCCGTGCGCTGGTCTACCGGCCGGAGCTCGCGGTACTCGCCCTCGATGTCGCGCGGGCGGACGTCGCGCGTCGGCTGGCGGTCGGCGATGCGCTCCCGACCCTCGATGCGCGCGTCGAGGCCACGCGCGACTTCGGCGCCGAGCTGTACGGTGACTTGGCGCGCGAGGAGCTCACTGCCGCCGTGGAGTTCAAGCTTCCGGTCCAGCGCCGCGCGGAGACCGGCAAGCAGCTGCAGGCGGAGACCAAGGTGGAGGTGGCCCGCACGAAGCTCCGGTTCGGGCGGGAGAAGGTGTCGGCCGACGTGCGCACGGCGGCGGCGGATCTCGAGGCGGCGCTGGAGCAGGTCGACCGTGCCGAGGTTGCCGGCGACTTGGCCGAGCAGCTCCGCGCGGCCGAGGCGGAGCGGTTCGCCGCCGGCGCCTCCGATCTCCTCGCGCTTCAGCTCCGCGAACAGGCGGCGTTCGACGCGCTCGTGAAGCTCGTCGAGACGAGGCTGAAGCTGCATGTGGCGCTGGCCGACTGGCGTGCCGCAATCGCGGACGGTATCGATCTCGGGCCCGGCGGCTGACTGAACGAGGCCGCGATCCTCACGACTCCGGCCCACGTGACCGATTCCGTCGTCGTCCTCAAGTTCGGAGGCACGAGCGTCGCGTCGCGCGAGCGTTGGGACGTCGTGGCCGACACCGTCCGCCAGCGGACCCAGGAGGGCCTGCGTCCCGTCGTCGTGCACTCGGCCCAGCCCGGGGTCACCGATCTGCTCGGCTCGATGCTCGCCGCGGACGATCACGTCCGTGCCGAGGAATTGGCCACCCTGCGGGATCGCGTCACCGAGCTCGCCGACAGGCTCGGCGCCGGAGACGCGGCGCGCGACCAAACCGCGCGGCTCCTGGACGAGCTGGCGGCCGCGCTCGCGGAGGCGCCGCACCTTGCCCCCGGAGAGGGGGGCGCCGGCGCGGACGGGTGGCGGCTCCAGGCGGGGGTGACGTCGTTCGGGGAGAGACTCGTCACGCCGCTCGCCACGGACTTTCTGCGCGAACGCGGGCTCGACGCCGGCGCCGTCGCGTCGACGGATCTGCTGGTCTCGGACGGACGCGCCCGCGGTCGCCGGCGGTGGCTCTCGGCCGAGTGCGACGCAGCGGTCGCGCCGAAGGCGGTGGCGAGGATCGCCGCAGCGGGGCACGAGGTCGTGGTGACACAGGGCTTCGTCGCCCGCGACGCCGAATCCGGCGCCCGCGTGCTCCTCGGCCGGGGCGGGTCGGATACCGCCGCCGCCTACCTCGCCGGTCGCCTGGACGCCCGCCGGCTCGAGATCTGGTCCGACGTCCCGGGAATGTTCTCGGCGGATCCGCGCGCGGTGCCGGCGGCGCGACTGATTCCCGAACTCGACTACGCCGAGGCGCAGGAGATCGCGACGACCGGAAGCCGCGTGCTCCACCCCCGCTGCATCCCGGCGCTCCGTCGGCGCCGCATTCCGATCCATCTGCGAAGCTCGCTGGACCCCGACTCCCCCGGCACGCGCATCCTGCCCGACCTGCCGGAGTCACGCCCGGGGCTTCGAGCCGTCTCGCGGAAGAACGGCGTGCTGCTGCTCTCGATCGAGACGGTGGGGATGTGGCAGGAGGTCGGATTCCTCGCGCGTGCGCTGGCCGTGATCGCGGAGGAGGGGGTGTCGGTGGACCTCGTCTCGACGTCGGAGACCAACGTCACCGTGTCGCTCGACGGCGACGCGAACCTGATCGACCGGAGCACGATCGACCGCATCGTGTCGGCGCTCGGGGCGTTCTCGACGGTCCGCGTCGTCAGCGGGTGCACGGCGGTGAGCCTCGTGGGCCGCAACGTCCGACGTCAGCTCCACCGGCTGGGGCCGATCCTTCAGGCGTTCGAGGAGCACCGGATCCACCTCGTCTCGCAGGCCGCGAACGACCTCAACTTCACCGTCGTGGTGGACGAGACGCAGGCGGGCCGCCTCGTCGAGCGGCTCCACGCCGCCCTGGTCGACGGCCTCGGCGACTGGCGTGACGCTGCGTCCACGCCGGCGCCCGCCGATCCGGACTGGGCCGCACCGCGCCGGCGGGGTCGGGGTCGGTGGTGGCGGGAGCGCGTGGCGGAACTCGTGGGGATCGCCCAGGAGGGACCGGCCTACGTGTACCACCTCGACACAGTCCGCCGACGCGCATCCGAACTCACGACCCTCGACGAGGTCGATCGCGTCCTCTACGCGATGAAGGCGAACTGGCACCCCGCGGTGCTCGAGACCTGCCGCGAGGCGGGCGCGGGATTCGAGTGCGTGTCTCCCGGTGAGCTCCGGCATCTCGAGGCGACCCTCCCGGGCCTCGATCCGGGCGACGTCGTGTTCACGCCGAATTTCGCCGCCCGGCGCGAGTACGAGGACGCGCTCGGGCGTGGCTATCGGACGACGCTCGACGCGCTTCACCCGATCGAGGAGTGGTCGGAGACCTTCCGTGACCGGGACGTCTTCCTCCGGGTGGATCCCGGGTGGGGGCGAGGGCACCACGAGAAAGTCGTGACGGGCGGGCGCCACTCGAAGTTCGGGATCCCGCACTTCGAGCTCGGGCGCGCCGCGGAGGCGCTCACGGCTGCGGGTGCACGTGTACGGGGACTCCACACCCACTCGGGAAGCGACATCCTCGACGGCGACCACTGGGTCCGGGTCGGGCGTACACTCGCGGGGCTACGCGAATACTTCCCCGAGGTCGAGGTCCTCAACCTCGGGGGTGGGCTCGGCGTGCCGTCGATGCCGGGCGCTCCGCCGATCCCGCTCGAACGGCTCGCGAACGGGCTGGCCGGACTGCGAGCGGACCATTCCGACCTGGACCTGTGGCTGGAGCCGGGCCGCTGGATGGTGGCCGAAGCCGGGGTCCTGCTCGGTCGGGTCACGCAGATCAAGGGGAAGGGCGATCTCCGCTACGTGGGACTGGACGTCGGCATGAACTCGCTCATGCGGCCGGCCCTGTACGGCGCGTACCACGAGATCGTGAACCTGACGCGGCTCGACGAACCGGCGGCCGGTGTTGCCCAGATCGTGGGTCCGATCTGTGAGTCGGGTGACCGGCTCGGGGTGGACCGGCCGTTTCCCGATACGAAGGAGGGCGACGTGATCCTCATCGACATCGCGGGGGCGTACGGGCGGGTCATGGCGTCCAGCTACAATCTGCGGGAGCCTGCGCGCGAGGTGGTGCTCGGGAGCTGACGGCCGGGTGTCAGCGACCCGGGTGTCGGCCGCTCCGGAGTTCGTCCAGCACGCCGCGCGCGATGCCGGCTCCGAACCCCCTTCGGCCCATCCAGCCGAGGTAGCGTCGTATCGCCTTCCGACCGGCTTCGCTCCGGAAGCCCTCGTCGAGCGCGTCGAGGATCTTCGGCCGCTGCCGTGCGAGCCAGCCCTCGGCGGCGTCTCGCGCGAGCGACCGGTCGTCGACCTCCTCGCTCTCGAACACCGTCGCGATGGCAGGGTCGGCCTGATCGCGCACGCCCTTCTTCGCGAGCTCGGCCCGCAGCGCCTGCCGTCCCCTCGGCTTGAGCTTCACCCGGTCGCGCACGTACGCCTCGGCGAATGCGCGGTCGTCCACCAGCCCGATCTCCTCGAGGTG
The DNA here is from genome assembly GCA_028284495.1 of Longimicrobiales bacterium. Taxonomy (GTDB): domain Bacteria; phylum Gemmatimonadota; class Gemmatimonadetes; order Longimicrobiales; family Gaopeijiaceae; genus Gaopeijia. Next base: position 25,766 of record JANQRP010000002.1, on the reverse strand, counting down.
GTCCAGCACCCGGTGGATCACGCGGCCGGGGAACTCCTTCCGGTAGAGCTTGTCGCGGAGCTCGCGGCGCGCGTGGGCGCGGCGTGCGATGAGGCCGAGCGCGGCGTCCTTCGCACGGAACCGGAGGTCGGCGTCGACCAGCTTCGCCTGCAGCCGCGCGTCGACGGGGGTGTCGCGGGAAAGGCCGAGCGAAAGGACGGCCTCCGTCGCGATCGTGAAGGTGCGCTCGTCGGAGAGCACGACCTTGGTCCGGCTCGCCTGCGCGCCGCGGGCAGTCAGCGAGACGACGACGGGGGAGGGACCGGGGTGGCCGGCGAAGCCGATCTCGTCCGTCACGGGTATGGGACGGGGAGGGGCGAGCAGGTCATGCATGAACGTACCAGTTCCCCGTCATCAGGTCCTGGTAGAGCGTCAGGTGGGCGCCGTCCTCGAGCACGACCGTGACGTAGGCGCGCGAGATCGGCGTCCGCCACCACTCGTCGTCGATACGCCACGACTCGACGATCCGGTCGACGGCCAGGACGCGCCGCGCGCGGGCCACACGCACCGGACGCCCCTCGTCGTCCGTCTTCACGCGAATGTCCCGTGGGGTATCGAGTCGCCGCAGCCGGCGTGTCGTGGAGCCCTTCGGTGCGCGCAGCGCCATGAGTCGGTCGGTCGAATGAGCCCGAACAAATACCGAATATGGATAGGCAACCGATCCACGGTATGCAAGGCCGACCGAGGACAGTTGGACATGAAGCGGACGCACCTCCAGGCTGTCAAGTAAAATTGACGTAATTCTGTGACAACAATACTTGACACCTGGACAACGCCGCCATACACTCGTCCTACCGATGAAAGGCACGCGCGGACCTTCCGCGCCCGTGCCACATGTTCACGAGGCCGGGGTGCCCCCTGCGGCCGCCCTACACGGGAGAAGACAATGGCAGACCTGGACGATCCGGATCGGGTATGGCCAACGGGCCTGACCATCCGCGAATCGGAGGAGCTCCACAAGCACGTCATCGACGGTGCACGCGTGTTCTTCGTGATCGCGCTCGTGGCTCACCTCCTCGCGTACCTCTACACGCCGTGGTTCGGCTGAGGAGACGACGATGAATCAAGGACGTATCTGGTGTGTAGTTAAGCCCACCGTCGGACTCCCGCTGTTCCTCGGTGCCGTAGCGCTCATCTCGCTCACGGTCCACTCGGCGATCCTGAACAACACCGAGTGGTTCGCCGCCTTCTGGGGCGGTTGATCGGGACGGAGCACCGAAGCAGGACAGGAAACGGCTCCGGCCGGGGCGTTCGCGCCCCGGCCGAGTCTCCAACTTTCATGATTCGCGCGCCGATGCGCCGGAGGTGACCTGTGTTCCCCATCGTTCGCATGTACGACTCCGATGCGCGCGCGCGTGACGCGGCGCAGGCGCTTTCCGCCACCGGCCTCTTCGACGACGCGATCATCATGATCTCGCCGGGGCCGGACGCGCAGGCCCAGCTCGACCAGGCGAACGCCGACGGGCGAATCCCCAGGGGCCAGGCCGGACCGCTGGCACGTGGGTTGGCGAACGGCCGGACGGTCGTGTCCGCCTCCGGTCCGCTCCAGTTCGGCGCCGCCATCGAGCGTGCGTTGGAAAGCGCGGGCCCGGTCGATACGCACGTGCTGTCCGGAGTCGGCGGATCGAGTGCGGATCCGTTCAGCCAGGCGCTCGGCATCCGCACGCTGTCGCGGCGTCAGAAGCCGATGTTCGGCGCGCTCACCCGCAGCGATTTCGCGCCGACCTCGTTCTTCCCCCTCCTCACATCGGGGAAGGCGATCTTCGGCGGTCTGACCAGCAGCAACTTCGCACTCACGTCGTTCATGCCGCTGCTGACCTCGGGCAAGCCGATGTTCGGGGGCCTGACGAGCAGCGACTTCTCGTTCTCGAAGATGCTGGGCATGCCGCTCCTCTCGAAGAACGGGACGCCGCTGTCTTCGTTCCTCGGGTGGAGGACCCTGTCGGACGACGACTGACGGGACGCGGCACTCACAGATGACCAATGGCTAGGATCGGCCGTTTCATCACGCGCTCGTGGCTCTCTCTGGGGTCGCGAGCGTTGCCGTTTGCGGACGTCGCGACACCGGATCTCCCGTTGCCGCGTCTGCTTCGACTGGCGCTCTTTCAGGTCTCGGTCGGAATGACGCTGGTGCTGCTGGTCGGCACCCTCAACCGCGTCATGATCGTCGAACTCGGCGTCCCCACCAGCCTGGTGGCGGTCATGCTCGCGCTTCCGCTCGTGTTCGCGCCCTTCCGTGCCCTCATCGGTCACCGGTCGGACACGCACCGCTCGGAGCTCGGGTGGCGTCGGGTGCCGTTCATCTGGAAGGGGACGCTGCTCCAGTTCGGCGGCTTCGCGATCATGCCGTTCGCGCTACTGGTGCTGGCCGGGCGTGGGGAGGCGGCGAGTGCGCCCGTGTGGATCGGGCAGCTGGCGGCCGGCCTCTCGTTCCTGCTCGTCGGAGCCGGCGCTCACATCGTGCAGACCGCGGGCCTGGCGCTCGCCACCGACCTGACGCCGAGCGAGTCCCACCCGCGGGTCGTCGGGCTCATGTATACGGTCCTGCTGATCGCGATGATGGTGAGTGCGATCGTCTTCGGCCTGGCGTTGTCGGATTTCTCGCCCGGCCGCCTCGTGCAGGTGGTGCAGGGCGCCGCCATCACGGCGCTGGTGCTGAACTCGGTCTCGATGTGGAAGCAGGAGCCGCGAAACCCGTTGCGGGGTCGGGAGCTGGCTCCCGATCCGACCTTCCGCGAGTCGTGGGAACAGTTCAGCCGCGGCGCGCATGCCCGTCGTCACCTCTGGATCGTGGGCATGGGCACGCTCGGGTTCGGAATGGCGGACGTGCTCCTCGAACCCTTCGGCGGTCAGGTGCTGTCGCTGACCGTGGCGGCCACCACCAGCCTGACCGCCGTCTTCGCGCTCGGGGGGCTCTTCGGTTTCGGGTGGGCGTCCAGGGTGCTGGGGAAGGGCGGCGACGCGAACCGGGTCGCGCTCGAGGGCGCGGCGATCGGGCTTCCGGCCTTTGCGCTCGTGATGCTCGCGGCTCCGATGGGCATGATCTGGCTTTTCGTGTTCGGGAATTTCCTGATCGGCTTCGGGGGCGCCGCCTTCGGCCACGGGACGCTCACGGCCACCATGAACCGCGCGCCGGCCGAGCAGGCGGGCCTGGCGCTCGGCGCATGGGGAGCGGTACAGGCCACCGCCGTGGGTGTCGCGATGGCGGCGAGCGGGGTGATCCGGGACCTCTCGACGGCCGCCGTGGAGTCCATCGGCTTTCTTCAGCAGTGGGCCGGCCAGTCGACCGGCTACGTCGTCGTGTACTGGTTCGAGATTCTCCTCCTCATCACGACGGTCGTGATCACGCTGCCGCTGGTACGGGGGCGGGTCGGCAGCGAACCGACGCGTCCCGTGACGGAGCCGCGCATCGAGGTCGGAGCCGCCGATGCTTGAGATCCTCCTCTATCCGGACGAGCGACTTCGGCGCCCCGCCGACCGGGTGGAGGCGTTCGACGAGGAGCTCGCGACGTTCGTGGCCGAGTTGAGCGAGACGGTGGAGGCCGCGGACGGCCTGGGGCTCTCCGCCAACCAGGTCGGCGACGAGCGGGCGGTGCTCGTGATCGTGCCGACGGTGGATGAGGATGCGCCGCGGATCTACGTGAACCCCGAGATCACCGAGCGGGCGGCAGTCGGTCTGGTTCAGGAGAGCTGTCTCTCGGTTCCCGGCATCGTCGGCAACGTGGTCCGAGCCACCGAGATCACGGTCCAGGCGCAGGACGTGAACGGGGCATCGTTCGAGTACGCGCTTTCGGGCATGGACGCGGTGTGCCTCCAGCACGAGGCCGACCATCTGGAGGGGGTGCTCTTCATCGATCGGCTCTCCTTTCTGCGACGCTTTCTCCTGCGCCTGCGGGGCAAGACGGCCACCAAGGGCTGAGCACCGGAGGGGTCCCTTCGGGCACCCCCGACCAGGCTCCAGCGTCAGGCCTCGAAGCGAAGCAGCGCGTGTCGCCGCTCGGGAATGCGGGACCACGGGTCGAGCTCCACCACCCGATAGAGCGGCGAGTCCCCTAGCCGCAGTCGGAGTTCACGCACCGCCTCCTTGAGCGAGTGCGGCACCTTTCCGTCGGCGAGCGTGCGGCCCTGCTCGGCGTTCGCCTCGAAGAGTTCCGACTGCGCGGCGGGCGCTCCGAAGTCGGTGAACTCGAGTGCGAGGCCGGTGAGGGCGCGGGGTGGGGGAGAGAGTCCCATGCGCGAGCGCAGCAGAAAGGCGAGCCGCTCCTTCTCGGCGGTAGGCTCACGGAGGATGGCGTCCACCGTCCACGACCCGCCGCCTTCCAGCCGGCCGATCACGCGCATCTCGTGCACGCTTCGGCCGCGGCGGGCGTCCCGGGCGAGCGCCCGTTCCACCAGTCGGTCGAGCGCGGCATGCCACACCTCGACCTGCCCGGTCGCGTCGGCGAACTCGAGCGAGGCGCGGATGGGGTGGGGGCGATGCCAGGGGCGCACGGGATCGATGCGCCGCGCCGTCGCCCACATGAGTGCGTCGCGTCCGTCCTGCCCGAACTGGGCCACGAGCGCCGGCTCGGGGAGGCGGACGAGGTCACCCAGCGTCCGGATGTTCAGGCGTTCCAGGCGGGTGACCATCTCGTCCTCGACGGGCAGTGCCTGTACGGGACAGCGTGAAAGGAAGCGGGCGAGCGACGCGTCGTCCTCCACCACCACCGGTCCACCCGGCGTCGCCCGCGCCGCCGCCGTCCACGCCCCGAACGTCCCCGGCGCGTACCCGACCCGGTACGACGCCACGAGGGGACGCGGAAGCACGTCGAAGAGCGTGCGCAGCATCGTTCGGAGCTGGTTCTTCGGAGATCCGTAGAGCCGTCCGAGTCCGTCCATCCCCAGAAAGACCTTCCCGCGCTCCACCCCGGGCTCGACGATCGGCGTGCGTCCCGAGAGCGCTTCGAGGATCGCCTCGACGGCGGCGTCGTAGTGCGCCGGGTCGGGGTCGAGCAGCGTGAGCGAGGGACAGAGCGAGACCGCCTGTGAGATGAGCTGGCCGGGCCGGACGCCCGCGTCCCACGCCCGCTCCGACACCTGCCAGAGCGTACGGCGGGTGCTCTCACCGGGGGCGAGCAGGGCGGCCGAGGTCGAGTCCAGATCGGGTGAGCGAACCAGCTCGAGCCGGAGCTCGAAGGTCGGAAGCCACAGACAGGCCGCCGTCCGGCTGCCGCGTTTCACGCCGCCGCGGGCTGCGCCCGTGCCGGGGCCTGTACCGTTACTCGTACCGGGGCTCACGCCGAGGCTGGTGGCCGCGCGGCGAGGATGTCGCGAACTCCGCCCCAGGGAGTTCGAGAAGTCTGCGGCGAGGGCGCGCGGATGGGCCATGTGGTGCGGGTTCCCGGTGGGTGTGGGCTCGGCCGTGATAACCGAACAAATACCGAAAATCGAAGATAGGCCGAAGGTCGGGGCGGTGCAATGGGCGATGCAATGGTGGGACGCGCCGTCCTTGACAATCTGTGCGTCGCATACAACACTCCCTGCCTTGGGAGTCGCGTCCCGGTCCGAAACCACCCCGTGCGGGGCGGCGTTCGTTGCATCCGGAGACGCGTTTTTTTGTGCCCGGCATCCACTGCGGTGCGAACGGGTCCCGGGCATGCGCGGCAGAGGAGGCGTCATGACAGACCACCGGAAAATCCGACTGTCCCGTCAGGGACTGGGAGGGGACCGCTTTGCGTGCTTCGCAGGCACGCCGAGTGATCCCCAGTGCCGGGGTGCGTCCGTGAACGAGGCGCCCTGCGCGAATCGGCAGGCAGGTGGAGGGACCCGGGTGGCGTAGCCGCTTCGGGTTCTCGTCGGCGCTCCGGACGGCGCCCCACCTGCGACACGGCGGGTGGGGCGCCGTTTTTCGTTGGCCCCACGACGTGGATCGAAGCACGCGGCGGCGGTGCGCGGTGCGGAATGGACGGAGACGCGACTCCCGTTCCGTGCCGCCACCGGCGTCCGCGGCTTCCGAATCACGAGCGACACATCGACCACGACGACGACTTCCAGACCGACTCCCGGAACACGGGAGGTGAACCATGGAGAACCGGATCGAGGAGATCCTTCGGGATCCCACGCTGGAGCAGCCCACGCTCACGTACCACGAAGTGTGGATGCCCGGCATGAGCATGCTCGTGCGGCCCGAAGTGGCCGAGCGGGTGATCGAGGCCGTGTACGGTCTGCACCGGCCCGAGTGGGTGCAGGTCGAGACGATCACGGGCTCGGTCGCCCACGTGCGAACGGAGTACATCGTGTTCGTGCGGGAGTCGACGCCCGGGCAGCGGAGCTCCGAGCTCGCGCTCTCGAAGGCCCTCGAGAAGGAGTGGCGAGAGGCCCACGGCGAAGACGCGCTCGACATGGGGCTTCCGGGCCTTTCAGGGCCCGGTGTGGCGCCGCACGACGACGTCACGGACCGGGATGCGCTGGTGGGTCTCGTGCTCGCGGTGCTCGCGGTCGTGGGTATTGCCGCGGTGGCGGCCTCCGTCACGTCCTGGATCTGGATCGCCAGGATGGCCGCGCCGTGACCCCGGCGGTCTCCGCATCCGGTCGATCCCGTCTCCTCGGAGACGGGGTCGGCCGGAGCGGCCCCGTGCGTGGAGGCCGAGCGCCTTCACGACCACGAATGGAACCTCGGCGGGCGTGCGGGTAGGGAAACTTGAAACCCCGACCCCCGTCCCTCGAGAGGCTGCCGTGCGACGCCAGCGACTTCGGAAAGGCCCGTCGTCCGCTCGCCGTGCGCCCTCGCCGCCGGTCCGTTATCCCGACACGGTCGAGCTTCCCGACGGTCGGTCGATCGACCTCCTGCGTTCCCGATGGGACGGTGTGCTCACGCCCGACGAGGTGAGCGCCTGCCGGAGCGCGGGTATCCCGCTTGCGTATGACTGCGCGCAGATCGGCTGGATCCCCGCGATCCTCCCCGATGCCCACGACGATCTGGCGGACTCCGTCGGACCGCCGAGAGCCGCGCGACATTCCGTCGAGGATCCCGTCGAGGCCGCGGCACTCGCGTTTTCTCACCGGACCGTTGGCCGCCCCGCCGATCCCGTCCTCATCTCCGAGGAGCCGTCGTCGGCCCACCGGTCCCGGATCGCCACGGCGGTCGAGGGGTTCATGCGACGTCACGGGGTGAGAGCGGCGGATCAGCTTCACTGGGCCCTCCACGTGGCCGCCCGTGACGCCGCGTTCGAGCGCGATGTCGAACCGGGGGAGGGTGCGGGTCCGTCCTTCTCGTTCCGACGGTGGACGTTGGCCGACGTACCCGTCTTCGTCCGCCTGCTCGGCGATCCGGACGTGTGGCGGTTCCTCCCGGAGCCGTACCCCGACCCCTTCACCGAGGAGACGGCGCGCAATCTCATCGAGGTCGGTGGGTTCGGATTCCACCACATTCCGATGGCGGTGGAGGCGGACGGCGTGCCCGTCGGACAGTGCCTCCTTCGGTTCGACCCACCGGCGGCGGAGGTCCACGCGGCGGAAGTCGCGTACTGGCTCGGACGCGACTACTGGGGCCGCGGGTACATGAGCCGCATCCTTCCCCGATTCACGCGATTCTGCTTCGAGTGGCACGGCGTGGACGTGCTGTACGCCTGGATCCACCGGGACCACGGAGCATCGCGGCGCGTGGCCGAACGCGCGGGGTACGTGCGGGACGACTTTCCGGGGGAGGGTGACCTGGCGGCGTCACTCGATCGCCGCGACTTCGTGCGATTCGCGGCGTACCGCACCACTTGGGACACGAACCGGGACTCGTCGACCACGGAGTGATCGTCCGCGGCGCAGAGGGGCGCTACCCGCTCCCGGTCGCGTGGGCGCACGCCCGAGCCGTCAGCGCCAGGAAGGTCGACGTCGGATTCTGACACGCCTGGGACGGAAGCGCCGCTCCGTCCACGACGTAGAGACCTCGCGCGTCCCAGCACTGATTGAACGGGTCCAGAACGGAGGCGTCGGGCGTGTGGCCCATGCGCGCGGTTCCACATTCGTGGTTGGCGTTGCCCGGCGCCGCCGGTTCGTCGTCCAGGTGTGTGACCTCGACCCCGAGTGCCTGGGCGACCTCCACGAGCGCGGCCTTCGCCGCCCGGGCCAGCTCGAGGTCCTCCTCGCCGTGCGAACAGTCGATGCGAAGGCTCGGGATGCCCCAGACATCGCGAAGCGTCGGGTGCAGCTCGACGCGGTTCTCCGGACGCGGCAGCATCTCGCCGTATGCGGCAAGTCCGACCCGGGTGGCGGAGCCCCCCTCCATCGGCACGTGGTTCACCTGCACCCCGAATCCGCGACCCTCCGGCGGCCCGCCGGTGCCCCGGGCGTCGAACCGCGGAAGGTAGAGGCAACGGCCCGGCGGGGCCGGCTGGATCTCCATCGCGGGCCAGGTCGCCTCGAGCCGGATACGGATGTGGTCCATCAGGTTGTGTCCCAGCGCACCCGAAGCCGACCCGAGGCCCGACTCGCCGTCGGCGGACTTCGACAGCAGGAGGATCCGGGTCGACTCCAGCGCGGACGCGCAGAGGAACACCAGCGGCGCCGACACCGCTTCGGTGGTGCCGGACCGTTGATCGACCCACCGGACGCCACCGACGCGCCCGTCGTCGGTCACGTTCACCTCCCGCACGACCGCTCCCTGTCGTACCCGAAGCCGACCGGACGCTGCTGCGTCCGCGAGGAATCCACCGGGCCGGGAGAACCGCCCCATCACGACGGAGGCCTGCGGCCATCGCTCGAGCAGTCGGTCCCTGATCATCCGTTCGCTCGGCGTCGGTTCCAGCACCTCGCTGAGCACGGAGTCCGGCAGCCAGGGAACGCCTTCTCTCGCGCCCGCCATCTCGAGGCGAGACTCGACGTCGGCGTACCAGGGCTCGAGTTCGTCGTACGTCAGAGGCCATACCGGACTCTTCCCGTCGGCAGGCGCCATGTCCGACGGCCCCAGCCGGTAGTACTGCCGCCCGTGCCGCGGCACCGCCAACCGGCCACCCAGCTGGCGCGACCGGAACCAGTGGAACGGCCGGCCGTCGGGGACCTCGTAGGGGAAGTCGAGGTCGTCCACGAACACGTCGGGGGCGGATGGCCACGCATAGCACCTCGACTGAATCGGCTGGCGCCGCCTCTTCGCGTCGAGCCGCGATCGTCTCAGGCTCGCCGGCGACAGGCGACGGAGGAGACCGTGGGCCCGCGATCTGACCGGAGACACGGGTACGCCTGCGTCCAGGACCAGCACCCGCAGGCCCGCCTCCACGAGCGCGAGGGCGGCGAGCCCGCCGGTCGCGCCGGCACCCACGATCACGGCATCGGCCGCGCCGGGCTTTCGGATCGCATCGAGCGTGGCGTCGCGGATGGCTTGCGAGAGCGCGGGGTCACGCACGGGCGCGCACGATCTTGCTCATCGCCGACACCACGTCCTCGAGGTCGCGTTCGGACCCGAAGAGAACGTGGTCCGGCAGATAGACGAGGTCGCGCACCGCGGCGTCCGCCACAGGTGTGTCGAGCAGCCGGAAGTAGTCGGGCCGCCGCTCGGCGAGCGTCCGGATCGCGGGCTGGTCTGCGATCGTCGAACGGAAGCCGTGGTAGAGCGGAATCCCCTCCGCCTGCATCGCCGCCACGAACGCGTCCACGGTCGTGCCGCCGCACCGTTCGGCGTCGTAGCGCATCGCGAACATGTACAGCCCGTGCCGCGTCACCGACGCGTGAACCTCGAGCGGTCGAAGACAGCCGCCGTCGGCGAGTCCGGACCCCTCGGAGAGCCGCGATCGGAGCGTGGCGAACCCCTCGGCCCGACGGCGCTGCTGGGCGTCGAGCCTCGCGAGGCGGTGCAGCAGGAGCGTCGCCTGGTACTCGGTCGCACGGCAGTTCCATCCCAGGCCGAGGTGCGCCCAGCGGTCGGGTCCGGCGCGATCGCGGCCGACGTTGTGCAGGGAGTACGCGCGATCGAGGACGTCCTCGTCGTCGGTGACGATCGCGCCTCCCTCCCCGCTGTTCAGGACCTTGGAACTCTGGAAGCTGAACGCTCCGGCGCTACCGAACGTGCCGACCGATCGATCCTCCCACTCCGCCCCGTGCGCCTGCGCCGCGTCCTCGATCAGGGCCAGGCCGTGGCGCTCCGCGATGTCGGTCAGCGCGGTCATATCGGCGGGTTGCCCGAACAGGTGGACGGGCACGATCCCCCGCGTCCGACCGGGAACGATCGCTTCCTCGACCCGTGCCGGATCGAGGAGGAGCGTGTCGGGGTCCACATCCACGAGCGCCACACCGATTCGCCGATCGAGCGCCGCCGTGGCGCTCGCGATGAACGAGAGATTCGGGACGATCACCTCCCCGCCATAGTCCAGTCCGTCGTGATCGAGAACGGCGGCCAGAGAGAGTCGCAGCGCGTCCGTCCCGTGTCCCACGAGGAGTGAGTGCCGGGAGCCGCAGTAGTCCGCCCAGGCCCGGTTGAACTCCGCCGCCCGAGCCCCCGGAAGCCCCTCCTGGCCGCCGAGAAAGACCGACCCCATCCGGGGCCGGACGTGGCGGACCCACTCCCACGGGCCCGGCCCGGACGGGTCGGACCACCGAGTGCGACGGGCGTCCCGCACCGGGCGGCCTCCGTCGATCGCGAGGGGGCCCGTCCGTGCGCCACCCAGTGGCATCATGCCGCGGACCGGTCCGACGAGGGATCTGGCGATGGCTCGAAGGAGCATGAGGTCGTTCCGGAGGGCGGCGGTCGGCGCACCGTGGGCGCGTGCGCGGGGGCCCTGAAGATGGCCCGAGCGCCCGGTCCGTGGCCAGACCCGGGCGGGCTGAAGGCGCCCTCTGCGCACCCGGGCGGAAATGCCGACTTCCGGGCCGACCGGACCGACCGGAGGTGGCACCGCCTCCGGACCGTAACGAGGCTGTCGCAGACGCGTGCATCGCGTTGTGGCGAGCGGCCCCGGGCCCGAGGTTTCGCCATGCGCTACTGCCGCGTCGTGTTCGTCTCCATCTCGCTCGCGGTCGTTCTGGTGTCTCGATCGCCCGCCGCGGTCCACGGCCAGATCGTGGTCCCCGACGTCGCGGCCATCGAGGACGCCCGCTCCGCCGCGGCGATCGCGGATTCCCTCTTCGACGCCATGGAGCCGCACGCGGCCTACGACGTGGTTGCCGCGTTCGTCGAGCGGCGTCCGGGGAACTACGCCGAGCAGTGGCGCGCCGCCCGAGCGGCTCTCGTGCTCGGCGTGCTGAGCGAATCGGAGGACGAGAAGAGGGCCTGGTTCGAGGCGGGGAACGCCCACGCCACCGCGGCGCTCGCAGCCGACTCCGCGGGCGTCGACGGGCTCTACTGGAGTGCCGGTGCGAAGGGCCGCCTCGCCCTGTACAACGGTGTCCGGGGCGCGGCCCGCCTCACCCAGGAGATGTGGGACCTCACGCACCGGATCCTCGAGATCGACTCGCTCCATCCCGGCGCCCACAACCTCCTGGGGAAACTCAACTACGAGGTCATGCGCCTGTCCGGGTGGCAGCGGGCGCTCGGACGGGTTCTTCTCCGGACCGACCCCCTCCGCGAGGCGTCGTGGGAGCGGGCGAGGTACCACCACGAGACCGCGGTGGCGCAGGACTCGACGACGATCCTCTTCCTGATGGATCTGGCGCAGACCTACCAGTACGACGACGAACCCGGCCGCGCGGCGGAGGTGTTCGACCGCGCTCTGGACCTGCCGTCGCGGTGGCCGGTGGACGACGAGTTCAAGCGACGGATCCGCGGGTTTCTCGAGGAACTCCGTCCCGCCGGGCCAGGCCGGCCAGTCGATCCAGCAGGTCGTCGATGATGTCCGTCCACCCGGGTAGCGCATCGGCGTGGCCTCGGGCTGCCCGGCCCATGGCGCGACGCAGTCCGACGTCGTCGACGAGGTCCGACACGCGGTCCACGAACGCCTCGTCGTCGGACGTCACGAAACCCGTGACCCGGTCGCGCACGAGTTCCGGAGGGCCGCCCCGATCCCGGACGACGACGGGTAGCCCAGCCTTCTGGGCTTCCAGCACGACCTGGCCGAGGGTGTCGTAGATCGAGGGGAAGACGAAGACGTCCGACGACAGGTACAGGGCTCGAAGTCGGTCGGCGTCGCGCACGCGTCCGGTGAACCGCACCCGACCCTCGGCGGCAGGTCCGGCCAGCCGCGTCTGCATCAGGTCGAGGTCGTCGCCGTCCCCGACCACCGTGAGTTCGACCCCAGGCAGCCGCTCCAGCACGTGCTCGAGCACGGCGAGGTTCTTCTCGCCGTAGTCGACGCGCCCGACGTACAGAAGCCGCACGGGCTCTCCCGGCGCCCGTCGGTCCTCCCGGACCTCCGGGAAGCTCAGCGTGTCGGCGCCGCGACCGAGGACCTGTGCGCGAGCGGGGACGTGAGCCACGAAGTCCCGCCGGGCATTCTCGGTCGGGACCAGGACGAGGTCGGTCCGCCTTCGTCGGTAGAGCCACGCGAGGTAGCGCCAGGCTCCCAGACCGGCGAGACGGGCGAGCAGGCCGCGCGATGTCGGCCGATCCGACCCGCGGCCCGCCCCGGCCCGCGCTCCATTGCCTGTCCCGGGCCCGGCCACGAGCGCCTCGGCGTAGTTCGGGAGGTCGGTCGTGTAGACGGCCGCGAAGGGAATACCGAGGCGGCGCGCGAGGAGCTGACCCTGTGTGCCGATCCCGGGCGATGTCGCGAGTACCACGTCGTACGTCCGGCCCGCGGCGGCATCCCTGAGTCGCGGGTTCGTAAGCGGGATGAGGTCGAGGGCGTCCACCTCGAGGCCGTGGAGACGGATCCCGAGCCGAGGCACCGTCCGGTGCCAGCGGATGCAGCCGTCGGGGTCGGTGCCGCCCTCCGGGTGGTAGGTGAAGTAGTCGAGCTCGACGCCGCGACGCCGGCAGCCCCTCACCAGATGTTCGGTCAGCCGGGTCACGCCACTCCGGAACGGGTTCCGGGGGTGCCCCTGCTCCGCGAAGAGCGCGACCCGAAGCGGGAGATCGCCAACGCGTGCCCGGTCACGGGTCGCCACACCCGTGGGTGCCCGCTCAGCCATCGGTCGTCACCACGGTGTGGTGAAGAAAGTGGTGGTCGGAGAGAAGAAGGGAGTCGAGCACGATCGACCGGACGTTAGCCGGAGAACCGGCCGGCGTCAGCATGAAGTCGATGGTCCGGCTGACCCCCGCGCGCAGGTCGCGGTGCTTGGCCGGGGTGTCGTTCGAGCCCTGCACGGTGTAGGGGTTGCGGCCCGGCTCGAAGGTCGGCCCGTGCGCGGAGACTCCCCACCCTCGGGGCAGCAGCTCCCGGAGCCGCTCGGCGGGCAGGTTGAAGTCGCCGCCGACAAGCAGATCGCCCGCCTCGTCGAGCCCCCGGTCCTCCACCCAGGCGAGGACCTCGGCGAGCTGGCGCTCGGTAATCGCGACCTCGCCGGCGTCGCGCGACGCGTAGAGGTGCAGATTCAGAAGCACGCCGGAGTAGACCGGGCTCTCGACCCGGACGGCCAGCCACCCCTTCCGGGCGAGGGCCTCGATGGTGCTGCTCCCTGGCGGCAGCGACCCGAATTCCCCGAACGTGCGGTCGACCACCGGAAGTCGGCTCAGCGTCACGAGTCCCGATGCGTTGAAGGTGCCGGTGATGTCGGTGGCCTCCGACACCACCACCTCGTAGTCCGACAGGTACTCGCCGAGGAGGCGCACCATGGACGTCTCGAACACCTCCTGGAGGAGCACCACCGTCGGGCGGCACGCCCGGATCGTCTCGACGAGGCGCTCGAGTCTCTCCTCCCGATCCACCGAGAAGGCGCGAGGCAGGAGAAGGGGACGGGAGGGCAGCATCCACGAGTTCCCCTGCAGGACCGTCAGGGGACGCTCAACGGCTCCGATCCCGTCCTCGGAAGCCGGCAGAGGGCAGCGGACCGCGTCCGCGGGTCGCACTTCGAGCGATTGCAGATCGGACGTGGTGAATCCCACCAGGAGGTAGACGAGGATTCCCACCGCTCCGTACATGCGGGGGCGTCGGCGGATCGCGGGCATGTCGGGTCGCCTCGATACGAGATGTCGTGGAGTCGAATCCTGCACACCACAACATCCGGTGCCCGTGTCACGGAGAACCATATGTTTACGGAATACTTTCGGACGTCTCGCGCGATGACTTCGTATCGACGTCGCCCGGCCGTTTCGAGCCGTACGAGCCGCGTCGGAGAAGGAGGAGGGCACCGAGGGCCGCCCCGAGGTAGAACGTGTAGAAGCGCCACCAGACGAGGGTGGCCGCGAGAGCCTGTTCGGGCAGGATGCCGCCGAGTACGCTGGCGAAGACGAGCTCGACCCCGCCGCCACCGCCCGGAGGTGGGAGGAGCGCGGTGGCATACAGGACGAAGAAGGGCCTCAGGATCACCTCCTCGAGTGCGCCCGGCGGGAGGACGACGCTGCCCGCCGACGCGAGCGGAAGAACGAGGAGTGCGAGCACGAGCACGCGGGCCGCGATGTGGACGCCGCTCACGGCGAGGACCGCCCCCACGCGGGCCGGCGAGAGGCCCTTGAGGCGCGCGGTGTCCGAACGAAACTCCCGGGTCGTGCGCCGGAGTCCCTCCCACCGGGCTCGGCCGAGGCGCAGCCAGCGCCACACGCGGGGCGGGTCCGACTCCGATGCGCGGCTCCCGAAGAACGCCGCCACGCCGGCCGACGAGACCACGACGGCGTAGCCGGCGAGCCCGACCGCGATCCACGCGTCCCAGGGGCCGAGCACCACGACGACCGCCGAAAGGAGGAGGACCGCCGACTCCGCGCCCATCTCGGCGAGGAGCAGGGCGCCACACGAGCCCACCGTCGCACCGTCCCTCCGGAGCACGGCGATCTTCGCGGGATCCGCTCCGATCCGTGCCGGCGTGACCGCCGCGGCGGCTTCGCCGGCGAGCTGGGCCTTGATGGACGTGACGAGAGTCAGCGGAAGTCCGAGCCCCCGCGCGACGAGCGAGATCCGCGCGGCGCGCGCGAGCAGGTCCAGCAGGTACGCCGCGAGCGCGAACAGGTGGGCGTGCGCCGGGACGTACCGGAGGGCGGCGGCGGGGTCGACACCCGACTGCCCGATGATCCAGAGGGTCGCAGCGAGGGCGGTGGCGAACGAGAGGACGGCCACGGCCACACCGCGACGGTCGAGACGACGGGGCCGGGGACCCGGCGAGAAGGTCCGGCCGGACGAATCAGGCCGTCCGGACAGCGGCCAGCTCCCGGTACAGGTCGACCAGCGTGCGGAACGTCCGTGCCCAGTCGAAGTGCTCCTCGGCGTGCGCGCGGGCGCGCCGCCGCAGCTCGGTGCCCGGACCGGTCCCGTCCGCACCGTTCGCCGCCACCCGCGCCGTCATCCTCCGAAGGGCCGCCGCAGCGCTGGGGGCGTCGCCGTGGGCGTAGAGCTCACCGACGCCGGAGCCCCGCACGCGGTCGGGCGCGGCCGCCCGGTCGACCACGACGACGGGCAGCCCGCAGGCCATCGCCTCGGCGATCGCCAGACCGAAGGTCTCTCCGGGCCCGGGCGCGAGGTAGAAATCCGCCGCGTTGTAGGCTCCCGCGAGTTCGTCCCGTCCGTGCACGTAGGGTCGAAGCGTGAGCCGCGGACGCGCAGCCGCGACCTCGCGCAGGCGGTCCAGCCATGGGCCACCGCCGACCAGCACGAGGTGGGGCCGATCGGCCTCGGGAATCAGGCCGTGTCCGTTCAGGAGCACGTCGAGCCGCTTCTCGGCGCAAAACCGACCTGCGTAGATCCCGACCGGCACGTCCGCGTCCACGCCCCACGCCCTTCGGCGCTCCGCGCGCTCGGCGGATCGAGGACGGAACGTCTCGAGATCCACCCCGAGCCCGACTGTGCGTACATGTGGGACGCCCAGCGACTCCAGCTCGCGGACCACGGACCTCGATGCCGCGACCGTCGCGTCGAAGCGGCGGTAGATGTGGCGGACGAGACGTCGGGCGGCCATTCGGGCGATCACGCGGACGGGGGCGGCGAGCCGGTTGGGGACGTACGGTTCGGCGAAGGTGCGGACGATATCGGCGTGGTAGAAGCCCACGGTGGGGATCGGGCGACCCCGCGTCGCCGCTCGCAGCAGGTGGGGAACGATGAAGGGGCTGCCCACTTCGACCACGTCGGGTCGCTCGCGGTCGAGGACGTCCCGGAGCCGCGACACGGAGAACATCACGCGGTAGGCCCGTGACACAGCGAGCGAGGATCCGCGGATGCGGTGGATGCGCGTGGCGCCGAGGGTCTCGGTTGCCGTCACGGGTCCCGGCACGACCATCACGTGCTCCACCCCGTGTGCCGCCAGATACTCGGCCTTCGCGTGGAGGTACGTCTTCACGCCGCCACTCACGGTGTCCGAGTAGAAGTCGGTGACGTCCAGCACGCGGAGCGGAGTCCCGCGTTCGAGACGGTCGGGTGACGGAAGCGCGAGCGTGGATGGCATGTCGCCGTAAACTCCTCACGCCGCGTGGTGGGAAGGCCTCGGTGCAGCCACAGAGGCGTAAAGACGGCGCAACGAGCAGGCATCCGGCCTCCGCCGTGGCTCGTCAGAGTTCCCGCCTCGCAGGGATTCGACCGCGGCCCGATGCCTACCATACCTTCTCGCCACATACGGCGCGCGTCCGTTCTCCGGCGCTCGCCGGACGCCTACCGACTTCGGATCGAGCGGCGCCCCCCTCGCAGGAGCCTTGCGGACGGAGCTCGACCCGGGCACTGTGCCCCCGTCGAAATTCCGGGGTCTGCGGCCCCGACTCGCGATCCCCGCAGCGGTCCCCACAGCTTCATCGGAGCCCCACATGCGCCACGCCACTGCGCCCACCCTCCTCATCGCTGTGCTGACCGCGGTCGCCTGTGGACCCGCGCCGGACACCGCGGCCGACGACGGCATGGACGCTGCTGCGGCGCCGACCGATGCGGAAGCGCCGTACCAGGCGGTCGCCGGGTGGCCGTCGCTCCCCGACGGGTTCGTGATGGGCGAGGCCGCAGGTGTGGATGTCGACTCCCGGGGGCGGGTGTGGGTGTTCCACCGTGGGGAGGAGCACCCGATCATGGCGATCGACGCAGAGTCGGGTGAGATGGTGACCTCGTTCGGTGAGGGCATGTTCTCCAACGCCCACGGCCTGGAGGTGGACCACGAGGACAACGTCTGGGTGACCGACACGCAGACCCATCAGGTCTACAGGTTCTCCCAGGAGGGCGAACTGCTGATGACGCTCGGCGAGAACGGCGTAGCCGGGCTCGACGAGACGCACTTCGATCAGCCCACGGACGTGGTGATTGCGCCGACGGGCGAGTTCTTCGTCTCGGACGGCTACGGAAACAGCCGCGTCGTGAAGTTCGACGCGGACGGCAACTACCTCATGTCGTGGGGCGAGCCGGGCGACGGGCCGGGCCAGTTCAACCTGCCCCACGGGATTGCGCTCGACGACGAGGGCCGCGTGTACGTGGCCGATCGCACCAACCTCCGCGTCCAGGTGTTCACCTCGGACGGCGAGTACCTCGCCGAGTGGCAGCCCGAGGAGTGGGCGCGCCCCTGGGGCCTCGAGGTGACCGACGGCGGAGAGATCTTCGTGATGGACGGAGGGCACATGTCCCCGGAGCCGCCGCACTACGCGAACGTCCTCCGGATGACGCTGGACGGCGAGGTGCTCGAGCACTGGGGCTCGTACGGCCCCGACGCGGGCCAGTTCTCGTGGGGGCACGATGTGGCGGTCGGCCCGGACGGAGCCGTCTACACGGTGGAAGTGCGCAACAACCTCCGCGCCCAGAAATTCACGCGGGGTGGAATGTAGCGCGGCGCATGCGCGTGAAGGGGAAGGCATCGCCGCAGCCGCTGCGCGGCGTGTCTCTCCGTGACGCCGGTGCCTCCAGGGCATCCGTTCGACTCGATGCGTCGTACGCCGCCATGCACCACGCCCACGGCCACGATTCGGGCGCACCGTCCCTGGCAGCCGCCTCGCCCGACCCTGGCAGCTCGACCCAGTCGATCCGGACCCACGTCGTGGCACCGTCCGCACCGGATGCCGTCGCCACCAGATGGCGTGCGTCGGCGTTCCACGCATCGATCCGAAGCGTATCCGAGCCGTGGACCCAGACCGTGTCGGAGATCCAGTACGTCGAGCCGTAGTCGTCGACAAACGAGCCGATGAGGTGGTCGGGGATGGTCGGGCCGGCCGCGGAGGGCGGGATGTCCGCCGGGGCCGTGCAGGCGAGGGGAAGCGCGCACGCGATGGCGACGCGGAGCACGTCCGGGCAGGGTAGCGGCGCGAACCGTCTGCGTGCGGGCATCGGACTGGGGGGCTCGGGGGCTGGGTTGCGACGTATGCACCCGGAAGATCTCTCCGTCACCTCCGGGTCGACGTCCGACATGGTGGGGCGTCGGGTGCCGACAGGAAACCCGGCGACTGATTCTGCGACGAACGCCCACGCCGACCGGTTGCGGAGAAGTCGCGCCGACCACTTACTGAAGGGGGCACCGGGACCTCCCGCCGCGACTTGCGCCGGCCCACCGCGCGTTTTTCAGTATTCCGACGCCCGACTCCCCGTTCTTCCCGTCCCGAGCCATGACCCAGCCCCCCAGTCGTTCGCGCGGCCACGAGGGCCGCGAGCCGATCGCGGTCGTCGGAATGGCGTGTCGGTTCCCGGGTGGGTCCGACTCCCCTGCGGCTTACTGGGATCTCCTGGATTCGGGACGGCATGGCATCGTCGAGGTGCCCTCGTCGCGTTGGGACGCCGAGGCGCTCTACGATCCGGATCCGAGGACTCCGGGGAAGATCTATGCGCGGCACGGGGGCTTCATCCAGGGCCCCATCGATCGATTCGACGCCTCCTTCTTCGGGATCTCACCGCATGAGGCGTGGCCGATGGACCCGGCCCAGCGGCTCCTGCTCGAGGTCGCGTGGGAATGCCTGGAGCACGCCGGCATCCCGCCCCACTCGCTGAGGGGGTCGGATACGGGAGTGTTCATTGGATTGAGCAGTTCCGACTACGCACTGGAACAGATCAGGATCGGCGAGGCACGCGACATCACCGCGTACAGTGGCCTCGGCACAACGAACTCGTTCGGCTCGGGTCGACTCTCGCACTTCCTCGGCCTGGAGGGGCCGGCGATTTCGCTCGATACCGCGTGTTCATCGTCGATGGTGACGACGCTGCTCGCGGCCGAGAGCCTCTGGTCCGGCGACTGCCGCCTCGCTCTGGTCGGCGGCGCAAACGTGCTGCTTTCGCCCACGTCGATGCTGGTGCTGTGCAAGCTCAGCGCCCTGTCGCCGTCCGGCAGGTGCCGCGTCTTCGATGCCGGCGCAGACGGATACGTCCGTGGAGAGGGGTTCGGAGTCCTGGCGCTCAAGCGACTCGACCACGCCGTTGAAGACGGGGATCGAGTCCTTGCGCTGATTCGCGGCGGCGCCTGGGGGCACGACGGCCGCAGCAGCAGCCTCACGGTTCCGCGGTTCGAAGCTCAGCATGCGCTCATGCTGCGCGCCCTCGGCCGCACCGGCCTCCTCCCCCGCCAGATCGGCTACGTCGAGGCCCATGGTACGGGTACGCCGGTGGGTGATCCGGTCGAAGCCGCGGCAATCGGAGAGGTGTTCGGAACGAATCGGGATGGTGTGCCGCCGCTCTTGGTCGGGTCGGGCAAGACGAACATCGGCCATCTCGAGATTGCGTCGGGCGTTGCGGCCATCATCAAGGTCGTGCTCGCACTCCAGCACAGGCGAATTCCCGCGCACCTGAACCTCGAGACGCCGAGCCCGCATGTGGAGTGGGATCGCTACGCCCTGAGCGTGCCACTGGAGTCGACGCCGTGGGAGCCGATCGACGGGCGGCGGCTCGCAGGGATCAACTCGTTCGGGTTGAGCGGAACGAACGCACATCTCATCCTCGAGGAGGCCCCGCCACTTCCCGAGCGCGCGGATGTCGGCCCGTCGGTCCACGTGCTTGCGGTCTCGGGCAGGTCCGAATCCTCAGTGCGCACACTGGCGGCGCGGCACCGTGCGTCGCTCGTCGCCGAAGGCATCGACCTTCGCGACTTCTGCCATACCGCGAACGCCTGCCGCACACATCTGGACCACCGGGTCGCGGTCGTCGGCCGCACCGCCGAGGACATCGCTGACGCCCTCGAGACGCGCGCGGGTGCGCCCATCGCCAACAGCCGGAGCGATCACCCACCGAAGCTGGCGTTCCTGTGCTCCGGGCAGGGCGCCCAGTATGCCGGAATGGGTCGCGGGCTGTTCGAATCGTCGCCGCTCTTCCGTTCCGTGATCGAGCAGGCCGATTCGGCCCTTCGGGCACACCTCGAGCACCCGCTCGTATCGGTGCTCTACGAGGAGCGCCATGCCGACCTGATCCACGAGACCGAGTACACGCAGCCGGCGCTGTTCGCGCTGGAAATGGGGCTCGCATCCCTGTGGCGGTCGCTCGGGATCGAGCCCACCCACATTGCGGGGCACAGCCTGGGCGAGTACGTGGCGGCGACGCTCGCGGGGGTCTTCGATTTCGAAGATGGGCTGGCACTCGTCGCCCATCGGGGCCGTCTCATGCGCGAACTCGCGGAGACGGGCGCGATGGCAGCGGTGTTCGCTACGGAGGGACGGGTTGCCGAGCTGATCGCCGACGACGCGGAAGATGTCGCGCTGGCCGCGATCAACGGTCCCGAAAACGTGGTGATCTCAGGCGTCCGGGAGTCGGTTACCGCTGCCCTCGAGCGCCTCCGCGCCGCGGGCATCGGCGTCCGCGAGCTCGACGTGTCGCACGCGTTCCATTCTCGCCTCATGGACCCGATGCTCGACGCCTTCGAGGCGGTGGTCCGAGGCATGGATCTGGGACGCCCCACGATTCCGCTCATCTCGAACGTGACGGGCCTCCCGATGGAGGACGCCACTGCCACGGATCCCGACTATTGGCGTCGGCACGTGCGCATGCCCGTGCGATTCGCCGATTCGGTCGTGGCCCTCCGGGCGGCCGGGGTGGAGCACTTCCTCGAGGTCGGACCGCACCAGACCCTGATCGGGATGGCCGCCCTCTCGGCACCGGACCGTAGTTCGGTCTGGATCCCCTCACTCCGCAAGGGACGCGACGACGAGACGCAGTTCGGCGAGGCCGTGGCGAGCCTGTTCGAGTCGGGCGTGGAGATCGACTGGTCGGAGTTCGATCGCGGACGAGATCCGCGACGGATCACGATTCCGACCTACCCCTTCGAGGGGAAGCGTCATTGGTATCCCGCAGGCCGAAGGGAGGGCGCCGCGGAGAGTGCCAGGCTCCCGGTCCGCGACGTGGACGCCGTCAACCACCCGGTCCTGGGCACTCGTCTCCGGTCGCCCGCGATCTCCGGCGTCGTGTACCAGGGTCTCGTCACCGCCGACGAGCCGCGCTACCTCGGAGGATACCGAATCGGGCGTGTGATCCACGCACCCCTCGCTGTGCTCCTCGAAGCCGTCCTGTCCGGCGTGGAGCATGGACTTCGGTGGCCGGCGTTCGAGCTCCGGGACGTCCAGGTCGGCACTCCGCTCGCGGTTCCGCGCCGGGGAGGGCGCATCACGCAGGTCATCCTCGACGAGCCGCACGGGGAGGAGGCCGGGTTCACGGTTCAGAGCACGGCGCGAGACGGGTCGGGCACGCCTCGATGGACGATCCACGTCACGGGAACGGTGAACCGGATCACGACCGACGACGAGGAGGAGCCACACGCTGCCGCGGCGCCGCCCGCAGGACCGCCCGCGGAGGTCGGGCCTGACGTCGGACGGGAGGCGGATGTGGACGACGTCTACGAAGCGCTGGCGCGGTCCGGGGTGCGGCTCGGTGCCAGCTACTCGGTGCTGCAGGCCGCCCAGGTTGCAGAGGGCCGGCTCGTCGCGGACGTCGTTCTCGACGCGTCGTTCGCACACGAGGAGGATCGATACGAGATCCACCCGACGCTCCTCCACTGGCTTTTCCAGGCTCCGGCGGGCCTCGTGCCGACCGCGTCCGACTCGGACGACCCCCACCTTCCGATTTCACTCGCCCGACTTCGGCGCCCCGAGCCGGGCGGGGCACCTGCCCGGATCCGAGCCGAGTTCGTGGTTCACGCCGGATCGATGCTCGAGGTGGACGTCGAGGGATACGACGCGGCCGGTCGCCACGTCGTGTCCGTGGCGGGACTGCGACTTCGCCCCACCGAGCCCTGGGAGCTCGAAGCCCCGATCGGTGAGGACGAGTGGAGCTACCGCATCGGCTGGGACGAGTCGCAGACGCAAGGGGCGGCGCCGATCGGAGGCGGATCCTGGCTCGTGCTCGGTCCGGGGGGGGACTTCGACCGCCGGGTAGCCGGCGCGCTCGAGGTGGCCGGAGCCCGGGTCCACCGGCACGGCTGCGACGTGGAGCTGTGCGGGACGACGGGCGACGGCATCGAGTCCCACCCGGACCCTGCGAATTCGCCGTGGGCCCGTGAACTGCTCGATCGGGTCGAGAAGGAGGGAGGGCTGCCGCTCGATGGCGTGCTCCTCACTCTTGCGGCCGACGAGGATGCTGCGCCCGTCAGCGGCGAGGCGGCTCGCGACCGAGCCGTCGAGTACTGTGCCGTCGCCACCGATCTCGCTCGTGAACTCCGGCGGCGCGATGGGTTGACGGGGAGGCTGCAGTTCGTGACCCGCGGCGCCATCGACGTGGACGCGGCCCCGGGTATCACGGGAGTGGTTGGATCCACGCTCTGGGGTCTCCAGCCGGTCCTCCGCTCGGAGCACCCGGAGCTTCGGAGCGCGATCGTCGATGTCGACCCGGAGAGCGACGACCCGATCGCGCTGGTGATGCGCGAGGTCACGTCGACGAGCGTCGAGGACCGCGTCGCCTACCGGCAGGATCGACGCTACGCGCCACGTCTGGGTCGCTTCCGCGAGCCCGGGCCGATCCGGGAGAGTCGCTTCCATCCGGACAAGGCCTACCTCGTGTCCGGTGGGCTCGGCGGTCTGGGCAAAGCGTTGATCGAGTGGCTGGCCGGGCAGGGCGTCGGGATCATCGCCGCGAACGCGAGGCGAGCACCGGACGACGCGACCATGATGTGGATCGAGGAGATCCGCCGGCGTGGAACACGGCTCGAGGTGGTGCTGGGCGACGTCTCGCTCCAGCCCGACGTCGATGCGATCATTTCGGAGATCGACGGATGGGGTCTGCCGCTCGGAGGCGTGTTCCACGCGGCCGGTGTGCTGGACGACGGGCTCCTCACCGACATGACTCCGCAGCGCTACCGGAGGGTGCTTGCGGCCAAGGTCGCCGGAGCCTGGAACCTGCATCGTGCGGCGCTCGGTACCGAGCTCGATCACTTCGTTCTCTTCTCCTCGGTCGCCGCCTTCATGGGGTCCCCGCTTCAGGCGAACTACGCAGCCGGAAACGCCTTCCTGGCCTCCGTCGCAGCGTACCGACGGGAGGCGGGCCTGCCCGCACTCTCGATCGACTGGGGCCCGTGGGCCGAGCGGGGGATGGCCGCCGAGATGGGTCGACGAGAACGGGACGCCGTGGAGGGGCGGGGCATGAAGTTCCTCGACCCGCGGCGGTGCCTGGAGCTCCTCGAGCAGCACCTGAGGGAGAACACGTCGCGCGTGGCGGTCATGGCCGTCGACTGGCAAGCGCTGGGACGCGCGATGGGAGTGCAGGAGATCCCGCCATTCCTCGAACGACTCGTCGAGCCACCCCAGCCGGACGGGGTGGGGCCGCAGGCGGCCGGCGCTCGTCGCGCGGAAATCGACGCGCTCCCGCCGGACGAGAAGTCGAACCGACTCGTGCAGCTGGTGACGAGCTACCTGGCCGAGGTGTTGGGGCTGCCACCCGAGCAACTGCCGGCGGATGCGGACGCGAGAGACGCTGGCCTGGACTCTCTCATGGCGCTCGAACTGCGCCACAGGGTGGAAACGGAACTGGGCGTCACGATCCCGGCATCCGCTCTGATGGACCGCATGACCCCGGCGGTGCTGGCATCGATCCTCTCCGACCTGATCGCCTCCGCCCGCGCGCCGGAAGTGACGGCGGAGCCGACCGAGTGGGTAGAGGGAGAGCTTTGAGCATGCTGGACGCGTCGCGATCGGGGCGATGCGCCACGCTCGTGAGGGAAGCGAGGGCGGCGGGCGTGGAACTCTGGGCCGAGGGGCGCCGGCTCAGATACCGTTCGTCCGGCGGGGACATTCCCCCGGAGTTGCGCGCTCGTTTGCGTGCACACCGAGAGGAGCTCCGCGACCACCTCCGCGAGGCGGGCGCCGCCACGCATGAACTCGGGCCGATGGCTGCGAACCAGGTTGGCATGTGGCACATCCAGCGGCTTGATCCGTCCAGCGCCGCGCACAACATGGGCTATGCGGTGGAGGTCGAGGGCGGCGTCGATCCGTCTGTGCTCGCGGAGGCGATTCAGACGGTTGTGGACCGACACGAGGTGCTCCGCACGGACTACCCCGAGATCGACGGCACGCCCAGACGGCGAACGGTCGGCTTCTGGCAGGTGGATGTGGCTACGTCCGATTTCCCGGACGACGCGCCTCTGGACGAGTACCTCGGGGAGCTGGTGCGCCGCCCCTTCGACCTCGAGGGGCGGCCGCTGTTCCGAGTTCATCGAATCCGCTCGACCGGCGCCGACCTCCTGCTCCTGGTTGTGCACCACCTCACGCTGGACGGCATGTCGACGCGGATGGTGATGGACGAGGTGATGCGGACCTACGCAGCTCTTTCGCGAGGGCTCGATCCTCCGCCGGCGGGTGCACCGCGGGACAGCTACTCGCAGTTCGTACGGTCGCAGGAAGCCTGGCTGCACGACGAGGGCTCGCGCGCCGCCGAGCACTGGCGGCGCGTGCTCGAGCCCGTCCCACCCATTCTGAACCTGCCCCTCGACCGCCCCCGATCCAGAAGGTCACAGCTGGGCGGGGCGACGGTTTCGACGGTCCTGGGCCCCGAGCTCACGCAGGGTGTCAGGGATGCCGCACGACGCCACGGGGTGACTCCGTTCATCGTGCTCCTGTCGGCGTATGTGGCGTTCCTGCGACGCCTTACGCGGCAGGACGACGTGACCGTGGGCACGCCCGTGCACGGGCGTACGGCTGCGCAGAATCGGACGACGGTCGGTCACCTGAGCAATGCGATCCCGATCCGGTCACGCGCCAACCGGGATCCGACCTTCACGGAGCTGTTCGAGGAGGTGCGGTCGGCCCTTCGCGAGGCTCTTCCGTACCAGGACTATCCCACGCCGCTGATGGCTTGGGCTCTGCAAGGGTCGGGGCGGCATGCCGAGCGTGTCATCCAGACGATCTTCGGGTTGTGGGATTCGATCGAGTCGTCCGATGCGTCGAGCGGCGTGCGGACTGCCCACGACGGGGGAAGCCACCCGGACGGGGCATCGTCCGGCGCGGTCCGGTCCATCCCCGTTCCAAGCCTGGAGGGGCAGTTCGATCTCGCGCTTGAAGTCAGCTTCGAGGACGGCGCGTACGTGTGCAGCTGGCGATACGATGCCGGCGTGCTCGAGGAAGGCACCGTCCGGTCCTGGGGACGGGTATTCAGCCGGGTGGTCGGCGCTGCCATCGCTGCACCGGACCTACCTCTCACCAGCGTCACGCTGGCCGACCCTGCGCACGCGGCCGTGGCGGAGGGTCCGGCGTCCGAGTTTTCGGCACCGTCGTCACTGCCGTGTGCGCTCGTGGCGGTGTCGTCGTCGCGGGGTGATCGTGCGGCGGTGTCGTCGTCGACGGGCGGCTACACGTACGCGGAGCTGGTGGAGGCGGTGCGGCGTGTGACGGG
>JANQRP010000041.1 GCA_028284495.1 Longimicrobiales bacterium | reverse complement strand
GACGGCGCGCATCACCGTCGACGACACTGCCCCGGTCAGGCTTCTGGCCGACCTCCGGGGGATTCTCGGCGCGTCCGGGATCGACCGCGTACACGTCGTTCGGTCCGCCGCCGTGCGCGGGGACGACCGATGAGGGCGGGTCGGACGGCGCTCGTGACCGCCACCCTCGCGGCGCTCGCCCTCGCCGGCTGCGAGCCGGACCCCGACGCGTCCAGCGGCGGTGCCATCGTCCGTGACTCAGCGGGGGTCGAGATCGTCGAGCTGGGAGCTCTCGAGGCGCCCGCCACCTGGCAGCTCGAACCGCTTTGGGTCGTGGACGAGGTCGAGGGGGAGCCGCTGTACGGGATCGGCGGTGATTTCGGTCTGGAGGTGCGCACGCGCTTCCTCGACGCCGACCGGATCGGCGTGGTGGAGGTCGGCGGCGGGAGGGCGCGGGTGCATCTCTTCGCCGCCGCGGACGGTGCTCCCCTCGCGACGGTCGGCCGCCAGGGCGAGGGGCCGGGCGAGTTCACGGCTCCGCGCGGTCTCGTCGCGACCGGCGACGGGGGCTTCGTCGTCTGGGACTCGCGGCTCCGGCGAGTCACGCTCTGGACCGCCGACCTCGAACTGCGCGGAACGGAGCCGTTCCCCGATCTTGGAATCGTGGGATTCCCGGAGGTCCACCCGTCCGATCAGGGGCTCTGGATCTGGCTTTCGTCGCAGCTGGGCCCGCCCGAGCCCGGAGAGCCGCTCCGGCGCGGGGAGGGCGTGCTGGCGCACTGGTCGGGGCCCGATGTGGACACCGTCACGATGTTCCCCGGGCTGGAGTACGTGGCGAACGGGAGCTTCATGGGGGGGCCTCCCTGGGGCGACCGCGGTCTGAGCGCCGGTCATCCGGACGGGATATGGCTCGGCGACACCGACCGGCCCGAGGTGCGGCGATTCGATCGAGACGGGCTCGTCCGGATCGTTCGGTGGGGCGCCGAGCCCACGCTGCGCACCGCAGACGACGACGCGGCCTTCCTGCGGCTGGTCGAGACGCGCGCACCTCCGGGGGCGCCCCCGGAGGTCATCGAACAGATCCGGGGGCTGCTCGTCGTGGACCGGAAGCCGTACTGGGACCGGATCGTCGGCGGAAGCGACGGCGAGCTCTGGGTCTCGACCACCGTCGAGATGGGCCTTCCACTGGAGTTCACGGGTCCGCCCTCCGCCCGGCGCTGGATCGTGATCGGGCCGGACGGCGCTCCGGTGGCCGAGGTGAACACGCCGGAGTCGTTCCTGCCAGGCGACGTTCGTGGCGATCTCCTGGTCGGTGTCGAGCACGACGCGCTCGGCGTGGAACGGGTGCGGGTATTCCGGATCGTCCGGGAGTGAGCGTCGCGGCCCGGTGATGCCGGAGGGCGATCTCCCCCGGCGCATGTTCCCGCGCCGTCGATTCGCCCCGCAACCCTCTCCGTGATCGTCGTGTCCCACACGATGAAGCACCCGAGACACGGGACCTGATCGACTCGAAGGCCGCCACACGGGACGGGGATGGGACACTGACGGACGATGCGCAGCTCGTTGCCGAAGCCAGGGAGGGCTCTCAGCAGGCCTTCCGGCAGCTCTACGAGCGGAACGTTGACCGCGTGTACCGGCTCGCGCACCGGATGGCGGGGGATGACGACACGGCTCGCGACATGACCCAGGAGACGTTCGTTCGTGCGTGGCAGAACCTCGGGCAGTTCCGCGGGGACGCCGCCTTCTCCACCTGGTTGCACACCGTGGCGGTCTCGACCGGGCTGAACGTGATTCGGCGACGTGACCGGCACCGGAAGCGGGAGCGCCCGATCGACGCGGCGCACCACGTCAACGGGGCGTCCCCGGGAACCCGACCGCTCCTCCAGGATCGCCTGCGAGCGGCCGTCGAGGAGCTTCCCGAGATCTACCGCGTGGTCTTCCTGATGCACGACCTCGAGGGCTACAAGCACGGAGAGATCGCCGAGGCCCTGGACGTCGCGGTCGGCACCTCGAAGGCGCGTCTGAGTCGCGCGAGAGCCCGACTGCGCGAGGCCCTCCGCGACTACGAACCGGAGTTCGCATGACGCAGAGATTCGACGTGGACCGGCCTCGGCCGGAGGACGAGAAGGCCGGACGGCCGCTTCCCGACGCCTGGATCCGATCCATGAAGGCAGCGATGACGCGGGAAACGAACCCACCGGGACCGACTCCGGCCGACGAGATGTGGCGGGCGATCGAGGCCCGCATCGGTGCCGGGCGGGACGCGGGAGGCTCGATCATGGGTCGGCCGCTGACTCGTTGGGCGCTCGGGCTCGCGGCGTCGGTCGTGCTCCTCGCCGGGATCGCCATCGGCCGAGGGAGCGTTCCGACGGCGTCCCCCACGCCCGCGCCCGTCGCCGGCGGATCGCCGGCCGGGACCGGCGTGGATGCGCGCGTCGTTCGGGACGTCGCCGCGCGGCACCTCACGGCGTCCGAGTCGCTCCTCAGCTTCGTGGGCGTGGACGTCCAGCGGGGCGACGTCGACGACGATCTGGCGTCGCGTGGCCGGCGACTGCTCGCGGACACCCGCATGCTGCTCCGGGTGGCGCCGAGCGAGGAGGTGGAGCTTCGAGCGCTGCTCGGCGACCTGGAGCTGGTTCTGGCGCAGCTCGCGCTGCTCGACGGCGCCGACTTCGATGCCACCCGGCGGGCCGAGGAGGTCGACCTGCTGGGCGCGGGTCTCCGGGGCGCCGACCTGGTGCCGAGAATCCAGGCCGCGCTGCCGAGGCTCGATGCCCGGCGCCGACCCATGACCTCGACCGACTGACGACGGGGAGGGGTGATGCCGGATCAGTGGGAGACGCGAGACGGACCGAACCGCCCGCACATGACGAGTGACCTCGAATCCCGGACGGCGATGGACGCCGGCCTTTCGAAAGGATGGAACCACATGACCAGGAAGATGACGACCACGGTGCTCGGGGGCCTGACGTTCGCCCTCGTGATCGCGATGGCTTCTCCGGCCCCTGCCCGCGGCGCGACGCCCCAGATGCCCGACGCCGACGCCCGCGAACTCGTGTCCCTCGCGGCCCGGGACGCGGCGGTCGCGGCCGACACGGTCGAAGTCGTCTATCGTCGGGCCCGGACACTCCTCAACGAGGGGCGCTACCAGGAAGCGGCCGACCTGTTCGCCGAGCTTCGCGCACGGTACGACACGTCACAGTACGTCCCGGAGACCTACTACTTCGAGGCGCTCGCGCGGTATCGAACGGAGCAGCGCGCCGACATGGAGAGGGCGCTGCGTCTGCTCCAGAGTCAGCTCGAGGGCTTTCCCGACGCGACCACGGCGCGAGAGTCCGAGGTGCTGCTCGCCCGCATCCGCGCCGAGCTTGCGCAGCGGGGAAGCGCCAGCGCCGAGCGGGCGGTGGCGCAGGAGCTGGCGCAGCTGGAGCAGCAGCTCGCGCAGACCGCGGCGGCGACGGAGCAGGTCGCGCGGCGGATGCAGGCGGCCGAGCGTCGGGCCCTGGGGGCGCGCATGGCCGCGCTCGAGTCGGCCCGGGCGCAGCAGGCCTGCGAGGCCGAGTGGGAGGTCCGGGCCGTGGCGCTCCAGGCGCTGTACCGGATGGATCCGGAGCGGGGGAACGACATCCTCCGAGACATCCTCCGGAACCGGGACGAGTGCGCCCGCACCGTACGCGAGATGGCGCTCTGGATTCTCGCGGAGCGCGCGGAGGGGAGCGACACGGAGGCGCGGGACCTGCTCATCGAGCTCGCGCTCGAGGACGTCGAGCAGGACTCGGACGTGCGCGAGGTAGCCCTCATGGTCCTCGCGCAGAGCGACGACGATGCGGCGTTCGATGCGCTGACCCGCATGGTGGCACAGCAGGACGCGGGTGACCTGGGCGACGAGCTCTACTACGCCCTGGCGATGTCCGGCCGGCCCGAAGCGGTCGACATCCTCGAACAGCGACTGCTCGCGGGGAACGTGGAGAACGAGGAGGCGCTCGTGTACGCGCTCGCCGAAGTGGGAGGGACGGATGTCCTTCGACGGGTGTACTCGCGACTTTCGCCGGACAGCCGCGCGGCGGTCGTGTGGGCCGTCGCGTCCCGGGACGACGACGAGGCGCGCGCGTGGCTGCGCGACCGGCTGGCGGACCCGAACGAGAGTCCGGAGGTCCGGGCCGCGGCCCTGTATCGTCTCGCCGACGACGGGACGCTCTCGACGTCGTTCCTGCTCGACCTCTATCGAACCACCGAGGAGGCCGAGCTTCGGGAGCAGTCGCTCTGGCTCGTCGCGCAGATGGACGACGCCGGAGATCCGGGGCCGCGCATCGATGCGCTCATCGAGATCGTGAGGTCGGAGGAGGATCCCGACCTGCGCCAGACGGCTCTCCACGCCCTGACCGAGATCGACGATCCGAGGGTGGCGACGTTCATCGAGGCCTTCCTGCGCGGCGGCGGCGGAGCGTAGGTTCGGGTCGAAACGACCCGCCGACCCCCGCCCGCGTGCCGCCCGACCTCGATTCAGCCGACCCGACCGCGCCGCCGCTGCGGGTGTGGACCGTCGATCTCGATACGCCGATCGAAGGGGGGTCGACTCGGGACCCTCTCGGCGAGCTATCGGCCGACGAGCGTGCTCGGGCAGGTCGGCTCCGAGTCGGGGTCGTGCGGGACCGGTGGGTGAGGGGTCGGCTGGCCGCGCGACGGATCCTCGCCGGGGTGAGGGGTGAGCGGGCGGACGCCGTCCCGCTGCTGGAGGGAGACGGTCGGAAGCCCCGCGTGGCCGACGACCGCGGTCCTCCCTTCAACCTCAGCCACTCGGGTCCGGTCTTCGTGCTCGCGTGCGGCGGACACGGTCCGGTGGGAGTGGATGTCGAGCGGGTGGAGCCGCTGCGGGACCTCGACGGTGTCGCGACGAGGGTCTTCCTCGACCCGGAGCGGGACTGGATGAATGCCGCCGAGGACCAGCACGCACGCCTCCGGCGGTTCTATCGGCTCTGGACGGCGAAGGAGGCCGTGATGAAGTACCTCGGCACGGGCTTCGCGCTGGAGCCGAGTTCCATCGCGCTCGAGCCGACCGCGCTCGGCATGGACGTCGCGTCCGTCGACCACGCGGGGTGGGACCCCGACGCGGTGATCGTCTCCCACCTCCGCCTCGGCCCGGGGACGCTGCCGGCGACACTCGACGCGACCCCTGCCCCGGGGACCGCAGCGGTCGGCACGATCGTGCGGCACCGGGAGCCTGGGGCGGAACCTGACGCCGACCCTCCGATCAGACCGTGGCGCTAGCGACCGTCTGGTCGTCGTCGGCCCGCGCCGCAGCACTCCGGAACGAGGTCGATCGCACCCAGTCCCGGATCTTCGCGACCGTCCGCGCCCGCGCGTCGGGGTGCGAGAACGTGTGGTCCGCCTCGGCGTGGTACGCCAGTGTGAGCCGGTCACCGAACTCCACGGCGGGGTACGCGTCCAGGAACTGGTCGCGGTAGTTGTAGCGCTCCTCCAGGCCGCCGGTGAAGAGGCACAGCAGGCCCACGTCGCGGTCCACGAGGCGCTGGAACGCGCGCTCCATCTCACCGCGCGGCGGGAGCGTGGTGACGCGAATGATCTCGGGGTATCCGGAGGTGGACTCGGAGCCTGCGGATCCGCTCCCGCCAAGCGCGCCCGCGCCGAGCGATGCCGAGTCGGCCGCGAGCCCGTCCCGAGAATCGGCCACGATCCCATCCCGGGGTTCGGCCGCGCCCTCGTCCGCACCTACCGCGCGTCGGACCCACGGGTGCTGGAGCGTGAGGACTTTCTGCCACGTCCGGCCCCGACCGAGCTGCCGGGCGACCTGCCGGGCGCGGAACCCCCGCGTCCGGTGGACGTCCGGATCGATCATCGCGACCCCGACGATTCGGGCGTCGGCCCGGGCCGCGCGGAAGGCCTGGTCCGCGCCGGAGCAGAGTCCGGCGAGGACGTACCGACCGGGTACGTCCGAGCTGTCCAGGAAGTCGAGCGCCGCCCCGATGTCGCGGTCGGTCATGGCGGTGAGATCGGCGACGGAGGGGTCCCAGTGGACCACGCTGTCGCCGATGCCCGACAGGTCGAACCGGAAGGCGTGGATGCCCTCGTCGGCGAGCGCGCGCGCCACGGATACGTACAGGCGGTTCGGACCGATCCGATGCACGATGCCGGCGTTGACGAGGACGACGGTGACCTGGTCGGAGCGGGCGTCGCCGGTGACCGGCGTGGATGGGCTCGTGAGGACCCCGATGAGCGAGCCTCCGGGCCCGAAGGCGACCGGACGCTCCGTCCACGCGCCCGTCATGCGGCCACCCACTCGACAATGCGCCGGATGACCGGCGCGGGCACGGCTCCATGCCCGGAGTTCCCCTGTTCGGTCCAGCACGGCTCGCAAGCGATCACCTCGAAGTTGGCCGGGCCGCGCATGCACTGCGACGCGATCGCGAGGCTGCGCGCCCTCGGCGACGGCGGCGGCACCCAGGCCGCGACGTCGGCGATTTCGTCGAGCAGCGACTCGGAGAACGGGAAGCCTCTCCAGTGGGCGGCCCCGTCCCGAACGGCGTCGGCCTCCTCGCGGATCAGGTCGGCGTAGGCGGCTCCATCCTCTACCGGATCCCAGCCCACGAGCGCGCCCGCTCGCACCGAACGGACCGCGCCGTCCGAGGGTGTGCCCACGCGCACGCCCGATTCTCGCGCAGCACGACCGGCGATGGTCGCACCGAGCCGGAGCCCGACGAACGACACGCGGTCGACGCCGGTCATTGCCGCGAGCTCGGCCGCCGCGAGGCGCGCGTCGCCGACGCATCCGTCGAGCGTGACCTCCTCGCCGTCACCGCCCGAATCGCCGGTTCCGAAGTAGTCGAACCGCATCACGTCGAGGCCCGCCCGTGAGAGCTGGCGGCCCAGCAGTGCGAGCGACCGGTGGGCCCGGACGTACTCCTGTCCGAGCGGGGGGCAGATGAGGGCGCTGCGCCGCTTCCGCGGCCCCTCGGCCGGTGTGAACAGAGCGAAGACGGGGCGGTCTCGTCCCCCGAGCATCAGCGGCTTCATGCGTGTCCCCTGGCGACGTCGGGCCCCCTGGCGGTCTCGATGGAGGCCGCCACCTGCTCGAGCGTCTGGAAGAAGAGTGAGCGAGGATCCAGCGCGATGCCGGTGACGGCCTCGATTCGCGTGACGGCTCGGACGGCGAGCAGGGAATGCCCGCCGAGCTCGAAGAAGTTGTCTCGGTGCCCCACTCCCTCGAGCTGGAGCAGTTCGCTCCAGACGTCGGTCACGACCTCGACCGCGTCGAAGGCGGGGCGGGCGGGAGGCCGCGGAGCCCCGGTGTCCATGTCCCCGGCGTCCCCGTCACGGCCGCTGTCGCCGCGGCCGCCCTCCCCACGGCTGTTCTCCCCACGGCCGCCCTCCCCACGCCCGAACGGATCGGGAAGCGCGGCGAGGTCCACCTTTCCGCGGCCGGTCAGCGGAAGGGCGTCGAGCTCGACGACCAGGCCCGGGATCATCCAGTCCGGGAGTCGACCGGCCACGTACGTGCGGAGCTCGGTGGAGGTGGGCGGGTCTGCCCCGGCGGGCACCACGTACCCCACGAGGCGGGCGTCGGCGGAACCTTCGTCGAGCACCCGCACGGCCGCCTCCGACACCTCGGGATGGCTTCGGAGCGCCGCCTCCACCTCCTCGGGTTCGATCCTGAACCCCCGGATCTGGACCTGACGATCGAGGCGTCCCACGTACTCGAACACGCCGTCGGGGTGACGGCGGACCAGGTCGCCGGTCCGGTACATTCGGCCCGTGGTCGGATCCGCCGTACCGTTCCCGCCGCGGCGGTCCGACCGTCTCCGCCGTCGCTCGGCGGACGGGTGCGACACGAACCGTTCGGCGCTGACCTCCGGGCGGTTGAGATACCCCCGAGCCACGCCGGGACCCCCGACCCAGAGTTCTCCCACCTCGCCGTCGGGCACGTCGCACCCGTCCTCGTCCACGACGCGCATGTGGCTGCCCGGGATCGGCCGCCCGATCCGGACGTCCGTCGGCCGCGAGGGAATCCTCCACGACATCGTGTGCCCCGTGGTCTCGGTGGGGCCGTAGAGGTTCCAGGCCTCGCCGCACAGTTCGGCCAAGCGGCGCGCCAGGTCGAGAGGGAGCGCCTCGCCCCCGGAAAGCGCCCGGAGTTCGCGGTCACCCTCCCATCCCGAGTCCAGAAGCAGCCGCCAGATCGCGGGAGTCGTGTTCAGGACGTTCGCACCCGACTGCCGAAGCAGTGCGGCGAGACGAGGGCCGTCCCCTGCCACCTCGCCGTCGGCCATGACCACCGTTCCGCCGTGGGCGAGGGGCGCGAAGATCTGGATCACCGACTGGTCGAACGTCACCGACGACGTGCAGAGCAGCACGTCGGTGGGATCCAGCCGGAGGTCGGCGTGGAGGCCTCGAAGATGGTGCACCACGTTGCCGTGGGAGGTCGCGACGCCCTTGGGCGTGCCGGTCGACCCCGACGTGTAGATGACGTACGCGAGATCGTCCTCGTCGACGGCGACGGCGGGGCGCTCGGAGGAGGCCAGGGTGATGGCATCGGCGTCGGCGTCGAGATCCACGACGATGCCCTCGAATCCGGCCGGGGGTGTCCGGCCCCGCGTCACCCACGCCACGGCGTTGGCGTCCTCCAGCATGAATCGAACGCGGGCCGCGGGCAGGCGGTGATCGAGCGGCAGGTACGCGGCTCCCGCCTTGTGGATCGCCACCAGGGCGACCACGAGGTCGATGCCGCGGGGCACGTCCACCGCGACCACGGAGCCGCGCTCCACGCCCAGCTCGCCGAGGCGCCGGGCGAGGCGGTTGGCGCGCGCCTCGAGGCCGGCGTACGTGATCTCGCTGCCGTCCGGATCGACGACAGCGCGCCGCCCGGGGCTGCGCTCGAACTGGCGTTCGACGAGCCCGTGTACCGTTGGCGGCCCCGGCTCGTCGTCGACGAGCGCAGACGCGGTGGACGCCGGGGCAGCGGGGTGGCCCCGCCGCCTGGGCAGCTCCCACTCGACATCCGGGATGCGCGCCCCCGGGTCCTCGACGAGACGCTCCATGAGCTGGACCCAGGAACGGGCCCACCCGAGCGCCGTCTCGGGGTCGAGAAGGTCCGTGTCGTGGTCGATCTCGACGAGCATTCCGCCGTCCGCCGCGGTGAGGTTCACCGCGAGGTCGAGCTTGGTGTGGCGGCGGGGCATCGGATCCCATCGCCAGTCGAGCCCGTGGAACGCGGCGCCGCTGAGCGCCGGATCCAGGTTGAAGCCCGCGGTGAGCAGTGGCGCACGCGAGGGATCGCGCGGGGGAGAGAGCCGCTTGATCAGCGATCCGAACGTCACGAACCCGTGCTCGTTGGCGTCCATCACGAGATCGCGCAGCTCACGCAGGTAGTCGCCGAACGCCATGTCCGGAGACACCGTCGTGCGGATCGGGAGCCAGTGCACGCAGTGGGCGACGAGGTCGTTGCCTCCCAGAAGGGCCTGGCCGGCCGACGGCACGGCAACCACCAGATCGCTCTCCCGGGTCAGGCGGTAGAGCAGCGCGTTGTAGGTGCCGAAAACCGCCGTGAAGAGGGTGCAGCGGTGCTGGGCCGCCACCTCGGAGAGCCGGTCGAGCAGTGCCGCCGGAATGTGGAGGGACTGCCGCTCACCGCGATAGCCGCGGACGGCCGGGCGCGGCCGGTCGGTTGGCAGATCCGCCACCGGCGGGAGCGTGGAGAACCGCCCCATCCAGTAGTCGATCGCCGCCTCCGCCTCGGCGCTCTTCGACCGCTCCTCGTACCACGCGTGGTACTCCGCCAGACCCATGGCGGGGGCAAGGTCGAGCGCCCGTCCGGTCACGGCTGCACTGTAGAATCGGCTGAGGTCCCGGACCGCGATGCTGATGGACCAGCCGTCGCAGGCCAGGTGGTGCACGGTGAGGAGGAGATCCGTGCGGTCGTCCGCGAGGCGGATCACCCGGGCGCGAATCGGCGGATCGCTCGCCAGATCGAACCTGCGGGTGCTCTCCTCGAGCGCGAGCTCGGCCCTGCGGCGCTCTCGCTCGTCCGGATCGAGGTCGCGCAGATCGAGCACCGGGAGATCCACGTCGACGATCGGGTGGATCACGAATCCCTCGCGAGCGTCGTCGACCGTCGACCGCAGCGCGTCGTGCCGTGCGACCAGCTGGCTCAGAGCGCGGCGGAGGGCCGGGAGGTGGAGGGGGCCGTCGAGCGCGAGCCGCACCGGCTCGTTGTACGCGACGGAGGCCTCGGGGTGGAGGCGCATCGCGACCCAGAGCTCCTCCTGAAGCTCGGTGAACGACACGAACTCGGGCTCCTGGGCGACGGCGTCGACGCTCGACGCCGGGTCGCTCCCGGCGGGCTCGAGAAGGCCGCCTTCGACCATCTCGTCCGCGGCGCGCTTGAACGCCGCCACCATCGCGTCGACGTCGGCGTCCGAGTGTGCGGTGGTGAGGAACCCGGGCCGACCCTCCCACATGTGCAGCCCGTGGTGGTGCAGGAGTCGGTGGAAGATGGTGTCGAACTCGGGGCGCCCCCCGAACCGCGGCAGAAAAAACGAACCGAAGTGCACGATCCGGATGGGCAGCCGGACGCGGTCGAAGTGCTCGTTGAGCTCGGCCGCGAGGCGCGCCGTCCGGACGTTGACGGTCTCCTGGAGCGCCGGGCCCTCGGCGTCCATGTGGTCGAGGACCGCGCGTACGGCCGAGAGCGACAGCGGGTGACGAATGAAGGTGCCTGCGAAGTAGGTGACGCCGGCCTCGGGGAACGACTCGTCCCCGTACCGCCAGCTACCTCCGTCGAGGGCGTCCATGAACCGCTTCTTGCCCGCCACGACCCCGATGGGCATGCCGCCGCCGATGACCTTCCCGTACGACGCGATGTCGGCCTGCACCCCGAACCATCCCTGCGCGCCGCGGGGGTGGGTCCGGAACCCGGTGATGATCTCGTCGAAGATCAGCGGGACGTCGATCTCCGTGCACAGTTCCCGGAGGTCGCGGAGGAACTCGCCCGGCTGGAGCTCCGGCCGCCGGCTCTGGACCGGCTCGACGAGCACGCCGGCCAGGTCGCGACCGAGCTCGCGGATGCGCTCGAGCGAGGCGGGGTCGCCGTAGTCCAGCACGACCATGTGCTGCGAGGCGTCCCGCGGGATGCCCGGCGCGACCGGGACGTTGCGGGACGACGCGCCGAAGTCCTGACGACGCACGAGTACCTCGTCGAAGATGCCGTGATAGTCGCCGTTGAAGGTGACGATCGTGTCCCGCCCGGTGGCCGTGCGCGCGGTGCGCATCGCCGCCAGGACGGCCTCGGACCCGGTGTTGCAGAAGGCGGCCCGATCCATGTTCGTGAGCCGGCAGAGGCGCTCGGCGACCTCGCCCGCGATGGTCGATTGCGGCCCGTAGTCGAGCGAGTGGTCGAGCTGGGCCCGCACGGCCTCCACCACGAAGTCCGGCGCGTGCCCGAAGAAGATGGCGCCGAAGCCCGAGACGGCATCGATGTACTCGTTGCCGTCGACGTCCCACATGCGCGACCCCTTCGAGCGGTCGGCCGCCAGGGGGTAGACGAGCTCCTTCCAGTCCTGCCGGAATCCGGCGACGGCACGCGGGTCCGCGAAGGCATCCCGGTGCGCCTGCGTGAGGTCCTTCGAGCCCCGGGTACGCGCCACGTACCGCGCCGTGAACTCGTCCAGGAACCGCTGCTGCTTCTCGCCGATCCCCGAGGCGCGCTCACGGGACGGCGGCTTGAAGGGGCCGTGGGCCGGGGCGGACTTCGTGCTCGCACCGCCGGTACCTGCGGCCCCGGACGTGGGGTCGCCGCCCGCCGCGGGGGCGTCGGAGGCGGCCGGGGGCGTAGTCACGGCCGCGGGCGCGGGCGCGGACCCCGAAGATGTGGTCGCGGCCGCGGCGGTCGTGGCGGCCGGAGGCGTCCCCGGCACCGGACCGGTGAGCGCCGAGAAGAGCGCGGCCTGGGTCTGCATCTGCGCCTGGAGCAGCTGCATCAGGAGCGTGTGGGTGTCGCCGCCGGCCGGCGGGGCCCCGAGCGGAGTCGGCATCGGGACGCCGGCCGCCTGACCCGTCGCGGGACCAGGGGCAGAGGCAGGGGCAGGGGCAGGAGCCGCGGCGGCGGGCGGCGGACCTACCTCGACGTCGTCCGGAAGGCGCTCGTCGATCCAGGCGGCGAGGGCGGCGAGGCTCGGGGCCTCGTCGAAGAGCTGACGGAAGCTGATCGGTACGTCGAACTCGCGCTTGAACCCCAGACTCGCCTGCGTCAGGAAGAGCGAGTCGAAGCCCATGTCGAGGAAGGTCGTGTGGACGTCCTGCTGGGCGGCAGGTACGCCGGAGAGGTCGTACACGACGTCCTTGAGCTTCGCGAGAATGTGTTCCGAGCGGGACATGGGAGGTCCTGATGCGGCGGGAAGGGGCGCGGCGGGCAGGGGCACGTCGGTGACGGGCGGCACGAAGACGTTCGGTATCGGTACCGAGGCGGTCGGGGGCGGCGGGGCGGCGGGCTGCGCCGTCACGGGGGCCGGCTCGACGAGGAGTCGCTCCCGCTGGAACGGGTAGGTCGGGAGCGGGACGCGTCGGGCCACAGGCGCGGCGTTCACCGCGCCCCAGAGGGGTTCCAGGCCCGACGTCCAGGCCGCACCGAGCGCGGCGAGGAAGAACGTGCCGTCGTCGAGAACGTCGTTCTCGCGACGGAGCGAGTGGACGATCACCCGGCCATGGTCGAATTCGGGACTCGTCCGCGCGAAAGCGCTGAGCGCCCGGCCCGGCCCGACCTCGACCACCGCGCCGTCGGACTCGCCCAGCGCGGTGGCGATCCCGTCCGCGAAGCGCACCGTCTCGCGGAGGTGACGGACCCAGTAGCGGGGGTCGGTCGCGTCCTCGGGCGTCAGCCAGCCGCCGGTGACGTTCGAGACGCAGGGTCGTTCGGGGGGGCGGAGGTCGATGCCCTCGACCACGGCCCGGAACTCGTCCACGATCGAGTCGATCATCGTGGAGTGCGCGGCCACCGCGATCGGCACCCGCCGCGTGTCGATGTCCTCCGCCGAGAGGCGCGCGGCGAACGCCTCCACAACCTCGACGGGGCCGGAGACCACGGACGAACGGGGCGCGTTGAGGGCCGCGATCGACAGTGCCTCCGGCCGCCGGTCGAGGATTTCGTGCTCGTCGAGCGGGATCGCCAGCATGGCGCCCTCGTCGAGCTGCTCGAACAGACGCGCGCGCTCGTGGACGAGGTCGCAGGCGTCCTCCAGCGACATCACGCCCGCCAGGCACGCCGCGGTGTACTCGCCCATGCTGTGGCCCACCAGTGCGTCCGGCTCGACACCGGCGGACATCCACAGCCTCGCGAGCGCGAACTCGACGGAGAAGAGACAGGGCAGCGCGACGGTCGGCCGCTCGATGTCGCCGTCCGCGGGGCTCGCGCCGGTGATGGTCTCGAGGACCGGCGAGCGCTCCCCGAATGCCGTCGCGCACGCCTCGAGCGCGTCTCGGAAGACGGGGTAGGCCGCGTGGAGCCCGCGGGCCATGCCGGCGTACTGGACGCCGCCGCCCGGGAACAGGAAGATCGCGCCGGGCTGGCCGGCCGTCACTCCGGAGCGGGCGACGAGTGAGCCCGGGTCGCGAAGCGCGGCGACCGCCTCGTCCACCGAGCCGGCGACAACGGCGCGCCGGTGCGCCTGGCGACTCCGGCCCTCCCGCAGCGTCCGCGCGACGTCTTCGAGCCCTGTGTCGGGGTGCACCTCGAGATGTGCCGCCAGGTTGTCGGCGGC
Organism: Longimicrobiales bacterium; assembly: GCA_028284495.1. Lineage (GTDB taxonomy): Bacteria > Gemmatimonadota > Gemmatimonadetes > Longimicrobiales > Gaopeijiaceae > Gaopeijia. Next base: position 76,988 of record JANQRP010000041.1, on the reverse strand, counting down.
CTCGCCGAGCGCGTCCTCCGAGTGCGCGGACAGCAGGAGCACCGCCCGGCCGGAGGGACGCGCCGGCTGTTCCGCCGGTCGGTCCGGCGGCTCCTGGAGAACCACGTGCGCATTCGTGCCGCCGATCCCGAACGAACTCACGGCGGCGCGTCGGAGGCCGGTCAGGGGCCACGGAAGCGCCTGGTCGGAGAGGATGAACGGCGTCGCCTCCAGATCGAGCTCCGGGTTCGGGCTACGGAAGTGGACGGTGCCCGGGATCCGGCCGTCTCGCAGCGACAGCGTCGCCTTGATCAGCCCGGCGACGCCGGCGGCGGCGACGGTGTGTCCGATGTTCGACTTCACGGCCGTGAGCACGCACGACGCCGGCGCGCGACCGGGCGTGGCGTATGCACGGGTCAGCCCCCGCACCTCCAGCGGATCGCCGAGGCGCGTTCCGGTGCCGTGGGCTTCGACCAGGCCCACGGTGGCGGGGTCCACGTCACCGTCACGGAGTGCGGAGCGGATCACCTCCAGCTGGCCGTCCACGCTCGGCGCCGAGAAGCTCATCTTCGACGCACCGTCGTTGTTCACGGCCACGCCCCGCACGACGCCGTGGATCGTGTCGCCGTCCCTCTGGGCGTCGGCCAGGCGCTTGAGGACGACGACGCCGACGCCGTCGCTGAACACCGTTCCGGCGGCGTCGGCATCGAACGGGCGGCACGCGCCGTCGGGCGACTCGATCCCGCCGTCGTCGTGGAGGTGTCCCGAAACGCGCGGGTACGCCACGCTCACACCCCCCGCGAGCGCCATGTCACAGTCACCGCTTCGAAGGCTTTCGACGGCCCGGCAGACGGCGACGAGTCCCGTGGAACAGGCGGTGTGGACGCTCATGCTCGGGCCGCGAAGGTCGAGCTTCCAGGACACCCGCGTCGTGAGGTAGTCGGGGGCGTTGCCCAGCATGCGGGTGAGGGCGTCGCCGGCCGAGGGGTCGCTGTGGTCCAGGTTGGACACCAGGTAGGTCGCGTATCCGAGCCCGGTACTCGCGCCGCCCCACACCCCGACGCGCCCGGGCGCGCGGTCGGGGGCGTAGCCCGCGTGCTCCAGTGCGGTCCAGCAGGTCTCCAGGAAGAGGCGGTGCTGCGGGTCCATCAGAGCGGCCTCGCGGGGCGTGTACCCGAAGAACCGCGCGTCGAAGTGCTCGGGGTCGGCGACGAGCCCGCGGGCTCCCGAGTAGTCGCTTCGGGCCGCGAGGTCGTCCGCGACCCCGGCCTCCACCAGCTGCTCCGGTGTGAACCGGGTGATCGCGTCGCGGCCTTCGAGGAGCAGCTCGTGGAACGCGTCGACATCGTCCGCGCCGGGGAAGCGGCAGCTCATCCCGACGATCGCGATGGCTCGCTCATCCGGGCGCGAATCGGCGGGCGCATCCGAGCCCTCGTCCGGCCGCGGCAGGACCGGGGCGGGCGCATCGTCGCCGTCCGCTTCCTCCTCACCGTCCGTCAGCGCCTCCGCCAGCCGTCCCACCGTCGGATGCTCGAACAGCTCGACGACCGAGACGCGTCGGCCGAGCTCCGCCTCGAGGCGGGCGACCACCGACACGGCAAGCACCGACGTGCCCCCGAGGTCGAAGAAGCTGTCGTCGACGCCCACCTCCTCGACCTCGAGCAGCTCCCGCCAGATGCCGGCGAGGGTGCGCTCCAGCCGCGTCCTCGGCGCAGCCCACGGCGTCGAGAGGTCCGGCCGCGACGTTGCGGTATCCGGGAGGCTTCGGCGGTCCACCTTGCCGTTCGACGTGAGAGGCAGGTGCTCGATTCGCTCGATCCGCGACGGGACCATGGCCGCGGGGAGCCGCTCGGCGAGCCAGGCGCGGAGCTCGTCGTCGCGCGGCGCGGGATCCGCGGCCTTGATGAACGCGACCAGGACGTCCGCTCCACCGGCGCCGCTGCGGCGCGTGACCGCTGCGGCCCGAACGCCGTCGTGCAGCTCGAGGGCGGCCTCGACTTCACCCGGCTCGATCCTGTGACCGCCGATCTTGATCTGATCGTCGGCGCGGCCGGCGAAGTACAGGACACCGTCGCGGACGAACCCGAGGTCGCCCGTCCGGTAGAGCCGATCGCCCCGCCCGTCGCCGAGGTGGTTCGGGACGAATCGCTCCTCGGTCCGTCGGACGTCGCCGTGGTACCCCAGCGCGAGGCACTCCCCGCCGATGTGGATCTCGCCGGTGCGCCCCGGGTCCACCTCGCCGAGGTCGGGACCCAGCAGATGGATCGTGGCGCTCGGGATCGGGATGCCGATGGGCGGGAGGTCCGGCCAGCCGGAGGGATCGGGGTCCAGCGCGTGGGCCGTCGCGACGTGCGTCTCGGTCGGTCCGTACTGGTTGACGAGGCGGGCGTCGTCGAGTGCTTCGAACAGACCCACGATCTCGGGCGTGATTCGGAGCTGCTCGCCGGCCGCGTTGACCTGTCGCAGAGCGGCCGGTGTCGGGCCGCCGCGGGCGTGGGCTTCCGCGAGCTGGCGGAGCGCGAGGGGCGGCATGAACACCCGCGAGACCTCGCGCTCGTGGACGAAATCGAGCAGGCGGGCGGGGTCGCGGCGTAGATCCTCGTCGACCAGGACGACGGTGCCCCCCGCGGCCCACGTCGAGAAGTACTCGAGGATCGTGGGGTCGAATCCCGCGGATGTGTACTGGAGCGTCCGGGCGTCCCGTCCGACGGAGGCGTCGCACTGCCACTCCACGAGGCGGACGAGCATCGAGTGGGGAAGCGCCACACCCTTCGGCCGGCCGGTGGAGCCCGAGGTGAAGTACAGGAACGCGAGCTCGGGCGAGAGCGCCTCGGGTGTCCCGAGGTCGACGGAGGACGCGGCAGCCGGCTCGGGTCCTGCCTCGCGTCCGGGCTCGGCGAGCAGGTTCTGCAGGGACGGAATCGGGACCTCGGCCGGATCGTCGTCCCCGGCGAACATGCCCGGACGACGCGTGAGCACGACCGACGCGCCGGCCACCTCGAGCATCAGCGCCGATCGGGCGGGCGGGTGGGCCGGGTCGAGCGGGATGCAGGGCGTGCCGGCGCGCAGCGTGGCCAGCATCGCCACGACGGACTCGGGGGAGCGGTCCATCACGACGCCGACCGCCGCTGCGTCGGCGTGGGTGTCGCGCAGCGGATCGGCGAGGCGACCGGCGGCGGTCCAGAGCTCGGCGTAGGTGAGCACGCCGTCCGACTCGAGCGCCGGGCGGCCCGGGTCGGCGGCCACGCGGGCGCGCACGAGGTCGTCCAGGCGTCGCCCGCCCACCGTCCGACTCCGTCTCGCTGCTGCCATCTGCCGCCCCCGGGCTCGTCACGCGCCGGGTCCGGGCCAGGTGTGGCGTTCGCCCGCGCGTGTCTCCCTGCCAAAGGGCAAGATCAGGACCGCAGCGAGCGGCGGGACCGCGGCGGGGGCCCGGATCGCGAATCACCGCGCCAGACAAGGGTGGACGGGCAGGCGGTCAGTACGTCGTTCCGCCCCGTCGGCGCCGTGCCGTAGCCTGCAACAGAGTGTTGCACGACGCGGGTGTGGCGTCTGCGCCACAACACTCGGGAGCGGCGCAGGCGCGTCTCGGGGCGCTCAGCCGCCCGGGCCGTCGCTCCCTTCGCCGGACGCCGGCCGCACCGGCTTCACGCGGTGGACCTTCCGGGTGACGAGGCCGTCGAAGGCCTCGGCCTCGCGCTCCACCTCGAACTCCCCGGTCGCGAGGTAGCGCAGAAGGGCGGTCGAGTGGGCGAGCCCAGCGCTCGCCACGATGTCCAGCCACTCGCCCCGCGCGGTCTCGTCCGGCGCCTCCGTGGTCGCGGAGAAGTAGGTGATTCGGTCGCTGTAGACCCCCTGACCGATGCTCGACGAGGGATTGAGCGAGAGGTATACGAGAATGCCGCTGCGGAAGTACTCGCGGAACGCGTCCCGGTCCTGCGTGCCGTACTTCCGATAGCGCGCGTACATCTCGTCGCTCATGGAGGCGACGTCGTCCTCGGCGCGAATCGACGCAGCGACCGAGTCGAGCATGGCGAACTGCGCCTCGGTGTACTCGGGATGCTCCTCGTCCTCGACCCACCCGAATCCGGGAATGAACCAGCCGCGGGGCGCCCACCAGGCGCGCTGGCCGCCACGCCGGGAGCGTACCCATGCGCTGTAGCCGGCGAAGTACTGCACCCACTCGTGGCTCGGATAGCCGTGCATGTTCACGTAGGCGTCCGGAAGCCATGTCCCGCGTACCTCGCGCCGTACCTGGCTCTCGGGGTAGATCGGGTCGTCGCTTCGTTCACCGCTGGTGATGTCCACCCCGAGTGAGCCCAGATAGCCGGCGTGGAGCATGTGGTCGGGGTTGGTCTCCTGCATCTCCACGGCGAGTCGGGCGCCGTCCGGGTTCGCCATCGGATGGAGCACCACGTTCACCCGGTCGAGCATCGCCCGATGGGTCGAGTCGGTCACGAGAAGCTCCGCCAGCCGCAGCATGTGCGACGTGCTCGACACCTCGTTGGCGTGCTGGCGACCGCTGATGAAGAGCGTGGGCTTGAGCGCGTTCAGCTTCGCCTGCGAGACGAGGCCCCGCTCGAGCCCCGCGTCGCCCGGCAGGAACTCCGCCACCCACACCGGCTGGCCCAGGTACGAGTCGGCGGCGTGCCAGACGCGCACGCCGGGAAAGGTATTGAGGCGCGCGAGCACCGAGTCGTGCTCGGGCGGCGGGATCGGCGTCTCCCACTGGACCATCGGCGACCCGTCCCAGCTCCAGCCCTCGGCGATGAGGGTGCGCGTCCGCGTGGACCGCGGGGCGCTCGAACGCGGAACCGAGACGACGCGCGAGAAGGTCGAGTCGTCCTCCACCGTGAAGAGGACGGAGGTCCGCTCGACGACGTCCCAGGAGAGGTCCTCGCGATAGAGCCCGGCATCGTGGAGGCGCCGGAGCTGTCCGAGCACGCCCTCCATGAATGGAACGGAGAGGTAGCTCCGATCCACGCCGGCCTCGCTCGTCCGGCCGCGGTACTCGGACCAGCGGTCGACGGAGTCGGCGACCTCGACAGTGAGGAGCAGCTCGTCGAACGCGGTACCCGCACCGTTCACGGTCGGGGCGCCACCCCCGGCCACATCCCGCACCGTGACGCCGACCAGTTCGGGCGCTTCGAGCGCGATCCCCGAGAGCGCGTAGTCGCGGACCTCCACCTCCGGGACCGGCCGCGCGCCGGGATCGACACCGAAGGCACGGACCACGAGCTCGGGTACGCCCCGCTGCTTGCCAGTGAGCGAGACGGTCGCGGTGCCCGGCGCTCCGGCCCCGGTAGGGTCGATGTACGGCAGGACGCGGCCCGGATACGACAGCCCGCCGACACCGTAGCGATCGCCGATCAGGTCGAAGAGCGTCAGCGTTTCGAAGTAGATGTCCTCGTGCATCGCCTCGAGCGAGCTGATCACCTCTTCCTGGATTCCGATCCGGTGGTCCGGCTCGCTGAGGCGGAGGTCCACCCGGAATTCGTCGAAGTACGGCGCATTCCCGCCGGACGGCGCCCCGTCCTGGATATCCATGACGTACTCGATCATGCGTCCGTACACGTCCGTCTGCAGCCGGTCCCAGAACCGCTCGGGATCGGTGACGATCCGCTCGTCGACCACCGTCTCGCCCCCGACGCTGGCTGTCAGCCGCCCGGTGGTGACCCTGACCTGCTCGTACTCGGGGAAGAGATCGAAGAAGGGGCGCACCACCCAGGTGGGGTGAAAGGTGTCCTCCATCAGGACTTCACCGTCGAGGCCGCGGACCTCGACGCGGTATACGGAACCGGGACGGCGGACGGGGTGGAACGTGATCCGGTTCACGTCGATCCCGAGTTCGCGGGCGAGGACGGCGTCCACCGGGTACAGCTCCTGAAGCCACCGCGTTTCCGCAGCGATCGTCTGCCAGCGGACGTCGTCCGCCTCCTGGAGCGTGTGGTACTCGACGCGGATGTCGCCCACGCCGCTGCCGAAGTCCAGCCCGCGAATGCGAGAGAGGACGTCGTCCACCAGCCACGAATAGCCCTGCTTGTATGCGCTCAGGACCGTGACGTCGATCGCGGGCGCGCCGCGGGCGACGAGCTCCGACCGGATTTCCGCCTCGAGCGCCTCGCGGATCTCCGGGGGCTCGCTGACGCGAAGGTGCACGGATACCGGCGAATCGCGGTTCACCGCCGGATACACATCGCGTTCGAGCAGCGCCCTCGCGTCCTCGACCTCCCAGCCGAGATCGAACGTCCGCGCGTAGATCGTGTCGCCCACGCCGAACCCGGTCGACCAGGTGCGCACGTCGAGTGCGGCGTCCGGGAAGCGCGCACGTACGACGTCGGTGGCCACGTCCTCGAGGCCCGCCTCCACCGTCTCGATCGCAAGCTCGACCTCGATGCGGGACGGGCTCGCGGGGGACCCCACCGAAGGCTCCTGGCCCGCGGTGGAGGCGGAGTCTCCGACGACGGGGGGCAGGGGAGCGCCGGCCATCGAACCGTCCTCGGCCAGCCTCCGCATCCAGGTGTCCAGCTTGTGGAGGGCGAGGGCGGCCTGACCGCCGGCGGTCCGGCCCTGCAGGGTGCGGCGCGCATGCGTCCGTGCGTCGTGAAGTCGGTAGCCTCCGCGATCCGCGTCCCGCAGGTAGGGTGCGCGCGCGGCGAGCCAGCCGAGTGCGGCGTCCGTCCCGGCTCGGTCGCCCCCTGCCACGACCATCCCGTCCCGTCCCGCGAAGCCACTCTCGACGAGGCGGATCGATCCGGCGCCGGCGCCCGGGTCCCAACCCGGAAGGTCGCCCTGGTCGAGGAGTCGGCCCAGCCACGGGTGCTCGCCGCCGACCACGACCGGGAAACCCAGCGCACCGGGGTCGTCGGACTGGCGGGCCGGCACGGCGAGCGGCGCCCGAAGGCCGGCGACCTCGAGCCCGATCCGTGTGGCGAGGTCGCCCACGCGCGCGGGATCGGCATCCGCGCCCACCGAGAGGTAGCCCTCGATCTCGTCGGGGACGAGGTCGCGGTTGGTGTCGCGGTAGAGGCCATCCACCTCGTACAACTCCGGGAGTCCGAACCCGGTGTCGGAGTCGGGCCGCCACGCCCCGTCCTTGCGGGTGTCCCACGGCTCGTCGGGCCGGACTGCGACGGTGCGGACGTCGGGCCCGGCCTCGAGCACGACGTCCAGACGGTGGAGGTCGGGAAAGTGCAGGGTCTCGACCGACGGCGGCGCGGCCTCCGTCGAATCGGGCTCGGCGTCACCCACGCCTCGCAGCGGCGCCTCGACGCCATCGACGTCGACCTCGGGCGAGAGGACCACCCGGGCCTGCGCCCGCGAGACGCCGGGCCGGCCGGCATCCACGACGATTCGCTCGACGACGGTCGCGGCGGGCCCTCCGCCGCGGGCCGAAACGAAGCCGTCGATCGCGTCCGCCACGTCCGCCCAGCCGTCGCCCTCGACACCCCAGATCTCGGGCAGCCGGCCCGCGACATAGTCGCCGACTGCGAGCAGGCCGGTCGCGTCGTGTCCGGCGAGGACGATTCCGCCCGCCGGAAGCGCGCTGCCGGCGGGCAGGTGCAGCACGAGGCCCTCGCCCGGCGCGGTACCATCGAGGAGGTCGGACGCCGAGGCCAGCGCACCCGCCGCCTCCGCCACCGCGGCGCCGACGAACACGACCGGCACGTCCGGAGTCCCGAGCGAGGAGAGCGGTGTCACGAGGCCGAGCGACGTCGCGGAAGTCTCGAAGCCGAACCGCGCCGCGAGGTTCACCGCCACCGTGGCCGAGGTCGCATCGGGCCGGTCGGGCACCACGATCCGAACCGAGAGGGCGTCCACCACCCCGTCGCCGCTCAGATCCCGAAGGATACGCCCCTCGCTGAAGAGCCCCGCGAGGTCGGTGCGCGGCGCGGTCGCGGGTTCCTGCTGCGCGGCGAGCGGCGACGAGAACAGCGCACCGAATCCACCGGCGGCCACGCCCACACCCACGCCCATGGCCGCCGCGACCGCTCGGGCGATGGCGGCGGCGCGGACCGCGCCGGCGATGCCGCGCCGGCCCGTCGCTGCGCTCCTCAGCCGACCGTAAACGGTACGAAGTAGACCGTCTCGGCCCACCGGAGCTCGAGTCGTCCGCCGTCGCCCGCCTCGTTCTCGACCACGTCGATCTCGAACACCTCGACGTTCGCGTCGAGCGCCTCACGCCGCATCTCCACGCGGGCCACGTCCATCTCGGGGTCGTAGCGCGTCCCCGTCTGGCCGGTCTGCCCGTTGATGATCAGCGTGCCGCCGTCCGCCTCCGGGATGGAGTAGAGCGTGTAGTCGCCGGCCGGGATGGTGGTGCCGTCGATGACGATGGCGCCGTCGAAGGAGAGATGCGTCGCGCGGTTCGCGCCGGTCCGCCAGCGTTCGCCGTACGCGACGAGGCTGCCGAAGATGTCGCGGCCGCGCCGCTGCGGCGTGCCGTAGTCGCCGGTGAACGTGACACCGGCGACGGTGCTCGCGACCTCGCCCCGTCCCGAGAGCGGGCCGATCGGTCGGTCGCCGAAGGTCGCACCGATGGCGTCGCGGTCCAGGTCGGCGACCGCCATCCGTCGGAGGTCGTAGGCCCGCGTCGAGCCGGTCCCGTCGAGCGCCAGGATCCGTCCGTCGTCCGAGATCTCGACGGTGGAGGGTCCACGGCTCGGATGGATCAGCCGGTACGTCCCGTCGTCGTTCTCCACGACCTCGAAGGTGCCGCCGAGCGTTTCCACGTCCCGACCCAGCGTTCCCGCGTCGGCGTCACGACGGAAGGCGAACTCGAACGGCCAGTGCAGGAAGTCCACGAACGGGACCGCGCCCGCCTCTGCGTCGAACGGGCGGACACGCGTCGTGAATGCCTCATCGCCCGCGACGGACGTCACCATCATCGTGCCCGAGTCGGTCTGCTCGACGCGGTCGTGGCGGAGCAGGGCGTCACCGGGGCCTCCACCCTCCCACGTGCGGGACTCCCACTCGGTGATCGCACCGGCCTCGTCGGTCGCGAACACGTACTCGCTCCAGGTCGTCCGTCCGCCCCGGATCAGCGCCGACGCCTCCACCCGGTTGCCGTCGAATTCCATCCATTCGACCACCAGGGTGTCGGTGCCCAGCAGGGTCAGATAGGCGGCGCTGTCGTCGCCGCCGGAGGTGGCGCCGTCGGCACAGGCGGTACCCAGCACGAGGGCGAGCAGCGGGAGGGTCGAGCGGAGGGAGCGGGCGGTCATGGTGTCACGGGACGGAGGGTCGGTAGGATGACGGGCGAATATGTGATCGCTTCGGAAGCGCGGCCAGTGTGTGCCTGAGCCCCGAGCAAGGACACGCGGGACGGCGAACGCGTTGTGACGGCAGGACTTGGATCGCCGAAGACCCAACGGGGGGAGGTGTGGCGTGGTGCTGATCGCGAAGCTGGGGGAGTACGACGGACGGAGCGTGGACGTGCTCGAGCGGATCCGCGACCGCGGTGTGCCGTCCGGGCGCGACGTCGACGACGCGATCGGGCTCGCGTCCGGCCCGGACCCGAAGCTCGCCGCCGGCGCCACCTGGCTCCTGCGGGCGTGGCTGGAGTCGGGTGACGCGACGCTGGCGGCCGGGCAGTGGAGCGACCTGGTCGGCGGACTCCCCGAGGTGGACGACCCGTGGGCTCGCCTCCACATCGCGCAGGCGATCCGCTGCGTGCGGGTACCGGAGGAGCACGCGGCGCCCCTGGCCGCCGCACTTTCGCTCTGGCGAGCGAGCCAGCGCCCGTTCCTCCGCGCCTGGGCGACGGACGCTCTCGTGTGCCTGGCCCGCGATCACGCCTCTCTGGCCGACCGGGCGGCAGACGCGCTCCGTGACGCCCGCGCGGACTCCGCCGCCTCGGTCCGCGCCCGCGCCCGCCGAATCGACGCCGAGGGCGGGGTCGACGGGGGGACCCCGGACCCGATCGGGGACCGCGTGGACGGCGAATGAACGACGAACGGCCGGCCCTCCCACAGGAGGACCGGCCGCCGTGTCGCGTCGGAACCGCCGCCGAGCGCGCCTACATCGCCGCGATGCCGCGGAGGACGGAGGCGAGCTTCGCGAGCGTCTCGGCGTCGCCGCCCAGCTCGAGGTTGTCGACGGCGAGCGCGTCCGCCTCGAGGTCGGAGGCCACCTCTCGGAGCTGCCCCGCGTTCATCCGCCCGGACTCGACCGAACTCAGGACCCGGTCTACCGCCTGCGCCCGCGATGCGAGAATCCGCCCCCCGCGCTCCAGCTGGTCGAGGTAGGCGCGCGCCACCACGGGCGTGTCCTCCCACTCGAACATCGGCTGCATCTGCGCGTTGAACTCGTCGAGAATCACGGCCTCGGCGGCGGCGATCTCGTTGGCCGACAGGTGCTCGCTCGGCTCGAGCTCGAAGACGTCGATCCCGCGGCTGATCTCGGCGCCGTAGATCCGGCCGTTGTACCAGTACGTCGACCAGTAGCCACCCGTGTAGATCTGGTCCTCGGAGATCGGCCCGCGATCGAAGTAGGCGATCTCGAAGGCGTTGGCCGGGTCCGTGAAGTCGAGGACCGACACGCCCCCCTGGTACCACGCCTGCACCTTGATGTCGCGCCCCGGGACCGGGATGAGCGAGCCGTTGTGGGCCACGCAGTTTTCCGTGTCGGTCTGCGGCACCGGGAGCTTGTAGTAGCCCTCGAGTTCCATCCGGTTGTTCTCGTCGCGCGAGAAGATCGCGTTCGCGCCCCAGGTGGCGGGGTCGGTGGCGCGGCACCGCGGCGAAGAGCCGCCGCCCCACTCGTCGGTGAAGAGCACCGAAGAGCCGTCGTTGTTGAACGTGGCGGAGTGCCAGTACGCGAAGTTCGGGTCGGCGACCTCGCTCACGCGCACGGGGTTGGCGGGGTCCGTCACGTCGAGCAGGATCCCGTTGCCGGAGCATGCGCCGCCGGCCAGCCCGAGCGCCGGGTAGGTCGTGATGTCGTGGCACTGGTTGGTGGGCCGGGACTGCTGCGCACCGGGAACCGGGACACCGCCCGGGTTGAGGCCGCGGATGTCACCCTGCTCGTCGGCGAAGATCCGGGGCTCGTTCACGATTTCGGCCGCCGCCGGGTTGGCGAGCGGCACCCGCACGACCTCGATCCGGAAGTAGGAGGTGTTCGGATCATCTTGCTCCGCCACACATCCCGCGAGCTCGTCGGCCGGACGGGGCGGACTCGTGCCCTGGATGTACACGTACAGGTTCTCGTCGTCGTTGGGCGACTTGAGGATCGTGTGCGTGTGCGAGCCGCGGCAGGACTGCACGACGGCCACCTGCTGCGGCGCGTCGATGTTCGAGATGTCGAAGATCCGGACGCCCTTGACCCGGATGTCGCTGACCGTCTCCTCGACACCGCCGACGCCACAGTCGAGACGTGCTCGCGGAGACTGCGACGACAATACGAGCAGGTTTCCGTAGACCGACACGTCGCCCTGCCCGCCCGGACAGACCACGGCGGTTCGAAGCACCGGGCTCGACGGGTTGGAGATGTCGTAGATCTTGAAGCCGTGGTAGCTCCCCTGGAACATGAAGTCCCCGGCGAAGGCGATGTCGGTGTTGCTGAAGTCGCTGTCGCCCGGGTTCTCCGGGTTGAAGAACCCCTCGGGGCGCCACATGGAGGCGAGCTTGGTCAGGTTCCAGATGGCCTCGTCGGCGTCCCGCCAGCCCGCCGACAGACCGATCCGTGGGTCGTTCGGATTCCAGTCGAGCCGCGGCGGCTCGAGCTCCTCGGTCATCTGCATGCCCATGTCCTGCGCGGACGCGTCGGCCGGCATGAGGACCAGGAGGCCCGTCATGGCGAGCGCACCGGCGGTCGCCAGGGTGCGGAGGCGAACGGGGGTGTCGAACGTCGTTCTGTTCATTCGTGTCCTGCCTGGGTGAGTCCCGGAGTAAGGGTCGTGCGAAGTCACGAGGATGCGGCGCTCAGCGATACTGCGCCAGAAGCATCCGCATGCGGTCGATCTCGGCGCGCTGATCGGCGTCGACGTCGCCGGCGAAGTCGGAGACCCGCGTGTCCTGTGCCGCGCCGGGCACCGACAGGAGTTCTTCGACCATCACCAGCGCACCGGTGTGGTGCTGGATCATGAACTCGAGGAAGCGCTGGTCGAAGGCGTCGCCGGTCGACGTGCGGAGTTCCTCCATCTGATCGGGTGAGAGCATGCCCGGCATCGCCATGAGGCCGCCGTCCATCGCGTCACCGGCCATGCTCGACATGTCGTGCCCGGCCGCGCCGTGATCCATCATGCCCCGCATCGTTCCCTGCATCGGGCCCTCCTCGAGCACGACATCGGCGTACGGGAGACCTCGCTGTTCGAGCCAGTCCTGCATGAGGCGGATCTCGTCCCGCTGCGAGATCTCCATGCGGAGGCCCATCTGGTGCACCCCGGCGCTCGCCGAGCGCTCGGGAATGAGCGCGGTCATCTGCAGGGCCTGGGCGTGGTGGTGGATCATGCCCGCCATGAAGTCGGCGTCCGCCTGGGTCCAGGACGGACGCTCCTGACTCGCGATACCCTCCACCGTCACGACCCGGCCGGCCTCGCCCGGCGCACCGGGCTGGACCACGGTGGGTGCGGGAGTGCCGCTGGGCGCCGACGCGTCGGGCGTGGGCGACCCCGTCGACGGCGAAGGCCGGGGGCCGGAGGCGCAGGCGGCGAGCCCGAACACGACGGAGAGTGAGGCGACGAGCCCGATCGGGATGCGCGCGCGGGATCGGAAGTGGAGCCGAGTCATGTCTGGCCTCGAAATCGGACGTTCGACGAGGGGGCGTACGAGCCCCGGACGCTCGCGGGTTTCGTACCTGCCCGGTACCGCGCGGTTCCGACCCGCGCCCCGTTCAGTTCGACCCCCCGCCGGTCGACCCGCCGCCCGTGAAGATCCGCGGCGCGAAGTCACGCAGGTGCCGGTCCTTCTCGACCTGGGGGATCCCGTCCGTCATCCACGTGGGCGGGGGCGCGCCCGTGAGGTGGTGATCGAAGAACTGCCGAAGCCGGTACTGGAAGTCGATCCGATTCTCCAGCCGTGAGAGGCCGTGGCCCTCGCCGGGGTAGCTGAGCCAGATGATCGGCTTCCCGAGGAATCGAAGTGCGTTGTACCACTCGAGTCCCTGCTCCCAGTTGACCGTCGGATCGTCCTCGCCGTGCAGATACAGCACGGGCGTGCCCATGGTCTCGACGCCCGAGATCGGCGACTGGTCCCAGTAGAGGTCGAAGTCGGCGTACGGGTCGGTGGCGTAGCGGCCCTGGCCGTAGATGTCGTAGCGGTGGTTGTTCTGGCCGCTGCCCACGAAGAGCTGGTTGAACTCGCTGACCAGGTTGATTGGTGCCGCGCCGTGCGCGACCGCCGCGAACATCTCGGATCGGGTCGCGATGAAGGCGCCCCCACCCCCCGAGTAGGAGTGCCCACTGAGCCCGATGGCGTCCGGATCCGCGTAGCCCATGTCGATCACCGCCTGCGTCGCGGCCTCGACGGCCTCGAGCATGTCGGTATGGGAGCTGCCGACACGGAAGTGCACGTCGGGCTGCATGATGAGATACCCGTTCGACACGTAGCCCGCGAAGTTCGGCGAATGGCGGTGCGCCGGGGTCGGATACTGATGCATCTGGTCCGACATCTTCTCGTAGAACCGCACGATCATCGGGAGACGTTCGCCCTCGGCCCGGGTCTCGGGGACGGCGAGAATGCCCTGCAGCGGCGTTCCGTCCGCGAGCTCGTAGTCGAAGACGATGCGGTCGCCCCAGAGGTAGTCGGCCTGCTGGGGGTTGGCGTCCGTCAGCCGCTCACGCTCCCGCAGGTTCGGTCCGCTGACGTGGAGGTCGGGGAAGTCCCGGAAGGTCTCGCGCGTGTACAGGAACACGTCGGCGTCCTCGGCCTTGTCGAGCCCCGAGAAGGCGGCGGCCTCCATCGTGATCTCGGCGGGCGGCGCGCCCGGACGGAGCGTGTACCATCCCTGGTCCTTCGTGCGTTCGCGAAAGGCCGACAGAAGAAGGTCGTCGTCCAGGTCGATCCACTCCGTGTCGGGATCGGTCTCCACGACGCGCAGTCGGACCCGGTCGTTCGAGCCGAGGTGGTTCGTCAGGATCTCGGCGGCGGAGCCGTCGATCGGCTGGAACCAGAGGTCGTAGCGGTGGGCGAGGACCAAGCCCTCGGCGCCCCCGCGGTCCGTTCCGACCCAGCCCTCGACACCGTAGGGCGGATGCTCGCCGTGATAGTCGTACTCGGCGTCGGTGAAATCCGTCTCTGCGCCGGCCGTGAGGTTCACGTGGTCGTCCGCGGCCACCTCGTACGCCCACACGTCGCCGTCCTTCCAGTAGAGCCACCACGCGCCGTCCGGCGACGAGCCGAGCGTGCGAAGCTGCCGCTCGACGATCGGCGTTCGCTCGCCCGTGGCGACGTCCACACGGACGTAGTCGCCGTACGCCGGTCGCCAGTCACTGACGTACGCGCTGCCATCGCGGGTGATCGCCCAGCGGCCGTCCGGGGTGAGGTTCGCCACGCGCTCGTCGTCGGTCTCGAGCGTGACCAGCCGGCCGGCGTCGAGGTGGAGGGCGGCGAGGTCCGTGCGCCGGAGGTCGCCGGCGAGGCTCCGCTGCTGCTGCGCCTGGATACGGTCGTCATTCCAGTGCCAGATGTTCACGTCGGCGAGCGGCAGCCCCTCCTCGTCCCACTCCTCCACCTCCTCGATCTGATCCTTGGTGCCGACGAAGAGGATCCGGCCGTCGTCCGACCACTGGAGCCCGGCGCGCTCGCTGATCACGCGGCCTTCGTCGAGGCCGTCGGGTCCGTCGAGGACGCGCACATCGGGCGTCCGGATGCCGGGGTTCCGCACCACGACCACCGCGTTCTCGCGCTCCTGCATGCCCTCTGGGGTCTCGCCCCGCAGCACCGCCAGAGCCGAGCCGTCCTCGGACCACTCGAGCTGGGCGTAGCGGGCGTTGGCGTTGTCGAGGGCGCGCCGCGCACCCGAGGCCGCCTCCAGCAGGTAGAGTCCGTTCCCGTCGCCATCCGCCGCGTCCACGGTGTAGGCCAGGAACGAGCCGGACTCGTTCCACCCGTACTCGGCCACCCCGCCGATCAGCTCGTCGTAGCCGTCGGCGAGGTTCCTCAGCACGAGGTCGGAGCCGTCGGCGTCCTCGTCGCCGGTCCGCTTCACGAGCCAGAAGTGCGACGAGCTAGGCGCGAATCCGAAGCTGCCCGGACCGGCCCAGCTCCAGCGTTCGCCCGAAGCGAGGTTCATCAGGCCGACGCGGTCCTCGCCGTCCTCGTCGTCCCACGGGGCCGAGATCTCGTAGGCGATCCACGCGCCGTCGTCCGAGAAGCGGGCGGACGAGGCGCGGGGCACCATGGTCGTCTCCCCGTCCGCGAGGCGCCGCACGTGCAGTGTGTCGTCGGCACGCAGGCGCGAATAGCTCCACGCGACGTGTGCGCCGTCGGGCGAGATCGTCTCGCCGTCGATCGACCGCCAGAGGTGGTACTCCGAGATCGGGAGCGGGCGGGCGTCCTGGGCGGAGGCCGGGGAGGGCCCCGCGACCGAGAGGGTCGCGACGAGCACCAGGAGGTGCGCGGGTCCGAGAACGCGAGTCCGTCGAGTCATGGGTGCGCCGTGTGCGGGTCGCTGGGGGTGGGGTTGGGCCGAGCGTGCGGTCACCCGACCAGGATCAGAATCGAATCCCGGCCCTGACCGCGAACCAGTCACGATCCGCCGAGAAGTTGTAGTCCGCAACGATCTCGAGCATCAGCAGGCTCACGCCGATCTCGGGGAAGATGCCCACCTCGTCCTCGCCGTCGCCGAAGAAGTAGACCGCGTTCGCGCCGACCCAGATGAGCCCGAGACCGACGCGCGCGCCGACGCCGGCGTGCAGAAGGTCGGCGTCGTCCGCGGACTCCGATCCCGACGGAAAGCGGGTCCACCCCGCCTGCCCGTGAATCTCGACGAGGCCCAGCGCTGAGAGCCCGAGCTGGCCGCGGACCGTGTATCCGTCGTCGACGGAATCGTCGAGATCACCCTGTGGGGTGGCCCATCCGACGCCGATGCTGGTGGTCGTCCCGAGCTGGGCGTGGGCGGGCGCGGCGACGAGCGCGGCGGCCAGTGCTACGGATGCGGCGGCGAGCAGGCGACGGGCGCGGTTCGGCATGGCTGGATCCGGAGGGCGGAGCGGGCGGAAGGTAGCGGCGAAGGTGACGGATTGACGGCCGGCGGTCAGCGAACGACGAACGTGACCGTGTCCACGACCATCGGTTCGAGCGGCACGTGCTGCCAGTCGCCGACGACGGCGATCAGTCGGTGCTCGCCGGGTGCGACGTTCTCGAACACGAAGCTCGAGGAGGCGTCCCCCATGTGCACGATGCTGTTCTCGACGGCCGGAATCGGCTGGCCGGCGGGGGAGACGTCGGCGTCGAGGAAGAGGTGGTGGTGGCCGCTGTTCGCCGTCGTGTCCCCGGCGGGCAGGATGGTCAGCCCCGCTGCCGAGAGGGTGACTTCGACCGCGCCGGCCGGGACCGTGTCGCCCTGGGCCGGCGATACGATCGTCACCGAGCGTGCCGGAGCCGGCGCCGATGCCTCGGCGGGCATCGGGGCGTCCGCGGCGGGACCGGCCTCTTCGTCGGAGGCGGCGTCCGCGCAGCCGAGAAGGGTGAGGGGGACGAGCAGAAGGGCGGAGAGGCGTCGGGTCATGGTGGGTCGGTCGGTGGAGGCGGGAAGTGTCGGATCCGAATATCAGCGGCCGGGGCCGCCGTCGAAGTCGAGCACCACGTCGCGACCGTCGGGGTCGCGCGCGAGGAGGAAGGTGGCCGGCGCGCCGGGCTCGAGGATCCCCCCTTCGGGCCGCATCTCACCCTGCGGAAGGATGTACAGCCCGGTCGCGTCGAGCGTATCGCGGGCCTCGTACCCTTCGAGGTCGCCGAGGTCCCCGAGCGCGCCGCCCCGCTCGAGGAGCGGCCGGGCGTAGCGCACGAGGAGGTCCAGCCGCGTCTCCCGCGCACCGGACCAGCCCTCGATCACGACGGTCCCGCCCATGACCAGGAGGTCGTCCACGGCGCGCCCGTTCGGGGGAAGGGCTTCGTAGACGTCGGTCCCGATCGCGGACCACCGCTCGCGGGCGATCACCTCGAGGGCATGCCCGAGCGCCACGAAGTTGGCCCGCCGGAGGCGCTGCTTCTGGGGATCCCGCTCCATGCCGCCGGACTCGATGAGGACGGCACTGGCACCCCAGGCCGAGATGAGGTCGCCGAAGGCGCGGGGGTTGAAGGCGTCGTTGTACTGCGTGACGTGGTCGCCCACCACCGGCTCCACCGCCAGCGCGATCGCGGACGCGATCCGCATGGCACGTTCCCGCGTCGGATTCACGTCCCGAGTCCGGTTGAAGGCCGGGGCGAGCAGCGAGATGGCGGCGCCACGGTCGGTACTCCCCACGCGCGTCCGCACGTTCTGGTCGTGCAGGTTGAAGGCGAAGTCGGGCTCGACCCGGTCGTGCACGGCCTTGAGCGTCCGACCCTCCGGAGTCGCAAGGCGGCGGGCATCGCGATTCACGTCCACGCCGAGGGCGTTGCGGCGTATGAAACGGGCCGCTCCGTCCGGATTCAGGATCGGGATCATGTGGAGCGTGATCCGCGACCCGAGGTCCCGGACGAGCGGGTCGTCGGAGCCCAGCCACGCCAGCAGATCGACCAGCGACATGGATGCCGTGGACTCGTCGCCGTGCATCTGCGACCACGCGAGGACGCGGATCGGGCCCGAGCCGAACACGATTTCCCGGAGTGGCCGGCCCTCGACGCTGTGCCCGACCTCGGCCACGGAGAGTCGCTCGGTGGCTTCGACGAGCGGCATCGCGATCTCCCAGTACTGCTCGGGCGAGAACCGACGGTCCTCGAGTCCGGGCTGCCGGGCGCCGTCGTGCGCGGCCTCCCAGTCGACCACGCTGCGGAGGTCGGGAAACACGTCCGCGGTGGAGGTGGAGCCGGACGCCCCCGGGCGCGCGTCCGACGTCGAGGCGCCCGGCGCCGTGGCGCACGCGGCGACGGCGAGCGCGCCGAGCGCCACGGCAGGCACGCGGGTGGGAATCCGACGAAACGTGATCATGCGGGCTTCAGACGAGGAGGAATGCGATCCCGGTCGACACGATCGCTCCCATGCCGGCTGCGGCCAGGGCGAGCGGAATCTGGGTCAGCACATGATCCATCACGTCCGCGCCGCAGGCCAGGCTGGTCAGGATCGTCGTGTCGGAGATCGGCGAGCACTGGTCGCCGAACACGGCACCGCCGAGTACCGCACCGAAGCAGAGGGACACGTACGTGGCGTCCGGAAGGATGGCGAACGCCAGCGGCATCGCGATCGGGAAGACCACTGCGTACGTGCCCCACGAGGAGCCGATCGAGAACGCGACGCCCATGCAGATCAGCATGAGCGTAGCGGGCAGCAGCACCGGGCTGAACAGGTCGCTCGTGACGTCCACGATGAAGTTGGCGGTGCCCAGCAGGCCCGAGATGTCGCCCAGGGTGACGGCGAGGGCAAGGACCAGCGCGCCGATCGTCACGCCCTTGCACCCGTCCACGAATCCCTCCACCACCTCCGCGAGCGCCATCCCCTTCACGAGCGCGAGCACGATGGCCGAGAGGATCGCGAGACCGAACGCCTCCGCGATCGGCACGTCGATGCCGCTGAGAAAGATCTCGAGGTCGCCGGCTGAAATCGCTGCTGAGAGGGGCCTTACGACGCCCGTCAGCGCCGTGCCGATCAGCACTACCAGCGGAACCGCGAAGTCGGCGAGCCCGGTGCGGTACCCCGTCGGGATGCGCAGCTGGGAGAGTTCCTCGGCGGCGATGGGGTCGGAGTCCGGGCGGTTGAGCTGTCCGGTCTCGCGGGCCCGCTCGCGCGCCGCACGCATCCGGCGCCCGATCACCGGAAGCACGTCCAGCGCGAACAGCAGCGTCATGAGTACCGCGAAGACGCCGTAGAAGTTGAAGGGGACCGAACGGAAGAAGAACGTGACCGCCTCCTGCTCGGTGGCGAAGAAGGGTGTCGTGCCCGCCACGAGCCCGGCCACGTACAGCGGCCACGCGTTGAGGGGGATCACGGTTGCGATGGGGCTGGCCGTCGAGTCGACGATGTACGTCAGCTCCTCGTGGCTCACCTTCTCGCGGTCGGTCACCGGCCGGACCGTCGTTCCCGCGAGGATCGTGGAGATCGTACCGCCCTGGTGGAAGACGATGCCGACGAGCCACGCGAAGAGTCGGGCGGTCCGCGGACCGCGGACGATCTTTCGCCCGGCCCACTCCGCGAAATGCTGCGCTCCGCCCGTGCGGGTCCACAGCCCGATCATCCCGCCGAGCGCCCAGAGGTACACGACCAGGATCAGCGCGAAGCTCTCGGTGCCGATGCTCGGCAGCAGGAATCGGTCGATGAGGTTCGCGTCCCGCACCACGAAGCCGGCGCTCAGGATGCCGAGGAAGAGCGACGAGACGACATCCCGCGTGAAGAACACCAGCACGAGGGTGACCAGTGCGGGGATCAGCGAGCTGAAGCCGTAGCTCTCTCCCGCGTCGATCGCGATCTCTCCGGCCGGTGCGAAGCTGAGCGCGTACGCGGCCGCCGCGGCCAGGACGAGCACTGGCGCCCATCGCCGAAGCGGGCTCGCGGAGGACGGGCGGGAGGGTGCCGGTGGAGGGTCGGATTGGGGCGTGTTCACCGGCACCTCGGCGCTGGGGGAAGACTGCGATTCACCTGAGTGTGCGGGCATCCTCGTGCGAACGCGAGGCCCCGGCGTCGTCGGCGTCCTCGTTGCGTGGCTGCCCCGGGCCGTTGCCGTCGCCCTGCCCGTGCGCCTGCCCGTGGGCATGGTCATGGCCGTGGTCGTGTTCGCCGCCGACCCCCATCCCGTCGGTCACCTCCCGAGCGAAGGCCCGGATCCCCCTGCGCGCAATCGACGCGGCCACGAGGATCGTGAGCGCGCCCAGCGCGACGAGCTCGATCGGCCCCGGGGCCTCCTCCGTCAGGGACTCGAGCGACGGGACCCCGAGATCGACGGCCCCCAGGCCGAGGTTCAGGAGCAGCCCCATGCCGACGGACAGCGCCACGAGGGTGCCGGCGAAACGAAGCGCCGCCGCGCGCCCGTGCAGGGACGAGAGCACGCCGAGGGTGGTGACGTTCGTGGCCGGGCCGGTGATGAGGAACGCCACGGCGGCGCCCGGGCTAAGCCCGCCCGCCATGAGCGCCGCCACCAGAGGCGTCGCCGAACTCGCGCACACGTAGGTCGGGAAGCCGATCGCGGCGAAGAGCAGCACGTCGATCCCGGCGGGCAGCCTCGCGAGCCATCCCTGGGCCAGGAGCGGTGCGGCGATTGCCGCGATCGCGAGACCCACGACGATCCATGGCGCCGTGTCGTCGACCACCGAACCGAAGCCCACCCGCAGTGCGCCCATCGGGGAGCGCTCCTCGGCAGAGGGCGTGAGCTCCCCCTCCGGCGTGAGCGAGCAGCCGCACCCCTCACAGATCTGCGGCCCATCGTCGACCGCCGAGACCCCGCGTCGCTGGACCCAGGCGCCGACCCACCAGCCGACCAGAAGGGCGGCGGCGGCGGCGGCGACCAGCCGGATCCCGGTCATCTGGGCCCCGAGTAGCGGGATCGAGAGGAAGACGGCGTCGAGGCCCAGCTCCGGGGTCGCCACCAGGAACGCCATCGCGGCCGCCGGGGCCGCGCCTCGACGGACCAGGGTCTGATAGAGGGGCACGACGCCGCACGAGCAGACGGGGAGCGGAAGCCCCACGATCATCCCGCGCGCCGCCTGCGCGAGCGATCCACCCTTCGACATCCACCGGATGGATCCCGCCGGCATGTACGCGAAAAGGAGTCCGGCGAACAGATACGCGATCACCAGGGCCGGCGCGCTCGTGGCGGTCAGGACGACGAATCGCTCGAGGAACTCGATTCCGCCGTGGTGCCCCGTCGCACCCTCCGACACCGCGACGACCGCCAGCAGCGCCAACGCGAGCAGCGCGCCGGTGCCCTCGGCGTACCGGGCGAGCGAGCGGGGCGGCGCGTCGGGAGCCAGCTCCGGCGAACGGTGGAAGATGACGTGGACGAGGGAGCCCCCGACGAGCGCCTGGTAGAGCTCGACACCGCCCGATCCGACCAGCGCCGAGAGTTCCGAGCCCCCGACCCACCCGACCACGGTCACGACCCCGAGTCCCCCGATGGCGGCCATGGCCTGCGGGGTGCCGACCATCGACCGCACCATCCACCAGATGGCGAGGCCGACGGGGATTCGGTGGAGGACGATGGCGAGGGCGAACCCCGTGGAGTCCGCCCCGGCCACGGACGGCAGCGCCGCGCCGTCGAGAAGCCCATGCACCGCCATCCCGGTCACGCCGAGGAAGAGGGCCAGCTGGTCCGTGCGGCCGTGGGAGTCCCGCAGGAGCTTCTCGGCGGCCACCGGCGCCCAGAAGCCGATCAGGAGGGCCAGGACGGGGAGCACCGTGAGGTGCTCGACGGCCTCCGGAACGAAGTGCAGGAAGATGAGCCCGGGCACCGCGACGACCACGAACCCGTCCAGGAGCGACACCACACTCCGCCGGGCTCCGAACGCTCCGAGCAGGAGCGGACCGACGACGAGTGCCGCGAGCGATGCGAGCAGCCAGATCATTCGACGGGGTTCGGAGCGGGAGTCGGGAGGGGCGAGGAGGCGCGGTCGGGCGGGGTCCCTCGGACGCGTGCGCCGATGTGGCACGATCCCCGAGGCCGCGTGTTAGTTTCAAGGTCGTTCGACGGACCCGCTCCCGGGAGGGGTGCCGGTCAGAGTGTCTCATCGCCAGCCACGCGCACGGGATGAAGATCGCCGCTTTCTCCGAAACCGAACCCGACGAGCGTCGCGTCGCACTCACTCCGACCCGCGTGCGCCACCTGGTCGACGCCGGGGACGCGGTGCGAATCGAGAGCGGAGCCGGAGGGCGTGCGGGCTTTGCGGACGCCTCCTACGCGGACGCGGGCGCCGAGGTGGTCGGCCGGGGCGAGTTGCTGGACGGCGCCCACGTCGCGGTGCGGGTCCGGCCTCCCTCCGTCGAGGGAATTCGCGCGCTTCCGGGCGGCCTCGTGCACATGAGCCTCCTGGACCCGTATCGGAGCCCGGAGCGGCTCGGGGCGATGGCGGAGGCGGGGGTGACCGCGATCTCGCTCGAGATGGTCCCGCGCTCGACCCGCGCGCAGAAGCTCGACGTGCTCTCCTCCCAGGCGAGCCTGGCGGGCTACGCCGCGGTCGTCACGGCAGCCGGGACTCTCGACAAGATCTTCCCGATGATGATGACGCCGTCCGGGACGATTCCGGCGGCGCGCGTGTTCGTGATCGGGGCCGGGGTCGCCGGCCTCCAGGCGATCGCGACCGCGCGTCGGCTCGGAGCGCGCGTCGAGGCCTTCGACACCCGTCCTGTGGTCGCGGAGGAGGTGCGTTCGCTGGGCGCGAAGTTCCTGGAGATCGACCTCGGCGGGGAGACGGGTCAGACCGACCAGGGGTACGCGAAGCAGCTCACCCCGGAGCAGCTCGAGCGCCAGCGGGTGGGGATGGCGGAGGCGATCGGCAGGTCCGACGTGGTCATCACCACGGCGCAGCTCTTCGGCCGCCCGGCGCCCCGCATCGTCTCGCGGGAGATGGTCGCGGCCATGCGACCCGGCTCCGTCATCATCGACATGGCGACGGCGACCGGCGGGAACGTCGAGGGATCGGTTCACGGCGAGACCGTCGACGTCGACGGGGTGCACGTCGTCGGCCCCTCGAACCTTCCGGCCGACGTGGTCGTCGACGCGAGCGAGATGTTCGCGTCGAACGTGACCGCCTTCCTCGGCGAGTTCCGCGACGACGAGTCGGGTGCATTCAGGCTCGATTTCGACGACGACATCCTCGCGCGGTCGGCCGTCACGCACGCCGGCGAGATCATCCACCCGGACCTGAAGGAGCGCGCCTGATGGAAGCCGTCCTCCTCGCCTTCGTTCTCGTGCTGTCGATCTTCCTCGGGTTCGAACTCATCTCGAAGGTGCCTGCCACGCTCCACACGCCGCTGATGTCGGGGTCGAACGCGATCTCGGGCATCACGCTGCTGGGTGCGCTGGCGGCGGCGGGCGCCGAGCAGGGCGACCTGGCCGTCTGGCTCGGGTTCGGGGCGGTCGTCTTCGCCTCCATCAACGTGGTCGGCGGCTACCTGGTGACCGACCGGATGCTCCGGTTCTTCAAGACGCGGGACGGCGGGAAGAAGGACGACGGCGGGGCGGGCGGCGCATGAACCAGGTCGCCATCAATCTGGTCTACATCGCGTCCGCGGCCTGCTTCATCCTCGGGCTCAAGATGCTGGGCCGGCCCGAGTCCGCTCCGCGCGGAAACCTGCTGAGCGCCGTCGGGATGGCGGTGGCGGTCGTGGTGACGCTCCTCTCGCGCGACATCCTGACGTTCGAGTGGATCGCGGCCGGGGTCGCGCTCGGATCGATCATCGGG
Organism: Longimicrobiales bacterium; assembly: GCA_028284495.1. Lineage (GTDB taxonomy): Bacteria > Gemmatimonadota > Gemmatimonadetes > Longimicrobiales > Gaopeijiaceae > Gaopeijia. The sequence continues at coordinate 53,541 of JANQRP010000041.1, read as the reverse complement.
GCGGTCGCGGCGCGACGGGTGCAGATGACGGCCATGCCGGAGATGGTGGCGCTCTTCAACGGGTCCGGCGGGGCGGCGTCGCTGCTCGTCGGGTGGTCGGCCGTGGCGGGCACGTCGGTGGCCGGTATTTCCACCCTGCCGGCGTTCGGACTCTCCACGGTCGTCGCGTCCGTGCTGATCGGCGGCCTCACCACGACCGGCAGTCTGATCGCGTACGGCAAGCTTTCGGGGCGAATGAACTCGGCGCCCGTCCAGCTGCCGGGCCAGGCGTTCCTGAACATCCTGCTCGTCGCGGGCGCGCTCGCGGCGGGCGTCATGTTCGTGCTGGACCCCGTCGTGGGCGGCCTGCCGTTCTGGGTCGTTCTCGGTACGGCTCTCGTCCTCGGCGTGACGACCGTCATCCCGATCGGTGGCGCCGACATGCCCGTGGTCATCGCGCTCCTGAACAGCTACTCCGGGCTCGCGGCGAGCGCCGCCGGGTTCGCGATCAACAACCTGCTGCTGATCGTCGCGGGTGCGCTCGTGGGCGCGTCCGGAATCATCCTCACCGACATCATGTGCCGCGCGATGAACCGCTCGCTCGGCAACGTGCTGTTCAGCGGCTTCGGTTCGACCTCCGGCGGCACCGCGGTGGAGGGCGAGGCGCGGCCGGTGAGTGCGGAGGACACCTTCCTGATGCTCGAGGCGGCCACCAGCGTGGTCTTCATCCCCGGATACGGCATGGCGGTCGCGCAGGCGCAGCACGTCGTGCGGGAACTCGCCGAGGTGCTCGAGAAGAACGGCGCCGAGGTGAAGTTCGCGATCCACCCGGTGGCGGGCCGCATGCCCGGACACATGAACGTCCTGCTGGCCGAGGCCAACGTCCCCTACGATCAGCTGATCGACATGGAGGACGCGAACCAGATGCTGCCGCGCACCGACATGGCGGTGGTGATCGGCGCGAACGACGTGGTGAACCCCGCGGCGCGGGAAGACGAGGCGAGCCCGATCTACGGGATGCCGATCATCAACGTCGACCACGCGCGCACCGTGATCGTCATGAAGCGCTCGCTCGGCGCGGGCTTCTCCGGCGTACAGAACCGCCTCTTCTTCGCGGAGAACACCCGGATGCTGCTGGGCGACGCAAAGGCGTCGCTCTCCGCGCTCCTGGGCGAGTTCAAGGACTGACGCGAGGACTCCCGCGGGCGCTCCGCAGGTCCTCTGCGACGTGCAGGATTCCGTCCACGGTCACGTCCATGTCCTCCAGCGTGGCGCGGTGGTTCATCAGGCAGCACCGGATGGCGAGGGTGCCGCCGAGGCGTGTCGTGGACGGTGCCGCGATGCCGCGCTTCTGCACCTCGGCCACGACCTCCGCGTTGAGGGCGTCCCCGTCCTCGCCGGGCCGCGGAACAACCCGGAAGCACACGATGTTCAGGTCCGCGGGGGCCAGGCGCTCCAGCGACGCCTCCCGGTCCACCCGCGCCGCGAGGTACTCGGCTCGCTCCACCGATCCCTCGATGGCGCGTGACACGTCGTCCTCGCCGTGTTCGGCCAGAAGGAACCAGACCCTGAGCGCCCGGAAGCCCCGCGACAGCTCCGGCCCGTAGTCGCAGAACCAGGGTTCCCCGGCCGCGAGCCCCGATCGCTGGCCCTCCAGGTACTCCGGGCGACTCCGGAAGGCGGCCCGGTGGTGCGTCTCGTTGCGCACGAGGACGCAGCCGCAGTCGTACGTGACGTGCATCCACTTGTGAAAGTCGAACGCGATCGAGTCGGCGCGCTCGATCCCCGCGAGCCGTGGCCGGAGACGTTCGCTGAGGATCGCGAGCGCCCCGAAGGCTCCGTCCACGTGAAACCAGACACCTTCCTCGTCGCAGACGTCGGCCACGCCCGCGAGGTCGTCGATCGCGCCGACGTCGACCGTGCCTGCGTTCCCGACCACGGCCAGCGGGCGGAGGCCCGCGGCGCGATCCTCCGCGATGCGTTCGCGCAGCACGCCAAGGTCGATGTGCCCGCGCCCGTCGGTGTCGATGCGTCGGAGCGCCCGTCGCCCGAGGCCCAGGAGCCGGAGCGCGCTCTCGACACAGCTGTGGGTGGGTCCCGAGGCGTACACGCGGAAGCGGGCACCCTCGGTACCGAGTCCCTCCGTCTCGACGTCCCAGTCCGCGAGTGCCTGACGCGCCGCGGCGAGTGCGATGACGGTGGCCATCGACGTCCCGCTGGTCAGGATGCCCGACGCGGACTCCGGGAATCGGAAGGCACGCTTCGCCCAGTCCAGGACCGCGCGTTCGACCCGGGCGGCGCCGCTGTTGCGACCCCCCACGTTCGCGTTGATGGCCGCCTCGGCCAGCGAAGCCACCAGGCCGCCCGGCGTGCCGGCGCCGTTCACCCAGCCCATGAACCGCGGGTGCACGTTGCCGACGCCGAAGGGCAGCACGTGCTCTTCGAGCGCGCGCCACGCCTCGGCCACCCCCGCGCCCTCGGACCCGATCAGGGAGGTGATCCGGGCGGCGTCCGCGTCCGGCATCTCCTGCCAGACCGGAATCTCGCGCTGGTCGCGGACGTGATCGAGCAGGCGATCGGCGGCCTCGTGAAGCGTCGCGCGGAGGGATGCCCAGCCGGAGGGATCGGCGGGGTCGAGGGTGGCGTCGAGAGGGGTCTTCCGGGAAGTCACGGGAGGAGGATCGCGAGACCCGCCTCGGAAAGGAACACCCCGCGACTCGAGTGGGCGACGCCGGGCACCACCACTCCCACATGTCGATGCCCGGGATGGAACGCGTCCATGTAGTCGAGAAGGGCGAGCCCGCGTGCGTATCGGTGCGGCCCCTGGAGGTTGGCGCCGCAGGACACGTCGAGCTGGGCCGAGCCCGTGTCCCTGTCCCCCAGCAGAACGCGAACGTCGCGACTCACAAGTCGCTGCACGATATGTGTTTCCGGCAGGCGACTCATGTAGCTGTTCAGGTCTTGGAGCCCGTAGTGCCACTCCTGGTAGTCCGGGCATGCGTCCGGTGCGGGAACGGCCCATCCGCCGCTCCCGTCGGGGCGCTCCGGCCCGAGGAAGAGCCACGTCGACGGGTTCGCGACGACGTACGTGAGCGGTACGCCGAGGGGCTCGCGGCCGCCGGCTGCGTACCGATGCGTTACCTGCCCGCCCGCCGAGTGACCGGCGACGACGATCTCGGTCATGTCGGGGAACCGATCCGGGTCGGACAGGCGTTCGACGATTCGGTCGAGGGCGGCGTAGGAACTCACGCGCGCGCCGACGCTCGGCACGGAGCCTCCCGCGACCGAGAGGTGCCCCCGCTTCCACCCACCGCTCGACCAGTACGGCTCGTCCGGCTCCGGACCCTCCTCGGTGGTGATGAACCAGGGCGCGACCACCACGACTGACTCGGCGAGGTCGCCCGGCGTCGCCTGAAGTCCCGTGTTGAAGTTGAACGAGGCGTTTCGGCTGGCCCCGTGGACGATCACGATGGCGTGCGTCACACCGTCGGCGCCTCGGTCGAGGTCGTGCGTCCGGTAGTGGCGAAGGCGTCGCTCCGGTGCCACCTCGAGCCGCCCGAGGCACTCCGCGACCGCGAGGCGACACGGCCGGTCGTCCAGGGGCGGCCCCGTGGTGTCGCTCCCGGAGCAGGCGGCGAGGAGGACGGCGAGGCCTGCGGTGAGGCGCACGGCGAGGCTCGAGCCGAGCTGCGGATCGAGGTCGGGGGCCAGCCCGGGGTGCCGGGTGCGCGTATCCATGAACTCGACGCTGGTGGATGCCGGTACGGAGCGCAACCGCCGCCGCACCGCCGGGCGCTGCATGGGCACACGCGGCGTGGCCTCCGACGGCAGGTCGCCGTACGTTGGCGGTTTCGACCCTTCACTCGGCCTGCGGAGACATTCCGATGCACCGTGTCCGGACTCGTGCGACCCTCGCCCCTCTCGTCGTCTTCTCACTCGCGGCCTGCGCCGAATCCGGTGACGTGCCGGCCGACGCCGCCGCTGCCGGCGAGGCCGCGCTGGTGGAGCGCGCGCGAGGCATCCACGAGCGCGTCATCACGCTCGACACGCACGTCGACATCAGCGCGAGCAACTTCACCGCGGAGTCCAACTACACGCAGGACCTCCCGGGCACCCAGGTGGATCTTCCGTCCATGGAGGCGGGCGGGCTCGACGTCGCGTGGCTCATCGTCTACACCGGACAGGGCCTGCGCACCGAAGATGGGTACGCCTCGGCCTACGAGAACGCCGACGAGAAGTTCAACGGCATCCACCGGCTCGTGAACGAGATCGCTCCCGACCGGATCGGACTCGCCACGACGTCCGACGAGGTGCGCGCGATCCACGCGGAGGGAAGGAAGGTCGCGATGATCGGCGTCGAGAACGCGTACCCCCTCGGTACCGACCTCTCGCGCATCCAGGAGTTCTACGACCGTGGTGCCCGCTACATGTCGCTCGCGCACACGGGGCCGTCGCAGTTCTCGGACGCACACAACGGGGATCGGATCCACGGCGACGGTGTGACGACGGGTCTGAGCGACCTGGGGCGGCAGGCCATCGCGGAGATGAACCGGGTGGGCATCATGGTGGACGTCTCGCACCCGTCGCGGGGCGCGTTCATGGAGATGGCCGAGCTCTCGGAGGCGCCGCTCATGGCCTCCCACTCGTCCTCGATGACGGTCAACGACGTCAGCCGGAACCTCGACGACGAGCAGCTTCGACTGCTCGCGGAGTCCGGCGGCGTGGTTCAGACGGTGGCGCTGGCGAGCTTCGTCGACGCCGAGAAGAACTCGGCACACGGCGAGGCGATGGGTGACCTCCGCGCCGAGATCGCCGAAGAGATGGGATTCGAGCCGCTCAATCGCGCCCAGCGAGCGATGCTCTCGCAGGAGGATTTCGACGAGTACATCGAACAGCAGGGTGTCTTCGACCAGGCCGTTCGCGCGCGGGCGAACGAGGTCGCCGATGTCGCGCCCCCCGTCGACGTCGCGGACTTCGTCGATCACATCGACTACATGGTCGACCTCATCGGAATCGATCACGTCGGGATCAGCTCGGACTTCGACGGCGGTGGCGGCGTCCATGGCTGGGACGACGCGTCGGAGACGTTCAACGTCACGCTCGAGCTCGTGCGCCGTGGCTACACCGAGGAGCAGATCGAGAAGCTCTGGGGCGGCAACCTGCTTCGCGTGCTCGACGAGACGCTCGCCGTCGCGGCCCGGCTGCAGGCCGCCGAGGCGGACGGGCCGGAGTGACGCCGGCACCGGCGTTCGACCCGACGACGCTACGAAGATTCGGACTGGTTGTGGCCGCCCCGGCGCTTGCCGGGGTGGTGTCCATCGCGGCGTGCGGTGCCACCACGGCGGCGCCGGACGACGACGTCGCTGCCGCCGTGTGCCCGGCCGCGACGGCCGGGGTAGAGGTCGGCGGCTTCGCGCCGGAGGCGGATGTGTCGCCGGTGCCCGAGCGCGTGGTCGTGATCATGGGGGGAAGCAGCGAGGACGACACGGCGGCGCGGCGGTTCGTCGAGGCCGCGAACGGCGGCGACGTACTGATCCTGAGGGCCACCGGGTCGCTCACGAGCTATCCCTCGTACTTCCGGAACGGCCTCGCGCCGTCGCCCGCCCCGAACTCGGTGGAGACGGTGAAGACGACCGATCCCGGCGCCGCGGCCCAGGCGGCGGTCTTCTGCCGCATCGCGAACGCGGAGGCGATCTGGCTCGCGGGGGGAAACCAGTCGGACTACCTGCTCGGGTGGCCGCCGGCGGTGCACTCGGCGCTGGTGGCCGCGCGTGACCGCGGCGTCGCGATCGGCGGCACGAGCGCGGGCGCCGTCTCGCTCGGCGAGGCGGCGTTCGACGCCGCGGAGGGCTCGGTCACGTCGGCGGAGGCGCTCGTGAATCCGATGCGGGCCGACGTCTCGCTGAGCTACCCGACGTGGGCGCAGCCGGAACTCTCCGGGGTGTACGTCGACAGCCACTTCATGGATCGGGACCGTGAGGGCCGGCTTCTCGCCTTCCTCGCGCGGTTCCTTCACGACCGGGGGCACACCCGTGTGCTGGGGATCGGCCTCGACGAGCGGGCGGCGCTCGTGATCGAGGCTGGTACCTGGACGGTTCGTGCGCCAGCGGGGAAGGCGGCCTGGATCTACGAGGCCACCGGCCCGTCGTCCGTGCCGGGGGCGGAGCCGCTCGACCTCGCCGGCGTGCGGCGCGTCGAGCTGTCCGGAGGGTCCACCGGTGCGTGGCCCGTCGATGTCGGGGCGCTCGCGCCCATCCCGCTCGAGGTCGTGGATGGAGTGGTCGGCGGCGGCTGATCCGGCGGCTGGGTGGGCGCGCGTCAGCCCCCCGCGGCCGCCCCGAACGCGGCGGCCCCACCCACGACCGGCAGGTCCAGCGACGTGCGGGCGAGATCCACCTCCAGCACCGTCCCCGGGGTGGCGTGCAGGGTGAAGTCGCGGTCGCTGGCGAAGATCATGAGCCCGATGCGCTGGCCGGCGGGAACGATCTGGTCGTCCGGCTGCAGATCGAAGCTCACGTCGACGAACTCGCCCGGCACCAGCGGCTCACCCTCGGTGAGCGACGCCCGGTTCTGCGGGTCCGCCCAGCCGCGCGTGACGAGGTTCGCGGTGGGAAGGGTGCGCTCCCCCTCGGGCACCTCCTCCCAGGGGAGTGACACCAGCCAGACCGAGAGGTTGGTGGCGGCGCGATCGGCTGCCATGCGGACCGTGACGCGAGGCGTCCCGGAGATGTGGAGGGGCGTCGCGAGCTCCGCGGTCGTGAAGAGCAGGCGGTGGGGTACCGCCGCGTCGTCGGAGGCGAGGGCCGGGCCGTCGTGGGTCACGTCGTCGACGAAGCTCGCGGTTCCCTCGCCGGGCGTCGTGGAGAGCGTGCCGGGGGTGCCCTCGGGCCCGGTCGGACGGAGGACGACCGTCTCGGCGTCTGGGTGGGGGTAGTCGGGGTAGGCCGTCGGCTGGTCCCGGGGGTCGCCCTCGCGGACGATCCAGGCGCCGGGGTCGTCCTCGACGCCGTTCTCGACGTCCCAGAGGTAGCGCGTGAACCAGCGGTTGACGAGCTCGAGCGGCGGCGCTCCGCCGTGTCCACCCTGGTGGTAGTACTCCATCACCGGAACGCCACGCGCCTCCAGCGCGGTCGCCACCGTGACGCTGTGCTCCGGCATGACGTTCCAGTCGTTGAAGGCGTGCGCCATCAGGACGGCCGCGTCGATCCGGTCGAGGTCGTTCCAGAGGTCCCGCTCGGCCCAGAAGTCGTTGTAGTCGCCCGTCGTCCGATCCATGCCCGCCGCCATTTCACCGTCACGGTAGGTCTCCGTGCACCACGCCCGACGCTCGGGATCGCCCGAGTTCACGTAGTCGTACAGCATGTCCACGTCCTCGCCCGGGTACCCGCCTGGATTCCGCACGAGTCCGTTCGACCGGTAGTAGCGGTAGTACGAGGTGTTCGGGGCGATCGGGATGATGGCCTCGAGCCCGTCCACGCCGGTCGTGGCGGCCGCCACCGGAATCGTTCCGTTGTAGGAGGTGCCGATCATGCCGACCCTGCCGCTCGCCCAGTCGGCGCGGACCTCCTCGCCGCCCACGGCCGCCGTCCACCCGCGCGTCCGTCCGTTCAGCCAGTCGATGACCGCCTTGGGCGCGAGGACCTCGGCGGGCCCGCCGACCGTCGGGCAGCCCTGGGAGAGCCCGGTACCCGGGGCCTCCGAATGCACCACGGCGAACCCCCGGGGCACCCACGTGTCGACGTGCGAGTTCGAGATGCCGGGTCGAACGCGCTGTGCCACGTCGGGGGCGTCGCCGCGAGGCGGCGGCGGCGTGCCGGGGTCGTGCTCGACGTCCCAGAAGAACGACGTTGAACCGGCCGTGCCCGAGTAGTACGGGCTCGATTCGTACACGACCGGCACGGGGAGGCCGTCGTCGGAAGCGGCGGGTCGCACGACGGCCACGTGCAGGCGGTCCATCGCGCCGTCTCCGTCCGAATCGAACTCCGCCTCGACCCAGAGCTGCTCGCGGATCCACGTGGCGGTGTCCGCGAAGGCCTCCACGATCTGAGCCTGACCGTTCTCGAAGAGCGGGCCGACGCCCGAGTCGGACAGCGGCGGACCCTCCTCCTCTGCGCAACCGGCGCCGACGAGCGCGAGCGCGGCGGTCGTGGCGAACGCGCGAAGGGATGTCGGGGCGGGGGCGAGCGTCATGGCTGGAGTGGGGCGGGGGGACGGAGTCGGCGTCCGCGGAGGCGATGGAGTGGCGCTTCCGGACAGCCGGGCGAATCCGGCGAAGTATAGGGAGGCACTGCACCGCGGGCGACCTCCGCGCGGCCGGGAGCGCCCGGGCTCCCGCCGAACGGGTTGTCGAGCGGCCGTGGATGTCATATCATCGTTTATCGACGATAAACGATCAACTAGGGACCTGTCATGGAGACGAGGCCGCAGTACGGCGCGACGACGCTCGATCCCGAGGCCGACTCGGACGAGGCCGTTGCCACGATCGCGAAGGCGCTGTCGCATCCGGCGCGCGTGGCGATCCTGCGCACGCTTGCGACCCGTCCATGCATCTGCGGCGAGATCGTGGACGTGCTTCCGCTGGCCCAGGCGACCGTGTCACAGCATCTGAAGGTGCTGCGGTCCGCCGGGCTCATCACGGGCACCGTGGACGGTCCGCGGTCGTGCTACCAGCTCGATCGCGCCGGCATGTCGCGGGCCCGTTCGTTGCTGGGTCCGCTGCTGCGGGCGCTCGAGGAGAGCCCCGCGTGCTGCTGACCCGGCCATTCGTTCACCCCGACCAGGAGGTCCGATGTGTTGCACGGACACCGGGTGCTGCGGCGGCGGTTGCTGCTGATCCGCTGAGTACCTGAAACGCACACCTTCGTCCGGACGAAGGTTGGTGTGGTGTCGGAGAAGTCGGGTCGCCACCGAATGGCAGCACGACGTCTGCGAAACCACACCCGAAGGGGGACGGTGCCGCATGCGCACCGCCCCCCTTCGTGCGGAGGGCGACCCCCGCCGCCCGCGTTCAGCCCGTTACTCGTGCGATCTCGGGGATCACCGACTCGGCGTCGCGCCCCTCCTGCACGATCCCGCTCCCCTCCGGCTCCCAGCTCGTTCCGAGTAGCAGAGCGGACGACCTCGGCACCACGTACCGGAAATCGTCGATCTGCACGCCGTAGTCGACGCCCGGCTGGGGCTCCAGATGGAAGAGTCGCCCTCGCACGGGTGTCACCGTGTGATCTCCGAAGAGCGCCCGGGCACCCACTCCGGTGCAGTTGAAGACCACCTGCGCGGGAAGCGCACGGACGTCATCGACGGAGCCCAGGCGCCGGATGTCGATGGAGCCTCCGTTCGCCCGGAACGCGTCGAGCATGGCGGCCAGGTAGACGGGGGCGTCCATGAACAGCGTCCGGTATCGCAGCGCGTACCGGGTCGCGAACGGGTGCGCGTCTTTCCCGAGGAGCTCCCCGCCGGCGTAGAGGTCACGGAGCCGCCGGAAGACCCACCCGTGTCCGGCCTCGATCCGCTCGGGCGAATTGTCGGGGACGTACTCGTCGCCCCACCGCACCCCGAAGCCGTGGTCGGCGAGCGCCGCGAATCGGGCGTGGGCGCGCCGCGCCGCCCGCTCGAACACCCGGCCGCGCGCCTCGGTCGTCGGGGCCCCCGCGAACACCCCGACCGGGTACCAGCTCGCGCCTGCGACGGCCGACGTGGTGGCGTCGATGGGGTCGGCCGAGACGATTCCGACGTCGTGCCCCCGTTCCTGGAGCAGCCGTGCCGTGGCCAGGCCGACCGCGCCCGCGCCGAGCACCGTGACGGGTGTCCGCTCGGGCGGAGCGTCCAGATCGTCGAGCAGCCCCACCGCCATCTCGCCGGTGCCCCACGAGAGGGAGAACCCCCCGCCTCCGTGCCCGTAGTGGTGCACCACCGTCGTGTCACCGAACGACTCCGCTTGGATGCGAAATCCGCGCGAACGGTGCGGACGCTCGCCGACCGTCTCGCGAACGACGAGCTCGCGCGCGACCCGAAGCCGGGCAGGCGGCGGCGAGGCCGGGGCGGGCGTGGGCGTCAGTTCGCCCCCGCGCCTCCGGCCTCCTGCTCCTCGTCACCGATGAGGCGGGGACGGACGAGCTCGAGGCCCAGCGTCTTGCCCTTCATGGTGGCGGGCACTCCCTCCTCCATCCACACGGGGGCGGGCGCATCCGTGAGGTAGTGGTCGAAGAACTGCTGCATGCGGATCGCCCAGTCTCGCTGGTTGGCCTCCTGCCGGAGCCCGTGCGCCTCGCCGTTGTAGTTGAGCATCCAGACCGGCTTCCCGAGCCGCCGCATCGCGCTGAACATTTCGATGCCCTGGTACCACGGCACCGCGCCGTCCTCGTCGTTGTGCATCATGAGGAGGGGGGTGTTGATCTTGTCGACGAAGAACAGCGGCGAGTTCTCGATGAACTTCTGGTGCGAGTCCCAGAGCGTGCCCCCGATCCGGCTCTGCGTCTTCTCGTACTGGAAGGCACGGCTCATGCCCGAAGCCCAGCGGATGCCCCCGTAGGCGCTCGTCATGTTCACGACGGGAGCGCCGGCCTCCGCGGCCGCGAAGATGTCGGACCGCGTGATCATGTGCGAGATCTGGTACCCGCCCCATGAGTGACCCTGCACGCCGATGTTGTCGGCGTCCACGTACCCCTCGGCGATCAGCGAGAGAACGCCCGGGATCACGGCGTCCTCCGCGCTCTCACCGGGGAAGCCGATCTCGTACGGGATGTCCGGTACGAACAGGAGGTAGCCGCGCGACACGTAGAACGCGCGGTTGATCGAGCTTCCGCCCGCCGAGGGAACCGTATAGCTGTGGAGGCCGTCCGAACTCCGCTCGTAGAAGTACACCATCATCGGATACTCCTCCTCGGGGTCGAATCCGTCCGGCTTGTAGAGGATTCCCTGGAGAGGGATGCCGTCGGCGGACGTCCACTCGTGGAGTTCAGCCGTCCCCCACCGATATTCCGACTGCTGCGGATTGGCGTCGGAATGTCGGTCGAACTCCGCCATCGTCCCGTCCGTCGTGTACAGGTCCGGGAACTCGCGGAAGGTGCTCCGCGTCAGGAGGAACCGGTCGGCGTCCTCTGCCTTCTGGGGGTTCCCGTAGGCGTGGGCCGTGTACACGAGGCGTTCGGGGCCACCCGATTCCCCGAAGTTCGCCCGCGCGAAGCCTTCGTCCTTCGTCAGCTCGCCGAACCCGTTCAGGTACACGTCCTCGTCCATCGGCACGAAGTCGCCGGGCTCGGTGCGCACGTAGCGGAAGCGGATGCGGTTCTCGCGTCCGACACCTTCGGTCAGATCCTGCGCGGAGCCGTCGGCGGGGTTCACGGCCCAGACGTCGTACCGGTCATAGACGACGAACCGCCCGTCCTCCGTCCAGCCTGCCGATCCGTACGAGCCCGGGTCGCTGGGGCTGTCGTGCAGTTCGTTGTGAACCGGCCAGGGTAGATCTTCGGTGAGGTTCGAGACCGCGCCGGACGCTCGGTCCATGTGGAACCAGTGCTGTTCGGCACCGTCCCACCAGACCAGGTCGTTCGACCCGGGCGTGAAGCCGACACCGCCCCCGACCATCTCCAGCACGAGCCTGCGCTCGGCTCCGTCGTCGAGGTCCGTGAGGTAGTAGTCGGCGTAGGTGCGGTCCCACGACACGAGCTGACGGTACGGCTGGGTCACGCGGGTCAGCACGAGCGTGCCGTCACCGCCGTCGGCGACCTGAGCGTTCTCGAACAGCTCGTCTTCGAGCTGGATCACGCCGGCGCCGTCCACACGCGCCATCGCCTCCCACGTCCGCTCGTCGTAGCCGCGCGCCCGTATCAGCTGCATCGGCTGGAGGTAGTCGTCCTTCCAGTTCCAGATGTCCACCTCGACGTCGATCTCGTCCTCCGCCTCGTCGCCGTCCTCCTCGTCGGGCTCCGGTTCGGGGAGCGGGCGGGTCCCGAAGAAGACCCGCGTGCCCGCCTCGGAGAACCGTACGTTGCCGTGCTCGCTCACGCCCCAGCCGGGAGGGAAGGCGTCGTGCGTCGTCGAGACGATCTGCCGTGCCGCGTCGTCGCCCGCCTCCGCCACGTAGAGCGACATCCCCGGCATCTCGGCCCCGTCCGCCACGTCCGCGGCGTCGCTCATGAAGGCGACCGCGCCCGATCCGGCGTCGCCGGCGGAAACCGCCATCTCGAGATAGCGCCCACGCCCCGCCATGAGCGCCGTCGAGCCGCCCGACGACGTGTCCATCCGGTAAACGCCGTCGGTTTCGGCGTCGTCGTTCACGGCGTAGTAGAGAGCGTCGCCGGCATGCGTGAAGGTGTAGGACGTCACGTCGTTCACGCGGACCGGGGTCCGATCGCCGTCCAGCCGCACGACGAGAAGGGGCTGGCCGTCGGCTTCCTCGGCCTCCTCGTCCTCGGATTCGTCGGACTCCTCGGCTTCCTCCTCTTCCGGCTCCTCGGCGTCCTCCTCCCGGTCCTCCGCTTCTTCGGTCATGCGCATGGCGACGACCGACGCCCCCTCCTCCGGCACCTCGAAGTCGTCGACGTCCTGGACGTCGAGCGTGACCTCCAGGGAGGCCAGATCGACGACCTGGAGAGACGCCTGCGGGACGATCACCGACTCGTCGTCTTCGGCCGCCTCACGCCGCTCCTCGACGATCTCCGGATTCGGCGCCACCAGCGTCACGAGGTAGCGCGAGTCGTCGGTGAACTCGGGGTTGCCGCCGCCCAGAATCACCATCGAGCGCTCGCCGTCCACGCTGCGGATGTGGAGGGTCGCCCAGGGATCTTCGGTTCCGGGGATCACCCGGTACGCGATCCACGCACCGTCCGGCGAGATCGTCTGGTTTCCGATCCGGTTCCACCGCTCGTAGTCCTCGTGGTCGAGGGCTCGGCCCCATTCGGTGTCGAGCGGGATCTGGGCCGCGACGGCGGCGGGGAGCACGAGGGCGGCCAGGGCGGCGGCCGAGCTTCGGCGGATCAGTGAGCGGAGCATGAAGCTGTCGGTGAGGAGGACTCTGTCGCAGGCTGCTCGACGCGTAGTGTCGAGGTTGCGGGCGGGCGGGTGAATACGGTGTAATCGGTACGCGGCGGGGGTGGGCTCGGCAAGGCGTCCGGGGGACCCCGTGCGCGATCAGGCGGGGACGCCGAGCTCGGACCGGACCCGCGGCGCCACCTCGGTGCCGAGGAGCTCGATCGCCCGCAGGACCCGGTCGTGGGGGAGCGAGCCGACGGTGAGCTGCAGCAGGAACCGGTCGTGCCCGAAGAACTCGTGCTCCCAGAGGATCTTCTCCACCACCTGGTCCGGGTCTCCGACGAAGAGCGCCCCGCGCGGGCCGCGCTCCAGCTCGAACTGGCCGCGGGACTGAGGGGGCCAACCCCGCTCGCGCCCGATTCGGTTCATGACCTCGCTGAAGGCGGGCCAGGCCAGTTCCGCGGCCTCGTCTGCGTCGTCCGCGATGAATCCGTGGGAGTTGATGCTGAGGCGGAGCGCCGACGGGTCCCGCCCGGCTTCCACCCACGACCGACGATAGAGGTCGGTCATCCGCGTGAAGCGCTCCGGCATGCCGCCGATGATCGCGAGCGCCAGCGGAAGGCCGAGATCGGCCGCCCGGACGACGGACGCCGGCGTGCCACCGACCGCCACCCAGATCGGAAGGGGATCCTGCTCGGGCCGCGGGTAGACGCCACGGCCACGAATGGACGCCCGCAGCCGGCCCTCCCACTCCACGACCGTCTCCTCGCGAAGCCGTAGCAGGAGGCGGAGCTTCTCGTCGAAGAGTGCGTGGTAGTGCTCGAGGTCGTAGCCGAAGAGCGGGAAGGACTCGGTGAAGGAGCCTCGACCGACCATGATCTCGGCACGCCCGGACGACAGGAGGTCGAGGGTCGCGTACTGCTGGAAGACGCGGACGGGGTCGTCCGAGCTCAGCACCGACACCGTCGGCGTCAGCCGGATCCGCTCGGTGCGGGCGGCCGCCGCGGCGAGCACCACCGCGGGCGCCGACACCGAGTAGTCCGGGCGGTGATGCTCCCCGACCCCGTACACGTCGAGTCCGACCTTGTCGGCCAGCTCGACCTCCTCGACGATCCGTCGGAGCCGCTCGCCGGCGCCCTCCTGCGAGCCGTCCGGCCCCAGCCGGGTCTCGCCGAAGGTGAAGACGCCGATCTCCATTCGCGCCGAGCTCCTCGCCGGGATGGGCCGGCCGGCCTAGAAGAAGCCGCCTCCGCCGCCGAAGCCTCCGGTGCGCCCGTCGAAGCGGTTGTTCACGATATTGTTGAAGATCGAACCGAATCGGTAGTTGAAGCCGATCCGGATGTTGTACCGCTCGTTCGTCTGCCGCTGACGGAGCCGGAGCAGGATCTCCTCGTCCGACAGGCCTCCGGCCGGGAGGTAGATCTGGTCGTCGCCGAAGGAGTAGCTCCCCCGCACGTCGAGCGAGAGGCCGCGGAACAGCCGAAACTCGAGGTTCCCGTTGAACGAGACGCTGTAGAGCTCCGTGTCGTGGAGGAACTGCTCACCCTGCACGTTGATCGAGGCGTCGCCCCAGGGCTGCCGCTGCGAGAACTCGAAACGGAGCAGGTGCTGCCACCGCGTCTCCGAGGTTTCACCGAAGACCGTCTCCTCCTCGTAGCTGCGGTAGCCCGGCCCGATCCCGTAGAACCCGGTCAGGGCACGGCGCGTCGCCTCCTCGTAGGGGAAATACGAGAACTCCAGCCCCGGCTGGACCTCGAACCGGAAATCCTGGTTGAAGCGGGGCTGCTTGCCCGAGGACGTCGTGAATCCGACGGACCAGTGATCGGCGATCGAGTGAACCACCTCGGTGCTGACGGTCCAGTCCTCCTGCGTATTCTCGAAGATCGAGCTGTCGCTCCGCTGGATCTCGCGCCGATTGTTTCCATAGCGGAAGTCGAATCCGATGATCCAGTCCAGGGATACGCGGTCGGCCGAGAAGCTCCCGTTCACGTCGCGCGAGTTCTGACGATCCTCACCCTCGAGGTTGATGTTCCCTCCGACGCGAAACGACCAGAGGTCCCAGGGGTCGTCCACCTCGTCGGCGCTGACCACGCGCTCGCTCGGGTCGATGCCGGCGGGCCTGACTCCTTCGACCGACACGACCTCGCGGAGCCCGAGGAGCGTCGCATACCGGGCGAATCCGATCGCGAGCGTGGTGGAGATCCCGTCGAGCCGCTCCTGCTCCACGTCCGTCCCGAGCGACGAGAAGTTGAGCACGTCATCCACGCCCTCCAGGTCACCCTGGCCGAGGAAGCGGATCTCGTAGCCGCGCCCACCGCTCCCGTTCGACTGGCTCGCCACGATCACGTGGACGTCTGCGTCCTCCTGCAGGCGGACCCACGTCACCCAGTCGATCTCCGTCCGGTAGAACTGCTGGTCGCAGCTCGGGCCCTCGCAGTCGAAGAACACGCGGAGGGGCTCGGTTCGCAGCTGCGCGGATGCGGGGCGTGCGAGTCCGGCGAGCGCGACGAACGCGGCGGCCGCGAGGCCGCCACGGAGGAGGGAAGACGTCATGTACTGGATCGGGAATGAGAGGACGGAGGCGTCAGTCGTTGAGCAAGGACTCGTAGCCGTCCCGGAAGGTTGAGTAGAGAAACCGGTAGCCGGACTCGACGAGGCGCGTACAGTCGCAGCGCTTGTTCGTTCCCCGTCGCTCGGGCGCGTCGTCCACCTCGTCCCCGCCGGTCGCGCAGGGGTCGGGCGCGTCGAGCCGGCGCGCCAGCCACCGGTACACGTCCCGCAGTTCGGCGGGTTCGCGATCGACGCCCACGTAGGTGTCGGCCGGGTCCGGTACCTCGAGGAGGTGGATCGCGGCGGCCGCCGCGTCGTCCCGGTGGATCCGGTTGCCGAAGATGCCGGCGGGGGGGCACGGCATCTCACCGGTCCGGACCCGCTCGATGGTTCGGGTCCGCCCGGGCCCGTAGATGCCGCCCAGCCGAAGAACCACGGTGCCGGTGTGCCGCGACCGAAGTGCCCGTTCGCCCTCCAGAATCACGCGACCGGTAGCAGTCGTCGGACTGGGATCGGTGTCCTCGTCCACGCGCGAGCCGTCGTTCTGCCCGTACACGCCGGTGCTCGAGACGAGGACGAATCGGCTCTCGTCGTCGCCACTCCAGCCCAACCAGTCGAGGACGTGGCCGGGGCCGTCCACGTACGCCGCGCGGTACGCGTCCTCCGTGCGACCCACGGGCGACACCGCGTAGACCACGCCGTCGAAGGACTCGCGCGGAGCCGCGATCGGGTCGGCCACGTCGGCGCGGATCGGCGTCGGGTCGCCCGGCACGCCGCTGGCCGACCGGCGCAGCGCGCGTACCTCGTGGCCCGCGTCCACGAGTCGCGCCGCGACGACGCCTCCCACGTAGCCGGGCCCCACGACCAGGACGCGCATCAGGGACTCCCCGTCGGGGGGTGCAGCGCCAGCAGACGCAGGCCGTTGAGCGCGACCACCACCGTGCTGCCCTCGTGGCCGAGCACGGCCAGGGGAAGGGGAAGTCCGACGGTCAGGATGGTGCCGATCATGAGCGCGATCATTCCGAGCGAGATGACGAGGTTCTGGAGGAGGGTGCGCCGCGTCCGACGACTGAGGTCGAGGGCCCAGGGCAGGCGGCCGAGGTCGTCGGACATGAGTACGAGATCGGCGGACTCGAGCGCGACATCCGTCCCGGCACCGCCCATGGCGACACCGACGTTCGCGGCGGCAAGCGCGGCGGCGTCGTTGACACCGTCCCCGACCATGGCGACCGCGCCGTGAGCGGCCCGCAGCCGACGGACCTCTTCGACCTTGCGGTCGGGCAGGATCTGGGCTTGCACGCCATCGACGCCGACCATCCGGGCGACCCGGTCGGCGACGTCCGCGTGATCGCCCGTCAGCATGACCACCTCGTCGATCCCACGCGCCCGCAGCGCCCGGATCGCGGCGGCCGCCTCGGCCCGGACGCGGTCCGCGAATCCCATGACACCCAGCACCCGCGCGTCGGACGCCACGATCACCGCCGTGTGCCCTTCGGTACGGAGCCGTTCCACCTCCGCTACGGCGGCGTCCCACGGCGCGGGTCGATCAGCGGAGAAGTGGTCCGGATTGCCTACGCGAACGAGCGCGGCGCCGACCCGCCCCTCGACGCCGCGACCCACACGGGCACGAAAGTCTTCCGCAGGTGCGGGCGTGAGGCCGCGGGCGGCCGCGGCGCGCAGCGTCGCCGTCGCGAGGTGGTGCTCGCTTCGCGCCTGCACCGCGGCCGCGGCAGCCAGGAGCTCCGTGTCGTCCGACCCCGACATCGGGACGAGAGCGGCGACCTCGGTGGATCCGTGGGTCAGCGTGCCCGTCTTGTCGAGCGCGATCGCGCGGATCGTCGCGAAGCTCTCGATGAACACGCCGCCCTTGAACAGCACGCCGTTGCGGGCTCCCGCGGCGATCCCGGAGAGCACCGCCGCGGGGGTCGAGATCACGAGGGCGCACGGGCTGGCCGCGACCATGAGGGTCATCGCCCGGTAGAACGCGGGCTCGAACGGGCTCGAGAGAAGACCCACCGGCACGAGGACGGCGGCGACCGTGAGCGCGATGACGCCGAGCGCGTAGGGCTGCTCCCAGCGATCGATGATGCGCTGCGTCTCCGCTTTCTCCTCCTGCGCCTCCTCCACGAGGGCCACCATCCGCGCGAGGGCCGAGTCGGACGCGCGGCGGGTGACGCGCACGTCCAGCGCTCCGCCGCCATTGATGGTACCGGCCAGGACGGGGTCGCCGACGTCACGCCGCAGCGGCACCGACTCGCCGGTGAGCGACGCCTGATCCACCTCGCTCCGTCCGTGCACGACGTCCCCGTCGAGCGGGATGCGATCGCCGGGGCCCACCAGGTAGACCTCCCCGACCTCGACCTCCTCGAGCGGGACTTCCACGACGCCGCCGTCGCGCCTGAGACGGGCGATCTCCGGTCTGAGCTCCATCAGGCCACGGATCGCGTCCCTGGATCGCGCGGTCGCGATGTCCTGCAGCACGTTGGAGAGGGAGAACAGGAAGAGCAGCGTGGCACCCTCGAGCGGTGCGTCGATCACCAACGCGCCCAGCGCCGCGAGGATCATCAGGAGATCGATGTCGACCCGGAGCCTGAAGAGCTCGGCGGCCGCGGCGCGGGCTCCGGCCCACCCTCCCGCGACGTAGGCGACACCCCATCCGATCGCGGCCGTGCCCGTCGGTGCCAGAAGCCCGACGGCGATGCCGACGGCGGTGGCGGCCACGGAGCCGGCGCCGACCCAACGGTGCACGTCGGGGCGCCCGGTGGGGCGCGGGTCGCGGCGGGGGCGGGCGGGTGTGGGCGGGGGATGCGGCGCCATCGGTGAGGACGAGGGGCGGGACGACGTCGCTCGACTATCGCGGAAGGCGCGTCCGTTCGCCATCGACGGTGCGCCGCGAGGCCCGGCGAGCCGGTGCTTGCGACGGGGTAACGTGTTGGTAACAGTCCATGGCGATTCGACCGTGGCCCTTGGGCGCGGCGCGTCCGGGCGCGATCATCGCATGGGCCGCTGACGGGGCGGTCCTCCGATCCCGGGCGGGTGCCGAGTCCGGACCAGTCGCCTCCTGAACAGATCTGAATGGATCCGACGATCGGCATCGCACTCGCGGTGATCATCGGTCTCGCCGTCTTCGACCTCTGGGTCGGGGTGGCGAACGACGCCGTGAACTTCCTCAATTCGGCGATCGGATCCCGGATCGCCACGCGTCGCACCATCTACCTGGTCGCGGCGCTCGGCGTGCTCTTCGGAGCACTCACGTCCAACGGACTCATGGAGGTGGCGCGACGGGGGGTCTTCGATCCGTCGACGTTCTACACCCCCGAAGGGACCGTCATGCTCTCCGCGATCCTCGCGATCTATCTCGGCGTGATGGCGGCGGACGTCCTCATGCTCGATCTGTTCAACACCTTCGGGCTTCCGACCTCCACCACGGTGTCGATCGTGTCCGAACTGGTCGGCGCATCGATCGCGGTCGCGCTCTGGCTGACGCCCGGGGGGGTCATGGAGGCGCTCGGGGTGATCAACGAGGGCCCGGTGCTGGGCATCTACACGGGGATCTTTCTCTCGGTGATCGTGGCCTTCACGGTCTCGGCGATCCTGATGTTCCTGGTGCGCCTGCTCCTGGGACACGATCTCGAGCGGAGCTTCCCCCGCTGGGGATGGCTCTGGACCGGTGTCTCGTTCGCGTGCCTCGCGTACTTCGTTCTCTACAAGGGACTCAAGAACGCCGGTGTGTCGGCCGACGGAATCCTCGCGGTGATCGAGGCGAACGTGTGGGCGTTCCTGGCGGCGGTGTTCGTCCTGTTCGCCGTGGTCGGCGCCGCCCTCGGGCGCAATCACCGCGTCGTGATGGGGAGCATCATCCTCGTCGGCACGGGTGCTCTCGGCCTCGCGTTCGCGGGCAACGACCTGGTGAACTTCATCGGCCCGAGTGTGGCCGCGGCCCAGGCCGTCCTGGTGGACGGAGTGGACCTCTCCGGACAGGTGCCTACGCCGCCGTGGGCGCTGCTGCTGGCCGGGGCGATCATGGTGGCGGCGCTACTCCGATCCCGGAAGGCGAATCGCGTCACCGACACCGAGATCCGACTCGCGGCGCACGGCGCCACGAATCAGCGGTTCAAGGAGAACGCGTTCGCGTCGTGGCTGGTTCGAGTGAACGTCGCCGCCTTCGGCGCTGTGAAGCGTGCCGTTCCCGAGGGCCTCCGCGCGCTCATCGCGCGACGGCTGGATCATCCGCCACCGAGGGGGGACGACCCGCCGTACGACCCGCTGCGCGCCAGCGTGAATCTGGTGGTGGCCAGTCTGCTGATCTCGATCGGGACGACCAACGGGCTTCCGCTGTCGACCACCTACATCACCTTCACGGCCGCCATGGGCGCGGCGCTCGGCGACGTCACCTGGACGCGCGCGGATGCGGACCGGCGCGTGGCCGGGATTCTGACCGTGTTCGGCGGGTGGGCGCTGACGGGCGTGATCGCCGCGAGCGGCGCCTTCGTGATGGCCTCGATCATCGCGCTCGGCGGGACGGTCGGGATCTTCGCGGTGATCGCGCTGGTGGGCGTCGGGCTGTGGAGGCTGGGGCGGGTCGGCGACCCGTCGCCCGGATCGGGTACGGTCGTCGAGGCCGGCGCCTGACCCCGGATTCGACTTCGAGGGGGCCCGCCTGCCCGCTCTGCGGCAGCGCGGTCGTCCGGGGGCTGAGCGCCCGCGGTCGAGGCTGGCGCGACTGCGCCGACTGCGGGCTCGTGAGCGTCGCGCGCACGGACCTGCCGAGCGTGGCGGAGGAACGGGCGCGGTACGAGACCCACGAGAACGACCCGGGCGACGCTGGCTACCGGGCGTTTCTCGACCGGCTCGCCGTCCCGCTCGTCGAGCGGCTCTCGCCGGGGATGGAAGGACTCGACGTCGGGTCGGGCCCCGGTCCGACGCTCTCCGTCATGCTCCGAGAGAGGGGCTTCCCCACGGCGGTGTGGGACCCCTTCTTCGCGCCGGACCCGGCGCCGCTCGAGCGGACCTGGGACTTCGTCACCTGCACCGAGACGGTGGAGCACTTCAACGATCCGTCACGCGGCTGGGACCGGCTCTTCGCGCTCGTTCGCCCCGGCGGCTGGCTCGCCGTCATGACGGAGCCCTTCGGCGAGGAGCCCCTCGCGGAGTGGTGGTACGCGCGGGATCCGACCCACGTCGCGCTCTACCGGGCGGAAACCCTGCGCCGGCTCGCGACGGATCGGGGATGGACCCTCGAGCGCCCGAGTCGGACGGTCTTCCTCTACCGCCGGCCCGCCGAGGATGGCGACCCGCGCGACGTCACCGGGCGTGGACCACGTAACGGGGAGCCCTGACGAGCATCTCGCGACCGTCCCTCAGCAGTCGCACCTCGATCGTGTCCGGCGCGGGATCGACCACGCCTCCCGTGCTCCGGGCGGGGCAGGTGCGGTCCCTCCATTCCTGTCCGTCCACCGCGAGGATGCGATCGCCCTCGCGAATCGGACTGTCGTCCCGGAAGACGCGAATCACGTCGGCCCACGCGGTGTCGGGCCGCAGCGCGAAGCCGGACGAACGGACGGCGGGGCTCTCGACCGGCACGTCCACGGCGGTGTCGGGCCGCTCGAAGCGGATGCGGTCGCCGCGCTGATCGAAGGTGATCCGGAAGAACCGGAGCACCTCCTGGCCCAGCAGGTCGACGCTCACCGAGTTCGCCACGACCGGCTCGCGGATGCGGACGAGTCCGACCCGCGCCGTGCCCTCGAGACGTCCCGACGTGACCACGTGTACGCCGTCGACGCGCGCGCGGGCGCCCGTCGCCTCGAGCGGACTGGCCAGGGGGAGCCGGTCCGGGTCTCGCAGGGTGAGGCCGCGGGACGATCCCGTGTCGATGAGGATCCATCGAGCCGTGCCGCCGACACGGGACCGGACGAAGGGCCGGACGTTCTCCCGGGTGGCGATGACGCCCTCTCCCTCCGGCGGCAGTTCGCCCGGCGTGATCACGATGCGTCCGGCCGGGAAGTCCCAGGTGAGGAGCGCGCCGGCGAACACCGGATGGCCGAGGATGCCGTCGATCGGTCGGCCCAGCGCGGCGCCCAGCTCGCGGGTGTCGAGCCGTCCGTACCCGATGTCATAGGCCGTGAAGTCACCGATCGCGAGCGAGTCGATCCGCCGCCCCACGCCCGCCGCACGCAGGGCGTCGGGGTCGACCATCGTTCGACCCGCGCCGGAGTCGAGAAGGAAGGAGAACGGCCCCCGCCCGTTCACCGTCGCCTCGACGATGAAGAAATGCCCGCACGACTCGGTCGGCAGGACGTAGGCGTCCTCCAGCGACGGGAGCCGGACGCGGTCCGGGTAGGGCGACGTGCCGCTCGTCGTGCAGGCCGTGAAGACCGCCGCGGCAGCCGCAGCGCAGACGATCAGGGATACGCGGGAAGTCATGCCCCTGAGAATACCCGCGTCGGGCGCGCGGGCAACGCGCGGACCGGACGGGTCAGATCGCGCCCACCACCGAGACGACCGTCGCGATCATCCATACGATCGAGATCAGGAGAGCGGGGAAGAGCGTGAGCCCGACGGCGAAGGTGAGCCCCATGCGGTAGAGCGCGGGCCCGATCGGCATCAGGTCGCCCCGCCAGAGCTTCTCGGCCGCGATCTCGATGATGGGCCCCAGGGTGTAGAGCACGTTCGCCCCGATGCCGTACAGGACGATCGGCTGCCACGGGGGCACGATCGGGCTGGAGAAGGGTGGAAGCGCCTGAAGCGTGGTGACCACCGCGAGCGTCACGAGGCCCGACGTGCCCACGAAGACGTTGTACGCGAGCCGCCGGCGTTCCCACCAGGCGAGGATGCCCGGCACGCTTCGCCGCGCAGGCACCGGGAAGAGGAATTCGGCGAGTTGCGTCATGCTCAGTCTCCGGACGTTCCGCCCGCGCCCGCCCGAGGCCGGGGCAGAGCGGACTTTGTGATACAAAGTAAGCCGGTACGCCCGGATTGCAAGGACCGCGCCTCTTTCGGGGCGCGCCCCACCGAAATACCCTCCTCGGCGTCATCGACCTCCAACCGACAGGTGTCCTACATGCGGCACGGATCCATCGTACTGCGCACGCTTCGCCCGCGGCTCCGCGGCGCCCTCGTCGCGCTCGCGCTCCTCCCGGTCGCCGGCGCGCCGGCCGTCGCACAGAACGTGGCCGATCTTCCGCGCACATGGCAGGAACAGGAAAACTATCGCTCCGGGCCCACCCCGTTCGTGCCGCTCATGGAGTTCTGGTACGAACTCGACGCGATGAGCGACCTCGTCACGATGCGGCCGCTCACGAAGACGCTGCTCGATCGCGAGTTCAATCTCGTCACGATCGCGGACCCGATGATCGAGACGCCCGAGGACGCGCTGCGGAGCGGGAAGACCATCGTGCTGCTGGCGCCCTCGGTGCACGGAGGCGAGGTGTCGCCGAAGGAGTCCGTCCAGCTCGTGGCCAAGCAGCTCGTGGCGGACGACGGCGAGCTTCGCGACATCCTCGACGACGTGATCGTCCTCGCGGTCCCGCTGATCAACCCCGACGGCGGCGAGGTCCGGCGCCGGACCAACGAGTCCGGCTACGACATGAACCGGGACTACCTGAAACTCGAGTCGCAGGAGATTCGCGCGCTCGTCACGCAGGTGCTCAACGAGTGGAGCCCCGACATCCACGTGGACGGGCACCACGGTGGGTCGAACCCGCACGTCATCACGTACCAGGGCACGCTCAACCCGGCCGCCGACGCGGAGCTTCGCGCCTACCCGTACGAGCACATCTTCCCGCTCATCCAGGAGGCGGTCCGGCAGGAGGACTACGTGGCGTTCGACTACTCGGGACCCACCAACGGACCCGAAGGCCGCGGGTGGGCGTCCACCTCCGTCGAGCCGCGGAAGCACCACGTCTACACCGGGCTCACGAACTCCATCGGGATTCTGCTCGAGACGCCGTCGAACTCCCGGCGGGTCATGCGCGACGGCAGCGTGGTCGAGATTCCGCAGGAGGAGCGCTACTACCACCAGATTCGCGGCGGGGTGATCGCCACCAGCACGATCCTCCGCGCCGCGTCGGACCAGCGGGAGGCGATCCGCGCCGTGACCACGGGGTCGCGGA
This sequence comes from Longimicrobiales bacterium, assembly GCA_028284495.1. Taxonomy (GTDB): domain Bacteria; phylum Gemmatimonadota; class Gemmatimonadetes; order Longimicrobiales; family Gaopeijiaceae; genus Gaopeijia. Next base: position 29,932 of record JANQRP010000041.1, on the reverse strand, counting down.
TGCGCGCCATCCAGGCCGGAAGCACCGGTGGGGACCCGATCGTGCTGGAGTACGAGCGCGGAGTGCGCGGGATCGAGCCCGTCTGGATGCCCGACAGCACGGCCGCGGGCGGGTACTCGCTCCAGGACGTTCCCGTCTACCTCGAGTGGACGCCCACCCGGACCACCCCGCGCCCGGTCGGCTACCTGCTCGACCCGGCAGCCGCCAATGTGGTGCCGCTTCTGATGGACCAGGACATCGCGGTCTACCGCTTCCGCGACACCGCGTCGATCGACGCCGAGGTGTACACGGCCACGCAGGTCGAGGTGGGCCAGTACTTCCAGGGCCACTATCTGCTCGAGACCACGGCCACGAAGTCGTCGGAGACCGTCGAGGTGGGGCCCGGCTGGTTCTGGATTCCGACCGCCCAGTCGAAGGCGAACCTCATCAGCTACCTGATGGAGCCGGAGACGGACGACAATCTGATCACGTGGAATTTCCTCGACCACATCATCTGCGTGACCGAGTTCTGCGGCGACCGCGAGCAGCAGGTCCCGATGATGCGCGTCATGACGCACCAGGAGCTTCCGGTCGTCCGGGTCCAGTCCTTCAACCGCTACGATCCGAACCGCTTCTACATGCCGTACGGGCGGTGAGGCGGGCCGCGGGTCACGATGCAACGAATCGTGCCGCGCGAACGTCCTCGTTGAAGCGGCGGTAGTACCCGCATGCTCCTCCAAAGCGGTGAAGGTGGTCCGATGTCGAATCGAAGTCGCGCGGGTGGGTTCACCCTGATCGAGATCCTCGTCGTCATCGCGGTCATCGCGATGCTGGCGGCCCTGGTCGGGCCGAACGTGTTCCAGCACGTCGGGACGGCTCGCGACGCCACCGCCCGATCGCAGATCGAGATGCTGGGTGCCGCCCTCGACGCGTACCGCCTCGACAACGCTCGCTACCCGACCACCGAGCAGGGCCTGCGCGCCCTCCAGACCCGGCCGACCACCGACCCCGTGCCGAACAACTGGCGCGGGCCCTACCTCCGGAAGGATGTGCCCACCGACCCGTGGGGGGGCGCCTACCTGTACGTGGCTCCGGGCGAAGTGAACACCAACGGCTACGACCTCGTCTCGCTCGGAGCCGACGGCGAACCGGGGGGTGAGGGCGAGGACGCCGACATCACGAGCTGGGAGTAGGGCCTGTTGCCCCGGTTCGCGTGGGAGGCGGTCGATACCGCGGGGAAGCGGACGCGGGGGCGGTTGACGGCGCCGACGCTCCAGGCGGTGCGGCGCGAGCTCGAACTGCAGGGGCTGCTTCCGCTCGACGTCGCGGAGACGCGGGAGGATCCGACCACCTCGCTTCCGATGTTCGGGCGGCGACGCGGAGTCCTGGAGTTCACGCGAGCGGTGGCCGCGCTGCTTCCGGCGGGAATGCCGCTGGCGCGCTGCCTCGCGGCGGGGGCCGAGTCGGCCCCTCCGTCGCTGCGCCCGGCCCTGGACTCGGTCCGGACCCGTGTCGAGCGGGGGGACGCGCTGGCCGACGCGCTCGAAGCGATCCCGGGCCTCTTCTCCCCGGTCTACGTCGGCGTCGTTCGGGCGGGTGAGAAAAGCGGCGGACTCGACGGCGCCTTCGAGCGCCTCGCCGATCACCTCGAGCGCCAGGACGAGCTGAGTTCCAAGCTCGTGTCGATGGCGATCTATCCCGCGCTTCTGGCGGTCGTGGGCGTGGCCGCCACGCTGTTGCTCGTGCTCTTCGTGCTTCCGCGGTTCGGCGAACTCCTGACCTCGTCCGGCGCCGACCTGCCGCCGCTCACCGCCGGCATGATGGCTCTGGTGCAGTTCACGAGCGACCAGTGGATCTGGATCCTGGCGGTGCCGCTCGTGGCGTTCGTGGGGGTCGGCGTCGCCCGTGCGACGGAGGGGGGTCGTACCGTCCTGTCGCGGGTCGTGCTCGGGGTTCCGCTGGTCGGAGGCGTTCGGCGCGAGGCCCTCGCCGGCGGGTTCAGCCGGATCCTGGGGGAGCTGCTCGCCGGTGGCGCCCCGCTCCTGGCGTCGCTCGAGGACGCCCGCGACAGCCTCGGCGACCCCGTGGTTCGGCGCGAGATCGAGCGCGTCCGGGTCCGCGTGCGCGAGGGCGGGTCGCTCCGCGATGCGCTGGCCGCGGGATCGGTGTTCCCGTCGGGGCTGGGTCGCATGGTGCAGCTCGGCGAGGAGTCCGGCCGACTCGCGGACTTCACGCTCAAGGCGGCCGAGATGCATGAACGCCGGACGGAGCGGGCGCTCGAGCGGCTCGTCGCGTTCGCGGAGCCGGCGATGATCCTGGTGTTCGGCGTGGTGGTCGGGCTGGTGGCGCTGGCGCTGCTCCAGGCGATCTACGGCGTGAACGCGGGCGCGCTGTGAGCCGGCGACGCGGGCGCGCGACGCGCCGGACCCGGCGGGGCGGCTTCACGCTGATGGAGATGGTCGTCGTGATGATCATCCTCGCCATCGGCACCGTGATCGCCGTGCCGGCATGGCAGGCGCTGGCCGTTCGCGACGACGTCACGATCGCCGCGTCCGTCATGGACGATCTCTTCCGGATTGCCCGCGACTCCGCGATCGCCTCCGGGCGCACGGTGGCCGTCGTGGTCGACTCGATCACCGCATCGGTGTGGCTGGAGGTCGAGCCGCGCCCGGGAGGCGCCGGCTTCGGGGCGGCCGGGACGTCGCGGCTCGGTGGCGGGAGTCCGGGTATCGGCTCGCTGATCACGCGCCGCTCCCGCTTCGACCCGACGCCGCCCGGCGCGATGCGCATCCCGCTCCCGGAGTCGGTCCGGCTCGGCGTCCCGCGGGCCCGCGCACGCTTCAGCTTCTCACCCGGTGGGCAGGCCTTCGCCGACAGTCTCGTGCTCGACGGCGTCGACGGCCGCCGGACTCTCACCCTCGACCTCGGGACGGGCGATGTCGTGGTCCGCTGAACGGCGCGGCCGGGCGGGCTTCGTGCTGCTCGAGGCCGTGATCGCTCTCGCGATCCTGTCGATCGTGATCGTGTCGCTGCTCGCCGCGGCAGGAGGGCAGCTGCGGACCGCGGGCGACGCGACCGCCCGGGTCACGGCTCAGGCGCTCGCCGAGGACCGGCTGACGGCCTTCCGGCTGCTGGACTACGAAGGGCTTCGGGCTCCCCCGGACTCGCTTCGCGCGGGTGCCTTCCCGGCACCGTTCCGGGAATGGAGCTGGGAGACGACGGTCCGGGAGGAGATCTACGACCTCTTCCGCGTCGACGTCGTCATCCGGGGACCCGGGACCGAGTTTCCGATCGAGACGTCGATCCACAGGGCCCGCCCGATCATCGGGACGAATGGGGGGGACGAGTGACGCGGCCGGCGAGGGTGGGAGGCTTCACGCTGATGGAGCTCGTGGTCGGAACGGCGGTCGCCGGACTGATCCTGTCGGCGGGCATCGGGGCGCTTGGCCTGGTGCAGGACCGGTCGGAGGCCGCGGACGGAGCGGTGGCCGAGGTCCTCTCCGCCGCCACCGTCCGGGCCACGATCGTGTCGGTCATCGAGGGCGCCCGCTTCGAAGCCCCGGCCCGCAGCTCCCAGGACTTCGCCTTCCAGGGCCTGGAAGGCACCGGGACGCTCCTGCGCAGCGACGAGATCTTCGTGCCCACCACGGCGAGGACGCCCGTGAGCGGCGTCGGGTTCGTGCGGCTCTACGTGGACCTGTCCGACTCGACGTCGGTCCGCGGTCTGGTGGCGGCGGTTCAGGAGGATGCGTTCACGCCGCCGACCCTGGTCCAGCTGGAACCGCGCGTGGAGTTCCTCGAGATCCGCTACCTCGTCGACCGCACGCCCCCGCACGTCTGGCAGGACGGCTTCCCCCCCGGGGGCATGCCCGACGCGGTGGAGATCCGACTGGTCCCGTTCGCGGGCGAGGAGCTTCCCCCGCTGCTCGCGCTCCCGATCCGGGTGGCGATCGAGGCGGTCCGATGAGCGCGTCCCGCGGCGGGTTCGTCCTGATCGCGGCGCTGTGGATTCTCGTGGCGCTGTCGGCGGTGGGGCTCCAGGCGGCGCTCGAGTCGCAGACGCGTCGCAGGGCGGCGGCGAACCTCGTGGACGAGACGCGGGCGCGGGTCGCGGTCCGGGCGGCCGGCGAGTGGGCCCGCTCCCGCCTGACGGCGGTCAGCCTCGGCATGGAGCAGCAGGTCCGCATGGACGCTGACCCATCCGTCGGTGGTGCGTGGATCCAGGCCACCCGCGCCACCGACCTCGGCATCGGCCCCCTGAACGACGCGTGGTGGAATCCGAGCGCGCTCCTGCCGCCGGAGCTTCGGATCGGCGACACCCGCATCCGGTTCGCCGTGCGCGACGTCGGTAGCGCGCTGAACCTCAACGAGGCCACGGAGGAGATGCTGGGCCAGTTCTTCTCGCTCGGACTCGAACTGGACTTCGCACTGGCCGACGAGATCACCCAGGCGATTCTCGACTGGCGCGACGAGGACGACATCCCCCGGGTCAACGGCGGTGAGATCGACGAGTACCTCGACGACGGGCGTCCGGTGCTCCCCCCGAATCGGGGCTTCGCGACGATCGACGAGCTCGGCTACGTGATGGGAGTGACGCCGGAGATTCTCGAGCTCGCCCGGCCACACCTGACGCTCGTCGGAACGGGCGACATCAACGTGAATTCCGCCCCCTACGAGGTGCTGGTGTCGGCGCCCGGCATGACCCGCGAGGCGGCGCTGGCGGTGATCCAGCTCCGGGAGTCCGGGTACTATCCCACCGACGAGGACGACATCGAGAACGTCGTGTCACGCACCGCCGAGCGCAGGCTGGAGCGGCGCGCGCGCGAGTTTCGGAATCGCACCGACTTCCTCACTACCGAGCTCGAACTCCTGATCGAGGGCGGGGTCGAGGGGAGTCCGGTGCAGCTCAGGCTTCAGCTCGTCGTGTCACGGAATCCGTCGGGTGAGCCACGGATCATCTGGAGCGCGACGGGATGAGCGCGGCACGTTTGGGGGTCGCGCTGGACGATCGGGAACTCGTCGCCTGCCCGCTCGACCGGGTCCAGCCGACGGATCGGATCGCGCTGCCGGGCACGCGGCGCGGGACGGCGTCCCGGGACGATCTCGACGCCGCCTTCGGTGCGCTCCGCGCCCGGCTCGAGGAGGCCGGGGTGCTCGCGGAGGGCGAAGGCGCGCGGATCAGCGTCGCGCTGCTGGCCCCGCTCGTCCACTTCCGTCGGATCGAGCTGCCGCCGCTGTCCGACGACGAGGTCGAGGCGGTGCTTCGCCGCGATGCCGCTCGCTACTTCCCGGGTGGCGTGTACCGGCGGGTCGTGGCCGCCTCGCCGCGGGTCGGCGGGGCCGGGGAGGTCCGGGCGGTCGCCGCTCCCGCCCACCTCCTCGAAGGTCTGGTGGACGCCGCGGAAGCGTCCGGATTCCGCGTGGACGGCATCACCACGGGGTGGCACGCGATCGCGTCCGCGCTTCCGGAGGGGGAGGGCCCGATCGGCGTCGCGCGCGGCGGGCAGTTCCAGGCGCTGGAGGTGGAGCGGGGCGTGCCGACCGAGCTCCGGCGAGCCCCGCTCGACGAGTCGGGCACGTGGCGGCGCCTGATCGGTTCTTCCGGTGTCACGCTGCTCGGAGACGGGGCCGACCTGGAGCGGGCGCGGGACGTGCTGACGGCGGCCGGCGTCGCCGTCCGCGTCCCGACGGCAGGCAGCTCGGCATCGGCACTCGCCGCACGGGCCGCAGCCGACCCGTCGCTCCGTCTCGTTCCCGATCGTCTGCGGGTCGCGCGCGCCGAGCGGGACCGCCGACGCGGCGCGCGCTTCATGGTGGCCGCGGCCGCCCTCGTGGTCGTGGCCATCGGGGTGCACTGGGCCGGTCTGCGGAGCGATCTGGACCGGGTGCGAGCCGAGCGGGCCGACATCGCGGACGAGGTCGCTCCGCTGCTCGCGATGCGGGACTCGCTGACCGCGCTCAACGAGGATGTGCGCGCCGTTCGCGAGGTATCCGGACGGTCGTACGACTGGACGACCGCGCTCTCGGAGCTCGCGCTGCTGCTCCCCCGCGAGACGTACCTCACGTCGCTCTCGGGCAGCGAGGGCGTGCTCGAGTTCGAGGCGGCGGGGGAGCGCGCGGGCGCGGCGATCGACGCGCTTCGTGCCGCGAGGAGTCTGCGGGGCGTCCGCCTCGAGGGACTCGTCGAACGGGAGCTCGAGGACGGGGAGACGGTCGTGGAACGGTTCCGGCTCGGAGCCCGGGTCCGGATCCTCGAACTCGACGGAGAGGGGCGGTGAGTCGGCTCGCCGCGATGGCCGACCGCGACCGGCGCGCGCTGATCCTCGGTGCGCTGCTACTCGTGCCCGGGCTGGTCTGGATGCTCGGCGTCCGGCCGTGGCGGGCGTCGGTCGCGGATCTGCAGGACCGGATCGCCGTGGAGCAGGACCTGCTTCAGCGCGAGCGGGCGCTCCTCGAGTCGCGGGTGCAGCTTCGAGCGTCGCTGGCGGCGGCGACCGGCGAGGCGGGGTCCGCGGGCCGCCGCCTGGTGTCGGCGTCCAACCAGCCGCTGGCGGAGACGGCGGTGGCGGAGGCGCTGGAGGACGCGGCGCTCGACAGCCGCGTCCTGCTGCTGGAGCTGCGGACGGTGTCGTTCCGGGCCGAAACCGAGCCGCCGCCCGGGACAACGGCATTCCGCCTCGCGGTGTCCGGTGAAGGGGACTTCCGCGGCTTCCTCACGTTCCTGCGCACCGTCGAGACGCACCCGCTGCTGCTCCGCGTGGCGGGCGTCACGGTGGACCCGGTCATCGACGACGACGACGGGGACGACGGGGAAGGGATCTCGGGAGTGGTGGAGTTCGGTATGGTAGTCGAGGGGTACGCCCGTCTGCCCGAGGGCGCAGGTGTTTCGGACACGGAGGAGGACGGATGAGGATCGGGATGGCACAGGCCGGATTCGCGGCGCTCGCGGTGGGGGCGCTGGCGGTTGCCGCGGCGGGCTGGACCGTGGTCGACGCGGACCCCGTCGAGGCCGCGGGCTCGCTCGCGCTCGAGGTCGAGCGGCTCGGAACGCCCTCCGCTCGAACGGATGCCGGGCGGGACCTTCTGTCCGACGGTGCGAGCGCGTCGTCGAGCGCGATGTCGGCGCCCGCCGTCGTCTCCGCGCCCGACGCGCCGGTCGAGGTGTGGATGGGCCGGGCCGTCGCCGTCGACCCCTTCCGGCCGGATCGGACGCAGGGTCCCGGCTACCAGCTGCCGTGGGAGCGCCGCTCGTGGCAGCCGCCCGAGATCGAGGAGGAGGATCCGCCGGAGATCCCCGACTTCCGTGTCGTCGGGATCGTCGTGCCGGGTGGCGACCGCGGCGGGGCGGCGCTGATCCAGCGCGAAGGCGAGGAGCCGAGGCTGTACCGCGTGGGTGAGCGGGTGGCCGGCTACCAGCTGACCGACCTGGCCGCGGAGGTCGCTGTGCTCGACGGCCCCGCCGGGCAGCTCAACTTCATGGTCGATCAGCCGTACGCCGACCGAGGCGACGACGACGATCGACGGCGTGGGCGTAGCAACGACGAGGAGCGCGCGGAGCGACGCGAGCAGGCGCTACGGGAGCGTGAGCTCCAGCGGGCCCGGCAGCAGGTCATCGACGCCATTCGCCGGCGGACGGGCGGGAATGGGAACGAGGCGCAGGAGCTGGCGTCCCGGGACGGCCCGCGGTGGGGTGCCACGATCGTGTCCGGGGCGGGCGACGCGGTCTGGCGGATCGACGGCGCCACCTGGGTCGGGGGCGGCGACGGGCCGCCGCCGGTCGTCTTCCCGGCCAACGAGATCGAGTTCCTCCGTCCCTCGTCCGTATCGCCGGCCGGGCGCTGATGCGACGCACCCGCGGCGGCATCGCCACCGCCCTGGCGTTCGCCCTCGCGGCCGTCCTTCCGCCGTCCGCCGAGGCGCAGGTCCAGACCACCGAGGACGGCGTCCAGCTCAACCTCCAGGGGGTCGGGCTCCAGGCGGCGGTGACCGCTCTGGCGGACGCCGCCGGCATCAACCTCGTCACGGCCAACCTCCCGGACGTGACGGTCACGTTGCGCACCGCCGAACCGGTCGCCCTCGAGGACGTGCGGCCGCTCCTCATCTCGCTCGCGGCGGCGCAGGGCGTGACCGCGACCGAGTCGGACGGATTCCTCCGGCTTCAGGGCCCGCTCGACGAGGACGACCTCCAGCCGGCGCGGAACCTCTACGTCTACCGACTCGATCATGCGCGCGCGGCGATCATCGCCGTCACCCTCCAGTCGCTGTTCGGCGGGCCGTCCACGCCGATCCCGAACGTGACCACCACGGGCGGGGGGACGCTCTCGCAGCAGCTCGGGCAGCTGCAGGGGCAGGCCCAGCAGTCGTTGTTCGGAGGCGGCCAGCAGCAGGTCCCCGCGAACATCACCATCACGAGCGGCGCCGACCTGGAGGGCGCCGTGGTGATCGTGCCCGAGGTCACCACCAACACGCTCATGGTACGCGCCACGGAGAACGACTGGGGCCTCATCCAGCAGGCGATCCAGTCGCTGGATCTACGTCCGCTGCAGGTCGCGATCGAGGTGGTGATCGCCGAGGTGCGCCGGACGGAGGAACTGGACGTCGGGACATCATTCGGGATCACCGCGAACGACGGGACGGCGACGCTGCCCGATGCTCCCGGCGCGGGGGATTTCGCGGTACAGCTGGGGCTCTCTCGCGACGATGTCGACATCGACGCCACGCTCTCGGCCCTCGCGGCGAACGGGAACGTACGGATCCTGTCTCGCCCCGTGGTGATGGCGCAGAACAATCAGGAAGCGCAGATCGTGGTCGGCGACCAGCGGCCGTTCGTTCAGGCGACGCTCACCACACCCAACGATCAGGCGGTCCAGAACGAGATCATCCAGTACCGGAACGTCGGAACCGTGCTCACCATCCTTCCGACGATCAACGAAGACGGGTACGTGAACCTGCTGCTCACGCAGGAGGTCAACAGCGCGACGTCCGAGCGGGAGTTCGGTGCGCCGATCATCAGCACGCGTTCCGTCTTCACCCAGCTGCTCGCCCGCTCGGGGCAGACGGTGGCCATCGGAGGCCTCGTCGATCGGCAGCTCGAGGAGTCGCGCTCGGGCATCCCGATCCTCAAGGACATTCCCGTCCTCGGATACCTCTTCGGCCGCACCTCGGAGCGGGTCGCGAACAGCGAGCTCTTCCTGTTCGTCACGCCGTACGTGATCGCGTCCGACGAGGACGCCGACCGCCTCCGTGAGGTGCTGGACGCGAACCGGGAGCTGACCGAAGGGATGGAGCCGCTCGAGTCGCTCCTCCCGACCGTCACGCTTCCGGACTCCCTGGTGCCGCTCAACCGGGTCGACACGATCGCGGTGCCGGACACGATGTCGGTCGACACCGTGTCGGTCGACACGATGGTGGTGGATACGCTCGTAGCGGGCGCGCCGGGTGTGGACGTGCTCCCGTCGGCCGCCCTCCTCGTCCGGACGCCGACGCCGAGCCGGTGAGCTCGCACGCACCCCCCGACGTCTCCGCGCTGCTGCGGGACGGAGAGCCCTTCGCAGGCGAGGTGACGGCCGAGTTCCTCGAATACGCGGGGGTGCTCCCGGTGAGGTTCGAGGGATCCGCGTGGGTCGCGACGTGGCGCGACGCCCCCGACCCGCAGGTGCTCGACGACATCCGGCTCATGGCGGGCGGCGACGTGGGTCTCGTCCGGGCGGAGGAGTCCGACGTCCGGGACGCGATCCAGCGGCTGTATTCGGCGGACGGGCTGACCACCGAGGGCGTCATCGCGGGGCTGCAGGAGGAGGTCCTGACGTCCGCGGTGTCCGAAGGGGCTGCTCTCGACGATCTGGTCAGCCTCGCGAACGAGGCGCCCGTGGTGAAGCTCGTGAACCTCATCCTGCTCGAGGCGCTGGAGGCGCGCGCCTCGGACGTCCACCTCGAGGGGCACGACGGGGGCCTCCGGGTGCGGAATCGAATCGACGGGGTTCTGCAGGACGGCGCCTCGCCGCCGCGGCACCTCGGCGCCGCCGTCGTGAGCCGTCTGAAGATCATGGCGGACCTGGACATCGCCGAGCGGCGGGTCCCGCAGGACGGACGCATCCGCCTCGAGCTTCGCAATCGACGGGTGGACGTGCGCGTCTCGACGCTTCCCACGCTGCACGGCGAGAGCGTGGTGCTCCGCCTGCTCGACAAGGACCGGGCGCGCATCGATCTCGGCGAACTCGGGATGGCCGCGGACACGCGCCAGGCGTTCGAGCAGGTCGTGTCGAAGCCGCACGGCATCGTGCTCGCGACCGGGCCGACCGGCTCCGGGAAGACGACCACCCTCTATGCGGCGGTCGAGTTCGTGCGCACCGGGAGGGAGAAGATCATCACGGTCGAGGATCCGGTGGAGTACGAGCTCGATGGTGTGCCCCAGGTACCGGTTCGCGAGAAGGTCGGGCTGACCTTCGCGTCAGCGCTTCGGGCGATGCTCCGGCAGGATCCGGACGTCATGCTCGTGGGAGAGATCCGGGACCGCGAGACGGCCGACATCGCGACACACGCGGCGCTGACCGGTCACCTCGTGCTCTCGACGCTCCACACCAACGATGCTCCCACGGCGCTCACCCGGCTGATCGACCTCGGGGTCGAGCCCTACCTCGTCGCCAGCACGGTCGAGGCCGTCCTGGCGCAGCGGCTCGTCCGGAGGATCTGCCCGGCGTGCGCGCGGGAGGACCGGCCGACGGACGACCAGGTGCGGCTGCTGGGAGCGGGACGGGGCGACCTCGTCGGGGCGCGGCGGGGCTCGGGCTGTGAAGGTTGCCGCGACACCGGATACGTGGGGCGGATTGGGATCTACGAACTGCTCGTGATGGACGAGGCGATGCGCGCCGCCGTGCATGACGGCGAGAGCTCGGGACGACTCACCGCGATGGCGCGCGAGCGGGGCATGCGCCTCCTGCGCGAGGACGGCCTCCGCCTGGTCCGCGAAGGCGTGACCACCGTGGAGGAGGTCCTCCGCGTCGCGAACGCCTGAAGCGCGCCCGACCCTTCAGCCCGACAGTCTCCACCAGAGGACCGCTCCGCCGATGAGCCCGAAGGCGACGAACGCGACCAGGATCCACCGCGACAGGCTCGTCGCGAACCGCATGTCGTACGGATGGTCCGGGTCCGGCGGGTCGAACTCGTAGGACCTTCGCCCCTCGTCGCCTCCGGACTGGGGCATCAGCCTCCGCTCCGGGGGGCCGTGCGGCACGGTCCGTAGAATCCGTCTTCGCGGGGGCGAGTCTCCATCCGCACGGGATCCTCGGACGCCATGTACGCGAGCATCGCCGCGAGCGTCGCGTTGTTGCGGAGATCGTCGAACACGAGCTTGTCGTACGTGTCGATCTCGGTGTGCCACGTGTACTGCCGGTAGTCCGGATAGTTGGACTGGAGCCGGAAGCCGGGCGCGAGGCGACAGATGAACGCCATGTGGTCCGACCCGCCCGACTCGGGCGTGCCCGGAATGTCCAGTTCGATGTGCTGCGTGATCTCGTCCGGCACCGCGCTGAGCCAGCGGCCGAAGTGCGAGCCGGCCCCCGTGAAGCCCTGCATCCGGATGAAATCGATGCGCCAGGTGCCGTTGTCCTGGTTGAAGTTGGCCTGCAGACCGTCCACGACTTCGGGGTGATCCTCCGCGAAGGCGTTCGACCCGATCAGGCCGCGCTCCTCGCCGCCCCAGTGACCCGCGAGGATGGTCCGCCGCGGGTTCGGGTAGGTCTCCTTCAGGATCCGCATCGCCTCCATCATCATCACGGTCCCCGACCCGTTGTCGGTCGCGCCCGAGCCGGCGTCCCACGAGTCCAGGTGCGCGCTCAGCAGCACGTACTCGTCGGGCAGCTCGGTGCCGGGTATCTCGCCGATCACGTTGAAGACCGGCCGTTGCCCCAGGTCCTCCGACTGGAGGTCGAGCCGTATGCGCGGGTTCTGATCGTTGGTCACGAGCCGATGCACGAGCCCGTAGTCCTCGCATCCGAGCTGGATGCCGGGAATCGACTCGGCAGGTGATCCGAAGTACTTGTTCGCCCCCCAGCCGTTCGACCAGTTCGCCGACACGACGGCGACGGCGCCCGCGGCCTCGACGTCACCCGCCAGGTCGTTGGATCCCGAGGCCCGGCGGGCGGCGCCGTACGCCTGGTCGGACGCTTGCTGACGGGCCTGCTGGCGCTCCCAGGACTCCGGCGTCGCGTGCTCGGTCCAACTCTCGGGCGCGCGGCAGGAGAGCTCCGGGGCGGAGAGCATGACGATGTGCCCGTCCACGGTCTCCAGCCAGGCCCGGTAGTCGGCCGAGCTGGCGATGTCCATCGGGAAGACGATCACGTCGGCCTCCAGCGGCCCGTCGGTCGGCGCCGAATAGGCCTGCTGCATCCCGGTCAGCGTCCGGACCCGCGGCTCGATCAGGTCGATATGCGAGTAGCCGCGCTCCCAGCCACGCCACGTCCCGTACTGCTCGGCGCGATTCTCGATGCCCCAGCGGTCGTACATGGCCTGCACCCAGTCGTTCGCCGCGTCGTTCCCCGGGCTCCCGACCAGCCGCGGCCCGATCGAGTCGAGCAGCGCCTGCGCCAGCGCCTCCACCTGCGAGGCCTCGGTCATGCCCTGTTCCCACATCGCCTCGATGACGGGATCCCCGGTAGGGAAGTCGGCCGTCTGGCCCGCGAGGGGCGCCCCTCCCGCAGCGGACAGCGCAAGCAGCGGGAGCGCGAGCGTCGCGAGCGGGCCCCGGACGCGCCGGGTCGGGGAATCATGCATCGAGATCGTTCCAGTTGAGGATGGCGTTGAACCCGAGGATGTACGTGCCGTGGGTCTGCCACCGCCAGAACGGACGGATGGAGAACAGCACCATGTGCCCGTCGCCGATCGGCTGGCTCACGACCTGCGCGCGGTTCGAAAGCGTCTGGCCGTTCTCGAGGCCGCCGGACAGCAGCATGTCGGCCTCCCAGGCCGGGAAGCGGAGGATGACCCGGGGGCCCATGCCGGACAGGACCGGCGCCGAACTCCGTACCGCGGCGTCCCCGCGCTCCGCCATCCGGGCGGCGACGCTGCCCGCCTGGGGCCAGGCCGCGCCGTGCTCGTACGGCGAGAGCCACACCGGGGAGGACATCGGGCTCGTGTTCTGCCAGGGGCCGGGATTGAATCGCGCGCCCCCCTCACGCACGCGCAGCGAGACCGGCTGCACCTCGTTCGGCGCGATGTCGGCCGGCCGCAGGCCCGCATCCAGGATCATCCCGTCCTTGAAGTACACCGGCATCTGGTTGCTCCGGAGCCCGTATCGGATCGGGGACGTCTCGTCGTGGAGGATGCCCCGGTACACGGAGCCGCGGGCGATCAGATCACCGCCGTCGGCGACCTCGAGACCCGGGGTGAGGTGGTACGCCGGGAAGATGCCTGCGGTGTTCCCCTCGGCGATCACGGTCCCTCCGTCGCGAACGAAGGCGAGGAGCTCGGCGAGTCCCTCCTCGCCCAGCGAGCCACGCATGTCGTCCGTTCCGTCGGGGCGGCCGAACGACGTGAAGCGCGGCGTGGCGCGGTAGGGAAGCGGCGGCTCGTCGGGATCGGCCAGCTCGCCGACGTTTCCGCCGTGGGGGTAGATGATGACGTCGAACTCCGCTCGGAGGTCCCGGCGGTGGACCTCGTTCTCCCCGAAGTAGGTGTACGGGATCTCGTAGCGGTCGAGCGCTGCCCGCACCCACCCCTCGTCCTGGGTCCGGCGCCAGGAGTGGATGTAGCCGATCCGCGGGACGTCGAGATCGTGCGTCTCCACCTCCGGGGGAACCACGTCGACCGCAGTCGCGCTGAGTCCGAGCTCGCGCAGCGCGGCGTCCACGGCCGCCGGATTGCCGGCCCGGGTCGAGATCAGGAAGGATCCGGCGGGGAACGCGGTGCCGTCCACCTCGAAGTCGGCCCGCGCCGCCCGCATCGGGAGCTCGGCGAAGCGGAAGCGGAAGGTCGCGAGCGCGTTGTCTCCCGTGTGATGCACGACGATGGTGGTGGCGTCGGCCGAAATCCAGTCGCCCGAGATGCCCCCGGCCGCCCGGACCGGACCATCCACGAGCTCCATCGGAGCGTCGAGGAGGTCGGGGTCGCCGACGGCCGTCACGTCGATGTCGCGCATGTACTGGAAGGTCCACCCGAGGTCGTCGTAGGGGCGCGGGTTCGTCGTCGGGAAGCGCTGCAGCGCGAAGTAGATGTCCGCCACCGTGCGGTAGGGCTGGTCACCCCGCACGATCCAGTCGCCCTCGCGCACGAGGAGCATTTCGGCGTCCTCCTGCTCCGCGTCGTCGGCGTCCTCGTCGGGTGCCTCGACGAGGACCTCGAAGTCCTCCGTCGCCACGTGGAACTCGACCCCCTGCGTGATGAGGTCGTTCACCGCCTCGGCGGCGTCCGCCTTCGACACCTGCGAGGCGGGGAAGACCCAGCCGCGCGTCGGCCCGTCGAGTCCGCGGTTCATCGCGTTGCGGTTCTTGATCCAGTAGTTCTCGAGCCAGCGCCGCCGCTCGGTGCCCGTGAAATGAAGTGAGAACAGCACGCCCGACTGCTGGATGTTGGTGTTCGCGCGCGGGCCCCACTCGACCGATCCCTGGAGCGGATTCGGCCGGAACCACTCCCGGCTCTGGTTGGCGCGGATCGTCCGGTTGTTCGGCCCGTAGCTCGCCACCTCGTAGAACCGGCCGGTCGCGTTGTGCGAGTGCGCCGCGTAGAACAGGTAGTTGGGGGTCCACCCGTCGTAGAAGTTGTAGGTCCAGACGCCCGGAACGCCGCGCTTCGTCATCTCCATGACGTCGTTCTGGGCGAACATCCACCACTCGCCCACGGTGATCGCGTCCACTCCCTCGTTGTAGGGGCCGGTACCGGTCGAGGAGTAGAGCAGGGTGGCCGCCTCGTGCAGGTCGTGCATGATCGTCGGCTTCCACTCGAGCGCGATGCGCGTGGTGTTCCGCGTCAGGGCGAGGAACTGCCCCATGCCGTCCCGGTTGTTGTCGTGCGCGACGTACTTGCCCCAGTACACGAGCGGCAGGTTCGGGGCGTTGCCCTCCCGCCCCTCGGCCTCCCAGATCGAGTCCTGCATCTCGTTGTAGTAGTACGTGTCGACCATCCGCTCGCGGCCGTCCACTTCCAGCACCGGCGTGATGAAGGTGATGACGTTCTCGCGGATGCCCCGGATGAACTCCGACTCGCCGACGATCAGCCGGTAGGCGAGCTCCATCGACATCTCGGGGCCGCCGCGTTCGCCGGAGTGGAGGCCCGTCGTGATCCAGTAGATCGGGCGGGCGAGTTCCTGAAGCTCGCGAGCCCGAGTCTCCGAGGTGGAGCGAGGGTCCGTAAGCTCATGCAGGTACGCGCGATAGGTGTCGAGATCCGAGATGATCTCTTCGCTTGCGATCGCGATCACGAGCATCTCCCGGCCTTCCTCGGTCTGGCCCATCGGGATGATGCGGGCGCGCTCGGGCGCGGCGTCGGCCAGGGCGTGCATGTAGCGATGGATGTCCCGCGCGTACGTGAGTTCGCCGGGCGTGCCGACGATTCGCTCGATGCCGGGGAACTCGAGCGGCGTCGGCACCGTCTCCGACCAGGGCAGGTGGTCGACGAGCTCCGTCGAGATCCTGGGGTCCGTCAGGTGCTCCGCGATGAGCCGGGTGTACTCCTCGTCCAGGCGCTGCTGGGCGTCGACCGGAGGTGCGACGGAGAGCGCGAGCGCGGTGGCCACGGCGACCACCGGAACGATCCGCACGGCGGTCGCGAACCGCCGGGCGGCGCGGGGGGCGAAGGCGAACATCGGAAAGACCTCGGTTCCGGGACGGGTCGGCACGGGCACGAGACGCCCTGGCGACACTCGGCCACGGTACCCCGCGGAGCCGCCCGGGCGCAACGCTTCGTGGCCGCCGCGAGTCCTCGTGGACGTACCGAAACCGTTTGACG
This sequence comes from Longimicrobiales bacterium, assembly GCA_028284495.1. Classification (GTDB taxonomy): domain Bacteria; phylum Gemmatimonadota; class Gemmatimonadetes; order Longimicrobiales; family Gaopeijiaceae; genus Gaopeijia. Next base: position 14,014 of record JANQRP010000041.1, on the reverse strand, counting down.
CACCGGGGGTTGCATCGGTACTCATCGGGTCTCTTTCGTGCCCCCGAACCACACTTCCGTACGAGGTACATCGTGAGGACGCTCTCCGTACTCCTCGGCCTGTCCCGCCGGCCGCTCGTCGGGCTGCCGCTCGCCGGCCTGCTGCTCGCCGGGCTGCTGCCCGCCGGGCTGCAGGCGCAGCAGGCGACCCGGACCGACCCCATCGAGGGCATCCGGGACAACTCCACCGGCTTTCATGCCCTGACGAACGCCCGCGTGGTGGTCGAGCCCGGTCGGGTGCTGAACGACGCCACCGTGGTGATCCGGAACGGGATCATCCAGTCGGTCGGGTCCGGGAGCGCGCCCGCGGGCGCGCGCGTCTGGGATCTGTCGGGGCAGACCGTGTACCCGGGCTTCATCGACGCCCACGCCGACCTCGGGATGTCCGAGGTCCCGGAGGGCGGGGACGTCGGGCCGACACACTGGAATCCCCAGGTGCGCGCCTGGTATCACACGGGCTCGACCCTCACCGACGACTCGGATCGCCGCGCCGCGCTCCGCTCGCAGGGCTTCGGTGCCGCACTCGCCGTGCCGAAGCAGGGCCTCTTCCGAGGCTCGGCCGCCGTGGTGGATCTGAGTGACGACGGGGTACGCCAGCGGATCCTCCGTCCGAGCATCGTGCAGGCGATCAGCTTCGATCGTTCCAACCAGCTCGGTGGCGGCTACCCGAACTCGCCCATGGGCGTGATCGCGCTGATGGAGCAGACGTTCATGGACGCGGACTGGTACATTCGCGCGTGGGACGCGTACGAGCAGAGCGGGCGTGCCTTCCTCCCGCCCGAGACCAGCGCCGCCCTGCAGGCGCTCGAGCCGGTCGTGCAGGGTCAGCAGCCGGTGATCTTCGAGACGGACTCGGAGGAGGAGTACCTCCGCGCGTCCCGGCTCGCCGACGTGTACGGGCTGGACGCCTGGTACCGCGGTAGCGGCCTCGAGTACCGGCTGATCGACGTGATCGCCGACCGGACCGAGCCGCTCATCATCCCCCTCGACTTCCCGGACGCTCCCGACGTGGGTGATGCTGAGGCCGCGATCAACGCGTCGTACGCGCAGCTCCGTCACTGGTATCTCGCCCCGACGTCGCCGGGCCAGCTGGCCGACGCCGGCGTCGAGTTCGCCATCACGTCGGATGGTCTGAGTTCGATCAACGAGTTCCTTCCGAACCTCCGCGTGGCGGTCGCCCGCGGGCTCGATGCCGAGGCCGCGCTGGCCGCATTGACGACGACGCCGGCCCGCTATCTCGGGATCGAGAACACGCACGGCACCATCGCGCAGGGCAAGGTGGCGAACCTCGTCGTGACCGAGGGAGATCTGTTCACCGAGCAGGCCACCGTGCGCGACGTCTGGGTGGAGGGCCGGGTATACGGTGTCACCCGGCCGCCCCAGGTGGATCCGCGCGGGACGTGGCGGATCGCGTCCGACGACGAGTGGGGCTTCGATGCCGTCGTCCGGATCGAGGGCCCGTTCAACCGCCTCCGCGGCTACGTCGACATTCCCGAGGGATCGCCGGTCCGCTTCGACGGGATCCGGCTCGACCTCGCGTCGGCCGAGACCGTGACGGAGACCGGCAACATCAAGTTCAGCTTCGACGCGAGCGAGCTCGGCTACCAGGGCTTCATCCAGATGTCCGGCGCCGTGGATGGCGAGGAGGTCTACCTCACCGCGACGATGCCCAACGGGGCCTACCCGGAGTTCAGCGGCACGCGGACCGAGACCGTCGAGGCGGATGCCCGCGGGACCGTGGCGATCGACGTGCCGGAGATCGATCTCCCCTTCATTCGACCCATGATGGAGTTCGGCGTCGAGTCGATGCCCGAGCAGCCCGCGGCCGTCGTCGTGCGCAACGCGACCGTCTGGACCCAGGGCCCCGAGGGCCGGCTCGAGAACGCCGACCTCCTGGTCGAGAACGGCGTCGTATCGCAGGTCGGACAGAACCTGTCCGCGCCTTCCGGTGCGGTCGAGATCGACGGAACCGGCAGGCACGTCACGCCGGGGCTGATCGATCCGCACATCCACTCCGGCACCAGTGGGACCAACGAGTCGGGCTTTGCGATCGTGCCCGAGGTGCAGATGGGTGACGTCATCACCCACAACAACATCTGGGCCTATCGCCAGGCGGCCGGCGGTCTGACCACCGCCATGATCAAGCACGGCTCCGCGAACCCGATCGGTGGCGAGAACGTCATCGTGAAGATGCGCTGGGGCGCGCTCCCGGAAGAGATGCGGTTCGACACCGACACGCGGACCGTGAAGTTCGCGCTCGGAGAGAACCCGAAGCGGCGCCAGGGTCGCTACCCCGACACCCGCATGGGCGTGCAGGAGATCATCCGGGATCACTTCCGGGCCGCGCGCGACTACGAGGCCGAGTGGAACGCGTGGGAGGCGACCGGCGAGGGCATCCCTCCCCGCCGCGACCTCCGGATGGAGGCCATCCTCGACATCCTCGGTCAGGAGCTCCTGATCTCGTCGCACGGCTATCGGCAGGACGAGTTCCTCGCGCTGGTCCGCCTCGCGGAGGAGTTCGACTTCCGCGTGCAGACGCTTCAGCACGGCGTCGAGGCGTACAAGATCGCGCCGGAGCTCGCCGCGTCGGGTGTGGCTGCGGTCGTGTGGTCGGACTGGGGCGCGTTCAAGCTCGAGGCCTACGACAACACGATCTACAACGCGCGGATCCTGATGGAGGCGGGGGTCGTGACGTCGCTCCACTCGGACAACAGCGCAATCGCCAGCCGGATGAACTGGGAGGCGGGCAAGCTGCTGCGCACCGGCCTCACCGAGGAGCAGGCGCTGAGCACGGTCACGAGCCAGGCGGCCCAGGCCATCGCGATCGACGACCGCGTCGGCTCCCTCGAGGCCGGCAAGGACGCCGACTTCGTCATCTGGAGCGCCAACCCGCTCTCGCAGTTCACCCGGGCGGAACAGACGTGGATCGACGGGCGTCCGTTCTTCACGCTCGAGCAGGATGCCGAGCTTCGTGACCGAATCGAACGCGAGCGCAATCTTCTGATCCAGGCCATCCTCCAGTCGGGAGGTGGCGAATGAGCATGCACACCGGAGTCCGCATGAAGCTAGCGAGCCGCGGGCTGCGCGCCGGGCTGGTCGGCGCCGCGGTGCTGGGGGCGCTCGCCCTCGGGACCGCAGCCGACGCGGCCGCGCAGGTCCGCATGACGTCTCCGCCCCAGTCGCAGGCCGTCGCGATCACGGGTGCCACGATCCACACGGTGGCGAACGGTACCATCGAGAGCGGCACGATCGTGTTCGAGGGCGGGGTGATCACCGCGGTCGGCGCAGATGTGCCCGTACCCGCCGGGGCACAGGTGGTGGACGGCACGGGGAAGCACATCTATCCGGGTCTGATCGACGCGTACAGCACGGTCGGGATCGAGGAGATCGGGTCGGTCGCCGTCTCCAACGACTCCCGCGAGCTCGGCGATTTCAATCCGAACATCCGGGCCGAGATCGGCGTCAACGCCGAGAGCCGGCACATCGGCACGACCCGCACGAGCGGCGTCCTGGTGACGCTCACGACGCCGGGCGGCGGGCTGGTGGCCGGGATGTCCTCCGCGATGAACATGGAGGGCTGGACCTGGGAGGAGATGTCGCTGAAGAGCATGGCAGCGCTCAACGTCAACTGGCCAAACCCCCGCGCCGGCGGTCGTTTCTTCTTCGGCGGTGGGGGAGCCCAGGAGCGGCCGTCGTACTCCGATCAGGTCCAGGAGTTGAAGGACTTCTTCGCGGAGGCCCGGGCGTACCGCGACGCGCGGGCCGCGAGTGAGCCGACCCGGAGCGACTCGCGCTACGAGGCGATGATTCCCGTACTCGACGGGGAGGTACCCGTGGTGGTGGCCGCCGACGGGATCACCGAAATCAACGACGCGATCACGTGGTCCGTCGAGGAGGGTGTCGACATCGTCATCCGCGGCGGTGCCGATGCCATCCACGTGGCCGATCGGCTCGTGGCGAACGACATCCCGGTCATCCTCACGTCGACCATGTCGCCTCCGGGGCGCTCGTACGAAGGCTACGACGGCGCCTACTCGCGCGCCGCCCGTCTGCACGATGCCGGGGTGCGCTTCGCGATTTCAGGCGGGGCCGGCGCGCTCTACACGAACCGGCTCCCGTGGGAGGCGGGGGTCGCGGTCGCGTTCGGGCTGCCCGAGGAAGAGGCGATCCGTGCCGTCACGCAGGCGCCGGCCGAGATGATGGGCATCGGCGACCGGGTGGGGACGCTCGAGCCGGGCAAGGACGCCACGCTGCTCGTCACGACCGGCAACCCGCTCGACATGATGAACGACATCGAGCAGATGTACATCCAGGGTCGCGAACTCGACTCGATGGACATCCACCGCTGGTTCTTCGAGAAGTACATGGCGAAGATCGCGCAGCTGCGCATCGTCATGTGACCGCTCGCGGTGTTGCGTAGGGCCGGAGGGCCGGTCGGGACGTCTTCCCGATCGGCCCTTCGTGCGTACGGGGTCGCCCTGGCCGGGCAGGCCGCGCGGCTATCGGGTGCCGACGCGTTCCACGAAGCGAATCCCGACCCGCGTCGTCAGGTACTGACCGTCGGTCGGACGGGCCTGGATCGCGCGGACGACGTCCATGCCCTCGACCACGCGACCGAAGGCGGCGAATCCGAGCCCGTCCGCGTTCCGGGCGCCACCGGCGTCCAGCGAGGGCTGGGCGCCGATCGTCACGAAGAACTCGGCACGCGCCGAGTTCGGACCGGAGCGCGCCATCGAGAGGGTACCGTCCCGGTGGAGGATCCCGGTCGAGTCGGTGCTTTCGAGCCGGATCGGATCGAACGCGTCCTCGCGCCGCGAGCGGTCCATCCCGCCCTGGATCACCTCGATTCTGACGTCGTCGTCGGGCTGGTTGTCGAGCCGGACCGAGCGATAGAAGGTGCCGCCCGTGAAGAGCGACCGGTCGACGTAGCGGAGGAAGTTGCCGGCGGTGACCGGTGCGCGCAGCGTGTCCACCGCGAGGTGCAGGTCGCCCAGGTCGGTCCGCATGAGCAGGTGGACCTCGCCGTCACGAAGTGCACCCGGACCGTCGCCGGCGGGTGCCGCCTGGCCGGAGGCACCGGCTGCCCCGGCCACCAGCAGCGCGATCGTCGCCGTGAGTCTCGTCGCCACCCGGCCGCGCCCGCTCATGGGGCCAGGAGCACCTTCAGCCACCCGGGTGCACGGGCGCCGAAGTTCCGATAGGCCTCGGGTCCCGAGGAGAGAGGCAGGCGGTGGCTGATCAGCGAGAGGACGAGGGCGTCGTTCATGGCCGCGAAGCGGAGCGCGTTCGGGATCAGGCGGCGGGCCGGACAGCGGCCCGCGGCGTAGGTGAGATTGCGATCGTACATCTCGGCCGGCGAGAGGCCGGGGTTCGGTTCGGAATGTACGGCGACCGCCGCGAGGCGTCCCCCGGCACGCAGGAGCGCCGCGGCCGAACGGGTCGCGCGGGGCGTTCCCGCGGCCTCGATGGCCGCGTCGGCTCCGACCCCACCGGTGCGCTCGAGCACCATGGCGAGAGCCTCTCCGGGATCCACTCCGCCGCTCGGTGCCCGCGCGGGCAGGGCGCCGAACCGCTCCGCCGCGGCGAGTCGCGACTCGACCGTATCCACGGCGACCACCGCGCGCGCCCCCGCGGCGAGCGCCGCACGAATCGCCAGCAGGCCGACCGGCCCACACCCCACCACCGCCACGACGTCGTCGTCCGCTACGGCGGCGAGCTCGACGGCGAAGAGCGCGGTCGAGAGAATGTCGCCGGCGAGGATCGCGAGCCCCGGATCCTCGACCTGCTCGGGAACGGGTACGAGCGTGGCGTCGGCGAACGGCACCCGGACATACTCGGCCTGGCCCCCGTGGAGACCCCGCCCACCTTCCCGCCACCCGAACAGCTGCCCACGCTGGCAGCGCGCCGTCAGCCCGGCCCGGCAGTGGGCGCAGGTTCCGCAGTTGGACGTGAAGGGCGCCACGACGCGGGCACCGACCCCGAATCCCGATCCGGGACCGGCGTCGTCCAGACGCCGCGTCGCTTCCGCGCCCAGCTCGACGACCTCGCCCACGAACTCGTGCCCGAGAACCGTACCGCGCTCGATCCCGACCTCGCGCCCGAAGTAGGGGTGGAGGTCCGAGCCGCACAGACCGGCCACCTCCACGCGCACGATGGCATCGCGCGGCTCCTCCAGCGTCGGGTCGGGCACGGTCTCGAAGGCGACGTTTTCGACACCGCGGAAGGTGAGGGCGTTCATGGGGCGTCAATTGGGCTTGGAAGAGAGCGGGGCGCAATCGGTTCGGGGCCGGTGGCATGTCGTCCGACCGTCGCTCGACGGTACTTTCCGGGGGGAGACCCGTGCTCGGGGCCTGCCGCCGCCCGCGCGGCGGCGGCGCTCGGGGAACGAACCACGCGCGGAGGACGACATGATGTGGAGCCCGGGCAGTTCGTTCCGGCTCGGAGGGGTGGCGGTCGCGGCGTTCGTCGCCGGCTCGGTCGTACAGCCGGACCGGGTCGCGGCACAGGATGGGGCGCCCGTGGCGGTCGCCGCGGAACGGCGGACCGCGGAGGTGAGCGAGGAATCGCTCATGCGGGACGTCCGGGTGCTGGCGCACGACTCGATGGCCGGGCGGCTGGTCGGGTCGGACGGGAGCCGTGCCGCGCGGCGCTACATCCTGTCACGGCTTCGGGCGCTCGGGGTCGAGGTCGATTCGCAGACCTTCGAGTTCGAGCGGGGCGGCGCCGCCGTGACCGGCGTGAGCGTGGCGGGCATCGTTCCGGGCACGGACGGTGTCGCGGGTGAGGACGCCTTCGTGCTGACGGCACACTACGACCATCTCGGCGTCCGCGACGGCGACGTCTACAACGGAGCTGACGATAACGCTTCGGGCGTCGCGGCCCTCCTGGCGATCGCCGAGGCGCTGAACGAGCGGCCCCTCACGCGGCAGGTCAGTCTGGTCTTCCTCGACGCGGAGGAGGGCGGCCTGAACGGAGCGCGCGCGTTCGTCGACGCCGTGTCGCAGCTGGTCGATGTACGGGAGGCGATGGCGCTCAACGTCAACCTGGACATGGTCAGCCGCTCTGACTCCGAGCTCTGGGTGGCCGGGACGTACCAGAATCCGGCGCTGCGCCCCGTGGTCGAAGGCGTCCCGCCGGCGGCCGGGGTGGTCCTGCGCTTCGGCCACGATTCGCCGGAATGGACCGGCTCGGACAACTGGAGCGGCGCCTCGGATCACGCTGTGTTCGACCGCGCCGGCGTCCCGTTCCTCTATTTCGGGGTCGAAGACCATCCCGACTACCACCGTCCGACCGACGATGCGGAGCGGATCGACCCGGCGTGGTACCGGGCCTCGGTCGAGACGATCCTTCGGGCGGTACGGGCCCTGGACGCCGCGCCGGAGGCGATCGCCGCGGCTCGCGCCGCGAAGGGCGGGCGCTGAGCCGGGGACGAACGACCTAGCGGTCGAGCCCGCCCCCGACCGTGAAGGTCGTGGTCTCCGTCTGCGTCAGCGACAGCTCCACGAACTCACCGTCCGCCTCGATGTCGAAGCGGGCCTCGGTCCGGTCCTCGACGCGACGTGGAACCAGCCCGTCGGGTTGCGCGAGGATCCGCACCGTGCGGGTCTGCGACGCCCGGTTCACGAAGAGCTGCATGCCGGCATTCCCCGCGGTGATGGTCCTCTCGAATGCGGTCGCGAGCATATCGCCGTCGGGAAAGAACGCCGCCTCCAGCTCGATGCAGCTGGTCTCGGCTTCGCCCTCCCCGCACGGGGCGAATCCGCGCCAGAGGTACTCCACCTCGGTGGGAAGCGCGTCCGGTGTGACGGAGCCCGGGGTCTGCATGCGCGTGATCATGACGTTGTTGCGCCGCAGGGTACGGCCGGCCCACATCCCGACGAGCACCTCGTGTTCCTCGCGTGCCGAGGCCTCGACGCTCTCTGCCGTGAACATCTGCTCGGCCATCTGCCTCGCCGCCGGCGGCACTTCACCGCCCGACTCCGCCGCGAGGCCGGCCAGAACCTGCTCGCGCATCTGCGCCACGATCTGCTGGACTCCGTCCACCCCGAGGAAGTCGCCCGACTGCGACACGATGTAGGCGGGGAGCGCCTCCGCATCCTCTCCCTGCACCTCGGACGTCACGAGCAGGCCGCGTGGATGAGCCGACACGGTGCGGGTGAACCGGACCTGGAGGGACTCGCCCGGGGACTCCTGTCCGTCCTGCGCCTGCGACTGCGTCACGGTCGCCTCGCCGGCGAGGACGGTCCCCGCGGGCCAGTCGAATGTCGGCGTGATGGTATCCTGTGTCGCCTGCTGCGGCGTCGCGGCCACGAGCGCGGTGGCCAAGGCAAGTGCGTTCAAGGAATCGGTCCCGGTGAATTCGTGAATGCGTCGAGCGTCGAAAGCTCACCCCGAGCCGGGTGAAACACCACCCGGTTCCTCCCTCGAGGCGGTCTGCCGGCGCAGGGCGGATCTTGACACCGGGCCTCGGGGTTGATGTGTTCGACGTCGCCAGCGCGGACAGTCGTCGCGTGGCGCTCTCCACTCGTTCGTACTCCTCCGGAGGCTCTTTGATGCGTCGCCCGCCGTTCGCCGCCATCCTCGCGGCACCCGCCGCCCTGGTGCTGGGTGCGCCCGTCGGCGCGCAGGACGCGCCCGTCTACGCCGCGGAGGCCGGACCCTACCGCGTGGAGACGGTCGCCAGCGGCCTCACCTTCCCGTGGGGCATGCAGTTCCTTCCCGACGGAACGATGCTCGTCACGGAGAAGGCCCCGGCGCGCCTTCGGATCGTCGGGAGCGACGGCCTCGATCCGCGTGACATCGCGGGGATCCCCGAGTCGGTCGCCCGCGGACAGGGCGGGTTCCTGGACGTTCGGCTGCACCCGGAGTACGAGTCGAACTCGCTCGTCTACATGAGCTACTCCAAGGCATGCACCACCGACGGCGGTGATGCCGGCGCGACGACCGCCGTGGCTCGGGGCACGCTCGATCCGGCCGGGTACCAGCTCACCGGCATGGAGGACGTGTTCGTGGCGGACGCCTGCTCGGGCCGGGGCCAGCACTTCGGCTCGCGTCTGCTGTTCGACGACGACGGGTATCTCTTCGTGACGATCGGGGACCGGGGGGAGATGCGGCAGGCCCAGAACCCGGCGAATCACAAGGGCACCATCAACCGGCTCAACGACGACGGTTCCGTTCCGGCCGACAACCCCTTCGTGGGGCGGAGTGGCTTCCAGCCGTCGATCTGGGCCTACGGGATCCGGAGCCCGCAGGGGCTCGCGATCCATCCCGACACGCGCGAGATCTGGGAGACCGAGCACGGTCCGCAGGGCGGAGACGAACTGAACCGGATCGAGCGCGGGGCCAACTACGGATGGCCGGTCATCACCTACGGCGTGAACTACGGCTCCTCGCGCAGGCCGATCGGCGACGGCATCACCGAGGCTCCCGGACTCGAGCAGCCCGTCCACTACTGGGTCCCCTCGATCGCGACGTCCGGACTGGTGATCTACTCCGGCGACGCCTTCCCCGAATGGCGCGGCAGCGTGTTCGTCGGCGGGCTCGGTGGGCGGCAGCTCGCTCGGGTCGAGATCGCCGCCGATGGCTCCACCACGACCGAGGTGCTGCTCGGTCGGCACGGCGCCCGGATCCGCGACGTCCGGGAGGGGCCGGACGGTCACCTCTACGTCCTCACCGACGTCGGTGGCGGCCAGGCCAGCGTGCTGCGTCTGTCGCCGGCCACGGCGGCCAACTGACGCCTCGCGTCTCGCGACGCGGCGGGCTTTGACGGGATGGTCGAGGAGGGACGGGGTGTGCGTAGCCTGAAGGTCCGGATGTTCGTCGCCGTCGTGCCCACGATCCTGATCGTGGACTGGATCACGAAGTCGTGGGCGCTGGCCGAACGGTCGGGAGTGCCGGGCCGGTTCGGCGAGATCCTCGGCGGCCTGGTCCCGCTCACCCTGGCGTACAACAAGGGCGCCGCCTTCGGCCTGTCGGTCGGCGAGGACTCCCGGTGGTTTTTCATCCCCGTGACCTTTGTCGCGCTCGGGCTGATCGGGATGCTCTACCGTCAGGCCGAGTCGGACGACGTGCTTCGCATCGGCGCGCTCGCGCTGGTCGTATCGGGTGCACTCGGCAATCTGTGGGACCGCGTGCGCTGGGATCGGGGCGTGGTGGACTTCCTCGGGCCGATCGACCTGGGGTTCTACGACTTCCCGATCTTCAACGTGGCCGACATCGCGATCAGTACCGGGGCCGTCCTTCTCGCGATCTCCTTCTGGCAGGAGGAACGGCGGGAGGCCGCGCGTAAACGGGCGGCCGCCGCCAAGTCGGGTTCCGACGCCACCGATGGCGAGGGCGCGAATCCGGCCCCGAACGCCAGCCCGGAATCCGCGTGAGCCTCGACCGTCTCGTCTTCGGCTTCCCGCTCGGCGAGTGGCTGATCGCCGGCGGGTGGGGACTCGGCACGGCGCTCGCGGTGCGCTTCGCGCTCCAGATCGTCGTCGCGCAGATCCGACGGATCGCGGAGCGGACCGAGACGGATCTCGACGACCTGGCGGTCGAACTGCTCGACAAGACCCGGTACCTCTTCATCCTCCTCGTCGGACTCTGGGTGGCGGCGCGGTCGCTCGACCTGCCGGAGGCATGGGACGCGACCATGTCGGCGGTTCTCACCGCCGTGATCCTCGTCCAGGTCGGCTTCTGGGGGATGGGAGTCGTGAACTACGTGGTCCGACGCGCGCGCCGCGAGAGCCTCGACGACGACCCCGGTCTGGCGACCGCGATCGGCGCCATCGGCTTCATCGCTCGACTCGCGCTGTGGACCGTCCTCCTGCTCACCGGGCTCGCGACGTTCGGGATCGAGATCACCGCGCTGGTGGCGTCGCTCGGGATCGGTGGGCTCGCGGTCGCGCTGGCGCTCCAGAACGTCCTGGGCGACCTGCTGGCGTCCCTGTCGATCGTCTTCGACAAGCCTTTCGTCATCGGCGACTTCGTGGTCATCGGAGAGTTCTCGGGCACCGTCGAGAACGTCGGGCTGAAGACCACGCGGATCCGGTCGCTCAGCGGCGAGCAGCTCGTCTTCTCGAACTCCGATCTGCTGTCGAGCAGGATCCGCAACTTCAAGCGCATGGAGGAGCGGCGGGTCGTCTTCCACATCGGCGTCGAGTACGGCGTCCCCGCCGAGCAGCTGCGCGGGATCCCCGAGCTGGTGCGTTCGGCGGTGGAGGCGCAGGAGAACGCGCGGTTCGACCGGTGCCACTTCAAGTCGTTCGGAGACTTCTCGCTGAACTACGAGACGGTCTACTTCATGTCGGTGCCGGACTACGCGGCCTACATGGACACGCAGCAGGCGATCAACCTGGCGGTCTACGAGTCGTTCGAGGGGGAGGGGATCCCGTTCGCGTTCCCGACGCAGACGCTGCATCTGGTGCGGCCGGAGGGGACGCCTCAGGCCGGCTCGTCCTCGTAGCTCTCCCAGACGGCGTACTCGATGCGGCGGCCGCGCATCCGCGCGACCCTGAACGATCCATTCTCCTCGGCGACCGTATCACCCACCCGCCCGACGCGGCTCAGGCGCCCGAAGAGGTACCCGCCGAGGGTGTCGTACCGTTCGACCGGAAGCTCCATCTCGAGCCTCTCGGCGACCTCCCGTAGCGGTACACCCCCCCACACGCGGAACGTCCCGTCCTCGCGGCGGGTGAAGTCGCGCGGCTCGTCCGCCTCGTGCTCGTCCTGGATCTCGCCGATGATCTCCTCGATGAGGTCCTCGAGCGTCACGAGCCCGGCCGTTCCGCCGAACTCGTCCACGACGATCACCATCTTGTTGCGCTGTGCCCGCATCTCGGGGATGAGGTCCTCCACCGCCTTCGAAGCCGGCGCGAAGCTCGGGGCCCGCACGATGTCACGGATCTCGGTCCGGCCCTCACGGTCGGCGTGCCAGAGGTCGCGGGCGAGCAGGATCCCCGCGACCGAGTCCAGGTTGCCGTCGTAGACCGGAATGCGGAGGTGGCCCTTGTCGAGCATGACGTCCTTCGCGGCCTCGACCGTGGATTCGACCGGGATCGCGGTGATGTCGGTCCTCGGCGTCATGACCTCTCCGATCGTGACCTCGTCGAGGCGGATGACGTTGCTCACGACCTGCCACTCGGACTCGTCGAGCGTCCCCTCGCGACGGCCGATGCTCGCCAGGACCTCGATCTCCGCGCGGCTCACGGTCGGGCGTTCGGCATCGCCGGCGAAGAGCCGGGATATGACGTTGAGCGGTACGAGCACCGGCTTCATGAGCACGATCATCGCCCGCAACGTGTAGGTGGCCGGCACCGCCAGCTGCTGCCAGAAGGTGGCGCCCACCGTCTTGGGGATGATCTCGGTGAAGATCAGGATGGCGAGGGTGAGCCCGGCGCCGAACACACCGCCCCACCATGTCCCGAAGACCTCGATCGCGAGGCTTCCGCCGTAGTAGGCGCCGAGCGTGTGCGCGATCGTGTTGAGGGTCAGGATCGCCGCGATCGGCTCGTCGATCTTCCGCTGCATGGCATGCAGCAGATCACCGGCGCGGGTCCCTCGTTCACGAAGGACCTCGACATAGCTGTGGGTCACGCTCAGAAAGACCGCCTCGAGAATCGAGCAGAGAAACGAGGTGGAGAGCGAGACCGCGAGAACCCAGAAGAGCGTCATCATGTGCGGCGAAATCTCGACCGGGAACCGCCGATGCGACAACCCCCGTGGGGTGCCGGGACGGCCCGCGCGGATCGTCGGGTGCGTAAATGCGACGAGGCCGCCCCCGGTGGGGGACGGCCTCGTGCGGCGCCGGGCGGACCGCCGCCTGTCCGGCGGCCGGTCGCCTCGACGATCAGGCGGCCTGCAGTTCGGCCTCGCTGTCGCTCTTCACACCTTCGACCCGCTCGCGGTTCAGCGCCGTCCTGCCGGCACCGTGAGGGATCACGGGCTGGATGAACTGCTTTCCGATCATCTCGAGCCGCGTGAGCTGGAGGTCGGAGAGCTGCGGGTACCGGCCAGCCATGTAGTCGATGGTGTCGTCGAGCCACTCCGCGCGGTCGTCTGGGTGCGCCTCGAGAACGTCGCATCGGACGGTGTGGCTCATCAGTTCGTCGCGCGCCTTGGTCATGATCGTCGGGTCGTGCTTATCCATCCAGGTCGTCTCCCATCGCTTGTTCGCTGAATCTCTCAAGAATATACCATACAAAGACTTGGGCGATCACCGAAGGTCGCGGTGGGGCCTGCCGGGGGGGCCGGAGCGCGTCCGACCCCGCAGATGGGCGCAAGCTGATGCGACGAACGGCCGACACGCCGGGGAGCGCGTCGGCCGTTCGGAAATCGACGGCGAACCCGGGGCCGCCGGGCGCTACGTCGCGGTCACTGCATCGCGGGCCGGGACGCGGGCTGGATGCGGATCGACCAGATGCCCGAGTTGAAGTCGCTGAAGAAGAGGTTGCCCTTGTGGGGCTGGGGTCCCCATGCCATCGGCGCGTTCGCGACATACCCGTTCGGGTCGAAGGCCTTGAAGACCGCCACCTCGCGGCCCTGCGTGGCGAGATTTCCGAGCAGTTCGCCGCTGATGTCGACCGCCCGCACACCTCCCTCGTAGTAGGCGACGTACAGCATGTCGTCCTCGACCCACATGTTGTGCGTCCCGAATTCCGGCACCTCGTAGCGGGCCACGTCCTTCGGGTTCTCGGGGTCGGTGAAGTCGATGATGTGGATGTAGCCGCGGGTCACCGACGGCGTGCCGCCCTGCTGCGGGATCCGGGACAGTCCGGTACCTGCCCAGGCGGCGCCCCGCCGGTTCATGATCTCGTCGCCGAGGAAGATGTACGTCTTGCCCGTCGATTCCTGGTAGTACGGGAAGGCGGCGTGCGTCGCCCCGACCGGATACGGGACGTTGGTGACGAAGACCGGCTGCTCGATGGTGCCGCCCCAGCGCCCGTTGCCGACGTCGACGACGACGACACCGGTGCCCCACTCGGAGGAGTAG
>JANQRP010000021.1 GCA_028284495.1 Longimicrobiales bacterium | reverse complement strand
CGATGGAAGTCGGAAGCGTCGGGAGCGTCAGGCCACGCCGCTCTCCCGGCGCCGGCGCCCGCATGTCGGGCACCACGAGCGGGCAATCGCCGCACGGATTCGAGGTGACGACGACGGACAGGCCGAAGGCGGCCCGCACGATGTCCGGGGTGAGGACGGACCACGGCGCGCCCTCGGCCGCGACACGGCCGTCGGCGAGCACGACGATCCGGTCGGCGTAGGACGACGCGAGGTTCAGGTCGTGGAGGATGACGAGCACGGCGACGCCCTCTGCGGCCAACGCCGAGGCGCGTTGCAGCAGATCGTGCTGATTCGAGAGATCGAGGCTCGATGTGGGCTCGTCCAGCATGAGGACGCGGCCGCGGTCGGATCCGGACGCGCCGGCGCCGGGGGCGTCCTCGATCTGGGCGACCGCGCGGGCGAAGTCGACGCGCTGGCGCTCGCCGCCCGAGAGCGTAGTGTAGCGGCGCTCGGCCAGATGCGTGGCGTTGGCGCGGTCGAGGGCGTGCCAGACCGCGTCGGTATCGGAGGCGCGCTCGCGGCGGCGGACGTGGGGCGTCCGACCGAGCATCACGACCTCGAAGGCCGTGAAGGGAAACGACAGCGAGGAGGCCTGGGGCATCACCGCCCGTCGGACCGCGAGGTCGCGGGCCGGCACGTCCGCCAGCGGCGTGTCGCCCCATCGGATCGTGCCGCCGGTCGGCGCAAGCTCCCCCGACAGCAGCTTCAGGAGCGTCGACTTGCCCGCCCCGTTCGGGCCGAGCACGGCGGTGGTCTGCCCCGGCGCGAGTTCGACGTCCACGCCGTCGAGGATCCGCCTCGATCCGTAGCTGAACCGCAGGTCGGTGGCCGCGATCATCCGACCCACCCCATGTCCGAGCGGCGGAGCAGCAGCCACAGGAAGAACGGCGCACCGATGAGCGCGGTCACGATGCCGATCGGGAGTTCGGCGGGCGTCACGACCGTGCGTGCGACCAGATCCGCGCCCAGCAGGAGGATCGCTCCGAGCAGCGCGGAGCCCGGGATGAGCACCCGGTGATCCGGCCCGATCGCCAGCCGCACGAGGTGCGGAGCGACCAGCCCGACGAACCCGATGATGCCCGTGAGGGCCACCGCCGAACCCGCCGCGAGCGTCGCGAGGGCGATCGCCGCGATCTTCACCCGCTCGACGTCCACCCCCAGGTGCCGTGCCTCCGCCTCGCCGAGAAGCAGCGTGTTGAGCGGGCGGGCGAGAAGGGGCGCGGCCGCGATGCCCGCGAGGAGCAGCCCCCCGCCCGTCGCCAGCCCCGCCCATCCCGTCCCCGACAGGCTGCCGAGACTCCAGAAGGTGAAATCGCGGAGCTGCTGGTCGTCGGACGAGAACACGAGCAGCCCGACCATCGCCGCCGCGAGCGCGTTCACGGCGATTCCGGCGAGCAGCATGGTGGCGACCGACGTGCGACCGCTGCGCGTGGCGATCCGATAGACCACGCCGACGGTCAGCGCGCCGCCCACGAACGCGCCGACGGAGAGTGCCGCCGCTCCAATCCAGGTGGGGAGCCCCGTCAGCACCGGTGCCACCACGACGAGCACGAGGAGCGCCGCGAGGGCGGCGCCGCTCGAGACGCCCACCAGGCCGGGGTCGGCGAGGGGATTCCGGAAGAGGCCCTGCATGAGCGCGCCGCTCACCGCGAGCCCACCCCCCGCGAGCGCCCCGAGGATCAGTCGGGGGAGGCGGATCTGCAGAACCACGAGCTGCTCCGTCGCCTCGAACGCCCACGGCGAGTCGAGCCCGATTCGGTCGAGCAGGACGCCCGCGACCTGGCCGGGGGCCACCGGGACGGCGCCGACGGCGAGCGAGAGAAACCCGACGCCGGCGAGCAGAAGCGCGAGCGTCGGGATCGGCGCGATCCGGACCCTGCCGGACGGCGCGCTTACCGGGCGATCAGCGGCGAGGGAGGTGTCCACGGGGCTCCGCGGGAGCCGGCTGCTGCGTCGCTTCGACCACGGCGGCGAGTGCGTCGCCGGCGCGCGGCCCGAATCCGATGAACGCGAGCAGGTCTACGGTCACCACGTTGCCGGTCCGGGCCGCGGCGGTCGCGGCCACCCCAGGCATCCCGAGCAGCGCGTCCAGGCCACCGAGTCCCTCGGCGGTGGCGGCCGGGACGATCAGCAGGTCCGGGTTCGCCAGGAGCATCGCCTCGGCGTTGAACGGCTGGTACCCCTCGAGCGCGGCGGCGGCGTTCCGGATTCCCGCCACCTCGAGCATCGTGTGGGCCCCGGTCCCATGGCCGGCGACCTGGAGGCCCGGGCCGCCCCGGTTCCATACGAACACCGCCGAGAGCCCGCCGTCCGAAGGCTGACCGGTGCCCGCGTCGAGAGCGCGCCGCATCGCGGCCACGCGCTCGAAGTCCGCGCGCACCTTCGCCGCGAGCGCCTCACCGCGCTCGGGCACTCCCAGGATGCCGGCGATCCGCAGCACGTTCGCCGGGATCTCGTCCGGATGGTGGGCGTCCTCGATGAGTTCGACCCGCACGCCCGCCGCCTCGACCATGGCGAGCACCGGCGGCGGTCCGCTCGCCGCCGCGCCGATGATCACATCCGGCCGAAGCGACAGCAGCCCCTCCGCCGAGAGGGTGCGGTAGTATCCGACCTGCGGTCGCTCGCCGACCGACGCCGGGTAGAGCGACGACTCGTCGACGGCGACCACCTGATCGCCGAAGCCGAGCGCGAAGACCGTCTCCGTGACCGAGCTGCCGAGCGTGACGATGCGGGCGTCGGCTGGAATCGGAGCGACGGACTGCGCCGATGCGGTGACCGGCGCGAAGGCCGCGGCGGCGATGACACCGACGAGGGCGGCTACGCTTCGACACGACCGCGCGGCGGTGCGGTTGAGATCCATTCTCATATCCATGAGATGGACGATAGGTAGTTCCACCTACCGCGCAAGGCCCCCCTTGCCTCGGGTTTCGGCGAGGGTGAGAATGATTCTCAACGATGAACCGTTCCGCGCCCACCAACCCAGCCGCCCGTCTCCGGCGACTCACCCTGCTGGTCCTGCTCTTCGGGATCGGTGGCGTGCTCGCCGAACTCGTGCTCATCGAGCACTACGAGACGAACACGATGTGGATCCCGCTCGCCGTCCTGGCGGCGGGGGCTGCCACCGTGCTCTGGCGACTCGCCTCTCCCACCCGAGCGGCCGACCGGGCGCTGACCCTGGCCATGGCAGCCTTTCTGGTGTCGGGCGTGCTCGGGCTGTGGTTCCACTTCGACGGAAATCGTCAATTCGAGCTCGAGGTCTACCCGTCGATGGGCGGCTTCGATCTTCTCTGGGAATCGATGACGGGCGCGACCCCCGCGCTGGCGCCGGGCACGATGGTTCTGCTCGGCCTGATCGGGCTGGTCGTTTCCGTCGCGGTTCCGAATCCCAACCAGGAATCTTCATGACCCGCCTTTCACTACTCCGTCCCGCGATCGTCCTCGGCATGATGTCCGCCTTCGCCTGCACCGACTCAGGCGAGATGGAGAACACACGAACGGAGGCCGACCAGCCGGAGGAAGCGCCGGCCGCGGAGGTGGCCGGCGCCTCGGCACTCCTCAACCCGAACTTCGCCACCGCCGACGAACTCGGAGCACTCGCCCAGCTGGATCAGCCCGCCGTCGACGCCATCGTCGAGGGTCGCCCGCACCTGAGCGTCGCCGAGTTCGACGCGTTGCTGCGCGAACACGTCGCCGACGCTGACATGGATGCCGTGTACTCGCGTCTCTGGCTGCCCCTCGATCTGAACAGCTCGACCGCCGAGGAGATCCTGCTGATCCCCGGCATCGGCGACCGGATGCTTCACGAGTTCGAGGAGTACCGACCGTACGTCGCCATGGCGCAGTTCGAGCGGGAGATGGGCAAGTACGTCGACGATGCGGAGGTCGCGCGCATGGCCCAGTACGTCTTCGTCCAGATCGACCTGAACACGGCGACGACGGAGGAGATCCTCGCGATCCCCGGCATCGGCCAGCGGATGCTGCACGAGTTCGAGGAGTACCGCCCCTATGCGGCGCTGGCGGAGTTCGACCGCGAGATGGCGAAGTACGTGGACGACGCCGAGGTCGCACGGATGCGGAGGTACGTCACGATCCGCTGATCGCGATCGCCCACCTCAGTCCTCGGCGATCTCGATCCCCTGGAAGTCCGGAAGGCTGTTCCGGAGCGCCATCGTCATGCCCTCGGCCGTGCGATCCTTGAGCTCGCAGAGCACGCACTCTCCGGTCAGGCGGACCCGCACCTTCCCGTCGTCGGTCGTCCCCTCGACCTCGAAGTCGCCGCCGTGGGCGTGAAAGAACGGCTTGAAGTGGCTGAGGATCTCGTTGACGTCGTCGTTCATCTGCCTGGCCTCGGTCGAGTGGGATGCGGGATGGTCCGTCTGCGCGGGTGGGGATACGTCCGAGGATGCGCGACCGGTCAGCGCCGATCAAGCGGCGGGAAGCTCGACGCGTCGCCGGCCAGCGCGACCAGGAAGTCCACGACCCCCGGAAGCGCCCAGTCCGAGGCACCGCGATGCCGCAGGACGATGTCGCCCTCCCGGTTCACGACGAAGGTCGTCGGGAGCACGAGCTGGCCCAGCGACGACGGCGCCCGGCGGGCCTCGGTGACCAGGTCCGGCGGCCACCCGTTCTGCCGGCCGTACCGCCGGGCGAACCGCTCGACCTGCTCCGGATCCTCGGGAGAGACGTACACGAACCGGACGTCGGTGCCGCGCGCCTCCAGCCGGTCCTCGAGCCGCGCGAAGCTGCCGAGTTCCGCCACGCAGGGCGCGCACCAGGTCGCCCAGAAGTTCACGACCAGCACCTCGCCGCGATACGACGTGAGCGGCACCTCCTCGCCCGCGGCGGTCCGCACGCTCCAGTCGTAGTCGAACGGCCCGACCACCTCGAGGGCGGCGCCCGCCGGACCCTCCCCACCCTGCCCCGCGAGCGCGGCCGCCGCTCCGAGGCAGAGCGCGAGTGCGGCCGGGAGCGCGGCGCCGAGGCGGCGCGTCATCGGCTTCCCTTCATCGGCTTCCCGCCACGCGCAGGCCCAACACGAGCTGCCGGCCCAGGATCGGACCGAAGACGTAGCTCGTGTCGAAGTTCTCGCCGAAGGGGTTCGCCGGGTCCACGAGCGGGCTTCCCTGGGTGAAGTCGAAGAGGTTCTTCACCCCGAGGTAGAGGTCGAACCCCGCCACGTCCGCGACGCTGGCCTGGACGTTGTGCACCGTGTAGGGGTCGTTCCGGGTCGGACGCTGGAAGGGCGCGTCGAACTCCGGAAGCCGCATCGGCCCGATCAGGTTGCCGGTGTAGTCGGCGGTGACCCGGCCCGCGAACGTCCAGCTCGCGCTCCAGACGCCCTGGTAGTCCGCCGCGAAGAACTCGTCCTCCGGCACGCCCGCCTCCTCCACGAAGACGTCCTGGAGCGTGAACCCGAGGGTGTAGGCGAAGGGGGTCGTCCCGAAGTTCTGATTCAGCGCGAGCGAGACGCCGCGGGTGACCGCGAACCCGTCGAGGTTGGCGTAGACGATCTGGTCCGGATCGACGTCGTAGTCCGGGATGATCTTGTTCGAGAACCTCGTGTGGAAGAGATCGAGGTCGATCATCATCGGATTCGTGCCGAACTCGATGATCTGGTTCGCGTTGAAGGTGAAGGAACGCGACCGCTCCGGCTCGAGGTCGTCCACGACCACCTCGCGCGCACCGGTCACGGCCGCGTGGTCCTCGGTGAAGAGCTGCACGACGCGAAAGCCGGTGCCGTAGTTGGCGCGGAAGGTCGTCTGGTCCGCCGCCCGCCACTTGAGCGCCACCCGAGGCGACAGGATGGCGCCGTGACGCTCCTGATGATCGAGCCGCGCCCCGGCGAGCAGCGTCACGTCCCGGATCGGAATGATCGAGTTCTCTACGAAGACGCCGGGGATGACGCGCACGTCCGTCGTGGGCGTGGCCGGCGTGTCGTCGTCGTAGGAGTCCAGGCGGAGCGTCGCCCCCACGAGCCAGTCGCTCAGGCCGTTCCGGGCGGGGTCCCACACCACCTGGCCGAAGCCGATCTGCTGCGTGGCGAAATAGCCCGTGTCGCCATAGAAGGAGTCCTGCTCGTGGAAGCTGTACGAGCTCTCGGCGCGCAGGTTCTCGACCGGGAGGCCACCTCGCGCGAGCAGTTCGACGCGACTCGTGCGGATCGACTCGCCGTAGAGCGACGACGAGCCCCGGTCGTCGAAGGTGAAGCCTTCGGGCCCGGCGAGTCGGTCCTCGTAGTACCCCTTCACCGCGATGCTCAGCGCCTCGCGCCCGTCCCGATACAGGTTCGTCTTGCCGAACAGGCTCACGCGCGTGTCCAGGGTGAGGTCGCTGAAGCCGTCGCCGTTGTCGTCGATGAAGCTGCCGCTGCGGTAGACGCTCCCGCTCACGAGACTCTCGAGCCCACCGATCGTGGGGGACGCCGCGATCCGGCCCGTCGTCTGACCGACGTCGGACTGCGAGAGGTCGAGCGACCACGCGGGCGAGAAGCGCGGGTCCTTCGTGATGATGTTGATGACGCCGCCCATCGCCTCGGTGCCGTACAGCGTGGACTGCGGCCCCTTGAGGATCTCGATGCGCTCCACCAGCGCCGGATCGACGCCGTTCAGGCCATACACGGAGGCGAGCGCCCCCATGATCGGCATGCCGTCGATGAGGACGCCCGTGTACGGCCCCTCCATCCCGTTGATGCGGATGTTGTTCGTGTAGCAGACGCCGCAGTCGACCTGCGTGTAGAGGCCGTTGATGTGGCCGAGCGACTCCATGAGGTTCGTCGTCGCGTTCCGCTGGAGGAGGGCCGCCGAGACCACGTCGACCTTCACGGGCGACTCCGACACCCGCATCGCCGACATCGTGCCCGTCACCACGATCGGGTCGATGGGGAGCGCGGACACCTCGAGCCGCACGTCGACCCGCGCGGTCGCGCCGGGCGCGACGTCCACGTCGAGTTCGGCGGTGCCGAATCCGAGTGCGGACACGCGGAGCGTCCACGAGCCGGCCTCCAACGGGAGCGCGAAACGGCCGTCCGCGTCGGCGACCGTCTCGGGACCGCCCACGACCACGACCCGGGCATCCATGACGGGCCCCGACGCAGAAACGACGGTGCCCACGACCTGCTGCGCGGCGGCCGGGGCAGCCAGTCCGGTCAGAGCCAGCAGCAGCGCTGCGCGCAGGAGTCGGGCGCCGATGGGGGTCGAACGCATGTGAGCCTCGAAGATTTAGGTCCGGCTAATCATCGTCCGTCCAAGATAATTAGGCTCACCTAAACATCAACCGGGACGTCGACCACCGGCCTTGATCGCGACGGTCGGCCCACCGAGCTTCGCTCAGCCCCGAGCCGCGCGTCGCCGCACGGGACCTTCGCCCTCCGACGACGGGCCTCATGACTCGCCGCGTCCGCCTCTGGTGGAGTACCGGAAAGGACAGCGCGTGGGCGCTCCACGCGCTCCGCGCTCGCCCCGACGTCGAGGTCGCCGGGCTGATCACGACGGTGACGCCGACGTTCGGTCGGGTCGCGATCCACGGGACCCGGATCGAGCTGCTCGAGGCCCAGGCGGACGCGGTCGGGCTCCCCCTCGAGCGGGTCGAACTCCCCTGGCCCTGCACCAACGACGACTACGAGGCGGCCGTCGCGCCCTGCGTCCGCCGCGCCGAGGTCGACGGGATCGACGCCATGGCGTTCGGTGACCTCTTCCTCGCGGACGTGCGCGCCTACCGCGAAGGGCTGCTGGCGGACTCCGCCGTGGAACCGATCTTCCCGCTGTGGGGCCGCGACACCACCCAGCTGGCGCGCGAGATGGTCGGGGGCGGGCTGCGGGCGCGGATCGTCGCACTCGACCCGACGCGGGTGGACCGCAGTCTGGTCGGGACGGAGTGGGACCCGACGCGCCTCGCCACCCTCTCGCCCGCCTGCGACCCGTGCGGCGAGAACGGAGAGTTCCACACCGTCGCGGTGGACGGGCCGATGTTCGACCGACCCCTCGGCGTCACGCCCGGCGATGAAGTGGAACGGAGCGGCCTGGTCTACCGCGATCTCGTGTAACGGGCGGTCGCCGCCTCACGGACCTTCCTGCCGATGGTCCGCCCCCGCGTCCACCAGCGCCGGGCGGGCGAACGACGTCTCCTTCAACCAGCCGAGCAGGTCGCGGGTCAGCGCCATCTTGTCCGCCTCCCTGCCGAAGGTGTGAGAGGCGCTGGGCCTGAGCGCGACGCGCACGACCCTCTCCAGACCGATCCCCGGATAGAGGTCGAAGAGCTGGCCGGCGTAGTTGTAGCGTTCCTTGACGTTGCCGGTGATCAGGAGCAGCATCCGCACGTCCCGCTCCACGAGATGGCGCAGGGCCGACCTGGCCTGCTCGCGCGCGCTCCCGCTCTGGTTGGGGGTCGAGGCGCGGAGCCGGCCGGTCAGGAGCCGACGCATCAGTCCGTAGCGACCGGTGACGAGGCGATACCAGACGCTGGGCCGCCTCGCCGCGCGAAGGCCCCGGATCAGGTGCGCCTTCCACGACGCAGGCATCGTGGGAGGATCGACGCTCGCGACTCCGACGACCCTCCGATCACGGCCCGCGTGCTGGAGGGCGTAGTCCGCGCCCGCGCAGAGGCCGAACAGCACGAAGCGCGTGGCGCGACCGCGGTCCTCGAGCAGATCCAGCGCCGCGGTGATGCTCAGAACGCACTCCTCGTCGACCGACTCGTTCGTGCCGAGTCCGTCGCTGTCGCCGATTCCCGCCATGTCGATGCGGAAGGAGAGCATCCCCGCGTCCGCCATTCGTCGGGCGATCCGGACGTGGACCCGGTTGGGACCGGCCCGGTGGATGATGCCGGCGTTGACGATCACCACGGCCAGCGACGGGTCGGCACGCCCCGCCGGTTCCGTGAGCGTGCCCACGAGTTCCGAGGCAGGACCGAAGTTCAGGACGGACTCGGTCACGCCCGGACCCATTCGAGAATCCGTTCGATCGCTCCCGTCGGGATCTGACCGGAGCCGATCGCGATGTCCTCGACCCACGGGGACGGCTGGGTGAGCGTCTCGACCTCGACACCGTCCCGGGCCGCCATTTCCCCGCGCCCACCGGACGAATCGTCGCTCGTCCAGAGCACGAGGGTGCGGGGCGGCAATCCGGAGGTGGAAGCGGTCGACAGCTCCAGGAGCTGTCGTTCGAAGCGCGGCGACACGGTCCGTCCGCTCAGCTCGATCGGCCCGTCTCGTCCTGGCGCGGGTCGCCCGGCTCCGCGTCGTCCGGCTCCCGGTCGCCCGGTGCCCGAGGACGCGCGATCCGCCGCCACCCACGCGCGTCCGTCGAGGATCGGATCCCACATCACGAGCGAATCGACCGTCGCGAGGCGATCGCAGGCGAGAGCGGCCACGGTCGCACCGAGGCGAAGCCCGATCACGTCCAGCCTTGCGGGCGGTCCCGCGATCGCGGTGAGTTCCCGCGCCGCCCGCTCCACGTCGTCGAACCAGACCTCGATGTCCGCGTCCGTGGTTTCCCCCCACGAGTCACCGGTGCCCGAGTAGTCGAAGCGTAGCACGTGACGACCGTCACCTGCGAGACGGCGGGCGAGGAGTCTCATCGCGCGGTGCGCGAACTGATACTCCGTGCCCCATGGCTGACACAGCAGGACGCTTCCGGTAGGGGTGCCCGACGGCGGATGATAATAGCCGTACAACTGCGTCGCCGCCGACCCGAACAGCAGCCCGCTCACCGGCTTCCCCGGTCGGAGGTCTCGGCGACCGCCGCGAGCTGCTGGAGCGTCCTGAAGAAGAGCTCCCGTGGATGCAGCTGGATGCCGCGCGACTCGAGACGCGCGACGGCCTCCATGGCGAGAAGGGAGTGCCCGCCGAGCTCGAAGAAATTGTCGTCCGCGCGGACCTCGTCGGTGTCGAGCAGCCGACCCCAGACCTCGGCGATGGCGAGCTCGGTCGGATCCGTCGGGGCGCGACCGCGTGGCCGGTCGGTCCGGGCCGCGAGCGCATCGGGCAGGCGGGATCGGTCGACCTTGCCATTGGGCGTCAGCGGGACGGTATCGATGGGCGCGATGTAGGACGGCACCATCTCCGCCGGAAGCCGAGCGCCCACCCACTCGCGGAGCTCCGTCACCGTCGGGGGGGACGCGCCGCCCATGACGACGTATGCCGTCAGGCGCTCGGGGTCGGCGCGCACGACGGCGTCGTGAACGGCGGGGTGTGTGCGGAGGGTGGACTCGACCTCGCCGAGCTCGATGCGGAAGCCGCGGACCTTGACCTGGTGGTCGAGGCG
>JANQRP010000020.1 GCA_028284495.1 Longimicrobiales bacterium | reverse complement strand
TGTTCCGATGCACACCCAACTGCCGGGCCGCTTCCGACTGGTTTCCGCCCGCGTCGCGGAGTGCCTTCGACACCAGCGCGCGATTCAATGACGCCTGCGTGGCGGCCAACCGGCCGACCATTGGGTGTACTGCGTGCGTGACAGATCGGACCGACTCGGGACATGGTGTGCGCATGAACATCTGGGCTCGCGCGTCCGAACTGGCGTCCCGAACGCCGGAGAACAGAAATCGGTACGTCGACTTCCTCCGGGCCGCGTCGATCACGGTCGTGATCGTCGGCCACTGGCTCATCGCAACGAGCTGGTACGTCGATGGACGGCTCGCGACCGGCCATCTGCTCGAGGGACGGTCGATCTTCGCCGGGGTGACGTGGCTGGCCCAGGTGATGCCGATCTTCTTCATGGTCGGCGGCTACGCCAACGCGATGTCCCTCGACAGCGCCCGCCGGAAGGGTCACGGGTACGCCGCGTGGCTGGTTCAGCGGCTCCACCGGCTCGCGGTGCCGCTCGTCGCCGTGCTCGTCGCGTGGGGCGCGATCGCGGCGGCTCTCCTCCTGGTCGGGATCGACGCCGGCACGGTCCAGGTGGTATCGCGGGCGTCGCTCATCCCGACGTGGTTTCTCGCGATCTACATCATGCTCGTCGTGCTCGCTCCACCCGCGTACGTGGCCTGGCGGCGGTTCGGGATGGCCTCGTTCTGGGTCCTCGCGGCGCTCGCCGTCGCCACGGACGTCGCGTTCTTCGCGGCGGACATGCGAGCGCTCGGCTGGAGCAACTACTTCTGGGTGTGGCTGGCGGTCCACCAGCTCGGCTTCGTCTGGCGGGACGGGCGGCAGGGCGGCCGCGGCGTGCTTCTGACCGTGGCGGGCGGCGCCTTCGCACTGCTATATGCCGTCACCGTACACGGCCCCTACCCGCTGGCGCTCGTCAGCTCGCCCGGCGAGGTCGTCAGTAACACGCTGCCTCCCAAGGCCACCCTGCTCTTCCTCGGCATCGTTCAGTTCGGGGTGCTGCTCGCGGTCGAGAAGCCGATCCGCCGGGCGCTCGACCGCTCCACGCTCTGGACCGCGACGGTGCTCATCAACGGCATGATCATGACGCTGTACCTCTGGCACATGACGCTGATGGCCGCGGTGGTGACCGCGCTGTTCTACGCCGGTGGGCTCGGCCTCGGGTTCGAGCCGGGCGGTCCTTCGTGGTGGGCCTCGCGGCCGATCTGGGTCGCGGTCCTGATGGTGTTGCTCGTGCCCGTGTCGATGGTGCTCTCGCCGCTCGAGCGCGGCGCGCGCCACACCGGCAGCTCGGTTCCGTCCGGCACCCGCCAGGTCGTGGGTGCGACGGTGCTCTGCCTGGGCGTCGCGTGGCTCGCGATGCACGGGTACCTGGGTGGCCCGATCCCCCGAGGCGACATGGTCGCGCTCGGGCTCGTGGTCGTCGGGGCGGCCGCGATCGGGATGAGCCCGCGGCTCGCCCGCGCCTGAGTGCGGCGCCGGGCGCGCCGCGGCGTCCTACTCGGCTCGCAGCGCCACCACCGGATCGACCCGCGTGGCCCGGAGTGCCGGGAAGAAGCTGGCCGCCATGCCGGTGGTGAGCAGGAGCAGGAACACGGCCCCGAGCGTGACCGGGTCCCACGGGGTGACCCCGAACAGGATGAACGTCAGGCCCTGGCCGAGGAGCAGCGCGATCCCCGTGCCGATGACGGACCCCACGAGGATCTGCCGGAGCCCCTGGCGCAGGATGAGGCCGCGTACCTGCCCCGCCGCCGAGCCGAGCGCCATCCGGACGCCCATCTCCTGCGTGCGGGCGCTCACGCTGAACGCCATGACGCCGTAGAGTCCGACCGAACTGAGGAAGAGCGCGGCGGCGCCGAACGCCATGAAGAGGCCGCCGAAGATCCCGTAGAACCAGAGGCCCTCGTCGATCGCCTGCTGGACCGTCCGGGCCCAGTAGATCGGGGTGTCCGGATCGGCGGCGAACACGGCGTCCCGGACGTCGGGGGTCAGCCGAAGCGGGTCGCCGTCGGTCCGCGCGAGGAGCGTGAGGAAGTTCGCGTCGAGCTGCTCGAGCGGGAGGTAGAACCCGTCGCCGGGCTCTCCCTCGTTGTCCCCGATGCCCTGCATGTACATGTCGGGCACGATCCCGACGATCTCGCGCTCCCGCGGCTGTCCGTCGTCGCCGATGGCGGTGAGCGAGGGCGTGAAGAACCGGCCGAGCGCTCCCTCCTCGGGGAAGTGCGTGGCCGCGAAGCTCTCGTTCACGACCGCCACCGGCACACCCCCGGCTCCGTCGAGCTCGGTGAACCAGCGGCCCTCCACGACCCCGAACCCCATCGTCTCCGCGAACCGCGGTGTCGCGAGCGCCCAGCGGGCGAGGGGGACGTCCTGGTCGGCCTGGTAGCTGCGGCCGCCGATGCGGACCGACGTCATGCCGTTGCCGGTACCCGGCACCGCGCTCGCGAGCGCGGCAGACCGAACTCCGGGCATCGCCGCGAGTCGCTCTTCCAGATCCTCCCAGAAGCGGAGCCGCGACTCGGTGTCCGGGAACCGTTCGGCGAACACGCCGACCCGGGCGCTGAACACGTCCTCCGTGCTGAAGCCGGGGTCGATCCGGTTGACCTTCGTGAAGCTCTGGAACATCAGGCCGGACGCGAAGAGCATCGCCATCGAGAGCGCCACCTCCGCGACGACCAGGGCCCGGGACAGCCTCCCGATCTGCAGGCTCGACGACCCGCGTGACTCGTCCTTCAGGATCGCGTTCACGTCCGTGCGGGACGCGCGCAGGGCCGGAATCAGCCCGCTCACCAGCGCCGCGAGGACACCGATGCCGACGACGAACGCGATGATCGGTGCGTCCAGCCTGAACTCCAGCCAGAACGGCGGGTCCGTCGGTGCCACGGCCCGGTCGAACAGCGTGATCCCGACCCAGGCGACTCCCAGTCCGAACACCACGCCGACCGCGGCGAGCACCACGGCCTCCGCCATGACCTGGCCGATGATCCGTCGTCGGCTCGCACCCATCGCGGTACGGATCGCCATGTCGCGAATCCGCGTGGACGCGCGGGCGAGGAGCAGGTTGGCGACGTTCGCGCACGCGATGATGAGCACGAAGACGACCGCGGCGAGCATCACGTACAGCACGCTCGTTTCCTCGCCGCCGATGAACTCCTTCGTGTAGGGCTGCATGCTCGCGGTCACGCCCTCGTTCGTTTCCGGGTAGTCCGCCGCGAGCTCGGAGGCGATCGACTCGAGTTCCCGCCCCGCCTGATCCATCGAGACGCCGTCACGCAGCTTCCCGATGACCTCGAGGGTGAAACCGGTGCCGCGTGGCAGCTCGACCGGGTCGAGCCGAAGGGGTACCCAGACCTCCTCCTCGAGCGGGAACTCGAACCCCTCGGGCATGACGCCGATGATCTCGCCCTGCTCTCCGTTGACCGTGACGACCTGATTGAGGACGCCGGGGTCGGCGCCGAATCGACCCTCCCAGGCCGAGTGACCCAGCACCACACGCAGCGGTACGCCGGGGCCCGTCTCGTCGGCGTCGAAGGTGCGGCCGAGGATCGGCTGCTCGCCGGTGACGGCGAAGAACTCGTGCGACACGAACGCGCCCTCGAATCGCTCGGGCCGCTCGGTGCCGCGGATGTTGACGGTTCCCATCCGGAAGGCCGCGAACGTCTCGAACGACCGCTGTCGCTCCTGCCAGTGAACGAAGTCGTGGATCGTCACCTCCATCGACTCGATGCCCTCGGACAGGTTCGCGCGCTCCATGTGCACGATCCTGTCGCCGCCTTCGAAGGGGAGCCCGCGGTGGAGCGCACCGTAGACGATCGAGAACATCACGCTGGTGAGCCCGATCCCGAGGGTGAGCGCGATGACCGCGACCAGCGCCGTGCCCGGCGCTTTCGCGAGTCCGCGAATCGCGTAGCGGACATCCTTCAGCAGGTGCTCCACCTCCCCCTCCCGTCGTTGGCGATGGGCGCACGCGGCACCTCGGCGTCCCGGCGCGGCCGTCGTCGATCCGTACGGGTGGGGCGCGACGGGGGTTTCGGACAGGCGACTTGCCCTCGTCACTTCCCTAGCTTAACTAGGAGACGTCCCCTAGAGAGCCTAGGAGGAGGTGCACGAATCCGTCCGGAGGTCGTCCGATGCTCGGTTCGAGGGAGTTGCTCCCCGGTACGCTCGACATGCTGATCCTCAAGGCCCTGTCGCTCGGACCCGCGCACGGATACGGGGTGCTGCTGCGGATCGAGGCGACCTCGCGGGGCCTCCTCTCTCTGGAGCAGGGGTCGCTCTATCCGGCGCTCGCGCGCCTCGAGCGGAAGGGTGTCGTGACATCGGAGTGGGGCCGGTCGGACAACAATCGCCGAGCGAAGTTCTACCGGCTCTCCGTGGCCGGAGAAGCGCGCCTCGCGACCGAGCTCGAGCGGTGGCGGGAGATGGTCCGAGCCGTGTTCAACGTGATCGAGGCGGAGCCCGGCGAGGTGCAGGGCGGCGAAGCGTAGGTCGACAATGGACGCGTCGTGGACGACGAGGAGGGGAAGGGAATGAATCCGTGGGCGTGGTTGAAACGGTGGCGGGGAGCGCGACGGGAACTCGACGAGGAGACGGCGTTTCACCTCGATCGGCTGACCGAGGATCTGATCGACGAGGGGTGGGATCCGCAGGAGGCCCGCCGCGAGGCCGTCCGCCGGTTCGGCAGCCCCGAGCGTGTGCACGCCGGCTGGCGGCGAGCGCTCGGATTCACGCTTCTCGACGAACTCGCCCGGAACGTCCGGTTCGCGGTGCGGGGTCTGATCCGGGACCCGCTTCACGCGGCCACCTTCGTGCTGACCACGGCGTTGACGGTCGCGCTCGGGGGAATGGCATGGGCGGTCGGGGACGCGACGCTCTGGAGAGATCTTCCCTACCCCGAGCCGGATCGCCTCGTCCGTATCTCGATGTACGACGCGGAAACGCTTCCGCGACCCGCTTCCACCGCGGTCGACGGCGCGACGTGGGAGGCACTTCGAGCCGGCGGACCCGAGTATCCCACGGCCGTCTATTCCGGGTGGGGATCGGGGGTCAATCTCGGTGCCGACGGCGCGGCGGCGTTCGTCACCCAGCAGCGCGTCGGTGCCGGCTACTTCGGCGTACTCGGGATCGACCTCATGGCGGGCCGCGAGTTCACGGCCGCGGAGGACGTCCCCGGCGGGCCCGCGCTCGCCATCCTCTCCCATGCGATGTGGACGGACGTCTTCGGCGGCGACCGGGACGTGCTCGGGAACACGATCTTCCTGAAGGGGGAGGCCCACCGGGTGGTGGGCATCCTCTCGGCGGAGTTCCGCGCGCCGTCCGAAGCCGACGTCTACACGCCGCTGCAGCCCTCCACCACCGGCGAGGGGACGGGCACGAACTACTCGATCATCGCGCGGCTGCCGCGGGGCGTCGATCCGGCCGACGCGCACCGCGCGCTCGCCTCGGTGCCCCCGGCCTTCGACTGGGCGGAACGGCCCGGCGACCAGCGGTTCGGACTGATCCCATACGAGGAGGTGCTCGTGCAGAGCGCGAGGACGCCCCTCGGAGTGCTGATCGGGGGCATCGGTGTCATGCTCCTCATCGGATGGTCGAACCTCGCGGGAGTCCAGCTGGCGCGCACGCTCGCGCGGTCGGACGAGTTCCACACCCGCCGGGCGCTCGGCGCGGACACGGCCACGCTGGCGCGCCAGATGATCGCCGAAACGACCACGACGGGATTCGTGGGTGGTGCCCTCGGGGCGATCGCGCTGGTCGCCGCCGCCCCGGGCATCGGTTCGCTGGTCCAGGCCCGTTTCGGCACATGGCAGCCACTCCCCGGGCCGCCCGCGCTGGTCGCAGTGGCCGCCCTGCTGACGGCGTGCGCCCTCCTGGTTGCCGGAATCGCACCCGTGCTCCGGGTCGCGCGAGCCGGTCGCGGACGCCTCAGCCCGTCGTCGCGCGTGCGTGGGCGCGTTCGCCACATGGGGCGCCGCGCCCTCCTCGTCGGCCAGCTCGGTCTCGCGACCGTGCTCGTCTTCACCGGGGGCGTCCTGGCGCGCAGCTACGGCTACCTCGACGGACTCGACGCCGGATTCGACGCCGATGGGCTCCTGACGGTGCAGTACTCCCTGGACGACGCCCGGTTCGCGGACGGGACGGCGGTCCCGGAGCTCTTCGATCGCACGCTGGCCGCGCTCGACGCGCGACCCGAGGTGGCGGCCGCGGCGGTCGCGCTCACCCTGCCCTACGAACGGCCGCTCAACATGCCCGTCCGGCGCCCGGGCCGGACCGACCCGCTCCTGACCAACGTGGTGTACGTCACCTCCGGCTTCTTCGACGTGATGGGGATCGACGTACGAGCTGGGCGTGCGCTCGACGGCCGGGACGGTGCCGACGGTGCGCCGGCCATCGTCGCGAACCAGGCCTTCGTCGATCGCTACCTCGCGGACGAGCCGCCGCTCGGGTCGGTGCTCGTCATGAACGGCGGCCTCGGGGAGGCACCGATCGTCGGGATCGTCGACAACGTGCAGCAGTCGGCGGGGTGGGGCGGCGAATCACAGCCCGTCTGGGAGACGCCGACGGTGTACGTGGCGGCGGCTCAGATGTCGGCGGGGTTCTTCTCCGGCATCCACATCTGGTTCGCGCCCAACTGGATCGTCCGTCCCGCCGCCTCCGTCTCCGGTCTCGCCGAAGCGGTGGTGCCGACCATGCGCTCCGCCGCGCCCGACCTGCCTGTCGCCCGCATCGCCACGATGAACGAGATCGTGGACAACGCCTTCGCGCGCCAGCGCCTCGAGGCCTCCTTCCTCCTCACCATGGCTGCCGTCGCGCTCGGCCTGACCGGGCTCGGACTCTACGGGCTGGTCGCCCAGGAGGTCGCGGAGCGGAAGGGCGAACTGGGCGTGCGGGTGGCGCTCGGTGCCAGCCCGTCGCGCGCGGTGGTCCACATCGGGTCGGCCGGGATGACCATCGCGGTCGTGGGTCTGGGTCTCGGCGTGCTGATGTCCGTCGGCGCGAGTCGGCTCCTCGAATCGCTCGTCTGGGGCGTCGGGACCCTCGACCCGATCACGCTCGCCGCGGTCGTCGCCGTCCTCTCGGCCCTGGCCGCGCTCGCGAGCTTCGTGCCCGCTTCACGCATCGCCCGTCTGGACCCGGCGCGGGTGCTCAGGGAGGACTGACGAGAAGGGTCGGGCCACGGGCCGCAGGAGCCGCCGGACGTGCGCGCGCGTCACCGGCTGGGTGCGTGGCTACGGCCGGCCGCACCCCCCCGTCCTCGTCGACGCAGTCCTCGAGGTGGCCGACGACCTCCGCGTCCAGAGCGGACCCGGCGTCGCCGCGCATGATCTCGAGGACCGCTCCCACGGGCACCGCGCCGCGGTAGGGTCGCGAGGCGGTGAGCGCCTCGAAGACATCGGCCACGGCCAGGGTCCGGCAGTCCTCGTCCAGGTCGTCACCCCGGAGCCCCCACGGGTAGCCCCGTCCGTCGAGTCGCTCGTGATGGAACGCCGCGACCTTGGCGAGGTCCGCGAACGCGTCCACGTGTCGCAGGATCTCGAGCGTGTGCCGGGGGTGCGTGCGTACCTGCGCGAACTCCTCGTCGGTCAGCTTCGCGGGCTTGTCGAGGATCCGGTTCGAGATCCCGAGTTTCCCGATGTCATGCAGGAGCCCCGCCCGATAGAGCCGCCGCGCACCGTCGGCGTCCGCGCCGCGCCGCACTCCGAGCGCGCGCGCGATCCGGGCGACCCCCAGCGAGTGGCGGTAGGTGAAGGGGCTCTTCGCGTCGATGATCTCGGCATAGGCCTCGGCGACGACGTCGAGTTCGTCGGGCGCCACGGTACGCGCCCGGTCCGCCGGTTCCACCCCGACCAGATCCGTCGCGGCGTCGGCGTCGCGCACCCGCGCCCAGAAGTCCGTGCGATCTCGCCATCCGAGCACGATGTCCGCGAGTTCGGGGTCGAACCACCGGCCACGTCGCTCGCGCACCGTCGTCAGCGCGTCGTCCACGCCGCGCTCCACGAGGAACACGTCGATGGTCTGGGCCAGACAGCTGATTCGAGCGAGCAGCGGGATGTCGCGTCCCGCCACGCCGTCCGGATGCCCACCCCCGTCCCAGTGCTCGTCCAGATGCCGGATGGCCTCCGAGGTGACGGACGAGAACCCGAGGTCCTCGGCGATCTCGGCGCCCCGGTGGCATCGGATGCGCGTGAACTCCCTCGCCATGGCGTCGCCGCCCCGACCGAGACGCACCACGTCCCGGATGCGCCGCCACACCGGCTTGCCGAGCCCGGCGTTCGAGAGGGCATACCGCGCCGCGGCCACGTACCGCGACCAGTCGGTCGTCTTCAGCGCACGCTTCACGGGGTGATCGTCCGATCCGAACGCCTCGGCGACGGGCGCCGCATTCGCGGAGCACCCCGCGTCCTTCAGCAGAAGGGCGTAGTAGAGGTCCGACTGGAGCTGAGGCGGCAGCCCGAGCTGGCGCGCGATGGCCATCCCCAGCAGGCAGGAGCGGATGGAGTGGCCCGTCGACTGCCCCTCGGTGAGGTCGAGGGCGTGTGAGAGCGATGCGACGATGTCGGAGTACGGAAGATCCCGGTTCATGCCCCGAGCATGAGCGAGATCCGCGCCGGACGCGCGACCTGACGTCAAGTCGTTGGCGTGCAGTATCTTGGCGATCGACTCACGGGGTCGGGCGGACCCCGGGATCACAACAAGAGTTCGGGGCACCGGAACGGCGATTCCGCCCCGGGAGCGGGTCAGTCGATGCTGAACCGGAGGCCGACCACGATCCCGTAGTCGTCGCGCTCGATGTCGGGCGGCGGTCGGGCATCCCGGCGCCAGCGCGCGGAGACGGTGAGCGTCCACGCGGACCCGAGGGGCACGGCGGCCGTGCCCGACGCCGCGACCCGGTGATCGTCCCAGTCGTCCAGACGCGGTTGGAAGAAGCCCGTGAAGTTCACGTCGACGGAGCCCGCCGATCCGTTCGCGACGAGCAGGTTCGCTCCGCGGAAGTCCTCGACCTCGGGTTCGGTCGCGGTCCGCTCCTCCTCCCACATCACCCCGATGCCGAGGTCGACGCCGCCGCCCGCGAGGTCGATCAGGCGCCGTCTCAGCCCGCCGCCGACGAGGAAGCGCCGTTCGAGATCGAGTGCCTCGTCGGACTGGTACTGCACGAACGAGAACGTCCGGAGCCGCTCCGTCAGGGCGTACGTGTGGCGGAGGTGCGCCGAGCGCTCTTGCTCTAGCGTGACGCCGTCGTTCCGGCGGAACCGGATCGCCGGGTAGAGGCGCACGAAGTGGCGCTCGCCGCGGAACCCGGTCGCCCCCGAGAACTCGAACTCCGTGTACTCGACGTTGCCGCCGGAAGCGTCGAGCGACAGCCCGAGCGTGGTGTAGAAGCGATCGCCCGCATCACGGTCCAGCGCCTCGTAGCTGCGGATCACCTGTGCGGCGAGCGGCGCCGCGGGCCCGGCCGCACCGGCCAGGGCGGCGGCGGCCGCCAGAGCAGCCGCACGCGATCCGGTACCGCGCATCAGCGAAGGATTCCGACGTACTCGCGCATCCCGCTGCGGGACGTGAAGGCCCGCACGACCTCCCACGGGTCGAGGAGTCGCTCCACCTCGGCCGGCAGGAGGCGATCACCCGCGGGGCGATCCGGACCCGCCGGCTCGTACCGGACCTTGTCCACGTCCAGGACGTTGAAGCGGTACTGCTGTACCTCCGGACGGTCGGACGCATCGACGAGGACGTGGATGCGCGCACGAGGTGCCGAACGCTCCGCCAGCCGGTTCACGACGGACTTCCGCTGACCGTCCGCGATCCGGTCGAGAAGGTCCCACGCCAGGATCAGGTCGTAGGGATGCTGCGGCTGCACCGGCACGGACGCGTCGAGCGCCGCGCCCAGATCGGGGCGACGCTCCGGCCGCAGCACGTCGGCGAAGCGGATCCGGCGGGCGTATCTCCCGAAGACGGTGAAGCTGGACGCGGACGATCGCCCCAGATCCAGCACGGAATGGGCGTCGTCCGGGACCACGCCGTCGAAGAGGGCCTTCAGGCCCAGCGACGTGCGCTCCTCTCCCCGATCGGGCTCGGCCTCCTGCGAAGCGGGCGATACCTCCGCCGCCGGAGGGGCGTCCCCCCCGATCCGGTCGAGCCAGCCCATCGTGACTCCCTCAGCTCGACGAGCCCTTCCCCGAGGACGACCCGGACGCGGTGGTCTCGCGTCGCGACGAAGATCCGTCCTTCGAGCCGCCGGACGCCGACCCCGGACCGCTCGCCGAGCCCGACGCGGACCCGGCCGTGGACGCGCCGCCCGACGAGGCCCCGGACGCAGAGGACGAGGACGAGCCACCGGAGCGGGCGGGCGACGGATCGCCCATGTCCACGCCGCCGCGGAAGCGGGCTCCGTCCTCGAGCACGACGCGGGGGGCCGAGATGTCGCCCTCGACCTGCGACGAGCTTCGGAGCACGATGCGCTCGCGGGCCTCGATGTCGCCGTCCACACGACCCTCCACCGTCACGATCCGGGCGACGATGCTGGCCGTGACGCGACCGTCCGCGCCGACGGTGACGGCGTGCTCCTTGAGGTCGACCGAACCGTCCACGCGACCCTGGATGAGTAGATCCTCGTCGCCCGAGACCTCACCCTTGATCTTGATGGCGCTGCCGATGGTAGCCGTACCCGTGCTTCGGGCCGGGCTGCCGGAACCGCCGCCGGACGACGCGGGGGATCCCGTGCCGCCGGCGCTCTGGCCGGCCTTCTCCGTCGCGTCTTCGTCCTTCTTCCACATGTCGATGCGTCCCTCGGTCATTGGGTGAAGCGGGTCGTCAAGGTACGTCGGTCGGGGGCTGCAAGGAATGTGCCCCCTATGTCGGTGACGTAACGATGCCCCCACGTTCCCCGCAAACCTCCGCTACCTGTTCCGATCCCGCACGTTCGTCAGCGTCGGAACGGGCGGCTCCGGTCCCTCCCCACGAGCGTACCGGACGGCGGCAATGATGTCCTCGTTCGTCGGACGCAGCCGGTAGTCGGTCTCGACCGCCTTCCACCGCACGACACCCTCACGGTCGATCACGAGCGTGGCCGGGTGGGGAAGAGGACGATCCTCCCGTGAGCCCTCCTCGTTGAAGAGCCCATACCGGTCCACCACCGCGTGGTCGGGATCCTGGAGCATCCGGAACGGCGGGAGCGCGCCCTCCACCCCGTCGCCGAGGAGTCGTTCGACCATCATCCTCTGTCGATCCCGGTCCTCCACGCTGACGGCCCAGATCTCGACCTCCGACTCGAGGTCCGCCGGAAGCAGTTCCTGCAGCTCACCGAGCTGCTCGAAGCAGTAGGGTCACCAGTGGCCCCGGTAGAAGACGAGCAGGATCTCCCGCACGCCCCGATTCTCGGACAGCGTCAGCACGTCCCCCCGATACGACATGAGACGGAAGTCCGGTGCCGGCTCGCCCACCGTGATCCGGTCGAGGTCCGCGCGGGCGAGGTCCAGCCCGTCGACCGGGCCGAGGGTGGGCGGTGACGCGGGCGCGCTTTCGGGCGCGGTGGCGTCCGCGTCGGGCGCTGCCTCGTCGGTCGCAGGGCTCTCCGCACACGCGACCGCCACGGAGATCGCCGCCAGCGTCAGAGGTACTCCGATCCGTCTCATCGATTCGATTCTCCATCGTCGGGAACGACCCACATCGAATCGATGCGGGTGAGCTCCGGGAACTCGGCGTCCAGATACTCGTTGCCCTGCGCGAGCGCCTGCATCTGGTAGGGACCGTCCCCCTGGGGGGGACCGTCGCCGTAGCCGTCGTGGAAGGCGTCCGCAACGTCCATTCCGTCGATCACCCGCGCGAACGGCGCGAAGTCCTGATCGTCGAGGCCGACGTTGTCGTTCAGGTTGATGAATACCTGGGTCGTGCGATCGTTCCGTCCGCCCTTGGCGAACGCCACCGTTCCCCGCTCGTTCGACAGCACCCGCGGGTCGTCGGTGATGTACTCCTCCATCCACGCGGAATTCACGAGACCATCGCCGTTGAGCCCGAACTGGGCCACGAGGCGCGGCACCACACGATGGACCCGGATGTCGTCGTAGAAGTCGTTGGTCACGAGCGTGTAGAACCGATCGGCGCCCCTCGGCGCCCACTCGCGCCGCACCAGCAGCGTGAGCTCGCCGTCGCTGGTCGCCACGCGGACGCGGAACGAGTCGGGCGCCTCGGCATGAAGACGGTCGGGCCCGTAGAGCGGGTTCACGGTCTGGCGCGGAGTATCGTCCGCCGGCTCTCCACCGCAGGCGCCTGCCAGCAGAGCGGCGAGCAGCCCCGATGCGAGCCTCACGCTGCCCGACCCGCGGCCCCGCCGGGACCCCGACGCCCCCCGGGTCAGCACGAGGCGGGATCCACGAGGTCGATCCGGTCCTCGGAGTTGGGAACGACGCACAGAAACTCGAACGGCTCGTCTCCCTCCGCATCGTAGCTGTGCGGCACACCGGCCGGGATGTAGACCACGTCGCGGGCCTGCACCGTGTGCGTCTCGCTGCCGATGACCACCGACGCGCGGCCGCGCAGAACGTACTGCTCGTGCTCGACGAGGTTGGTGTGGAGAGGCATCCCGCCGCCCGGCTGGATGATGAAGCGGCGAAGCGCGAAGTTGGGCCCCTCCTCGGGGCCGATGAGCACCTGAACCTCCGTATCCCTCCCCGCGCCCACCGGCGTGCGCTGGTGGTCGTCGACCCGTCGGACCGGCATGATCTCTCCATGATGAACGAGGACTCGACGCCGAACCTCTCGCCCGACACGGCCGATGGCAACGTCCGCGACGTGGTGGCGTGCGTCGTGGCCGACGAGCGCGGCCGGGTTCTCATCGGGCGGCGCCCGATGGACAAGCGGCACGGCGGGCTGTGGGAGTTCCCGGGTGGCAAGGTCCGGGCCGGCGAGACCCTCGCGGAGGCGGCCGCCCGCGAGCTCCGCGAGGAGCTCGGTGTGGAGGTGGTAGGTGCGGCGGACCGACCCGAATTCGCGGCCGACGACCTCGGGGCGCCCTTCCGGATCCTGTTCCTTCGTGTGCGCATCGCAGGCACGCCCAGGCCGATCGAGCACGCGGAGCTCGCGTGGTACGATCCGGCGGCCGGCCGGCGGTTCGACTTGGCGCCTGCCGACGCGGCATACGTCGCACAGCTGGCGCGAGGTTCCGAGGGGACGAACACCTAGTCCTCGTGATCGACGCCGCCTACGTCGGCGCCCTCGAGCCTCGTTTCCACCGCCACGGCGGCGCGCAGCCAGCGCGTCCGCCCACGCGGGATCTGGCTGGTCAGGACGCCGTCCCGCACGAACCCGCGGCCGACGACCTCGCCCCCCAGGACCAGCGCGACGTAGCCGTGCGGGGGGTCCTCCACCGTCACTCGCCGCCCGGCGAGCAGGTCCGCCCAGCCACCTGCGTCGAGCTCGACGCGGCGCTTCCCGATCGCGTCGTCGAGAAGCTGGAACAGGTCGTTGGTGGGGCGCGGATACGCGGCCTTCAGGTCGAAGGCGCGGAACCCGTTCGAAATGGAGCGCCAACGGCCCCGGTCCCACGCCTCGAGCGGCCACGCGTCCAGCGCGTGGATCCATACGTTCGTTCCCCTTCGCATGTAGCCGAACCGGTCCATGACCGCCCGGTCGAGGCCGTAGAATTCCTCGACCTCGCCGATCGCTTCCCGTGGCGCCACCCGGTCGTCGTCGTCGTGGCGATCCTCGAACGGGAAGATCGTCGGGACCGCCGACCACCCCGTGACGGGCGCGCCCCCCGCTTTTTTGAGAAGGCACAGGAAGAGCCCCCCGGAGTCGTGCAAGTGCGGATACATCCGGACCGCCCGGGTCATGCGGGGGTCGAACGTCTCCTCCCTCCACGCCGTGACCCCACGCGCGTGAGGGACCGGCATCTCGATGTGCTCGACCTCGACCGGGGCGTCCACCAGCACCTCGGTGAGGACGGACTCGTTCTCGGCCGGATCGAAGGTGCACGTACAGTAGAGTAGCGTCCCGCCGGGCCGGGTGACCTCGATCGCGCGCCTCAGCAGGGCGACCTGGGTGCGGTGGAGCTTCCGCCGCGCGCCCTTCGACTTGCGGGGCATCACGCCCCCCTTCTTCCGGAGCGTGCCCTCGGACGAACACGGCACGTCCACCATCACGCGATCGAACGTCGCACCGGTCGGGAAGTCGCGGCCGTCCGCGGCGACCACCATCACGTTGGGGTGTCCCATGCGGTAGACGTTTCCGAGCAGCGCCCGGATGCGCCCTTCATTCATCTCCGAGGCCAGCACGACCCCCGCCCCGCCCATACGCTCGGCGAGGTGCGTGGTCTTCCCTCCCGGTGAGCTGCACAGATCGAGCACACGATCGCCCGGCCGGGGATCGAGGAGCGGGGCCGCCCAGCCGGTCACGGTCTGCTGGATGTAGAAGTGCCCCGCCCAGTGCTCGACGGTGTCGGACACCGGCGGCAGATCGCCCTCGCCCCCGCCCTCGCCCGTGACCCGAAAGAACTCGGGCTGGTGCGGTACCTCGTGCACGCCGTAGCCCCGGGTCTCGAGGCGCCTCCGCAGTTCGACCGGCGAGGTCCGCACGGTGTTCACCCGCAGCGTCCTCGGCTCCGGCGAGGCGATCACCTCGAGAAACCGATCGAATTCCGGGATCAGGTCGCGGTACCTCTCGACCTGGAGCGGACCGCCCCGATCACCCCGGCGATCCGTGCCCCGGCCGCGTCCCCGGGACGCGCCCCCCCTCCGCTTCCCGCCGTCGCGACGACTCACGCCGCAAACGGGTTCACGCTCGAGGAGATCGAGGCGAAGTAGACGGCGAAGTCGGCCATCCGGGCGCTAGGCGGACTGCGTATGCGCCTCGACGAACCAGAGCAGCTTGTCGAGTTCGCGGGAGAGTCCCGTGAACAGGTCGGCGGTACCCTCGTCGCCGGCGTCTCCCGAGGTGTCGATGGCGGCCCGAGTCGAGGCCGCGAGCGAGGCGAGGCCCTTCGCCACGGCGCCGATCGAGGCGCCGTCTGACAGCGGCCCGTCGGGAATCTCGTCCACGAACGGCAACACGGCCCCGGCCACCTGGTCGTACAGCTCGTGGAGCTGCGCGAACTCGGGCCCCTTCACGTTCCAGTGGGCCTGCTTCACCTGTGAGTAGAGGTCGAAGGTGTCGGCGAGCTGCCGGTTGAGCAGCGCGACCATCGCCTCGCGAGTG
Organism: Longimicrobiales bacterium; assembly: GCA_028284495.1. GTDB lineage: Bacteria > Gemmatimonadota > Gemmatimonadetes > Longimicrobiales > Gaopeijiaceae > Gaopeijia. Next base: position 16,975 of record JANQRP010000020.1, on the reverse strand, counting down.
TCCTGTGGAAGGTCGTGGCTGGTGCGAATCATGGAAGAACCTGTATGGCCCGAGACGCGCCGGTGGCGCCCGCGATCAACGTATCTATCTGCGCCTTCCCAAGCCCCGGCGCGGATCGGGTGTTCCCCGCCCGTCGCCGGGCCGCGTACTCCGGGTTGTGCCGACCGGTCCCACTCACGCCTCGTCGCCGCCGGCCTGCTCCGAGTAGCGCTCGATCCACGACTCGACCTGCTCGAAGAGGTGGGGGAACCGTTCCATCGAGACCGAGATTCGCGACGCGTCACCCGCCGCGCACGCGGCCTCGACCGCCTCGCAGATGCTCGCGAGCATGCCGGCGCCGACCGTGCGAGCGGCCGACTTCAGCTTGTGAGCAAGCCGACGCAGTTCCTCGGTGTCGCCGGACGCGTACGCGGCCGACATCTGCTCCGCCGTGGGAGAATCCGCCTCGAGAAACGCCCGGTACACATCGGCGAGCTGCACCGGATCGGTGATGCCGATAAGCGTACCGAGGGTGGCGGCGTCCACCGGTGTCGCAGAGGCTCCTCCCGCGACCATCGCGTCCGCACCCCCCTTCGAGCGCTGTCCCGCCGGCGATGGCAGCTCCGCCTCCAGCACCCTGTCCAACACTTCCCGGAGCTTCTCAAGCCTGATGGGCTTGGTAAGACACTCGTCCATCCCCGCTTCGAAGCATCCGCGGATCGCCTCTCTGCTCGCGTCGGCGGTGATGGCGAGGATGGGCGTCCGCCGTCCCTCGCCTTCCGCGTCTCGAATGGCGCGGGACAACGCGAAGCCGTCCATTACCGGCATGTGGCAGTCGGTCAGGAGCAGGTCGATGTCTCCGGTCCGCCACTTCTCGAGCGCTTGCTCGCCATGCACCGCGTACTCCACGCCGTAGCCGAGCATCGCGAGCTGACGTCCGATCACCCTCCGATTGATTTCGTTGTCGTCCGTCAGGAGCACCAGTCGGCCGGCGGCCACAGCCTCCTCCCTCGACAGTGGCTCCGCCCTGAACGAGCCCGGATCGGCTCGACGGCGCCCGTACGAGGACGAACGACCGGCGACTGTCTCGACGGCGTTGAGCAGCGTTCGGCGGCGCATGGCGTTGAGGTCCAGCGTGAGCCCGCCATCGGGGTGAGGCCGTGGAGCGCTGCGGCGACCTCGCGCAACGAGGACGAAACGCAGGTTGAGGTCGCCGGCCTCTCGGCGAAGCTGCTCCACCGCGGACGCGACTTTATCGTCCCGGTAGTCGTCGATCACGATCACGAGGGGTTGACCCGTCGATTCCGCGAGCCGACGGCACGCGGACAACGCCCCGGCCGGCTTCGCCGACGTGACCTTTGCACCCGCGTGGCGAAGATAGTCGGCGAGGATGCGGGCGGGCTCGTCGGCATCTTCGACCAGGAGCGTGTGAAGGCCCCGTAGACTGACGTCGCCGACGTCGGCCGTGGCGTCCGCCTCGTCGAGCGTCACACGTACCGAGAACGTCGAGCCCCGGCCCTCCTCGCTCTGCACCTCGACACGCCCACCCATCATGTCGACCAGGCGTCTGGTGATCACCAGGCCGAGTCCCGTTCCCCCGAAGCGTCGAGTCGTCTGATCCTCCCCCTGTACGAAGGGCTGGAAGATGCGTGCGCGCACCTCGTCGCTCATCCCGATCCCGTTGTCCTTCACCTCGATCAACACGTCCACGCGGCCCTCGGAGTGGGCCATCATCACGATGGACGCGACCACCTCACCGTGGCGGCCGGCGAGGTTGCTGCTGAACTTCACCGCGTTGCCGGCGAGGTTGAAGAGGATCTGGTTCAGTCGAACGGGATCGCCCAGCACGGTCGGCAACCGCGGGTCGAAGTAGATGAGCAGCGCGACGTCCAGCTTCACGGCCTGGTAGCGGAGGTTTTCGCCGACCGTGTCCAGCAGGGTCTCGAGTGAGACGGGGATCCGCTCGAGATCGAGCCGCCCCGCTTCGATCTTCGAGAAGTCCAGGACATCGTCGATCACCCGCTGAAGAAGCAGCGAGGAGTCGTGGGCCGTCCGCACCAGATCCTTCTGGTCCGGCGACAAACCGGTGTGCATCAGCATGTCGATGGTACCCACCACGCCGTTGAGCGGCGTTCGGATTTCGTGGCTCATCGTCGCCAGGAACGTGGACTTGGCCTGGTTGGCCGCGTCCGCCTCCAGCTTCGCCTGCTGGAGGAGTCGCTCCGTGCGTTTGAGCTCGGAAATGTTGACGGCGACCCCGATGACGCCCGCCACCCGCCCCCGCTCGTCGGCGAACGCCTGCTTGTGCATGAGCACATCCCACCGCTCTCCGCGCGAGGTGTCGATCCGGGTCTCGTAGGTCTGGGGGAGTCCACTCTCGACCACGCCGAGGTCGCGACGGTGGTTCGTGCTCCCGAGTTCGCCCGGCCAGACCTCGATGGCGGTGCGGGATCGGATATCGTCGATGGTGAGGCCCGACATCTCCTCGAAGACCCGGTTCCCTCCGAGAAAGCAGCCCTCGAGATCCTTGTAGAACACCGCTACCGGAAGCGCGTCCAGCAGCGTATCGAGAAACGCCCTGTCGCGCTCTCGGCTCTTCAGCGCCTGTTCCGCATCCTCACGCGCCTGAATCAACTGCGCCTCCGCCTCCTTGCGCTCGGTGATCTCGACCGCGAACACCATGATCCGCGCCTCCGCATCATCCTGCGCGGGGGTGTACACAGCCGTGATCTCCACCGGAATGCGGCGGCCGTCCCTGGTCTGGTGAATCGACTCGAACCGATGCCAGCCCTGCTCGCGAATCGGCGCCGTGAGTTCGTGGAACCTGTCGCGGGGAAACAGAGGGTCGAAGTCCGACACTGCCAGGGTGAGGAGCTCTTCTCGCGTGTACCCGAGGTACTCGCAGCTCCGGTCCGAGGCATCGAGGACTCGACCCGTCGCGCCAGTCACCGTGAACTGGGCGATGCCCGTGCGTTCCAGCGCGGCACTGATCAGGCTCTGGTCACGGTCCGCCCGCGCTACCGCGCTGCGACCTTCACGGAGGCGGACCTCGATCTGCTCCCCGTCGGACTCGTCCCGCATGACGATGATCGCACCGGTCAGCCGACCCCTGTTCCGCGTCGGTCGGCTCGTGTACTCGACCGACAGTGGCGTACCGTCCTTCCTCCACACGACTCCCTCCGGCACGTGGCGCTCGCGGCCCTCGCGCAGTGAGACGGTCACCGGGCACTCGGCGACCGGGTACGGAGAGCCGTCCGAGCGCGCATAGTGGATCGCCTCGTGCATCGGTCGACCGACCAGATCCTCCGGGTCGTACCCCAACATCCTCGCCGCCGACGGGCTCAGGAACGTGATCACCCCCTTCGAGTCGAGGCCGATCAGGCCTTCGACCACCGACTCCATGAGGACTCGATCTCGGTCGGCGGCATCGACGAGCCTTCGCCGAGAACGCACGAGCACGAAGACCAGCGTCAGGATGGCGCCGGTCGCGAGCAGAACGGAAGCGTCGAATGGCATGAGTTGTGGAGCGGAAGGAGCCGTTGGCCCGCGGCGGCGCACCGCGGTATGGTGCTCTTCAGTCGACGGGATCATTCACGGGATCCGAATCCGTGATGAACCAGCATCCGGTACCGTGCTACCCGGCGCACCCCGCCGCGAAGCTGCGCCGCGCATGCGGTGCCGCAGCGGCACCTGCCGTCCTCGGTTACCCCGGCCGGCACCTCACCACTCCCTCGATCGGGAGTCCGCCGCACGGGCGAGCGCCAGCGATGTCTATGTGTCGTCCCCGAACTGCTCGCCCATGACGAAGCCGGACTGCCCGATCTCGTAGTGGAAGATCCTCTTGTCGTGCTCGCTGCCCCGGAGCTTCAGCACGTTCAGGAGCTTCTGCACGCTCCGCTCCCGCTCCACGTATCGAAGCAGGATCACACCGTCGACGATCGACGAGAGGCGCAGCTCGTTGCTGTTGAGCGACGCAAGCAACTGTCCCTTTCCGGCGCCGAAGATCTCATTCGACAGGTAGTTGAGCACAACGGTCAGACCGCGGGTCTTCGCGAACCCCGCCAGCTGCAACATGAACGCCCGCGCCGACGCCGCGTCGAGGGATGCGGACTCGAGGCTGGACGCGGAATCCACGACGATCCGTGTGGCACCGCTCTCACTCACGGCATCGAGAATGTGATAGAGGAGACGGTCGGGCATGAGGTCGAGCACGGGCGACGTGACGAACCGTAGACGCCCCTCGTCCACGGCGGGCCCCAGGTTCCACCCGTGACGCGCCGCTGACCGCACGACCACGCTGACCGGTTCCTCCAGCGCCACCCAGACACAGCTGTCGCCGTCCTTCAGGCCATGGTCCACGAACTGCAGCCCCAGAGTGGTCTTGCCCGTACCCGTGTTCCCGGCGATCAGGAGGATATGACCTTCGGGGAGGCCGCCTCCGAGGGCGCGGTCCAGCTCGGCGACGCCGAATGTCTTGCGCTGCGTGAAGTCGGTGTCTCCCACGCTGGTGTCCACCGGAATCTTGGGGAACACCTCGAGACCGCGACTCGTGATCTCGAACTGCACGTTCCCGCTGCGATAGCCGCAACCCCGCAGTTTGCGCACCATCATGTTGCGAACCTCGATCCCCTGACCGCCCTGACTGCTCAGCTCGATCAGGCCCTGACTGACAAATTCGTCCACATTGTAGTGCGAGAGGGACGAGCGCTGGTTCAGGCTCTCGGTGCTGATCAGAGTGGTCACACCGAGGTCGCGCAGTCGGTCGGAGAATCTGAACAGGCGGTCGCGCGTCGCGTAGTGGTCTCCACCGTCGGCGGGGCCCGCATAGCGCAGGAACATGGCGCCCAGGTTGTCGACGGCCAGGCGCCGGGCACCGATCTTGTTCACCACGTACTCGATACGGGCCAGCATCGGCTCGAACCAGTCCGCTTCTCCGAGAGCGATCTCGCCGCCGGCATGCGGCGCAGCGTCGATGAACGCCACCCGCTCGGATTCGACGAGGTCGTCGAGCTCCCAGTCGAAGTTTCGCAGGTTTCGCTGGATGTCCTCCGGGCGCTCCTCGAACGTGACGAAGACGCCGGGCTGTCCGTAGTCCCGGGCTCCACGGTAGATGAACTCGTTGAGCAGCACGGTCTTTCCGCATCCCGGCCCCCCACTCACGAGGGTCACCCGCCCCTCGGGCAGGCCTCCCTCCAGGAGTTCGTCGAATCCCGCGACTCCGGTTTCGAGCTTCTGCACTCCGCCTGGGCGGACCTGGCTGGTCCAGAACGCTCTCAGACCCGCGGTCCTCGTCTCCCGCGTGTCCTTCGTCATCCGAGATCGGTCAACCATCGGGCATCCTCTCCCACGCTCCGAGGCGTGTCGTTTCCATCGCGTGCCACGCCTGTCGCGGCTCCCTAACCCGCCTGCACATCACGGATCTCCAGTCCCAGGAGTACGCGGTCCATGTCGCTGAGGTCGCCCACCACACGACGAACAGGTCGAGGCAGTTTCCTCACCAGGGCCGGAACGGCACTGATTCGGTCGGCTTCCGCCAGCTCGGGGCGCCGCAGCACGTCGACGACCTCGAGGGTCCAGCCGTCGTGTTCGAGGCCCTGGTGCAGCTCGCGGATCGCATCGATCGCACGCACAGCCGCGGGCGTCCGACCGACGACATAGAGCCGCAGAGCGCGTCGCTCCACCTCATCGGGTTCAGCGGGGTTCGTAGGTTCGACCAGGGACATTGTTCGTTACCTCATGCTCGTTACGCTCGCTGCGACGCTGCGGCGGGGCACCGCGACTCCGGCACCCGCAACGCGCTCCGTCGGGAGCGAGACCGTTGGACCCCCATCCACACCCGAGTGCCCGGTTGGTGCCGCGTGGCCGAGGCTCGCCTCCCCGGAGCCCACGGCGTACCCACCGCGTGATCGACGCCAGAACATCATCCCGGACCAGAGAAGAGCTCCGCCCGACGCCTCGGCCAGTCGGCCACCCAGCCCGGCACCTCCTCGGCCGGCATCGGCTTCGCGAGGAAGTAGCCCTGGGCCTCGTCACAGCCGAGCTCCTCGACCCGACGCCAGTCGTCCAGCGTCTCGACACCTTCCGCGACCACACGCACGTCCATCTTCTTGGCCACGGCGGCCGCGGACTCGAGGATCGCGGCATCGCGTTTCGAACTCGCGGCACCCGCCACGTACGTCCGGTCCAGCTTGACTTCGTCGAAGGGCAGCCGCTGCAGCTGCTCGAAGTTGGAGTTGCCCGTCCCGAAGTCATCGATCGCGAGGCTGATCCTGCGCAGCCGCAGACGCAGGAGCACGTCCAGGGCCGGAACGAAGTCGGTCGTGAGCCGGCTCTCCGTAACCTCGAGCTGCAGGTCCGTGGGATCACCCCCCGCGGCCTCGATGCGCGCGCAGAGCTTCTCCGGGAAGTCGAGGAAATGGAGCGAGTCCATGCTGACGTTCACCGCCAGCTTCAGCTTGAACCCCCGGGCCCGCCACACTTCCGCTGCGGTGACCGACTGCTCGACCATCGCGAATGTGAGTTCATCGATGAGGCCGGCCTGCTCGGCGACAGGAATGAACTCGTCGGGAAAGACCGGACCACTCTCGCTGGTTGGCCATCTCGCCAACGCCTCGACGCCGGTCGGGACCTGCCTCGCGACACTCACCTTCGGCTGGAACCACGGAACGATGGCGCCGCCCGCGAGGGCGTCCCGTAGCTGCTCGGGTGTGATCTCCCGCAGGCGCGGAGCCGAGGGCTTGCCGGTGGCGGACGAAGGGTTGCGAAACAGCAGGGTCGACAGGCGTTCGGCGGTGACGGGCTTCTGGATGGCGCCAAGGACCGAGAGGTGCCGCGATCTTGCCAGCGCCTCTGCCATCTCCAGCGTCTGCGCGTCCTCTCCACTGACGAGCACCACGTCCCCGGCGTACTGGCGCTCGTCGAATCGCCTCAGCAACTCGACCCCGTCGACGCCGGGCATGTTGAGATCCAGAAGTACGACTTCGATGGTCGGGTCGGCCGAATCGATGATCCGCTCCGCCTCTTCTGCCGACTCGGCTGTCCGTACGACCCCGAACCCCATGCTCGCGAGCGTCAGCGCCGTCGTGCGCAACACGAACGCATCGTCATCCACCACGAGCACTGCGCGCTCGTTCACGTTTTCCGACATATCCAACTCCGAGATGGGTCTTCACAACCTCGGCCTGCCGCCCACCGCCCTTGAGCGGATGACGCGCCGACGGCCAGACTGCCCGGCCACGACGCCGATCGAGCTCCATGCGGGCCGGACGTCACGTTGGCAGATCGTTCCAGATCGGCGGCGACGTCGGGTGCGGGGCCGCCACCGTTCGGGACCTGCGTCACATCGGTGTCCACCGCGTCTCCCGACAGGCGTCTGCACGGTTAGTGTCACCACCGCGGTTTTGGTTTACATGCGCGTGCTCGGACACCGTCCACGCGTTCGCGGCCGAGAGGAGTAGGCGGCGGGCGCGCGGCGCCCGAGGAGGCCGCGCCGGCGGCCGAGGTCAGCCCTCGAGCATCGCGTCGATGCGCGCCAGAAGGTCGTCGAAATGGATGCGCGTCGGGCGGTGGCCCGTGTCCGCGTCCGCGATGACGTCGCGCAGCACACGCAACTCGGCGCGGGCGAACGCCGCCACGTCGGTCTGGCTCGCGTCCTCGTCCGACATCAGTGCACCCATCCGGTCGACGTACGCGCGCTGGAGATTCCGACGATACGTGTCGGTGTCATCGCCCCGGTACGCCTCACGCCACACCGCCTGGCGCGTGTCGTCGAACAGCTCCTCGAGCGAGTACGCATCGCCTCCGTAGAACGCCTCCTGCTGGACCATCCGACCGAGGCGATCGGCATTGAGCAGACGGTTCAGCACCGAGACCTGCCCGCCCTGGATCAGGCCCGCGACGTCGGCGCCGACGATCTTCTCGAGGATCTCGTCGTTGAACATCCAGGTCGGGGTCTCGAAGACCTGTCGTCGCAGGTAGTCCACCGCCCGGCGCTGCGTCTCGTCCGGGACGATGTCGAACTGGGCCCCGTCCTGACCCTGGCGCTTCCGGTGCGCGACGGTTCCGCCGACGTTCGCCAGCACATGCCCGTTGTAGCGGTTCCACTGGCTGTAGACGTTCTGGAAGAGCTCCTGAAGCTGGTCATAGTCCTCACCCTCCCGGTACGTCCAGCCCGGAAGCGCGTCGACGATCCGCTTGAGGTTCTCGACCCCGTAGTCCGACGCCTCCATGGCATCGTCCCCGATCGCCTCGGACTGCAGCGTCGGATCGGCGCCGCTCGTGCCGCCACCGGCGAACCGATACACGGGGTCCTCCTGCATCTCCGCGACCATCTCGTTCAGGATGGCGCGCTCCGAGTCCATGTCTTCGTCGGGGAACCACCGGTAGCCCCACTCGATCGCGAAGATGTCGTAGGGCCCGACGAGCGGCATGAGGCAGGCGTCGTCACCGGGCTGAGCCACGTAGTTGAAGCGGGCGTAGTCCATGATGGACGGCGCGACGCCCATCTCGCAGGTGAAGTCGGTCCGCAGGTCCTCCACCGAGTAGGCGGCGGACGACTGCATGTTGTGCTGGAGTCCGATCGTGTGCCCGACCTCGTGCGCCGAAACGAACCGGATGAGCTCGCCCATGATCGAGTCGGAGAACTCGATCCCGCGCGCCTCCGGGTTCACCGCGGCCGTCTGGATGAAGAACCAGTTCCGCAGGAGGTTCATGACGTTGTGGTACCACTGGATGTCGGACTCGAGAATGTGTCCGGTCCGCGGGTCGTGGACGTGCGGTCCCGACGCGTTCTGGGTGCCGGAGGCGAGATAGCGGATCACGGAGTAGCGGGCGTCCTCGGGGTGCCATTCGGGGTCGTCCGTTGGCGGGTCGGCCGCGATGATCGCATTGGAGAACCCGGCCGCCTCGAAGGCGACCTGCCAGTCCTCGACCCCCTGCTTGAGCCACCGGCGCCACTTCTCGGGCGTGCCCGGATCGATGTAGAAGACGATGGGCTCGATCGGGTCGACCAGCTCGCCGCGGGCGTAGGCCTCGGGGTCGCTCGGCTCCAGACGCCAGCGGGTGATGAAGCACTCCTCCGTGGCCCGCTGCGTGTCGAGTCCGTAGTTGATCCGGTCGATGTCGAAGAACCCGACGCGGGGATCGCACTTCCGCGGCTGCATCGGATCGTCGGGAAGCAGGAGCATCGAGTGGTTGAGCTGCGCCGTGAACGCGCCCACGGGCCCGTTGCTCGGTGGCTCGGACGAGTTGTACGTCACGGTCCGCCGGACCTCGATGTTGCGCGGAAAGGACAGGACGTGGTCGACGAACGACCGGTCGGAGTCGAGGTTCCGGATGCCGAGCGCCGTCCGGCGCCCGCCCGTGATGCCGAAGATCGACTCGTCGCCGTCGTAGAGGTCGGTCACCTCGATGACCACCGCGGTGGAGTCGTCGTTCATCACCTCGATGTCGAAGGCGGCGATGATCGGCTCGACGTTCGAGTTGGCGACGGCTCGGGCGATCGGCAGGTCCTCGTCCGCCACGTTGTCGAGGCTCACCATCCGGAGCAGGATCCGGTCGTCGCGACGCTGCCACCGGACCGGGGACTCGTTCAGCTTGGAGCCACCGTAGCCCGCGCCGTCCGGCGTTGCACCGAACCGCGTGACGATGAGCATCTCACGGTTGAGCATGTCGAGCGGAATCTCGAAGTAGATGTCGCCGTCGTGCTGATGCACGTCGAACATCCCCTCGTCCGTCTCGAACTCGTCGGTGATGACGTCGGAATACGTCTTGACCGTGTCGGCCTCCTGCTCCTGCTCTTCCTCCTGCGACTGCTCCTCGGCGGCCTGAGCCGTGAGAGGAGCGGCGCCGACCAGAAGGGCGGCCGTCAGCAGCAGAAGCATCCGGGCGTCGAATCGATTCATCGGAACGAGTCCTTTACGTGATTGCGGGTGTGCGGGAACAACCGTCGACCGGCTCGAGGGTATCGCTACCACCCGGTCGATCAGCCCGGAAGATTTCTCCGGACCATCCCTCGAGTAACCACGACCCGTGACCGCATCCGACGTTCCGCACGACGCTCCCTGGCCCGCCCTGCCCCACGAGACGTGGACCGACACGATCGCCACACTTCACCGGTGGACCCAGATCGTGGGAAAGATCCGCCTCGAACGGACTCCGTGGATCAACCACTCCTGGCACGTCCCTCTGTACCTGACCACGCGCGGACTGGGAACGTCTCCGATGCGGGCCGGCGACCGGTCGTTCGAACTCAACTTCGACTTCCAGTCTCACCGCCTGGAGATTCGGGTGAGCGACGGGGTCGACGCCTCCATCCCGCTGGTTCCCCGATCGGTCGCGGACTTCTACGACGAGGTCACGCGGCGGCTCGATGCGATGGACCTGACCACGCCGATCAACACGACGCCCAGCGAGATCCCCGACGGGACCCCCTTCGAGTTCGATCACGAGCACGCCGCCTACGACGTCGATGCCGTGTTCGCGCTGTGGCGGGCGCTCCTGGACGCGCACCACGTGTTCACGACGTTCCGCGCCCGGTTCGTCGGGAAGGTCAGCCCGGTGCACTTCTTCTGGGGCAGCTTCGACCTCGCGGTCACGCGGTTCAGCGGACGGGAAGCGCCTCCCCACCCCGCCGGCATCCCGGCGCTGCCCGACTGGGTCGCGCGGGAGGCCTACTCGCACGAGGTATCGAGCCTCGGGTTCTGGCCGGGCAACGCCGACAACCCGACGCCGGTGTTCTACTCCTATGCGTACCCCGGACCCGAGGGCTTCTCCCAGGTATCGGTTCGGCCCGAGGCCGCCTTCTGGTTCGACGACCTGGGCGAGTTCCTGCTGCCGTACGACGCGGTCCGTGACGCCGACGACCCGGCCGCCACGCTGCTCGACTTCGCGCAGGATACCTACGACGCCGCGGCCGACCTCGCGGGCTGGGATCGGTCCGCGCTCGAATGGCCCGGCGGCGCCCAGGGGCCGGAACGCCCGTGACTCCGGTGCTGCGTGGCGCACGGCTGCTGCCCGCCGTGCTGGCGGTCGGCGTCCTGGCCGTGGCGCCGGGGCCGGGCGAGGCGCAGGGAGTGGGGCTTCCGGTCGGGGTGGAGCTCCCCGACTTCACGGCTACCGATCTGGATGGCGGCGAGGTGCACATCCACGACGTGGTGGTGCCCGGGAAGCCCGCCGTCATCGAGATCTGGGCGACCTGGTGCGCCATCTGCGCCGCACTCGAGCCCACGCTGCAGGAGATCCACGGCACGCGCGGCGACGACGTGTCGATCGTGGCCATCGCCGTCGCCGTCAACCAGACGCGGGAGCAGGTTGCCGAACACGTGGCCCGGGTCGGACACGCCTGGCCGGTGCTCTACGACGAGGACGGGTCGGCCGTCCGCGCGCTCGAGGTATACGGCACCGGGATCGTCCTGCTGGTCGACCGCGACGGGCGGATCGCCGGCGCCTCCGTGGGGACGCCCGAGGGCGTTCGCCGAGACGTCGACACGCTGCTCGGCGGGGGGTGAGGGGTCGCGCATCCGCGTGCGCGGCCGTCCGGGTACCCCGGCGCGCAGATGCCGCCGAAACGCCCCGGAACCCTCTCGTGACCGTGCGGGTTGGTGAGGGCGTCGCACCCTGCGGGGCGCTACGGCCCCGCGCCACCCCCATTCGACCACCGGTCCCGATGCGCACGAACGCTCTCCGCCTTCTCTGCTCCGCCCTCGCGCTCGTGGCGCTGCTCGTGCCGGCCGCGGCCTCGGCGCAGGGTCTCGGCCTGCCGGTCGGCGAGGATCTCCCCGACTTCACGATCACCGACCTCGAGGGAAACGAGGTCGAGATCCGTCAGTTGGTCGAGCCCGGCAAGCCCGGCGTGATCGAGATCTGGGCGACATGGTGCACCATCTGCCGCGCTCTTCAGCCGCAGCTCGAGGCCATCGTCGAGAGCCACGGCGACGCGGTGTCGGTGGTGGCGATCGCCATCGCCGTCAATCAGACCCGCGAGGAGGTTGCCGAGCACGTGGCGGCCGCCGAACACTCGTGGCCGTTCCTCTGGGACGGCGAGGGTCGCGCGGTCCGCGCGCTGAACGCCGGGGCCACCGGCATCGTCCTCATGATCGACCGGGACGGAAAGATCGCGTACACCGGCACCGGCGTCCGGCAGGATCTGGTGGCCGAGGTGGAGAAGCTGCTCGGCGACCGCTGACGCGCAGCGGCCGCCCGAGACCCGAGTTGCGCCGTGCGGAGACGCTACCGTAGGTTGCGCGCCGCTTCGCGGCCCGGCACGCGGCGTCGGACACGTCCGTCGGGCCGAATCCGATCCTCCCGGCCTCCGGACAGAGCCATGCGCCAGCGTCTCGCCCGATGACCTTCGATCCTATACGAACCCGCAACCGGTCGAGCGGTGAATGGCGTTGATCATGGTGGTCGACGACGACGACGAGACGCGTGTTCTGCTGGACAGCATCCTCGTCCGGGACGCGGGTCACGATGTGCGATACGCGGAAGATGGCCACGCGGCGATCGCGCGGTTCGAGGCGACCCGCCCGGATGTGGTGATCACCGACATCGAGATGCCGCGCCTGAACGGCGTCGCGCTCATCCGCCATCTCAAGCAGGTACAGGCCGGGGCGGGCGTGATCGCCATCAGTGGCAAGGGGCTCGATCGGCTGGAGCGTGCGATCGACGCAGGCGCGCTCATCGCGCTGACCAAGCCCCTCGACCGGGCGACGCTTCTCGACGCCGTCGAGCGCGCCATTCACGCTCCGGACCCCTGGAGCCGCGAACCGCGGTCCGCCGGACGGGCGGGGAGCGGGGGCTGACCTCCGAGCCGGCGACAACCCGAACCGGACGGACGTGCCGCTGGCACCCGTCCAGTGACTGCGATCCGGCTCAGTTGCCGCCGAAGAGATCTACCAGCTCGACGCCGAGGTTGAACTGGAATCCGGTCGCACTCTCCGCGATCAGCGTCCCGTCCTGCTCGACGTCTCCGAATCGGAGAAGGCCCACGGTGCTCCACACGTTCAGCTTGTCCCCGATCGGGTGCCCGACGATGAGACCGGCCCCGAAGACGTCCTCGGTCTGGTTGAAGATGCCGTCGTTCACGCGCCAGTTGTTGTAGGTCAGCTCGGGGCCGATGAACGTGCCACCCTCGGTGACCACGCGCCGGCCCTGAAGGCCGATACTGAGGATGTTGTCGTGGCCACCGTCGAACCATTGGCGCTGGTAGCTCCCCAGGACGTAGAGGGACCCGGGCGTGGCGTCCACGGCCCGTACGTTGCCTCGAATCCCGAAGCCGGTCTGCCACGGACTCGACGTCTCCGCGACGCCGTGCGGCGCGATCGTGGACCGACCCTGGGGGTTCGTGCTGATCCCTCGGCTGCCACACGCGCCGAGGACCAGCACCAGGCTCAGAACAACCGCGAAAGACACCGACCGGTTCATCATGACTCCGCACTCCCTGCCGCGCCGCGGCGAAACCTGCGTACCAGGCGCCGACGCTGCGGTCCGGCTCTGGACCGAAACGGCACCCCCATCCGCCGAAGCTGAGAATCGAGCCCAGGCGGATGCAAGGGATTTTTCGGCAACCGCGACGGACCGCAGGTGCCGCGAAGGCCTGTTGCGGCCGACGGGCCGCGTGATCGTGCTGCCGCCCCGGCGACGTCGATCGCCACCGGGGCGGGCCCGTCAGTTCTTCGCGGCCTCGATCGCGGCGCGAAGCTCGGTGTAGGCGGTCGGATCCACCTGATTGAACGTGGGCATCACGTGGGCGACGCGTCCCTCGCCGTCGATCACGATGACCGCGCGGCTTCCCACCATGCCATTGTCGCGCGGGTCTCCACCGAACGCGGCATAACCGTCGCTGTCGGCGTCACTTCCGAATAGGAAGGGGAACTCCTCGTCGGACGCCCAGGAGGCGAGCTCCTCGGCGGGGTCGTTCGAAATGCCGATGAGGGTCACGCCCTCACCGCCGTCGAACAGGCTTGCGTACTGATCACGGTACGCTCTCATCTGGACTGTTCAGCCGGAGGTCCGGGCCCTGAAGAAGAAGGCCAGGACGATCACCTCTCCGCGGTACTCGCTGAGCGTCGACACGCCGTCCGCAACTCCCTCGGACGTGGCGATCTGCAGCTCGATGTTCGGCGCCTCGGCGCCGACCTCGAGGAACTGGGCCGAGGCGAGCCCCGGTACCAGCGTGCCCAGCAGTCCCGCGAGAAGCGCGCTCTTCACGAAGCGGCGCATGGGTGTCCTCGTCGGGGTGGATCGTTGTGCGAATGCTACGCTACAGGATCGCGTGGCTCGGGTTCCGTCGCCAGTCACGCTCCGCGACGACTCAGCGACCAAGGAGCTCGAGGAGACGCCCGGGGAGGTCGGTGAACATCCCGTCCACGCCGGCGTCGAGCAGTTCCCGCATGCGGGACTCGTCGTTCACGGTGTAGGGGTGGACGACCAGGCCCGCCGCCTGGGCGGTGGCGACCCGCTCCCGTGTGACCAGCCTGTGCGACGGGCCCCATCCGATCGCGTACTCGGCCACTCTGGCCATCGCCTCGCCCGCCGGGTCCTCCTCCACCCCCGCGTCGCCGAGCTGGACGAGCGGCAGCTCGGGTGCCGCGGTTGCCAGTTCCCTGAGGCTCGTCTCGCTGAAGGACTGGACGAGTACGGTGCGGTCGTCGCGGGAGGTCGGGTACAGGCCGTGCGCCCGCAGCACCCGAACGAGCTCGGCCGCCATCCCGGGCGACTCTTCGGGGTTCTTCGTCTCGATGTAATAGCGGACGCGGCCATCCGTGCCGTACCGCTCGAGCACGTCCTCCAGCGTCGGGATGCGCTGCGGTGCGAGAGCGGCTGCCACGCGGGCGAGGGAGTCGAGCCCTGCCGCCCGGAGCTGGTCGACCTTCCACGTCGACACCTCGCAGCGCCGAAGCTCGGCGAGCGAGCGGGCGCGGACCGGACCGGTACACGCACCCGACGGACCTCGCGCGGTCCGGTCCAGCGTTCCGTCGTGAAGCACCACCAGAACCCCGTCCGCCGTGATCTGCAGGTCCTGTTCGATGTAGTCGGCACCGAGCTCGAGCGCCCGGTCCCATGCGGCGAAGGTGTGCTCGGGCAGATACGCCGACGCGCCCCTGTGGGCGACGACGGTCTGGGCGCCGAGGGCCCCCGCCCCGATCAGGACCGAGAGCGCCGTGGCGCCCACGCGGCGGGCGAGCAGCGACCAGTGTGAGTGCATGCGTGAAAGGTGTGGCGGCGGCAGCCCCGCGCACAGCGCTGGCGCGTCCCCGACACCACACCGTTACTTCCCCCGGAACACTTCATCGACACGGGAGGCGGCATGGAGAAGGGAGCGAAGGGACGGCTGGGTTGGATCGATCTGACCGTGGACGACGCCGACGGCGTGCGGGACTTCTACGCGGGCGTCGTCGGGTGGCGTCCATCGAACGTCGAGATGGGCGACTACGCCGACTACAGCATGCTGGACTCGGACGGCACGGCGGTCGCGGGCGTGTGCCACCGCCGGGGCGGGAACGCCTCCATGCCGTCCGGCTGGATCCCCTACTTCGTCGTCGCAGACCTCGACCGAGCGCTTGCGCAGGCCGTCGAGCGCGGCGGGAGTGCGGATGCCGTGCGAACGATGGGGGACACCCGCTGGGCGGTGGTACACGATCCCGCCGGAAACGCGGCGGCGCTCTGGGAAGAGCGGGACTGAGGGGTGGCCTTCATTCCGTATGTCCCGTACGAAGAGGCGGACGGACTGCTGGCGCGGCTCTACGAGGGCTATCGCTCCGAGCACGGTGGCGTCGACAACATCCTTCGGATCCACTCGCTGAATCCGGAGTCGATGCGGGGGCACGCACGCTACTACGCGCACCTGATGCGGGGCCCTTCACCGCTCTCGAGGGCGCAGCGGGAGATGATCGCGGTGGTCGTCTCGGCGGCGAACGACTGCTTCTACTGAATCAACCACCACGGGGCGGGTCTCCGTACGCTGGTCGATTCGACCGACCTCCCGGGCGCCATCGCGCGGGACTTCCGCACGGCGCTGATCGCGGACGCCGACCGGGCGATGCTCGAGTACGCGTGGAAGCTCACGCGGTCGCCCGAGCTCATGCGCGAGACGGACGTGGCCGCGCTGCGCGAGGCCGGATTCAGCGACACCGCGGTTCTCGACGTCTGCCAGATCACCGGCTACTTCAACTTCGTGAACCGCCTGGCCGATGGGCTCGGGGTCGAGATCGAGGCCTACTGGACCGACGAGTCACTCACCATGACCCGCGAGGAGTTCGACGCCCTCGGGCGATCGAGGGAGTAGCGGTGCGGCCCGCGACGGCCGACGGCCTCACCCGCAGCGGGTCGACCCCGCCGCCGCAGCCTCCAGGATCTCCACGAACTCGGCCACCGTCGAGGCGCCGCGGTCCTCCTCGTACCAGCCCATCTTGAAGTCGTAGATCTCGCGCTGCGAGAGCTCGTCGGGGTTCTCGATGATCCGGGTCTGGAGAGGAGTCGGGCGCTCGATGAAGCAGCCGTGCTTCTCGAACTCCGGACCCAGCAGGACCACCGTGGGCGTCGCGGCCCGGCCGTCAGGCGTCTGGTGCTCCTCCATGATCCAGGCGCCGGCATCGGAATCGACGATTCGCAGGTCGAGGCCCTCGACCTGCGCGGCCAGCCGAGCGAGAAAGGGAATCGTGCTGACCGAGTCGGAGCAGGCGTCGATCGCGACCGCGAGGATGTACCACGTTCCCCCGGCGGCGCGAGCGCGCTCGACCATCGCGGCGTCGATGCCCTCGCTGGCAGCCCAGTTCTCCAGCCACAGTTCGCGGCGGCTCTCGGCCTCGGCGATGAACGCGTCCCACGACGTCCCGGCAGCCCAGAGCTCGCGGTAGGCATCCGGGTCGGTCGGGACCGGGGGCGGGGGCGCGCAGACGCCCTGCGAGATCGAGGGCGGCGCGACGGAGAGCAGCGTCGCGAGGAGGATGGACGGCGACATGGGCGAACCGGTGGGGTGAGAAGGCGTCATCGAAAA
>JANQRP010000029.1 GCA_028284495.1 Longimicrobiales bacterium | reverse complement strand
CGCCCGGCACGACGGCCGCCACGAGCCCGGCCTCGACCATGCGCGCATGCAACGGACGCGCCGCGTCCGCGTCCCGGAAGCGCCCGCTCCGCACCCGCCACAGGTCGCTGTCCTCCACCAGCACCACCCGCACTTCGAAACCGGCGGCGCGCGCCTCGGCGGCGATCTCGCGGGCGGTGGACTCGGACGCGAAGGCGCCGAGTTGCACGGTCCACGCCAGGTCGGCCTCCGACTCGTCTCCCTCCGCCGGCGCGGACGCCTCCGACGCCGCGGGCGGGGTCGCCGGCGGGGCCTCGGAGACAGGCACGGGCGTGGGCGGTCGCTCGGGCGCCGCGGCGCGCGGGACCGGCTCGACGCCCACCATGGCACTCCGATCCCCGGCCAGCCAGGCCTCGGCGCTCTCACCGAGCGTCGACCCGGCGTAGTCCCGGGCGAGGAGCGCGTACCACTGGCCCGCGGCCGCGGTGTCACCGACCGCCGCCGCCAGACTCCCGAGACGGTGGAGCGCCCGGCCGGCGAACGCGCCACCGGGATACTCGGTCACGATTCTCCGGTAGCTGGCCGAAGCTTCGGTGGGTTCGAGCGTCAGCAGACCACGCAGCCAGAGCGCCCGCTCGCGAAGGTCGCGGGAAGCCCCGTTCCATTCCGTGTCCCACCAGGTGAGCAGCGACTCCCGGGCGTCTCCGGTCCGACCGTCGGCCGCGAGTACCTCGATGCGGTCCAGATCGGGGCCCGCATCCTGGGCCGCAGCCGCCGCCGGCCATGCGACGCCGACCGCCAGGATGCCGCCCATCACGGTCAGGCGGATCCCCGCGAAGGAACGACCCGACCGGGTCACGCAGCCCGCCCGAGGCCTTCGGCGAGTCGCGCGAGCAGCCACTCCTCGACGATGGCGCGATCGTCGAGCGGCGCCGACTTCAGGAGTCGATCCGCCCTGCGCAGGCCCGCGATCGAGGCCCGCAGCGACGCGGGCGACCAGGTGCGAGCCTGGCCCTTCAGGCGATTCGCGAGCCACCGCTGATGGGGCGGAAGCGCGCGCTCGAGAGCGGCCGGCCCCGCGAGCCGCAGGACGGCGAGGCGGAGAAGATGGTTGGAGAGGCCGATGACCAGGCCCACACCGCTCTCGCCCTGCGACATCAGAACCGGCAGGGTCTCCAGTGCGGCGTCGAACCGACGCTCGCCGACCAGATCGAACCACGCCCAGCGATCCTGGACCGGGAGAAAGGTGCCCGCGGCTTCCACGGCGGCACGGGTGATCGGAGAGCCCGCCTCGACGAACCCCGCCAGCTTGTCGAGCTCCTGCACGAGCATGCCGAGATTCGGGCCGACCGCATGGCCGAGCGCGCGCGCGGCGTCGGGATCCATGTCGACGCCGAGCCGCTCCCTCGCCCGCTCCATCAGCCACCCCGGCACGTCGTCGTCCGACAGCGGATCGAACCGGGCCGAACGCGCCGCCTTCTCGAGCTGCCCGTAGTACTTGGCGCGAGACCCCGACGGCTTCGTACCGAGCATCACCAGCGCCAGGCCCGGTGGCGGCGCATCGACCACGTCGAAGAGCACCTTCCTCGCACGCTTCGAGTTCGAGAAGGCCTCCACCTCGGTCAGGAGCACGACTCGGTACTCCGCCATCATCGGCGGCGTGCCGAGAACGGACGCGAGCTGTTCCACGTCCACGTCCCCACCCCGAAGTCGGTCGAGGTTGAAGTCCGAGGTCGCCGGGTCCAGATGGAGGTCGACGAGGCGCCGGGCCACCTCGCCCTTCATCCACTCGTCGTCGCCGTGCAGGTAGAAGGCGCCGCCGACCGGATCGGCGCCGCCCAGCAGTCGCTCGACCGCCTCCCGCACGTCAGTCGATGCCGTCGGTCGCGACGGCTCGATACGGCTGGAGCACGGGGGCGTACTGACGCATGAGATCCGACGCCGGCGGCACCGTGTTGCGGATCTCGAGCGGAACCGTCCGGATGCCTCCGTTCGAGGCTGTGCCGGACATCTGCACCGCAGGCAGCGCGAGCGGCTGGAGATTGCTGCGCGGCGGGGGGACCTCGGCGGCGATCGGCGCGAGCTCGACCGTCGGCTCGGTCAGGACCATGATCACTGGAATCCAGGCGACGGAGAGCATCACGACCGTCATCGCGAGAATCGACACGAACGGCGCGCCAGACCCGATCGCCGCGGCTTCCACCCCCTGACGACGTACACGAAGAATCCGGTGCTCGAGCGACGACCGGAAGATGTCCTCGTCGACGTCGATGTCCTCGTCCAGCGAACGCAGCAGATCCGTACCGCGGAGATACACCTCTTCATACTTCTGACAGTCGACGCACCCCGCGACGTGGGCATTCGCCCGGTCGCGGAGGTCGGGGTCCATGTCCCCGTCGACCCAGCTCGAGAAGTGCTCGAGGAAGATGGTGCAGTTCATTCCGATGCGCGCATCCGGCAGCAGAGGAGGGCACTTCGGACGCACTCCGAGTCGAGGCGCGTCCATCCGACCGTATTCTACGTGCCCTCCAGAGTGGGGGTTCCCCGTCCGCCGCGCCACGAGATTCCTCCCGAACGCAGGGGCAGAACGCACGAGCGGGTCGGACCTCCTCCGGAGCCCGACCCGCTTTTCGGTCGTCCGCCGACCTGCGCGCCGTCAGCCGACCATCGGCGCGATGATCTGCGCGAAGTTGTTTCGCGCGCGGTTGAGCCGGCTCTTCACCGTACCGAGGTTGCAGCCGGTGATCTCGGCGATCTCCTCGTAGGTCTTCCCCTCGAGCTCGCGGAGGACGAAGACCACCCGGTGGTGCTCGGGAAGCTGTGCGGCGGCCGCCTCGACCTTCTCCTTCACGTGCCGCTTCCGGTAGAGGTCGTCCGGCTTGTTCTTCGGATCCTCCCACTCGAGTGGGCGGTGGTCGGCGTCCCAGTTGCTCTTGAGTGTCTGGAAGAGCACCAGCGGATTCCGCGACCGGTTCCGGAGCTCGTTCTTCGCGAGGTTGCTCGCGATGGTGTAGATCCAGGTCGAGAACTTCTTGGTCTGGTCGAATCGCTTCGCGTGCCGATACACGCGGACGAACGTCTCCTGGACCAGGTCCTCGGCCCGCTCGCGGTCGCCCACCGTGCGGAACACGAAGTGGATGAGGCGCTTGTCGTAGCGAGATACGATCTCGCCGAAGGCGCGCTCGTCACCGTCCAGGAAGGCCTGCACGAGTTCGGCGTCCTTCATGTCCTCGAGCATCCGGCGATGCCCGCTGGCGCCATCCATGTGCGTGGGGGTCAGGTCAGGTGCGTTCGATCTGGCCGCCATGTCGTCCTCCCGTCGAGTGCGCGCGGGCCCGTCCCGCGCTGTTGCCACCTGGTTGGGTGCACCATCCGTGCCACAGCGTTGTCTGCCGGAATGGCGCGGTATCTCGCCGCTTCAGCTCTCCCGGGGCGGTCGCGTCGTCCCATCGAGGGGACAGTGGCGTGTCGCGACCGACCTCACGAGGCGTCGGACGACGCGGTCGGGGCCTCGGTCGCGGGAAGGCCCCAGTTCGCCACCCAGAGGAGCCCCGCCACCGTCTTCGCGTCGGTGATCGCGCCGGTCCGGACCCGCCGGATCGCCTCCGACAGGGGCAGTCGCACGACCTCCACGAACTCGTCGGCGTCCAGATCCCGCTCGCCGCGGGCGAGCCCGCGCGCGACGAAGATGTGCACGCGTTCATCGGTGAAGCCCGGGGTGGTCCAGACGGCGGTGAGCGGAACCAGCCGCTCGGCACTGTAGCCGGTCTCCTCACGCAGCTCGCGCCGGGCGCACGCCGCGAACGTCTCCTCCGTCGAGTCCCGCATGCCCGCCGGGATCTCGAGAATCTCGCCCGCCGTCGTGTACCGCCACTGCCGGATCAGCAGGATCTCCGGGTCCGGGTCGTCGTCCGGACCCAGGACCGGCACGACGGCGGAGGCCCCGATGTGCCGAATGAGCTCGCGCTGCGTGACGGAACCGTCGGGCATCCGGACCCGATCCTCGCTGAGCCGGACGATGCGTCCCTCGTGGATCAGCCGTTCCGACAGGCGGCCCGGCCCGTTCCCTTCGGCGTCGACCGTCACCGATCGACGACGCCCACCGGACCGACGTCCAGTGATGCGAGGTCCCGAGCGACGGCGTCGGCCTCGCCCACGACGACGCACTGCAGCGCTTCGGGCCGGAGATGACGTCGGAGCGCCGCGCGGGCGCTCTCGGCCGTCACGGCACGGATCCGGTCCCGCCACGTGGCCCAGTGATCGCCCGCGAGCTCGAACACGTGCCGCTCCGCGACGCGTGCGGCGACCTGGGCCGTGCTCTCGAGGCGCAGTGGGAAGACGCCCGCCAGGTAGTCGCGAGCCTGCTCGACCTCCTCCGCCGTCGGCCCCTCGGCATGGATGCGCTCGATCTCCGAGAAGATCTCCCGCACGGCGTCCGCGGTGACGTCGGTGTCCACCGCGGTTCCGACCAGAAACGGCCCCGGTCCTCGTCGCCAGCTCCACCGAGCGCGGACGCCGTACGTGAAGCCGTGCCGCTCCCGAAGGTTGAGATTCAGGCGGGACGAGAAGGTCCCCCCCAGGACGGCGTTCCCCACGACCAGATCGACCCGGTCCTCGATGCCGCGCGGAGCGCCCACGTGCCCGACGCGGATCTCCGACTGTACCGCGCCGGGTCGATCCACGACCACGGCGCGCCGCTCGGCCCCGGCCGACGCCCCGGCCGGTGCGTCCGGAACGCCGTCGCCACCCACCCAGCCGTCGAGCACACGCGCGGCGAGGGCCTCGACCTCCCCCGCATCCACGTCGCCCGCGACCACGAGTGCCGCGCCGGCCGGCCTGTAGTAGGCCTCCGCGAAGCCGACCACCGCGTCGCGCCCGAGCGCACCGACCCCGTCCGCGTCGCCGAGCGCCGAACGGGCGTACGGTTCACCGGCGGCGTAGAGGGTGCGTGCCGCCCAGGTGCCGGCCCGGCTCCCCGGGTTCATGTCGCGTTGGCGGATGCGCGCGAGCTGGCCGTCGCGCGCGCGTCGAACCTCCGCCTCGGGGTACGCGGGCGTCCGCACGAGCGAAGCCAGCAGCTCGAGCGCCCTCGGGAGCCGGTCCGCCAGGCAGGACAGTGATACCGTCGTGACGTCCCAGCCCGTGCTCACGTCGAGGTCGGCGCCGATCGACTCGAGCGCCTCGGCGAACGCGTGGCCGTCGAGCTCGTCCGTGCCCCCCTCCAGCGCATCGCCGGCGAGCACCGCCAGACCGCCGCGGTCGGTCGGGAGCCGGTCCTCACCGGCCCGCAGCACGAGAATCGCGGTCGCGAGAGGAAGGCGAGGGAGGTGCACGACCTCGAGGGCGACGCCGTGCGGGAGCCGCGTCAGCGTCGAGGGTGGAAAGTCGAAGGCGCGGAGCGGTCCGGGGGGCGGTGCGTGCGTCCGGTCGAGCATCAGTCGGCCTCCCCCTCCGATATGGGGACGTAGACGAGCGTCGCCCTCCCGGGCGCTGCGAACCATCGCCCCGCCGCGTCGCGAACCTCCTCGACCGTCAGGGCCCGAAGACGGTCCAGATCCTCGTTCACCCGCTCGGGCCGATCGAGGAGGCACGTGTACATCGAGAGCCGGTCCGCCCTCGCCTCCAGCCGCTCGAGCTGGCGCGCCGCCCGCGCCTCCTCCAGCGCGAGCGCTCGCTCCACCTCGGTCCCGTCGAGGTCCGGAAGGCTCTCCAGCTGCTCGACGAGCGCCCGCTCCACGACCTCCGGGTCGGAATCCGCGAACCCGGTCGCGCCGACCAGCAGGATCGACGCGCCGCCGACCAGCGGGAACGGAAAGGCGAACGCGTCGCGAACCACGCCCGGGCGGACGAGGCGCGCGTAGAGTCGGGCCGCGCGACCCGACCCGAGTACGCCGGCCGCCACGTCCACCGCGTCGAAGGCCGGGTCGGTGAACGGCGGAATCCGGAGCCCGATGAACACCCGCACCAGCGGCACGTCCGACTCGACGACCTCGCGGGCAGGCCGCTCCATCGGCACGGCGACCGGTGCGGTCGCCCCCGCGGCGATCCGGCCGGCCCCGGCCCCGCCGGTCGCTGCACCCCCCCTCGGAGGGATCTCGCCGAACCAGCGCTCCACCCGGTCGAAGGCGTCCGCCGGATCGACGTCGCCGGCGATCGTGAGCACGGCGTTGTTCGGCACGTACCACGTCCGGAAGAAGTCCTTCACGTCATCGAGGTCGGCCGCGTCGAGGTCCTCCATCGAGCCGATGACGGTGTGGCGGTAGGGGTGCCCATGGGGCCAGACGAGCCGCTGCATCCGCTCCATCCAGTCGCCGTAGGGCTGATTGTCGTAGCGCTCGCGCTTCTCGTTCTTCACGACGTCGCGCTGGTTGTCGAGCTTCTCCTGCGTCATCGCGTCGACCAGCCAGCCCATCCGGTCGGACTCGAGCCAGAGCGCCAGGTCGAGCTGGTGGGACGGAAGCGTCTCGTAGTAGTTGGTCCGGTCGAACCAGGTCGAGCCGTTCAGCGATCCCCCCGCACGCTCGACGGCCTCGAAGTGACCGTTCTTCGCCACGTGCTTCGAGCCCTGGAACATCATGTGCTCGAAGAGGTGCGCGAATCCGGTGCGCCCGGGGCGCTCGTTCCGGGATCCGACGCCGTACCAGAGATTCACGGCCACGACGGGAAGCGCGCGATCGGGCGCGACCACGACCTCGAGGCCGTTCGCGAGCCGGTGGCGGTGGATCTCGATCTCGACGGACATCACGCGCTCTCCATCAGGGACGTTCCATGAGCCGTTCCCGGAGGGTGGTCGGCCCCAGCGTGTTCTCGAGAAAGTGGCGCGCGACCTCGGCGCCCTCGGCCAGGCGGGCCTCGACCTCCTCGACGAGTAGCTGTTCGGTGCCCTCCGCCCCGCTCCGTGCCATCTCGAGGTGGCGCCACGCGCCGTCGTCGTCGAACGCGGCGTGCGCGAGCGCGGCAAGGAGGTGCGCCCGCGGGTCGAGCCCGTGGGCGGCGCCGAGTTCGAGCTCGACCACCGACTCCTCGACGCGCCCCGCCACCACCAGCGCGAGCCCGAGGACGGATCTCGTCCACGGATCGTCGTCGAGCTCGACCGAGCGGGCGAGGTCGTCGATCGCCGCGTCCGGACGGCCGTCGAGCGCCCGCGCCACGCCCCGTTCGTAGAACGCGACAGCCGACTCGGGGTCCAGCTCGACCGCGGCATCCAGCTCCTCGAGCGCCTGCTCCGGGAAACCCTCGCGAGAGAGAAAGGCTCCGTACCGCCAGCGGACCGAAGACTCGTCCGGCGCGAGCAGCGCCGCGGTCCGCAGCGCACCCTCCGCGTCGGGGTCGTCGAAGGCCGCGAGCGCGGTGCCCGCCACGGACAGGAGCACCGGATCGTCCGGCTCCATTCCGACGGCCGTCCGGAAGCGCTCGTACGCCACACCGTCCATCCCGAGCTCGCGTTCCGCCACGCCGAGCCAGCAGAGCACGGTCGGGTCCTCCGGCCACTCGGGCAGCGCCTCGCGCAGGTCGGCCGCCGCGGTCTCCCAGTCGCCGTCCTCGCCGAGCCGCCGGACCCGCTCCAGCAGCGCCTCCAGCGCGTCCCCCGGTGCGGGGTTCGGCACGCCGTCCGTCACGGCCGCACCTACGCGCCGAACTTCACGAGGCGCCCGGCGTGGGCGAGCGCGTGTCCGATCAGGTCGGTCCCGTGCATGTGGCCGAGGTCGCCGACACGGCACGTGGATTCGTCGAAGGCGTCGGCCGTCGGTCGCGCGTGCGCCGATGCCACGAGCGTGGGCACGGGGTGCCACGAGTGCTCGCGCATCCGCGTGGGCGTGCAGTGGTCGCCGGTCACCACGATCACCTCCGGGCCGAGCGCGGTGATCCGCGGAATGAGGGCGTCCACCGCCTCGATCGCACGTACCTTCCCGTCGAAGTCGCCGTCGTGCCCGCGCGTGTCGGTGTCCTTGAAGTGAAGGAAATGGAAGTCGTGGTCCGCGAAGCACCGCTCGAGCACGTCGATCGTGGTCTCGTTGCTCGTCGGCACCTCGGGCACCTCCATGCCCACGAGCCGGGCCACGCCCCTGTACATCGGGTACTTCGCGATCGCGGCGGCGGTGAGCCCGAATCGCTCGCGGTACCCCGGGATGTCGGTGAGCGCCGCGAATCCGCGCGCCAGGAACCCGTTCAACGCAGGTTCGTCGGCCAGGATCTCCCGCGCGCGGGCCAGGAACGCGCCCACCACCTCCGCGGTTCGCCGGGATCCGGGCTCGATCGCCGCGCACGCGAGCGCCGGCCGGCCCTCGACCAACGGGTCGGTGTCGGTCACGGCGGCCTCGAGCCCGTCGCCCCGGATGCGCAGCACGACCCGGTGCTCCTTCTCCACCTCGAGGTCGATGCGCACGCCGTCCGGCGGCGTCAGCTCGTCCCGGAGACGCGCGACGACCCGCCGGGCCTCGTCGTCGGACGGACGGCCCGCGCGTCGGTCGACGACGTTCCCGTCCGCGTCGAACGTGGCCAGGTTGAGCCGCGCCGCCACGTCGCCCGGCTCGAGCTCGAGTCCCACGCCGAGCGCCGAAAGCGCGCCTCGACCGACCACGTGGACCGTCGGATCGTACCCGAAGATGGAGAGATGCGCCGGGCCGCTTCCCGGAGTGATGCCGGGTGCGACCGGGGTGTGCATCCCGAGCGAGGCACGACCGGCGAGCGCGTCGAGGTTGGGCGTGCGGGCGGTCTCGAGCTCGGTCCGCCCCGTGGCGGGATGCGGGAGCCCGCCGAGTCCGTCCAGGACCACGAGTACGATCCGGCCTCCGGAGGCAACCGTCTGGTCGTCCGGGAAGCGAGGTGCGGGCATAGGTCGTCGTCGAATGGGGCGGGTGATGCGGCACCCGGGGATGTCGGAGGTGGTGCCGGCAGTCGCGTCCCGGCCACGGCAAGGCGGCGTCGGGGCCGCGTCGCAGCCGCGAGACCGCGAGGCCCCTGAACATACAAATGTGCCCCCGCGCGTCGATGCCTCGCGTACCTCGCGCACGGCCGCGGTCGGGCATAGGATTCCCCGGTCCCGCACGCTCACGGAGATTTCATGTTCGCACGTTCGACGCCCGGCGCCCCGGTCCTGTCGATCGCCGCGCCGGTCGCGCGCCGACTTCTCCGGCTTCTCCGCGCGGTCGTCCCGGTCGCAGCGGGGGTCGCGACGGGGCTCGCGGCCGGCGGCGTGCCCGCCTCGGCGCAGTCCTTCGATCTGCTCATTCGAAACGGGCGCATCCTGGACGGGTCCGGGAACCCCTGGTACGCGGCGGACGTGGGCGTCACCGACGGCCGCATCGTGGCCGTCGGCCAGCTCCCGGACGCCGCGGCCACCCGGGTCATCGACGCGGCCGGCCGGTACGTCGCGCCCGGCTTCATCGACATCCACTCGCACGCCGACGACGGGAGCGCGACCCCCGAGTGGGGCACGCCCCACATCCGCACCGACGAGCTTCGGCGGAAGGCGATGCCGAATGTGGTCGCGATGGGCGTCACCACGGCGGTCGTGAACCACGATGGTCGGTCGCCGTGGCCGATCCTCGAGCAGCGGGCCACCATCGAGCGGCAGGGCGTGGGCGCGAACGTCATGCTCATGGCGGGCCACGGCGAGATTCGCGGCCAGGTCATGGGGGACGACTATCGGCGCGCCGCCACCGCGGAGGAGATCGACCGGATGCGCGCGCTCGCGCGCCAGGCGATCGCGGAGGGCGCCGTGGGCATCTCGGCGGGGCTCGAGTACTCGCCGGGCCGCTGGAGCACGACCGACGAGGTGGCGGCCATCGTCGGAGAACTCGCGTCGATCGACGGCGTCTACATCAGCCACGAGCGGTCCGAAGGTGCGGACCCCATGTGGTACCTCCCCAGCCAGCACCCGTCCGGGGCTCCGACCCTCATCGACGCCGTCCAGGAAACGATCGAGATCGGTCGGCGAACCGGCGTGAAGGTCGTCGCCTCCCACATCAAGGCGAAGGGCGCCCATTGGTGGGGCACGAGCGGCACCATCATCCAGCTCATCGAGCGCGCCCGCGCGGAGGGCGTCCGCGTCTGGGCGGACCAGTACCCCTACCCCACCTCGGGCTCCGATGGGAGCACCACGCTGATTCCGGCCTGGGCGACGCAGGACGAGGAGGCGGAGTCGCGAGAGGACGCGCGCCCCGAGGCGACGATGCTCGAGATCAGCATGCGTGACGCGGCCACGGCGGAGCTGGTGCGCATGGACGTCGCCCACGAGATCCGCCGCCGCGGAGGTGCCGACCGGGTCGTGGTGTTCGAGTACCCCGATTCCAGCGTGATCGGCCTGAGCCTGCAGGAAGTGACCGAACTATGGCGCCTGCCGAGCGCCGTGGATGCCGCGATCGAACTCCAGTACCGGGGCGATCCCGACCGTCGCGGAGGTGGACGGCTGCGGGGGTTCTCGATGTCCGAGGACGACGTGGACGCCTACGCGGCCCGGCCCTGGGTGGCCACGGCGTCCGACGGCGGACTCGCCACGCCCGATGACGACCGGTCGGTCCACCCCCGCTTCTACGGCACGTTTCCGCGCAAGATCGCGTGGTTCGCACGCGACAGGGGGATCCTGTCGGTGGAGAACGCCGTGCGGTCGATGACGTCCCTCCCCGCTCTCCTCATGGGACTCGAGGATCGGGGCGAGATCCGGGAAGGCTACGTCGCCGACCTCGTCGTGTTCGACCTCGATCGAATCCAGGACGAGGCGACGTTCTTCGAGCCCCACCAGTACCCGAGCGGCATCGATCATGTGATCGTGGGAGGCGAATTCGTGATCGATGGCGGCGAACACACGTGGGCGCTCCCGGGCCGGGTGCTCACACGCTTCTGATCGCACGAACCTCACCCTCTCTCCGAGCCGGCATGCCCCTACGATCGCACGAGGCGCTCCACGACCTCGCGGTGCTCCTACGGTCCCGCCACGGCCTGATCCACCTCGAGACCGGGGACGACGAGCGCGCCGCGACGCTCCTGCATCACGTCGCGGACCGGGTGGGGCTGCCACTGTTCGAGTGGTCCCGTGCGCGCGGCCTCCGGCGCACCGGAATGTCCGAGTCGGTCTACGACACGCAGGAACTCGACAAGGCGCTTCAGCACATCCTGCACTCCGGCATCGACGCCCTCTACCACCTGGAGGGCGTCACCACGTCGGCCCTCGCCGCCGAGATCACGACCGCGCTGGCGCGGGAGGTGGAAGCCGAACTCAAGCCGCGGATCGGCGCCGTGGTGGTGACCGGCGCGGGCCTCACGATCCCCGAGGCGCTCCGGGCCCGCGTCACGGACGTCCATCTCCCGGGCCCCTCCGAGGCGGAGTTTCGCGCGCTGCTCGCGCAGATCGTCCGGGACGTCTCGGAGCGTCAGCACGTCGAGGTGACGCTGACCGAGGACGACACCGCGACCCTCATGAAGCACCTCGCCGGGCTCACGCTCATGGAGGCGGAGAAGATCCTGACCAAGGCGCTGGTCGAGGACGGTCGGCTCGAGGCGATGGACATCCAGCACATCGCCGACCACAAGCGGAGCATCGTCGAGCGGGACGGCCTCCTCGAGTACTACCCGGTCGAGGCCAGCCTCTCCGACGTGGCGGACCTGCGCGGCTTCAAGGCGTGGCTGGCGCAGCGGACCGCCGTGGTCCGCGATCCGGTGCGGGCCCGCGAGATGGGGCTCCCCTTCCCGAAGGGTGTGCTGCTCATGGGCGTGCCGGGATGCGGGAAGTCGCTGTCGGCCAAGGCGCTGGCGTCGGAGTGGCGGATGCCGCTCCTCCGACTCGACCCGTCGGTGCTCTACAACAAGTACATCGGCGAGACCGAGCGGAACTTCCGGCGTGCCATGGAGACCGCCGAGCGCATGTCGCCGGTCGTGCTCTGGATCGACGAGATCGAGAAGGCCTTCTCCACCGGGCCCGAGTCCGACGGCGGCGTGAGCCAGCGCCTGCTCGGGAGTTTCCTCTCGTGGCTCCAGGAACGACAGGGCGACGTGTTCGTGATCGCCACGGCCAATGACGTGCAGCGGCTGCCGCCCGAGCTGGTCCGGAAGGGCCGATTCGACGAGCTGTTCTTCGTGGATCTGCCCAGCGCGGACACCCGTCGGGAGATCCTCGAGATCCACCTGCGTACCCGCGAACGCGACCCCGGCGACTTCGGCCTCGACGCGCTCGTGGGCATGACCGAGGGCTTCAGCGGGTCCGAGCTCGAACAGGTCGTGGTGTCCGGGCTCTACACGGCGTTCGCCTCGGGAGACGCACTCGCCGACGATCACCTGAGGGAGGCGGCGTCGAGCACGCGTCCGCTTTCGACCACCATGTCGGAGCGGATCTCGCGCCTGCGCGCGTGGGCTGACGAGAGGACCGTCCGCGCCAACTGAGGGGCCGCGGTCAGGGCCTGTTCACACTACGGGGATGGGCTCTGCCGGAGCCCATGTTTCTGGCTCGCAAGGCCGAGCAAGCGACGTGTAGCGTCGCTACACGAGCGAGCGAGAACGCCGCGAGGCGGAAACATGGCCCGGTCCGGAGGATTG
>JANQRP010000032.1 GCA_028284495.1 Longimicrobiales bacterium | reverse complement strand
CTTCTTCACCTCGTCGCCGAGCTCGGCGTCCAGCCGCACGATTCCCGATCGCGACGCCCGAACCCAGTGCGTCGAACCGACCCGGACGGGCGGGCGCTCGGCGGACGGCGCGTTCTCGATCATCCCGAGGTGGCGGAGGACGCGAAGCGATCCCGCGACGCCCGCCTCGATGCTGCTGCGCGTGAACCGGCCGGCTTCGCCGCCCTCGTAGACGAGCACCCGCCGACCGCGCTCGACGGCTTCGCGGCGCAGCGATCCCTCGGGCCCGTGGTTGTCGATGAGGAGCGGCGCGCCGAAGGCCTCTGCCACCCCGCGCGTCGCTTCGTCTCCCAGGTCGCATCGGACCTGGGGGAGGTTCTCGCGCTCGCCCGAGCCGCAGTGGAAGTCCAGACCCCAGTCGCACCGATCCACGATCTCGGTGGTGAACAGCCACGCCAGGCGCGCCGCCATCGACCCGTCTTCTCTCCCGGGAAACGCGCGGTTGAGGTCTCGCCGGTCCGGCAGGTAGCGCGAGGCCTGGATGAACCCGAAGACGTTGACGATCGGGATCGCGATCACCGTCCCGCGCAGCTTCTTCGGGGAGAGCTTCGCGGAGACGCCACGCGTGATCTCCACACCGTCGAGCTCGTCGCCGTGAATGGCCCCGCTCAGCCACACCGCCGGCCCCGGCTGCGCCCCGTGGATGATCTCTACCGGGAGGCTGATCCACGCCCCCGTCACGTACCGGGCGATCCGGATCTCGACCTGCTCGCGGGTGCCGGGCTCGACGTCGACGTCCCCGATCCGGAGCGCCGTCGGCCGTTCGGCCTCACTCCTCTTCGTCACGCGCCTCGTCGTCGGCTTCCACCGAACCCGCACCGGCCTCGGCGGCGGCGCGCCGGGTGCCCTTCCGCCTCGACGTCTTCGCCGCGGTCTTCTTCCGGGTCTTCCGGCCGGCCGGCGGGTGGTCACCCTCCACGGCGTGACTCTCGATGTACTCGATGATCTCCCCCGCGACGTCCACTCCGGTCGTCGTCTCGATGCCCTCGAGACCCGGCGACGCGTTGACCTCCATGACGAGCGGGCCGCGGTTGGAACGGAGCAGGTCCACGCCCGCGACCGTGAGTCCCATCTTTCGGGCGGCACGGATGGCCGTGTTCCGTTCCGTCCGCGAGAGCTTCACGGCCGTCGCGGTTCCTCCCCGGTGGAGGTTCGAACGGAACTCGTCCGGTGCCGCCTGGCGCACCATCGAGGCGACCACCCGGCCGCCCACGACGAAGGCGCGCACGTCGGCTCCGCCCGCCTCCTCGATGAACTCCTGCACGAGGATGTTGGCGTCCAGCTGCCGGAAGGCGCCGATCACCGACTCGGCCGCCTTCCGCGTCTGCGCGAGCACCACGCCCGTGCCCTGCGTGCTCTCCAGCAGCTTGATGACGAGCGGCGTGCCGCCGACCATGTCGATCAGCCCCTTGGTGTCGCGTGAACTCCGGGCGAACCCGGTGATCGGCACGCCGACGCCCTCGGACGAGAGCAGCTGCATCGAGTGGAGCTTGTCGCGCGAGCGGGCGATCGCTTCGGACTCCGCGCACGTGTACGCGCCGGTCATCTCGAACTGCCGGACCACGGCGCACCCGTAGAACGTGATCGACGCGCCGATGCGCGGGATGATCGCGTCGACATGGAGCGGCTCACCCCGGTACACGACCCGGGGACGCTTCGCGGCGATGTTCATGTAGCAGCGGAGGGGGTCCACGATCGTCACCTCGTGCCCTCGCTCCTCCGCCGCCTCGCGGAGCCGGCGGGTCGAGTAGAGCGTCCCCTTCCGCGAGAGTATCCCGATCCTCATTCATCCTCCGACTGCGTGCGCGCCACACGGTTCTCGGATCCCCGCCGCGGACCCGCCTTCCTGCGGACCTGCTCGCGGAAGGGCACCCTCGTGCCTCCCACGTACGACTTCGCCGGGTCGACAATCCATCGTTTCCGCATCGCCTGTCGACCGACGAGGCAGCGGAAGCCCATGGAGTCCCGGCGCACGAGGGTGAGCTCGATCTCCCAGCACTCGCCCATCCACTCGAGGTCCGTGGCCACGACCGGTCGCCGCGTGACCCGTCCGGTCGACGACTTGACCTCGCGTTCGTCGATCAGCGGCGCCTCGCACACGACCTCGAACTCGTCGTCCTTCTGACGGGGATGGACCTTGAACCGGACCCACGCGGCGCCGTCCCGGTCGAACGGCTCCACGTCGAGGGCGTGGAGGGTCGAGGAGCGCGCGCCGGTATCGATCTTCGCCTTGATGCGGTTGATTCCCAGGTCGGGGAGGCCGACCCATTCGCGCCAGCCGACGCGGGTTCTGGGACTCATCGATCTCTCCGGGGTGACGGTGCGCGGGAGCGGCGGGGCGCCGGGGAGACAAGGATCGCGGCGGAGCATGGATTGCGCGAGTGCCGGATCTCGTTGAGATTCACTCTCAACGACGACCCGAACACGCCCGTCCCGATGACCGATCCCGCGACCGAAGCTGTGCCGACGCGCCGCGCGCCGCGTGGCGGTGTGCACCCGCAGCCCTCGGTGGAGCGTACGGACCTCCGGCTCACGGACATCTCGCTGGACGAGGTCGTGGAGCTGGTCCGGTTCGAGATGCCGGACGACCAGATCGAGCCACTGCTCGAGCGCGGCGTCCTCCCAGGCTGCCGGCTCTGTCCGGTCCGGCGCTCACCGTCCGGCGACCCGATCGTCGAGGTGGACGGCGTCATGCTGGCGCTCCGGCGCGAGACGGCCGGATGCATCTGCGTGAAGCGGTTCGCGGCTGCGGCCGACTGACCGTCCCGCGAGGTCCATGTCCGGCACTACGGCGTCGGGTGTAGCCACCCCGCCCCGGCCCCCGAGCGGCACGCGCCCGGTCGTCGCGCTCGTCGGACCACCCAACTCGGGCAAGACGACGCTCTTCAATCAGCTGACCGGCCTCCGCCAGAAGGTCGCCAACTATCCCGGCGTGACCGTCGAGAAGCACGTGGGCGGGCTCGCGACGCCGGCGGGTGACATCGAGATCGTCGATCTTCCCGGCGTGAACGGCTTCTCGACCCGGACGCTCGACGAGAAGGTCACCCGCGACGTGCTGGAGGGGCGCATCGAGGGCCTGAGAGCCCCGGACGCACTGGTGCTGACGGTGGACTGCACCCGACTCGAGCCTCAGCTCATGCTGGTGGAGCCCGTGCTCGAACTCGGGATCCCGACGCTGCTCGTGCTCACCATGGCCGACGAGCTCACGTCGCGGCAGGGCGAGCTGGACGACGCCAGGCTCGCCGAGCGACTCGGAGTCGAGGTCACGCGCGCCAACGCCCGGTCGGGTGAGGGGCTGGACGCGGTCCGGACCTTCCTGGAGCACGTCGCGCATCGGGGCCCCATGCCCGAGCGCCCCTGCCCGGTGATCTCGAACGTGCCTCAGGGCATGGCCCTCCCGGTCGTGGATGCCTTCGCGGAGCGACGGCGGATCGTGCGCGAGGCGGGCGAGCACGCGAGGTACCGCCGTCCGCAGCCGGACGCCGACACGCGTCGTATCGACTCGGTGGTGCTCCACCGGTTCTGGGGGCCGCTCGTCTTCCTGGCGGTCGTGATCCTCGTCTTCCAGGCCATCTTCACCTGGGCCGTACCGTTCATGGACGGCGTCGAGGCCGCCATCGCCGTGTCCGGCGGGTGGATCGCGTCGGTCCTCCCGGACATCTGGCTGCGGGACCTGCTCGTGGACGGCGTCTGGGCCGGCGTCGGTTCCGTCATCGTCTTCCTCCCGCAGATCCTCATCCTCTTCCTCTTCATCGGGATCCTCGAGGACTCCGGGTACATGGCCCGCGCCGCGGTCATCGCCGACCGCTCCATGTACCGGGTCGGGCTGCAGGGGCGCGCCTTCCTGCCGCTGCTGTCGGCCTACGCATGCGCGATCCCCGCCATCCTCGCCGCGCGGACGGTGGAGGACGAGCGGGATCGGATGGCCACGATCTTCGTCGCCCCCTTCATGACGTGTTCGGCACGGCTCCCGGTGTACGCCCTTCTGATCGCGGCCTTCATCCC
The DNA here is from genome assembly GCA_028284495.1 of Longimicrobiales bacterium. Classification (GTDB taxonomy): domain Bacteria; phylum Gemmatimonadota; class Gemmatimonadetes; order Longimicrobiales; family Gaopeijiaceae; genus Gaopeijia. The sequence goes on along the minus strand of JANQRP010000032.1, from coordinate 228,570 downwards.
GGAACGCCCGCTGCTCGGACCGGTGCTCGGAACCCGCGCCGCGACGCTGCTCGGGCTCTACGCGCTCGGCGCCCTCGCGGCCGTTCTGACGGCGTTCGTCCTCAAGCGCACGCTGCTGCGCGGGAAGCCCTCGTCGTTCCTCATGGAGCTTCCGCCGTACCGGCTCCCGACCCCGAAGTCCCTCTTCCTCCGGCTCTGGGACCGGACCGGCGTCTTTCTCAAGCGCGCGGGGACCATCATCCTCGGCGTGACCGTGGTGCTGTGGTTCCTGACGCAGGTCCCGCGCGGCATCGACGGGGGGCCCCCTCCGCTCGAACAGAGCGCGCTCGGGCAGGCGGGCCAGGTGGTCGAGCCGGTCATCGCGCCGCTCGGCTACGACTGGAAGATCGGTGTGGGGCTGATCTCTTCGCTCGCGGCGCGGGAGGTCATCGTGGGCACGCTCGGGACGATCTACGGCGTGGAGGATGCGGGCGAGGACTCCCCGGGACTCCAAGAACGTCTGCGTCAGGACCTCGACCTGGGATCCGCCGTCGGGCTGCTGATCTTCTTCGTGTTCGCGCTCCAGTGCATGTCCACCGTCGCGGTGATGCGCCGCGAGACCGCAGGCTGGAAATGGCCGGCCCTTCAGTTCGGATACATGCTCGGCCTGGCGTGGCTCGGCGCCTGGGCGGCGAACGCCCTCCTCTGAGCACCAGCCCTCGGCGGGGCCATGAGTACGTTGACATATCGTTGTATCATGATATAGTCATGTTTCGTGAGCCGCTTCCCGCGTTTCCACACCCACCCATTCGTGCCGCCTCGTGATCCTCGCCCTCGCTCTCGCCCTCCTCGTGGGCGGCTCGCTCGGCCTCCTCGGAGGCGGCGGATCGATCCTTACGGTGCCGATCTTCGTGTACGTGCTCGATATCGAGCCCAAGGCCGCGATCGCGATGAGCCTGGGCGTGGTCGGGGTGGTCAGCCTGGCGGGCGCGGTCAGCCACTGGCGGGACGGACGCGTCGACGTCCGGATCGCGGTCGTGTTCGGCGCGGTGGCGATGGTCGGTACCTACCTCGGAGCCCGGCTGTCCGTCCTGATGTCGGGCACGGCCCAGCTGGTCCTTTTCGCGGTCGTCATGCTCGTTGCCGCGGTGTTCATGTTCCGCGACCGGAGCCACGACGACGGGGCGACCGATCCGGCTGTCCGCGGCGCGGCGGCGCGGTGGACGCTTATCGTCCTCGAGGGCCTCGCCGTCGGCGTGCTGACCGGCCTCGTCGGCGTCGGCGGCGGTTTCCTCATCGTGCCGGCGCTCGTGCTCCTCGCCGACCTTCCGATGAAGCTCGCCGTGGGTACCTCGCTGCTGGTCATCGCCATGAAGTCCGTCTCGGGCTTCGTGGGCTACCTCGGCACTCCCGGCATCGACCTGCTCTTCATGGCGACCTTCAGCGCCGCCGCCGTGGTGGGCATCGTGATCGGTGCCCGTTTCGTTCGTATCGTTCCCCAACGTGCCCTCCGGAAGTCCTTTTCGGGACTCCTGGTGGTGATGGGCGCGCTCATTCTCATCCAGAACCTGTCATGATCCTCAAGCGCTTCTACGACGAGAAGCTCGCGCAGGCGAGCTACCTGATCGGCTGTGCCGCGACCGGCGACGCCATCGTGGTCGACCCCAACCGGGACATCGAGCCCTACCTGCGGGCCGCCGAGTCCGAGGGGCTCGAGCTCCGCCACGTGACGGAGACACACATCCACGCGGACTTCGTCAGCGGGCTCCGCGAGCTGGTCGCGCGAACCGGCGCCACGGCGTACCTCTCGAACGAGGGCGGTCCCGACTGGTCGTATGCCTTCGCCGACGACATCGGTGCCCGCCTCGTGGGGGAGGCCGACAGCTTCATGGTCGGCAACATCCGCTTCGACGTGATGCATACCCCCGGCCACACCCCGGAGCACCTCACCTTCCTCGTCACCGACACCGCGGGCGCGGATCGCCCGATCGGTGCGCTCACCGGCGACTTCGTCTTCGTCGGCGATGTCGGGCGACCCGACCTGCTCGAGAAGGCGGCGGGTGTGTCCGGGACGATGGAGGCCGGGGCGCGCGACCTCTTCCGCAGCCTCGAGCGATTCAGGGAGCTGCCGGACTGGCTTCAGATCTGGCCCGGCCACGGCGCCGGCTCGGCGTGCGGGAAGGGGCTCTCGTCGATCCCCCACTCGACGCTCGGCTACGAGAAGCTCTTCAACTGGGGATTCACGACGGACACCGAGGAGGCGTTCGTCGCGGCGGTCCTCGATGGCCAGCCCGAGCCGCCGAAGTACTTCGCCGAGATGAAGCGAATCAACCGTGAGGGTCCCGCGGTGCTCCACGGATTCCCGGAGCCCGACGTGGGCACCCTCTCGCGGCTTCGTGAAGCGCTCGACGCGGGGGCGTGGGTCGTCGACACGCGCAGCGCCGCGGAGTTCGCCGTGGGGCACGTCCCCGGCACCCTGAACATCCCGCTGAACCGGTCGTTCAACACGTGGGCCGGCTGGCTGCTTCCGTACGACGAGGACGTGTTCCTCATGGTGGACCAGGCGCACGCTGACGACGCGATCCGGGACCTCGGCATGATCGGCCTCGACCGCGTCGGAGCCGTGTTCGCGCCCACCGTCGTCCACGCATGGGCCGACGCCGGCGGGCAGCTCGCGACGGTCCGGACGCGGTCTCCGGGCGAGACCGAAGCCGCCCTGCTCGCCGGTGAGGCGACGGTCCTCGACGTCCGCGGGACCGCGGAGTGGCGGGACGGGCACATCGAGGGCGTGGACGTGATCCCCACCGGGTATCTCCTCGACCACCTCGATGAGCTTCCCACCGACGGTGAACTGATCCTCCACTGCCAGTCGGGTGGGCGAAGCGCGATCGCAGCGAGCCTCCTGCAGCGCGCCGGCTTCGACAACGTCACCCACATGCACGGCGGCTGGGCGGCGTGGGCGGCGCGGGGCCTGCCTTCGGTCCGGGAGACGACGGGCGTCGGGGCAGGAGCCTGATCCGTGACCGACTGGCTCTTCGAACCCTGGCCCTGGTGGATCGCCGGGCCCGCGATCGGACTCACCGTCCCGCTCCTGCTGGTGGTGGGCAACCGGATGCTCGGAATCTCCGGCAACCTCCGGGCCACGTGCGCGGCGGTAGCGCCCGGGAAGGCCGACTTCTTCCGCTTCGACTGGAAGCGCGTGGCGGGGTGGAATCTCCTCTTCGCCCTCGGCATCGGGATCGGAGGCCTGCTCGCTGTCACCTTCCTCGGCGGGGGCGGCGAGGTCGCAGTATCCGACGCCACCCGGGCCGATCTCGCAGCGCTCGGCATCACCTCCGCGGAGGGGCTCGCGCCGGCCGAGGTCTTCTCCTGGAGCGGGCTGCTGAGCGTGCGCGGGCTCGTCATGCTCGTGCTCGGCGGCTTTCTCGTCGGCTTCGGCGCGTCGTACGCGGGCGGGTGCACGTCCGGGCATGCGATCATGGGACTCGCGGACCTGCAGCTGCCGTCACTCGTGGCCGTGATCGGGTTCTTCGCGGGAGGCCTCGCGGTCACGCACTTCGTGCTGCCGCTCCTGTTCGGAGGCGCCCCATGAGTTCGACGGGGACGGCCGCACTGCCCGCGCCGAGCGAGACCGGGGCGTCCCCCGTGGGACTGCGCACCGGCCTGTTCTATCTGCTCGCCGGCGCGTGGTTCGGCGTCGTGCTCACCAAGGCCGAGGTGATCTCCTGGTTCCGCATTCAGGAGATGTTTCGCTTCCAGGCGCCGCACATGTACCTGATCATCGCTTCGGCGATCGGGGTCGCGGCGATCTCGCTGGCGCTCGTCCGGCGGTTCGTGCCCCGGTCGGTCACGGGAGAGGCCATCCACGTCCCGGCCAAGCAGTGGGGGAAGGGCGTCCGCTACCCGTTGGGCGGAACGATCTTCGGGGCCGGCTGGGCGCTGACCGGCGCCTGTCCCGGGCCGCTGTTCGCGCTGGTGGGGAGTGGGCTCACCGTCGTCACGGTCGTGATCCTCTCGGCGCTGATCGGCACGTGGTCCTACGGCCACCTGCGTCCGCGGCTCCCCCACTGATGGGTACCCGACCGCTCAGCCCGAAGCTGATGGAGCTCGTCGCCCAGCGGTTCAGGGCACTCGCCGAGCCGGCGCGTCTCGCGATCCTCTCGGAGCTGCGGAACGGCGAGGCCAACGTCGGTGAGATCGTCGAGCGCACGGGGCAGTCCCAGGCCGCGGTGTCCAAGCACCTCCGGATCCTGAAGGACCTCGGGTTCGTGTCCCGCCGGAAGGACGGGGTGTTCGTCCACTACGCGCTCGCGGACGAGACGGTGTTCGAGCTGTGCGACCTCGTGTGCGGGCGCATCGAGGAAGAGCTGGAGGCGAGGGAGCGCGTCCTCGGCGGGTAGTGAGGTGTGGCCCGTCCGGGGTCGGAGCCGCATGCTGGGAGTGCGCCCCGTCTTCCCCTGCCCCGGACGCGACCCGAACGCCTCGCCATGCGATCTCTCACCCCGCTCTTCCTCACCGCCTGCGCGTTCGCACTCGCCGGGTGTCGCGCCTCGCCGGACCCTCCGCCACCCGTCGACGCTCCTGCGACCGCCGAGGCATCGTCCGATTCGGTGCCCCTCGCGGCCCGGGCCGGCATTCCGATCGACCCCGGCGCCGCCGTCACCCGCGTCGCATTCGGGTCGTGCAACCGGACGACGCTGCCGCAGCCGATCTGGGATCCGGTGCTGGCCGCCGAGCCGCAGCTGTGGATCTGGCTCGGCGACAACGTCTACGGAGATACCGACGACATGGCGGTCATGCGCTCGAAATACGAGGCGCAGCTCGCCTCGAGCGGGTACCGCAGTCTTCTGGCGTCCGCGCGGATCGTAGGCACCTGGGACGATCACGACTTCGGCGAGAACAACGCCGGGAACGAGTACCCGATGCGCGCCGAGAGTCAGCAGGTGGCGCTCGACTTCCTCGGGGTCCCGGTCGACGACCCGCGCCGCTCGCGAGAGGGACTCTACTCGAGCCACACCTGGGGCCCCGAAGGCCGCCGCGTGAAGGTGATCCTGCTCGACTCGCGCTACCATCGCGACGCCCGCGGCTCCGACGGGGCGGTCCTCGGCGAGGCGCAGTGGAGCTGGCTCGAGGCCGAGCTCCGGGACAGCGATGCCCAGATCCACCTCATCGGGAACGGCATCCAGGTGCTTCCGGAAGACCACCGGTACGAGAAGTGGGCCAACTTCCCGACCGAGCGCCGACGCCTGCTCGACCTGATCGGCCAGACCGGAGCGCCCGGCGTGATCCTGCTGAGCGGTGATCGTCATCTCGCCGAGATCTCTCGAATCGAGGATGCGGCGGTCGGGTACCCGATTCACGAAGTGACGGCGTCGGGGATGACCCACTCGTTCACGGGCGGCGGCGGAGAAACCAATCACCACCGCGTCGGGGAAAACTTCACCCGGCTCAACTTCGGATTCGCCGAAATCGACTGGACTTCGGGCGAGGTCGCGCTGCAGATCCGGGACGTCGAGGGCGCGACCGCGCGCCGGGTGGCGATTCCGTTCGGCCTGCTCGGACTTCCCGCGGCGACGACCCCGGGCGCGTGACCGCGGGCGAGCCGCCGGGAACGCCTCGAGGTTGCCGCCGATCGGAGGCAGCGCGCAGAATGGGCGGACGGCGCGGGCAGCAGGCTCGACGCCGCACCGCCCACGCCTCGCTCGTCCGTCCCGGAGTCGAACGATGTACCCACTTCTTCGCCCCCGCCTCGCCGTCGGCGCCTTCGCCGCAGCCATCCTGACCCTGCCCGCGGGAGCGGCCCCCGCAGCCGCCCAGGATCTCCGTCCCTTCACGCCCGAGGACGCGCTGAACGTGGTGTCGATCTCGGTCCAGGACATCACGCCCGACGGACGCTGGATCGCGGCCACGCTCCGGACACGGCGGGACGGCATGAACGTGGACCACTTCCGGTTCGGTGACCCCACGTACATCTCGCCGTCGACCGGGGAGTTCGTGCTGGTCGACACGGATTCCGGCGACCGCACGCCGATCGTGGGCGGTCGCGTCCAGGTGCGGGGCGCGGAATGGTCGCCGGATGGAGGCACGCTGGCGTTCTTCCTCCGTGACGGTGACGCCTATCACCTCCACCTCTTCGACCTCGCGCAGCGGGACGTCGAGCGGATCGACCTCGACACCGAGCTGGACATCTCCGCGTCGTCGAGACTCGACTGGCGCCCGGACGGCTCGGGACTCCTGATCGACCTCAGGGCGGAAGGATGGGCGGAGAGCGCCCGGGCCGCATTCCTCGAGATGACCGAGGGCCCGATCGTCGTGCACGACGGAAGCGAGCCCTTCCTGGACTGGGACCGCGTACGGATGATGGGCGGCCTCGCGCGCCCCGCCATCGTTACGACGGAGGGCGACGTCGACGTGCTCCTCGCGGAGGGATACTGGCAGGGCATCGTCCAGTCGGAAGACGGTCGCTGGCTGGCCATCGAGGGCGACAAGCCGCTCAAGACCGTCTACGAGGGCGGTGGCGGATCGGAGAACCGCCTGCTCCGGATGGACCTGCAGTCACGGGACACCGCGTACGTGGTCGAGCCGACGGAGGACAACATCTCGACGAACTGGGCGCCGGACGGCACGCGCTACGTGTTCGAGGAGGACGACCACATCCACCTCCGGTCGATCTTCGAGGACTCGGCGGCGGTGATCACGGAGGCGTTCGCGGGCCCGGTCTCGGCGAGCGACACGACGGCGCTGGAGTTCGATGCGGTGCGGTGGAGCGACGACGGAAGCCGCCTGCTCGTCGACACGCAGCAGGGGTGGCACGTGCTGGACATCGAGGCCGGTGAGTTCGACCTCGTGGTCCCGCTCACCGAGGAGGAGCGGGAGACGGCCAACCACGTGCCCTTCGCGTGGTCGCCGGACGCACGCCACCTCTACGTTCAGGAGCGGTCCACCGAAGAGTGGCGGACCGTCGTGCGGATGCTCGACCTCGAGAGCGGAGGCGTCGTGGCCGAGGAGACGTTCTCTCCGGACGTCGTGTCGGGTCTGAACCTCTCCGACGACGGCAGCCGGCTCCTCTTCTCGACCTCGGATGGGGATCACCCCACGGACCTCTACGTGACGGACGCCGACCTCGGGGCCGCCTCGCTTCGGGACGCGCGCCGGCTGACCGATCTGAATCCGTGGCTGGACGAGGTCTACGTCGCCCGGCAGGAGCTGGTGGAGTACCTCGACGTCGACGGGAAGAAGCAGTTCGGTATTCTCTACTACCCGGTCGACTATCAGGAGGGGCGGAGCTATCCCCTGGTGGCGGAGGTCTACGAGGACTTCTTCGCGAACGGCTTCAACGTGAACCTGAACCTGGTCGCGAGCCGCGGATGGTTCGGCTTCCGTCCGTCCGTCGAGTTCGAGACCGGATTCCCCGGCGAGGCGTGGATGAAGGCGGTCACGACCGGCATCAACTCGCTCGTGGATCGCGGACTCGTCGACAACGACCGTCTGGGCGTGCACGGCACCAGCTACGGGGGGTACGCGGTGAACCTCCTCGTCACCCAGACCGACCGGTTCGCGGCCGCGATCAACATCTCCGGGAAGGTGAACATCATCTCCTTCCTCGGGGACTCCGAGAAGATCACGACGCGGAACTATCGCGCCGCCGAGCGAGGTCAGGACCGCATCGGTGCCACACTCTGGGAGCAGCCGCAGAAGTACATCGAGCACTCCGCCGTGATGTTCGCGGACCGGATCGAGACGCCGCTTCTACTCCTGTCCGGCGAGGGCGACTGGAACGTGCCCGCCACCAACCAGCGCGAGATGTACTACGCGCTTCGACGCCTCGGGAAGGACGTGGTGTGGGTGAACTACATGAACGCCGGGCACGGCGCCGGACGGGCCGGCGGTGAGGCCGACTGGTTCGACCACTGGAACCGGATGTTCGACTGGTACGAGACGCACTTCCAGGAGGCGACCGAGGATCGGCCCATCACCGAGAACGGTGCCCGCCAGCGCTGAGCGGTCGCCAGGCCCGCTTCTCCGCCTGCTTCCGGGCCTACTTCTTCGGCGGGGGGCCCGGGTCAGCGCACTCGATGAGGTTGCCCACGGTGTCGTAGGTGCACTCGATCGCGGTGCCGGTGTGGGACGCCGTCGCCGACCAGTCGTTACCCCCGCCGGACAACGTGACCGTGACGTTCGCGGAGGCCTGGAAGGAGCTTCCGAGCTCGGCGAGCGTCGAGGCGTACTGCCCGTCGGGCTCGACGAAGTAGAGCTCCTGGGCGTACCGGAGCTGGTGCAGATCCGCCTTCATCGTCGACACGTACGCGTCTTCCCGGGCCGAGTTGAAGTTCGGGATCGCGATCGCGGCGAGGATCCCGATGATGAGCATCACGGCGAGCAGCTCGATCAGGGTGAATCCGGACTCGTGGGTGGGTCGCCGTTGCGTCATCGCGTCGATGGAGTCGGGTGCGGGGTCGCCCGCGCGGGGCGTGAAGTCACGGAGACGCCGCAACCTACCATGCCGCCCCGCCGAGTGGCCAGCCGTCACTGGCGCCGGATCGCGGTGCTGGGCCTGACGGTCGGCTTCATGGCGGCGGGTCGTGGGCCGGCTGCGGCACAGTCGGTCGGGCACGGGGCGGACCGGGCGACGACGACGCCCGATGCGTCCTTCGCTGCGCCTGCGATCGCCACCGTCGAGCTCATCACCGTCGCCCCCGGTCCCGCCCTCGCGTCGCGCTTCGGCCACGCCGCCCTCCGCGTCCGGGATCCCGCGTCCGGGCGTGACGTCGCGTGGAGCTTCGGGAGGTCGAGCGTGGACGACTGGAACGCGGTCAGCATGCTTCTCCAGGGCCGCCTGCCGGACCGACCCCGCCACCTCGACCCCGACGAGCTCGTCCGGGAGTACGTCGAGGCCGGGCGGACCGTGCACGTGCAGTCGCTCCGGCTCGACGCGGGGCAGACCGCCGCGCTCGTCGCCGATCTGGACGCCGCGCGGGGACGGCGCGACGCGTACTGGATGATCGCCGACAACTGCAGTACCCGCCTCCGGGACGCGATCGACCTCGGGCTCGGGGGTCGGCTCCGTGCGGCGACCGACACCGTCGTTTCGACCTGGACGCCGCGGCAGCATGTGGCGGGCTACACGGCCAGCGACCCCCTCTTCCACCTGGTGGTCCACACGTTCCTCGGACCACGCGTCGATCGACCCGCCACGGCCTGGGACGAGATGTTCCTCCCCGAGACGCTCCGCGAAGGTCTCCGCTCCGTCCGCGTGCCGACCGAGGGCGGCGGCTCGCTCCCGCTGGTCATCGACGAGTGGACCCTCCACGACGGCGGCGCCGCGGACACGCCACCCCGCCGCGCGGAGTCGCCGCTGTGGCTGCTGGTCGGCGCGGGCCTCGCGGGCCTGCTGGTGGCCGCTCACCGGTGTTCCCCCGGTGCGTTCGCGCTGGCCGGCGGCGGGTGGGCGCTCGCGGTCGGGGTCGGGGGACTCGCGCTCCTCTCCCTGGGTCGCGTCACGTCCGACCCACACCTCGAGGGCAACGCGAGCGCCCTGGTGGCGAGCCCGCTCCTGATCGTGGCCGCCATCGCCATGTGGGGCGGGCGACCCGCGCCGAAGGCAGCCGCCACCCTCTTCGCGGTCGCACTCGGCGTCGGGCTGCTCGCCGTGGTGCTTACGCTCGCAGGCGTGCCTACCGGCGTATCGACGAGCCTCGCCGCGGTCGTCCTGCCGAGCTACGCGGTTCTCACGGCGGAAGCTCGACGGGCGACCGAGGCTTCACCGGACTGACCTCGCCATGGCCACCGTCGTCTTCGACTTCGACAGCACGCTCGTCCCCGTCGAGAGCCTCGAGGAGGTCCTTCGCGCCTGCGACCTCGACGAGGACCGCCTCCGATGGGTAGAGGAGATCACCCGACGCGGGATGGAGGGCGAACTCGACTTTCGAGCGTCGCTCGAGTCACGACTCGCCATTGCGGCGCCCACGCGCGAGGCCGTGCGCGCGGCGGGCCAGGACCTCGCCGAGCGTCTCACCCCCGGCGCACAGGCGTGCATCGCGGAACTGCGCGCCGGCGGGCACCAGGTCCGGATCGTGAGCGGGGGCTTCCGCGACGTGATCCTGCCGGCCGCCCGGGTGCTCGGTCTCGACGCCGCCCACGTCCACGCGGTCTCGGCCCACTGGACGCCGGACGGCGCGTTCGCGAGCCTCGTGGAGGACGGGTTCGTCGAGTCCAAGGTGGCGGGCGCCGGCGCGCTCCACCCCGAGTGGCCCCGTCCGGTGATCGCCGTCGGCGACGGCGCGACCGACATGGCGCTTGCGCGCGCCGGGATCGCGGACCACTTCGTCGCATTCACGGAGCACGTCCGGCGACGATTCCTCGACGATGCGGAGGTCCCGGAGGCGCGGAGCATGGACGAACTGCGAACGCTGCTCGCCGGCCTCGTGACGCCGTCCGACGACTGACACTGCCTCCCCCGACCGCCTGCCCGACCCGATGCCCGACCAGCGCCTGACCCGCCCCCGCGACCAGATCCGTGTCCTTCTGCTGGAAGGCATCCATGAACGCGCCGAGCGGGCGTTTCGTGACGCGGGGTACTCGAGCGTCACACGACTCCCGGACGCGCTGCGCGGGCAGGACCTGCTCGATGCGGTCGCGGAGACCGAGATCATCGGCATTCGGTCTCGCACGCAGCTCACCCCGGAAGTTCTCGAAGCCGGTGAGCGGTTGTTCGCGATCGGGTGCTTCTGCATCGGGACCAACCAGGTCGCGCTCGAGGAGGCGGCGCGGCGCGGCGTGCCGGTGTTTCACGCGCCCCACTCCAATACACGGTCCGTCGCGGAGCTCGTGATCGGGCTGTCGGTCATGCTCATGCGCGACGTCGCGCGGAAGAGCCGCCTCGCCCACGACGGGATCTGGCGGAAATCGGCGGTCGGTTCGCACGAGCTCCGCGGCAAGACCCTCGGGATCGTCGGGTACGGCCACATCGGATCGCAGGTGTCGATCCTCGCCGAGGCGTTCGGGCTCAATGTGATCTACCACGACATCGTCCCGAAGCTGACCCTCGGCAACGCCCACCCGGTCCCCTCCCTCGACGAGCTGCTCGCGGGCTCCGACATCGTTTCGCTGCACGTTCCGGAGACGGACTCCACACGCGGGCTCATGGCGGCCGCGAGGTTCGATCGGATGAAGCCCGGCGCCTACCTCATCAACGCGAGCCGTGGCTCGGTCGTGGATGTGGACGCCCTCGCCGAACGCCTGAAGGACGGCCGCATCGGTGGCGCCGCGGTCGACGTGTTCCCGAAGGAGCCCAAGTCGAAGGACGAGCCGTTCGTGAGCCCGCTCCAGGGAATTCCGAACGTGATCCTCACTCCCCACGTGGGCGGTTCCACCGAGGAAGCCCAGGAGGCGATCGGGAAGGACGTCGCCGGCCAGCTCGTGGCCTACAGCGACAGCGGCGCGACCACCGCGTCGGTCAACTTCCCCCAGCTCGCTCTCGCACCCCACGACGATGTGCACCGCGTGCTGCACACGCACCGGAATCGCCCGGGCGTGCTCTCCGCGATCAACGACCTCCTGGCCGACCGCAACGTGAACATCCTGGGTCAGCACCTGCAGACGCGTGGCGAGGTCGGGTACGTGGTGCTCGACGTGGACGAGGTGGACGCCGAGGAGATCCTGCCGCCGCTGCGTGCCATCGACGGGACGATCCGCGCGCGCGTGCTCTACTGATGACGATCGCCCACTCGCTCGACGTCGTCGCGTCCTTCAACACGGGCCCCGCCGACCTCGCGCCGGGCCTGGCGGAGGCCGCTGCGGAGATCGCCGCCTCGGGCCTTCTGTCGCTTTCGCACCGGGGGCCGGCCGTGAAGGCCGCCGTCGCGCACGCGATCTCCGAGACGCGCCGCGCGCTGGGGGTTCCCGACGACTACGCGGTGGTCACGCAGCCGTCGGCCACGGCCTCGATGGAGCTGGTCCTGCGCAACCTCGTCGCCGCCCGCTCCGCCCACTTCGTCGGTGGCGCGTTCGGGAAGCGGTTCGCCGACAGCGCGCGGGCGATCGGGCTGGCCGAGGACCGTATCGAGCACGAGTGGTCGCGCCCGCCGGACCTCTCGGCCGCCATCTCCGACGACGTCGAGCTCGTCAGCATCACACACAACGAGACGAGCACCGGCATGCTCTGGCCGGCCGGCGCGCTGGCCGAGCTGCGCGCACGGATGGATGCGGAGCGTCCCGACGCGCTGGTCGCGGTGGATGCGACCTCCTCGCTGGGTGGCGTGGACGTCGACTTCCGCGTGGCCGACGTCTGGTTCGCATCCGTGCAGAAGGCGCTCGGGCTCCCCGCGGGACTCGCGCTGGTGATCGTCGGTCCGCGCGCGCTCGAACGGGTCGAGCGGCTCGGGAGCGCGCGGCGCGTGGCCCCCTGGCAGAACCTCCCGGACATGGTCGAGCGCATGAAGACCGGCCAGACGTACGACACGCCGAACGTCTTCGCGCTCGCGCTCCTGGGCCGGGCGATGGAAGGGGCGGACGGGGCGGAGATGGCGGACCGGTGCCGCCACCTGAGCGGTCTGGTGAGCGAGGCGGTCGCGTCGGGGCGGATCGGCGCCGAGTTCTTCGTCGAGGACGAGGCGTGGCGCTCCACGACGGTGCAGAATCTCGTCGTGCCCGACCCGGCGGAGGCGATCCGCCGCGCCCGGGCGGCGGGCTTCGTGATCGGAAGCGGCTACCGCGACCTGAAGGACCGGTGCATCCGCATCGCGACCTTCCCGGCCCACCGCGAATCACACCTGACCGCCGTGCTCGAGGTGCTCGCGGGGTAGGCCCCGGGACGGACCGCCGCGGCGTAACTTCGAGCGGTCACCAGACGAGGTGGAAATCCTCCTGCCGGCGAAAGACCCAGTGCCGTGCGCCCGTCTCGTCGAGGTACGCCTCCTCCTCCTGCCGACAGCTCGCGGCCTTCCCGCCCCACTCCGGGATCGGCGAGGTGCTCTGCAGCTCGATCGAGTGCCAGGTCGAGGGGCGCAGCACGACGTCCCCCCGCGGTCCGACGCCGTCCTGCGCGTCCCAGCGGCCGATGAGCGGCCCCGCGCCGTGGCCGTGGTCGCCGATCGGATGGGTGTAGATGGTCCCGTCGATCCCCTCGCTCCGCATGACCGCCAGCGCGTCGGCGAGAATCGCGTTCCCGGTGCGTCCCGGCTCCATCTCGGCGAGCAGGATGTCCTGGAGCCGGTTCGAGGTGGCGAGGCACGCCTTGAGTCCCGCCGGCGCATCGGTCTCGCCCTCGCGCAGGACGTAGCCCAGATGCTGGGTGTCCGTGTGGAGGTTCATCGCGACGACCCCGAAGTCGACCCACAGCAGGTCTCCGCGCTCGATCACGGCGGGGCCGTCGGACGGGATGTCCCCTGCTCGCTGCACGCTGACCGACGGGTGAAACCACGCGGTCATGCCGAGGCGCTGCACTTCCTGCCTCAGCCACCACCGCACGTCGTCCACCGTGGTCTCCCCCGGCGTGATCACCGCGCTCGAGAAGGCCCGGGAGAGGATCGCGTGCACGGTCTCCATGACCTCGCGGTACCGGGGCATCATCTCGGGCACGCGAGTCGCGATGTAGTCCACGGCGAGCCGCGGCTCGCGTCGAACCCGCTCGACGAACGGTCCGAGTGCCCGCTCGAGGGCCTCCCGCTCGCCGGCGTGCAGTCCGTCCGAGAACGCCTGCACCTCGTCGATGTTCAGCACGATGTCGGACGGGTCGCGGTCCTCGACGACCTCCCGCAGCAGCTGCCACTGCTCGTCCCCGACGAGTTCGGCGCTGCCGGCGCCGTCGCCCTCCCGGTCGGACACGGGCCGCTGCGAGCGGTAGGCCTCGTACACGCCGCCCTGGGTGCCCCCACCCAGCGCCAGCCGCTCGACGGTCCCGTCCGGCCGCGGCGTGAACACGTAGATCGAACGGCGGCGCGCGGCGAACGTCGTGGGCGCCGTCATGCTCCAGAACACGGGGTCCTCGGCGTACTCGCGCATCGAGAGGATCCACATGTCCACCTCGTACTCGGCCATCAGGTCGGGCAGCACGCGATCCAGGCGCGCCTCCAGCCACGCCTGCCGCTCGTCGGCCTGCTCGCGGAGCGTGGGGAGCTCGTGGTAGCGGGCCAGGGCGTCCTGCGGGACCGGGATGGCGGGCGGCGCCTGCCCGACGAGCGGCGTGGCCGCGACCGTGATCCCGCAGAGGACCGCACCGAGCCGCACCCTGCCGCGCCTCGCGCTCACATCATCCCCGGAGCCCGGGCCCCCACGAGCAGCGCGACGGCGCCCAGCGTCGTCTGCGCGGCCGCGAAGCCGAGCCGGAAGTCCTCCTCGTCGAACGTCGAGAAGAGGTCGGTGGGCCGGTGCCAGTGCGGGTTCGCGCCGCTGCCGGTCTCGTAGAGGCGCCGATTCTCGCGGAGACTGACCGAGGCCACATGGTCCTGGAACGCCCGCGAGTCCGTGTTGCTCATCGCGTTGCTCATTACCGCGGGAAAGTGATCCGCGAACTTCCGGTTGGCGTTCAGGATCTGGAGCGCGAGCTGCGCGGACTCGGCGGCCATGGCGGAGTTGAGCTGAAACTCGATGTCGACGTCGGCGTCCTTCGCCTGGTCGAAGGTCACCGGATTCCCGTGGTCCCACATCATCATGTCGTGCTGGATCATCCCCAGCCACGTGGGCTCCGGGTAGACGCCCGACCCGGCGGGGTCCTCGATGCCCTGCATCCCCACGCGCTGCTCCACGTACGCCTCCGCACCCTGCAGCCCCGTCTCCTCGTTGTTCCAGAGCGCGAAGCGGATCGACTTCCCGGTCGTCACTCCCGGATCCGCGAGCACCCGCGCGATCTCCATCACCAGCGCGGTGCCCGACGCGTCGTCGTTCACCGCCTCACCCCCGCCCCGCCCGTCCATGTGGGCGCCCAGGATGTACATCTCGCTCGGGTCCGTGCCGATCTTGGTAGCGAAGACCTCCGAGCGTGGCTCCAGCCTCGGCTCCTCGCCGATCCGGCGTTCGGCGTTGTACATGTAGTGGACCCGCTCGGTCTCGTAGCCCCAGGAGCGGAGCTGCTCCTCGATCCAGTCGTTCGCCCGCTCGTTCCGCTCGGTGCCCTGCTGGCGGTCACCGAACTCGGCCAGCCCCTCGATCAGCGACACGTAGCTGTCGAAGTCGAGGCGGTCGACGATCCCGGCCACGACGAGCTCGTCGGACGTGAGCTCCACCCCGCCCAGGACGCCTCCGAGGCGGACGCCCGGACGTTCGAAGTCGGGCTCGTCCTCCTGCTGTGCGGCGGCGGGGGCGACGCAGGCGAGCGCGAATCCGGCGGCGACGGTCAGCATGGACGAGGCGAGCTTCATGTCGAGTCCTGGACGGAGGATGGGGTCGGGGGGTCAAATGAAGTCCGTCGACCGACGGGCGGCAACCGGCCGCGGGGCCGGCGCACCGGCAGGGCGATGTGACCCGACCTGCATGAGGTCTCCAGAAGTATTTCGCTTGCGAATAATTCGATACCGAACTATACTGCGTCCACAACACAGAGTCCGACATGCCCGAACCTCTCCGGATCGTCTCCCCGGTCCACAAGGCGACGCGTCAGCTGGGCGTCTACATGACCGAGGCGTCGCACGCGCTGGGAGTCGAGCCGAACGAGGGTCACCTGCTGTCCTACACGCTCCTGTACGGGCCCTGCCCCGTATCCGAGCTGTCACGCGTGTTCGGCTACCCGCCGTCGACGCTGACGGGAATGCTCGATCGGCTCGAGGCGGCGGAGCTTCTGGTTCGGGAGCCCAACGCGGCGGACCGCCGGTCGTTCCTGGTCCGTGTCACGCCGGACGGGGGCGAGATCGCGCGCGAGCTGCGGGGCCTGCTCGAGCGGCTCGAGGCCGACATCGTGAGGCGGGTCGGTGAGGAGGGGATGACCGGATTCCAGTCGGTGATGGACGCATTGGGCGACATCACCGGGGTCACGATTCGGGCGGAAGCCGGAGAGGAGGAGGGATGACGAGACAGGAGTTGCTTCAGAACCAGTTCGCGCTGTTCTACCGCACCGTGAAGGCGAACCTTGCCGACGTGACGGCCGAGGACGCCCTGACGCAGCCGGTGCCCGGGGGAAACTGCACCAACTGGATCGTGGGTCACGTGACCCACGTGCAGAACGCCGTCGCCACGCTGGTCGGGGCGGACCCGGTCTGGGCGTCGGCGCAGCTCGAGCGCGACTGGAACGAGCCGATCACGAGCGGAAGCGAGGCGGTGGACTGGGAGCCGAT
The DNA here is from genome assembly GCA_028284495.1 of Longimicrobiales bacterium. Lineage (GTDB taxonomy): Bacteria > Gemmatimonadota > Gemmatimonadetes > Longimicrobiales > Gaopeijiaceae > Gaopeijia. Next base: position 212,326 of record JANQRP010000032.1, on the reverse strand, counting down.
GGTCGAGCGCCTCGTCGCGTCGGAGCCGGTGGTGCTCGCGGCGATCGAGGGACTCGACGACGCGGCGCTCGACGCCGACGGTTTCGACGATCCCTTCGGAAACGTCGTCACCCGGGGTGAGCTGCTCGGACTGCTCGCGTTCCACCAGATCTACCACGCCGGGCAGCTCGGGCTGTCGCGGCGTGTCGCGGGGCTGCCCGGCGTGATCCGGGGCCCTTCCCCGGAACCGGCCGAGGCGTGAGCGACGCTCGGCCCGAGACACTCGATCAAGACGAACGGAGGATGACGATGACGGCGAAGGAAGTCGGCGAGAAGCTCGTCGGGTACTGCCGCGAGGGTCGGAACGTGGATGCGATCAACGAGCTCTACGCGGACGACATCGTGAGCATCGAGGCCATGGAGCCCCCTGAGGGAGGCGCCCGCCGGATGGAGGGGAAGGAGGCGATCCTAGGCAAGAACCGGTGGTGGGCCGAGAATCACGAGGTGCACTCGGGCGAGGCGTCCGGTCCGTTCCCGCACGGCGATGACCAGTTCGCCGCGATCTTCAGGTACGACGTCACGAACAAGCCGAGTGGCCAGCGCTTCATGATGGAGGAGGTGGCCGTCTACACGCTCCGCGACGGCAAGGTCGCGCAGGAGGAGTTCTTCTACATGTTCTGAGGCGAACTCGTTCGGCGGGGACACCCGCCGGGCAGACGTGGTGCCCGGTCGCCCGCCCATCCGCGTCGGTGGGCGGGCGCCGCTGCTACCCGGAAGGCCGAAGCACCAGCCGCGCCCGGGCGTCCGCCTCCACCGCCTCACGCCCGAACAGCATCGGGAAGTACTCTCCCGCCCCCCACGACTCGACCAGGTTCGAGTAGAAGGGGCTCCCCGGCCGGGCCGACTGCCCGGGGACTCTGGTGAAGACCGACGGGTCCAGATCGGCCTCGCCCTGCTCGGCTTCGCGCTCCCCTTCACCGTCCTGATTCTTCTCGTCAGCGCGTACCGGAACCTGAGGACGTGACTCCCGGGCGGTAGCGCGTCACGGCACCCCGCTCGATGTCCTCGCGCGTGAACGCGACCGGCTTCATCCGATTCTCGGAGAACATCTCCGCCTGGTCGTAGTAGCGCTCCGACGCGGGCCGATTCGAGTTGCCGTACAGCAGCACGGAGCGCGCGATCGGCACGTCGGCGAACTCGACGGCGACGACCCACCCGTCCCCCCGGTACCCGGCGTACTTCCCGTCGTCGTCATCCGTGAACCCGACCACGCGGAAGCACCCGAGTGCGCTCGCGCATCCGCCAACCGGCAGGTCGATGTCGCTCGAGTCGGGCCGGATCCGGTGCACCTCGCCCCAGGTGACGTCCCAGGTGCCCCAGCGGTCGCTTGCTTCATCCATCGCGCGTCCGAACGCCTCCACCGCGGCCTGTTCGTCCCCCACGCCGCGGGGGGTCGTCATCGGCTCCTCCTCCGACCAGCCGACGTCGTAGCGCAGCGAGTCGGCCACGAGGTCGAAGTACTCGTCCACCCAGAGCTCGAAGAGCGAGCTGCCGCGCGAGTCGCGGGAGGCGGTGTTGTCCCACGACTTCAGCGTCTCGATGGCGTTGTACGTGTCGGCCGACACCATCCCCTGCTCCCCGATTCGGTCCTCGAGGATCGCGATCATGTCGTCCTTCATCCGGTCCGCGATCGTCATCCCCATCGCGTGCTTCAGCTCCACGAACTCGTCGAGCGTGAGCCGGTGGTCGGTGTCGATCAGCTCCAGCGAGTTCTGGGACCGGAAGCGAAGGGCGGGTTCCGGGAAACTCTCCGGGTAGTCGTCGCGGGGGAGGACGGCACGGAGGTTCGTGTGGTACGGCGGATCGTTCGCGTTCTGCACGTAGCCACCCGGCGGACTCGTGATCTGCGGCAGATCCTCGTACCGCACGAGTTCGGTCCAGACGTCCTCGGTTTCGGTCGCGAGAGCCGGCCCGTCGGAGTGCGGGTGCGGGAGGTCGGGCGCGGCGGCGTTCCAGATGAGGTGGATGACCCCGTCCGCATCGGCGTACGTGAGGTTCGACGACACCTTGGCGCGGATCTTCATCGCGGCGGTCCACTCGTCGAAGTCGTCCGCCTGCATCATGCGCAGCCACTGCTCGCCGACCCGGTACTGAGACAGCGAATGGGCTCGGACGATGTAGACGGTGTCCTCGACCTCGTACACGACGGGCCCGAGCGGCGTGAAGGACATCTCGCGACTGGCCGTGCCGATCGACCCGTCGGAACGCACGTACTCGGCGGTGACGGTACGCCGGTCGATCGCCACGCGACCGCCGTCGAAGAGGTAGGCGTCCGGGTCCTCGGGCGCGCGCAGCAGGGCGTAGAACTCCTCCAGGTCGGGACCGTTGTTGGTGGTCGCCCAGCCGAGCCGCCGATTGAACCCGCCGATCGTCGTGAAGGGCCCACCCAGACGGAAGTCGCCGTAGAAGTCGATGACCCCCGGCACGACCACGTGGGTCTCGTAGTAGCCGGCCGTCCACGAGAGGTGCGGATTCCGGAGCAGAAGCGCGTTCCCGGACGCGCTGCGCTCCGGCGCGAGCGCCCACGCATTGGAGCCGTCCTCGAGATCGGGCTCGAGCGGTGGCTCCCGTCGACGCAGCCGCTCGAAGTCCGCGACCGCCCCCTGGTCCCACACCGAGATGTCGCGCGCCGCCACGTCCTGTGGCGTGAACTCGGGGTGCGCCCAGCCGGGCAGCGAGTCGGCGTGCAGGCGGATGAAGTCGTTCAGGCCCTCGGCGAACCCCGCGTACACGTCACGGACGTCCCGCGGGAGCAGGTGGTACGTCTCGCCCGCGAAGGCGTGGTCGAGCCGGCCCGCGAAGTCGCCCCCGACCGCGCTCGCGCCACCGCCCGCAAGCGCCCAGCGACCGTTCGCGCGGAGCAGCGCCTCGGGCACCTGCTCGCGATAGTCCTCCATCATCACCCATGCGAGTCCGTACCCCATGGCCGCGAGGTCGTCGGCGAGGATGTGCGGCACGCCATACGCGGTACGCACGATCTCGACGCGCGCGGAGAGGTTCGCCGGGGTCGATCGGTCGGTCGCCTGCCCGGTGAGAGGGGCCCCGGCTAGGAGAAGGGCCGCTCCGGCGACGCACGCCGCACGGGTGCGCCGACGAAGTACCGACGAAGGGAACGATGGAGTCGCGGGCGGGGACGGGAGCATGCGGGCCTCGGGGTCGCGTGCGGGTCGCGGGACGGGGGCGGGCGGGGGGCGGGGAGGTCGCCCGGGCGGGGGGGGTCGCCCGGAAGGTGCGGCGACCCGGCCCTCGCCGCATCCCCATCGGCTGCCACGGGGTCTGCGGAGCCACCCGTGGCGTCAGGGGTGACACGTCGGGCAGGAGGCGGGGTCCGCGGCCTCGAGGCCGTCGGCGCGCGGACGCTCCTCGACGTGGTCGCATCGGACACAGGCGTGGAGTTCCGCGCGGACGAGAGGTGTCGTCCGCCCGCAGCCCTCGCAGCGGAGACCGCGAAGGAACTCCCGCCACCCGAACCCCGGAGTGTCACACGCCGGGCATCGGCATTCCAGCCGCGCGGCGAGGTCGTGCGCCAGCTCGCCGATGTCCCGCATCCGGGTGGGGTTCCGGTCGGCGCGCATGTCCGTCACCAGTCGGACGGATCGAGCCCCCGGACCCGGCGGGGTCGCGTCGAAGGCCTCCGCGATGCTCCGCTCCAGGTCGGGAATCTCGCGAATCCCCTTCCCGATCCAGTCGATCGCCCCGTCCTCTCGCTCGATGCCGACCATCAGGGCGTGCGAGGGGAGGCGGGCACGGCGCACGACGTCCTCGAGGTCGCTGTCACGCCGGATTCGCTCATCGACGAAGACCGGGCGATCCACGATGCGGTGCTCCGACACGACGAAGTCCCGAGCGACGTCCACGAACACGACGTACTCCAGCCCGCCCCTGGCGAAGGGGATCCTCGGGTGCGACCCGTACGCTCCCTCGCTCGCCACGGCCGCCTGCACACCGGCCGCGAGGGCGCCCGCTCGCGCCTTGCGGACCGCCGTCTCGTGGACGCTCCCCCGTCGAGGTACGCGGCCGTCGAAGCTGCCGAGACGATCGGTGTCGATCGGAGGTGGAGGCGTGGCACGCATGCCGGTCACGCGTGCCAGCGGCGGCGCGAGCACCCTCTCCTTCCCGTGCCTGGTCGCGACCGTGAAGGCGCCGAGGGCGATGCCGTTCGAGTGCGCGGTCAGGCGGCCTCCTCGGCCGAACGACTCGCGGCGACCCCACCCTCTTCTTCGACGCGGACGCGCGCCCAGCGGCCGTCACCCGCGTACCGGTGCGTGAGGTGCCCGGACGCGCCCATCGCCCAGAGGTGCATCCAGCCGTTGTCCAGCAGATGCCGAAGGTGCTCGTTCCGCTCGATCACCGCGGTCATCGCCTCCCTCGGGGCCTCGACGATGACGTTCAGGCGAAGGGGCTCGTGGACGGGCCGATCTCCGTCGTGTACCGACTGCATCGGCAGACCCACGCGGAGGTCACCGCCGTTGCCCTCGAGCACGCCCACCGTGCCCACGACGTTGTGGAGCGTCTTGTTGCCGCTACCGAACACCTCGTTGTCGACGGTCGATCCGAAGTACTGCAGGCTGATCCAGCTGGCCACGACGACCGGCGCGGTGAGGATGAGCTCGAGCACTCCGAAGTCGGCGTCTCCCCCCCAGTCGTAGGAGTGCAGGAACGCCCGGCCACCGAGGTCGAGGCCCGCCGTCCGCTCCCGTGGCGCCGCCACGAAGGTCGAGCAGCCGGCGAGGCCCCACTCCGGCCGGACCTGCGACCAGTCGCGAGCCCGTTCGAGGACACGCGCGTCGACATCCGGCGACTCGCGTTCGAGCCCGAGCGCGGGCGCTCGCTCGCGGCGGACCGCTTCACCCGCTTCGCGGAGCCAGCGTCGGACCCGGTCCAGGTCCTCGGCGTGTGACGGCGGGACGGACGCGGCGTCGAGCAGCGCGACCTGATCGGTGGTGGTGTCGTGCCGGCCTCCGAGGAAGATGGTGTCCTCGGGGATTTCGATGCCCCGGCGCCGCAGCCCGCGGCGTACCTCGGGCTCGTTCAGCAGCGCTGCGGCCACGCGGGCGTTGACGTCGCCGGCCCGGCCGCCGCACGCCCCGCAGTCGAGGCCGGTGGCGTGCGGGTTGTTCGCCGTCGTCGAGCCGTGCCCGGCCAGGAGCACGATCCGCGCGAAGTTCCCGACCAGCGACATGCCCCGGAGGATGAACTCGGCCGTGTCCACGCGGCCCTCCAGCGGCAGGTCCATCTCCGGCACCAGGCGCGCACGCTCGGACGGCCCGAGACCGTCCGTGCCGGGCGCGGGAGAGGGCCGCGTGAGACCGAATCCGTCGCCGACGAGCTTCGCCGCGTAGGCCAGACCCACCGGGCCCACGAACCCGAAGCAGGAGACCGCGCCCATCTTGAACGACTTCCAGGCCGACGACGCCCGACGGCGCAGCGCGCGCACCGCGCCGATCCGCTCGGTCTCGGCAGGGTCGCCGACGACCCGGTCGCGCGCCTCCGCGCCGGGAGTCAGCAGCACCGGGCACAGCGCCTGGCGCCGGTCGCCACCCGGCGGGTGATAGTCCAGGGAGACACCGAAGAAGCCCGCGAATCCGATGGTCTCCGTGCGCGGTGCGATGCGCTCGAGCGCCCTCCGGAGGACCTCGGAACGTACGTCGATGCAGAAGGCGGCCTGAAGGAGCGGCCGCTCGTCGGGCGTCTCGACCGTGGTGGTATCGGCATGGTTCGCGAACCGCGCCACCATCCGCTCGTGCTCGGCGTGCTCGAAGGCGTCCTGGAGCAGCAGATCGATGCGGACGTCGGCTTCGGCGCGCTCGCGGTCGGGGCCCTGCCGGGCCTTGCGTCGGAGTTCGCGCCACACGGTCTCGACCCGAAAGGCGTCGAAGCCTCGCAGCAGGCCTACCTCCCACGCCATGAGAATCGTGAGGAAGTCGCTCGCGGACGCGTCGTCCCCATCGCGAAGCTCGGCCTCGAAACCGCGGCGTCGGGTCCATGCGGACCAGCCACCGACCTGCATCAGGAGCCGGTGGAAGTAGAGTTCGAGCTCGGCAGTCGGCAGGTCGAGCGCGGCGATCAGCTCCGCGCGAGCCGCGGTGGCGTCCTCGGGGAGCGAACCCACGAAGGCGCGGAATCCCGGCAGCCCGAGCACCTCGGGCGTCCGATCGATCGACGCGTCCGCGCGCCAGGCCGCCCAGACCCCCAGGCCGGCGAACGGGGAGCTCCACGCCGCCTGTCCCTCATCGAAGTGGTCCGAGGCCCACGCGGACACGCGGTCCCGGACGAGCTCGTCCCATGCGACCCCGGTGGCCTGGCGAGCCGCATCCGCGACCACCGGGTCGGAGGCGGCCCGACGGCCTTCGCGGTCGGTCGCCAGGATCGCCCGCAGGGCGTGGGCGTCGGCGGGCAGGTGCCGGAGAATCTCGGCCCTCTGCCGCGCGGCCTCGCGGGCCGCCGCGAGGGAACGCTCCAGGTGACGGTCCTCGATGCGGCCGTCCTCGATCGCCGTCCGATACCAGGCGCGGGGCATCGTCGATCGGGCGCCGGCCACGCGCTGCATCCGGATGGCGGCCTCGTCCACGCGATGATCGGCCACGCCGAACCACGGATTCACGGCCACGAACGATTCGAGCGACCAGAGCGGCGCGATGCGACGCACGGCCGCGTCCACGATCATCTCCCGCACTCCGGCGTCGAGCGTGGAGGCGCGATCGACGGCCCACAGGGACTCCGAGGCGAGCTGGGCCCCGTCGCCTGCGGAGGAGTCGGTTCGAGTCGGTGCGGAAAGCGTGGCCTGGGCGGAGGGGCTCATGAGGTGGTCCGGATGGAGGAGGTGGGGGTGCGCCGATCGGCGGACCACCCGCCGACCAGTCGATCGAAGCGCGCGTTGGCGTAGAAGCCGTTCCGCATGTGCACGCGGAGAGCGCGAACTCTCGGACGGGTGGCAAGAACCGGGAGTCGAAGCTGAACGGCCACGACGGCGGCGAAGCCGGCAACGACGCCCAGCAGCAGGAGCACCGTGACCGGGTCCGTCAGCGGGTCTACCGGGATGGCGCCGGCGAGGAGGTCCGCGGCAGCCAGCTCGAGCCCGAAGAAGGCGAGGGTGGTCGCCGTCGACCACACCGCGACCCGCGTGAGCACGAACCCGAGGTCTCGCCCCGCCGCGAGCCCGGCGCCCCAGAGCTGGGTGAGCGCGATCGCGATCACGGCCGCAAGGCCGAGCGTCACCGGCTTGTCGGCCATCTCGACATCGAGGAGTGTCCCCACGCCGGCGACGCTGACGCCCGCGACCGCGAGCCCGAGCACGATCCGTCCCCAGGAGGGCACCGAGGTCTTCGCCGACGCCGCCCGAGGCACCTCGACCGCGCTTCCGGACGCCAGGAAGGCGTGTGCCTTGTAGAAGGAGTGGGCAATGAGGTGGAGGACCGCGACGGGGAACGCCCCGAACCCGCAGAGCATGAGCATGAAGCCCATGTGTGCGGCACTCGACCACGCGAGGGCCGTCTTCACGCTCGCCTGCGTCACCAGGACGCTGGACGCGACGATCGCCGTGACGGCTCCGACCACGACCAGGAGGTGGAGCGCGATCGGCGTGGTGAGCATCACGTCGGCGAGTCGCACGACCAGGAAGGTCCCTCCGTTGATGATCCCGGCGTGCAGGAGGGCCGACACCGGCGTCGGCGTCTCCATGACGTCCAGGAGCCAGCCGTGGGTCGGGAAGGCGGCGGACTTGAGGGCGGCGGCCGCGGCGATCATCAACGTGGCGGCCAGTACCATGGCGCCGCCCGCCCCCGCCCCGGAGGCGGCGGCGGTCGCGATCGTCGCGAGATCGCCCGTTCCGTACGTGAGCCAGAGGAGGACCGCCGATGCCGCGAGCAGCACGTCGCCGGCTCGCGCCACGACCCACTTCTTACGGGCCGCGAGCACGGCGCCTCGCCGGTCCCGATAGAAGACGAGGAGCCGGTGGAGCGCGAAGCTCGTCAACGCCCAGAATACGGCCAGATGGAGGAGGTTCCCCGCCAGCACCAGCATCATCACGGACGCGACGGTGAGCGCGAGATTCCCGATGAACGCGCCGTGGCGCGGATCTCCGTCGAGGTAGTTCCGGCTGAATCGGAGGACGACCCCGCCCATGAAGGCGACGAGCGCGAGCATCGTGACGCTCAGCGCGTCCACGCGGATCGAGAAGCCGAGACCGGCCGGTCCGGCCGTCGCGGTCGTGGTGGCTCCGTAGAGCGCCACGTGCGCGATCGCCGCCGCGCTGCCGAGGAGTGCGAGCGGTGCAGCCATGCGGGCCGCGCGAAGGACGGTGTGGGGTCTCGGTCCGGGCTGCCGCCGCGCTCGAAGCGCCACGGCCACGAGCGACGCGGGTGCCGCGAGCGTCAGGAGAATCAGGAGCTGTGCCATGTCCGCCGGGGTCGAAGTCGCGTGGATCACGGCCGATATCTAGCGTCGTCCAGGTATTTGGTCCAATATAAGTATCCGACGTTTTCGTTCGCTTTCATGAAACTATGCTCGACTTCAACTACCGCCATCTCGCCTACTTCCGCGCCGTCGCCCACGAGGGCAACCTCACGCGCGCCGCCGACTCGCTGCACGTGTCCCAGTCGGCGGTGTCCGTGCAGATCCGAAAGCTCGAGAAGGCGCTCGGCCACGAGCTCTTCGAGCGCCGCAACCGGTCCCTGGTCCTGACCGAGGCGGGACGGATCGCGCTCGACCACGCCGACGAGATCTTCTCGCTCGGCGACGACCTCGTCGGCACGCTCGCCGAGACCGGGCGGGATCGCCTGATCCTCCGGGTCGGGTCGATGGCGACGCTGTCCCGCAACTTCCAGCTCGGCTTCCTCGAGCCGCTGATTCTCCGCGACGACGTGGAGCTGGTCGTCCGGTCGGGGCCCGTGCACGACCTGCTCCGCCAGCTGGAGGCGCATCAGATCGATGTGCTGCTGGCCAACTGGGCGCCGCCCAGGGATGCCGGCACGCGGTGGGTGACCCATCCCATGGCCCGGCAGGACGTGAGCCTGATCGCGCGCGCCGACGCCCCCGAGGCGGATTCGGCGGTGGCGGCCGATCCGGGACGCGTGCCCGACGACGCGCGGCTGCGGGAGCTCCTCACGAACGCACCGCTCGTGTTGCCGGCGGCGGAAACGAGCATTCGGGTCGGATTCGACGCCCTCGTGGATCGACTGTCGATTCGTCCTCAGATCGCGGCCGAGGTCGACGACATGGCGATGCTCCGGCTCGTGGCTCGCGCGGGCATCGGGCATGCGGTGATCCCCTCGATCGTGGTACGGGACGAGATCGCCTCCGGGGAGCTCGTCGAGCTGGCTCACCTTCCACTGCTCCAGGAGACGTTCTACGCGATCACGATCTCGCGGAAATTCCCCAACCCGCTGCTTCGCGAACTCCTCGACCGTGGAACCGCCGACGTGTGAGCGTTGTTCGGAGCCGGCGGCGGGTGCACACTGCCAACCCCGTGTCGGCCCCCGGCGCGTTCCGTCCCCCACGCCACCCCGGAGCGAACATGCAGCTCGGAGCCTTCTCCATCAGTCTCGCCGTCGAGGACCTCGACGTCTCGATCGCCTTCTACGCGAAGCTCGGGTTCGAGCCGCTCGGTGACAACGGCGACATGCGCTACGCCATCCTCAAGAACGGCGAGCACGTGATCGGCCTGTTCGAGAAGATGTTCGAGAAGAACATTCTGACCTTCAATCCGGGGTGGAATCAGAGCGCGCAGAACCTCGACGACTTCACGGACGTCAGAGATCTCGCCGACGCACTCGAGGCCTCGGGCCTCGAGCTGATCCAGCGGCCGGAGCCGGAAACCGAGGGGCCGGCATCCATCGTCCTCGAGGATCCGGATGGGAATCCCATCCTGATCGACCAGCACCGCTGAGGCGGAGCTCGGGCGGCCGTGAACGGCAACGACGCGCGCCCCGGCGAGGCCATCGGGCGGGTCCGATCCGTGAACGTCGGACGGGCACGCGAGGTCGACTGGTGGGGCCGAACCTGGCGGACCGGCATCTTCAAGGAACCGGTCGAGGGGCCGGCTCGGGTCGAAGGCGTGCAGATGTCGGGCGACGAACAGGCGGACCTCTCGGTGCATGGGGGACCGACCAAGTCGGTGTATGCCTATCCGTGGGAGCACTACGCCTGGTGGCGCGAGACGCTCGACCCGCCGCAGAGCCATGTCGTCGACGGCCCCGGTGCCTTCGGAGAGAACCTCACCACGACGGGACTCCTCGAGACCGAGGCCGGTGTCGGGGACCTGATTCGCGTCGGGTCGGCCCTGCTGCGGGTGACCGAGCCGCGCATGCCCTGTTCGAAGCTGGGGCTTCGCTTTCGCGACCCGCTCATGACCCGTCGCTTCCACGAGGCCGGAAGGAACGGGCTCTACTTCGCCATCGAGGAGGCGGGTGAGGTCTCGGCGGGCGACCCGATCGTGTCGGAGTCGCGCCACCCGATTCGACTGACCATCCACGAGATCGTCGAGTTCTTCACGGGGCGGGATCCCGACCCGGAGGTCCGGGTACGCGCCGCCGCGCACCCCGCACTGTCCACATCGTGGCGGGACTGGTTCTCCTCAGCGGCGTGACACCGACGTCCATGGTTGCCACGTGATCTCCTACACCGTCTACAAGGTCGTCCATTACACGGGCGTCTTCCTGCTGATGGTGGCGCTTTCCGCCACGCTCGCGAGAGCCGCCGCCCTCTGGCGGGATTCCGAGGAGTCGGTCGACCCGTGGGCACGCCGCCTCATCGCGGCACACGGGACCGCGCTGTTCCTGATTCTGCTGGGCGGGTTCGGGATGCTGGCCCGTCTGGACGTCACCGAGGGCCTGGCGCTGCCCTCGTGGATCTGGGCCAAGCTGGGCATCTGGGTGATCCTGGGTGGCTTCGTCGCCGCCCGTCGCTCACCGCGGCTCGCTACGCCGGCTCTTCTGCTCGTTCCGGTGCTCGCGGCGCTGGCGGGGTGGATCGCGCTCTACAAGCCGTTCTGAGGGTCGCTCAGTACAACCGGACCTGCACGGACAGGGTTCGCCCCGGACGCGGCAGACCACACTGATCGTAGAGCGCCGTGTCGGTCAGGTTGGTCGCGCGGAAGGTCGTCTCGAGGCGCTCGAAGAGTCCGCTCACGACCCACACGCGCGACACGACGGCGTTCAGCCAGGTGCCACCGTCCAGTTCGACGTCCGCGCCCGTGGAGGGATTCTGGCAGAACTGCGAGCCCGTATACTCGGCCTCGCCGCGGAGTCGCACGTCGGGCGCGAGTGACCACTCCGCCCAGAGCCGTCCCTCCTGCTCGGGCACGTTTTCGGGCTCGACCGAGAGTGCCGACGCCGCGTCCGCGAGGTCGACCGCCTGAAGTCGCAGGTCGCCGCCCGTCGTCAGGGGACCGAACGTCTGGGTCCCGAACAGCTCGATACCGGCACTCTCGAGCCGGTCCGAGTTCACCCGCTGACGGCGTCCGTCGGGGAAGGTGATCCGCCGAATGGCGTCCGTGAGCCGCTGGGTGAAGCCGACGACCTGGACCTCGCCGTTGCCGACCTGCGTCGTGACGCCCGCCTCGAGCGCCACGAGCCGCTCGGGGCCGAGGTCGGGGTTCGGCACGAAGGTGTCGAGCGCCTCGGAGTAGGTCTCGCGCAATGAGGGAAACCGTCCCCTGCGGCTGACGCCTGCGTGCAGGAGCGTCCGTCCCTGATTGACGGTGGCCGAAAGGCCGAGTCGCGCGCCCCAGTCGTCGATGGTCGGGAGAGACGGCAGATCCCCCGACTCCGGCGTGGTCGCGCGGTCCAGCACGACGCCCGCCGAAGCGGTCAGCCGGTCCAGAGCGGACCCGCCCCTGACGAGGTCCCACTCGGCCTCGGTGCCCGCGCTCAGAAGACGCTGCTCGTACGAGCGAGCCTCGACCCCAATGCGCTCGTCGTGTCGCACGATCCCGTAGTCGACGGACGCCCGGACCACCCCACGTTCGCCGAGCGTGTGGTCGGCCCGGATGCGACCCGTAACCGTGCGGCCTTCGCCGCTCTCGGTCTCCAGCACGGTGGAGTAATCCGGCCCGTCGTAGGCCGCGATCTCCTCGTCGAGCTCGTCCACGAACAGGCCGGCCTCGATGCGGCCCGAGCCGAACGCGGTGGGCCGCTCACCCGTGCCGCCCCGGAGTGCGACCACCGACCGAGCGCTGCGCGGATACCGCCAGAACCGGGCGTCCTCGAACCCGAGCTCGGCCGCGATTCCGCGCTCCGATCGGTGCGCGGTCAGCGACCCGCTCAGCCAGGCACCCGACGTGGCGATGTACTTCGCGGCCACGAAACCGTCGAGGTTCTGGAAGTCGGTGTTGAGCCGCTGGCCCGAGACTCCCCCGGGGCGTTCCTCGACACCCCCGGGAAGCGTCGCGGCCGGTGAGTCCCTCCACCCGCCGCCTGCCCTCAGCACCCCCGCACCCCCGGCGAACGAGCGTGTGGCCGTGGCCGACATCGACCAGCCACCGAGTTCGTCCGCGCCGACCGATACGCTCGAGCCCGGCGTTGCATCGTCGGTCAGGCTCAGCTCCACGACGCCCCCGAGAACGTTCGGCCCCTTGAGCACCGTCGACAGGCCTCGCACGAAACGCACGCTGCGAAGGGCCGTGGCGGGCAATACGGAGACGTCCGTCCGGGCGTCCCACGCCAGGGTGAGCGGCGCGCCGTCGAGGAGCACGGCGACCTGACGGGATTCGGAGCCCCGCACCGTCACCTCGGCCTGGCCGCGCGAATTCGTACGGACATGGAGCCCCGGAATCACCCGAAAGACGTCCTCCACCGTCGCGGCCGGAGCCAGGTCGAGGCGCGACACGTCGATGTCCAGCGCCGTCGCGCCGCCGACGATCGTGATCGGGCGCTGCGCCCGAACGTCGATGCCCTGCATGCGCATCACGACCGAGTCCGGCGGCACGGAATCGGGGTCCTGGGCATCCAGCGCGAGCGGCGTGAGGGCCGTCGCGAGAAGCGCGAAGGCGGTGTGGCTACGGGTCATGCGATGGGGAATCGGGCGAGGCGAAGCTGTCGGAGATGCGGACGGAGCGCCCGGGGGCAAGTCGTACACGAAACTGGACATCGAGTGTCCCCGGAAGGACGCGTCGGCGGCCGGCCCGACGTCGGACGGCCCGTCATCGGCGCTGCGTGACCGCGAATCGCGGCCGGACAGCCCGATCAGAGTGCAGGGTTCGTGCCCCGTCCGGTCACGCCTCGCGCGCCGGATCGAATCCGGCCCGACCGAGCGCCCAGGCGGCGTGCCCACGAACCACAGGATGCGCGCCCGCCGCGGCGGCGCGCAGCAGGTCCAGGGCCCGACGCGCGTCCTCACCGGCCACGTCCACCCCGGCGAGCCAGTTTCCCAGCGCCACGGCCACGACCCCCCTGAACCCGTGGAAGCCTGTCCGCCGAAGCGGTGAGCCGCGGGACCAGGCGCGCCACTCCGGCTCGGTCATCTCGAACAGATCGACCAGCCGCGGCGATGCGGTACCGGGGTGGTCGAAACGCTCCTCGCCCGGAAGCGGCTCGACGCCCGGCGGGGGCTCACCGGGGCCGCGGGCGGCGTACGCAGGATCCCCGGCGGCATCCGCGAACCGGTTCCACGGGCAGACCTCCTGGCAGATGTCGCAGCCGAACACGCGGTTGCCCATCGCGGCGCGGATCTCGAGCGGGATCGGTGCGTCGGTCTCGATGGTCCAGTACGAGATGCACTTCCGGGCGTCGAGGACCGGCGCGCCGGTCTCGTCGCGCCCTTCCAGCGCCCCGGTGGGACACGCCGGGATGCACGCCGAGCAGGATCCGCACCGGTCGGGCTCGAAGGGGGCGGAGCGCGTCAGTTCGAAATCGATGGCGAGCACGCCGACGAGGAAGTACGAGCCGCGCGCGGGATCGATGAGCATCGTGTTCCGCCCGAACCATCCCAGTCCCGCGCGCTGCGCAAGCTCCCGCTCGAGCACGGGGCCGGCATCGACGAAGACGTGGCCCTCCACCCCGTCGGCCACGCCGAGCCGACGGGCCGCCGCATCGATCGAGTCGAGAAGCGTGCCGAGCCGCTTCCGGAGCACGTTGTGGTAGTCGCGGCCCCGTGCGTATCGGGCGATGACGCCAATCGAGGGGTCGCCCGGGACCCCGTCCGGATCCGCCGCCCCGTACGGGTGGGCCACCACGACCAGCGACGACGGGCAGAAGCCTTCTCGCCACCCCGGGTTCGCCCGACGGTCCATGGCGTCGTCGCGCGCCAGGTACTCCATGTCCGCATGTCGGCCGCTCCCGACCCAGCTCCGGTAGGCCGCGATGTGCCCGGACGGGTCGGGCGCGGCTACCCCGACGGCCGCGAACCCGAGGGCCGCGGCTTCCCCGCGAATCTCCGTGACCAGGTCCGCAACCGAGGGTGACGTCACGCGTCGTCGGCCACGTACTTGTCGCCGCGGACCACCTTGGTCGGGTGCGTCCACGCGATGACGGCGTACGAGGCGAACCACTTGTCCTGGACGCGCTTCAGGATCCGCTCGGCCACCGGCTTCGAGACGACGGTCTCGATCCGGACGTTCTGGCCGGGGATGTCTCCCGTTCGGATGCCACGCGTCCCCTTCCCGCGCGCCTCGATGACGGTGAACCCGGTCGCGCCCTGGGCGAGCAGGTCCCGGGTGATGTGGTCCTCGAGCACCGGCTCGGCGATGATCGTGACGACGTAGAGTTCGTGAAGGTCCATCCTCAGCCTGCCATCCAGGTGGCCATCGCGTAGTACAGCGGGATGCCCGCGACGATGTTGAAGGGGAATGTGATGGCGAGCGAAGCGGTGAGCGAGAGCGTCGGATTCGCCTCGGGCAGCGTCATGCGGACCGCCGGCGGCGCGGCGATGTAGGAGGCGCTGGCCGCCATCGACGCGAGCACCGTGGCGCCACCCGGCGACAGCCCGGCCATTGTGCCGACCACCACGCCGAGCGCTCCGTGCAGGATCGCCATCACGATCCCGAAGGCGAGCAGGAACGCGCCCGTCTCCCGCAGGTCGCCCAGGCGCTCCCCCGCCACGACCCCCATCTCGAGCAGGAAGAGTACGAGGGCGCCCTTGAAGATCGCCCCGTCGTAGAACGGCTTCACCTGCTCCCACGCACCCGGATCGGACAGCGCTCCGACCAGCAGCCCGCCACCGAGCAGGATGAGGGTCCGCCCCGTCAGGACCTCGTGAAGGACGTCCCCGGTCGGCCGGTCGCCGCCCAGCCTAACGGCGCCGATCATGAGCGCCACCGCGATGCCGGGCACCTCGAGGATCGCGAGGAGCGTGGGCATGAAGCCCTCGGCCGGCGCACCCACGCCGTCCGTGAAAGCGAGCGCCGCGATGAACGTCACCGCGGACACCGATCCGTAGTGCGCGGCGATCCCCGCCGAGTCCGCGACACCCATCCGGCCTACGCTGCGCAGGACCCCGTAGCTCGTGAGTGGACGCACGAGGCCGAGGCCGAGCGTCACGAGGGCGGGTACGACGATCACGCCGAGCGGGGCGCTCGCCAGCTCGACGCCACCCTTGAGGCCCAGCGCGAACAGGAGGTACACGCCGAGTCCGGCGTAGATGTCCTTCGGCAGCGAGAATTCGCTCTTGAGAAGGCGCGCCACGATGCCGAGCGCGAACGCGAGCGGGATGGGCGACAGCAGATTCGCCCGAAGGATCTCCAACAGCGCGCCCGATTCGTTCACCCGAGCCCTCCCGGCTCACCGGGGTCGCCCACACCGCGCACGCGGTACGTGCGACCCTTCCATTCGACGTTCCCGCCGCGAATCCACGCCCGAAGATAGATCCATGCGCCGATCGCGGCCCCGACCGGGTATGCGACACCGTACACCGGACTCACGCCCATGCGCGCCGAGACCGCGGCCCAGAAGGCCGCACTCGTGCCCACCACGATCCACCCCCACGTCGTGACGGACGGCGCCGCGCCGACGAGACCGGTGACGAGCAGCGCGGGCGGCATCAGCCAGAGAAAGACGGTGCCGGCGAAGATCCCGGCAGGCGCGACCCGGCGCAGCAGACCCGGTGGAATCGTCGCGGTGCCCCCCAGAATGACGTTCTTCGACCAGCCTCGGACGAGTTCGTCGAGCGTCTCGTACATGCGCGTCGCGAACCCGTCCTCCGCCATGCGGATCTCGAGGTCGTATCCGGACCGGACGAGGTGCTGGGCCATCTTCATGTCCTCCACCACCTCCCCCTTCACCGCGGCATGCCCGTCGATCGCCTCCCACACTGCGCGGCGGAAGAAGATGTACTGCCCGTTGGCGATCGCGTCCCGCCATTTCTCGGGCGGGTGCGGGTCGCGGACGTTCGTGTAGCGGAAGAGCAGCGACGTGAAGATCTGCGGCTGGACGATCCGCTCCCAGAACGTCTCCATGAGCTGGCGCCCCATCAGCGACATCACGTCGGCGCGGGAGCCCTCGAGGTCGGCGACCACGCGTCGGAGCAGTCCGGGGGAGTGTCGAGTGTCGGCGTCGGTGAAGAGGAGGTAGTCGCCGGTCGCCGCGAGTCCGCCCTGATGGCACGCCCACGGCTTGCCGAGCCAGCCCTCGGGAAGGTCGGCCCCCTCGACGACCCGGATCTCGACGCCCGACCCCGCCAGCTCGGACGCCACCGCCCGGGCGACCTCCGTCGTCCGATCCTCGCTCCGATCATCGACGACGACGACTTCGAGGGCCGGGTAGTCGCTGGCCGCCAGCGATCGGACGACGCGTTCGATGTTGCGTTCCTCGTTCCGCGCCGGGACGACGACCGACACGCGCCGCCAGCCACCGTCGACGGTGTCGGGCGCGGGCGGAAGGCGGTGCGGCAGGCGGACTCTAAGGACGAGGAATCCGAGGACGAGGACCCACGGGAGGGTCGCAAGGGTGATCCAGAGCACGGAAGCGGGTACCCGGACCATCCCGGCGCGTGCCCGCACCGCGTCTGCTTCGTCCCTACTGCGTCCCTACTGCGTCCCTACTGCGTGGAAGGGTCGCCCTCCACGATCCGCGCGACCACGACCCGCTCGGCCTCGTACTCGTCGCGCTCGATCCAGGCGGCGAGTCCGTTCGGGCCGAAGGCGTCCGGGATGCGGAGCCCGTCGGCGGGTAGCGTCCCGATGTAGGTCTGGTCCGCGAGAACGATGTCCGTCGGACCGTCCTCGCCCGGCTGCCCGGACGAACGCTGCACCCAGATGCGACCGGACCAGTCGGCGCCGAGGTCCTCGACGACCGGCACCTCGGGCCAGAAAACCATGTTGGCGATCCCTTCCCGCTCCATGTCGTTCATTCCGGACATGTCGAAGTTCCCGCCGCCCCCGGAGCCGAGCATCACGACCCGACCGGTCTGGCCGCCCTGCGCCTCCCGCTCGTCGACCGCCGCGAGACGCCGCTCCCGC
The DNA here is from genome assembly GCA_028284495.1 of Longimicrobiales bacterium. GTDB lineage: Bacteria > Gemmatimonadota > Gemmatimonadetes > Longimicrobiales > Gaopeijiaceae > Gaopeijia. The sequence continues at coordinate 194,898 of JANQRP010000032.1, read as the reverse complement.
TCGGACTGCTCGATCGCCGGCGTCACCGCCGTCGGTGAGATCGGGCGCGTGATCGTGCCCACGGGCTGCCCGGCCGCGTCGAAGACCTCGACGCGGTACGTCGTGCTGTCGACCGCCACGAATCCGCCGTCGGGGAGACCCGCGAAGCTGAACTCGGGTTCGAAGGCCCGGATCTGCGGCATCCGCAACTGGATCGCGTTTCCCGCGGCGTTACCCGCACTGAACTCACGCTCGGGCCCCTCCGGGTCCGGTGGATCCCAGGCGCGGAACACGGTGGTCGTCTCCGCTCCGTCGAGCGTCATGCGTACGAGCGGGTCCCCGAGCTGCTCCGCCTCCCCACTCTCGGCGTCCTCGTCGCCGCTTCCCCGAGACATCCGGATCCGGCCCACCACCTCGGCCAGCACCGCCTCGTCGCCCGCCACGCTGAAGTTCCCGAGGAGCTGGATGTTGCCGGGATCCGGCGAGGTCACGTCCTCGATCCACTCCCCGTCCGGCCCGTACTTCACCCACCCGAACTTCCCGAAGTCGTACACCGCCGCGGTGCCGTCGGGAAGCACGACCAGCGACTGCGGCTGATTGAGTTCGCCGGGGCCCTCGCCCTGACGCCCGAAGCTCCGAATCCGCTCGCCGCTCGGATCGACCACGTGCACGGTCGCCGCCTGGGAATCGAGGATGTAGAGGTTGCCGTCGCGGTCGAACCCGACGCCACTCACGTTGCCGAAGGCGTCCCAGTCCATCGCCTCGAATCCACCCAGCGTATACGCCACATCCGTCGACCACGCGAGGTCGAAGTCGGCGCCACCGAGTCCGGCGGGCCCGCCGGACGTGGCATCGCCTCCGCACGCGGAGAACAGGAAGGTGGCGAGCAACGGGGCGGCGAACCGTACGTGTCCAGCGCGCATCGAGCGACTCCGGCATGGTGGATGGAATCCCGGGCAGGCCTGCGGGGTGTTCGATACCATCCGACATGACAGCGTTGCCTCACCGTCCCTCCATCCTCCAACCGATCGCGTGCCCCGCCCTTCCGAACACCGGATGACCGACCTCGACCTCGCAGCGCTCCGAGCGCACTTCCCGATCCTGTCCCGGACCAACTACCTGAACTCCTGCTCGCTGGGCGCCCTTTCCGACACGGCCGAGCGGGAGCTCGACGACTTCCGCGGGCAGTGGCATCAGCGTGGGGCCTCCGCGTGGTACGAGTACTGGATGGCGAAGCTCGCCATGCTCCGGTCGAAGGCGGGCGTGGCGCACGGCGTCCGGGAGGGCGGTACGGCGTTGATGCCCTCGGTCTCGGGCGCCCTCTCGATGGTCACGGAGTCGATGCCTCGTGCGCTGACCGAGAGCGGCCGAACCCGTGTGGTGTGCAGCGAGCTGGACTTCCCGACGCTCGCCTACCAGTTCCGGGTGAAGCCCGAGATCGAGCTGGTCGTGCTCCGGTCGGAGGACGGCGTCGGCATCGACCTCGCTCAGTACGAGGCTGCCATCGACGAACGGACGCTCATGGTCGCGACGTCGCACGTCTTCTACGCCACAGGGTTCATCCAGGACATCGACGCCATCGCCGACGTGGCGCACCGTGCCGGCGCCTGGTGCGTGATCGACGGGTACCAGGCGTCGGGGCAGATCCCGGTGGACGTGGAGGCGGCGGGCGTCGACGCCTACGTCACGGGTCCGCTCAAGTGGCTCTGCGGTGGACCGGGCCTCGGCTACCTCTTCGTGCGCGAGCACCGGATCGAGGAGCTCACGCCGCGGTTCACGAGCTGGTTCGCCGCGCGCGATCAGTTCGCTTTCGACTTCGAGTCGTTCGAGTTTCGCGACGACGCGCGGCGCTTCGAGCTCGGCACGCCGCCCCTTGCGACCGTGCACATGGCACTCGGGGCCCACCAGCTCCTCGAGTCCGTCGGGTTCGACGCGATCCATGCCCGGAACCGGCGACTCACGCACCATCTCATCGGGCGTCTCGGCGCCGAGGGCTTCTCACTTCGCATGCGCGACGACCTGGCCACGAGATCCAACATCGTGATGGTCCGCATGCCCGGAGAAGCGGACGTCGTGAAGGCGCTCGCCGACGCCGGCATCGTCGTCGACCATCGGCCAGGCCACGTCCGGGTCAGCGCCCACTTCTACAACACGACCGACGAACTCGAGCACTTCGTCGACGAACTCGTCCGGATCCGCGGCAGCTCCTGACACGGCGGATATCATGTCGCAAAGGCGGTCGATGCTGGTATTCTTGAAGGACCCCCCACCTCGCCCATCCACCGGAGTCGCTTCGTGTCCCGTCGCAGATCTCTCCTCGCCGCCATCCCCGTCGCGCTGATCCTGCTCGTGGCGCCCGCTCGCGCTTCAGGCCAGATCGCCATACTCCCGAAGATCGGTTCCGGTGGGCTCGGCGCCGACGTCTCCTTCGCATTCACCGATCGTGTCGGACTCCGCGCCGGCCTCGGATTCGTGCCCCTCGAGTTCGACGACGTCGAGATCGACGACCTCGACTACACGCTCACGACGCCCGACTTCTTCGCGACGGCCGGGGCCGACCTGCGGCTCGTCGGCCCGCTGCGGCTCAGCGGCGGACTCCTGTTCCGCTCGGGCGACTTCGAGTACGAGGCGGTCTTCGAGAACGAGACCGTCGAGATCGGAGACGAGACCTACAACGACGTGTCGGGCCGCCTGTTCGGCGAGTGGCAGAACAACACCACGTCGCCCTTCCTGGCGCTCGGACTCGGGGGTACGACCGGTGGCGGGTTCGGTCTGTTCCTCGACGTCGGCGTGGCGTTCTCGGGCGACCCGGAGATCACCGCGGACGTCGACGGGGAGATCGCCGGCATCCCCGGAATCGACGCCGAGGTCGAGCGCGAACGACAGAACATCAACGACGACATTCCCGACTACGCCGAGTTCTGGCCGTTCCTCCAGCTCGGCGTGAAGATCGGCATCGGCAACTGAGCGATCGCCGGACCCTGCGCCTCGATTTCGCACAGGGTCCGGCGGCCGCCCTCACGCGACGAGCTTCTCCAGCTTGTCGAGGCAGCTCCTCCACCCTTCGGCGTGCCCATCCCGGGCCTCGGTCGCCGGGAAGAAGTCGTGCGTGAGGACGACCCGGGTGCTCTCGCCCAGCTCCTCGAACTCCACGGTCACGAGAGTGTCGCCCATGTGGTGGTCCTCCTCGTCCCAGTCCCACGTGTAGACCACCTTCGACGGAGCCTCCACCTCGCGGTACACGCCGCGGGCCGTGAGCAGGCTCCCATCGCCGATCTTCATCGTGATGTGGTAGGCGCCACCCGGCCTGAGATCGGACGCGACACTCTCCACCGTCGCCCCCTCCGGGCACGACCAGACGCGCATCTCGTCGGCCCGGGTCCAGGCACGGAAGACGCGCTCGCGAGAAGCGGGGAAGTCGCGGGTGATGCGGAGCGATCGGTCGGTCAGCGTAGCCATGTGCGTGTCATCCGTCGTGTTCGAGGTAGCGGGCGAGCGCATCGAACTGCGTCTCCCAGTAGCGTCGGTACCGATCGACCCAGTCCGCGGCCTCCTGCATGGGCCGCGCGTCGAGCGAGCAGCGCGTCATGCGTCCCTCCGGCGTTCGCTGGACCAACCCGGCCCGTTCGAGGACGCTCAGGTGCTTCGAGATCGCGGGCCGAGACATGTCGAAGGGCTCGGCCAGTTCGCCGACGGTGGCCTCCCCCGCTGTCAGGCGCGCGAGCAGCGCACGGCGGGTCGGGTCGGCGAGCGCGCCGAAGGTGAGATCGAGGGTGTTATCGGTAACCATATGGTTACCATTAAGGGTTCGGGCCGCCCGTCGCAAGGGTTTCGCGTGCTTCAGCCGGCGACGTCGTCCGTCTCGGTGCCGGAAGCCGGCGGCGCGGACTTCCTCTCCCACCGCGCGGAATCTCGTCGGCGGTACTTGGCGAGGACCCCCTCGAACGCCTCGGTCAGATCGATTCCCTGCTCATTCGCGATGGCGACGAGCACGAAGAGGATGTCCGCCAGCTCCTCACCGAACTCCTGGTCGGCCTCCTCAGGCTTCTTCGCCTTCGGCCCGAATCGGTGGTTGACGAGACGGGCGAGCTCACCCACCTCCTCCGTGAGTCGCGCGAGGTTCACGTGCGGAGGCCAGTAGCCCTCCTCGAACTGCCCGATCCACGCGTCGACTGCATCCTGCACGCCTCGAAGGTCGATGCTCACGCCGCACCTCCGGGTCCGATCTCGACGGCGTCGGGTGCATCGTCGGGCCAGGGACGCAGGACGATCTTCCCGAACACCTCGCCGGCCTCGAGCATCTCATGCGCATCGGCGCACGCGGCGAGAGGCAGCGTGGCGTGGATCGGAGGCTTCACCTTCCCCTCCGCGACGGCGCGCATGGCGGCCCGGTACTCCGGTGGTGACCCCATCGTGCTCCCCATGAAGCTGGTCTGCTTCCAGAAGTGGTGACGGAGGTCGATCTCGACCTTCGGCCCGCCCGTCGCGCCGTACGAGACCACGCGCCCCCCCGGCGCGAGCGCTCTCGAGATCCCCCTCCACATCGGCGCGCCGACGGAGTCGATGACAAGATCGACGCCGTGGCCCTCGCGGACGGTGCCCGCGATGGTCGCCCAGTCCCCGGCGGTGCGGTCGATCACGAGGTCGGCGCCGAGGGCCTGCACCCGGTCGACCCACGGCGTGGACGTCACCGCCACGACCGTCGCACCCTGAAGCTTCGCGAACTGGATCGCCATGGTGGACACCCCGCCGGAGGCGCCGGTCACCAGCACGACCTCGCCCCGGCGCACGCGTCCACGGGTGACGAGCGCCCGCCACGCGGTCACGCCCACGAGTGACGCCGCGGCGGCGACGTCGGCCTCGAGTCCATCGGGAATCGGCACCACGTTGCCGGCGGGCACGACCACGTATTGGGCGAAGCCCCCGTCGGTGTGCTCGCCCACGAGTCGAAGACCGGCCGGATCACGGCCGCTCCAGCTCGCGGGATCCGATGTCGGATCGATCCAGTCGAGCGAAGGATCGACCACCGCCCGCATGCCGACCTCCAGCGCGACATCGACGCCGTCGAGCCCCACGCTCTGCTCGCCCCCGTCTCCGAGGGCGTCCACCCGGCCCGCGATGTCGGACCCCCCGACGTGCGGCATGGTGATCTCGATCGGGAGACCGCGCCGCACCCAGAGGTCGAGGTGGTTGAGTGCGGTGGCCTCGACCCGAATCCGGACCTCCCCCGGGCCCGGCTCCGGCACCGGGATCTCGTCGATCCGGAGGACCTCCGGGCCGCCGTGAGTCGCGAAGCGCGCCGCGCGCATGGTGGGGGGTGGAGACATGTCGGAACGGTCGTGTCGAAACGGGCGTCCGGACGTCCCGGACTCACGTTCCGAACCTGCCGGGCCGCTCCCCGGGCGTCCACCCCGTTCGTTACCTTTTCACCATGACCCAGCCCGCCCCGGAGCCCCCGCACGAGGACGACGTGCACGGTACGGAAGACGCCACGCTGGGCGGGTACTTCCGCGTCCACGAGCGCCCGCCCGCGTTCACGGGGTCGGACGGGCATCCCTACACGGTGTCGATCGAGGCGGAACGCACGCCGGACCTGCGTACCCCCTGGGAGGGCTACCTCGTGTTCCTGCGCTGGGCCGAAACCGGAGTAGGGGTGGTCGGACACGCGGAGTCGCCGACACTGTGGAGGGGACGCTCGGAGGACGAGGTGCGTCGCGAGGCGGGGCGCGCTCCTCTCGTGAAGGTGAAGGAGTGGCTCGACGAGGCGATCGCGCTTCGTCGCGAACGAACCGTGGAGCCCGATTGAACGCTGATCTCCTGAGGAACTCGCTGATCTACATGGGTCAGTCACCGGTCGCGAAGAAGGTCGTGACCGAGACGCCGCTCCGGGGCATGGCCCGGCGGTTCGTGGCGGGCGAGACGGTGGATCACGCGCTGGAGGCGATCCGCGACGCCAACGCCTCGGGCCTCGACGCGATCGGCAACTACCTCGGCGAGTCGGTGGAGTCCGAGGCGCAGGCGCGGAAGGCGGCCGACGTCTACATCGAGCTGATGGAGCGGATCCGCGCCGACGGCCTGAAGGCGAAGGTGTCCCTGAAGTTCACGCAGCTCGGTCAGGACATCGGCGAGACGTTCCTCCGCGACAACCTCGGCCGGGTACTCCACACCGCCGAGCAGTGCGGCATCTTCCTTCGCTTCGACATGGAGGGGTCGGGCTACACCCAGCGGACCCTGGACGCCTTCGAGGAACTCTGGGCGGACGGGTGGCGGAACATAGGGGTGGTGCTGCAGGCGTACCTGCACCGCTCGGCGGGCGACGTCCACCGCATGAACCGGCTCGGCGCCCGGGTCCGCCTCTGCAAGGGCGCCTACGCCGAACCCGCGTCGGTCGCGTTCCAGCGGCGGGACGAGGTCGACGACAGCTTCGTCGAGCTCATGAAGATGCTGCTCTCCGGGGGCGCCTGCCCGGCGATCGCCACGCACGACGAACGGATGATCGATGCCACGGTGAAGTTCGCGCAGCGCGAGGGGATCGGCGCGGACGCGTTCGAGTTCCAGTTGCTCTACGGGGTGCGGCGCGATCTTCAGACGCAACTGGCGGGGGACGGCTGGCGCGTCGCGGCGTACATCCCGTTCGGCGAGGCGTGGTATCCGTACCTCATGCGACGCCTCGCCGAGCGGCCCGCCAACATGCTGTTCATGGCAGGCAGCATCGTGCAGGAAACGCCGTTGGGATTCCTCTGGCCGAAGCGACGGTGAGCGCGTCCGGCGCGTGGCCCGGCGCCGAGCCCGGCCCGGCGGGTGGTCCGGAGCCGTTCCTCCGCATCACCGAGATCTTCCACTCGATCCAGGGGGAATCGACCTGGGCCGGGCTCCCCTGCACCTTCGTCCGCATCACCGGATGCCCGCTGCGGTGCGTCTGGTGCGACACGACGTACTCCTTCCACGGCGGCGAGCGGATGACGCTCGACCGGATCGTGGCCGAGGTCGAGGAGATCGGCACCCCGCTCGTCGAGATCACGGGCGGGGAGCCGCTCGCGCACCCGAACGCCTTCTCGCTGGTCGAACGGCTCCTCGACGACGGCTTCACCGTGCTCATCGAGACCTCGGGCGCCGTGACGATCGAGCCGCGTGACCCGCGCGCCCACGTCGTCATGGACCTCAAGTGCCCCGGGTCCGGGGAGGTCGAGAAGAACCTCTGGTCCAACCTCGACCACCTCCTGCCGCACGACGAGGTGAAGTTCGTGGTCGCGGACCGGGCCGATTTCGACTGGATGTGCGACCGGATTCGCGAGCACGGACTCGACGTGCGGCTCCGTGACGGGCGGCTCCGCGCGCTGCTCGTCTCACCGGTGTGGGACGAGGTGGACCTCGAACTGCTCGCGTCGTGGATCCTCGAGAGCGACCTTCCCCTTCGTTTCCAGACCCAGATCCACAAGGCGATCTGGGGCCCGGAGCGCATGGGCGTGTGACCCGCTCTCCCGACCCGACCGGCATGCCGTACCAGGACGAGATCCGAATCCCGAACGACGCGACCTACTCGCCGGTCTCGCTGCTCGACGTCGTGGCCGCCGCACCGCTCGCGTCGCGTATCCTTCTCGGAGCCACCGCCCCGGGGCGCGCCATCCAGCTCGCCGCGCTGGGTCTGTACGCAGGGAGCGTCGCGCGCGACTGGACCGCCCGGCAGGGGATGCGACGGATCGACTTCCGGGCGGAGTTCGGAGCGGACGTGGACCTGCTATCGGAACAGCCGGCGCACTCCCGCGAGACCGAAGTGCAGCGACTCGCCGTCCTGCTGAACCGGGAGTATACGGATGAGCGTGTGCCGCGGAAGCGACTCGCGGTCCGTGTGAACGAGGTGCTGACCGACTTTCTCGCCTCCATCACCGGGCAGCGGGTGGAGACCAGCAGCGAGATCCGCGACGTGACGCTCGCCGCATTCCTGTTCCCCTTCGCCGTCGGCTCCTGTGAGCCGCTGAGCGGCGACGTGGCGATCTTCCGTGACACCGGGATCTTCGAGCCGCACGTCGTGACGCACGAGTTCGTGCATCGGAAGGGATACCTCAAGGAGCTCCACGCGCAGGTGCTCGCCTACATGGCCCTCCGGAACTCGGGATACCCCGTCCTCGTGCAGTCCGCCCGGGCCGAGCGGCTGCACCGCCAGCTGCGCGTGCTCCACCCGGAGGATCCGGATGCCTTCGAGGCGTCGCTCTCCGACGCCGGCCTGCGCCCGGAGCTGATGGATGCGTTCCTGCGGCTTCGCCCGGCCGCGGGCCTCTACGGGTCCGTCGTCGGCGAGGCGATGAAGAAGCTCTACGACGCGCGCATGAAGCTGACCGGCCAGAACGGCATCTCGGACTACGACCGGGGATTCACCAACTTCCTCTACACCTTCGGCCTGGCCGAGAGCGTGGGGCAGCCCCGTACACTCGCCGCGCTCTGACGCCGCTCAGGAAGGCTCGAGCGCGTAGAGCCGCACGGTCGGCACGAAGAACTCGTCGTACTGGACGCCGAGCAGCCAGTCGGGGCCGACGTCCGACACCTCGAACAGGACCGGCGTCCGGATCGTGCCCTCGAACGATCCGTCCCGCGAGAACAGGTCCCACGTCGGCGTCTCGGAGAGGTCGGCGACGTACTGCCGGGCCCAGATCCGACCGACCCCGTCGTCGAAGACCCGGTCGTAGGTCGGCATCACCTCGGGCAGGTCGAGCCGGTTGAGCCGGCGCTCCTCGTTCTCACGGTCCTCCTCCGGAACGTCCTCGAGCCGGCGCGCCACCTCCGCGGCCCAATCGGCATCGGTGACCGGACGCGGCGGGCGATCCACCCACATCTCGCGCACCAGCCGACCGTCGCTGGCGAACATGGACACGCCCCGCGTGTCGCGCGCCACCGCGAGCACGTTCTCGCCGGACGCCGCGAAGTTCGCGGCGGCGGTGAACGGCATCGCCACGAAGGTCGGATCTGGGTCGAGGAAGACCTGGAACGTCGCACCCGACATCTCCGTCACGAAGGTCCGCTCGGAGTAGTCCCGGTCGGTGAGGTACATGCGCGAGAAGTCGTGCACGATTTCGCCGTGTTCGAACTCGGACGGTGCTCCCTGGCCCGGGAAGGATCCGAGCAGGCGGTCGTTCTCGAGCACGAATCGCGGCCGCGGCGGGATCTGCTCGACGAGGCCGCCGGGCTGCCGGATCTCCCGCAGCTCGCCCGACGGTGAGAGCTCCGTGACGCGGGCGCTCCGATCATCCCATATCAGGAGCGAGTCGTCGGACGCCTGCCCGATGTAGCGGGGCTGGCGGAACTCGCCGGGCCCGTCGCCGAGGCGCCCGAAGGTCCAGACGTGCCCGCCCTCCGCGTCGAAGAGGCGCACCTCGGTCGAGAGCGCCTCGACGAGGACGATCCGGCCGTCCCGCAGCCGGCCGACGCCGTTGACCCGGCCGAGGAGGTGAGGCGACCCCTCCTCCTCCACGCCCCCGATCGTCGCCGACGGGGTGGGTGCGAGGCGAAGCGCGGCCGGACCGCTGTCGGGACTCACGACGACGTCGACGCCCGCCTGGTCCGACGACGCGTCCGTGGTCGATCGATCGGACCCGCAACCGGTCGCCGACCACACGCCGATCCCCAGGAGCACGACAGCGGCGGCGGGGCGCGGGCGGCGGTTCACGGCTGCGCGCCTACGGCTCGACCGCGAGCCAGCTGCGCTGGTACGTGTCGTCCTCGTAGTCGGTGAGACCCTTCGCGACGTAGAGCGGGCGGAAGGTGTCGAACATGACCGCGTACTCGTCCGTGCCCTTCGCCCCGAGCGAGGCCTCGGTCTTCCCCGGGTGCGGCCCGTGGGGAATCCCGTCCGGGTGCAGCGTCAGTGACCCGTACGCGATCCCCTTTCGACTCATGAACTCCTCCGACGAGTAGAAGAGCACCTCGTCCGACATGACGTTCGAGTGCGCGTACGGCGCCGGCACCGACTCCGGATCGAAGTCGTACGGCCGCGGGCAGAACGAGCACACCACGAAGCCTTCGCACTCGAAGGTCTGGTGCACCGGCGGGGGCAGATGGAAGCGGCCCACCTTCGGCTCGAAATCGTAGATCGAGAACGCCCACGGGAAGAAAAAGCCGTCCCAGCCCACCACGTCCAGCGGATGATGGTCGAGCGTGAAGCGGGTGAACGCGTCGTACTGCTTCACGACGATCGGGAACTCGCCTTCCTCGTCGTAGGTGCGGAGCGTCTCGGGCGGGCGGATGTCCCGCTCGCTGTACGGTGCCCCCTCGATGAGCTGACCGTGCTCGTTGCGGTACCGCCTCGGCGCCCGATAGTAGCCCCGAGCCTCCAGGATCAGGAGCGCTCCGAGTCCGGCGCCCTCCTCGCGACCCTCGCTGTCGAACCGGTACCGGTGAAGGATCGACCTCGGGATGACGACGTAGTCGCCCTGGCGGAAGGCAAGGTCGCCGAACTGCGTCTCGAGCGTGCCCTGCCCCTCGGCCACGTACACGAGCTCGTCACCCTGGGCGTTCCGATAGAAGAAGTCGTCCTGGGCTTCGGGGCGGACCCACCACGACGACACGTCCGCGTTGAAGAGGAGCGGGCGGCGATCCATCACCGGGCTTCCACCCACCGGCGTCTCCATCAGCCGGAAGTGGCGGTGCCGGAGCCGCGCGTCGGGGTCCTTCTCCAGCTTCACCTCGCGGACCAGCTCGTAGTCGGTGACGGTCGTCGGCGGACGGATGTGGTACATCAGCGAGCTGATGCCGCTGAACCCCTTGTTCCCGATGAGCTGCTCCTGGTGGAGCCCCCCGTCCTCCTTCCGGAACTGCATGTGGCGCTTGCGGGGGATCTGGCCGAGGCGGTGGTAGAACGGCATGGATGGCTCCGGATCAGAGGTTGCCGCGGGCGGCCTGTTCGCGCTCGATCGCCTCGAAAAGGGCCTTGAAGTTGCCCTTCCCGAAGCCGCGGCTACCCTCGCGCTGGATCAACTCGAAGAAGACGGTCGGGCGGTCCTGGACGGGCTTGGTGAAGAGCTGCAGCAGGTAGCCCTCCTCGTCACGATCGACGAGCACGCCCAACTCCGCCAGCGATCCGAACTCCTCGTCGATGTCACCGACGCGGCCGGGGAGCGCCTCGTAGTAGGTGTCGGGCACCTGGAGGAACTCGACGCCGGCGTCACGGAGCGAACGCACGGTGCGCCGAATGTTCTTCGTGAGCATCGCGACGTGCTGCACACCGGGACCGCCGTTGAACTCGAGGTACTCGTCGATCTGGCTCTTCTTCTTGCCCTCGGCGGGCTCGTTGATCGGAAACTTCACTCGCTGCGAGCCGTCGGACATCACGATGCTCATCAACGCGCTGTACTCCGTCGAGATGTCCTTGTCGTCGAAGGAAATGTAGCGCTCGAACCCGAGCACGCCGGCGTACCACGACGCCCACGTCTCCATCTCGCCCAGCTCGACGTTGCCGACCACGTGGTCGACGGTCTCGATCCCGAAGTCCGGACCCGGCACGTGCTTCGCCACGAAGCCGGGGAGGAACGGGCCGTCGTAGTCGACGTTCGAAATGAGCGAGTGGATCGTGTCGCCGTACGTGCGGACGGCTCCCCAGCGGATGGTGCCGTGGTCGTCCGAGACGTCTCGCGGCTCCCACTCCGGAGCCGCCCCGCGCGCCACCGCCTCGCGGAAGGCATCGTCCGCGTTCTCCACCTCGAAGGCGATGTCGCGGACGCCGTCGCCGTGCTTCGAGACCCAGTCGTTGATCGGCGACTCCTGCGTGAGCCCGGACGAGATGACGAAGGTGGCGTCGCCCTGGCGCATGACCCACGAGGCACGGTCGCGGATGCCGGACTCGAGCCCCGAGAAGGCGATCTGCGAGAAGCCGAACGCGTTCCGGTAATAGAACGCCGCCTGCTTGGCGTTGCCGGTCCAGAAGTTGAGATGGTGGATCCGCTTGAGACCGATGGGATTGTCGCTCACGACGAATGCTCCGGGGTGGGGCGCCGCCTTCCGGGCGGCCGCTGGGCGTCGGTAGCCCTCGGCGGAGGGCCGACCGTATACTGAGTCGATCATTATTCGGCTATTTCGTTTACCAGGTCAACCAATGCCCTCCGACACGACCCTGACCCGGGTGCCCGACGCGGATCAGGGGCGCCTTCCCGACCTGATCGGCTTCAACCTCCGCATCTGCTACGGGATCGCCGCACAGATCTTCGCGCGCGCATTCGAGTCGCTCGGACTCGCGCCGATCCAGTTCGCCGCCCTCGAGTTCGTCGCCAACACACCCGACCGTGCGCAGACCGAGATCGCCGACGAGATCGGTACGGCGCCGTCCGTACTCGTCGGCCCGCTCGAGAAGCTCGAGCGACGCGGCCTGATCACGCGCCGACGGGACGCCGACGACCGGCGGCGGTTCGTCGTGCGGACGACGCCGAAGGGCGACGCACTGCTCGCCGACGCGCACGCCCGCATCGATGAGGTCGAGGCCGAACTGACTTCGGCGCTCGGCCCGGCCGAACGTGAGACCCTGCTCCGGCTCCTCCGCCGGGTCGCGGGGCGCACGTGAGCAACGCGCGCCCGGACGGGCCCGGGAGCAACGTGGACCCTCGCGTACGAGCGCTGTTCGCCGGCCTCTTCGACTACGCGGGCCTCTTCCCGCCGGCGGGCCTCGGAATGGCCGATACGGTCCGCAACTACCTGGCGTACCGGGGCGGGCCCCAGGGCTGGATGCTCGGGCGCCTGATCGTGCCATGGAGCCGGCGTATGGAGTTCCTCGAGGCACTTTCGGTGGCAGATCCGTGCCGGGTCAGCCTGCTGCTCGCCCTGCCCGCGTCGAGCGACGCGGTGGATCGACTGCGCGCCGAGCACGCCGAGTTCGCGGGCGAGGCGGCCGGGCGGGTCGAGGTCGGCGCGGTGGAGACGAAGGTCGCCGGCGTGGTCGGGCTGGACGCGCTCGGCGCGACCGTCGACCTCCTGACCGACCTGTTTCCGGATGCCGAGGTCCATGCCGAAGCCACGGACTCGTGCGAGGTTGGGGCACTGCTGAACACCCTCGCGGAGCTCCGGGCGCGGACCGGCCGGGGCGCCGGCAAGCTTCGGACGGGCAGCGTGGTGCCGGACGAGATCCCTCCGGTCGAGGACGTCGCACGGTTCATCCGAGAGTGCGCCGACCGCAACCTCCCGTGGAAGGCGACCGCCGGCCTCCACCACCCGCTCCCGGCGACGCGCCCGCTCACCTACGAGCCCGACGCGCCCCGTGGACCGATGCTGGGGTACCTCGGCGTCATCCTCGCGACGGCCCGTGCCCTCGCCGATCCGGATCTGCCCGCCGGCGAACTCCGCTCGCTGCTGACCGACCCCCGACCGCCGGACCTCGAGCGGTTCCCGGCGGCCTCCATCTCGACCGCACGCACGAACGGCTGCCTCTCGATCGGCTCGTGCTCCTTCGTGGAGCCGCTCGAGGGAGCCGAGGCGCTTTCCCTTCTCCCGCGCTCCCCCGTCCCCACCCGCACCCGCACCCCCACCGACACCTGATGACCGACCTCGACCATACACACGACGCCGCTGCCACCTCCTGGGTGGAATCGGCCGACGCGACCGACGCGGACTTCCCTATCCAGAACCTCCCCTTTGGACGGTTCGCGCGGGAGTCCGGACAACCCGGCGTCGGGGTCGCGATCGGGGATCGGGTGCTCGACCTGGGCCGCGCCGCGGAGGCGGGCCTGCTCGACGGCCTCGCCACCCGCACCGCCCTGGGAGCCCCGTCGTTGAACGCACTGATGGCGCACGACACGGCGGACCGCGTGTCGCTTCGCCACCGGCTCTTCGAGCTGCTGTCCGCGCAGGCGGATGCCGCGACGCAGGCGTCGGTTACGCCACACCTGGTTCCGGGTTCGGATGTCCGAATGCTCGTTCCCGCCCAGGTCGGCGACTACACCGACTTCTACGCCTCCATCCACCACGCCACCCGCGTCGGGCAGCTCTTCCGTCCCGACAACCCGCTGCTGCCCAACTGGCGCTGGATCCCGATCGGGTACCACGGACGCGCCTCGTCGCTCGTGCCGAGCGGCACGCCGATCCGCCGCCCGACCGGTCAACTCCGCCCCTCGGCGGACGACGCCCCTCCGACGTTCGGCCGTTCGGCTCGACTCGACTACGAACTGGAGCTCGGGGTGTTCGTGGCCGGCGAGAACGCGCTGGGCGAGACCGTGCCGCTCCGGGAGGCCGAGGAGCGCATCTTCGGGGTGTGCCTCGTGAACGACTGGTCGGCGCGAGACATCCAGGGGTGGGAGTACCAGCCGCTCGGGCCCTTCCTCGGCAAGAGCTTCGCGACGTCGGTCTCGCCCTGGGTGGTCACGCGTGAGGCGCTGGCCCCCTTCCGCGCCCCGGCGTTCGAACGTCCGGACGGCGATCCGCAGCCGCTTCCCTACCTCGACGACGTGTCCAACCGGGTGGACGGCGGCGTGGACATCCGTCTCGAGGTCGCGTTGCACACATCGGCGATGCGGGATCGCGGCGACGGTCCGGAGGTGCTGACGCGCGGAGACTCGCTGGGTCTGTACTGGACGTTCGCGCAGATGCTCACGCACCACGCGAGCAACGGCTGCAACCTCCGCGCCGGCGATCTCATCGCGAGCGGCACCGTATCGGGACCCGACCGTTCCGAGTCCGGGTGCCTCCTCGAGCTCTCGACCGGCGGGCGGACGCCGATCAGCCTGGCGAACGGCGAGGAGCGGGCGTTCCTCGAGGACGGCGACGACGTCGTCCTTTCGGGGCGCTGCGAGCGGGACGGATTTCGCTCGATCGGGTTCGGGGCGTGCACGGGACGGGTGCTGCCGGCGGACCCCGCCCACGCGCCATCCCCGTGACGCCGGCGTCCGGGAGGTGACGAAGCGGTGAGCGAGCTGTGGCGTCCGACCCCCGAACGGGTCGAGGCCTCCGCGCTCGCGCGTTTCGCACGGACGCTGGGTGTGGAGCCCGGGGCCGGGGTCATGGGCCGGCTCCACGATCGGTCCGTCGCCGATCCGGCCGCGTTCTGGAGCGCGGTCTGGGACGTCTCCGGCGTCATCGCCTCGGCGCCCTGCACGTCCGTGCTGCACCACGCCGACCGGATGCCGGGCGCCCGATGGTTCGAGGGCGCGCGCCTGAACTTCGCCGAGAACCTGCTCCGACCGATCCCCGGCTCCGGGTCGGAGTCCGCCGCACCGGCGCTGACCTCGTGGAACGAGTTCGGCCGGGTGCGATCGCTCACCCGTGCCGCGCTTCGGACCGAGGTCGCACGCGTCGCCCGTGGGCTTCGGGCCCTCGGCGCTGGCGAAGGCGACGTCGTGGCCGGCTTCCTGCCGAATGTCGCCGAGGCCGTGATCGCCATGCTCGCGACCTCCACGCTCGGAGCGACGTGGACGTGCTGCTCCACCGACTTCGGCGTCGAGGGCGCGCTCGACCGCCTCCGCCAGGCGCGTCCGAAGGTGCTTGTCGCGGGCCTCGGCTCGGTCTGGAAGGGACGATGGCACGACGGAACCGACCGCGTCTCCGCGATCTCGACCGACCTCGCGGATCACGGGCTGGAGGCGGTGATTCTGGCCGAGTACGGACTCGATCAGGTGCCGGGCGGCACCGATCGGCTGACCGCGGCGCTCCCGGAGAGACTCGCGGCGATCGAGTGGAGTCGGCTCCCCGACGACGGGGTGCCCGCACCCTTCGCGCAGCTACGCTTCGACCACCCCCTCTACATCCTCTACTCGTCGGGAACCACCGGCGTCCCGAAGTGCCTCGTGCACGGACAGGGAGGGACGCTGCTCCAGCACCTCAAGGAGCTCGCGCTGCACACCGATCTCCGGGCCGGTGACCGCATCTGCTACTACACGACGACCGGGTGGATGATGTGGAACTGGCTGGTCAGCGGGCTGTCGGTCGGTGCGGAGATCGTGCTCTGGGACGGCTCCCCGCTCGCCCCGGGGCCGACGGCGATGTGGGACCTGGTGGACGCGGCCGGCCTCACGCACTTCGGCACGAGCGCGAAGTACCTGGCGACGGCCGAGAAGCTCGGGCTCGAGCCACGGACGACCCACGACCTCTCGTCCCTCCGGACGATCCTCTCGACCGGCTCCCCCCTGCTCCCGTCGAGCTTCGACTGGGTGTACCGCTCGGTGAAGCCGGACGTGCACCTGGCCTCCATCTCCGGGGGCACCGACATCGTGTCCTGCTTCCTGCTCGGCGATCCCACGGGGCCGGTGCACCGCGGCGAGCTGCAGTGCGCGGGGCTGGGAATGAGCGTCGAGGCGTGGCGCGAGGACGGATCCCGCTGCGATCCCGGCGAACCCGGCGAGCTGGTCTGCACGGCGCCTTTCCCGTCGATGCCGGTCGGGTTCCTCGACGACGTGGACGGCTCGCGCTACCGCGCCGCCTACTTCGAGCACTTCGACGGGGAACGCGCCGTGTGGCGCCACGGCGACTGGATCGAACCCACGACGAACGGCGGGTTCGTGGTACACGGCCGATCGGACACGACGCTGAACCCCGGGGGCGTGCGGATCGGAACGGCCGAGATCTATCGCCAGGTCGACACGATGGACGAGATCGTCGATTCGGTGGCGATCGGGCAGCGGTGGGAGGGTGACCTGCGCGTGGTGCTCTTCGTGGTGCTGCGGCCGGGCCTCGAACTCGACGACGGCCTGCGGGATCGGATCCGGCGCCGTATCCGTGAGGGAACCACGCCGCGGCATGTGCCGGCGGTGATCCTCGCGGTCCCCGACGTGCCGCGCACCGCCTCCGGGAAGGTCAGCGAGATCGCGGTGCGCCGGGCGGTGCACGCGGAGCCCGTCTCCAACCGGGCCACGCTCGCGAACCCGGACGTACTCGCGCACTTCACGGACCGGCCGGAACTCGAGCCATCGGCGTAGAGCGACGGCGGACGCTCGTCGACCTCGAGCGGAGCGCCTGCAACCCGACGCAGGCTCGGGCGGTCGAAAGAGCGGGGCGACGCGGTCGCCCTCACCCCTCCGTCCTCC
Source organism: Longimicrobiales bacterium (assembly GCA_028284495.1). Lineage (GTDB taxonomy): Bacteria > Gemmatimonadota > Gemmatimonadetes > Longimicrobiales > Gaopeijiaceae > Gaopeijia. The sequence goes on along the minus strand of JANQRP010000032.1, from coordinate 177,931 downwards.
CTCGCCGATCCCTCCGAGGCTCCGTCATGCGCCGCCGAGCACCACGACGTTCGCCGTCCACACTCTGGGTGTGCCTCTTCCTGATCCCGCTTCCCGGCTGCGCCGACGCGGCCGACGAAGCGGTCGCGGCCGGCCCCGAGGTCGTCCGCGAACAGGACGGCGACACGCTGGTCGTTCGGACCGTCGCGGGCAGCGCATGGGGCAGCGAGGCGGACCTCGTCCCCGAGGTGGAGATCGGCGTCCTCGAGGGAGATCCCGCGTACATGCTGGGGAGCGTCGAGTCCCTCGCCGTCGACGCGGGCGGGCGGATCTTCGCCATGGATCGTCAGGCCCTGACCCTCCGTGTCTACCGGCCGGACGGCTCGCACGCCGGCGACTGGGGCCGCGACGGAGGCGGTCCGGGCGAGTTCGGGCAGCCGGACGGCGGACTCGTGGTGCTGTCGGACGGGCGCGTCGTGGTGCGCGACCCGGGCAACGCCCGACTTCAGGTGTACCGCGCCGATGGGGAACGCGACGACGAGTGGCCGGTGGTGAGAAGCGGCTTCCAGACGTCGAACCCGATGCTCGTCGGTCCGGGCGACACCATCTACACGTCGACGATCATCAACCTCGGCGAGGACACCGCGGTCGGTGAGTGGCGCGCCGGCCTGATCGCCATTCACGAGGGGCGCATCGTCGACACGCTCGCGGCGCCGGACGTCGGCTACGATGCCCCCATGATCAGGGCCGAGGCCAACGGCGGCGTCGCCATGAACGGGGTCCCCTTCTCACCGTCCGAGGAGGCGGAGTGGCACGCGCCGGGGCGCTTCTGGGTGCACGGGATCAGTGACACCTACTCTCTCTCGCTGCTCGACCCCGAGGGCCCGATCCGGATCGAGCGCGCGGCGCCCCCGGTGCCGGTCATCGACGCCGAGCGCGCGTACGAGCGCGAGAGCGCGACCCGCAGCATGCGCTCCATGGATCCCGCGTGGCGCTGGAACGGCCCGGACATCCCGGACGAGAAGCCCGCCTTCAACGACCTGATGGTCGGCGAGGAGGGCCGGATCTGGGTCGGGCGCCCGGCCGAGGGTATCCGACGCGACAACCCGGCGTGGGACCCCACGGATCCCGAGAACGACGCCCCCGAGTACGTGTGGACCGAGCCGCTGCGGTGGGACGTCTTCGAGGCGGACGGTACCTTTCTGGGGACGGTGCACGCGCCCGACGGTCTTCGGACCTACCCGCGCCCGGTGATCCGCGGCGACCGGCTGTGGGGCGTCACGCGCGACGAACTCGGCGTGCAGCGCATCGTCCGCTACCGGATCGAGCTCCGCCAGCCCGCCACCGATTGATCGACCTCGACGCGCTCCCCCGACTGCTCTCGCTCCCCTCCGACCCCAGCCCGGCACCGGACACGCCCCCGCTGGGCACCGAGGGCTTCATGCACGCCGCCGTCTCGGTGATCGCTCGACGCGCGCCCGGCGGCCCCGAGCTGCTGCTCATCAAGCGCGCCGCCGTCGATCGGGACCCGTGGTCCGGCCACATGGCGTTCCCGGGCGGGAAGCACGAACCCGGGGACCGCCACCTGCTCGACACCGCCGTCCGGGAAACCCGCGAGGAGACCGGACTCGTGATCCCGGATGCGCCGCCCGACTGGCTCGGTCGGCTGCCCGGCGTGGCGCCGCGGGGCCCCAACGCGCTGCCGCCCCTGTCCGTGACACCCTTCCTGTTCCGGGTGGACGGCGGAGCCGAGGCTCGCGTCGCCTCACACGAGGTCGAGGAGGTGCACTGGGTGCCACTGGCGGAGCTCGCGAGCCCCGAGCGGGAAGGCGTCTACCGGTACCCGATCGGCGACGCCGTTCGGTCGTTCCCGTCGATCGACGTGGTCGGCGAGCAGGTTTGGGGCCTCACGTGGCGCGTGCTGGACCAGCTGCTGACGGCGCTCGGGATCCGGCCGGCGCGTACCTGACGCGGGCCTCACGCCTCCACGGGGCAGGCCGGAATCCCCATCGCCTCGGCCGCGCCGCCCATCCGCTCGTCGAGGGTCGCAAGTTCGAGCGGGTGCCCTCGCTCGACGAGCCACGAAGCCGTGGCAAGGTGCAGGGCGTCGAGGGTGCGCACCGGTACCGGGAACGGATCGCGAGCGCGGGCGAGAACATCGGGGAGAAGCTCGACCCTGGCGACTCGGGCAAGCAGCCGCCGCACCGCGTCACCGTGCGTGCGGGCCAGATCGAGAGCGTGGATCCGCGTCCAGATTTCGTACTCCAGCAGTCGGCTCGATACCAGCTCGCGGGCCCACAGATCCGGGGATGGCCTCCGGTCTTCGGCCAGAAGGTGGGCCAGGGCCACGGAGGTGTCGAGGTAGATCACCGTCCGCCGCGGTCCGCGCTCAGCTCCTCGAGGATCTCTCCCAGCGGAGCCACCGGCAGCGACGGTGGAGGCGTTCCCGACGTGTCCGTGGGGGGGACCACCGCACCGTCGTGCGCGAGCCCCGCCAGGCTGCCCTGCGACGGGGTTCGCCCTGCGACGGCATCGACGCCCCGGCGCAGCACTTCGGAGCGGGACACACCGAGTTCGGCCGCCGCCCGATCGAGTGCGGCGCGTTCGTCGGCGCTGAGATAGACCTGGATCGGTTCACGGACGGAAGCAACCACGTATCCAAATTCAGTGACATCGCAACCAATGTCAACATGTGCGGCGCGGCGCGTTCGGATGACTCAGCGCGCCCCTCCCCCGACGCATCGCCGCCCGTCGGTCCCCCGCTCACCGCCGGTCACGCGGTCGAGGAAGGAGAGGGTCCGCCCGTACCGCTCCGCCGCATCCTCGGGCGTCCCGGCCCACCCCTGTCGCTCGGTCACCCGGAGCGGCCAGAGTTCCCGCCAGCAGCCGATATACGCCGTCGCGTCGTCGTCGCCCGACCACGGGAGGAGGCTGCCGAGCGTGGGGTGACCGCTCATCACGCTGTACGACGAGACCGCCTCGTAGCGCCCGGCGGGGAGGGAGGCGGTGTACCAGCGCCCCTGACCGGCGAGGTCCTGCGGCACGTCGAGGCGGACGATCACGGAGTCCTTCGGGTGGGTCGGCACCCGGACGTCCGAGACGAAGCCGAAGTACAGCTCGCCCTCTCCTCGGTCCGTCTCGATCGCCCTCCAGCCGTCCGACATCGCGCCGTCCTCGAAGACGACGAGCGTCGTGTCGCGACCGTCGTGTCCGCGGATCTCGACCTCGAGACGCCCTGCCAGCACCGCCGCCTGGCTGTCGAACTTCCAGTGGAAGCGCGGCAGGTCGAGGGGAAGCTTCATGTAGAGATCGCGCTCGCCGGGGCCGCCCCCGAATACGGCCCGCGCCAGTCCACCGGTGGCGCGGTCCGCGCCCCCCGACATGAGCAGAAACGTCACCACGAACGCGAGGACGATGCCGATCCAGTTCTTCGTGTCCATCCAGGTTGTCGATTCGAGCCGAGCAGGGATCCGTCCCACGCCATCGCGGACGGATGGCGGATACGTACGCAGTAGAATCGAGCCGCCCGCGTCAACCACGGCCGGTACCTGGAGGCCGGGTCATCGCGCGCAACCTATCCCGGGGACGACGTGTCGCAGGGCTGTCGTGACCCCCTGTCAGGAACCCTCTCATCCCCGCTTCCCTCCGAGCCGCCGCTCTCGCGCTCCTCGCCCTCGTGGCAGGGTGCTCCGGCGATCGCGCCGAATCCGACGCCGATACCCCTGCCGGGGCCGCGACCGTCTCACGGACCGACAGCGCCGGCATCACCGTACTCCGGCTCGACCTGTCGCATCCGATGGATCGTATGGCGGTCGACACGATCGCCCGCGTCGGCCTCGATCCGGGTGGCGCACTCTATCGAGTGAGCGGAGCCGCATTCGTCGCGGATTCTCTGCTCGTGGTCGGCGACGGCGGCGGCGCCACCTTGCGCCGCTTCGGTGAGGACGGACGCTGGATCGACGACGTCGGGCGCCCGGGTGAGGGTCCCGGCGAGTTCTCGAACTTCATCTCTGTGCACCCGGCACCTGGTGACTCGGTGGCTGTCAGCGACTTCCTGCAGCGCCGGATAACCTTCTTCTCGCCCGACGGCACGCCCGGTCGCACCCTCTCGACGTCGGACCTGGGACCGAACGTGAACCTCGCCTGCGTGCGGAGCGACGGTCGAGCGGTCGTTACCGAGACCCATCTCGGTTCTCTGGAGCCGAATGCGGTGAGCTTCGACAGCCTTGCCGTCGTCGAGACGGACGGGGCGGGCGGCGTCAGCCTGCTCGCTCATCAACGGTCGCGGCAGGTCTACTTCCATCAGACAGAGGGGCGGCCACCGGCCATCGACGACCTTCCCTTCGCACCCCACGGCACTGCCACATGCGCGGACGAGGCGGTGGCTCTGTCGTCTCCCCTGCACCCGGCGGTCCGAGTCGAGGGGGCCGCGGGCGTCGAGCGAATGCGCATCGTCCGATCGGACCCCAACCCGACCATCCCGGCCGACACCATCCGGCTCTGGCGAGCGCGCATGGACACATCGGTGATGTTCGCGGAGTGGGCGGATCACGTCCCTGTCCCGAACCGATTTCCGCCCTTCACCGGAGCTCGGCTGATCCCAGGCGATCGGATGGTTCTCGAGTGGCGTGATGCGGACGGTCGACATCGGCGGGGGTTGCTCGACCTTGCGCGCGACCGTTTCTGGTCCCTGTCCGCCGGCGGGGAGGTGATCGGAGCCTCCGAGACCGACCTCGCGATCGTGGAACGTGACACCCTGGACGTCGAGTCGGTCCTCTGGGTCAGGCTCTCCAGGTAGCTCCGGAGCATGTCGCACCCACCACGATCGCTCCAGGCCTCATTCACGCCCGAGGATCCGATAGCCCACGACCCGCTGAACGCCCAGTTCGTCGGTCGTCACACCCAGTGCCACAGCTCTCCCGATGTCCGGCGCAGGCATGATCGCCAGGGTGCTCCACCCTCGCAGGAGTCCACGCGGGGAGCGCACGGAATACCGAAGGCGACCGTCGGGATCGAAGACGTACCAGCGGGGAGGAGTCTGGGCCTCGACCGCAGGCGGGAGGTACTCCCGGAGCCAGAGCCATCCGTCCTGGTCCGCGACGAGGTCGGCGAAGGTCGGGAAGGTGTCGGGGAGGGAAGCATCTCGCATTACGGCGTTCATGGCGCGGAGACGCTCGAGGTCGAGCCCGCCCCGCGCCACCTCGGGCCTTGGAAATACGTCCTCCGCCGACCAGCGGGGTGCACGACCCGCGATGCGCGTGCGCCTGATCAGGCGGCCGTCCGGACCGTACGCGAGGATCTCTCTGCGTCCGGAATCGATCAGGTAGAACGTGTCGCCCGCCACGGTCCACATGGGCTGGGGGTGGGGCAATCGCCAGGCGAAGTTCGGTCCGTCCTCCATGCGAACACTCACCGACCGATCGTACGGATGCGTGCCGAATCGGACGAGCGCGTCGCCCTCCTCGTTCGTACGGAAGAAGGTCAGGCTGTCGGAGCAGGGTGTGCCCGCGCCGAACTCGCAGACACGTCGATAGTCTGCCATGACCAGATCGCCCGACGGGTACATGCCCTCGAACGTGTCCGAGGTGAACGGCGGCTCGGCCGACATCGCGGACAGCCGCGGACGCGCCCGGCGCACGAACCGGAGTTCGGGGTCGAAACGGTGAATGCGCAGGCCCTCGTGGTCGTTGACGACAGCGATCGAGTCGCCCGAGAGCCGGTGCAGACCGGTCATGCCGATGAACTCGCCCGGTCCGTCGCCGGCTCGCCCGTGGAGACCCAGGAACCGCCCGTCCAGATCGTACCGGCGCAGCTCGACCGCCTGGTCGTCGGCGACGAGGATCTCGTCGGACGGAAGGAGCAACACGGCCCGGACGCGCCCGAAGAGCTGTTCGGGCGGACCCTCCAGCGCCCCGATCGACACGAACGGCTCCGCCTCGATCGACCACGCCGTCGAGTCCGCGACGTGCAGCCCCGGATGCTCGATGATCGTGACGCCATCCTCGACGCGGACGGTCACCTCGTCGGTCGCCGGCGGCTCCTCGCCCCCCGTGCACGCCACCGCCCCGGCGGCGAGCCCCAGGAGGATCATCGACCCTCGGGAAGGACGGAGTCTCCTCACCTCAGTTCCGCCGCACCGTCCGGTAGATGATCAGGTGCTCACGGGCCTCGCCCTCGGTCGACGCCTCGCCCCGCATCGACCAGGTCGTGCCCTGGGGCCAGCTCGCTCCGGAGAAGAAGTCGCCGTCCACCACGTTGATGAACAGATCGACGGGGTCCCCTCCGATCGTCTCCGTCGCCCGGTGCACCTCCTGCATCCCGAGCTGCGCCCGGAGCTGTGCCTGAGTCGGTCGCTGCGCTCCGGTCACCGTGGTGACGCTCGAGCGAATGGCGCGCGGCGGGCTCGTCCCCCATGTGATCTCGCTCCCGGAGCCGGACCGAGCCCGCTCGCCCTGAACGGTCCAGTCGGCGGGGACGCAGAAGCGCGCCGAGCGGTCGACCACGACCCGCCACTGGGCGGGCGCGCCGGCGATCGAGCAGGCGGGAAGCGTGGAGGCGGGAACCGGTGGGCCGGCGGATGCACACGCGGTCGCCACCGTCGTGAGGGCCGCGATGGAGAGGATCGATCGACGCATCGGAGGGGTCACCTGCGGGGAGGAGCAGTCCAGGCTGCTACGCTACTCCCCCGGCGGCCTCCGGCGAAAGCGTGTCACGCCGGGGGCGTCGCGGTGCACTCGCCCGGCTCGGCCGACCGAGCGAGGTTGCACGCTCGGCGTGCCCCGTCACGGCTGGATCCCCGACCACGACCCCATCGACCCACGACATGTCCGATCCCCTTCGCGTCGCCGTGGTGGGCGTCGGCCGCATCGGCCACTTCCACGCCCTTCATGTGCAGGAGCTCGCCGCCGCGCGCGGCGACTGCCGGCTCGTGGCCGTGGTGGATCGGCACCACCCGGACGACGGGGAGGTCGTCGCGGCGCTCCGATCGAGGCAGTCGCATCCGCTCGAGGCGTTCGGGTCGGTCGAGGCCCTCGTGCGGTCCGGCGTGGCCGACGCGGCGATCGTTGCGACCCGCACGAACCGCCACCGCGCCGACACGGAGGCGCTGGTCGCGGCCGGCATCCGCGTGCTGCTCGAGAAGCCGCTCGCCGACGCGCTCGACGAGAGCGAGGCGCTCGGTGCGTGGCTCGACGCGGACGAAGTCCGCTCGCGCGCCGTGATGCTCGCGTTCCAGCGACGCTTCGACCCGGCGATGCTCGCCGCCGAGCGGCTCCTGCGGTCGGGCGCCATCGGCGAGCTCTTCAAGCTGGTGTCGGTACTCGAAGACCCCGGTCCGCCCCCGCCCGAGTACGAGAGCGCGGGACTGCTGGTCGACATGGGCGTGCACAACGCCGACGAGATCCTCTGGCTCTCGCGGGCGACGCCCGAGTCGATCGCCGCCCACGGGGCCCGGGTCCACAACCAGACCCTCCCGGAAGCACCGCCCGAGGCGCACGACGACGCGTTCGTCCAGATGTGGCTGGACTCGGGCGCCATCGCCCAGCTCCAGGTGAGTCGGAACCACGTGGCGGGCTATCGGAACGAGTGCGTCCTCTTCGGCCGTGAGGGCCGGATCCACGTCGGGCACTTCGAAGGGGATCCACTCAGCGTGCGCCTCGAGGCGTACGGACGCCACCACGCGCTACTCGACCGGCGGCGCGTGGGGCTGAGGGACTACGGGCCGGACGTCCCGCCCTTCATCCGCCGCTTCGGCCCGGCCTACAGGGCGGAGGTCGACGACTTCATCACTCGCAATCTCCGCGGTGAACCCTTCACCGTGACCCACCGGGAGGGCCTCGCCGCGATGCGCCTGATCGCGGCGGCCGACCGGGCGATGCAGCGGGGCACACGCGTCGACCTCGCCGGCTGACGCCGACCCGCTACTGCGCGAGCGCCACGTACGTCGCCACGGTACAGAACACGACCACGGCCGACACCCAGCGTGCGTGGCGCCACGGCTGCATGTCCACGGGAGATGGAACCTCGCCCACCTCCGCACTGCCGACCGCGGAATCCGCGACCGGGCGGACGCGGCTCACGACGACCATCAGCAGCACCGTCAGCAGGAACACGAACGCGAGGAAGTGCAGGAAGTGCACCGGGTCGACGAGACCGAACGTCGACGCGAGCCACGCCTGGATCCGGTCGTGCAGCGCGAAGTTGATGGTGAAGAACATCACCGGCCCGACGATCAGCGCCGTCTTGGCCGCGGCCGCGGAGACCCACCGCGTGAAGAGTGCGGCCAGCACCACCGCGAGCATCGGCCCGAAGAAGGTCGCGTTGATCTGTTGCAGGTAGTTGTAGAGGCTCCCCTCGGTGTCGATGAAGGGCGCCGCGAGCATCGCCGCGACCGCCAGCACGAGGCTGCAGGTCCGGCCGGTCCGCACCAGCTGGCGATCGTCGGCATCGGGGCGGATGAGCGATCGGTAGACGCCGAAGCTCCACAGGGTGGCCGCGCTGTTCAGCACGCTGTTGAAGGTGCTCAGCACCGCGCCCACCATGACCGCGGCGAAGACCCCCGAGAGCGCGGCGGGCAGCACCGCCTTCACCAGCGTCGGGTAGGCGAGCAGATAGTCGGCCTGCGTGAGCTCGCCCTTGAACATGTGCCAGGCGATGACGCCCGGCAGCACGACCACGAGCGGACCGAGCAGCTTCAGGAAGGCGCCGATCAGGACGCCCTTCTGGCCCTCGGCGAGGTTCTTCGCCCCGAGCGCACGCTGCAGGATCGACTGGTTCACGCACCAGAAGAAGATCTGGTTGATGATCATTCCCGTGAACAGCACGCCGAACGGCAGGAAGCTCCCCGGCTCATCACCGGTGATGTCGAACTTCGGATACTCGTCGCGATAGACGGTCGCGAGCCCCTCCGCCGCGCTCCCCTCGCCCACCGCCATCAGGCCCAGCACCGTCACGAGCACCCCGGCGAGAAGGAAGCCGATGCCGTTCACGGTGTCGGAGATGGCGACCGCGCGAAGACCACCGAAGATCGCGTAGAGTGACCCGAGTGTTCCGATGCCCCAGATCAGGATCCACCGGGCCGTCTCGACCTCGATGCCCAGGCTCCCCGACACGTCGAAGAGACTCTCCAGCCCCGCCGCCCCGAAGATCAGCACCACGGGCAGGATCGCCGCCACGTACGAGGCAAGGAACAACAGCGACATGATTACGCGCGTCGGGCGATCGAAGCGCTTCTCGAGGTACTCGGGGATCGTGGTGATCCCCTTCCGCAGGTAGCGCGGGAGGAAGATCAGCGCGGTCAGCACCATCGCGAGAGCCGCAGTCGTCTCCCACGCCATGACCGCGATGGTGTGCTGGAACGCGTCGCCGTTGAGCCCGATCAGGTGCTCGGTGGACAGATTCGTGAGGAGCAGCGACCCCGCGATCACCCACCCGGTCAGGCTCCGCCCGCCGAGGAAGAACCCCTCGGCCGTCTGACCCACGTCGTGCCGGCGTGTCCCGAGAATGGTGACCACCGCGACGAGCGCGGTGAATCCCAGGAAGCCGGCGAGGATCATTCGCGGCCGGACCGGCTACCCGTCACGCCTACTCCACCCATTCCGCGATGAAGATGTTCGTGTTCGCCTCGTGGGAGGGGTTCCGGTTGGAGCCCCATACGAGGTAGCGCCCGTCGGGCGAGAACATCGGGAAGCCGTCGAAGTCGCCCGTGTGCGTGATGCGCTCGAGACCGGTCCCGTCCTCGTGGATCATGTACAGGTCGAACTCGCGGCCGGAGGGATCGTCCATGTTGGACGAGAAGATGATCCGCTCACCGTCCGGGTGCCAGAACGGTCCGAAGTTGGCGGCACCGTTGTCGGTGACCTGGCGGACGTCGCTTCCGTCGGCATTCGCGACGTAGACCTCGAGCGCGTTCGGGCGGATCAGACCCTGCGCGAGCAGCGCCTGGTAGTCCGCGAGTTCCTCCCCCTCGGGGTAGCTCGCGCGCCAGACGATCTTCGATCCGTCGGGGCTGAAGAAGGCGCCGCCGTCGTAGCCCGGACGGTTCGTGATCCTCCGCACGTCCGAACCGTCGAGGTTCATGGTGTAGAGCTCGAGGTCGCCGTCGCGCACGCTCGTGAACACCATGCGATCACCCGCGGGCGAGACGGTGGCCTCGGCGTCGTAGCCCTCGGTCTCGGTGAGCTGCATGAGGTTCGACCCGTCCGCATCCGCGATCCAGAGGTCGTAGCTGCCGTAGAGCCCCCAGACGTAGCCCCGGGACATGTCGGGCGGAGCGGGACACACCTCGGACGTCTCGTGCGTCGACGCGAAGATGATCCGGTCGCCGCCCGGATAGTAGTAGGCACAGGTGGTCCGTCCCGTCCCCGTGCTGACGAGCTCCTGCTCGCCCGTGACGAGGTCGTACGTCCAGATCCGGTCGCACGCGCCGCCATGCCCCACGCCGTACTCGTCCACCTCGAGCTCGGTGCGCTGGTAGATCAGCTTCGTGCCGTCCGGGGAGAAATAGGCCTCGGCGTTCTCGCCCTCGAAAGTGAGCTGCCGGACGTTCCGGAGGTGGACCTCCTCGGGGATATCCGGGAAGGGCTCACCGGCGGTCACCGTGAACGCGCCGTCCGCGGCGGGTGCGCCGGAGACCGGGACATCGCCGGCGGCGTCATCCTGCGCCGACTCGGGGTCACCGCCGCCGCACGCGGCGAACGGCACGAGGGCAAGGACGAGTCCGTAGCTGGTGGGTCGAATCTTCATGACGGAATGCTGGTCGAACGAGGGAAACTCGGCCCGGAAGGTCGGGTCGGCGCTCGCTCGGGGCAATCCGGACTTCTACGGAGCCGCGGTCGCCGCGGGGCGTGTCTCCACGATGTCGATTCCGTGGCCGGCCAGCTCGTCGATGTACTGGGTGGCCGGCATCACCTCGTCCGGCGTGAATGCGCCGACCTGTTCGACCCGACCGTCGACCTGCATGAGGGCGGTGATCGCCAGCGAGTACCCGGTGGTCCGCATCATGGCCGTCACACCGTGCTCGTCGTCGTACCGGTCCACCAGATCGAACTGAACGGCAGCGTCCTCGCCGTCCTTGCGGCCCTCGACACGGACGCGCAGCGCGACGAGATCGTCGCCGTCCGGGTTTCGAAGCCTGGGTGACACGATGTCGATGAAGAGGTCGCGCGGGACGACCTCGCGCCCGGCGTGGGCGACGGGTGCGCTCGAGATGAGACCGAGTTCACGGATCGCCTTCATGATGTGCGCGTGCCCGGGATACCGCAGCGTCTTGTACTCCATGGTCGGGATCCGACCCTGATACCGGTACGGCATGCTCGAGATGCCGCCCGCGGTATGGAACGCCTCGAGCGTCCCCACACCGTCCACCTCGAGGGCCTCGAGTTCCGAGAGCGCCCCGACCTCCGTCACCTCACCGTTTCTGAGCACGATCGACGTGGTCGTGTAGTAGTCGAGTACTCCCTGCATGGAATACACGACCTGGTAGTTGAGCGGAGGCTTCGGGTCCTGGGGAAGCCCGCCGACCCAGATTCGGACCGTCTCGGCGTCGTCCATCCGGTCGATGCCGGCCTGCGCGAGGATGTTGACCATGCCGGGCGCGAGTCCGCAGTCCGGGATCACGGATACGCCGGCGATCCGCGCCGCTTCGTCCAGGGTCTTCTGCCGCTCGACGATCTCCGTGTTTCCGCCGAGGTCGCAGTAGTGGGCCTCGCACTCCACGGCCAGCTTCGCCATGGGGAACCCGAAGAAGTACGGGAGCCCGCACACCACCGCGTCGGCTTCCTCCATGAGCGGCCGGACGGTGGACGGCTCGCGGGCGTCGACCTCGGCCGTCGCGAGCTTCCCGCCCAGGTACGGCTTGAGGAAGGGGCGGACCTTCTCTACGACGCGGTCGGCGATCACCACCCGTTCGATGTCGTCTCGCCGGACGAGGTCGAAGGCGGCGGCGGACCCCTGGGCACCACCGCCGAGCACCAGAAACTTCATTCGGACTTTCCTTTGAGCTGTCGTTGAGGACGGGTAGCGCTCGGCCACCCTCGTCAGTCGTCGAGCAGCGCGAGCTGGTCGTCGTCCATGCCGCGCGGGGACGCGGCCGCCGACTCCGCGCTCCGCGCCACCTCGACCACTCGGCCGCCGCGCGGCACCTTCGCCACCGAGCGCCCGGCGGTGCGGCGGCCCTGGACGGGTACGTCGGCGACCGCCACGCGCTGCACCTGCCCGCCCGCCGTCACCACCATCACCGTGTCGTCGGAGCCGACCTCCAGGGCGTTCACCAGGGGCGACTTCTTCCGGCTTCCCGGACCTTTGCTCGGGGTGATCTGGGTGCCCTTCCCGCCGCGCTTCTGGAGCGGGAACTCCGACACGGTCGTGCGCTTTCCGGTGCCGTCCTCGTGCACCATGAGGATGTCGGCCTCGCGCCGAACGATCAGCATTCCCACCGCCGCTCCGCCCTTCTGAAGACCGATCGACTTCACCCCGGTGGCGGTGCGTCCCTGAACCGGTATGTCCGACTCCGGGAAGCGGATCGCGTATCCCTCGCGGCTGAAGACGATGACCTCCGAGTCACCGTCCGAAAGCGCGACGTCCAGGATTCGGTCGTCGTCCCGGGTGCCCGCCGCGATGAGCCCCGTCGAGCGCACGTTGGCGAACTCCGAGAGCCCGGTCCGCTTCACGAGGCCGCCCTCCGAGAGGAACACGAACACCGCCTCGGCATCCTGCTCGAGCGACTCGATGGGGAGGACGGCGACGATCGGGTCGTCGCGATCGGCGCCGGGAAGCAGCGCATACAGCGACTGTCCACGGGACGCGCGCCCACTCTCGGGGAGGTCGACGACCTCGAGCGGGTGCACCTGGCCCTGCTCGGTGAAGGCCAGCACGTATCCCGACGTTCGCGCCACGAAGATCCGCTCGATGAAGTCGTCGTCGTACTTCTCCATTCCCGCGAGCGCCTTTCCGCTGTTCACGCGACGCCGATACAGATGCATCGGCATGCGCTTGGCGTAACCCTCGTGCGAGACGGTCACGACGGCGTTCTCGTCGGCGACCTCCTCCTGAACCTGCGGGATCTCCTCCTCGGCATCGGCCAGCACCACCGTCCGACGCTCGTCACCGTACGTCTCGACCACCTCGTCGAGCTCGTCCAGCACGACCTCGAGTTGACGCTCCGGACTCTTGAGGACCGCCCGCAGCTCCCGGATCTCGGCCTTGAGGCGCTTCAGCCTCGCGTCCAGCTCCGCCTTCTGAAGCTTGGTCAGCCGCGCGAGCCGCATGTCGAGGATCGCGCCCGCCTGGATCTCGCTCAGGCCGAGCGCGTCCTGGAGCTTCTCCGACGCCTCGGCACGGTCGTCCGACCCCCGAATGATGCGGATCACCTCGTCGATGGCGTCGAGCGCCGCCAGCAGGCCCTCCACGACGTGCCGCTCCGCCTCCGCCTTCTCGAGCAGATGGCGGGAGCGCCGCTGCACCACCTCGATCCGGTGATCCCGCCACTTCTCGAGGATCTCCTTCAGGTTCATCTCGACCGGTTGCCCATGGTCGAGGGAGAGGAGGATCGCACCGAAGGTGGACTGCAGGTACGTCCGCTTGTGGAGCACGCGGAGCACCCTGTTCGCGTCCGCACTACGCTTCAACTCGATGACGATGCGGATACCTTCCCGGTCCGATTCGTCCCGGACGTCCGACACGTCGTCCAGCTGGCCCTTGCGCGCCGCCGCCACGATCTGGTCGATGATCTTCGACTTCGAGATCGCGTACGGGACCTCCGTCACCACCAGCTGCGACTTGCCCCCGCGGAGCGCCTCCTTCACGATCCGGCCCCGCATCACGATCCGACCGCGTCCGGTGCGGTACATGTCCTCGATGCCGTCCGTCCCGATGACGAATCCGCCCGTCGGGAAGTCCGGCCCCTTCACGTGCCGCATCAGGTCGTCGATCGAGCACTCGGGATCGTTCGCGAGCACCTTCAGCGCCGCCGCGACCTCGCGGAGACTGTGCGGCGGGATGTTGGTGCTCATCCCGACCGCGATTCCGCTCGACCCGTTGATCAGCAGGTTCGGAGCCCTCGACGGGAGGACGACGGGCTCCTCGAGCCGACCGTCGAAGTTCGGCTGGAAGTCGACGGTCGCGAGCTCGATGTCCAGCAGGAGGTCGGTCGCGAGAGGCGCGAGTCGGGCCTCGGTGTAGCGGTATGCCGCAGCGGAGTCCCCGTCGATCGACCCGAAGTTTCCCTGCCCGTCCACGAGCGGGTAGCGGAGCGAGAAGTCCTGAACCATCCGCACCATCGAATCGTACACCGCCGTGTCGCCGTGCGGGTGGTACTTGCCCAGCACGTCTCCCACGACGGTCGCGGACTTCTTGTAGGCCTTGTCGGGGTCGAGTCCGAGCTCGTGCATGGCGAAGAGGATCCGCCGGTGGACGGGCTTGAGACCGTCCCGGACGTCCGGCAGCGCGCGCTGCACGATGACGCTCATGGAGTAGTCGAGGAAGGACTCCTTCATCTCCTCGACGATGGGGCGCGACAGGATACGCTCTCGCTGCTGCGCTGTCGCCATTCGGGCTCCTGAGGGGGGTCGGACGCGCGGTGGCCTATCCTCTAGAAACCCGCCGACACCCGCAAGCCAGTATCGCGCGGGCGGCGATCCGGCATCGTGGCCCCGACCTCAGTCCTCGACCTCGTCGATCGCGGCGAGGACCCTCGCGCGGACCTCCTCGGGGCAGCAGTCGCGCTCGCTCGCTCGCCGCAGCCGGTCACGGAACCGCTCCTCGAAATTCAGGTGCGGCCAGCAGGCCTTGCACACGCGGAAGTGCTCCTCGACCTGCGAGGCGGTGAGGTGGTCGAGCTCTCCGTCGATGTACTCCTGAAGGAGGCGGAGCGACTCCTCGCACGTGACGCCGTCCGGCTGGCCGCCGAACAGCTTCCGTACCCAGTCGATGATCACGCGTCCTCCTCCTCGTTCGTCGCCGGCTCGATGTAGCCCATCTCCACCGCGAAGTCGTACAACACCTGCTGCAGCTGGCGTCGCCCGCGGAACAGCCTGCTCTTCACCGTGCCGACGGGAACGCCCGTGGCCTCCGCGATGTCGGCGTAGGGCAGACCCTCCACGTCGCTCATCACGACGGCGGTCCGGTACTCTTCGGGTAGCTCCTCGATCGCGTGGATGACCTGGTCGTCCACGATCGAGTCGAAGAAGCTCCCCTCCGGATCCTTCTGCGACGTCGCCGTCCAGAGCGGGTTCACGATATCGCCTCCACTCGGCGTCGACTCGCGCGGCGAGCGCTCCTCGACCGTCGATCGGTGTCGCTTACCCCGCTCGATCTGCCGCAGAAACAGGTTCCTGCAGATGGTGAACAACCAGCTCTTCGCGTTGGTTCCTGCGGTGTACTGATCCCACGCGCGCCACGCCCGCAGGTAGGTCTCCTGGACGAGGTCGTTGGCCTGGTCGGGATCGCCCGCGAGTCGCAGCGCGAAGCGATAGACGGCGTCCATATGGACGACCGCCTCCGCGTCGAAGACCTCTCGCTTGCGTACGGCGGTCGGGCCCTCCTCCGTCCCGCTCATCCGTCGAGTTCCTCGAGCGCCGTGCGAAACTCCTCGGCCATCGTCGGATGGCCGTGGGCGAGCGACACCTCGATTCCCCTGCGCCACGCTGCGCGCGCCTCGTCGTGGCGTCCGAGCTCGGCGAGCGCGGCCGCGAGCCGACCCCACGCGTTGCCCTCGTCCTCCGCGATCTCCAGATACGATCTGAGGGCGTCGACGCCCTCCTCCGTTCGTCCCGCGGACAGATACTCGACCGCCAGGCCGAAGCGGGCGCGGGGGTCGTCGGGCCGGGCCTCCGCCATGCGGCGAAGTGCCGCGATCCGGTCGCTCACCTGGTACGACGGCCGGTCAGTCCGGGAAGACGAACGTCTCGGCGACGTCGTCGTCCGGCGGCGCTCCGGTGACCACCTCGATCAACGCCGTCATGTGCTCCCCGATGTCCCCGACGCGGCGCCGCACGGTTCGGGCGTGGGCGTACTCGAAGTATGACGCGACCGCCGGCTCGGCCGCCGGGTGGGACCCGTCGATCTCGCCGTGCATGCGGTCGAGAAGGGCTCGCGCGATCGTGGTCACCGCGGCGAGGGTCCGCCGCTGGTCGGCCAGCGTGCGCATGGAAAGGTGCCCGTTCAGGGACGCGATGAGCTGCTCCACCCGGACCCGCTCCTCAGGGGGCGCCGCGACGGCCACCGAACCGCCGTCCGCGTCGCGATCCAGTACGACGCGCGCACCCTGCCGCAGCGCCTGGATCTCCTCGAAGCTGAAGGTGACGATCACGTCGCGTCTCCCGTCGATTACCGGCTCGGATTGGGGGCGTCTTCCCCTTCGACCCCGCAGGTCTCCGCCGGGTTCACCCGGCGAGGGCATCGCGGCCGTCAGGCCTGGGCCATACGGGCCGCTTCGGAGATGCGGAGCGCAAGGGACGTGAGCGTCTCGTCGTTGATCGACACCTGGATCGAGTAGATGCCGGCCTTCGGAAAGACGAAGCCGTCGAGGTGGACGATCTGCGGCACCCGGATACGTGCGTCGGGCCGACCGGGCGCGAGCTTGATCTCGCCGTCCATCCGGGCCACCTCGGCGTCGTCCGGGTCCCGCACGGCGATCGTGACGGCGTGCGTGCCCGCTTCGTCCATCCCCGCCGCGAAGCGGAGCACGAGGACCATCCGCTCGTGCCGCGCCGGAAACTCCCGCGCCGAAATGTGGTCGAATACCCCGAGGATGTTCAGCTTTCCCGCGCCATCCACGGTCGCCGCATCGGCGATGAGCGCCAGGTCGATCTCCACTCAGTCTTCCCCTTCCAGAAGCCACTCCCCGAGCCCGAGCCCGGCCACGAGGTTGATGATGACGTGTCCGAGCACGGCAGGCCAGACCGAACCGGTGGACAGTACGACCGCGGCGAACAGGAAGCCGATGACCCCGGTTCTCACGATCCCGACCGGGCCCTGGTAGGCGTGCAGCAGGGCGAACGCGATCGAGGTGAGGGCCGCCGCGGTCCACGGCGCGTCGAACGCCGCGATCAGCACCCCGAGCAGGAAGGCGCGGTAGGTCAGTTCCTCGCCGATCCCCGCAATCACGGACACGAGCACGAAGCCCCGTCGCTCGGCAGCGGTCGAGGGCATGACCAGGCGCACCAGCTCCGTCTCTCTCCACCCGGTCACTCCCGACAGAAGCCGCGCCGCGACCAGCACCGTGATGCCCGCGAGCGTGACGACCCCGGTCCAGAGGAACAGCGGGCCCGTGTCGAGGCCCGACAGCCCCATCGCAGTGCCCCCGAGCTCGTTGAGGCCGAGCGCCAGCGAGAGCGTCCCGAGCAGCGCGATCAGGACCGCGGAGCTGAGGTAGATCGACAGCGTGTCGAGGTCGTCGGGCGCCACGACGTCGATCTGCGCCACGGCCAGAGCCGGCAGGGAGGCCACGAGTGCGGCCGCAAGGATCGCCGCGCCGAGCCCGGTGCCACCGCGGGCGACGAGTGCCCACGACAGAAGGGGAAGTACGACGATGGCGAACCGCGTGAGCGCTCCCGCGAACCTCATCGGTCGGCCCGGCTCGGGCGATTGACGCACGCCGGGGCCCCCACGAGCTTCCGCCGGTCGGGTGACGCGCACCCGGCCGTGCCGCCCCGCTTCGACGAATCACGCCGATGGCCACGACCCGATTCCGCGTGCTCGACGCGATGCCCGCCCCCCACGGTGGCCACATCCTTCGACTCCGACTTCACGAGGGCGATCCGCCGCCGCTGCGGACGCTCCGGAACGCTCGGCTCACCGCATCCGGACCGGACGGTGACACCGCGGAGGCGGAGGTCTCGGGATTCGCGGTGTTCGGCGGAAAGCCGTCCGCCGATCGGTTCGCCCGGTCCGGCAGGATCGACGTGCACGTCACCGGCGCCGACGCGGGTACGATCGGGCTCCGCTGGAACGTCGAGATCGCCTGACGCGGCTCGCCCCGAGGGAGGAGCGACCCCGAGCCGGCGGAAGGCCGGCGGGACGCATCACGCTGACGTGAACGGGCCGAGCCCGTTCAGTTCGCCCCGGCGATCGGCTCCGGGACCCCCCCCAGCGTCGTCTCGTGCCACTCCCGGAACTCCGCTTCTCCGTCCGGATTCTCCTCCAGCCACGCGTCACGCGCGTCGGGGAACTCGAAGCCCCTCAGAGAGAGCAGCAGCGGCTCGAGCATCCCCGCCTCCGACGCGTAGACGAGCTGATCGACCGGCGGGTACGGCGTGAAGCTGTAGCTGGCTCGCCCGAGCAGCCATGCCTCGGCCATCCGATCCACCATCGCCACCTCCAGATCCCACCCGGTGAGCGTATCCCCACCCGGCAGCCAGTCGGCGACGGTGCCGCGCACCCTGGCGATGTGGAGATGGGCGTAGATCTGATACACCCTCGCCACGTCCGGAACCGTGGTCGGGTACTGGACCGTCGCCGAGTCGCCCGTCGGCGTGAGGTCCAGGGTCTCCCACGGGAGCAGATCGGAACTCGACGCCGAGCTGATGACCCAGAAGCTCGGGTTCTGCTCGATCTCCGCGATCTGTGCGTCGACCCAGCGGAAGATCTCCTGGGCACGGTCGTCCTCCAGCAGGAGTCGAGTGCCCTGGCGGTTGACGATCGGACGGGGATCCGGCGCCACCTCCGGCCCTCGGGCGCACGCGGCCGCCGTGACGGCCACCAGTGCGCCGACCCCCGCCCGCAGCGCCCGCCGCGACCCGGTACGGCGCAGCCCCACCCTCTCGGGACCCGATCCCTTCATGCCTGCTCCTCCCTTCGATTCGGTCTGTAGGCGATCCGCCCGCGGACGGGCCGACCACCGTGGTCTTGGTTTGGCTTGACACCGGCCGGATGTCGTGGGGAATTGGAACAGCCCGCACTCGATCCTCCGACCCGCGCGCCATGAGCCCGCCCAGCGACGATTTCCGAGCCCCCGACACACTCACTCCGTCCGCGCTCGGTGACCACCTCGCCCGGCTCGTGTGGGAGAGCTTCTCCGACTTCCTCGCCGCTGACGACGCCGAGATCCCCGTGGGAGAACTCGGCGTGCCGACGGACGACGGGCTGCCCCCGCAGTACACCGTCGAGGAAGCCCTGATCTTTCTGATGTGGGCTCATACACGCGGAGCCCAGCTCGCGTTCGTCGGTCGTGCCCCGGACGACCTGCTTCGGCGTTCCCTGGACGCGCTGCACGCGGCGATCTTCGAGGATCTCGAGGAGAACGGCACGCCCACCAGTCAGCTTCCGCTGTTCGAGCAGCGGGTGAGCACGCGCTATACCGAGTACAATCAGGCGGCCGAGCGGTCCGATGCGGAGCTGGGACGGGCGGTGGCGTCGCACCTCACCGGGTCGAGCCCGGACGGCGCGGCCCTCCCGGCGGGACTGGCCGAACGAGCACGGGCGGCAGCGAGTCCGCTTCGGGACTTCCTCGAGGAGATCGAGCTGGTCGAGGCCTGACCCGCGCGGCGCTCCCGCCGAGCGATCCCTACTCCTCGCCGGGCGACCCCGTCCCGGAGAGTTCGTCCAGGAAGGCCACCGCCCGACGCAGGTGCGGGATCGTGATCGAGCCCCCCACCACCAGTCCGATCGAGAGCGTCTCGAAGATCTCCTCGTCGGTCGCCCCCGCCTCGCGGCAGCCGATGACGTGGTACGTCACGCAGTCGTCGCAGCGAAGAACCAGGGACGCCACGAGGCCCAGCAACTCCTTCGTCTTCACGGGAAGCGCCCCCTCCTCGTAGACGCGTGAATCGAGCGCGAAGAACCGCCGGATCTCGAGGTTGCCCTGCGCGAGGATCCGATCGTTCATCCGCTCCCGGAAGTTCCGGAACTCGCTCAGCCGATCACTCATGGCCGTCGTCGAGCTCCCGGTCGTCCGACCGCGTGGACGGGGCGGGCGCCGTCGTGGCGCCCAGATCGTCGGGGTGCGTTCCCCACTTGAAGGTCTCGAACGGACTCCGGCACTGCCGGCACCACCAGGTGGAGACCGAGGCGTGCGGGCCGAATGCGTTCGACAGTTCGGTGTCGCCGCCGCCGCAGAACGGGCAGGCGGCTGGGCCCGCACCCGACACGCTCATTCGACGAAGAGCATCCGGTTTCGGTCACCGCGCGCCCGCTCGACCGCCTCCGAGTCCGGCTCACCGGGGCCCCGCCCCCGCTCCGGATCCCACTCCCCCGGTCGGGGCGGCATTCCGAGCTCGAGCCGATCCAGCCCTTCCCCGATACGCTCCACCCATCTCGCCTCGAGGTCCACGGACGGCGCGTCGAACCCGGCGGCTACGAGCGCTTCATGGGCCCCGTCCTCCGGAGCGAGCCACGCGAGCGTCGTGGGCAGCACCCGCTCCACGGCACGGCGCAGCCGTGAGGCGCCCTCCTCGGCCCCACCCGAGAGCCGGCGAAGCCAGGCCGACGCGAGGTCGCGATGATACCGCTCCTCGCCGAGCATCTTCGGAATCCGACTGGTGGCGACCTCGAACCGACCTTCGCCCATCGCCTCCAGCGCGACGGACAGCGCGCCGTCGACGGCGTACATCACGGCCACCACGTCGGGCCAGTCGTCGAGCGGGTCGTCGAGCGCGGGTGCGTTGGCGTACCGGCCGGGCTCCCGGTCCTGCTCGACAGCCACGGGATCCTCGTCCCACTCCTTGAACAGCGCGTACAGCAGGCGTGCGTGCCCCCACTCGTCCTGCGCCATCCCCGAGCAGGCGATGCCGTCCTCGATCGAAGGCGCGCCGAGCAGCCAGTCCGAGTAGCGGATCCCGAGCAGGCGCTTGGTGTCGGCCAGCGCGAGAACCCGCCGACGGAGGGCGCGTACCGGGGTGTCCTGAGGGAGACTCACTCGGCCTGCCCCGGCCCGCCGCCACCGCTCGCGAACGGACCGTCGTCCCGGTTCACCGGCAGGATCTCGGTGCGGGGCACGATGCACATCTCGAACCAGTTCTGCTCGTCGTAGGTGCGCCAGGCGTAGACCTTCGCGAGCTCGGCGTCGACGGCGTCGACGTATCCGATGTGGCTGAGCGGCTCGCCTCGTTCCTTCCGCGCAAACACGTCGAACACGCGGTCCTTCATCGCTTCGTCCCCGTCATGCGCTCACCCCGAGCTCCCTCAGCCGGGCCCGGCCCTCGGGCGAGATCCGGTCCACCGTCCACGGCGGATCCCAGACCTCGACGAGCTCGACCCGGTCGATCCAGCGCTCCCTCTCGAGCCGGTCGCGAACGTCCTCGCGGATGAACTCCATGCAGGGACACGCGGTGGCCGTGTACGTCAGGCGAATCGTCGCGACACCATTCCCGAACTCGACACCGTAGACGAGCCCCAGGTCGACCAGCGAGATGGGGATCTCCGGATCCAGCACCTCACGGAGGCACCGCCGCACGCCTTCAACCGGGTCCGGTGGCACAGAGGGCCCAGGATCGGACCAGAGATCGCGACCGCCGCTCCTGTGCGTCGACACCGGTGGCGGAAGGTCACGATTCAGCCGTGGCCCGGCCGCTCGGGGCCGCCCGTCGGCCAGGGGAAGTCGCATCGCTCCGTTCAGGCGTCGGCGGGGATGGCCGGCGGAGCGTCGAGCCAGGCGCTCACACGGCTTCGCGACGCGCGAATCGACTCGACGTACCACTCGTTCATCGGTCCACGGCCCTTCCAGCGCTGGAAGACCTGGTCCCACGAGATCTCTCCCGCATCGAAGTCCCAGTGCTTGCGATCGGCGTCGTAGTGGCACGGGAACGGATAGTCGAGCTCGTACGACTCGGACTCGTCACTCCAGTGCGCGGGAACCTCGAGGCCGAGCGACTCGCAGAGCGGCACGGTCGAGTCCATCCAGACCTGCCGGAGCTCGTCGTTGGTGAGGCCCTTCAGCTTGAAGTCGAGCTGCCCGCTGTGGCGCTTGAGCTCGTCCGGCAGGCCGAACCACTCGAGGGTCATCGGGAACATCCAGTCGACCGCCCGCTGAAGCATCTGTCGTGCTTCTCCACCCGCGTTCGCCAGGCGACGCATCCAGACCTCGCCGTGGCGCAGGTGGAACGTCTCCTCCATGTCCACCTTCACAAGCGCGCGTTTGAGGGGCCCGTACGAGGTGTTGCGGTGCACGTCGCCGAGCAGCGTGATGCCGGCCCGGTCGAAAAAGCCGTTCGCGACCACCAGCTCGGCCCAGTCGTCGAGCGGCTGGTCGAACCCGTACGGATGCTTGAACTCGTTCGGCGCCCGTTCGTACACCAGCGATTCCTTCGACACCCCGAGGTCCTCGAGCAGCCGGTAGGCGATGTTGGCGTGCGCCAGCTCGTCCTGGATGATGGCGTGCGCGGACACCTGGGTGTTGGTGCTCGGCGCATGCCGGGCCGCACGCCAGTAGGCCGGCGCACTGATCAGTTCGGTGTCCGCCTGAACCGTGAGTTGTACGACCAGCGCCTTTCGGTAGCCCTCGGACATCTCCTCGACGGACTCGACCACGTACCCGTCGTGGACCCGCGTCTTCAGCTCCTCGTCGGTGAAGCGGTCCATGCCCGACCTACAGCCCGAGCGACGCCCGGATCAGCGGGCTGATGCGCTCCGGGGTCCAGGGCGGGTCGAAGGTGAGCTGCACGTCGGCCTCGTCGATCCCCTCGACACCGAGTACGGCCTGGGTCGCCTGTTCCACGATCTCGCCGGCCACCGGGCACATCGGGGACGTCAGCGACATGACGACGTCGGCCTTCGCGTCCTCCACCTCGATGTCGTAGATGAGCCCGAGAACCACGAGGTCGAGGTTCAACTCCGGGTCCTTCACTCCCTTCAGGGCGTTCCGGACTTCCTTCTCCGTCACCGCCATCGTGCCTCCATCACCACCATCGTGCCTCCATGTATGTTCGAGGCGCAGCCGACGCCGCGCCGCCGATCAGTATCGTCTGAGGTAGACCGCCGAGATTTCCTCGGTCCGGTCGGATCCTTCCTGCGCCTTCCGGATCGCGCGGTGGACGGTCTTCACCACCTCACCGGCAGGCTTTCCGTGAACCTGGGCCACGAGGTCGGCGGCCCCGCGGAAGAGACCCACCGAGCCGCTGCTGAGCAGCAGCACCGCGTCGCCCGGACCCGTCTCGATGCGCTCCTCGCCGTACCCGAAGCCGTCCATCATCCCCAGCGGCGGCCCGTGAGAGCCAAGCCGTCGGAGGGTGCCGCCGCGTCCGAGGACACCGGCGGGCACGCGGCCTGCGGACGCCCATTCCACGGCTCCGTCGCCCGCGATCAGTACACCGCACTCCACGAACTGGTCGGCTCCGTCCAGGTTCATCCCCGCGAGCGCCTGGTTGGCGGTCCGAAGCAGCCGCGCGGGCTGCGACTCCGCGCGGGCGGCGGTCCGAACGGCGGCGCGAGCCAGCCCCGCCACATGTGCGGGCGGAAGGCCGTCGGACCGGACGTCGAACACCATGATCGCGGTTCGGCCGTCGGGGAGCGTCACATGATCCCACGTGGTATTGCCTCGTCCGTCGTCCTCGAGCGTGGTTCCGCCGGCGACCTCGAATCCTTCGAGGCGTGGAGCGGTCGTCGGCACCATGGCGCGCTGCATCAGGCGGCTCGCGGCGTGGAGTGATGACGGCTCCGCGTTCTCGTCCGTATGCAGCCGGAGCGTGTCGGCGGGTGAGAGAGATGTGTCGCTCACGGATGCCTGCGCGGTGAGTAGTGGAGGTCCCGAACCGGAAAACACGGGGAATGTTCGAAGATACCCAGGCGCGCCGCGAGGGCGAAAGATCGCGCTTCACCGGTTGCGTGCCCGGCCCTCGGGGGGCAGGCTGACGCGACGCGGCGCTCGCCCGCGGCGTGTGCCGCGGGCGGACCGTCGATCGACCCCTCGAGCC
Organism: Longimicrobiales bacterium; assembly: GCA_028284495.1. Classification (GTDB taxonomy): domain Bacteria; phylum Gemmatimonadota; class Gemmatimonadetes; order Longimicrobiales; family Gaopeijiaceae; genus Gaopeijia. The sequence goes on along the minus strand of JANQRP010000032.1, from coordinate 154,109 downwards.
CCAGAGGAGAGGACGCGTGGGCGTCCGCGAACCCAAGCAGGACCGTTCTCGCCGTACCCTCGCCCGCATCGAGCGCGCCGCCCTCGAGCTCATCGGCGAGCGGGGCGTGGAGTCGACGAGCGTTCACGACATCGTCGAGCGGGCGCGCAGCTCCGTCGGGTCGTTCTACGCGCGCTTCGACGGGAAGGAGTCGCTGCTCCGTCATCTCGAGAGCCGGATCTGGGAGGGGGCCCGGGAGCGCTGGGACGAGGCGGTCGCCTCGCGGGAGCCGGCGGAGTGGCTGGAGATCGAACTCCCCGATCTCACCGAGGCGATCGTCCGTCTGCTTCTCGAGACCTACCGGGTGCACGCGCGCCAGCGACGCCTGCTCGAGACACGACACGCGCTGGACGGGGCCGCGGACGCCGCGTCCGAGTTCTATCGCCACGTGCGCGACGGCATTCGCGGACTGCTCCTGGCGCGCCCCGAGCTCATCGGGCATCCGGACCCTTCGACCGCCGTGGACTTCTCGCTGGTCGTCGTGTCGGGGGCGCTCCGCGAGTTCCACGAGGGAGTTTCGCTCGACGACGCCCTGCCGGTACCGACCGACGAGCGGCTGGTGCACGAGCTCGGCCGGCTCGTACTGGGCTACCTGGGCGCCGAGGAGCCCGAGGCGGAGCACGGATCCCAGATCGAGTTCTTCGACATCTGGGGCTAGGGCACGGCCTCTCGATCGACCGCATCGGACCGCGCCCCGCCGGGCGCGCGCGCCGCAGCCTCCGGGTCGTAGAGGTCCGAGCTGAGATACCGGTCGCCCCGGTCGCACACGACGAACACCACGACGCCGTGGTCGAGCTCGCTCGCGACCCGCAGCGCGGCCGTCAGGACCCCACCGCTGCTCATCCCGGCGAGGATGCCCTCCTCGCGCGCCATGCGCTGCGCCATCATGCGTGCCTCCGACTCGCTCACCCGCTCGATCCGGTCGACGCGCTCGGGCTCCCAGATCGGGGGCGTCATGCCCGGGGACCATTCCCGGATGCCGGAGATCCTGGACCCCTCGGTCGGATGCGCGCCCACCACCGTGACGCCGCGGTTCCTCTCCTTGAGGTAGCGCGAGGTGCCCATCACCGTGCCCGTCGTGCCCATCGCCGACACGAAGTGGGTTACCGCACCCTCCGTGTCACGCCAGATCTCCGGACCCGTCGTGCGGTAGTGCATCCGCCAGTTCTCCGGGTTCGCGAACTGGTTCAGCGTCCGGTACTCGCCCGTCGCCGCCATCCCCTGGGCGATCCGGCGGGCGTCCTCCATGTCCTCGCCCGGGCCGGGGCGCACGATCTCGGCCCCGTACGCCCTCATCGCCTCCACGCGCTCGGGCGTCGCCGAGCGCGGGACCACGAGGGTCATCCGGAGCCCCAGCCGCGCGGCGACCATCGCGAGGGCGATGCCCGTGTTCCCGCTCGTCGCCTCCACGAAGCGGTCGCCGGGTCCCACCTCGCCGCGTTCCATCAGCGACTCGAGCATCCCCCAGGCGGCGCGATCCTTCACGCTGCCCCCCGGCCCATGACCCTCGAGCTTCCCCAGCATGCGCACCCCGGGTGCGATGCCGTCGGTGCGCGGGATCCGATCGAACTCGACCAAGGGCGTGTTCCCGATCAGTGCCTCGAACTTCATTCTTTCGAAAAGGCCACCGAGACGCTCGTTCCGCAGATCGATCCCGACAGACTGAAGCTCCCGCTGCCGTCGACCTCGCCCGATCCGGACCAGGCGAGGTCCGCGGTGCAGACGCTGGAGCGATCGCCGGACGTGTAGCGCACCCCGCCCTCGAGCGTGCCCGACGCGTCGTATGCTCCCTCGGAGGCCGAGATGGAATACGCGAGCGTAGTGCCCGGCTCGCCATCGATCCGCAGTTCCACGCTCCCGTCGTCCGAGCGCACCACACAGCTGGCGTGGACCTGCGTCAGTTCGTAGTCGAACGCGAGGTCTCCCGTCTGCTCGTCCACCGTGCCGTCCAGCGATCCCGAGATGTCGAGGCTGCCCGCTACGGGGCACTGCACGGTGAGGTCGATCTCGACATCGAAGTCCGCCGCGACCGGGCCGGCGTCCGCGCTCGGCGGATCGGTCGCGGTCGCCTCGAACCCGAAGGCGAAGAGGGACTGGGCGAGAAGGGCGCGTTCGGCTGCGGTCAGCGCATCGTCCGGGCCGGTCGGGTCGTCCGAGCAGGCGGCGACGCCGACGAGCAGGGCAGCGGCGAGAAGGGTTCGGCGCATGATGCACTCCATGGGACTGGATCGAGCTGCAGGAGCGGGTCAGGGGGGCGGATACGGCCTCGTCACGGCCCACGCCCACCAGACGAAGATCGCCTGGAACGGCAGGCGGGCCCACCGCGCCCATGTCGATACCTCCGGCCAGATGGAGGGATCCACGACCATCCAGACGTTGGCGGGGAAGACCGCCAGAAGAACGGCGATCGCGAACCACCCCGCCTCTCGGCGGATGCCGGGAACGAGGACGCCGACGCCCGCGACGATCTCGGCGACACCACTCCACAACACGAGGGGCCCGTGCCACGGCAGCCACGGCGGCATGATCCGGAGGTAGAAGTCCGGGTTCACGAAGTGGTTCGTCCCCGCGAGCACCATGAACGCGGCGAACGCGAGGCGACCCAGGCGACGCGGCGTCGGCTCGCTCATCCGCCTTCGGCGTCACGCGGGATCCTCCGGTCCCCGCGAGCCTCGGCCTCGACCTGCCGACCGATGTGGCGGGCCAGTTCCTCATCCAGCTCGTCGAGCCGACGCTCGCTCCGTCGTACGCCGACGTGCGCGCCGACACCGAGGACCGTGAGCCCCGAGAGGACGATTCCCGCCACGATTCCGGGAATGGGCTCGGTCGGGCCCCACCCCATCGCCGCGTAGGACATCGCGCCGATGAAGCCCAGCGCGGGAAGCGCCTTCCGGACGACCGACGACCGGACCTCCCGCATGCTCTCGAGCTGCGCCTGCGCCGCGTCGATCCGTTCCTCGACCCGCTCGACGCCCGTCGCGGGTCGGCCCCGAAGGCGCAGCCCGTGACGACGTGTACCGGGTCGCAGGCCCGTCCTGGCGCGCGGGCTCCGTGGGCTCACAGGACCGCGTGCTCACCGCGCTGGTCCACGACCTCGCCGTCGACCCGACGGCGAAAGTACTCCGCGAGCGTGCGCTCTCCGTACTCGGGCGTGGCGTCCGCGTCGTAGCGGCGGGCCTCCTCGTCCCACACCAGCATCGACTCGGTGGCGTAGTAGCGACCGATACGCGCCAGCGCGGCCTTCTCCGCGAGGGGCGGAAGCAGGCGCCCGAGCGTCCCGAGGACCGCGACCGCGACGTGCAGGACCGCAACCGGCATCCGTCTGAATCGGGGTTCGCAGGCGGCGACCTCGAACAACAGCTCGCCCTGCGCACGAGGGGTCAGCGCCGGCCCCGGGCCTCCGATCGGCAGGACCGTGTTCCTGTGGGCGGGATGCTCGAGGCAGTCGGCCAGGTACGCCGCGACGTCCTCGTCGGCGATCGGCTTGCATGCCGTCAGCTCGCCGTCGCCGAACAGGAGGTAGGGCTTTCCGGCGAGCACGCGATCGACCTGTCCCGACAGGGACTTGAAGTAGGCGGTGGGTCGGACGATGGACCAGTCGAGACCCGACTCCCGAAGCGCGCGTTCGAACGCGAGCTTCGCGCGCTGGAACGCGAGGAGAGGCTTCTGCACGCAGATCGCCGAGAGCAGCACGAAGTGGTCGACTCCGGCCTCCCGCGACGCGGTGAGGAGGTGCATATGCGCGTCATGGTCGACCGCCCAGGCATCGTCCGGCGCGCCAGTCCGCGACGCCATGCACGAAACCACGGCATCGAAACGCTCGCCCCGGACTCCCTGCTGCGCGACCGAGCCGGGATCTCCGAAGTCCACGACGCGCACCTCCCACTCGTCCGGCAGCGTACGCCCCGGCCGGGCCCGCACCAGGGTCACGACCTCGTATCCGCGGGCGCGGAGGCAGTCAACCGTCGCGCGCCCGATGGTGCCCGTGGCACCGGCCACGAGAACGCGGCGCGGGTCGCGTGGCATCAGCCCCGTCGAGGAAGCGTGCGGCCGTCGCCCGTCCCGTCCTCGTCCGGCGCGTCGCGGCCGAGCCACCAGACGAGTCCGCCCCCGAGAACGGACGTGACGATCCAGAGGAGCATCAGCACCATCGCCACGTCTTCGCCCCAGATTCCCGCGAAGGGCACAGCCGCGGCCACGCCGAGCACCATCGTGACCAGGTTCTGGAGCTGGAACTCGAGGAGCGCCCCCTTCCGTCCCAGCTGGGCGGCCCGCACGAGGGCCAGCAGAAACAGGCCGCCGATCCCGATCGCGGCCAGCGGCGTGGTGGGCCCGACCCCGAACAGAATTCCCCCGAGCACGCCCGCCACCGCACCGCCGAGAATCGAGGGCACCAGGGTGTCTCGCGTCGGAGCCGGCGGAGCCGCGCGGACCTCGGCGACCGCCGTCGCCGGCTCCACCTCGGGACCCTCCGCCACCTCCGCGATCGCGAGCTCCATCGCGTGGAGGTCGATGCCGGCCTCGCGGGCCACCCTGAGGAGTTCCTCGACGCTGGCGTGCTCGCCGTGGGCGTCGATCTCGGACGCCCGTTGGAGGATCCGGCGCACCTGCGTCGGGGTGAAGCGATCTCTCGCGGGGGCGGGCGGCGCGGCGTGGGGGTCGGAGTCCTCGGTCATGACGGCGGTGCCTGGGGTCTCGAAAGGGGGTGTCCGATCCTACGGATCTCGACCGCCCGGGGATTCTCCCCCGGCGTCCGGTGCGCGGTACTCGCGGCGGCGGCGAATCCCCACGAGCGTGCGCACGAGGAAGAGGAGCGCCGGCAGCAGGAGAACCAGCGCGAACTCGGAACCGGTGCGGCTCAGCAGCGCGAAGGCCGCCACGAACGCGGCCACCGCGACCACGCCGTGTCCGAAGATGACGCGGCGACGTGGAACGTCCGATCGTGTGGAGTCGTTCATCCTCTCGCGCATCCTCTCGCGCGGGGTCGCGGGCTGCCGGAAGGTAGGCAAGCCGCCATACGACCGCGAACGCCCCGTCGCGCGCTCACCGCCATTCGGCCACCACGCGGGTCCCGATGATGGAGTCGAGGCGGGGGAACGCACGCTCCAGGAAGGCGCTCCCGAGCAGTCGGATCGAGTCCTGGGGAGGCGTCTGCCCGTATTCGTCGTTGATCGCCTCGAAGGCCGCGCGCCCCTCCCGGATCTCACCCACGGGCGGGTAGCCCCCGTCGCAGCAGGTGTCGTAGTCGTAGCGCTCGACCCCCGGGCCGGCGTTGTCCACCCGGTTCACGAAGAGCTGGAACGAGCGGCTGTCAGGGCCTCCGCGCGCGAACGAGATCCGCCCCACCGAGTTGGTCGCGACGACGGGATCGTCCTCGATCGTCAGTTCCCGCCACACCGAGTCCCGAACCGGGTCGCCGGAGTACCCGAACTGCACGACGCGCGGATTCACACGGTAGAAGCGTGCCCCGGCCCAGACATCACGCCGCGCCAGCTCCCACACCCGCTCGGCGCCCCGCGGAGACCAGGCGCGATGGAAGACTGCGGTCCAGTCGCCTGCGCTCGTCCTGAACAGAACCGCGAACGAGTCGGGCGCCACCGCGGAGCCGAACTCGGGGCCGGGGATGCGCGGCGGGGCACCGGCACCGCATGCGGACGCGGCGACAGCGACAGCGACGGCACAGAGTAGCGGCAGGAGGCGGCGACGCTCCATGGACGGCTCGTTCGATCACGGGAAACAGGCGAACTGTACAGCACGTTAGGTTTAACGACGGCGGCGCGCGACGCGTCAACGCTTCGGGTCGTCCGCACGTCCACATGGATGGCCGATCACGGTCTGGTTCGGACCCCGACTCAACGGCGCGGCACGACCCGCTCCGACACCACAGGACAGGAAGCCCATGAAGGCGATTTCGACGATGACCGGACTGGTCGCGGTCGTCATGCTGGTACTCTCCGCCGCGCCGGCCACGGCGCAGGACCCCCTCCCCGAGGTCGAGCCGTACGAGGTCGGAACGGCGCTGCCGCCGGTGGCCGAGGGCGACGTCGTCGTTCGCATGTCGCTGGACGAGGCGATCGAACGCGCCCTCCAGGCGAACCTGAACATCCAGAGTGTCCGTCTCACCCCCACTCTGCAGGCGTTCGCCTACCGCCAGGCCCGCACCGCCTTCAACCCGGCCCTCTCCGCGAACGTCGGATACAACAACTCGTCGAACCTCTCGACCAGCCAGCTGGACGGAGCGAGCACGATCACCAACGAGCGGCTCAGCCTCAACACGTCGCTGACACAGCCGATTCCGTGGTACGGCGGCCGTCTCTCGGCGAACTTCAACAACAGCCGGTCCGAGACCAACAACATCTTCGCGACGCTGAATCCGAGCTACAGCTCATCGGTGAGCCTCCAGTACACGCAGCCCCTGCTGGCGGGCCTCCGAATGGACGCACAGCGCGCCCAGCTCCAGACCCAGACCATCCAGCTCGACATCACCGACCTGCAGGTCGAGTCCCAGATCGCCCTCATCACGAACCAGATCCGTCAGCGCTACTGGGCCCTGCGGTCGTCGATCGAGCAGATCGAGATCCAGCGCCGCTCGCTCGCTCAGGCACAGGAGACGCTCGCCCAGAACGAGGTCCGGCTGCAGGCGGGTCAGGGCACGCCGTTCCAGGTCACGCAGGCGGAGGCGCAGGTCGCCAGCGCCGAGCAGGCCCTTCTCAACGCCGAGATCCAGTGGACCAACGCCGAGCTCGCCTTCAAGCAGCTCCTGCTCGACGGCGCCACGGACGACCTGCTCGCGCAGCGCATCCTCCCCACCGACCTTCCCGTGGTCGTCGATCAGGAGGTCGATCTCGACGGCGCCATCGACCGCGCTCTCGCGACCCGGCTCGACCTCCAGCAGGCGCGGCGGCAGGTGGACATCTCCGAGGTGAACCTCGAGGTGACCGAGTCGAACGCGCTTCCGGACCTGAGCCTCTCGGCCTCCTATTCACTGCAGGGCGTGGGTGGCGACCGCTTCGACCGCGGCCAGCTGGGCGGCGAGCCCGTGCTGATCGAGTCCGGAGGCTACGGTGACGGGCTGCAGGCGATCCTCGACCGGGACGCGCCGACGTGGAACGTCACGCTGAACGCCTCCTACCCGATCGGGACGAACCCGGACCGGCTCAACCTCGAGCGCGCCGAGCTGCAGCTGCGTCAGCAGAACCTCTCGGTCCGCACGCAGGAGCTGAACGTCGTGACGCAGGTGACGGCGGCCGGCCTCGCGGTCCGAAACACCTTCCTCCAGTACCAGGCCGCGCAGCGCAGCGCCGAGGCGTCCGAACAGAACCTCCAGGCGGAACTCGCCCGGTTCCAGGTCGGCGTCGCCACGAACTTCGAGCTGGTGCAGGCCCAGAACCAGCTCACCTCGGCCCGGCTCCAGGAGCTGCAGGCGCTGATCAACCACGTGAACGCGATCGCCAACTTCGAGCAGGTCCAGGTCGTCGGGAACTGAGGCGACGGCGAACGACACCTTTCGGCCGGGACCGGGTTCAATGACTCTCACGATCCGACTCGGACTTCCGGGAGCTGGTGCCATGCGCCGCATCACATTGCTGTCTCTCGCACTCGCCGTCGCCGCGGGCACCGCGCCCACCGACCTCGAAGCGCAGTTCCGCTTCCGCGGAGTCGAGTTCTGGGGTGGTCAGTACGCCTGGTCCGGCGACGCTACCGACCCGCTGGACGCGGGCTTCCGTGGCGGATTCGGGATCTTCGGCGAGCTGACGCCGGGACTCGGTGTCGGGCTCGAGGGCGTCACCGGGGGGTTCGACTCCAACGTGGTCGGTCCGGTGGACCGCATCCGGTGGGATGATGCCGAAGTGAACCTCGTGCTGCGCCAGGCGTTCGGCGGGCGCGGGGGAATCCATCCCTTCATCGGGGCGCGTTTCGGCTGGACCCGGATCAGCACGGTCGCGCCGTCGGATCAGGCGGGTGAAATCCTCGTCGTCGACGAGGATGGACTCGCCTACGGCGCGGAGGTCGGTGTCGAGATTCCCCTCAACCGTCGCGCACGCGTGATCATCGCGGGCGGCGCGAGCTACCGCGACTACGCGGGCGCCGAGCTCGATGGGGTCGGCATCCCGGGCACGGAGTTCTCCGCCACCCGGTGGGGCCTTCGCGTGGGAATGGCGCTGGGAAGCGCGGTCGACTAGCGCCTCGTCACGCCTGGCCCTCCTCGGGCGCGGGCGTCCGGGGCGGCCAGAACCAGTCCACCGGGCGGCGCACGAGTGCCGACCCCAGGTGGCCCGTCACCGTCCTGAGCTCCCTCCAGGTCAGACGCCTCGACTCCAGCGCCATCGCGAGACTGAGGCCGAAGCTCACCAGGAAGTTGATCAGACCGATCAGCAGGATCCCGATCGCGACGGCCACGACGACCTCCCCCGCGACGGCCAGGTTCAGGCTCTCGAGGGCGGTGCCGAACTCGGCCGACGCGAAGGCGATGTGTCGGATGTCGAGCGGGAGCCCCAGGATCTCCCCGACCGTTCCCAGGGAGCCGAGCGCGAAGCCGAGGAAGACGTTGCCGGCGATGATCCCGAGGTTCTTGTCGAGGAACGTGCCGACCCGTGCGGCACCCGTGGCACCGAGGACGGACGTGAGCACCGGGTGCTCCGCGACCCGACGCGGCACATCGCGATTGAGATTCCGGTTGTCGACCCATCCGGACACGAGGCCGGCCGCGAACAGGAAGAAGCCGGCCGCCGCCGCATAGAACACCGTTCCGCTCTGGAGCGGGTGCAGCGCCGCGAGCATGGATTCGGCCTTGTAGTCCGGTGCGGCAGGGGCGCCGGTCACCCGGTAGAACGCCATCGAGAGGAGAAACGCGATCGGCAGCGCCGCTGCGAGGTTCCCGACGAAGCTCACGAACTGGCTCCTCCAGACCCGGATCACCAGCTCCTCCAGACGCTCGAGCGTCCGGTTCTGCGGGTCGCCGAGCTCCCGCGCGATCGTGTTCGCCGTCATCGCGGGCTGCTTGGTCGCGAGCGCGGAGCCGGTCAGGTAGATGAGCACGAAGCACACGGAGTAGTTCAGCCCGAAGAGGATCGCCTCGATGCCCAGGGGCAGCCCCCACTGCGCCGTCAGCGTCTTCACCAGTGAAAAGCACGCGACGATCACGCCGCCGCCGAGGCTCGCGCCGAAGAACTTCCACCAGTCGCGGCGGCCGGAGGTGATGTACTTGCTCCCCTTCCGCGCGGAGTGCTCGACGATCTCGAGCGCGAGGAGGTCCACGTGCTCCCGAACGTGGGAGAGGACGGCGTTGCGGTTCTTCTCGGCCGCCACGAGCACGGCCACCAGACGGCCGAGCGACTCCCTGAACTTCTCCTCCTCGACCTCCGACAGGTGAAGGAGGATCTCGATCCGGTCCAGCAGGGCGTCCAGGCGGTAGGTGAAGCCCGTCAGCCGGAGGTTGGTGCCGTGCTCACGGTTGCCGTCGCGGACGAGCTGGACGCTGTCGCGGCACTGCTCGACGACCTCGAGCGCCTGGTGCAGCAGCCGCGTCTGTCCGCCGACCTCACCCGTCTCGAAACCCTCGACGTACCGGAGGGCCGCGGCGGACAGCCGCATGAACGGCGAGACGGCTTCGTCGAGCCCCGGGAGCCGTTCGTGGATCTCCGGCTGAAGTCCCAGGCTCGCGATATGGTGCGCGAGACCGCGGATCGCCGTGGCGTGCTCCACGTCGATGCCCGTAACAGAGTCGGCGCGCACGCCCATCGCCGACAGGAGGTCCCGCCACGTGGCCGGCGTCACGTCCGCGATCCACTCGTGATCCTGGGGATCGCTGAACAGGTACCGGATGAGCGAGCGGAGATCGGCGGGAGGGTCGAGCTCGGGTACGACTCGACGAAGGATCCGCGAGGTCAGCTCGCCCAGGAAGCCCTTCGTCGACGGCACGCCCGACTCGGTGAACGCCGGAAACAGGTGGACGCCGCCGACGAGATCGCGTAGCACCCGCCCGAGCCGTTCGCCCAGTCCGTCCGAGGCCTCGAGGGCGCGAACCAGCCGTCGCATCGCCTCGTCACCCTGGTCGGCACGGCGGGGCCGGATGGCCGCGACGAGCTCGCACAGCGGGTCCACCCCCGCCCCACGCTCCACACGCGCCACCATGTACGTGGCGATCTCCCGGAGCTCCTTCTCGCGGCTGTCGGGCGGACGAACGGACACTCGGGCGCTCCTGTCGCGGACGGGCTGGGGATGTGCCGGGAGGGTGCCGAGCGGGGTCGGCCGAGTTGCCTTCTACCCGCCGGCGGGCCGGCGTTTCCCCCTGCGTGGCAGGTCCACGTCCGCGCCGGACAGGTCCTGAACGAAACCGGCCCCGGCAACGCGAACGTCGCCGGGGCCGGGCCCCACTCCCGCCGCGAACGGCGGATGTCCGGGAGTCCTCGTCAGTCGAGCATCACGAACGGCGTGCTCCGGCAGTCGGTCAGCTCGAGGAACGCACCGACCACTACCTCCGGCTCGCTCGCCTCTCCGAGCGACTCCTGACCCCAGTAGCGGAAGACGCCGTCGAGTCCGTTCGGCGTCCGATGAGCCTCGAATCCGATCCAGAACTGGTGGCTGCCGGCGAACCCGATGCGGTATGAACCGTCGTCCATCTGCCACCAGTGGGCATGGTCGAACGCCCACGGTTCGTTGTCGAACGGCTCCTCACCGATCCAGCGGGCCTCCCGGGCGTCCTCCCAGGCGAGCTCCTCGTTGCCGGTGTTCACGCCCGCGGCCATCGCGCCGTGCTCCTGCTCGAGCCCGAGATACACGACCTCCGGCATCGAGAATCCCTCCAGCTCCGGAAACCGCTCCACCAGCGTCGGCGACCAGTCGTCCGCGCTCACCGTGTAGCACCACCCGGTGTACGCCGACTGGGTCGGGGGTCGCCACTCGGGGGGCTGATCCGGCGACGCCGGCGGGCTGCCCGCCGTCGCACATCCTCCGGACACCACCGCCGCGAGCAGGATCGCCACCGGCGCCGATCGCATCTTCGTCATCGTCCACATCCCCTGCGCGTCCTTCATCGTCGTCATCCTCCACACATCCACTCGGGACGCCGCACGTTGCCGCCGAGCCCTCTCGACAGGCCTGCTCCATGTCGCCGGCGGACGTGTGCGGCAGTGCGAGCCGGACGGCCCGCGGCCCGGCTCGTCCGCCGGTCACCTGTTCTGACGAGTCGCGCCACCCGAGGGTTGCACTCCTCCTCGTCCTGCACGACGGGTGCCGGGTCGACCAGGTTTCAGATGCGCCCCGGGAGGCGGTCCGAGATCAGCGACCTTCCCACTCGTACACGATCTCCAGCTCCATCCGCTGCACGGTGGTCAGCGACTGTCCCATCATGTCCATCTCGATCTCCGCGTCGGAGGTGAGGGAGACCCGGTGCGGCACCAGCGTGGCGGGCTCGGTGATCGCCTCCACCCGGAACGTCTGTTCGAAGGCGCCCATCGAGATCTCCATCTCGACCGGCGCATTCGCCAGCATCTGATCGAACATCTCCTCCATCATCATCCGGATGTCCTCAGGATCCGTTCTCGCGTCGGTGAGCATCCGTACGCATCCGTCGGGCGCCCCTCCCTTCCGGCACGCCACACGCCCCGTCACTGTCGTCGCGAGGTCCATCAGCACCGATCGGTTCTGCATGACGGGAAAGGGAAGCTCATCTCTGGACGTGTAGGTCTCGCCGACCACGACCTCGTCGCCGGGTCGAAACCCGAGTGAGGTGTTCCAGCTCTGCTTCACGGTGGCGTTCAGGGTCTCCTCGGAAAGCAGGCCCTCGAACATCGCCGGCATCTCGTTCGACATCTCGCGGAGCGGAGCGAGCATCTCCTCCATCACCGCCTCGAGTCGCGCGCGGGTGGCCTCGTCGCGTTCGATCCGGACGAGCTGGCCCTGGCCGTCGACGATCGCATCGTACGAGGCGGTCGCCATGAGCGAGGTGAACTCCTCGGCGCCGGCCGGAAGGGCGTCGCTCGGCATCCCCGGGAGCCCCGGCATCGACGACTCGAGCATCTCACCGTCGCGGAACCGGATCAGCACCCCCTCCGGATGATCGAGCACCTCGATGGCGTATCGGGTGACCATCCGCTGCTCCATCTGCATCCCCATGACCCCGGTGGACTGATCCATGGTCTGGGTCACGGTCCCACGCAGCCCCGGCTGCCACGCGAACGTCAGCGGGATCGTCTCCTGCGCGGTCAGCGGGCCTGGGACGAGGAGGAACGCGAAAACGAGAGTGAAGTGAAGGCGGCGCATGTCGGGCTCGGTGAGTGGGTTTCGGCATCGCGGCAACCCTACACCGGACAGGCTCATCGGGTTACGTGATCGCACCATCTTCACGCCGGACTCGCTCCACATGACCCGAATTCCCCCGATTCTGCTCGCCGGTCTCCTCGGATGCGCGGCGGAGGCCGATGCGCCTTCGGCACCGATGGTGTCGACGGCTGGGACTCCTTCGACCACCGATTCGGCGGGGATCCAGATCGTCGCCGCCGCCTCGACCGAGTGGGGGCCCGGCCAGGGGTGGCGGGTCGCCGCAGAGCCGGATCTCGTCATCGGATCGGTGGAGGGCGGACAGGGCGACGACTTCGGTCGGGTGCGAGATCTCGTCGCGCTCCGGGACGGCAGAATCGCGGTCGGAGACGATGGGGCTCACCAGGTCCGCGTCTTCGCGGCCGACGGGACTCCGGTGGCGAGCGTCGGACGTGAGGGCGACGGACCGGGGGAGTTCAACGGTATTCGGATGATCCGGCGCTTCCGGGGCGACTCGCTCGTGGTCTTCGACTGGTCGAACGCGCGTCTCACCTACCTGTCGCCCGCCCTCGATGTGGCGCGGACCGAACCGGTGCGTACCCGTGTGGCCGGAATCGTGATGCCCCACGTGAAAGCGGTGACCGCGGCCGGCGTTCCGCTGCTGACCGGCGCACGGCCACCGTGGGTCGAGGATCCCGTGGAGCACTACGGACAGCCACAGCACATCCTGGTGCGAGGCGGTGACGGGTACTTCGACCGTGAGATCGCGGTGTCGCCGGGCAAAGGCTTTCTGGACGTGCACTACGCCGCGCTCGGAGACGAGCTCCTGGTCGTCCACGGTGGCGACTTCGACGTCCGGGTGTACGATCTCGAGGGTCGGCTCCGCCGCAGAATACGGCGCACCTACCAGGCGCCGGACATCCCCGACGCCTTCTTCGAGCTCAGCGTCGATCAGATGGGGAACCGCGAGCCGGTCACGCTGACCGGCGTGGGAGAGGACGGAACCGTCCACCATATCCGAACCCAGCTGGTCGAGAGGGATCCGGCCGACTACCCCGAGACGCTACCCGCGGTGGACCAGCTGCTCGTGGACCACACGGGCCACATCTGGATGCGGCACGGCGCCTGGCCCGACGACGTGGCGCGGACCTGGTCGGTCTTCCGGTCGGACGGACGATGGCTGGGCGAGGTCGACGTCCCCGCGGGCATCACGGTGCACGACGTCAGCGCCTCGCATCTGTACGGCGTCCGTACAGACGACCTCGGTGTCCAGTACGTGGTCCGCTACCCACTGCTCGGCCGAGGATAGCCGGAGGCCGGCGCGCCCGTCTTCGTCCTGGCCACAGGGCCGATCCGCCTGCCACTCCGGTTCGATCATCGGCCTGCCCGCTCGACATCGGCGATCTCCGCGCGGAGGCGGCGGAGCTCCGCGAGCCGGTCCAGCTCACCGCGAGCGCGCACCGCCGCGAACAGACCCAGGAACACCCCGGTTCCGGACGCGATCGAAAGCCCCTCCGTGAGTCCGATCGTCACCAGCAGGACGGCACCGAACCCCGAAACGAGCACCTCGAATCCCCGCCCCCGCACCGCCGACTTCCGGTCCAGCTCGTCGTGGAGCGCCGCGAGCCGGCGTGCCGTGGTGGTGGCTCCGACGAGCTCGTTCGCGCGACGCTCCTCGAGCCTGCGCTCGATCGAGTCGCGACGCTGCCGGCGGCGCACCTGGAAGAACCCCACGGCGGTCGCGACGAGTGTCGAAGCCAGAACCGCCGCACCCGCGAGCACCGGGCTCACGGGCGCGGCGGTGATGCCGAGGAGCAGCGTCGTGGCCACACCCAGCCAGCGCAGCGAGTCTCGCGCTTCGCTCCGCTCGATGTCGTCGAGCCGTACCTGCAACTCGAGGGTGGACGGTTCGTCAGTCGCGTCGACGCGGCCGCCTCGGCTCCGGTCGTCGACGCTGCCCGGGCCGTCCATTACCTCCTGCTCTTCAGGCGTCGTCGCCGGCCCGTCCGGCACCCCTGTCCGGTCGTCCGGAGGCGGCGGTGCCGTCCCCGGCCGCTTCCTCCCCCGACGCCGCCTCACGCACGACGCGCGCGCGCGCCAGATCGCCCGCTGACGCGCCGATCTTTCCGAGCGCCGGCGGCAGCTCGATCCCAGCCTGCTCGGCGAGTTCGTGGACCGGCGGCAGCGCGCTGATCATCCCCGAAAGGAAGTCCGCCGTCGCCCCCTTTCCGCCACCGTTCGCAGTCCCGTTCCCGGAGTCCCAGACGGTGATCTTGTCGATCTGGAGGTTCTGGATGGCCTTCACCTGCTCCGCGATGATCGCCGGCAGCGCCTCGATCATGAGCAGGGTCGGCGCCATCGAGGGATCGTCGCGGCAGGCGTCGATGAGCCTCTGGTATCCCTCGGCCTTCGCCTCCAGGACCTTCTGGGTACCCTCGGCCTCGGCGTTGTAGCGCGCGAGGATGGCGTCCGCCTCACCCGCCGCCTCGCGGCGCGCCTTCTCGGCAACGGCGTCGGCGTTGATCTCGACGCGCTTCCGGCGGATCTCCTCCTGCACGATCTGCTCCTTCTCGAGCCGCGCGAGCTCCTGAGCGCGCTGCGCCACGAGGATGGCCTTCTTGGCCTCGGCTTCGGCCACCTCTGCCCGGCGCGCCGCCTCGGCGCGGATCTCGGCGAGCTTCGCGTTGGACGTCGCAATCTCCGCGTTGGAGGTGTTCTCACCCTCGACCGCGTCGGCCTCGGCCTTCGCGACCTGGATCCGGCGCTGCCGCTCGGCATCCTTCTCCGCCGCCACGGTCTCGGCCTCACGCTGCGCGGTGGCGATCTCGAGGTCGCGCTTCGCCTCCACCTCGCCCCGGACCGACTCGGCCTCGAGGCGGGCGACTTCCACGCGCTGACGCTGCTCGGCCGCCTTCCGACCGGCGGCGGTCTGGGCCTGCTCCTCGGCCACGCTGACATCCCGCTCACGATTCGCGGTCGCCTCACCGCGGGCACCGTCGCGCTCCTGCACCGCCACTTCGACCTTCGCTCGGTTGATCGCCTCGGCGGCGGCCCGCTTACCGATGGCCTCGATGTAGCCGGAGGCGTCGGTGATGTCGCGGATGTTCACGTTGATCAGCTGGAGACCGATCTTGTTGATCTCCTCGGCGACGTTGGCGTTGATCAGCGCCATGAACTTCTCGCGATCCTTGTTGATCTCCTCGATCGAGAGCGTCGCGATGACGAGTCGAAGCTGACCGAGAATGATATCCTGCGCCTGATCGCGAATCTTCCGCTCGTCGAGATTGAGGAGGCGCTCGGCCGCGTTGTTCATCAGGACCGGGTCGGTCGAGATGCCGACGGTGAAGGTCGACGGGACGTTCACCCGGATGTTGTTCAGCGACAGGGCGCCCTCGAGCGGAATCTCGATCACGAGCGGATCGAGGTTCAGGAACGCGTGATCCTGGATCAGCGGGATCACGAACTTCCCGCCTCCGTGGATGCACTTCGCGGCCCGGTCGGCTCCGACCTTTCCGTAGATCACGAGGATCCGGTTCGATGGGCAGCGCTTGTACTGCTGCACCACGAAGAAGACGGCGAACGCCAGGATCAGCACCGCCGCACCGACCACGCCCAGCCACATCGCCGGCTCGGTCGCGCCTTCCGGGATGAGCTGCGCCACCGCTGCGGCGCTCGAAGATATCGTCATCGTCCGTCTCCCCTGTTCGTTTCCTCAGGCGTCGTATTCACGCTCGTTCCACCTCGACGCGGTTCGCGTCCTCGTCCACCCGCACGATGCGGATCTCCGTGTTTCTGGGCAGCGCGTCGCCCTCCGTCGTGGCGAAGAAGAAGCGCTCCCGATCCCCGATCACCACACGGACCTCACCCGTCCCGGCGCCCGCGGCGGGTACCTGCGAGTAGACCGTGCCCGTCGCCTCGAGGGCCTGATAGAGCGGCATCGTGCCGCTCGACTGCAGTCCCATCACGAACCGGAGTACACGGGCCAGCAGCCAGACCATGATCACCCCGAACACCATCCCGACGGGCACCGCCACCATCAGCGGCAGCCCCGACCCGCGGAAGGCGCCCAGGCCACCCCACCCGAAGCCCATCATGAAGGCCGCGATGGTCTGGACCGACAGGACCTGGAAGGCGTCGCCAGAGTCGTCGAACACGGCGTCGGCGTCGCCGAGCGCGCCGCCCCCGTCGAGGCCATCCGCATCGCCCCCCAGCGCCATGAGCGCGAGGCGACCGAGGAAGAACACCGTGCCGACGACGGCGGGGATGCCGAACCACAGGGCACCGGAACCGAATAGCAGCTCGTTCATGGCGGTCTCGGGGCGTCTCGGGATCGCCGCACCCACATCGGTGCGGCCCACGTCAGCTCTACGGGGGCGGACAAGATATTCTTCGCCGCCCGATCACGCAGGGGCCGGGCGGAGGGTGGTCGGACCATCGGAGAACCGAAAAAACGGGCCGCCCCGGGTGGATGTCCGGGACGGCCCGCGAGACCGAAGTGGTTCGGTCGTCAGTGCGACGGCGTACTCGTCAGACGACCGTGACGTTCTCCGCCGCCGGGCCTTTCGCGCCCTCGACGATGTCGAACTCGACCTCGGCGCCCTCGGCGAGCGTCCGGAAGCCCTCGGCCTGGATCGCCGTGTGGTGGACGAAGCAGTCCTTGCTACCGTCCGCCGGCGTGATGAAGCCGAAGCCCTTCTGGTCGTTGAACCACTTCACAGTTCCCTTGGTACGCATCGTGCGCTCCATAGGTTTTTGCAGTCGGAGCCACGATGAAACGTACTTCCCGACCTACAGTTGTCGATGCGCGGGCTGCCCCGCGCGTCGCGGCCACCGCGGCCGCGACTGTCGCAGAAAATAGGGACGGCGAGGGCCCGTCGTGCAAGGGGGCGATCTCAACGGATTCGTCACGGAGCAGGCCCGCCTGCCGGGCCTCACTCAGGGTCGTCCGCGCCGTCCGCACCGGCGTCCAGAAGCAGGTTCACGGTCGTGCGGCCGAGCATCTTCATCTGCTCCGAACGTCGCCGTGACCAGCTGGGCAGCCGGAGGGCGTTGACCCCCAGGGCGATCGCGCCGTAGCCAGCCACGATCGGAGGGACGATGCCGGCGTCGGGGTGGACGCCGAGTAGCGTCGCGACCGCCCAGCTGGCGGTGCCGAGCACGAGGGCTACGAGCCCCACACGATTCAGCCCGCGCGCGTCCCCCTTGGTCGTGCGGAGGCGGAGCTGGTGGCCGTCGGCGGTGGGCTCGACGCTGACCGAGAGGTTGCCGTTCCACCAGTATCGTCCGGCGTCGTCGAGATTCCCCTTGGCGTTGAACGTCCGGCGTGCGAGGCCCACGATCCGCGCCCACTCCTGGTCGGTCGGTTCACGCGGCAGATCGACCGTGCGCCCCACCGTCACCGGCATCCCGAAGTCGCGTGCGACCTCGGCCCCTGCCGGCCCGTGGTCCAGGGCGCGGGCCGCCTCCTCCACCCGCTCCGGCGGCAGCCCGACCTCCTCCCCGATCCGCTTCAGCTCGGCCAGCGACAGGCCGTCCGTCCGGTCGTCACGGTCGGGGGCCCGCACGATGGCCTTCGAGGCGGCGTCGAAGATCGCGCGGACCTCGTCCTCGTCGTATCTGCGTTCGGTCATGTCCGGTGTGATCTCCTGCGGTCCGGTCGTCGCGATGGGTCACAATGGAGACTCCCACCTACGCTCTCAATACGCGCGACCCGCGCCCGCCCGTCAATCGACTCCGCTCGGCCCGGCTCCACGCCGGGCGGCACTCGCCCGCCGCGCTCTCGGGGCCCGCGTCCCACCCGCCGGTGCCGTCGAGGTGGAGGAACCCCTGCCGTGTCGGCGCATCCTCGTTGCAGTTGCGCGCTCCCCGGCGGTAACGGTAACGTTTCCGCTATGTCCAGCGAATCGAACGCTCGCCCTCCGTCCTGGCACGGCATTCTCGCGGCTGCCGAGGTGGAGTTCGACCTGCACGGATACGATGGCGTGCGTGTCGAGCACGTTGCGGACCGGGCCGGCTTCAACAAGTCGCTCGTGTACCGACACTTCGGAGGCAAGCGCGGCCTCTGGGACGCCGTGGTCCGCCAGGCCGCCGGGCGTCGCGAGGCGCAGCTCACGTCTCTGCCCGCCACGGTGGCGGAGCTCCTCGCCGAGCTCGCTCGACGACTGGAGGCGGACCCGACCGGCACCCGCATCCTGCTGGCCGACGACGGTGGCGCCGACCCGTCTTCCGACCCCGAGCGCGTGCGTCACCACGAGGAGATGGTCGGGTTCGTGCGGCTGCTCCAGACGTCCGGCGAGCTGGAGCCGGAGTTCGATCCCGGGCTCTTCTACCTCGTTCTGCTCGGGATCGCCGCCCTCCCGGTGACGATGCCCCACGTCGCGGCCGTCGTGTCGGGGATGGACCCCGCCGGTCCGGAGTTCCGGGAGCGGTGGGAGGACACGCTGGTCTGGATCGCGGACGGGCTCGCGGGCTGACCTCGCACGGTCGTATGGTGACGGGGCTCGCCGAACCACCCGCGCCCGCTCCACCCCCGCGTCGAGGATCCACCATGTCCGACCGAAGGAAGGCCTCAGACTTTCCGCAGGAAGTGCTCAAGCTGTTCGACGGGTACGTCCACGGACACATCGAACGCCGGGACTTCCTCGCCGGAGCGGCGAAGGTGATGGGCGGGGGCGCCGCGGCCCTCTCGGTGCTCGATGCGCTCCAGCCGGAATACGCCTGGGCACAGCACGTCGACGCGGACGATCCGACGATCCGTCAGGAATACGTGGAGTATCCCTCGCCGAGCGGCTCGGGGACCATGCGGGGATACATGGCCCGCCCGGCGGGGGCGACGGCGCCGCTGGCCGCCGTGTTGGTGATCCACGAGAACCGCGGCCTGAACCCGTACATCGAGGACGTGGTGCGGAGATTCGCCACGGCCGACTTCGTGGCGCTCGGACCGGACGCCCTCACCCCGCTCGGGGGCTACCCGGGCAACGACGACGACGGACGGGCGCTCCAGCGCCAGCTAGACGGCGACGTGATGATGGAAGACTGGGTCGCCGCCCTGGAATTTCTGAAGGGCCACGAGGCGACCACGGATCGCGTCGGAGCCGTGGGCTTCTGCTACGGTGGAGGCGTCGTGAATCGACTCGCCGTCCGGCGACCCGACCTCGGCGCGGGCGCCCCCTTCTACGGGTCCGCGCCGCCGCTGGACCAGGTCCCGAACATCCGGGCGCCGCTCATGATCCACTACGCCGGTCTCGACGAGCGGATCAACGCGTCACGCGAACCTTACCGCGAGGCGCTCCAGGCGGCCGGCAAGACGTTCGTGATGCACACGTACGAGGGCGTGAATCACGGCTTCCACAACGACACGACCCCGAGGTACGACGCCGAGGCGGCGCAGCTCGCCCAGCAGCGGACGATCGCCTTCTTCGACGAGCATCTGCGCTGAGCGGGCCGGGCCGCGACGAGCCGGCGGACGTCAGCCCCCCGACGAGGGTGGGACGATCCCGTTCATGCGCATGTAGGTGACGAGGTTGCCGTAGTGCTCGTAGTTGTGCGTCGAGTTGAACGTGAGAATCGACGCGGCGGTCATCGGACCGGGCGCGATCGGGAACTCCCGGGATTCCGCCGCCTGCGCGTCGGTCATGCGTGCGTAGATCGCGTCGCAGTACGCGAAGCTCGCCTCGAGGCCGGTGACGATCTGCGCTTTCCCCTCGGCCGTCTGCTCGGTGCTCTCGCGGTCGGGGGGCGCCTCGCCCGCGGCGGCGGAGCAGAAGAAGTACTGGGCGTCGGCGATGTGGCCGAGGATTGCACCCAGGCTTCGCACCTCGTCGGTGGGCGCGAAGTCGTAGAGGTCTTCGGGCACGTTGCGCGCGGTCGCGAGGATGTTCGTGCGCGTGATCCCGTGGATCTCGGCCATCGACGACACGAGTGCGTTCTGCGCGCTCAGGGCCGGCGGCGCGACCGCGAGCAGCGCGAGCGCCGCGATTCCATAGCGAAGCTTCATGGGGTGACTCCGGGGCGACGGGTGGGCGAAGGATGTACGGTCCCGATCGACAAGGTATGATGCAGTCGGGGGCGCCACACGGACCATCGAGGAGAACATCGTGACTCGGACGTCAGGGCCCGGAGGGACGCCGGGTCACTCGCCGCACGCCCGACCGGGCCACCGCGCCGGGAAAGGCTTCGCGGCTCGGCGCACCGTCGTGGTGCGCGATTTCGTCATCTTCGCGGTGAAGCTCGCCATCGACGGGGTCAAGGACGTCGCGCTTCTCCAGATCGCCGCGATCGCCGTCCTTGCAGACCTGCTCCGCGGCGAGGGGCACGACCGGCTCTTCTACAAGGTGGTCCGCCTGAGCGAACGGTTCGACCTCTGGCTCAACCTCAACGGCGCCGTCGACGAACTCGAGAAGGGTGATACCTACGACGGGCTGTTCGGCGCCAGTACCGCGGGGTCCGACACGCTGCTCGGGAAGCTCGAAGGGTGGGTGCGCGGGAACGACTACGACGACCCCGACCGCAGACGGGCCCGGGAACGCGAAGACGGCGACCGCGACGACGTCACTCGGTCCTGAGCGTCACCATCGGATCCACCTCAGCCGCGTGGCGAGCCGGCAGCCACGCGGCGAGCGCGGCCACACCCATGAGGAAGCCGGGAAGGACGATCAGCGTGATCGGGTCGAACGCCCGCACGCCGAAGAGGTACGGCTCCAGCCCGAGCCCCACGGCCACGCCGAGTATCACCCCGATGCCCGATCCGATCAGGGCGAGGCGCGTTCCGGACGCGGTCATCGCCCGCACGACCGCGGCGGGCTTCGCGCCCAGCGACAGGCGAATCCCGATCTCCTTCTCGCGGCGGGCGATGGAATAGCGCACCAGGCCCCACAGCCCGAGTGAGGCGATGAAGAGCGCCAGCACGCCGAACAGCGACAGCAGGACGGCGGCGAGGCGGGGAAGGAAGAACACGGTGTCCGTGGCGTCCTCGAGCGTCTGCACGGTGTGGACGTACAGGTCGGGATCCGACGCCTTCGCCAGGTCTCGCATCCGCGTGGCGAGGCCGCTACCGCCGGGCCCCCGGGCCAGCACGCGCATCGTCTGCTGGGACGACGCCGCGAGCGGGACGTAGGCATAGCCCTCGGGCTCCTCGCCGAGCGTGCGGTTCTTGTGGGTGGCGATCACGCCGATGACGCGCGCCGTTCGGCCGTACCCGTCCATCTCGACGACCCGACCCAGCGGGCTGCGCACCTCCGGCCACACCTCGCGAGCGAAGACCGAGTCCACCACAAGCTCCATCTCCGCGCTGTCGGCAAGCGGGAGACCGGTGAAGTCGATCCCCTCGATCATGCGCATACCCATCAGATCGAAGTACCCGGGCGAGACGATCGCGTACTCCGGATAGACGCCGTCCACACCCTCCGGGTACTCGACATCGGGCCGACGCACGTGGGTCCTCCAGATGCCGAGTTCGAGCGGAACCCGGCTCGTCAGCGCCACCTGCTGGACGCCGGGCAACTCCTCGACCTGTCGCTGGATGTCCGCCAGGAGCCGGCGCGTGGGCTCACCGGCTTCGTACCCGCTGGTGCCCGCGTCGACGATGATCGTGGACACCCCGTACCGGTCGAAGCCCGGATCGACGTCGAGCGCCACGAGGAGGCTCCGCGAGAAGAGTCCGGCCGCGATGAGGAGTGCCAGCGAGAGCGCGACCTGCCCGACCACGAGCGCACCCCGGATGCGCTGCGATCCTCCGCCGCTGGTCTTCCCGCTCTCGCCCCTGAGCGTCGCCGCCACCGGGACCCGTGACGCCGCGATGGCCGGCAGAAGGCCGAAGAGGAGCCCGGCGGCGATACCGACGAGCAGCGAGAACGTCAGCACCAGGGCGTCGGGCGTGAGGTCCACGCGGACGATGTCCAGCGGCAGGTCGATCGAGAGGAGCGCCCGAAGCCCCGCGAGCGCGAGCCAGACGCCGAGCGCGGAGCCCGCGACGCCGAGCATCGTCGACTCGATGAGCAGCTGTCGGAGCATCTGTCCGGTATCGGCACCGATGGCACGGCGGACGGCGAATTCGCGCTGGCGATCGGCGGTCCGCGCCAGCTGGAAGGACGCGAGGTTCGTGCACGTGATGAGCAGGACGGTGCCGACCACGCCGAACAGGATGAGCGAGAAGGCGGTGGCAAAGCCGTCGAACTCCGGATGGATCGACACGTCGTCCTGCGGCACGACCGTGTACGCGCGACGGCTGAGGTTGGCCGGCCGCGTCTCATTCACCCGGGCCGCGATCGCCGCCATCGTCTGCTCGACCCTTGGGATCGACACGCCCTCGGCCAGTCTGGCCGCGCCCACGAGGTTGTCGCTCCCCGGACTCGCGAAGGCGCCGCGGTCGGGCACGTAGATCTCGAAGTGGATGCCGGTGGACACACCGCGGAACTCGGGTGACAGGATGCCGACCACGGTGTGCGGTTCGCCGTTCACGCGGATCGTGCTGCCGAGCGCATCGGGATCGGCGCCCATCGCGTCGACCCAGTAGGCGTGATCGAGCACGACCACGTCCGGCCCGTCCTCGACGTCCGTCTCGACGCCGGGCGTGAAGCCCCGGCCCTGCAGGAACGCGGCGCCCAGGGTACCGAAGTAGTCGCCCGACACCCAGAGCGACGTCACCACGGCGTCTCCGGTCGGCTCCGTCCGGCCCTGCATCGGCCGATACGCGGTCGCATGGGAGAAGGCGCCGTCCGTCTCCTCGACCATGCGGCGGTAGTCCACCCAGCTGATCGACCAGTGGCGGCTCGAGTTGCCTGTCCGCGGGTCGTCGAGATCACGGTAGATCTGGACGACCCGATCGGGTCGATCGATGCCCGGGTCCGCCAGGAAGACGCTCTTGAAGAGGGTGAAGATCGCGGTGTTCGCGCCGGTGCCGAGTGCGAGCGAAAGGACCGCCACGACCGTGAACACCGGACTGCGGACCAGCCGCCGAAGCGCATACTTCACGTCTCTCCAGATCATCTCCACCCCTCCTCCACCGGTACGCATCCGCGCCGGGCGCCCCCTGCCCCAGCGGCCGTCGAGCCGCTCCGCGGCGCCCCGTAGCTCACCCGCCTCGAACCGGACCGCCTGCGCGACGAGCCAGCGCCACGCCCCGAGACGGCTCCGCTCGCGGCGCGCGTTGAACGCCTCCTCGAGATCGCCCACGACGTAGTCGCGCAGCGAGACCGGTGTGCGCGACTCGATCCAGCGGAGCAGCCAGTTGCGACGCCCGCGGGGCATCGCGTCATCGCTCCTGCGCGGCGTCCGGGAGCTCCACGCCGTCCCACATCCGGTCTCGCAGTGCGCGCGTTACGCGGAGCGCCTCGATTCCGTCGGCGGTCGCTTCGAACAGGCGCTTCGCCTTGCCTCCGCGTTCGGCGGTCGGTCGGCCCTTCCTCGAGGTGAGGAAGCCCTTCTCCTCGAGCCGGATCAGCGTGACGTAGATGGTCGAGACGGAGACGGAGCGCCTCGCACGCTCCTCGAGCTCCCGCTGGAGCGGAGCGCCGTACGCCTCGCCGTCGCTGCGGAGAACCGCGAGCAGCACAAGCTCCTCGAACTCCGCCAGCGTGGTCGGTCCCTCGGCCATCGACATCCCTCCCATATTATTGACAATCCCAAGATTATCCAGGGAGCACGACGTGGCAACGGGCCCTGCGGTTTCGGAGATGCGCTTCGGGTCGCCGGATCAGCGAATGGCGACGCCCACGGCCACCGCGTTCCGATCGCCGAGGGACAGACCCGCGCGGACGGTGAACCTCCGCGCCTCGTCGAAGGAGAGGTCGAGGCCGAGATCCGCCGCGGGCCGGATCTCGAAGTCCTCGTCCGGCGCTTCGTCGCCGAACTGGAAGTCGAAGCCGACGCCCACTCCGGCCCATGGCGAGATCGTGACCGCGCCTTCGGACCACACCACCCCGGCCACGAGACCCAGAGGAAGACTGACGACACCCCACTCGCCGTACGAGCCGCCGACGCCGGCTGTCCAAGCGAGCAGCACGGATCCCCCCGCCGCCGGGCGGAGGGGCACACGCACGTCGAGTCCCGCGAATCCGGCCTCCGAGTCGCCCGACCCGATTCCACCACCGAACCGGAGCCGCGTGGACGCCGGGAGCCCCGAGGGCTTCCACGTCACGAGAACGCCCATGTCGTCGCCAGGGAGGGACGAGGGGCGCAGATAGAACACCCCGAATCCCGACTCGTCCAGAACGCCGGTGAGGCGCGGCGAGTCGTGCAGGATCTGGGCGGAGGCCGGCGACGCCACGCCGAGCAGTGCGGCGACGACGAGGGCGACGGCAAGAGGCGATCGGGTCATGACGTGCGGATCGGGAGGATCAGTTCGGCGCGTGGACGCCCTGTCCGCCGTAGTTACGGCTGCGCCCGATGACCGGTCCATGCAAGTCCAGGGCCGAGTTGTCGATCGAGGCGATCCACTGGCGGATCGAGCCCGGGAACGGGAACGGACTTCCGCTTCCGCCGAGGGGATCCGTGTACCAGTTCACCGGCCCGTCCTCGTTCCGCACACGGTTGGCGTTGATGTCCACGAAGCGGTCGGCTCCGACGAACGGCGACGCCGGTGAGTCCCACGGGGTTCCGGGCGGGACGCCCTCGCACGGCGAGCGCTCACGCGCACCCGCGAGGTCGCAGAGTTCGACCGGCCGCCCCAGCGAACGCTCCTGGGCAGGGTCGAAGTAGCGACTCGGGTCCTCGACCTGGAAGTACGGGTTGAACGAGACCAGCGTGTTGCCTCCGTCCGCCTTGAGCCGGGCGTTGATCTCCCAGCTCTCCTTGAGGGCGCTCCGGAAATTCGGATTCTCTCCCGCCGACAGCCGCTGGATCACGCGGTCCTGCACGCAGGCCGCGTCGGGGATCGCGCGCCTGCCGCCACCGTTCGGCGACGTGACCGGACTGGGAAGTCCCGCCACATGGTGGCGATCCCGCTCGCAGGAGGCGACCAGCTCGCCTCCCCGGCCGATCGGCGTGAGGAGGGTCGCGCTGAACCCGCTCCCGTCGGAGCAGCGAAGGTGGTAGACCACCTCGTGCATGTTGTTGGTGTAGGCGTCCGGCGAATGCGTGCCCTGGTGCATCTTGGTCATCACGTCGCAGGTGATGTCGAACACCGCGGAGCCGCCGCCGCCGAGCCGCATCTCCATGCCGTTCTCCCACTCGATCTTGTGGCCGACGTGGTCTTCGTGCCGCTCGTCGGGGAAGCCACTCGCCAGCAGATGCTCGTTGGCGTAGCCGAACGGGATCGGGCCGACCTCGTTCCAGAGGGCGGAGCCTCGCGGGTCCCGGCCATGCTCGTGGCCGAAGGTGCATCCGGTCATCGGGTCCACCGGGGGGTGCCACGTCGGGTAGACCTTCCCGTCCGGGCCGATGGTCGAGTACGCGTCGTGGATTTCCTTCGAGCAGGTGTCGTACTGGCTGGGCTCCCAGCGGCCGTACGCGAACGACAGCTCGGCCCCGGGGGGCGGACCTCCGATGCCATCGCCGGGGCCGGTGGGATTGTCGGACGACTCGCAGGCGAAGAGCGCCAGGAGCGACAGCACGGTGAGCCCCGCGGTGGACGAACGACGAACCTGCATGACCGACCCCTCCATCGATACGTACTCGTGTGGGGAGGAAGCCGGTGGCCGTCGATGCGGCCTGACACGCTACCTCGGGAGACTACATTCTCCCGGGCACCATGCATGCAGGAATCGCGCCAGTTTCCGGGCGTCGTCAGCGCCGGATCAGCACCACCTCGAGGCGGGCGATGGAGAGGCTCACTTCGCTCGCCGCGACGCCCTGATCATTCGAGAACGACCCGTAGGACGCGGCGTCCAGCAGGACCCGATTTCCGACGCGCCACCGACCCGAAAGCGGAAAATCCCACCCGGCGCCGGCAGAAAGTGCCACGGAATCGTAGCCCAGCTCGTCGGCGGAGTAGCCGATCCACCCGATGCCGCCGATCACGTGGAAACCCGACCCCGCCCACGGCCGCAGGATGGCGCGGAGGTCGATTCTGCGGGCGGTTTCGCGGACGTTGCCGTCCTCGCGCGTCCACGCCCCGAGTTCGAGCCCGACGTCGAGGTTGTCCCGGGCGTGAGCGCCGAGCCCCAGGTGCAGCGTGACGCCCTGATCGCGGTCGGTGGCGCAGATGTCGCACGTCAGACGGACCGAACCCGCGCCCGCACCGACGGACCACCAGAGGGCGTCCTGCCCGCCTGTGCCCTGCCCGGACGCCGTGCCCGGCATCGCCAGGAGGGCGGCGGTGGCGACGAGGACTGCGACGAGCGTCGCCGCTCGGGACGATCGCGCGGCTCGCCACGGCGACGAGCGCCTCGAATCGGGTCTGTACCTGTCTTCGGCGCCCATCGTCACCTCCGTGGCGGATCTACATCCAGTCACACCTCAGGAGCGGCATGCTCCCGATCATGTTTCCGATTCCGAGGGGGTCGCCGTTGGTACCGAGCCCCGGAATCAACCACGCTCCGGGTGCACCAATCGTGCCGAGGCCCCGGCCCGGGTCGCCGATCGGGCTTCCGGGGGGCGCTCCGGGGGCTGCCGCGGGCGGGCTGTACGGGGCCATCGGCCGGTTCAGGAACGACTCGATCCTGCGTGACAGCATGTGCCCCGTGTACTCCCAGCCCCTGCCGTCCGCACCTGCGAGAATCGGCTGGAGCTGCTCGAGCTCGTACGAGGCGATGGCCTGCACCTGAGGCATCGAGTTGCTGTCGGCGAGGTCCATGAGCTCGTCGACGTAGACGATGGCGACGGTTCGCTTGATCTCGTCGAGGTAGGCCGAGCCGGGTCCCCCGCCGATCACGACCTCGTCGCGAAGCTCGAGGAGCACGTCGTCGAGCCCCGGCAGGCTCGGATCGAGCGCCTTCTGCTGCACCAGCCGCGCCGCCCGGCTGGGGTTGAGCAGCTGTGACAGCGTCACGCTCGCCGCGGTGGCCGCCGGTGCGATCGGGTCGAAGGTCGGCCCCGTCCACCCGCCGAAGAGCTCGTTCCCTCCCCCGAGCCCGCTCGGTCGCGGCGGGACGTTCTCGCGCACCGCCTCCGGCACGGCGAGCTCCGCCGGATCGAGGGTCCGCAGCAGCGCGTCGAGCGCCTGCCGCTGCTCGGTCGCGGGCACCCGACGGACCGGCTCCTGGCCGTCGCCCCGCATCGCGAAGGTGTAGTACTGGCCTCCGAGCGCGTTGACGGTCGATTCGACCTGATAGCGGTGATGGAGGTAGAGCGGAACGAAGACGTCCTCCATCGCCGCGATCGGCTCGCCGTTCCGGATCGTGGCCTCGCCGAACCGGTCCAGCGCGATCCGGCGTACGTCCATCATCCGGTTCAGCTCCGTGGCGAGGTTGTCGCCGTTGTCCCAGACGCCGGTCTGCGGATGGACGCCCTGATTCGGCCGGAAGGTCGTGCCCTCCGCGATCCCTTCCTGGAGGATCGCCTCCAGCGCAGCGGCCTCGTCGGTCCCGTCGGGGAAGTCGGAGTAGCCGTACATGATCGCGATCTCGTCCCACCGGCCGATCCCGCGGTCGTACGCCTCGTCGACGTTGATCGTGCCGTCCGCGTTCACGGTCGTGCGGGGGTGCGGGTACTCCATCACCGACTGGTTGCCCGCCGCACGCTGGGCGCTCGAGATGTAGTTGTGCGCCAGCCCGATCGTGTGGCCGATCTCGTGCGCGGAAAGCTGCCGGATCCGGAGCAGCGACATGTCCAGGATGTCCTGCGGATCCTCGTCTCCGGTCGGGTACGGCGCCGTCAGCCCCTCCCCGAGCAGGTAGTCCTGCCGGACGCGGAGCGACCCGAGGGTCACGTGCCCCTTCAGGATCTCACCGGTACGCGGATCCGAGATCGAGCTGCCGTAGCTCCAGCCCCGGGTGGACCGGTGGACCCACTGGATGACGTTGTAGCGGACGTCCATCGGGTCCGCGTCGGCCGGCAGCACCTCGACCCGGAAGGCGTCGATGAAGCCGGCGGCCTCGAACGCCTGATTCCACCAGTTCCCGCCCTCGATGAGGGCGGTCCGCACCGGCTCGGGCGTCCCCGGATCGAGGTAGTAGACGATCGGCTCCACCGGGGGGCTCATCGCCGCATTCGGGTTCTGCTTCTCGAGGCGATGGCGCCGGATGAACTGCTTCCGGAGCGGCTCCTGGATCGGCGTTGCGAAGTCCATGTAGCCGCCGCTGAAGAAGCCGGAACGCGGATCGTACTCCCGCACCTCGTACTCTCCCATCGGGGGGAGGCGGACGAAGGAGTGGTGCTGCCGGACCGTGAGCGCCGTGCCCGTCGGCGTCACGCTGTTCAGCGTCCCCCCCGCAGTCGGAGCCACGAAGGTCATCTCGAGCTCGACCTCCGTGTTGTCCGGGAAGTTGCGTGTGCGCGGCTGATGGAAGGAGCTGCGGGAGTTCTCGAGCCGGAAGGAGCCCTGACCCTGAAGCCTGCGCGCCAGCCCGAACGCGTCGCGCATGAAGAAGTCGGTCGCGTCGACCAGATACCGATCACCGGTCCGGGCCGCGATGTCGAACCCCCAGTGGATCGAGGTCGGGAAACCGTCGTCGACCGACCTCACCTCGAGCGGATCGTCGCTCACCGCGCGGAAGGCGTAGTTCGGCTCGACCATCATGATCCGCGGTCCGGTGAGCCGGAAGCGGATCACCTGCGAGGGACCGAGGTCTCCACGGTTCAGGCCCAGGTCGTTCTGGCCGAGCCCCGCGGGAAGCGACACGTAGTGGAGCAGGTCGGTGTCGAAGAGGGAGATCTCGAGATGCATCTCCTCTTCTTCCGCGTCCCAGTACATCGGGATGAAGCCATCGAGGCGGGTCATCCCCTCGGTGGCCTCCTCGATGGTGGGGAGCGCGTCGTCGGCGTCCTGCGCGTCGACGGGAACCGCGAGGATCACGGCGAAGGCGAGGATCGACAGGACGTGCGTGGGGCGCCGCATGATGACTCCGGGGCTCGGTACGGAATACGGGTCGTGACACGTTCGAGCCCCGATGACGACGCACGGGACCCGCGCGGCGCCAATGTGCCGGGCGCCGCCGGCACGCGCCAGCACGCCGGCCGTCCCGCCGCCGCCCCGTCGAGGGGTCAGTTCCCGCTCGGACCCAGCTCCCCGGCCGCCTCGGCCCGCGAGTACGCGGCGTAGACGGTGTCGAGTACCTCACGGAAGAGATCGAGCGGCACGGCCCCGGGAATCGGCTGCTGGAATCCCGTCACGAAGAACGTCGGTGTGCCGCGGCCACCCGAATTGGCGAAGAAGGCGGTGCCGGAAGCGATCCGGGACGCATGCCGGTCCTCGGCCACGCACGCCTCGGTGGCGGCCGGGTCTCCGCCGGCCTGCTCGACGATGTCCAGCAGCACGGGCATCGGGTCGCCACCCGCGCCCTTCCAGTCGGACTGCCGCTCGAAGAGCACGTCGCTGACCTCGCGGAACAGCCCCTGCTTGCCGACGCACTCGCCGACCTGCGCCGCCTCGATCGCGTTCGGGAAGATGCCGAGCAGCATCGGGATGTACTTCCACTTGACCTTGCCCGCGTCCACGTACTCCTCGACGAGCGTGGGGAAGGCCTCGAGGTGGAACTGACGGCAGTACCCGCACCCGAAGTCGCTGAACTCGAGGATCTGGATCGGCGCGTTCGGATCACCGAAATCGAAGCCGAGCGTGTCGAGATCCACCCGCTCCTGCGGAAGGTGCGACTCGAGGAACGCGCCGATGGCGTTCTGGTCGATCCCCGCTGTGGACATGCGCGTTCTCGGGTCCCGGGCGAGCTCCTCGCGGGAGTCCATGAGCTCGGCGGACAGCCCTTCGGCGCCCGAGGATGACGCACCCGCGTCGTCTCCACCCGAGCAGGCGCCCATGAAGACGGCGAGAAGGAGCGGCAGCAGCGAACGAGACGTCATTGGATCTCCAGGGGGATGAGCTGGCCCAGACCGGCAAGATACTGACTCAGCGTGGTGAAATGACCCGTCACCATCAGGATGCCGAGCACCAGAAGGATCGCACCGGCCCCCCTCTCCACCCAAGGGAGCCAGCCGCGAATCCGCTTCGCCCCGGTGAGGAACCAGTTGAAGGCGAGCGCCGCCACCAGGAACGGAATCGCGAGCCCGAGTCCGTACACACCGAGCATCACCGTGGCTTCGAGCATGGTGTGCTCCAGCCCGGCGAAGAACAGGATCGACCCGAGCACCGGGCCGATGCAGGGGGTCCACCCCGCCCCGAAGGCCAGCCCGACGACGAAGCTGCCCAGGAGTCCTCCCGGGTGCCGCGAGAGATGCATCCGCCGATCGCGCTGGAGCCAGCCGATCGACCCGAAGGCGCCCAGGAGGTGGAGCGCGAAGAGGATGATCACCCCACCGCCGATCCGCGTCATGGCGGGCAGCCATCGCGTGACCGTCTGCCCGAACGCGGACGCGGTAGCGCCGAGCGTCATGAACACCACCCCGAATCCGAGCCCGAAGGCGAGGGAGTGGATGAACGCCCTCCGACGGGTGGCGGCCGCACCCCCGTCCGCCAGCTCCTCGATCGTCACCCCGGACACGAAGGTCAGGTAGCCCGGCACGATCGGAAGGACGCACGGCGACAGGAAGGAGAGCAGGCCGGCAACGAAGGCCAGTCCGAATCCGACGTTCAGCTCGAGTCCCTGCATGGCGGTCGGGTGTCGGGCTCAGAAGCTGAAGTTCCGGACGAGACGCTTCTCCGTTTCGCCCTCGAGCGTGGCCTCGACCTCGATGTGCTGTTCAAGTCCGCTTCCCTTCAGCTTGCCGCGAAACAGCTGGTCGAGCTGGAAGACGCCGGCCGAGTTGGTCATCTCGATGACCAGTCGGATGGGACGGGCGTCGCCCGCCTCGATTCGCACCGCCTCGATGGCCGCCGCGGACACCGAGTGGATGCTCAGGGACCCCGCTTCGAAGGGGATGCGCGAGCGACCCTTCGCCATGTCGAGCGCGTCGGCGATCCGGACGACGCCCGCCTCGACGGTGAGCGGGCGACCCCCGGCGCGGTGACTCGTGATCGCGTGGAGGATCTCGGACTCGATGAAGGTGCGCTGCCGGACGTCGTAGATCCCGTCGAGCAGTTCGCGAAGCTTCTCGCGGGCGATGAAGAGCGAGAAGGACTCGTGCTCGTCGCGGTGGATCGACATTCCCACGTCGTGGAGCAGCGCCCCGAGGGCGACCACCACCTCCGCATCGACGTGCTCCATCCGGTACGTGTCCACCACGGATGGCTCGATTCCACCCTCGACGAGCAGCCGGAGCATCCGGACCGCGATGTTCGTCACGATCTTCACGTGAACCGGGCCGTGGTCGGTCATCCCCAGTCGCTCGATGGCCGTCACATTCGACGCCAGCCAGAGCGCGTACAGCTCGTCGTCGGCGTTCACCCGCTCCAGCACCTCGTGGAGCTTCG
Organism: Longimicrobiales bacterium; assembly: GCA_028284495.1. Classification (GTDB taxonomy): domain Bacteria; phylum Gemmatimonadota; class Gemmatimonadetes; order Longimicrobiales; family Gaopeijiaceae; genus Gaopeijia. Next base: position 122,410 of record JANQRP010000032.1, on the reverse strand, counting down.
GATTGTGACGGTCGGGCACCCTCATCTCGATCCGATCGGCAAAGCGTCCATCCACCGTCGGATCGTCGGGGTGCTCCCCCACGTGTTCCGTCTCGAATCGATTCATGGCACGTCCTCCTCCGCGTCCTCCGACTCGGTCCACACTTCCTCCCACGACCCCGGGATCGCGGCCGCGCCGTCGAGCACGACGACGGTGCCGACGATCCGGTCGTGCACGCACTGGCGGTTGCGGTCCCAGAAGACCCGCATGAAGCCCATCAACCCCGTGGCGAGGCCGGCCGCGTATCCGCCCGCCCGTTCGAGCGACGGGAGCCAGGTGAGCGGTTGTCCGTCCAGACGGACTACCCGAATCCGGGCGGCGAGTTTGCCAACGGTGCGTCCACGGAGCACGACGGTCGCGACGGTGAAGTAGAGCGTCCAGACTCCGAACGCGGATCCGAGCTGCCCGAAGACCTCGCGGAGGAGCGCGAAAAACCCGGAGTTCGCGGCATCCTCCGCCTCGTCGAGGTCCGCACGCAGCGACTCGATGCGTCCCGCCTGTCTAGCCGCGTTGCCCTCGAGCGCGCCGACGGTGTCCGACACGAACAACTCGATCGCCCGCGCCCGGAGCGCCGCGACCCAGGCGTCTCTCGGCACGGCCGCGTCCGCCACGGTCACGGAGTCCGGCGCATCCTCGCCGTCCAGCTCGACCAGCGCGGCAGCGAGGGGGCCGGGCTCGAGCGCCCCGGCTTCCCGCGCGAGCGCCGTGTCGACGGGCAGCGTCGCGTCCGCACCGATGACGATGGCGAGGCCCTCGAGGTCCCCGGTGCCCCGGATCTGGGCCGTCGCCCCGGCTTCCCGCAGCGCGTCGGCCGCGCCCGACGTCTCGGCCAGGGCCTCGACGGCACGCTCGAAGTCGTCCTCGCCGAAGTCCGCGCGACCCGCGATCCATACGAGCACCACCATGAGCAGGATGAACAGGCCGAGACACCCGACCGACCCGCGATAGGCCCACGCGGTCACCTTCCCGAACTGGCCGCGGGTCCACGATCCCGTCGGCGTACGGAAGGCGAGTTGGAGAATCGCGAGGCCGATCACGCCCCAGACGAAGAAGCCCCATCCGGACACGAAGGCCGTGATCAGCCCGATCACGACCAGATCGACGAGCATCGCGAGCGCCCGCCTCCCCGGCGGGGCGAGAGGGAGCCCGAGCATCTCTTCCGACACGTCGAACGCGTCGGGCGTCACGATCGAACGCGGATCGCGGATGTTGGTCGTCATGGGCGTCGCTCGGGGACCGCCGACCCGGCGTGGACGGTCGCCGCGATTCCGTTCGTCAGTCGCCGCGCCCGACCAGCCGGGCCAGCACGAAGCCCGCGGCCACGCCGAGCAGCGCGGTGCCGACCAGCGTGCGCGTGGCCGCCGGGGACCCGACCGACTCGTGGAGCACCGAGGCGTCGCCGCTCTCGATCCGTACCAGCGCCTCTTCCTCCTCGAGGCCGCACCCCTCGCAGGTCACGTAGCCTCTGTCCCGCGCGGTCCGGTTCGCGTAGCTCATCCCGCCGGCGCACTCGGGGCATTCGAGACCGGCCGGCAGCGGCCGGATGAGCGAATAGAGGGCGCCCTTCGAGAGATCCAGATCCTCGGCCAGCTCGTTCACGCTGCGATCGGAACCCCAGTAGAGCTCGTTCGCCCGCTCGGCGTCGTGGTCGGTTGTGGTTGAGGCCATGGTGCGTCTCGCCCGAGGAGGTGTGTGCCACCAAGATAGGGAGTCCCGGCACGCCCGTCGAAGAGGCGGGTAGCGCCCACACCCGTGGAGGCCCGATGCGAACCCGGTCACAGATCCTCGACTCGCTGGAAACGAGCTACCGTCACGCGCTCGAGGGCGCGAGGGAGCGCGACGACGCGGCGGAAGCGGCACGGCTCGAGCTCGATTTCGTTCGCGACCAGCTCCAGCTCGAGGTGCTGCTGGACCTCCGCGCACTTCTGCTTCCGGAGCGTGCAGACGCCCCGACCCAGTCCGACGACACGCCCAGGGAGTCCGGCGGAGGCGTGAAGGACATCCTCGACACGGCGGCCAGGATCCGGAACCTCACCCGACTTCGATGAAGATCTACACCCGTACCGGCGACGCCGGTGAGACCATGCTGTTCGGCGGCGGCCGTGTGTCCAAGGATCACCCCCGGGTCGCCGCCTACGGCGCCGTCGACGAGCTGAACGCGGCGATCGGCTGGGCACTGACCCAGATCGAGGACGACGCGCTTCTCGACCGACTGCTGGTGCTGCAGCACGACCTGTTCACGATCGGTGGGGCACTCGCCACGGTGCCCCGCGACGACGGGGAGCGACATCCGCACCTCCCCCCCCTCCCGGTCGAGCGGACCGCGGAGATGGAGCGGTGGATCGACGAGGCGGCCGGGGAGCTGCCCGAGCTTCGCGAGTTCGTGCTGCCGGGCGGAACCCCCGGTGCCGCGGCGCTCCACCAGGCCCGGACGGTCTGCCGGCGGGCCGAGCGGAAGGTGGTGCACCTCGCGCTCCGTGAAGCCGTCGAGGAGGAGGTGATCGTGTACTTGAACCGCCTCGGCGATCTGCTCTTCGCCTCCGCCCGACTCGCCAACCACCGCGCGGGACGCGCCGACGTCACCTGGAAGAAGTAGGGCCGCGCCATGGACGTGCCGGGACGAGCCGGCGAGATGATCGCACGGGTCGAGCGCGCGTGGCGCGACGCGGACCTCCCCGCGGATGCACGCGCCGCTCTGGCCGAGCGCGCGGGTGAGGTGATGACGCTCCGGCGGGAGGAGTTCGACGACGAACACCATCCGGCCTTCCTGCACCCGCTCCGGACGATCCTGCTGCTTCTGGAGATCGGCGAGACGGACCCCCGAGCGCATGCGGCCGCCCTCGCGCCCGATTCGGCGGAGCTCCTCGAGCTCGTGCGGTACGATGACGAGCGGCTCGAGCGGCTGCTGCTCGCCGAGGCCTGGCTCCGCCGGAGCTGGCTCGCCGGTCGCCTCGACCGGATCCGACACCTTCACCTGTGGGCCGGACCAGACGCCACGCGGGAGGCGCTGGAGCGCGCCGACGCGGAGGAGGCACCGCTCGCGTATCGGGAGGGCGGGCGGCTGGCGCGGGCCTGGGCGGACTGGATGGAGAAAGCCCGTCGCCACCGCCTCGTGGAGCGCGCGGAGACCCGCCCGCCCGCGGCCGGAAGTGCGGGCTCGACCGACCGCTGACAGGGGCCCGGGGCACCCCCGGACGGCGCGCCCCGCATGGGCACTCCGGGCGGCCTTGCGGGTGTACATGGGTTCATCCATGATATGCCGACCCCCGGCCGGGCCCGCCCCCGTCGGGAGCTTCTGACCCAGAATCCTCCGGAGTGCCTTCGTGGCGTACATCATCACCGAGCCGTGCATCGATACCAAGGACGCGAGCTGCGTCGAAGTCTGTCCGGTGGACTGTATCTACGAAGGAGACGACCAGTTCTACATCCAGCCGGACGAGTGCATCGACTGCGGCGCCTGTGAGCCGGAGTGCCCCGTGCAGGCGATCTTCCCCGACACGGACGTGCCACCGGAGTGGACCAACTTCATCGAGAAGAACCGGGCGCACTTCGGGTGATCTCGACGTCCGCCCGACGGCCCGAACGCGGCGCCGGCCTCGTGCCGGCGCCGCGTTTTTTCGTTCTCGCCGTGGCGATGCTGTCCCTGGGCTGCACGATCGCGGAGCGGCCGCTTCCGGATGAGGGGGACGCGGGGGCTCTGCCCGCGCTCCAGGGCATCGAGGCCATGCTGAACGAGTCGGCCGCGTCCTGGAACGCCGGGGATCTGTCGGGATTCGTCGACGACTACTCGGACGACCCGGACCTCGCCTTCGTGGGCTCGGCCGGGGTCACGCGCGGCATCGCCGAGGTCCGCGCCCGCTACGAGGCAGGGTACTGGAGCACGGGCGCGCCGCAGGACTCCCTCCGGTTCGAGGGCCTGGAGATCCGGGCGCTCGGCGAAGCCCACGCGCTGGCGCTCGGGCGCTACGTCCTGTACCAGCCCGGGGAGGAGCCCGACGCCGCCGAGACGATCACGTCCACGGGGTGGTTCAGCCTCGTGCTGGGTCTGGAGGAGGGTGCCTGGCGCATCCTCCACGACCACTCGTCCGAACTGGACGCGGGCTGACGTCCGGGCCCGTGCGCGCCGACGCCCACGCCGTCCCCGCGGCCTCATGACGGCCGACGCCCGCTCCGGGGATCCGATCGCGATCACGCGGGAGCTCGTCCGCATCGAGTCGGTCAATCCGTCGATCGAGGCGGGGGGCTCGGGAGAGGGAGAGGTCTCGGCGTTCGTCGCGACGCTTCTCGCGGACTGGGGAATCGACGTGGAGCGCTACGAGTGTGCGCCCGGTCGGTACAACGTGCACGCGACACTCGGCCCCGACGACGGCCCCTCCCTGCTCCTGAACGGTCACCTCGACACGGTGGGCGTGGCCGACATGACGGTGGACCCGTTTGGCGCGGCAGTCGACGGCGGTGCGACGGTCGCCGGCGGTGAGCGGCTGACGGGGCGGGGCGCCTGCGACATGAAGGCCGGCCTCGCGGTGATCCTGGCCGTGGCGCACCGGCTGCGGGATGCCTCGCCGGGCGGACGGCTGCACCTGCTGTTCACGGCCGACGAGGAGCACGCCTCGCTCGGCATGCAGGCGGCCGTGGAGGGTGATCTCCGTGCCGACTTCGGTGTCGTGACCGAGCCGACCTCCCTGGCCGTCATGCCCGCCCACAAGGGGTTCGCGTGGGTCCGGGCGACGGCACGGGGCCGGGCCGCGCACGGGTCGCGGCCCGAGGTCGGCATCGACGCGATCCGCTCGGCCGCCCGCCTGCTGGCGGGTCTGGACGTCCTCGAGGAACGGATTCGGAACGGACCGCGTCACCCCCTGCTCGGCCACGGCTCGCTTCATGCCGGCACCATCGAGGGCGGTGCGGCTCCGTCGGTCTATCCCGAGCGCTGCGAGGTTCGTCTGGAGCGGCGCACGCTGCCCGCGGAGAACCCGGCCGACTTCGAGGCCGAGCTGGCCGACGTGCTCGACGGAGTCCGCCGGGACCACCCCGAGGTATCCATCGAACTCGAGACCGAGCTCCTGCGCGACGGGTCCGACGTGCCTCCGGACCACCCGCAGGTGATCGCGCTCCTGGACGCGCTCGAGGCCGAGGGGCGGGAGCGGCGCGTCGAGGGGATGACCGCCTGGGTCGACGCCGCATTCCTCAACTCGGCGGGCATCCCCTCGATATGCTTCGGCCCCGGCTCGATCGAGCAGGCCCACTCGGCGGACGAGTGGGTCTCGCTCAGGGAGATCGAGCTCGGGGCCGACGTCCTCACGCGGTTCGCGCGAGGACTTCTCCAGGTGGAGCGCTAGCGCGTCGTGACGACGATCGCGCCGGAGGTGTGACCCACGCCGTACTCGGCCATGGCCATCCGCGGCTCGAGGTAGCGGACCTCGATCACGCTGGACACCAGGATGGTGCTGAGTTCGTTCGTGCGGCCGAGCTCACGCCCGTTGAGCCAGACCTTGACCGGGTCCTCGAACTGGGCGCGGAGCCACTGGCGACGCTCCGTCTGGATCGCGTCCATGAGCGTGCCGCCCGCGTAGGGCTGGAGCATCTCCGCGGTGAGGATCTCCGCATCGCCACCACCGGACATGGCCGCGTTGGTGCCGGGGGCGCAGGCGCTGACGATCAGCAGCAGCGCGAAGAGCGAAATGGAAAGACGTCGCATGGATCCTCCGTAGGGGTCGTGAGTCCCACCCTCATCCGAATCGCGTCGGGGCCGGGGTGGGTTGGTTCGTTCGAGCGACACCTCTCGCGCGCGAGGCGTTGAGGTGCGTTCATGAAGCCGCAGGGCCTACACAATTCAGGAGAATCCCCCGCGATGCAAGACCTCCCGCCACGATCGGGCGCCACCGATCTGCTCGTGCTGGGGCGAATCCGGACCCTCGACCCGGGGCTGCCGTCAGCCCCTGCCATGGCCGTGCGCGCCGGGCGCGTCGCGGCGGTCGGTGCCCGCGCCGAGGCGGAGGCTGCGCTCCCGGCCGATCCGGTCGTGATCGACGTGGGCGATCACCTCGTGCTCCCCGGGTTCATCGACGCCCACGCCCACCTCGTCGACGGCGGGCTGTTTCTGGCGGCGCTGGACCTCGCCGGAACCGGATCCCGGGCCGACTGGGACCGGTGCGTGTCCGAGTACGTCGCCACGACCACCTCCGAGTGGATCACCGGCGGCGGGTGGGACCACGAACGGTGGGGCGGCGAGCTCCCGAACCGGATGTGGCTGGATGCGCATACGGGTGGCAGGCCCGCCCTCCTGCTCCGCTCCGACCTCCACATGGGGCTTGCGAACTCGGCGGCGCTCGGGCGTGCGGGGATCGTCCCGGCGGAGCGGACCTCCGACCCGGCGGGCGGCCAGATCGTCCGCGACGCCGAGGGGCGGGCGACCGGCGTGCTCCGCGACACCGCGATCGAGCTCGTGTCGGCCTGCGTGCCTCCTCCCACGCGCGCGGAGCTCGACGCCGCCGCCAGACGCGCGGTCGTCCACGCGCATCGGCACGGTGTCACTCAGATCCACGACATGGGCGAGATCCCGCCGTCCTGGCGCGACCTCGAGGTCCTCGAGCGGATCGACCGGGCCCGCGAACTCGACCTCCGGGTCTCGGTCGCCGTGCCGGTCACGGAGTGGGCAGCGCTCGCCGAGCGGATCCGCGACCGGGGCCACGGCGGCGATTGGCTCCGCTGGGGAAGCGTGAAGGGGTTCGTCGACGGGAGTCTGGGCGCCGGCACCGCCCGCTTCCACGAGCCTTTCGCGGATCTGCCGGGCAGCCGGGGCCTGCTCGTGAGCGATCCCGACCGCCTCCGATCGGATATCGAACACGCCTGGGCAGCGGGCATCCAGCCCATCGTGCACGCGATCGGCGATGCTGCGGTCGACTGGCTCGTCGACGTATATGCGGCGCTCCCCGCGACCGACGCCGACGTCCCTCCGCCCCGCATCGAGCACGCGCAACATCTCGGGACCGACACCGCGGAGCGCATGGCGCGCACCGGCGCCATCGCCTCGATGCAGCCGTCCCACCTCGTGGCCGACGCCCCCTGGCTCGAGCGCCGCCTCGGCGCGCGGCGTGCGCGGCGCTCCTACCCGGTCCGGACGCTCCAGGAGGCAGGTGTACCGCTCGCCTTCGGCAGCGACTGGACGGTCGCCCCGCTCGACCCGCTTCACGGGATCCGGGCCGCGGTGTACCGCCTCTCCACCCATGGAGTGGTCTTCGGGCCGGACGAACGGATCTCGTTCGAACGGGCGGTGGCCGGGTATACCGTGGGGGCAGCCGCGGCGGCCGGATTCCGTGATGCCACCGGGAGCCTCTCGATGGGCGCGTTCGCCGATTTCGTGGTGCTCGGCGGCGGGTCGCTGGAAGACCACGGACCCCTCGATTCGTACACGGGGCTGGGCGAGGCCCGCGTCACGCATACCTTCGTCGGGGGGATCCAGGTGTACGAGAGGGAGACGGCGACATGAACGACCCATCGTCCGGAGCGGGTGCCGCCCGCCCCGGTGAGAGCGACCGCGAAGCGGCGATCGACCGCCTGGCCGAGGCGTTCGCCGACGATCGGATCGCGATGGACGAGTTCGAACGACGGCTCGAGCTCGCGCACAGGGCGGAGTCCCTGGCCGAGCTGGCGGAGCTCCTCGCCGACCTCCCGCGACCCGCGGAAGCGGTCGTCCGGCGCCGGGAGCCGACTCCCGCGCCGGAGCCGGTCCTCGATCGGCCGCCCGCCCCCGCCCGCGTCCCGGAGCGCTCGCTCGTCGCGGGCATCCTGGGTGGCGGGAATCGGTCGGGTGGATGGGTCCCGGCACGCAGGACCATCGCCATCGGCATCATGGGCGGCGTGAGCCTCGACTTTCGCGAAAGCCCCATTCCGCCCGGGGTCACCGACGTCGAGTGCTACACGCTCATGGGCGGCATCGAGATCATCGCGCCGCCTGGCGTACACATCGACTGCACCGGCGTGGGATTCCTGGGGGGCTTCGACTACAGGCAGCGTGAGGCCCCGACGGACCCCGACGCCCCGATCCTGAGGATCAGCGGATTCGCGGTCATGGGCGGCGTCGACGTGTCCGTCCGGGAGCCCGGGGAGTCCGAGCGCGACGCCAAGCGTCGCCGGCGGGCACTCAAGAAGGAGCGGCGGCGGCGGCTCCGGGGCGGCGACTAGACCAGGTCGACCGCGCCGAGGCGCGCCTCAGCAGTGCTCGGCGTACGCCTCCTGCAGGCCCGCCGCGATCTGCTGCGGGCTGCTTCCTTCGATCTGGTGACGCTCCATCATCCAGACCAGCTCCTGGTCCTTGAACAGCGCGACCGCGGGCGAGGACGGCGGATAGCCGGTGATGTACTGGCGGGCCCGCTCGGTCGCCTCCAGGTCCTGCCCGGCGAAGACGGTGGTGAGAACCTCCGGCTTCGGGCCCTCCTGCAGCGAGAGGTAGATCCCCGGACGCGCCGCACCGGCGGCGCAGCCGCAGACGGAGTTCACGACGAGCAGCGTCGTGCGGGTCTCGCTGCCCAGCACGCCGTCGACGTCCTCGGGCGAACGAAGCTCCTTGAAGCCGATGCGGACGAGGTCCTCGCGCATCGGGGCCACCAGCATCTCGGGGTACGGCATGGGGTCTGTCCCTCGGTCGTCTTGAACGTGCGTCGATCGGTCGGTCCCGCGCGGTGGCGACGGTTGCCGCCGACGCAGGGAACCCGGAAGATAGCAACACTGGTAGTGTCCGCAGGATCCCTCCCTCCCCTTCCCCGCCATGCGCCGTCCGACGTCCTTCATCCTGCTCGGCCTGCTGCTGTCGGGCTGCTCGGGCGCCAACGATCGGCCGGACGCCGCTCCGGAGCGGTCCGTTGCCGACGCTCCGGCGACGACCGAGGGGGCCGCGACCACGGCGGACGACGGCCCGGGTCTCGGCTATCCGGCAGGCGGACTGACCGACACGATCCCCGGGACGGCGTGGACGGAGGCGGACTGGACGGTCTTCGTGGACGCGGTCACCACCGCCGCCGATGCGGGCGTCGCGGACCTCCCGCTCGGTGAGGCCGTCGCACGGGTCGGCGGAATGTTCGTTGGCTGGCCCTACACGCCCCAGACCCTCGAGGCGCCGTGGATCGAGGCGGCCACCGCCGGACGACCGATGGACGGGTCGCTCGAGCGACTCGTCATCAATCTGCGCGAATACGACTGCGTGTCGTTCGTGGAGAACACGCTGGCCCTCACGCGGTTCGTCCGCCGGCACGGCGTCGGCCTGCTCGAAGACCCCGTGTCCGCGCGAGCGACGTACGAGAGCCTGATCGTGTCGCTCCGCTACCGGGACGAAGCGATGGACGGCTACCCGAGCCGCCTCCACTACTTCAGTGAGTGGCTCTCGGACAACGCCATGCGCGGCACCCTCCGGCTCGTCCATCCGGAGCTCGATCCTGCGTTCGACGACGAGCCGATCGACTTCATGTCCATGCACGTCGAGGCCTACCCCGCCCTGGCCGACGATCCCGAGAGCGTGGCGCGGATCCGCGACATGGAGCGACGGCTGAACGCCGAGCTCCCCCGCCCCTGGATCCCCGAAGACCGGATCGCCGATGTGGCGGACCGCATCCATACCGGCGACGTGATCGCCGCGACCTCGACGGTGGCGGGGCTCGACGTGGCGCACACCGGCATCGCGATCCGTGTGGACGGCGAGCTCCGCCTCATGCACGCCCCGCTCGTGGGCTCCGTCGTCGAGATCTCGTCGCTCCCGCTGGCCGACCGGATCGTCGAGATCGCCTCGCAAGACGGCGTCCTGGTGGGTCGCCCACTCGAGGCCGCGCGGTAGGGCGCGACCGGGGGCACGCCACCCGGCGACCGATCAGCCGAAGGCGACCGGGAGCAGGAACACCGCCATCGCCGTGACAACCGCCACGGCCAGCAGGTTCATCCAGATCCCGGCCCGCACCATGTGCCGGATCTCGAGGTAGTCGGCCCCGAACACGATCGCGTTCGGGGGCGTGGCGACCGGGAGCATGAAGGCCATCGACGCGGCGAGGCCCGCGGTCACCATCAGCGGCAGCGCCGGCGTCCCCATCGCCGCCGCCGCACCCACGAGCAGCGGCATCGCCATCGTGGCCGTAGCCGCATTCGACGTGATCTCCGTGAGCAGCACGAAGAGCAGCGCGACGCACAGCAGAAGAAGCGGAAGCGGAAGCGCGCCCAGCTGCGCCACGCCCGACCCGACCCACCCCGACAGCCCCGACTGATCCATCGCCCGGGCGAGCGAGAGCCCGCCCCCGAAGAGGACCAGCACGCCCCAGGGGATGCGCCGGGCGCGCGGCCAGTCGAGGAGCCGTTCCCCCGAGTCGTCGCCCGTCGGAATCAGGAAAAGGAGCAGCGCCGCCGCCATCGCGATCGACGAGTCGCGGATCTCGGGAGCGTACGTCGAGAGTCCCGGGATGGTGAGGTCGCCGAAGTTCTTGGGGGCGCGCAGGAGCCACGCCGTCGCGGTGAGCCCGAACACGACCGCCACGCGCCGCTCGGCCGACCGGATCGGCCCCAGCGCGGCACGCTCGGCCTCGATCACCGAGGCGGCGTCACCCTCGAGATCCCCGGGCGGGTGGAGCACGCGAACCAGCAGCAGCCAGCCCAGCGGGAGCATCAGAGCGGTGGTCGGCAGACCCACGATCATCCACTGCACGAAGCCGATCTCGACGCCGATGAGGTCGGACGCGGCCGCCGCCAGCACCGCGTTCGGAGGCGTCCCGATGAGTGTGGCGACGCCGCCGATCGATGCCGCATAGCCGATTCCGAGCATGAGCGTGACCCCGAACCGGAAGCCGACCTTCGGCGCGTCGCCCCGGAAGAGCTCCGCCACCGCGAGGCCGATCGGGAACATCATCGCCGTGGTCGCGGTGTTCGAGATCCACATCGAGAGCGCCGCGGTCGCCAGCATGAAGCCGAGCACCAGGCGCTCCGGGCTCGATCCCACTGCGGCGAGGATGGCCAGCGCGATCCTGCGATGGAGCCCGGACGACTCCATGGCGGCCGCGAGGAAGAAGCCGCCCATGAACAGGAAGATCAGCTCCTGGGCGTAGGGCGCCGACGCATCCGCCGCCGAGAGGATCCCGAGAAAGGGGAACGCGGCGAGGGGAAGAAGCGACGTCACCGGGATGGCGACCGCCTCCGTCATCCACCAGATGGCCATCCAGGCCGCGACCGCTCCCGTGCGCTGGGCCACGGCGTCCAGTCCGGCCGGTGCCGGTGCCAGCAGGATCGCCGCGGCCACGGCCGGTCCGGCCCAGCGCCCGACGGTGCGGATGGTGGAGGTCTTCAGCGGTGACGTCCCGTGGCGGGGCGGGGGCGGGTGGGCGACGACGACGGGGAGACTGTTCCGCCGGACGCCTTCGGGCAACTCCGGCCCTGCGCGGCACCCCGGCACATGACCGCCACACGCCGGGTACCACGCCGTGCTCGCTCGCCCTCTTCGCTTCCTCCCTCCAGATCCGATGCCCGTTCAGACCGGCGACACCGCCCCCGACTTCTCGCTCCCCGCAGGCCCGGGCCCCGACCGCGTATCGCTCTCGGACTTCCGCGGCGAGCGACCGGTCGTTCTGCTGTTCTATCCCTTCGCCTACTCCTCGACGTGCACGGAGGAGCTCTGCGCGATCGGTGACGACTGGAGCGCCTGGTCGTCGCTGGACGCACAGATCCTCGGCCTCTCGATCGACTCGCCCTTCGTCGTCCAGAAGTTCCGGAAGGATCTCGGGCTGGACTTCCCGCTGCTCTCCGACTTCAACAAGGAGGCGGCGACGGCCTACGACGTGCTCTACGACGAGTTCTTCGGGAGCCGCGGCGTGGCGAAGAGGTCCGCGTTCGTGGTCGACCGCGAGGGTGTGGTGCGCTACGCCTGGGTCACCGAGGACGCCGGCGTTGTGCCGGACTTCGCGGAGATCCGCGGAGTGCTCGACGCGCTCTGACGGGGCGGACGAGTGTGAACGGCCGCCCACTCCCCGGCCGCCACTAGAGCCCGAAGCGCATCCCCTCGCGCGCGACGACGAACCCCCGACGGTCGATCTCCGCGCGCTCGGGTCCGTCCGGATCGAGCGCCGGGTTCGAGTTGTTGAGGTGCGTGAGGACCACCTCCGTTTCACCCCGGTCGACCACGTCCTGTAGTCGGTCCATCGTCTGGCCGATCAGCGGATGCGGGAGGTCGTCGATCGTGCGTCCGGGCAACTCGTCCAGCGACCAGAACGAGGCGTCCAGAAGCGCGACGTCGAGGGCTGTCACCGTCGTGGCCAGATCCCGCTCCCACGCTCGCCAGTCGTCGATATCCGGCAGGAAGAGCAGCGTGCGCGACGGGCCGCGGAAGACGAACCCGACCGTGTCCGCGAACTCGTCGCGGTGCGGCACCGGCCACAGCTGGACCTCCAGGCGGTCGCCGACCCGGTGCCAGACGTCCGTGGCCAGGGGAGTCGGCACGATGCGCCCCTGCCGGACCATGAACGCCCACGGCTCGTTGGATGCCAGAAAGTCCGCCATTGCCGCCGTGCAGTAGACGGGGGTGTCGGAGACTCCGATCCCCTCGTTTCCGAGCACGGCGAGGCCCGTGTAGTGCCCGATGTGCGCGTGCGTGAGAAAGATCCCGTCGAAGGGGCGCCGCTCGGCGGCGCGGACGCGGAACCCCGGCTCGTCGATCAGGTCGATCTGCCGCGTGATGTCCGGCGTCGCATCGACGAGGAAGTATGCGTCGGCGTCGGGGTCGATGACCGCCAGCGACGATACGTAGCGTCCCTCGCCGCGAGCGTGGAGCTCGCGCCCCAGCTCGCACAGGTCCGTGTAGCAGCCCACCTGCGGAAAGCCGGCGTCCTGGGCGGTGCCGAGGACGAAGGCGTACGGGTCGGCGCGGGGCGCGCCGGCACCGACAGGCTGGACCAGGCTACGGGGCAGCCCCGCGAGGGCACCCCCGGGTACCGCCGGCAGGATCGCCCCCGCCGACATCAGGCGGAGTGCGTCACGACGGTTCATGGGCTGATGGTCATGCGCCCCGGGTCATGCGCACGCGCGCGCGCTCAACGCCTACCGCCGACGACCCGACACAACGGCACGACCCGGATCGGGTGACCGGCGGAGTCGAGCGGAACGATCGGCATGCGGATGGTCGGGCCCGCCACGGGCCGGGCCACGAGCGTGTCGAGGCGGGGGAGCGCACCCGCGCTCGCGAGCGAGTCGACGGTCTCGTCGGGCAGGGCGCGGATGGAGTCCCAGTCGAAGGGCCGCCACATGGTCTCGCGTGCCATGCCGACCGTCGGCATGTAGGGACACGCATCCGAGGCGAGCTGCTCGTCGGACGGGGTGGCCTCCGCCGCCTCCGGGATTTCCCCCTGAGGCTGCGGGTCCGCCAGCGGAACGGTCGTGTCGGACCCTTCGCCCCAGAGGGAGGCGAGTGCCGTGCATCCGCCGAGCGTGGCGGGCACGAGCAGCGTCACGAGTACGCGAGTGGGAGTGTTCATGCCTGTACTATGCGACCGGCGGGGCGCGGAGTTCCAGTCGGGCGATTCGTCGCGTGCGGGCATGCGGTCGCGTGGGGTCGGTCGGGCCGAGGCGGGCGCGCACCGAGGTCAGACGCGCTCGACCACCATCGCCAGACCCAGCCCGCCCGCCGCGCACACCGTGAGCAGTCCGAACTGCGCATCCCGACGCTTCATCTCGTTGACGAGCGTCAGCGTGACCCGCCCTCCGGTCGCGCCGAAGGGGTGTCCGATGGCGATCGACCCGCCCATCACGTTGATCCGCTCGACGTTGGGATGGCCGACCTTCTGGCTCCGCCCGAGACGCTCCCGTGCGAAGTGGTCCGAGTCGAGCCACTGAAGGTTCGACAGCACCTGGGCCGCGAACGCCTCGTGCATCTCCATGAGGTCGATGTCCTTCATCGACAGTCCAGCCCGGTCGAGCGCGACGGGCGCCGCGAAGGCCGGCCCCTGCAGGAGCTGCTCGGCGGGGTCGAGCGCCGCGTAGGCGTAGCTCCGGATGCGGCCGAGGACCTCGCGTCCGTCGGCCCTCGCCTTCTCCTCGTTCATGAGGATCACGGCGGACGCTCCGTCGTTGAGGGGAGAGGCATTGCCGGCGGTGACCGAGCCGTTCCTGCGGTCGAAGACCGGCTTCAGACCCGCGAGCTTCTCCAGCGACGTGTCGCGCCGGATGCCGTTGTCCTCCCCCACGACGTCCTCGTAGGTGGGCGGCACGTACACACGCGTGATCTCGGCGGTGAGGCGCCCGTCGTCGGTGCCTGCGGCCGCCAGCTCGTGCGAACGGAGCGCCCAGGCGTCCTGGTCCGCGCGTGAGATGCCGTTCGCCTTCGCCATGCGCTCGGCCGATTCCCCCATGGTCTCGCCCGTCGTGGGCTCGGCGATCTGCGGCGTCTGCGGGACGAGGTGCTTCGGCCGAACGCCCCCTAGGAGCTTCACCCGATCCCCCACCGATCGCGCCTTCGAGAAGCGGACCAGCGTCTCGGACAGCTCCTCCGAGACGAGGATCGGGATGTGTGACAGCGACTCGGCACCCCCGGCGATGACCGTGTCGGCCTGTCCCACCTCGATGAGGTTCGCGGCGTCGGTGATCGCCTGGTTGGAGGTCGCGCACGCGCGGGAGACGGTCGTGGCAGGCACCGTCTTGGGGAGCGTGGTGAGGCCCACCTCCCGCGCGATGTTGCCGGCGTGCGGATCGTGCACCACGGTCCCGAACACGAGGTGATCGACTTCGGCGCCGTCGAGCCGGCCCCGATCGAGCGCGTCCCGGACCACCAGCCTGCCGAGGTCGATCGCCGACAACGATCGGAAGTCGGTCCCCGACCGCGCGAACGGCGTGCGCGTGCCTGCGACGATGACTGCCTTCATGCCGTCTCCCTGGATCCGCGTGGGCTGCTCGGGAGGAATCTAGCAGGCTGTCGTTCCACCGGGGTGGACGACGCGGCCCTCGCTCGGGATCTTCCGGAGCCGAAACCACGAATATCGCCGGAGGGTCCGTGCGCGCCGTCACATTCGACGTCACCATACCGCGGTTCCTCCTTGCGAAGACCCTGGGTCGCGTGACCGATGCCGCGTTCTACGGGGCGCCGAGCGGGGTGAGGCTCACCGACGTTCCGCCCCCGGACCTCCCCGGCGACCGGTGGGTCCGCCTGGAGGTCGATCTCTGCGGGATCTGCGGAACCGACATCGGCAACCTGACCTTCGCCGCATCGCCGGCCATGGAACCGTTCGGATCCTTTCCGGCGGTGCTCGGGCACGAGATCCTGGCGCGCGTCGTGGAAACCGGTGCGGCCGTCACCCGGGTGGAGGTGGGGCAGCGCGTGGCCGTGGATCCGATGATCTCGTGCGAGATACGGGGATACGGGCGCGATGCGTGGTGCCGGTCCTGCGGCGACGGTCTGCACTCGACCTGCGAGAATTCCGGCGAGGAAGGACCGGCGACCATCGACGGGGCGCCGGTCAGGCCGGGGGTCGTCCAGGGGTATCACGCGTCGATCCCGGGCGGATGGGCGGAGCAGACGATCGCACACGAGGTGCAGCTGTTCCCAGTTCCCGACGAGCTCGAGGACCGCCCCGCCGCGCTCACCGAGCCGCTCGCCATCGGAATGCACGCCGCGCTGAACGCGCCACCGGCGCATCCCCACGAGCCCGTGCTGGTGATCGGGAGCGGCCCGATCGCCCTCGGCACGATCTGGGCGATCCGAGCCGCCGGCTTCACCGGCGAGATCGTCGCGCAGACGAAGCGGAAGAAGGAAGCCGACCTCGCCCGAGCCTTCGGCGCGTCGTCCATCGTGAAGCCGGGCCAGGAGGCGCGTTCCGCCCTCCTCGAGACCGGCGCGCGCGCCTACAAGCCGATCGTGGGCGACGAGGTCTACGCCGGCGGCGGATTTCCGCTGATCTACGACTGCGTCGGGTCGGGTCAGACGCTGTCCCAGGCGCTGCGGTACGCAACGCCCCGGGGGACGATCGTCATGCTCGGATGCGCCAGCGAGATCCCGAAACTGGACCTGACCTTCACGTGGGCGCGGGAGCTGACGATCCGCGGCTTCGTCGGCTACGGCGACGAGACCTTCCGCGGCGAGTCGATGCACACCTTCGACGCCACACTGCGGGCCATGCGCGAGACTACCGCGCCGCTCGACGAGATGGTCACGCACGTGTACCCGCTCGCCGAGTACCGCACCGCACTCTCCGCCGCCGGCGACCGGCGACGGAGCGGGTCGATCAAGGTGCTGCTGGATCCGCGGGAGGGCTGAAGCGGCCGGCTCGACCTGCGGCGGGCTCCGGGCGACCCCGGTTGGCCGACGGGACGGACGTGGGCCTACTCCGGCCCCATGTCCCCGGGCCGGATGTCCACGCCGATGCGCGCCGGCTGGAGCAGGTGTAGTACCCGCACCTCGACCGCCTCCGGCTCCGTCTCGACGAGCCATACCACCTCCCGGTTTCCCTCGCACACGAGGCGCGCGCGCGAGGCCACGGGGAGCCCGAGGTCGAGGTCGCGAGACTCCACGGTCCACTCGCCCTCGTCGTCCCGCACGGCAGCGGGCGTGAGGTGGATGAGGACGCCGCGTTCCTCGACGGTGGTCTCCTCGCCGCAAAGCATCCGGGGCTCGTTGCCGGCCATCCCGATCCGGTATCCCGGGGCCGACGCGCCCCTCCGGAACGACAGCACGATCCGGTCGAAGCCGTCCGCGGTCAGCGCCTCGACGCCGACCTGGCGGGACGTGGGTGCCACGTCGGACGCGGTGCTCGTCACGTTCCCGGCGCGCCATGGCGTGAAGGCGGCCAGGTTGGTCCGGTCGAGCCCGAGCAGCTCGCCGGTGGAGAGCTCGGGGACCTCGGCCGTCACCACCGGTGGCCCGGCGTCCTCCGCGGCGGCGTCACCGCCGTCTCCGCAGGCCGCGAGCACGACGAGGGGAACGAGAAGAAGCGTTGCGAGGAGGGCGCGAGACGTCCGCATGAACCGATTCCTTCCGGAGGTGATGTAGTGGGGAGTCGGACCCGTGGTCCGTGGATACCGCGTCGGGCGACGCGTCCGACGGTGTACCATCAGAGTTCCAGCCGAAGTTCCTCGGGATGCACCCGGCTGTCGGCCGCGTCGCCGTCCACGACGATGCCTTCGTGACGCAGGAGCCATGCCTTCCGGTCGAGACCGCCCGCATAGCCGTGGAGCGTATGGTCGGAGCCGATGACCCGGTGGCACGGGATCACGATGGCCACGGGATTGGCGCCCACCGCCTGCCCGACGGCTCGCGCGCCGCCCGACCCCGCCCCCAGCTCCTCCGCGATCGAGCCGTAGGTGGTGACCTTCCCGAACCCGAGTCGACCGAGCTGTCGATACACGTCGAGCTGGAAGGGCGTGAGTGCGCCCAGGTCGAGCGGGATGTCGAACTCGCGGTGATGGCCGGCGAAGTAGGAAACGAGCTGCGCGAGCGCGTCCTCGACCAGGGGCGGCGGGGGCTCGGAGGATACGTGTTCCCCGGTGCGGACCAGGTCGGGGCCGCGCCGGAAGTCGAGCCGTCGGATGCCTCGATCCGTGGCCCAGAGGCGGATCGTGCCGACCGGCGTGTTCGCCAGATGTCCGGAGTACACCGTGGTGACGCTCAGTCGTACCTCCCGGCCGCTACGTCGCGGCGCCGATCTCCTTCAGTGCCTCCTGCAGCGCGTCGAAGCCGAGGAGAGCGCACTTCACCCGAACTGGAAACTTACTCACCCCGGCAAGGGCTCGCAGGTCACCCATCGAGCGATCCTTCTTCGCCTCCTCGTCGCCGTGCATCATCTCGGTGAATCGCTCGGCGATCCGGCCGGCGTCGTCGAGGGGCCGGCCCTGGAGGAGCTGCGACATCATCGACACCGCGGCCTGCGAGATCGAGCAGCCCTGTCCCTCGTGCCGCACCTCGGCGATCCGGCCGTCGATGACCTTCAGCGTCAGCCGGATCTCGTCGCCGCAGGTCGGATTCTGCATGTGGACCTCGACGGTCGGGTCCTCGACCGCGCCGCGGTTCCTGGGGCTCTTGTAGTGCTCGAGGATGAGCTGCCTGTAGAGCGAGCTCAGCTTCGGCTCTCCGTGCGACTCGGAGTGTGACTCCGAGTGTGAATGGGCTCCGCTCACGTCCCCTCCCCCACCTTCACCCGAAGAAGTTCTCGACCTGACCGAGGGCGTCCACCAGCCGGTCGACGTCGTCGGTCGTGTTGTACAGGTAGAACGAGGCGCGGGCCGTGGCCGGCACACCGTAGCGCTTCATGACGAGCTGTGCGCAGTGGTGGCCCGCGCGGACCGCAACGCCCTCCGAATCGAGAATCGTGGCGATGTCGTGCGGGTGCGCGAAGTCGAGCGAAAACGGCACGACACCGCTCCGTCGCTCGATCGCCCGCGGCCCCCAGATCCGGATCCGGTCCCCGAACCGGGCCTCGAGTCGCTCGATGGCGTAGCCGACGACCCCGCGCTCGTGCGCGAGGATGGCCGGCTTGCCGATCGACTCCACGAAGTCGACCGCCGCTCCCATTCCGACCGCGCCCGCGATGTTCGGCGTGCCCGCCTCGAACTTGTGCGGCACCGCGGCCCACGTCGACCGGTCGCGCTCCACGACGGAGATCATCTCGCCGCCACCCTGGTACGGAGCCATCGCCTCGAGGTGCGCCTTCCGACCCCAGAGCGCGCCGATCCCGGTCGGGCCGCACGCCTTGTGTCCGCTGAACGCGTAGAAGTCCACGTCCAGTTCGCCGACGTCGACGTCCATGTGTGCCATGGCCTGCGCGCCGTCCAGCAGGACGACCGCGCCGGGGGCGTGCATACGGACGTGCCCAATCACGCGCTCGACCGGGTTGATGGTCCCAAGCGCGTTCGAGACGTGGTTGAGCGCCACGATCCTGGTGCGCTTTCCCACGAGCTCCGGGAGGTCTTCGAGGATCCACTCACCGTCGTCGTCGATCTCGATGTAGCGGACCCGCGCGCCGGTGCGCGCCGCCACGAGCTGCCACGGAATGATGTTCGAGTGGTGCTCGAGGATCGACAGCAGGATCTCGTCCCCCTCGCCGAGCCGATCCAGCCCGTACGCGAAGGCCACCAGGTTGATCGCCTCGGTGGTGCCGCGGGTCCACACGACCTCCGTCGGATCCTCGGCGCCGATCCAGCGGGCCACCTTCGAGCGCGCGCTCTCGTACGCCTCCGTCGCGCGCCGGCTCAGCTCGTGGATGCCGCGATGGACGTTGGCGTTGTCCGACGTGTAGTAGCCCTCCAGCGCGTCCAGCACCGCACGCGGCTTCTGGGTCGTGGCGGCGTTGTCGAGGTAGACGAGGGGGTGGCCGTCCACCTCCTGGTCGAGCGCGGGGAAGGCGCTGCGGTTGGACGCGACGTCGAAGGCCACGCCGCTCACCCGAGGCGGATGAAGACGTCGTCGTCCCGGACCTCGACCTCGTAGCTCTGGACGGGGCGGATGGCGGGCAGGCCCGTGGCCTTCCCGCTGCACACGTCGAACTTCGCGCCGTGGTGGACGCATTCGAGCGTCTCGCCCATGAGCACGCCGTCGTGAAGCGGAAAGTCGGCGTGCGAGCAGCGGTCTCGCAGGGCGTACACGTCGCCATCCACGTTGGCGAGCACGATCGCCGTCCGCTCCACCTTCACACCGTGCAGGGTGCCCGGCGGCACGTCGTCCAGCGCCGCGACCCGGATCCAGTCGGACACGTAGATGGTGCTCCCGCCCGTCAGACGTGTGCGAGCTTGCGCTCGATCTCGCGCGTGATCTTCTCGATCACACCACCCAGCGAGACCTTCAGCAGGATCTCGCCGAGGAAGCCCATCACCACGAGCCGTTCCGCCTTCTCCTGCGGAATCCCGCGGCTCATGAGGTAGAAGAGGGACTCCTCGTCGAGCTGCCCCACGGTCGCGCCGTGCGAGCACTTCACGTCGTCCGCCGCGATCTCCAGGTTGGGCAGCGTGTCGGCCGAGGCGGTCTCGGACAGGAGCAGATTCCGATTCGTCTGGTAGGCGTCGGACTGCTGCGCCTTCGGGTGCACCCGGATGATGCCACGGAAGACCGCCTTGGCGTCGCCGTCGAGCGCGCCCTTGTAGAGCAGGTCGCTGAAGGCGTGGGGCGAGACGTGGTCCTGGCTCGTGTTGTGGTCGAAGTGCTGATCACCGTCGCCGAAGTACAGCCCGAGCATCTCGGAGCTCGACCCCGGCCCGAGCATCTGCGCGTTCAGGTCCACCCGACTGGTGGTCGCGCCCAGCGCGACATTCAGCGTGTTGGCCGTGGCGTCGCGGTGCGCGAGGGTCCGCTGCTGCGAGTGCGCGAACACGTTGCGCCCGAGGCGCTGCATCTGGACGAACTGCACACTCGCCCCGTCCTTCGCGATCACCTCGATGGCGTTCGACGCGAAGGTGTGCGTATCGAGGTCGTCCGAGAGGACCTCGTCGATGTACGTGACCTTCGACGTCTCGCCGGCCAGGATCAGTGCCCGGTCGAAGTGCGCCGCCGCGGACGTCGAGATCCAGCGCGTGACGCGCACGGGCAGGTCGACGTGGACGCCTCTCGGCACGTACACGTAGACGCCGTCCAGGTAGAGCGCGCAGTTGAGCGCCGCGAACTTGCCGCGTTCCGGCTTGACCGCCTGGGTAGCGAGGTACTGCTTGGCGTCCTCCCAGGTCTCCTCGTCGTTCACCGCGTCGCGCAGCGACGTCACGACCACGCCCTTCCCGGCCAGCGCCTCGTCGAGGTCGACATGCACCACGGTCCCGTCGATCAGCACCACGTGCGCCGCGGCGTCCCAGTCTTCCTCCATCGTGGCGCGTACGCCGGCGGGCCACGCCGAGGGGTCGTCGGCGACTTCCGAGCGGGTGCCGAGTGACAGCGACGCCAGGTCGAGCTTCTCGCCGAGGTCGGTGTAGCGCCATTCCTCGAGGCGCCGGGTCGGCATCGGGGTGCGCGCGTACACGTCGAAGGCGTGCACGCGCCGCTCCCGCATCCACTCCGGCTCGCCCGCCGAACGGGCCGTCGCGGCCTCGCGACTCAGCGCCTCGGTGACGCCCTCGTTCAGGGCGATCGTCGTCTCGGTCGAAGCACTCATCCGACGCTCCCCTCCATCTCCAGCTCGATCAGCCGGTTGAGCTCCACGGCGTACTCGAGGGGAAGCAGCTTCGCGATCGGCTCGATGAACCCGCGCACGATCAGCGCCATCGCCTCCTCCTCGCTCATCCCACGGCTCATCAGGTAGAAGAGCTGCTCGTCGCCGACCTTGGACACGGTCGCCTCGTGGCCGATGTGGGCCGTCTTCTCGTCGATCTCGATGTACGGGTAGGTGTCCGTCTTCGCGTTCTCGTCGATGAGGAGCGCGTCGCACTCGACGTTCGACTTGGCGTTCCGGGCCCCGTCGTGGACCTGGAGGAGACCGCGGTAGGACGACCGGCCGGTGCCCTTCGAAATCGACTTGGAAACGATCGACGACGTGGTGTTCGGCGCGGCATGGATGATCTTGCCGCCGGTGTCCTGATGCTGGCCGTCACCCGCGTACGCGATCGAGAGGATGTTGCCGTGCGCACCCTCGCCGATCAGGTAGCAGGACGGGTACTTCATCGTGAGCTTCGAACCCAGGTTCCCGTCGAGCCATTCCATCGTCGCCCCCTCGTGCACGAGCGCACGCTGGGTCACGAGGTTGTACATGTTGTTGGACCAGTTCTGGATCGTCGTGTAGCGGAAGTGCGCGCCCTTCTCGACGACGATCTCGATCACGCCGGAGTGGAAGGATTCGGTCGAGTAGACCGGCGCCGTGCAGCCCTCGATGTAGTGGGCCCGACTCCCCTCACCCGCGATGATCAGCGTCCGCTCGAACTGTCCCATCCGCTCCTGATTCACGCGGAAGTAGGCCTGGAGCGGCGTCTCGAGCTCGACACCCGGCGGGATGTACACGAACGATCCGCCCGACCACACGGCCGAGTTCATCGCGCTGAACTTGTTGTCGGCGGTGGGGATGACGGTGCCGAAGTACTTCCGGAACAGCTCGGGATGGTTCTTGAGGCCGTCCTCGATCGAATCGAAGATGACGCCCTTGTCCTCCCACTCCTGCTTGAGCGAGTGGTAGACCATCTCGGACTCGTACTGCGCGCCCACGCCCGCCAGGACCTTCTGCTCCGCCTCGGGAATCCCGAGCTTCTCGAAGGTCTCCTTGATGTTGGCGGGGACGTCGTCCCACGACCGCTCCATCTTGTCCTGCGGACGGACGTAGAAGTAGATCTCGTCGAGCGTCTCCTGGAGGGTCGAGAGGTCACCGCCCCACGTGGGCATCGGCTTCGACTCGTACACCTCGAGCGCCTTGAGCCGGAAGTCGAGCATCCACGCCGGCTCGTCCTTGTTGGCGGAGATCTGGCGCACGACCTCCTCGCTCAGACCCGGCTGAGTCCGGAAGACGTGCTGCTCCTCGTCGACGAACCCGTACTTGTATTCGTCGAGCTGCAGGTCCTGAACGGTCTCGTTCTGAGGCATCAGCCCACCTCCTCGGTGACCTCGGACTGCCAGGTGGCGTAGCCCTCGTCTTCGAGTCGCAGCGCGAGCTCCGGGCCGCCCGATTCCACGATTCGCCCCTGCACGATGACGTGCACGAAGTCCGGCTCGATGTAGTTCAGCAGCCGCTGGTAGTGCGTGATCAGGAGGACGGTCATCTCCGGATTGTCCTCCCGGAGCTTGTTCACGCCGTTCGCGACGATCTGGAGCGCGTCGATGTCCAGCCCGGAGTCCGTCTCGTCCATGAGGGCGAGCTTCGGCTGGAGGCATGCCATCTGAAGGATCTCGTTCCGCTTCTTCTCACCCCCCGAGAAGCCGTCGTTGACGGGGCGCTCGGCGAAGCTCGGATCCATGTCGAGCAGGTCCATCTTCTCCATCAGGAGATCCTGGAACTCGAAGAGATCCAGCTCCTCGTCGCCGGCATGCGCCTGGAGGGCGGTGCGGAGGAAATTCGCGATCGAGACACCCGGGATGTCGACCGGATACTGGAAGGCGAGGAAGATGCCGGCCTGCGAACGCTCGTCGGGTTCGGCCTCGAGGATGTCCTCCCCCTCGAAGGTCGCGGTCCCGCCGGTCACCTCGTATCCGGGATGCCCTGCGAGGACCTTGGCGAGCGTGCTCTTGCCCGACCCGTTCGGTCCCATGATCGCGTGGATCTCGCCGGCGTTCAGCTCGAGGTCGACGCCCCTGAGAATCTGGAGATCCTCGTCGGCGACCTTCGCCTGGAGGTTTTCGATCTTGAGGATGGGAGCACTCATGGACCTGTAGGGTGAGAAGTCGCAGTTCTTATCAAGAATGATTCCGAGTACCAGAAGCTATTCGCCCCCTCTGGCGGGGTCAACGCAATCCGTCGCGGGCAGGTTTCCGGCAGGTACACGTCCGGAGCCCGACCTCGATGGCGGACGACCCGGTACCCGCCCGCTCCACCGAGGGTCCGACGCCTCCGGATACCACGACGGGCCGACGATCCCGAGGATCATCGGCCCGTCCGGACGCAGCCCGGAGTCCGCCATGAAGCGGACGTCCGGGTGGTGTCAGTTGGCGATCCGGAACGGCAGCGAGGCCCAGATCGTGAAGCTCTCCGACCCCCCGAGCACCGCGCGCGCCGAGACCCGTGGCTTGAGGGAGCCGGCGTCGAACTTCACGCCACCGCCCAGGTTGAAGCCGAGCTCGGTATCGCTGTCGCCCCCCCCCTCGCCCGGGGACTCGAACGAAGCACGGGCGATGTTGAGGCCGCCGAGCACGAACGGCACCACTGCGGCGTCCTCGAGCGGGAGATCGTACGTCACGTTGGTGTTGATCTCGAAGTAGTCGAAGTCGTCGCCCGGGAAGAAGATGATGACGTCACCCATGTACCCGAGGCCCGGCTGGACGCTGGGGAGGTCGAACTCGAGCCCGGCGCCGATGCCGAGGTCGGCGTCGTCGTGAAAGGCGATCTGCGGCCCGAGGTAGATCTGCGCTTCGGCCGATGCCGGCGCGAAGACGAGAAACGCGGCCGCCGCGACGACTCCGGTCAGCGTGCGCGTGATCGTGGAACGACTCATCCTGCGGTCTCCTGCGTTGTTGGTGTCTTCGTCCGTCCGTCGAACACCCGTTCGACGCCGGTCACTCGGGTGGCGTTGCAGCGATCGCCCGCACCACGTCGTCGATCGCGGCTCGGACACGGCTCGACGGCAGCCCGGACCCGTTCGTGAGGATCGAGAAGATCATCGTTCGGCCCGCGTCGTCGAGGACGTAGCCCGAGAGCGAGTTCACGTTGGAGATCGTCCCGGTCTTCGCCTCGATCCGGCCCTCGAGTTCGTCCAACCGATACTCGAGCGTCGAGTCGTCCTCGCCGGGTGCGGCGAGGGCATCGCGCCACTGCCCGGCATACGGGGTACGCAGCATGCGTGCCAGGACGCCGGAGATCGCCCGGGGCGTCACGAGGTTGTACGCCGAAAGCCCCGAGCCGTCCTGCAGGTAGAGGTCCAGGGTGTCGACCCCGGCCTCGCGCTCGAGCACGGCCTCGATGGAGTCGAGCGCCGCTACGCGCGAGGCGAGGGGTTCGTCGCCGGCCGACATCGAGCGCATCACCTGCTCGGTGATCCAGTTCTGCGACGGCTCGAGCAGTGCCTT
Organism: Longimicrobiales bacterium; assembly: GCA_028284495.1. Classification (GTDB taxonomy): domain Bacteria; phylum Gemmatimonadota; class Gemmatimonadetes; order Longimicrobiales; family Gaopeijiaceae; genus Gaopeijia. Next base: position 97,754 of record JANQRP010000032.1, on the reverse strand, counting down.
GGAGATCTCGATCAGCGGTGGTGACTCCAGCACCACGAGCGGCGCGGCGGTCTCGCACGTCCGCATGCGGCCGGCGAGGCACCCGCCCCCGACGGTCTCAGCCGTATCCGACACGATGCGCATGCCGTCCCGCACGGCGATGCCGCTCGCCGTCATGAGCTCCAGGAGGCGAGCGGTCGCCTCCCGTTCCGCGCTGCGCGTCGCGACCTCGAAGGTGTCCACACGCTCGACGCGCCAGTCGCCCCGCACCCGATGGACCTGCGACTCGGGAGCCCACTCGATGTCCACGCCGACGCCGGTGGTGTCACCACGCGCGATGGACAGGACGTCGCCGACAACGAAGCCGTCGCTGCCACCGCCGACCCGACGGATGCGCGCGGGCTCCCCCGGCTCCTCGGCGCCCCGGATCTCGATGCGCGTGACGCCCTCGGCGATCGCGAAGGTGGCGGGCGCGGCCGAGAACCCCGACGGCACGTTCCCCACCATCCAGGACGACGGCACCGAGAGCGTGTCCCACGCCGTCCGGTCGAGCACGAGCGCCCCGTCGACGGACCGCACGCCGAGCGCGAGGAGCGAATCCACCACGGCCCGCAGCGGGGCGTCGTCGTCGTCCCAGAAGCGTTCCGAGAGCGACGGGTCGCCCATGGCGGGGAGGACCAGGTTCCCACGCACGCGTCCGGCCTCGTCGATCGGGCCCACCGCCCAGACCTCCGTCCTGAACGTCCAGTCCGGACCGCGCTCCAGAAGGGCCGCCGCGCTGACGACGATCTTCAGGTTCGAGGCCGGGATGAAACGGCGGCGCTCGTTGAGCGCGTACCGGACCCGGCCGGTCTCCGCGTCCGTGACCTGGATGCCCCAGTGCACGCCGTCGAGCGGCCACGTGTCGATGATGGACGCGATCGCGCCGGACAGGGCGGCATCGGCGGAAGCCGAGGCCAACGGGACCTCCAGAGGCTGGGCGTGCGAGGCGCGGGCGGCACCGGCAGCGAGGAGCGCTGCCGCCGGGAGTGCGACGCCGCACGCCCGGAGGCGGCGGCTGAGGGTCACTCGGTCGGCTCCAGCTGCACTGCGGTCCCGTAGGCGAGCATCTCGGCCGCGCCCTTCATCACCTCGCACGTCTCGAAGCGGGTCGCGACGATGGCGTCGGCCCCGAGCGCGTCCGCGTCCTCGATCATCCGGTCGATCGCCTGCTCTCGCGCCTCGGCGAGCATCTTCGTGTACTCGTGGACCTCGCCGCCGGCGATGTTGCGGAAGACCGCCTGGATGTCGCGGCCGAGGTGGCGCGCACGGATCGTGTTGCCCCGGACCAGACCCAGCACCTTCGCGATGCGCCGGCCGGGGATGTCGGGGCTGGTGACGACGATCATTTCTCGATGTCGCGGTAGGGATCGGTCTGCCACGCGACCCAGCGTTCCTGGATCGTGGCACCGAGAAGGAGCGCGACGCCGATCACGACGGCGCCGGTCGCGAACTTCAGCACCAGGTCCTCGTCCGAGGTGAAGTAGAGCCAGAAGCCCCACCCGGTCGAGAGGACCGTGCCCGCGACCAGAAGAAGCCACCCGACCGGCCGCGTCAACTTGCGGTGGATGGCCGCCCAGACACCCGGAGCCTGGATGTCGGTTCCCAGTGAGCGGAGCTCCGCGCGCATCCGGCGATACCGCGCCAGTTCCCGCTGGAGTTCGGTCGAGGCGGCGAGCTCCCGCTCGATGCGAGCCCGCTCGTCCGGGCCCAGCTCCTGGTCGAGAAACTTCATGAGCTCCTCGTTCGTGACTCCGGGTCGCATGTCGCTGTGCTGCATGTCCCTGTTCAGCTCCCGACGCCCGCGTACCCGAGCTCCTCGAGCTCGTCGCGCAGCGCGCGTCGGGCATGGAAGAGTCGGCTCGCGACCGTCCCTTCCGGGATGTCGAGGATCTTCGCAATCTCGTGGTATCTGAAGTCCTCGAGCTCCTTGAGCACGAGGATCTCGCGGTGTTCGTCCCCGACGCGGTCCAGCCCCTCCCAGAGGATCCGCTTCGCGTCGGTGCGCTCCATCCGTCGGCCGGGGTTCCACCGGTCGCCCGCGGGGCGCTCCTCCAGTCGCTCGTCGTGTCCGATGTGCTTCGCGCGGGCCTTCCGGCTGCGGAGCATGTCACGGCACTGGTTGCGGAGGATCTGGAAGAACCACGGCCCGAACGTACGGCTCGGGTCGAACTGGCCGAGCTTCTTCCAGACCTTCACGAACGTCTCCTGCAGGGCGTCTTGCGCGGCGTCCTCGTCGCGCATCATCCCCATCGCGACGCGCATGCCGGGGCCCTCGTAGGCCCGCACGAGCGGCTCGTAGTATCGGGCGTCACCGCCCCTGCACTTCCGGATCAGTTCTCTCTCCACGTCGGCCGTCAGCTCCCCTTCGCGGGTGGACCGGTTTCGACTCGTGGAGGATACGGAGGCGTCGGCCGAGTCCTTCACGGACGCCTCCGCCGTCTCGGCCGTGGAATCGGGCCGTCCGCGTTCGAGCGATTCGAATGTGGTCATGCGTCGGATACGAGTCGCGCAAGCGTTTCCATCGCCCGGTCGATCTCGTCCTCCGTGTTGTAGTAGTGCGGCGAGAGGCGCAGCGCGGTCTCGACCTCCTTCTCCTCGAAATCGATCACGGCACCTTCGCGCGAGAGCCACGATGTGTGGACGCCGGCCTCGCGCAGTCGGTCCCGGAGGCCATCGGCGGCCAGACGGACGTGCGCGACGGTCACGATGCCGCACAGCTCCGCCCCGCGATCCAGGACGCGCAGGCCGCCGATCTCGGCGAGGCCCGCGCGGAGACGCTCGGCGAGGGCTACGACGCGGGCGTGGACGGCCGCGAGGCCGACGTCCCGCGCATACCGGGCGGCGACGCCCAGCCCGATCACCAGCGCCCACGCGAACTCCCACGTCTCGAAGCGCCGGGCGTCGGGCGAGGGCTGCAGGAGGTCGGGGCCGATCCAGTCGGCGCCGCGCAAATCCGGGAAGAGCGGGAGAAGGCCGGCGTCGAGCGCGCGCTCGGACACCCACAGGAAGCCGGACCCACGCGGTCCCCGCAGGAACTTGCGACCGGTGGCCGAGAGGAAATCGGCGCCGATCGACTCCGCGTCCACCGGCATCTGTCCGACCGACTGGCAGGCGTCCACCAGGAAGAGCACGTCGCGCTCGCGGCACGCCTCGCCGACCGCGGCCACGTCCTGGACCAGTCCGGAGTTGGTCGGGACGTGCGTCATCGCCACCACCCGCGGACGACGGCGATACACGAGGTCGCGCATCGCGCCCACGTCCACGCCGCCCTCCGGTCCGTCCGGCGCCCGCAGCACCTCGACGCCCAGGCGGTCGGCGAGGTTCAGGTACTGGATCTGGTTCGACGAGTAGTCGTGCCGGGTCGTCAGGATCAGGTCGCCCCGCCGGAACGGGACCGACGAGAGCGCCGCGACGAAGCCGGCGGTCGCGTGCTCGACCATCGCGATCTGCGACGGCGATCCCCCCACGAGAGCGGCGACGGCGGCGTAGGCATCCTCGATCGCCGCCGACGCACGGTCCGCGGCCTCGTACCCGCCGATCTCCTCCTCGAGGCGAAGGTGATCGACCACGGCCTGGACCACGGGCCGCGGCTGGAGCGCGGCACCGGCGTTGTTCAGATGGATGTGGCGGGACGCCGACGGGGTGTCGGCGCGCAGTCGATCGAGGTCCAACTCGGGTCCCGTTCGGGTGGGAGGAGTACGGCCAAGAAATCTAAGCGTGCCGGGCCCTCCGGATCACCCACGACGGGAAACGGATGTTCATGCGGGGCGGCTGCGAACCCCGTTACATGGCGTCGTTACAGGAAATTCGTGGCGCAGGGCCGATCTTTGGTGTAGACTGTAATGTAACAGATTCGTGATCAAACCGTCACTACTGAACGAGCAACGCGTAAAGACCGGACCCGAAACGGGACGTGCGTACGAGGAGGATGTCGACATGGGACACGAGAAGATCGGCTGGATCGCCGTCATCTCCCTGATCCTGGGCGGGTGCGCCACCACGGCGGATCCCGCGGTACCCGCGCCGGAAGGCCTGGGAGACGCCCACTGGGTCGAGACCCGACCCGACGTGCGCACGCTGATGGTCGCGCCGCGTCGGGTGGCGGACGTCGCCCGGCCCGGCGAGGACGCCGCGTCCCTCGCCATCGGCAGCTTCTTCGCCAGGTACCAGTCCCCGGAAGGCCCGGTGGATCAGCTCGCGCTGATGGTGGTGCTCGAGGGCGAGAGCGCCTCACGCGTCCTCGCCTCCGGCCGGAGTCTCCTTCTCGAGATCGACGGTGAGTTCTTCCAGGGCGAGCCCGGGCTGGGCAGCAACAACGTCCACTGGGATCCCGCCGACGGCGGACGGGCGACGCTCGCGATCCCGATCTCGCCGGATGTCCTTCGCACGCTCGCGGACGCGGACCTCGTGCGCGGCCGCGTCGGCGCCTACGGGTCGTTCGACTTCCCGGACCGCACCCGCGCCCGCCTCGGAGACCTGCTGCGTGGCCTCCCCGCAGACTACTCGGGCTCGGCGCGGGGCGTCGCGCTGCGGGCCATCCCCACCTCGATGTGATCGGCTCACGCGCGAGCGGCGCGCCGCTCGGGGCCCTGGTGCTGGCGGGCGTGGTGGCCGTGGGGTGCGCCTCTGCGCCGACGCCTTCGCATGAGGCCCGACCGCCGCACTGGAACCGCCCGGCCGAGGACCTGACGACGCTCACGCTCGATCCGACGGTCGTGCGGTTCATCCGCACCCCCGGCGACGTGCCCGCGGAGCTTGCGATCGGCGGGATCTTCGTCCGGAACGCGGCGGGAGGCCGGGTGCGGGATGCGCTCGGCCTGGTCGTGGTGGTGGACGGCGAGGCCGCATCGCGGATCGCGAACGAGGAGGCGCTTCTTCACCTCGAGCTCGACCACCATGTCTTCGACGGCCCCGCCACCCCGCGCGGCGTGCTACGCTCGACGGATGGACGGGCGTCCTTCCTCGTGGAGGTCGACCGGAGCATGGTCGAGACGCTCATCGAGGCGCGCACCGTCCGGGGCCGGATCGGCTCCACGGTGGCGTTCGTGCTCCCGGCCGGAAACCGTGCGGCCTTCCGCGAGTTCCTCGCGCTGCTGCCGTCCGACGCCTTCGCGACGACGAGGGCGTCTCGACGCTGAGCGCCGAAGGGCCGACGGTCAGTTCGCGTCGCCCTCCGTGATCTCGGCGCGCTTGGCCGCCGCCACCATCTCGCGGACGTCCTCGAGCAGCTGCTTCGCGTCGTACACGATCCCGTCCTTGATCGTGTAGGCGACGCCCCCTACCCGCTCGACCTCCTGCGTCTCGTCGTTGAGGCGCACGGCGCCGGTACCGTACAGCACCTTGAGGTTCTCCAGCGGGTTCTCCTCGACGAGCACCATGTCGGCCTTCATCCCCTCGCGGAGGATGCCGAACTCGAGCTGGTGTTCGAGGCCGCGGGGCGCATGCAGCTCGCGCGCGCCGTACATCGTGGCCGAGCGGATCACCTCGATCGGGTGGAAGCCGGCTTCCCGCAGCAACTCCAGCTCCCGGATGTAGTCGAAGCCGTAGAGCTTGTAGATGAAGCCCGAGTCCGAGCCCGTCGTGACGATCCCGCCGCGGTTCTTGTACTCGTTCAGGAACTGGAACCACTTCTGGTAGAAGCGCTTCCAGTGGTACTCGTCCTCGGTGGTCCAGTAGAACCAGTAGGACCCGTGGGCCGCGCGTGACGGCTGGTAGAACTCGGCCATCGAGGGAAGCGTGTACTCGTCGTGCCACTCCGCCTCGCGGGCGGCCATCACGTCCCGGCTGGCCTCGTAGATCGTCATGGTCGGGTCGATGCCGAAGCCGAGGGCGAGCATCGAATCCATCACCATGTTCCACGTCTCGGAGCCCGGCTCGGCCGACTGCTCCCAGAGCCGGCCCACCTCACCGAAGCGGTGCTGCTCGTTCTGGTAGTTGTAGTCGAGCGGGTAGTCCGGGATCGTGTAGTCGGTGAGCATCGACTCGAAGAGCCCGTAGTAGTGGGTCATCATGTCGAGGCCGAGGGTGGCCGCATGGAGCGCGGTCATCTCGGCCACACCGGTCTGAGCCAGGTGCGCCACGGTGCCGAGCCCCTGCGCGGCGGCCTCCTCCACGAGCGCCTGCATGATCGGCGGCGGGTAGGCGGTGAGCTTGAGTCCGTCCACGTCCTGCCCGTCGACCTCGTAGTCCGCGATGAAGCGCACCCACTCGCGGGCGGCCTCGGGCGTGTCGATCGGGCGATTCCACCCGCTCCCCTGCCCGGGGCGCGCGTACGTGTACATCCGGGGCGCCACGATCTCGTTCGCCTCGGCCAGCGCAGCCTCGCGGAGCGACCAGTCGAGCGCGCCGTGTCCCACACCGCGCGAGGTGGTGATCCCGTGGCCCATCCAGAGCTTGTAGACGTACTCGGCCTGCGGCGCCTTCCCGACACCACCCGTGTGCGCGTGCATGTCCACGAAGCCGGGGAGGACCCACTTCCCGGTCCAGTCGATCTCGTGGTCTGGGTCGCTCGGGAGGCGGCGCTGGGAGAGTGGCAGGCCCGGGTAGCCGACCGAACGGATCTGCGCGATGCGGTCGCCGCGGACGACGATGTCCACGGGACCGATCGGGGGCGCGCCCGTGCCGTCGAGGTATGTCGCGCCTCGGATCACGAACTCGTCGAAGGGGCCGAGGCCTTCGTCGGCGGCACGGCGCGTCGTCTCTTCCATCTGGGCGGAGAGCGCCGCGGGGATCGCGAGCGCGAGGACGGCGGCGAGCGCGAGGAGTGGGCGGGTCGAGCGGGACATCGGGCCTCCGGGACGGATGCTGTGTGGAGTGCGAGAATGCGCGGGCGGGCAGGGCTTTCGCAATTCCGCCCGGTCCGAGGCTGTCGTTATGTTCGGGGTCTTCGTCCACTGCCGACTCTCGACCGCCTCGCATGAGTTCGTCCGGGCCACCGTTCGACATCGACGCCGACGCGCTCTCCGCCGACGAGGCGGGAGCGACGGTGCGCGCGCTGCACAACGACCTGCACCGGCACGCGCGCCTCTACTATGTGGAGGCGGCCCCCGAGATCTCCGACGCGGAGTACGACCGGCGCTTCCGGCTGCTCCAGGCCCTCGAGGAACGGTTCCCGGATCTTGCCAGCGATGACTCCCCGACCCAGCGCGTCGGGGCCGAGCCGGCCGATTCACTCGAGACGGTGCAGCACGTGGTGCCGATGCTCTCGCTCGACTCGAGCGAGGATCCGGAGGCGCTCCGGAAGTTCGACGAGCGGCTCCGGAAGGCGCTCGGCGAGGGGGCGGACATCCGCTACATCCTCGAGCCGAAGCTCGACGGTGCATCGATCGAGCTGGTCTACGAGGACGGCGTGCTGGTCCGCGCGGTCACGCGCGGCAACGGGCGGGCGGGCGAGGACGTGACGGCCAACCTCCGCACGGTGCCGAGCGTTCCGCTCCGGCTGAACGAGGAGGTCCGGCCCTCGCCGCGCCTCCTGGCCGTGCGGGGCGAGGTGATGATGCTCATCTCGGCGTTCGAGCGGTTCAACGCGGGGCTGGTGGCGGACGGGAAGGAGCCGTACGCGTCTCCGAGGAACTCGGCGGCCGGTGCCATCCGGCAGCTCGACTCCCGCCTCACGGCCGAGCGCGAGCTGATCTGCCTGGCGTACGACGTGCTAGCGGTGGAGGGCACCGAGTTCGAGCACGACCGGGACGGGGTCGCGGCGCTCCGCGACTGGGGCTTCGCGCTCCCGGAGCGAATCGAGGTCGTTGACACGGCCGACGAGGTGATCGCGTACCACGCCCGTTTCGCCGCCGACCGCGACGACCTCGACTACGAGATCGACGGGATCGTCGTGAAGCTCGACGACCTCGACATGCGCGGGGAGGTCGGCTCGACCTCCCATCACCCTCGCTGGGCGATGGCGCTCAAGTTCGAGCCGCGTAAGGAGGTCACGAAGATCGAGCAGATCGCGATCTCCGTGGGGCGGACGGGGATCCTCACACCGGTGGCGCTGATGCGGCCGGTGGAGGTCGGCGGCGTCACGGTCAGCCGGGCCTCCCTCCACAACCGCGAGGAGGTCGCGCGCAAGGATATCCGTGATGGCGACACGGTCCGGATCCAGCGTGCCGGCGACGTGATCCCCCAGGTGGTGGAGCGGATCGAGGTCGAGGGGGAGGGGCGCTCGAGGCCGTTCGTGATGCCGACCCACTGCCCGTCCTGCGGCACGGAGGTCTACGAGGATGGCCCCCGCACGGTCTGTCCGAATACCTTCGGCTGCCCGGCGCAGCTCACCGGCCGGCTCGTCCACTTCGGTGCCCGCAACGCGCTCGACATCGAGGGCCTCGGCGAGGAGACGGCGGTGCTCCTGGTCGACCGCGACCTGGTCACGGAGTTGGCCGGTCTCTTCGACCTCGAGGCCGAGCAGCTCATGGACCTGCCCGGCTTCGCGGAGAAGTCCGCCACGGCGCTCGTGGCAGCCGTCGACCGAAGGCGCTCCACCGAGCTCGCCCGCTTCCTGCACGGCCTCGGCATCCCGGAGGTCGGCCAGACGGTCGCGCGCGACCTCGCCCGGCACTTCCGCACCTTCGAGGCGATTCGTGCGGCGGACGACGAGGCGCTTACGGCGGTCCATGGCATCGGCGAGCGGATGTCCGAGGCGATCCGCGGCTTCTTCGCCAACGAGCGTGTGGCCGCACAGCTCGACGCCGTGGCGTCGCAGATGCGGGAGCTGGTGCCACCTCCGGAGCAGAAAGCCGCCACGGATTCACCACTCTCGGGCAAGAAGTTCGTCTTCACGGGGGGCCTCCCCACGCTCGCCAGATCCGAGGCGAAGAAGCTCGCCGAGTCGGTCGGCGCGAAGGTGACCGGCTCGGTCTCGAAGGCGACCGACTACGTGGTGGTGGGCGAGGACCCGGGGTCGAAGTACGACAAGGCGGTCGACCTCGGTCTCGAGATCCTCGACGAGGACGGGTTCGTCGCTCTCATGAAGGAGGCCGCCGAGGCCGAGACCGACGCGCCGGAGGCCGACCCCTTCACCGCCGAGGAGGACTGACGTGGAGAACCTCGATGTGGCCCGCACGCTGAGCGAGGTCGCCGACCTGCTCGAGATCCGCGGCGACAATCCGTTCCGGATCCGCGCCTACCGGAATGCCGTCCGGACCGTCGAGTCGCTCACCCGACCCCTCACGCAGATGGTGGACGAGGGCGAGGACCTCACCGAACTCCAGGGCATCGGGAAGCAGGTGGACGCGCACATTCGCGAACTTCTCCAGACGGGGCAGCTCACCGTCCTCGACGAGATCGTCGAGGAGGTCCCGCGCACGCTCACCCAGCTCATCCGCCTCGAGGGCGTCGGCCCGAAGAAGGCGAAGAAGCTCTGGGAGGAGCTCGGCGTCGAGTCCGTGGAGGGGCTCGAGGCCGAGATCGAGAAGGGCACGATCGAGCAGCTCCCGGGGTTCGGCGCGAAGAGCGTCGAGAAGATGAAGGGCTCGATCGAGGAGTTCCGTCAGCACCGCAGCCGGTTCCTGCGCGCGGAGGCGGAGGAACTGATCCGCGGGCTGCTCGAGCACATGGAGAAGGCCCCGCACGTCGATCGCCTCGAGGTCGCGGGGAGCTACCGGCGTCGGAAGGAGACGGTCGGCGACATCGATCTGCTCGCGCGCGCCGACGAGGGGGGCGCGGAGGTGGTGGAGTACTTCATCGGCTTCCCGAGCGCGGTCCGCGTCGAGGCCGCGGGCGACACCAAGGGCAACATCGTCCTCCCCTCCGGGCTCTCGGTCGATCTCCGCGTGATCCCGGCCGCGTCGTACGGCGCGGCGATGCACTACTTCACCGGCTCGAAGGAGCACAACGTCCGCGTCCGCACGATGGCGGTGAAGCGGGGCCTTCGCGTGAACGAGTGGGGCGTCTTCCGGATTCCCGAAGGGGTGGACCCCGATTCGGTCGGCAAGACGGACGGAGATCGGGTCGGAGGGACGACCGAGGCGGAGGTGTTCGCATCGGTCGGCCTCCCGTGGATCCCGCCGGAGCTGCGGGAAGACCGGGGTGAGTTCGACGCGGCCACTGCCGGCGGGCTCCCGGAGCTCGTCACCCTCGACGACGTCCGCGGCGACCTCCACATGCACAGCACGTGGTCCGACGGAACCGCGTCGATCCTCGACATGGCGAAGGGCTGCATCGAGCGCGGCTACGACTACATGGCGATCACCGACCACTCGAAGGCGGTGACGGTCGCCAACGGCCTCACGCCCGAGCGGGTCCGGAAGCAGTGGGAGGAGGTCGAGGCGGTTCGGGCGGAACTCGGCGACGACTTCACGATCCTTCGCGGTCAGGAGGTCGACATCCTCAAGGACGGCGCGCTCGACCAGCCCGACGACGTCCTCGAGGAGCTCGACATCGTCGTGATCGCAGTCCACTCCTTCATGGACATGGACCGCACGACGATGACCGAGCGCGTGCTGCGCGGAATGGACCACCCGCAGGTCGACATCCTCGCTCACCCCACCGGCCGTCTGATCAATCGGCGCGAGCCGTACCCGATCGACATGGAGGCCGTGCTCGACAAGGCGGCGGAGCGTGACATCGCGGTCGAGATCAACGCGCATCCCCGCCGACTCGACCTGAGCGACCGGTACGCCGCTCGCGCGCGGGAGCTCGGCGTGCGTATCGTGATCGATTCCGACGCGCACGCGATTCCGGGTCTGGACGTGATGCGGTTCGGGATCGATCAGGGGCGTCGAGCGGGGCTCGAGCGATCCCACGTGCTGAACTGCGGGACGCGGGAGGAGGTGACGGGGTGGCTCGCACGGGAACGGAGCTGACGCGGTCGTGAGTCCGCTCCTGGTCAACATCGCTCTGCTGGTGGCGGGCGTCGGGGTCCTCTACATCGGGGCGGAGTGGCTCGTCCGAGGCTCGTCACGCCTCGCCACCTCGCTCGGCATCTCGCCCATCGTGGTGGGTCTCACCGTCGTCTCGTTCGGGACGTCGGCTCCGGAGCTGGTCGTCGCGCTCATCGCGGCGCTGAACGACAACCCCGACCTCGCGATGGGCAACGTGATGGGGTCGAACCTGGCGAACATCGGCCTGATTCTCGGAATCACGGCGATCGTTCGTCCGATGGACGTCGCGGCGCGCGTGGTGGGCCGCGAGATCCCCGTGATGCTCGCGTTGACGGTGCTGCTCTTCCCCCTCGCCGCAGACGGCCAGCTCGAGTTCCTCGAGGGACTGGCCCTCTTCACGATCCTCGTCTTCTACCTGGCCTTCGTGAACAGCGAGGCAGGCGGCGAGGACTCCGCGGTCGAGCTGACGTTCGAGGGTTTCGCGGAATCCAAGGAGCGGGTCGCGGACCGGCTCGCCTGGACGGATGTCGTCCTCGTGGCGCTCGGCAGCGCCGGCCTCGTACTCGGAGGTACGGGCATCGTGAGTTCGGCCGAGTTCCTGGCCGTCGAGTTCGGAATTCCCGACGTGATCGTCGGGCTCACCATCGTGGCCATCGGCACGTCGCTGCCCGAACTCGCCACCGCGCTGGTCGCGGCGATCCGCGGCGAGGCCGACATCGCGGTGGGCAACATCATCGGCTCGAACATCTTCAACATCGCCGCGATCCTCGGCATCACCTCGATGGTGACGCCGATCGGCGTCCACGCCGAGGTCGTCACGCGGGAACTCCCGGCCGTGCTGATCCTCTCGATCCTGCTGTGGCCGGTGACGCGATCCGGGCTACGCGTACATCGAGTGGAGGGCGCGATCCTCGTGGCCGCCTACTTCGCGCTCACGGGCTGGCTCGTCTTCTTCTGACGCCGCTTCGGCCGCCGGCTGCAGCGTAGTGTCGGCGGCGGGGTGGAACGGCTCTACGGACCGCCGTGACCGCGCCGCGCGCCCCGGCCGGGACGCGCGACGCGATCACCGGTTGGTCAGTTCCCGTAGGCGCGACGACCGTCGCGGCAGGTGGGCCACTCGAAGGGGTTCCCCCCGCGCGAAGGCGGGAAGACCGTGCGCCGCTCGCGCGACAGCTTCTCGGGGGACTGGGACGCCATGTAGGCGAGCATCGCGGTCAGCGTCGCGTTCCCCTGCACCTCCGGAATCACGACCTTGTCGAAGGTGTCGCGGTTGGTGTGCCACGTGTACGTGCCGTAGCCCCAGCTCAGCGAACTCAGCGAGAACGCCGGCGCACCGGCGCAGATGAACGACGCGTAGTCGCTCCCGCCACTACCCGGCGAGCCCGGGACGTTCAGGTTGATTCCACCCGACAGCTCGGACGGAACGCGCGCGAGCCAGGTCGCGAACTGCCCGCCGGCATCGATCAGGCCCTGCATCGAGATGTTCTGCACGCGGCCGGTCCCGTTGTCCTGGTTCAGCAGAAGCTGGAGCCCGTCCACGATCTCCGGGTTGTCCGCCGCGAAGGCGCGCGACCCGTTGAGTCCCTGCTCCTCACCGCCCCAGTGCCCGACCATGATCGTGCGCCGGGGATTCGGCAGGACTTCCTTCAGGATCCGGAGCGCCTCCATCATCGTGACCGTGCCGGTCCCGTTGTCGGTGGCTCCGCTCCCGCCGTCCCACGAGTCGAAGTGCGCGGAGAGGATCACGTACTCGTTCGGGAGTTCGGTGCCCGGGATCATCGCGATCGTGTTGAACGTCGGCATGTCGCCGATGAACTCCGCGTCCGCCTCGGCCCGGACCACCGGGCCCTGACCGTTCTCGGCGAGCCGATAGAGCAGCCCGTAGTCCTCACACGACATATCGAAGACCGGCACCATTTCGTTGTTGGCGCTGAAGACCTTGTTGGTGCCGGGTGCGTTCGACCAGCGGCTGTCGAAGAGGCCGAGCGCACCGGCCTCGGCGAGTCGCTCCTGCTGGACACGGTTGCCGATGCCCAGGAACGAACGGCCCCCGTTGAATTCGCCCGTCTCACGGCGGCGCTCGGCGTCCATCGCCTCGAAGTCGGAGGGGCGCGCATACTCCGCCCACTGATCGTTCGGCCGGCAGGTCGGCTGCGGATACGCCATCGCGACGAACTTTCCGTCCACGCTCGGGAGCCAGGCCTCGACCTCCGCCTCGGAGGCGAACGACGGCATCGCGACCACCTCTCCCTCGACCGGTTCACCATTCGGCGTGCCCACCGACCATCCGAGGAGCATGCCCTCGAGCGACCGGACGCGCGGCTCGATCAGGTCGACGTGGCTGATGCCGCGGCGCCACCCCCGCCACGTGCCGTACTGCTCGTTTCGCGCCTCGATCCCCCAGCTCTCGTACATGGCCACCGCCCATTCGTGGGCGGCCTGCTTGCCGGGGGTGCCGGTCAGGCGCGGACCGAGCGAGTCGAGCAGCGTCTGTAACAGCGGATACACCTGCGAGTTCTCCATCCCCTCGGCCCAGATGGCACGAAGGATCGGATCGTCGTCGGGGAAGTTCTGCGCGGTCAGCGCCGCGGTGGTGACGGCAAGCGCGACGGCCGCCGCGATCGGCACGAGACCCATGCGGCCTGCGGTGCGAGCATTCATGCGTCCTCCGGGGGTACCCCCGTGAGAGTCGAGTACCGCTTCGACTCGGGATTCGACGTCGACGGGTGCAGGCCTCGATTCTACCTTCAGGACACGGTCGCACCCCCCGATTCCACCCCGACATCATGCTTTCTCTCGACCTCTCCGGAAAGAACGCCTTCGTGGCGGGCGTCGCCGACGACCGCGGTTTCGGCTGGGCCATCGCGCGTCATCTCGCCGCGGCGGGCGCGTCCGTCCGGGTCGGCACCTGGCCCCCGGCGCTGGGGATCTTCACGAAGAGCCTGGAGCGCGGGAAGCTCGATCAGAGCCTCCCCGGTGGGAGTGAGTGGGCACCGACGAAGATCTACCCGCTCGACGCCGAGTACGACGCGCCGGAGGACGTCCCGGCCGACGTGTCCGAGAACAAGCGCTACGCGGGCCTCCACGGCTACACGATCTCGGAGGTGGCGGCCGCGCTGGCGCACGATCTCTCGGGCGAGGGTAGCGGCAGGCTCGACATCCTCGTCCACTCGCTCGCGAACGGCCCCGAGGTCCAGAACGACCTGCTCGACACCAGCCGCGCCGGCTACCTCGCCGCGATGGGTGCGAGCGCCTATTCGCTCGTGAGCATGATCCAGCGGTTCGGCCCGATCATGTCGGCGGACGGCGCCGTGGTGTCCCTCAGCTACCTGGCCGCCGAGCGCGCGATTCCCGGGTACGGCGGCGGCATGAGCTCGGCCAAGTCGGCGCTCGAGGGCGACACCCGCACCCTGGCGTTCGAGGCCGGGCGCCGCTTCGGAATCCGCGTCAACTCGATCAGTGCGGGGCCACTCGCGAGCCGCGCCGCGAAGGCGATCGGGACGATCGAGCGGATGGTGGACTACTACGCGCAGAACGCCCCGATCCAGCGCGAGCTCGAGGCGGACCACGTCGGGGCCGCCGCCGCGTTCCTCTGCAGCCCGCTCGCGGCCGCGATCTCGGGCGAGACGCTTCACGTGGACATGGGCTATCACGCCATGGGGATGATCGCCGACACGGATCTCCTCACGGAGGACTGACCCGGCGCCGTGTCCGCCGCCGCCCACCCGCCCTTCGGAGCGCGCCTCCCGGAGATCCGGACGACCCCGCCCGGGCCCTCGTCGCGGGACCTGATGCGTCGGCTGGCCTCGGTCGAGACTCGGAACGTCACCTGGCAGGATCCGGGCGGTGAGGCGGCGTGGCCCGTCGCCTGGACCGAGGCCAAGGGCGCGAACGTGCGCGACGCCGACGACAACGTGTACCTCGATCTGACCGCGGCCTTCGGGGTGTGCCTTGCGGGCCACCGGCCGGAGGGCGTCGTGCAGGCGATCCGGGCGCAGGCGGACCGGCTGATTCACGGCATGGGCGACGTCCACCCGCCGGACGCCAAGGTGGAGTTGCTCGAAGCGCTCGCGGAGGTGCTCGGTCCGGAGCTCGCTCCCATGTTCGGCGGCGTCGACGCCGACACCCGCGGCCTCCGCGCCACCCTCGCCAACTCGGGCAGCGAGGCCGTCGAGATCGCGCTCAAGACCGCGCAGCTCGCGACTGCGGACCGTGAGCATCCGACCGGTCGGGCCGGCATCATCGCCTTCGAGGGTGGCTACCACGGGCTCACGCTGGGTGCCCTCGCGCCCACCCACCGGTCCGACTTCCGCGCGCCGTTCGCGGACCGCACCTGGGGTGGCGTGGCGTGGGCACCCTACCCCGGCACCGAGGCCGACCCCGCCGGCTCCCGCGCGCTCGCGATGGTGGAGGCGTGGCTCGCGGACGGCGTCCCGGTGGGCGGGGGCGAACGCCCGGCCGGGAGCGAAGACGCCGCCGGCAGCGGGAGCGGCGCGGGCGACGCGACGCCGCGCATCCCGGTCGGGGCCATCGTCGTCGAGCCGGTGCAGGCCCGCGGCGGCGTGCGCGTGCTCGGCGGGGATCGATGCCCGGACGTCGGTCGCGCGCTGTCCGAGCTGGTCGCCGGCAGCTCGGCACTCCTGATCGCCGACGAGATCTTCACGGGCCTGGGGCGGTGCGGTGCCATGCTCGGATCGGCCCGCGTGGGGCTGGCTCCGGACGTCCTCGCCCTCGGAAAGGTCCTCGGCGGCGGGCTCCCTCTGAGCGCCTGCGTGGGCTCCGAGCGCATCATGGCGGCCTGGCCTGCCTCGACGGGCGAGGCGATTCACACGAGCACGTTCCTCGGCCACCCCCTGGCGTGCACCGCGGGTGCCGCGATGCTTCGCACGGAGGTTGCCCGCGACCTGCCCGGCCGCGCCGAGACCACCGGCGCGCGGCTCCGGGCCGCCCTGCAGCCGGTACTCGCCGAGCACGCGCACGCAGGACCTCTCCGGGGCCTCGGCCTGCTGCTCGGGTTCGACGTGCTGAACGACGGCGGTCGGCCTCGGGTGGGGGGCGCGGTGGACCTGGCCGAACGGCTGGTGTGTCGCGGCGTGCTCGCGCTCCCCGCCGGACCGGACGGGGCCACGCTCGAACTCTCGCCACCCGTGACGCTGACCGACGAGCAGATCGCCTTCGCAGCCGGGGCCATCGCCGGCGTGCTCGCCGAGGTGGCGCCGTGATTCGGCGCCTGGTGATGGGCATCGCGTACGCCGCGGTCGTCGCGTTCGTGGCGATCTCGGCGGTGGCGCTCGTGCGTGGCGGCACGCTGTTCGGTCCGCCGGAGGTCGCGATGCCCGCGGACACCGTGCGCCCCGCCGAGGACCCGCCCCGGCCCGTGCTGCTGGTGCCGGGGTGGGCCGACGTCGGCGGCCGGATGGCGCCGCTCGCACACCGGCTTCGGGCCACGGGGTGGGACAGCGCCGCCGTCCTCATCGTGGGATTCGACGACCCCGTCGGCTCGAACGTCGATCACGCGGAGGAGATCCGCGTCGCCGCCGACTCGCTGTTCCGCATGAACCCGGACGCCACCGAGATCGATATCGTCGCCCACTCGATGGGCGGCCTTGCCACGCGCTGGTACCTGCAGCATGGCGGCGCCGAACGCGTGCGGAGGTTCGTGAGCCTCGGCGGGCCGCACCGGGGGACGCTCGTGTCGCTCGTGGCGTGGGGACAGGGCGGCGTGGAGATGAAGCCCGGCAGCGAGTTCCTCGCGCAGCTCGACTCCGTCCTGCCCGAGGGGGTGGAAGGATTCACGGTCCGGACCGAACTCGAGACCCACATCCTGCCGCCCGAGAACGCCACGCTGCCCGGCGTACCCGACACCGTGCTCTGCTGCACGGTGCACTGGACGCTCCCGACCGACGACGTGGCCATCGAGGTCATCGTGGATTTCCTGCTCAACGGACGCTCCGAGTGACGCGACCCCCCTCCGTGTCCCCCTGGGACGCCGTCCTCTTCGATCTCGACGGCACCATCGCCGACACCATTCCGCTGATCCTCGCCTGCTACCGTGAGATGATGCTCCAGCACTTCGGGCACGAAGGCGATCCCGAGGCCTGGCGGACCACCGTCGGTCGCCCGCTCCCCCTGATGCTGCGTGAGCTCGCCTCGAGCGACGACGAGGCGCTGGACCTCCGCCACACGTACAAGCGCGTACAGGCGCGTATGCACGACGACATGGTCCGTGCGTTCGACGGCATCCCCGAAATCGTCGGCCGTGAGGTGGCGCGGGCGTCACGGCGAGCGATCGTGACCAGCAAGGGCGCGCCGATGACGGCGAGGACGATGGCGGTGTGCGGGATCTCCGACGCATTCGACGTGGTGGTCACGGCCGACCATGTGGAGCGCCCCAAGCCCGACCCCGAACCCGTGCACATCGCGCTGGATCGACTCGGCGTGCCGGCCAGCGAGCGGGTCGTGTTCGTCGGAGATTCCGCGCACGACATGGAGGCCGGCAGGGCCGCGGGCGTGACGACCGTGGGCGTCACCTGGGGCGCGCTCGGACGAAGCGCGATGGAGTCCGCGAACCCGACGCTCCTGGTCGATCGGGTCGGCGATCTGGCGCCCGTCCTGGACGGAGCCTGACCCCGCCTGCGACGAGTTCGCCGGGGCAGGTCGGGCGTCAGCGGGTCGGCGTGGCGGTCAGCGGATCCGCGACGCGTGGTCGATCTTCGCGGCCAGCTTCGTATCCTTCTCGGTGAGCCCGCCAGCGTCGTGCGTCGTGAGCCCCACGGTGACCTTGTCGTAGCGGATGTCGATGTCGGGATGGTGCTCCGCGTCGTCCGCGAGCGTGGCGAGCCGATTCACGAAGACGATCGAGTCCCGAAACGTCGGGAACGTGACCGTCTTCCGGATCATGTCGCCCTCTCGAGACCACTCTGGGTGCCGCTCGAGCCAGTCCGCGATCGATTCGTCGTTCAGCTTGCGGGCCATCGGTACCGGGGTAGGGTGGAACGGAGTACACCATCCTCGAGAACCCCGCACCCGGTGGGAGGATCCGGGTCCTTCGCTCCCCCGCCGGGGGCCTGAAAAGGGGTTGACGAGGCACCACGAAAGGGTAGCTTTTCGATCCGCCGCGAATCACTGGCGGATGCAGTGCCCCCATCGTCTAGTGGCCTAGGATATCGCCCTCTCACGGCGAAGACCGGGGTTCGAGTCCCCGTGGGGGTATGCAGCAACGGAAGCCGCGCTCGCTCTCAGGCGGCGCGGCTTTCGTATGGTACACGGTCGCTTAGCTCAGTTGGTAGAGCGCTACGTTCACATCGTAGATGTCACTGGTTCGAGTCCAGTAGCGACCATGCCTCTTCACCGAGGCTCGAGCGCCCCGACGACCGCGATGGTCGGCGGGGCGTTTTCTCGTGAGCAGGGCATCCTTGATGGTCTGATCGTCCGATTCGGCATGCGGGATCGGGCCTCGTGTGCGGCACTCGCCGTTCTGCTCGACGCCGTCGCGCTCGGCCTCGCGTACGCCTACCTTGGGCCATCGTCCCCGACCCTCTCCGGCCTGCCCCGCCATGCGCCCTTCTACCGTCCCGTTCCTGGCCACCGCCCTCCTCTCCGCCGCGCCGATCGGAATCGCCGCGCAGCTCACCATCGGCGTTGACGACTCCAACTTCGGGACCCGGACCATATCCCCGGGCTTCCTGCCCGACCCGCTCGAGGTGTCCGTGATTTCCGGCGGGTCGGTGGCCGTCGGCGATCTCGATCTGGGAGCCGGCTGCGTCGGGTACGCGACGTCGAAGCCCGACTACGTGCTCCACGTCGGCGACGCGTTCCCCCGACTGACCTTTTCCTTCGAGGGGGACGGGGACACGGCGCTTCTGATCAATGCGCCGGACCGGAGCTGGCATTGCAACGACGACGCCTCCGGTCTCGACCCGATGGTCACCCTCGATGGCGCTGCGGCGGGGCACTACGACATCTGGGTGTCGAGCTACTCCAGCGGCGCAACGATCCGCGGCACCCTTTCGATCACCGAACTCGCGACGGGGCCGGCCAGTCCGGACGCCGACCGGCTCCGTGTCGGCTCGACCGTCGGCATCTTCGGCGAAGCGGAGCTCGCGCCGGGCTTCACGCCGGATCCCTACACCGTATCGGTCATCTCGGGAGGATCGGTGGACGTATCGGCCCAGCGGCTCCCGGCCGGCTGTGTCGGATACGCGGCCTCCACACCCGACCTCGTCCTCGACTGGGAAAGCACCGGCTCCATCCTCCACATCTACTTCGAGGGCGAGGGCGACACGGCGCTCGTGGTCAACCGACCGGACGGCACATGGTCATGCAACGACGACGCGGACGGGCTCGACCCGATGGTGTCGTTCAAGGCACCGCAGGCAGGCCGGTACGGCATCTGGGTCGCCAGCTACTCGGAAGGATCGCCGGTGTCGGGAACGCTCGGGATCACGGAGCTGAATCGGGATTCGCCTCAGGGCCGGTAGCCGCCGGCGACCGCTCCTCGGGAGACGGCGCGGCGCCCAGCTGCCAGTCGATCGGGAGGCCCGACGCGGAGTGGATCGCGAACGCGCGGCGGTCGGAGACGTGAAGGAACCGCATCGAGGCAACGGTCGCGGCCTCGTAGCGGCTCGAGAAGATTCCGACACGTAGAGCTGCGGGCCGGCATCCGCGTTCAGGGGGTCAATCGGGCGCACCCTCCAACTGACGAAACAGCGCCGCCTCGTCCATGAGCTCCCACTCCTCGACGATGCGCCCGTCGCGGACGCAGCTGTGGACGATGCCGTTCACCGAGACGCGCCGGCCCGTCCCGGACATCCCCATCATCTCCCCGGCATGGGTCCCGGTCAGCGTGAAGGCCGTCGCGACGCGGTCCCCTTCACCGAACATGTCGTCGACGCGCACCGCGAGGTCGGAAAAGGCGGTGTGGTACATCTCGAAGCGACCGCGGAGCGCCTCGACGCCCACGAGCTCTTCGCCCGGCGTCCGATACACGTACTCGTCGTGAAGCAGCTCGGGGAGGGCGGAGTAGTCCTGCCGGTTCAGCGCCTCGTCGATGAGACGGCGAACGATCTGTTGCTGCGGGGTCATGTGCGGCATCCTGTCCGGAGGGTCGATCTCGACGTCCCTACGAAGTTGAGTCGCTGGGGCCACCGGTTCTTGGCGACGTCCGCCAGATCCTGTGCCGATCGCGCCACCTCCCGGAGCTGTTCCTCGATGGGCCGAGTCACGTCGCTGTTCGCGCGAAAGGTCGCCGCCGAGGCCGGGGGTGGTCGGGAGGCCGGTCCGCTGCTGGCCACGCTCGGCCTCGAGCTGGCGGGGCCTGTCGATCCGACCTTCATGATCCCCGCCCCGGACTACTACGCGTTCTTCGAGCGGGCCGCGGGGGTCGATCCCGATCCCACCACGCTCCCCCTGCGTGTCGGCGCGACGATGCGCTCCGACGACTACGGACCCTTCGGCTTCGCCTGGAAGTCGGCGCCCACCCTCCACGGCTCGTACCAGCGGGCGGCTCGCTTCGCCCTGGTGCTGACGAGCGTGGCCGGGTACGAGGTCGAGAGGTGCCTCGGAGGCGCCTTCATGCATCTGCACCGCGACGGCGAGCGTCGCCTGGGCATGCGGCTCTCCAACGAGGCCACGCTCGCGAGCATCATGACGATCAGCCGCGAGGTGGCCTCCGAGCGCTTCCGGCCGGAGGAAGTGCATCTCAGGCACGATCCCCCTGAAGACGTGAGTGGCCACGAGGCCTACTTCGGCTGCCCCGTGTATTTCGACTCCGACATGGATGCGTTCCGGGTCTCCGACGCGACGCTCCGCACACCCAACCGGGTCGGCGACGCGAGCATCGCGCGCTACTTCGACACGATTCTCGAGGCGGAGGTCGGTGCGCTCGACGACTCCGTGCCGCTCCACCGGCGGGTGCTCGACCGGGTATCCACGGCGCTCAGCGGGGGCGTGCCCACGCTCTCGGAGGTGGCTCGGGAAGTCGGCATGAGTGGGCGGACGCTGCAGCGCCGACTCGCCGACGAAGCCACGTCCTACCAGTCGCTCGTGGACGAGGCGCGTCGGAAGCTGGCCGCGCGCCTCCTGAGCGAGAACGGTGACGCGACGCTTTCCGAGGTCGCCTTCATGACCGGCTTCGCCGACCAGAGCGCCTTCACCCGGGCGTTCAAGCGTTGGACCGGGCACACGCCTGGGAGCTTCCGGACGCAGGCCCTCGGCCGAGGCACGGAGGGGTAGGCCCTCCGCCATCGCTGTCGCGCTCGATCAATACATCTGTCGCCCGCGGTCGAGAACGTGCTCGGTGTGCGCGGCACCTTCGGTCTGTATTCCTCGAACTCTCAGGAGCAGACGATGACACGCACGCCCTCTCGCACCCATGCCCCCACCGCGACCCCGACCACGATCGAGCGGATTCTCGTCCTCGGCGGCACCGGCAAGACCGGCCGTCGGATCGCGGCACGACTCGAAGCCACGGGATACGCCGTCCGAGTAGGCTCGCGAGGCGCGACGCCCCCCTTCGACTGGAAGGACGAAAGCGGGTGGGACGCCGCCCTCGATGGCGTGGACGCGGTCTACATCAGCTACGCCCCCGATCTGGCGATGCCGGGGGCAACCGATGCGATCCGCGCCCTCGTGGAGCGGGCCCGCGCCCGCGCAGTGCGCCGGCTGGTCTTGCTGTCCGGTCGCGGTGAGCCCGAGGCGCAGGCGTGCGAGCGCATCGTCCAGGGCAGCGACCTGGAGTGGACCGTGGTCCGGGCGAGCTGGTTCTTTCAGAACTTCTCGGAGGGTGCCTTCGCGCCGATGGTGGCCGAGGGGCGAATTTCGCTTCCGGCGGGCGACGTGCCCGAGCCCTTCGTGGATGTGGACGACATCGCGGAGGTGGCGGTACGAGCGCTCGTCGAACCCGGACACCACGGGGAGGTCTACGAGGTCACCGGGCCCGACCTGCTGACCCTTGCCGACCTTGCGAGTGCACTCTCGACGGCGACCGGTCGCAGAGTCTCGTTCGTGGACGTGCCGCACGAAGCCTTCCTCGACGAAGTGCGGGGCTCCGGCGCCCCGAGCGACGTCGTCTGGATGCTCGACTACCTGTTCGCCACGGTACTCGACGGTCGCAACGCGCACCTCACCGACGGCGTTCAGCGCGCGCTCGGGCGCGAGCCGAAGGCGTTCTCCGTCTGGGCCCGTGAAACCGCGGCGACCGGAGTGTGGGACCGGATGGCGGCGATTCGATGACGGGCGCAACGCTCGCCACGCTCGGGATGGCGACCTTCCTCTGCTCGCTGGTAGCCGGTTTCCTGTTCGCCTTCGCGGTCGTCGTGATGCCCGGGCTCGCGACGCTGGACGACGGACCGTACCTCCGGGCTTTCCAGGTCATCGACGGGGTGATCCAGCGGAGTCAGCCGCTCTTCGGGCTGCTATGGGTCGGCTCGATCGCCGCCGTCATCGCTGCACTCGTGATCGGGGTGCCCGGCCTGACGGGCGTACCGCGGCTACTACTCGTGGCGGCCGGCGCGCTCTACCTGGGCGGAGTGCAGATGCCGACAGCAGCAGTGAACATCCCGCTCAACAATGCGGTGCAGGCGCTCGAGGTCGCCGAGCTGGACGCCGATCGGGCGACGAAGGCCCGATCGGCCTTCGAGGCTCGGTGGAACCGCTGGAACGTGTTCCGCACGGTCGTCGCGGCAGTAACCGTCGTGCTTCTGCTTCTGGCGCTCGGAGCGGCGGGGTCGATCGAGTCACCGAGACCGACCTCGGCGGACACCGAGCTCCCGTCGAGCTCCGAGCGAAAATGAACGAGGGGGTGGCCATCTCGACCACCCCCTGCCGTTGTCGAGCAGCCCGCGCGCTCAGCCGAGCGGTCGCGAGATCGCCGCCACGAGGCCGAAGTCGTTCTGGGACTCACCGAAGATGAGGGTGAGCCCGGTCACGATGTTGAAGTCGCCCGCCCCGAACGCCAGACCTCCGGCGACCACCGGGTCGGTCTCGCTGTCGCTGTCGCCGTCGAAGCTCTCGCGCTCCCAGACGAATCCTCCCTCGCCGTAGAGGAGCACCCCGTCGCTGACCGCGTGGCCGACCACGGCCATCACCGGAATCGCGAGCGTCGAGAAGTCTCCTTCGTACGAGGTGTACGCGGCGTGCGTCTGGACGTTGAACATCGTCCCACCGTCGTCGCTGCTGAAGAGATTGAACACACCTCCACCACCGAACATGATCTCGCTGATGTCGTCCTCGTCGCCGGTGCCCTTGCACCAGCCGACCAGGGGAGCGAGGGCCACGTTGTCGCCGAGCTTGAACCCGACGCCGGCCGTCGTGTTGACGAAGGCGTCACCGTCGCCATTCAGCGGCGAAATGGCGACTCCCGCCCCAATGGCGGTTCCGGAATCCGACATCCCGAGGAAGTGATACGCGAACGTGAAGTCACATGCGGAAACTGCCGCTGGCCACCCCACCCACACCGCCACCATCACCGCTGCCACGAGCTTCCTGCTCATGCAAGCCTCCTGCAAATGAGAAACTGGACTTCGCTGTGTAAGCGTCCTGCAACAGCACGATACACGGGCACGTAACACGTTCCCAGAAGTTTTTTTCACCCGATCGTGCGTCCATGCAGGTGACCCGAGCCGGTCAGTCGTCCGTTTCCCTGCCCTCGACCCGCTTCTCGAGGCGCCGAAGTCGCTTCCGCATCTCCGGCAGCTCTGGAAGCGTGGCCTCGATGCGCTTCGCGACCATGGGCGCGTGGCACCCCACGGCGCGCTGCAGCGTCTCGCCTGCCGGAAGGTCCCGGTAGAGAAGTCGCGCGTTGGTGGCGAGCACGGATCCGTCCCCCATCGCGAGTCCGGTCGAAACCCCTGCGTCCTGCGCGATCGTACAGCCCTTTCCGATCCTGCAGGACCCGCCCATCGCCGACTTGCCGGCGATGACGGTGTACTCGCCCACCTCGCTTCCGTGGCCGATGTGGCAGTGGTCGTCCACGATCACGCCCCGGCGGATGATCGTGTCGTCGATCGCCCCCCGGGCCACGTTGGAGAGGGCGCCGATCTCCACGTCGTCCTCGATGACGACCGTACCGATCTGGGGGATTCGCACATGTCGGCCGTCCCGCTGCAGGAAGCCGAAACCGTCCTTTCCGATCACGGCGCCGGACCAGATGGTGACGCGGCTCCCGATACGGACGTGGTCGTGGATCGTCGCGTTGGGGTGAACCACGCAGTCCTCGCCCAGTTCCGCGTGCCGCCCGACGTAGGCGCCTGCGCGAATCTGCGTCCGGGCACCGAGCGAGGCGCCCGCATCCACGATCGCGCGCGGCCCCACCGACACGCCGTCGCCCAGTTTCGCGTCCTCGGCCACCACCGCCGTCGGGTGCACGCCGGGGGCCGGATCGGGGTGGCGCTGCGCATACACGCGGCCCATTAGCGTCAGCATCGCGGCCTCCGGGTCCTCGACGACGAGACACGTCTTTCCCGGAACGGCCTCTCGGCAGACGATCGCCTCGGCACCGGAGGCCGCTGCCTGCTCGCGATAGCTGTCCGACCAGAGAAAGGCGAGGTCGCCCGGGCCCGCGCTACCGAGCGAGCCGACGCCCGACACCTGCACGTGGTCGCGGGTCGGGTCGGTGAGGCGGGCGTCGAGCGTGGCCGCCAGGGCGGCGAGGTCCATCTGCATGTACGGCTCCGGTCTGGGGGACCGGAAGGGTACGGTTGGGCGCGAGCCGCTGTCCATCCGACCGCGCCACGAGGTGGCATGGGCGGCCCGTCTTCGACGCCGTTCGTCTCCTACATGTAGCCGTCGAACAGCGACCAGCACGCCGCGGCACGGCCCTGCCCCATCCCACCCGCGACGGCGCGGGCGATCGCGATGCCCGCCTCTCCGGGTCCCTCGGGGAGGCGGGTGAGACCGCGCTCGGAGCGCGCCCGGCGAAGGAGCCGTTCGTCCCATTCGAGCATCGCGTCGTAGGCCACGGCCTCCCGCGTCGTCCGAACGAGCTGCTCACGGATGGGACCTCGAAGCTGCCGCTCGATGTCCGCGGGCACGCCCGACAGCAGTCCGGACGGGCCACCGCAGTTCGCGCGCACCAGGACCGACGCGAGCCCGTCGAACCGGAGCTGTCTCGGCGCGTCGGGGTCGAGGATGAGGTCCCATCCGTCGACGGCGTGCGTGACGAAGCTCGCGCCGACGCTCTCTGCGGCGGTGGACCCCCGCCGACCTACTGGCTGATCCCCACCCTGCCCTTCACCGCTTCGAACAGCGACGCGCTGTCGTAGCCGACGCCGTCCTTGAAGACGATCACGGTGTTGCGGATCGTGCTCGGGTCCACGGTCAGGTCCCCCTCGATCAGCACCAGATCGGCGATCTTGCCGACCTCGACGGACCCGAGCTCCTCGTCGGTCTCCAGGATGCGGGCGCCGTTGAGGGTGGCGATCTGCACGATCTCCTCGGTCGTGAATCCCGCTTCGGCGAGGAGCTCGACGTTCCGCTGATCCCCGTAGCCGGGCAGCGCACCTCCGTTGCCGGTCGGATCCACTCCGAACGCGAGCAGTCCGCCGGCCTCGACGAAGGCCTTCTCGTACGCCATCGCCACATCCATCCACTCGGGTGGCCAGCCGTCGCGGTCGACGTTCTCCTTGGCCTCGAGGTACGCCTCGCGGACCTCGGGCGCCATCGCCTCCAGCGAGCGGGGGTCGCGCGTGGGGCGGTCCTGAACGAACAGCTCGTACACGGCGAGCGTCGACGTCATCGGCACCCCGGCGTTCACCATCGCGCTGAAGGTGGCCTGCGCCTCGGGCCCGGACGGATCGATGGACATGGCGTACTGGCGATACGTGTTCGGGCACTCGCTACGCTCCTTGGTCGGGTCGTAGTCGGAGTTGGTGAACAGCCCGTGCTCGATGTTGTCGAAGCCGAGCTCGACCGCCTCGGTGAAGGAGATCGAGCAGATGTGGCCGGTGACCTTGATGCCGAGTCGATGCGCCTCGTCGATCGCCGCGGCCATCTCTTCGTAGCCGACGTTGGTGTAGGCCTTGAGCCAGGTCGCGCCCTCCGCCGCCCAGTACGCCACGAAGCGCCGCGCCTGCTCGGGAGAATTCACGAGGGTCATCGTGGTGCTGCCCTGGCCGCCCGTGATGTACGGCGCAGTGATGTGGATCCTCGGCCCGGGCGTGCGACCCGCATCGATCTCGTTCTTGAGGTTGATCTCGGAGTATGCGTTCCGGCTTCCGGTCGTGCGCACCGTCGTCACGCCCGCTCCGAGGTACAGCCTCGGCGCGCTGAAGTTGAGCTGCATCCCACGGCCACCCGCGGCCGTGTAGTAGAGATGATTGTGCAGGCCGGTCATGCCGGGGATGAGCGTGTGTCCGGCGCCGTTCACGATCTCGAGGCCCGACGTGTCGACCTGCCCGGCGGCGCCCACCGCCGAGATGCGGCCGTCGCGCACCACGACCGTGCGTCCCCGCTGGGCCGGGGTTCCCGTGCCGTCGATCAGGGTGACGTTCGTGATCGCGAAAGCGGGCGCGTCGACGGTCACATGGTCGCGTACGCCGGCGGAGAGTTGGTCCGCCGACTGCGCTTGAAGGGCGAGGGGCGCGGCGGCGAGCGGTCCGATGGCGAACGCCGCGGCCGCGAGAAGCGTGGTGCGCATCATGGTGCGACTCCGTGGTAGGTGCGATGCCGCAGTATCGGACGACGTGGGCCCGGCGTGCAATCGCTCAGTTCCCCACACCGAACCCCAGCATCATCCCGGCCTCGAGGTGCTCGGCGATGTGGCAGTGCGCCATCCACTCGCCCGGGTTGGTGGACTCGAGCAGGATGTCGATCGTCGCGCCGACCGGCACGAGCACTGTGTCCTTCCAGACGAGGTTGTCGTTCGGGACGCCGTTCACGGACAGCACCAGGAAGCGCTGTCCGTGGAAGTGAATCGGGTGCTGCATGCCGTGCAGCGTCCGGCGGCGGTTCCGGATGCGGATCTTCTCGATGCTACCGAGCTCGAAGTCCCACCGGATGTCCATGTTGGTGCGACCGGTGGTGGGCTCGACCAGTTTCCACCGCGCCTCGTGGTCGGTGGACCACCAGTTCATGCGCGGCATCGTCCCGCTCCACTCGACGGGGTGGAAGTACGCCGAATCCACGGCCATCAGCCGTTCCATGAAGAAGGGGATGTCGGCCGTCTCGAGGACGAGCTCGAGTTCGCGATCGACGGGACGATCGAAGTACTCGCGGTACTCCTCGATCTCGGCGCGGACGCCGCGGAAGACACGGAGATCGTCGAACGCGACGGTGGTCGCGGCCGGCACCGCCATGGACTCGCCCACGGTGACCACGCCCAACGTGTCGGATTCCTGGAAGAACGAACCGTACAGGTGATCGATCCCGCGGACCCGATTGAGGAGGAACCACCGGCCGGGCCGCTCGAACCTCGCGTGCGCCATGTATCGCTCGGCCGGCGAGATGACGATGGACGGCACACGCTCCTCGTACTGGTACGTGCCGATATCGGAGCCGACGATCTTGATGGGCGCCTCGTCGCCCGTCGCCTCGTGCACGAACGAAAGGTTGAAGGTGCGCGTGTTTGCGACGTTGGTGAGGAAGAATCGGACGACGGCCCCCCGATCCACGGCGAGATTCCACCCGGGCGCGCCGTTCACGAGGAAGCGGTTCCCGAAGCGGCCCATGAACCCGTGGGTGGCGCGTTCACGGCCCCACTGTACCGGCCCGCCGTCCGCCACGAGCAGGTCGTCGAGCATCAGGATCTCCTCCCGGTGCGCGGGCCCGAAGGTGTCCCCCGCCCCGTCGCGGACCATCATGTTTCCGTAGAGCCCGGCGTCCTGCTGGAGGTCCTCGCGCATGTGCGGGTGGTACCAGTAGAGGCCGGCGTCCGGGAAGCGGATGCGGTACGTGAACGTCTCACCCGGCTCGACCGGATCCTGCGTCACGCCCGGAATCCCGTCGTAGGCGTTGTCGAGCCGGAGCCCGTGCCAGTGGACGGTGGTGGGGTGGTCGATGGAGTTCGTGAAGTCGACCGTGATCTCCGTGCCCTTCTCCACCCAGATGAGCGGCCCGGGATACTGTCCGTTGTAGGCGTACATCCGGACGGCGTGGCCGTCGATGTCGCGCTCGACCACGCTCGCCTCGAGGGCGAACACGTCGCCGTCGGCCAGGCGCACGACCTCGTGGGGCCGCGCGGGCAGGGGCACCGATGCGCCGTCCGACAGGAGGTCGCCGGGGCGGAGCGGGCCAACCGGCGGGCGGAGTGACATCATGCGCGGGAGCATGCCCACGCCGGCCGGCATCGGGGGAAGCAGCCACCCGGACGGGTCTTGGGCCACGGGCGACGCATGGGTCATGTCGTGGGCCATGCCGCCGGTCATGGCGGCCGCCGTCCCGCCGGGTGCGTCGCCGCCCATCCCGGGCCGATTCACGCCGCCCCCCGGCATCGACCCCATCGCGAACTCGAAGAGGTCCGCGGGCTGCATGCGCGCGCTCGGCGACTGCGCCCTGAAGAGAATCCGTCCGGACCGCTCCTCCGCGCTCGTGTCCGCCTCCGCAGTCACGATCACAAGGAACTTGTCCATCGAGATCTCGGGCAGCGTGGTCGTGCCCGGCCCGACCACGCCGAGTCGCTCCTCGGGAAAGAGTGTCGCGTCCGCGACCCACGCCACGAAGCCTTCGCCACCGTACGTCTCCGACTCCGGGACGTCCTCCAGGGTGAGGCGCGGCCGGTACCGGTGGTGCCCCTCCGAGGTCACGGCGACCGTGAATGGTCCGGGAATCCGTCCGAGCTCCACCGTGGCCGCCCCCTCCACTCCAGGCGCCGGCGTCAGCTCCATGCAGTAGAGGTCGTCGGACGGCGGAAGTACCCCGTCGTTCGCACGGCCCATCGCGGCGTCGCAGGGCACGGGCGGCGGTGGCGGGGCCGAACCCGACGCGCACGCCGTCGCGAGGGCAGCGAGGAGAAGGAGGGGGGGTCGGACGATCGCGGCGTGCACGGGAGGTCTGGGCGAAACGGGTTGGGCGGAACGCATGGTCCTCAGTCTAGGCAGGGATCCGAGCGCTCGGCCAGCGGTACTCCACGCCGACCGCTTTCCGACACCGTCGAGCCGCGAAGAGGGCGGTGGGTTCGGCCGTAGTCTCGGTGGCGGGCAGCGGGACGCCGCCCGCATCTTGGAAGTCCCCTGAGTCGATCGATGTATACCACCTGCATGTTCTGCGGCACGTCGCTCGGCACCAACGAGGTGATCGAGACGTTCCCGGTCGGCCGTCGGCTCGCGTTCGACGAGTCGAAGGGTCGGCTGTGGGTGGTGTGCCGGAGCTGCGAGCGCTGGAACCTGACGCCGATGGAGGAGCGCTGGGAGGCGGTCGAGGACTGCGAGCGCATCTTCCGCGACACGAGTCTCCGCACCTCCACCGAGAACATCGGGCTCGCGCGCGTGTCGGAGGGGCTGGAACTCGTCCGCATCGGAGAGCCGCTCCGGAACGAGTTCGCGGCGTGGCGCTACGGCGATCAGTTCGGGCGGCGAAGGAAGAAGTACCTGGTCTACACGGTGAGCGGCTCCGCGGCGATCATCGGCGTGGGCCTGGTGGGTCCGATGCTGGCCGGCGCCTCCGCGGGGGCCTTCGGCGGTATCTACCAGATGTTCGGCCACCTGCTCAACCGCCGGCATCTCGCGAAGCTGCACGCCGACGACGGGCGCGTCATCAAGCTGCCCGTCGAGCAGTTCCCGACCGTGCGGCTTCGGCCCGGCGACGACGGTGAGTCCCTCCGCCTCCGACTCTTCAAGGGCAGGAAGGCGGAGTGGTTCGAGGGGCCGGAGGCCGAGCGCTTCGCGAGCCGCCTCATTCCGAAGGTGAACCGGAGCGGCGCGAAGAGGGACGCGGTGAACGACGCCGTCCGCGCGATCGAGGAGGCAGGGCACCCCGAGCGGTTCGTGAAGGATCTCGTCGCCAGGGACGACTTCGCCGCCGGGTATCGCGACTACGGGGCCGTCACGAAGATGCCGGCCGAGCTCCGGCTCGCCCTCGAGATGTCGCTGCACGAGGAGGACGAGCGACGCGCGCTGGAGGGCGAGCTGTGGCGCCTGGAGCGTGCCTGGGAAGAGGCCGAGCAGATCGCCGCGATCGCCGACGATCTGCTGCTTCCGGACTCGGTGACGGAGCGATTCGAGGGGCTTCGCGCGGAACGCGACGGAGGCAACGGGTAGCAGGGGCGGCCGCGCAGGGCTCGTCCGGGGCGCCTCCGCTCGGCTACGTACGGCTGCGCAGCCCGGTCCGCGCGACTACGTAGTCGCGCCGGAAACCGTGCCATGCCTCACGAAACGGCGGGTTCCTCCCCGAGAATCTGCTCGTCCACGTCCTCGTCCTTCACCTCCACGGGCGGAACCGTCGACGTGTTGCCGTCGCGGATCGCATGGAAGGCGGGCGAGGTGATCTCGATGTCCGCCTTCGCGAACTCGGTCTGGATCTCGCGGTGCAGCTCCGAATAGATCATCCCCATCTTCTCGGGCTGGTCGGTGGCCGCGTTCAACTCGTACTCGACGGTGTAGTCGGTGAGCGCCGTCTGCAGCACGAAGGGGCCCGGCTCCGCCAGCACCTCGTCCACCTTCCGCGCGGCCGCGAGCAGCGCCTCGTGCACGCGCGGCCACGGGATGTCGTAGCCGATCGTGACCTTCGTGTGGAGATAGATCCCCTCCCGGCGCGCCGCCCGCGAGTAGTTGATGAGGTGGCTCGACAGCACCTGCGCGTTCGGAATCGTCACGACCACGTTCTTGGGCGTGCGGACCCGCGTCACGAGCAGTCCGCGTTCGACGATGTCCCCCGTCGTGTCCGAAATCTGCACCCGGTCGCCGTCCTGGAAGGGACGCATGTAGATCATGACGAGTCCGCCTACCATGTTCGATACGGCACCTGCGGAGCCGAAGGTCAGCAGCAGTCCGAGGAAGGCGGCCACGCCCTGGAACGCCGCGGAGTCGCTGTTGGGCAGGTGGGGCCAGATCAGGATCAGCGCGAAGGCGAGGATCAGGACCCGGAGGATCTGGAAGGTCGGCTTCGCCCAGTCCGGATAGAAGTTCCGGAAGCGGATCCGCTTCTGTGCGATCGCCTTGAAGAAGGCCTCCAGGAGCTGGATGCCCTTCCAGGTGATGACGACGATGAGCACGATGTTGACGAGGTGCTCACCCGCGTAGTTCGCGGCGGCGATCCCCGCGGCGCGGATCGGATCCCAGATCAGCGACAGGAGCCAGATCGCGATGCCGCGCGTGCCCGGGAAGAAGCTGAAGGCGAGCGGCAGGTACAGCACGACGAGCGCGATCGAGACCGCGACCCGGAGTGCCCACACCGTCCACTTCACGACGCGGTCGATGTCGTCGCCGGTCGCCAGTTCCAGCTTCTGGAAGCGGATCGACGTCACCCGCTTCCGGATCGCCGTACTCACGGCACCCGCGAACTTCGGCTCGAGTTCGGCCAGAAGCCGCCAGAGGATGACCAGCAGGATGGTCGAGAGGAGGACCAGCCCGACGGCGATCAGCAGCTCGCGCGGCGTGCCGCGGACGATCGGAATGTCCAGCGCGGTCCTCATCGCATCGGCATAGAGCGACGTAGCAGCGTCCAGCGAGACGCCGAGGCCCTCCGCGTCGCCCTGCGTGACCGCGAGCACCGCCGTCCCTGCGACCCAGACCCTCGACCCGTCGGCGTCCGACACCACCACCACCGAGTCGGCCGGCACGCGACGGAGGCGGAGATCCTGCAGGCGCCTCACCACGTTGCCGGCACGTTCCGACGGCGTCAGCACCCCCGAGACGCCATAGAGGGTGGCCACCGTGTCGGTCCCGATGACGATCGGCGCGGCCGTACTGGAGCCGACCTGGGGGGCCGACAGGGAGTCGGGCGTCGCGACGGTCGTCGTGTCCTGACCGTCCTGCGCCCGAAGTGGCGCGGCTGTGGCCACCAGAGGAACGGCGAGCGCGAGGAGTCCCACGACACCGGGCAGCGGTCGGAGACGGCGAAGGGCGCGGGTGCGCCGGGTGGTCACGATGGGATGGCTCCGGAGTGAGGGTGGGGAAAGATGTATCCCCGTCCGAATTCCCGGCAACCGAGCGCCCTGTTAGCCGCCCGATCCGAAGATCGGCACCCCCGGGAAGGTCAGCGAGAACCCGTACCACCGCGTGAACACCTGCAGGGGGCGCTGCCCGGTCAGGCGCTCGCCCGATGGGTTCTTCAGCACCCCGCCCTCGACGTAGCTGCCGTCGCTCAGTCGGAGCACGTCGCCGTCCCACTGGAAGGTGCTCGCGTCCGTGTTCCAGGCCACGAGCGTCCTGGAGTTCGGATCCAGATACACGAGCACACCCTCGCCCCGGAAGGTCGTGAGGACCGCGCGGCCGCGGGCCACGATCGTCTCGTACGGGTAGTAGATCGCGTCGTCGTCCTGCCACAGCCCGAGGCCCAGGTCCATGGTGGGCCGACGCGTGTCCTCCCGCTCGATCGTGCCCGAGAAGAATCCGTTGAGGCGGGCGCGCATCGACGCGAGCAGCCCCTGAGGCTTCAGGTCCTCGTCCGTGCGGAGCGCTCGATCGCCGAGGGCGACGAGCGCCTCCCGATCCTCGGCGAGGATCTGCTCGACCGTGGTCTGTCGGAGCTCGGACACGGGGAGGCGGCTCCCCACGAGGGGCCCGTACACCGCCTCTCCCGTCATGTGATCCCAGAAGGTGCCGCTCTCCTCGTCTCGCATGAGGAACAGACCGTCGTAGAGCCCGTGCTCGCTGAAGAGGTGCGGCTGCCCCTCGATGCTCGGCGCCATCCTGACGCCCGTGTTGCAGACCACTCAGAAGGTGACCATCCACGGCTCCCCGGCCATCTCGCCCTGCGCGACGTGATGGTAGGACATGTGCGCCGTGACCAGCACCAGCGTCCGGCCACCCGCCTCGAACGCGAGCACGGGCGTGTCGTCCGCCACCTGCCCGCCGCGGCGTGCGGCGCGCAACGGCTGCCAGTCCGGGTCGCGGAGCGGGGTGAACATCGGCGCGCGCCCCAGATACGCGCGCTCCACGTCGAAGCCGTCCTTGACCGGAAGATTCGGGTCGACCGCCATCTCGGGCGGCGGTCCGAGCTGCGCCGCGACGTCGCCGGCACCGAGGACGAACGCCACGGCGGCGAGAGAAAGGGCGGCGAACGGGAGGGCGGCAGGGGGTGCGGCGCGGGGCGGAATGCGGCCCATCGGTCGGCCTCCGTCGAAGGGGGAGCGTGCGCGTGTCACGGAGTGCGTGTCACAGGCAGAACACGTCGCCCGCGCCGGGAGTGCCCGAACCGGCCGGACCTCCTAGCTTTGCGGCCATGATCTGGCTCCTCGTGGCGCTCGGCGCCCTCCTCGTCGTCGTCCTCTACGACGTCACCCAGAAGCAGCACGCGATCCTCCGCAACTTCCCCATCATCGGGCATTTTCGGTACTGGCTCGAAGCGATCGGGCCGGAGCTGCGGCAGTACATCGTCACCTCGAACGACGAGGAACTCCCGTTCAGTCGGGACCAGCGCCGCTGGGTGTACGCGTCGGCCAAGAAGGAGAACAACTACAGCGGGTTCGGGACGGACAACGCGCTCGAGACGTCGCCCAACTACATCATCCTCAAGCACCGCACGCTGGGGTCGCACGAAGACGCACCCCACGACGAGACGTGGTCGCTCCCCGTCGCGAAAATCCTCGGTGGACACCGTGAGCGGAGGCACGCCTTCCGACCCGACTCGGTGGCCTACGTGAGCGGGATGAGCTTCGGATCGCTGAGCGCACCGGCGGTAGAGGCGCTCAACCGCGGGTGCCGTATCGCCGGCTGCCTCCACAACACCGGCGAGGGTGGTATCGCCCCGCATCACCTGCACGGCGGCGACCTGATCTGGCAGCTCGGCACCGGATACTTCGGCGCACGCACCGAGACCGGTGGGTTCGACCTCGACGAGTGCGTCCGGAAGGTGGACGAGCATCCGGTGAAGGCGATGGAGATCAAGCTGAGCCAGGGCGCAAAGCCCGGGCTCGGCGGTGTGCTGCCGGGAAAGAAGGTGACGCCGGAGATCGCGCGGATCCGCGGAGTGGAGGTCGGCGAGACGGTCATCAGCCCGTCCGGTCACCGCGCGTTCTCGACGGTGGACGAGCTGCTCGACTTCGTGGAGACGCTCGCCGACCGCACCGGGCGCCCCGTCGGCATCAAGTCGGCCGTGGGCGAGCTCGGCTTCTGGGAGGAGCTTGCCGATCGGATGGCGAACGAAGAGCGCGGCGTGGACTTCATCCACATCGACGGGGGTGAGGGGGGCACGGGCGCCGCGCCCTTCGTGTTCAGCGACCACGTGGCGCTGCCGTTCAACATGGGATTCTCGCGAGTCTACAGGGCGTTCGCCGAGCGAGGCGTACACGAGAAGGTGGTGTGGGCGGGTGCCGGCAAGCTCGGCTTCCCCGAGCGCGCGATGACCGCGTTCTGCCTCGGGATCGACATGATCGCCGTCGGGCGCGAGGCGATGATGGCGATCGGGTGCATCCAGGCTCAGCGCTGCCACACCGGCCACTGCCCCACCGGCGTCGCCACCCAGAACAAGTGGCTCGTGCGCGGCCTCGATCCGCGCGACAAGGGCGCGCGGCTCGCCAACTACATGATCACCTTCCGGAAGGAGATCATCCTGCTCTGCCGCGCGTGCGGGGTGGACCACCCCTCCCTGCTCTCGGCCGAGGAGATCGAGATCGTGGACGAGAAGTTCGGGAGCCGCACGCTCCGGGACGTGTTCGGCTATCAGCACGGGTGGGAGCATCCGAGCCGGGTGGATCAGGCCGCGATCCTGGACGTCATGGAGTCACGCACGAAGCGCAGCGTGCACTGACCGTGCTGCTCAGCGGGGCACCGTAGCCGCAAACGAGACCTCGCCTGGCACTACTACTGGCAGCTACGGCAGTTGTTGTTGTTCACGGCACCCAGCGACACGAGCAGCTCGATCGTCTCCGGGAACGGCTCGACGCGCGAGATGGGCGCGTTGGCCATGTCGGCGGTGGTGTTGCCGTTCCGGCCCACGGCCGTGACGTCGGCGCCCAACTCGACGAGATACATGATCATCTCGTTGTCGCCGCGGGCCGCCGCGTGGTGCAGCGGTGTGTAGCCGTCCTCGTCGCGCAGGTTCACATCCGCGCCGTGGACCTCGACCAGGTACTTCACGGCGGGCATCCACCCGTCGGGCGCGTGTTCGTGCGAGTTGGCGGCGAAGTCCGTCCCGTACCCCACGCCGGCGGCGGCGTGGATCGGGTAGACGCCGGGGCCACCGACCGGAACGGGCGGAAGACCCGAGTCGTCCTCGGCATCGGGATCGAACGGGCGACCCGTCGGCGCCTTGGTGGTCGGCTGGTTCGGATCCGCCCCGTACTCGTAGAGCAGCTCCATCGCCGGCACGTCGAGCGCGTACGCGGCTCGCCAGAAGGGGCTCGCGCCGGTCGTGTTGATGCCCAGCAGATCGAAGTTGTACGACATGAACCAGATGTGCCGGTTCACGGGCTTGTCGGGATCGGCGCCGGCCTGCAGGAGCGCTTCCATGAAGCCGAGGTAGTCGATCTCTTGCCGCAGGTGGTTCTTGGGCTGCGGGTAGAGCGCCCGCGGGGCCCACTGGATGTTGATCGCGGCCCAGAGCGGCGTGACGTCGGCGTGGTTGGACATGTTCGGATCCGCGCCCCGGGCCATCAGCTCGAGCGCGAGGTCGAAGTGCCCGTTGATCGACGCCAGCACCATCGGTGTGCTCTCGTCTCCGCCGCCGGGCATGTTCACGTCCGCCCCCGCGTCCAGCAGCGCCATCGCCGCGTCGCGGTGTCCCTGACGCGCCGCGTGGTGCAGCGGCGAGAGGCCCCCGATGCCGCCGACGAGGTCGGTGTAGGAGAGACGCGGGAGAACCTCCTCCTCTTCGTTCTCTTCCTCCTCCTCTTCGAGCGACTGCTCCTCGTCCTGATCGTTGTCGTTCTGCTGCTCGGCCTGCTGCTCGGCGCGGCGAGCCTCCGCGGCGGCGCGACGCTCGGCGGCCGCGGCCTCGGCGGCCGCGATGGAGTCGGCTCGCGCCTGCTCCTCGATCTCCCGCGCAACCTCGGCGCTGTCGCGCTGCTCCTGTGTCCACGTCAGCTCGACCATGCCCATCCGTGCCTCGGCCTCAGCAGCCTCGAGCTCCTCGGCGGCCCGCTGACGGGCACGGCGGAGCTGCGACTCGATACGCTCCTGCTGCTGCAGCCGGTCGACGGGCACCACCGTGGTCGTGGCGTTGACGTCCGCGCCCGCCTCGACCAGCACCCGGATCGCTTCGGTCCGTCCCTCGTTCGCGGCGAAGATCAGCGGGGTCTGCCCCATCTTCGACTCGCGGGCGTCCACCTCGGCGCCCGCGGCGATCAGCGCCTCGACGGCCTGGGTCTGACCGGCGCCCGCCGCAAAGTGCAGTGGCGTGACACCCGTCACGGTCGCCGCCCGCGGGTCGGCCCCCGCATCGAGCAGCAGCACGGCCGCATCGCCGTGGCCCGTGCGCGTGGCCACCATGAGCGGCGTGTAGTCCGCCACACGCGTGACCGCCTCCAGGTTCGCGCCCGCGTACACGAGCACCTCGATCATCTCCAACTGCCCGCCGTAGGCCGCCCAGTGGAGCGCCGTCATGCCGTCGCCCTGCGAGGCGTTCACGTCGGCCCCGTCCCGAAGGAGCGCACGAAGGGCCTCGAGGTCGCCGGACTGCGCGGCGTCCGCCACCGGGGCGTCGGGCCACGACCAGAGGGTCAGGGCCTGAAGGGGCGCGGGGGCGAGCGGCGCCCGGCCCGCCGGAAGCGCGGCCACCGCGAAGAGCGCCAGTGCGACCGCGACCACCGCGGGGCGGGTGCGGGATGTCGTCATGAAGTGCTCCTGATCCTTGCTCGTGTCCCGGCTCAGAACGGCTGCGCCGCCGCGTTGCGGAAGGTGAACTCGCCGGTCGAATCGCCGAAGCTGTCGATGTCGTTCATGCCCAGTCCGTGCATGAGCGAGAGCATGGCGTTCGCCATCGGCGTCTCGTCGTCCGCCCGCAGGTGGATACCGCCGTCCAGCGCACCGTTCCCGCCGCCCAGGAAGATGAGCGGGCAGCGCTTGTGGTTGTGGACGTTCGGGTCACCCATCGGCGAGCCGTAGATGATCGCCGTCTTCTCCAGCATGGTCTGCTCGCCCTCGACGATCTCGTTCAGGCGATCGAGGAAGTACGGAAGCAGCGACACGTGGTAGCGGTTGATCTCCATGAAGGAGCGGACATTCTCCTCCCGGTTTCCGTGGTGCGACGCCGGGTGGAACGGACGGTCGATTCCGCTCTCGGGATAGATCCGGGCGGAGCCGTCACGGCCCATCTTGAACGAGAAGACCCGCGTCATGTCGGACGCGAAGGCGAGCGCCTGCAGGTCGAACATCAGCTTCACGTGGGCCTCGAAGCTGTCCGGCACGCCCGCCGGGGCGGTCGGGAGCTCGCGGACCTCGCCGCTCTCGTTGTACGCCTCGACCATGGTAATCCGGCGCTCGATCTCGCGGATCGCGTCGAGGTAGTTCTCGACCCGCTGACGGTCGCTCGGTCCGAGCGCGCGCTGCAGGTCCGCGATCTCCGACGCGACCCAGTCGAGGATGCTCTTGTTGGTCCGGCGGATCTCCTCACGCTGCTCGGCCGTGCCGCCAGCGCCGAAGAGCTGATCGAACACGACCCGCGGATCGCGGATCATCGGCAGCGGCTCGGTCTCGCTCGCCCAGGAAACGGTATCCGTGTAGACGCAGGCGTAGCCGTACGCGCAGCCGCCCGACTGGTCCACATTCTCGATGCAGAGCTGCATCGAGGGGATCGGCGTGGTCTGGCCGAACCGCTTCGCGAACATCTGATCGAGCGATTCGCCGACCCGGACATCGGAGCCCTCGGTCTGCTTCGGATGCGACTGCGTCAGGAAGACCGCGCTCGAGCGGAAGTGGTCGCCACCGATCTCGTCGGCGTCGAAGGCCTCGGCCATCCGGACGTCCGTGTTCGAGATGATCGTGAGCCACTTCCGGTACTCCTCGAGCGGAGAGAGCGCCGAGGGCGACAGGTCGAAGTCCGTACCCGTCTCCGCCGGCGACCAGAAGTTGTTCTCACGGCCGAAGGGAGCGGCGCCGGCCGACCCGTGAACCATCTCGATACAGACCAGGCGGGTCTTGTCGGCCTCGGCGCGGAGCTGCGCGCTGAGACGACCCGCCGGGGTCATGGCCTCGAGGAAGGGAAGCGAGATCGCCGCGCCGGCTCCACGAATGAAGGTCCGGCGCGAGAGGTGCTTTCCGGTCAGGAACATCAGGGGTTCTCCTTGCAGCTCTGGGCTACTGCATCGAATCGGCGTCCGTCGACTCGACGCGCCGCATCTGGAATGCTGGGCTGTTCACGACTCCCTCGATGAAGGCCGACATCGCGTAGTCGCGCTGCCGGGCTTCGGACACGATCGCTCGCACCGTGGGCTGGTCGTAGTACTCGACCCGACGCCCGAGGGCGTAGGCCATGAGGTTCTCGGTGAAGTTCCGCAGGAACGGCTCGGGGCGCGCCTCGAGCGCGCCACGGAGGTCGGCCGGGCCATTCAGCGGCGTGCCGTCGTACAGTTCGCCGCTCGCCTCGACCTCGCCGCTCTGGTCACGCGTGCGCCATTTGCCGGTCACATCGAAGTTCTCGAGCGCGAGCCCGATCGGATCGATGAACTGGTGGCAGGAGTTGCAGGACGGGTCCTCGCGATGGATCTCCATCTGCCGCTTCACGGAGAGGAACTGCCCCGGCTCGGCCGCCCCCTCGGTCTCCTCGAGCTCCGGCACGTTCGGCGGAGGAGGCGGCGGCGGAGTGCCGAGGAGCACCTCCATCACCCACTTCCCGCGGAGCACCGGCGAGGTGCGGTTCGCGTGCGACGTGAGCGTGAGGACCGAGCCGTGGCCGAGCAGGCCACGAC
The DNA here is from genome assembly GCA_028284495.1 of Longimicrobiales bacterium. Lineage (GTDB taxonomy): Bacteria > Gemmatimonadota > Gemmatimonadetes > Longimicrobiales > Gaopeijiaceae > Gaopeijia. The sequence goes on along the minus strand of JANQRP010000032.1, from coordinate 58,979 downwards.
GACGGTCGTCCGCGTACCGAACGAGGCGGAACTCGGGGCCCGCGACGCCCTGGATGTCGTAGTGATCCGCGAGGCGCTCGTTGATGATCGACCAGTCGGCCGTCAGCAGTTCGAGGACCGAGCGGTCGTCCTCGACGATCCGGTTGAAGAAGAGCTCCGTCTCCTCGACCATCAGCTCCGAGAGCTGCAGGTCGTAGTCCGGGTAGCTGAGCGCGTCGGGGTGGACCTTCTCGATGTCCGAGAGGCGCAGCCACTGCCCGGCGAAACGCGAACCGAGGCGGTCCGCGGCCGGATCCCGGAGCATCCGCACGACCTGGGCCTGGAGAACGTCGGGGTTCGAAAGCTCACCGGCCTGCGCGACGCCACGCAGCTCGGCGTCGGGCACCGTGCCCCAGAGGAAGAACGACAGGCGGGACGCGAGATCCTCGTCCGAGATCCGCTCGAGGCCCTCGCCCGCAGCCGTCGCTTCGGCGCGTTCGATGCGGAAGATGAAGTAGGGGCTCGCGAGGATCGCCTGGATTCCGTTGCGAACGCCCGCCTCGAAGCCGCCCTCGTCCGCGCCCTCCTGATAGAACGCCATGAGCGCGTCCATGTCGCCTTCGCTCAGCGGGCGCCGGTAGGCCTTGGTACCGAGATCCTCGAGGATCTGCCGTGCGCACGGCGCCTCCTCGTCGGAGGAGGTCGGGCGGCACATGAAGATCCGCTCGCGGCTCGGCGTGTCGGACACACCCGTCACGTCGAAGGGACCGGTGATCACGAAGTCGCGCAGATGCGGAAGCGTCGTGATCCCGTACGAGGTGCCGATCTGCGTGTCGGCGAGCGAGTGCCCGACCGGAGCGAGGATGTCCTCGACCGGCCCTTCGAAGTTCGGGAGGAACGCCGCCGAGACGCGGTGCGGGCCGGCGCGGATGTGGACGCGCGCGTCGACCAGGATGTCCATGCCCGTCGGGTCCTGCTGATGCTGGAACCGGTCCACCGGTACCAGCGCCACGCGCTCACCATCGATCGAGATCTCGATCGACTCGTTGCTCGCCGTACGCCCGAAGAGCGATCCCGTCGGGTTCGGCTGCATCCGGATCCGGAAGGTGTAGTCACCATCCGCCGGGAAGACGTGCACCGCGGAGACACCACCGCGCGTACCGAAGGGCGCGCCCTCGACCCACTCCCACTGCGACGCGAGGCGCGGCACCGAGAAGGTCGCCTCCTCGGGGATCGCCGTGGCGTCACCAACCGCGAGACGCGCGATCTTGGCGGCCGCGTTCAGGTAGGCGTCGAGGAGCGTCGGACTCAGCATCTGAGCGTCCGCGATGTTGTCGAAGTTGGCGCTCTTCGTGTCGGGCGGGAGGAAGCCCTCCGGATCGATCTCCAGCTTCAGGAGGTCCTGAACCGCGAACTTGTACTCGGCCTGATTGAGACGCTGGAAGGTCCGGACGCCCGGGTCGGGGTTGGCGATCGCGAAGGAGTCGAGCTGCGCCTCGAGTGTGGCGGCGAGCCCCTGGAGGAGTTCCTCGGCCGGGCGCCGGGACCCCGGGGGCGGCATCATGCCGGCCCGAAGCTTCCGGATGATCGCCTCGGACAACTCGCGCTGTTCGAAGGAGCGCTCCACGTCGTAGCCGTCGAGCGACATGTTGCCGCTGAGCCGCCGGTCGTTGTGGCACCGCATGCACGACTGCTCGATCACCTCGTTCGCCTGGTCGTAGCCGATCGGCGGCATGTCGATCAGCGCAACCGTCTCACGATCGAGAGTCGCGTGCATCCGCGGATCGGCGAGCGGCGCGGTGTGGCGAAGCGCCGCCGCGAGGGCGGGGGTCACCACAGCCGTCGAAACGCGCTCGGCGCGGGCGTTCGGGACCGCCGCCACGTCGGTCGCCACGTCGGCCGCCATGTCGGCCGCCATGTCGGCCGAATGGGTGCCCGCAGCCAGCGACATGCCGCCGAAGGCGACCGTAAGGACCAGACTTCCGAACGTTCCCGTCACTCGTACCTCGTTGCCGATGTAGACCTGCGTTTCCACTTCCGTGACAGATGTGCACCCGAACTTGTTGGGTCACGTACACACGGGCTCAACGGACCATCCGCCCGGGAGGCGGATCGACTCAAGCTTGAAGTGTAGGGTCTCGCGTACGCCGGCGCCAGAATTTCGGGCCCGCTCGCGCGCGCCCGTGAGAGTGGGTGTAGACGGCTTGGGCGGCACGCGCGCATACCCCGAATCGCGCGTTGCAACACGGCTTTCCGGTGACCTCGCGGGTGCGGCATGTTATATCCCGACGATGTCAGAGACAGCCGAGAATCCGTCGTCGGACGCCCTTCTCTCCGTGGCACCCTCGGTCGAGGAGCTGCGGGCCTCTCTCGGCACCGACTTCGAGACCCATTGCCTGCTGGGCGGAGGTCGGCGACTAGGCCTTCCGCCCGATCACCATCGTCGCGTTGTCCCGCGATCCGGCCTCGATGGCGCCGCGGCAGATCCGCTCGGCGGCGGCGTTCAGGTTCGGCTCCTCGGCGATGGCCTGCTCGACGAGTTGGGTGGTGAGGAAGCCGGGGACATCGTGGACGCCGTCCGATGTGAGAATCACGGCGGTACCCGACTCGGTGTCGAGCTCGGCCCGATCGATCGTGTCGACGTCCACCTCCAGGGCGCCCTCGTCACCGAGCGAGCGCGTCAGGAGATTCCGGTAGGGCGAGCGCTCGGCCTGCTCGGGGGTGAGGGTGCCGTCGCGGACGAGTTCCTCGACGACCGAGTGGTCCGTCGTCATGCGGGAGAGTTCGCCCCGATGGAGGCGGAAGGCACGGGAGTCCCCGACGTTGGCGACGATTCGGTGGCCTTCGGTGACGGCTGCGACGACGAGGGTGGTGCCGGACCGGGCCCGAGACCCCGTACGTTTGACGATGGACTCGTTCGCGGTTCGGTACACCTGAACGACACGGTCACGCAGCTCAGCCGGGGTCGGCTCGTCGCCCTCGAAGAGCCACTCGCAGAACTCTTCTACCGCCCGGACCGCGGCGGCCGCCGCACCCGCCCCGTCGGCGAGGCCGCCGATGCCGTCGGCGATTGCCCCGATCGCCCGCTCGCCGTCGGGCGAGACCTTCGCAAAATAGCGGTCCTGATTCTCGGAGCGCACACCCTTCAGCGACGCTCCGCCGATCTCGATCATGTCGGGATACTGCGCACGTCGTCAGCCTCCGGCCGGGAAGTGCGCCGTCGGCATGTTCGGGATGATTCGCAGCGCGTTCTCGTAGTAGATACTGCGAAGCACGTCGTCCGAAAGCCCCATGCCGTAGAGCTTCCAGAAGGCGTGGTAGTCCCGGTAGTAGTCGAAGTACTCGTCCTCGGTCTCGAAGACGCGCCAGTAGTAGGGGTACTCGGAGGGCTGGAAGGAGTCCTTCCCGAACAGGATCCGGTCCTGGTAGCGCTCGAAGAACTGCTTGGCGAAGCGTGGCTGGCGGCCGAGGTCGTAGAGCACCGCGCCGAGCTCACCGTAGACGTTCGGGAAGCGGTCGAAGAGTTCGCCGAGGCGACCCAGGTCGGCCGTGTACCAGCTCATGTGCGCGACGATCCACGTCGTGTTCGGGTGCTTCGCGATGAGGCGGTCCCGCTCCGCCATCAGGTCGTCGAAGTGCGGGAAGCGGTCGGCGTCCATGAAGCGGCGACTCTCGAAGATCGCCAGTTCGAGCCAGCGCTCATTGGTGTAGTCCAGCGGCTCGAAGAATTCGGATGGATCCGCGGTGTGGAGGAAGACCGGAATGCCGAGCTCGGCCGCGGTCTCCCAGACGATCTCCAGCTCCGGATCGTCCATCTCGAGCCGAGTGCCGTCGGCCTTCCGCGTGCGGAGTCCGAAGTTCTTGGAGATCTCACCGATCCCTACCGCACCCGCCGCCACGTCCTCCCGGAGTTGGGCCGCGATCCGCACACCCGAGCCCGGACCCACGTTGCGCAGATCCAGGTTCGCGAAGAAGACGAAGCGGTCCTCGACGCCGGCGGCCCGCACTGCCTCGATCTGACTCCGGAGCTGCTCTCCCGATGAGGGCCGCGCCTGCACGATCACGCCGAGATTCAGCTCGTCCATCGCGGCGACCACGGCCGCGATCGCTTGGGGGTTGTCGAGTGTCGGGGGGTGTCCGTGGATGTCCACGACCGGAAACTTGGCCCGCGGCACGAAGTTCTCCGGCACCACGAGCGTCGACTCGGGCCGATACTCCAGAATGTCCGGCGGCGGGAGCTGGGGCGCCGGCGTGGGGCGCTGGGCGGCGCCGGCGGCAGGCAGGACGAAGGTGGCCGCGAGGCCCGCGAAGAGTAATCGCTTCATGGCGAGATCCGATTCGGGTCAGTCCGAAGCGAGCGCCGCGATCGCGGTGAGCTCGAGGGCGGCGTTCCGCTTCAGAGGCAGCACCGGCACGACGGCCCGAGCCGGTCGGTGGTCACCCAGGGTGGCCGCGAAGACGTCGTTGACGACCCCCCAGTCGGAGAGATCCGCGACGAAGACGGTCACCTGCAGCAGGTGGTCGAGGCTCGACCCGGCGGCCCCGAGTACGTGAGCGAGGCTCGCGAGTACCCGCCGCGCCTGCTGCTCGACGTCGCCGAGGGGAGCGCCAGGGTCGTTCGGGTCGAAGGGCAGGATGCCTGCGACGTAGACCGTGTGGTCGTGGACGACCGCCTGGGCGTAGTGGCCGGCGGGAGCGGGAGAGCCGGGGGTCGAGACGATGCGGAGGTTGGTCATCGGAGGAACATGCCGCGCGGTCCTCGGCCGGGCCAGATGGACTCGAAGATCGGCACCTCGATCGTCCGGTAGTCCGAGATCCACTGGGTCGTGTCCGTGCCGAGACCTTGCGCCCGACCGCGCAGCGGCTAAGCCTGAACAGGCTACAGCACGCTTCGGAGTACTTCGGATGGGCGGAAAGGGGTTGCGATGAAGCCTCGCTGCAGGTTCGGGTTCCCGGGCTGTGCGGAGCGGGGTCGCGCGGGGCTGATCCTCTCCGGAGTACTCGTCGCCCTTGCCGGCTGCTCGGACGGTCCCGCGGCCCCCGACCCGGAGTTCTCCCCACCCCGTACCGGCTTTGAGGAGCGAGCCGGCGCCGCGTTCACGACGCACGCCGAGGAACTCGATTTCCTCGCCGTCGTGGAGGCGGAGTCGGACCGGGTGCGGACCTCGGTCGTGGGAGAGTCGGTTCAGGGCCGCCCCATCCAGCTGGTGCGTGTCGGACGTCCGCTGCTCGACGACGGGGCGATCGCGGCCGGTCCGGTGGTCCTGGTCGTCGGCGCGCAGCACGGCAACGAGCCCGCGGGCCGAGAGGCGGCGCTGCAGTTCGCACGGGACCTTGCGTTCGTCGAGGAGGGCGAGCTGCTCGACCTGCTTTCTGGGATCACCGTTCTGGTCATCCCCTCGGCCAACCCGGACGGTCGCGCCGCGAACACGCGCGGAAATGCCGATGGGGTCGACATCAACCGCGACCACCTCCGCCTCGCGTCGCCCGAGGGGCGAGCCATCGCGCAGGTGCTTCGCGACTTCCGGCCCGACATCGTGGTCGACACTCACGAGCGGCCCGGAGGTACGACGCCCGAGATGGAGTTGCTCTGGCCCCGGAACCTCAACGTGCACCCGCCGATCCGCGACCTCTCGCGTGAGCTGGTCGAGGACCACCTCTTCGACGACCTCGTAGGGCTCGGACGCACCGTTGGCATCTACGGACCGGGCCCCGGTCCGCCGGGCGACGAAAACGAGACGATCCTCAGGAACGCGAGCGGGTTGCGGCATGCGCTCGGGCTTCTCACCGAGTCGGCCGGTACTCGTCCGGCACCCGACCGGGTCGCTGCGCAGATGGACGTGTTCCTGTCGGTGCTGCGGTTCCGGCGTGAGCGAGCGGGCGAGGTGACATCCGCCGTGACCGAGGCCCCGGCGCTCAGGGCCGCGGCCGGTGGCGACCGGTCCGTGCCGTTCCGTCTGTTCGGAGCCGACAACGATCCGCCGTCCTCGGACGAGGTGCTCGATCCGCCGCCCTGCGCCTACCGACTTGCACCCGGACCGGTCGAGGAGCTCTCGACCCAGCGCGCGCTCTGGGGTCTTCAGACTGAGTCGCTCCCCGGGGGGGCTGCACTCCTGGCGATGAACCAGCCGTCGATGACGGTGATCCCAATGATGGTGGACCCCCGGGCACGCAGCCCTCTCGCGGAAGGCGTCCCGCTGGTGTCCGAATCGGAGTGTGCCGAGCTGGAGGCGTCTCCGCTCAGGCGTTGATGTCGTGCGCCTCCCGTGCGCCCCGCGGCACCCGGATGTCCTCGACCATGTTCGTCACCGCCCGGGGCGGTCGGGGTGTCACGCGCGACACCGCAATCGCAACGGCGAAGTTGATGAGCATTCCGACCGTCCCGATGCCCTCCGGGGAGATGCCGAACCACCAGTTCTCGGCGGTGTTGGCGGCGGGGTCCACGAACTTGAACCAGACGATGTAGGCGGCGGTGAAGGTGATGCCGCTCACCATCCCGGCGACGGCACCCTCGCGGTTCGTGCGCTTGGTGAAGATCCCCAGCAGGATGACGGGGAAGAACGAGGACGCGGCGAGGCCGAAGGCGAGCGCCACCACCTCCGCCACGAAGCCGGGTGGATTGATACCGAGCCACCCCGCCACGACGACGGCGACACCCGCGGCGACCCGGGCCGCGATGAGCTCGCCCTTCTCGCTGATCTCCGGTCGGAGGCCGCGTTTCAGGAGGTCGTGACTCACGGCGCTCGACACGACGAGGAGCAGCCCGGCCGCGGTCGAGAGCGCGGCGGCGAGCCCTCCCGCGGCCACGAGGCCGACCACCCAGTCGGGGAGCCCTGAGATCTCGGGGTTGGCGAGCACCATGATGTCGCGGTCGACCGTCAGCTCGTTGGTGATCGGCGCGCCGGCCGCGTCGGTCGCGTTGGGGCCGACATACTGGATGAGCCCGTCCCCGTTCTCGTCCGCGAAGGTCAGCAGCCCGGTCCCCTCCCACTTGGTGAACCACTCGGGCACGGACTCGTACGGCGTGTCGCGGACCGTCTCGAGGAGATTCGTGCGGGCGAAGACCGCGATCGCCGGCGCGGTCGTGTAGAGGATCGCGATGAAGACGAGCGCGTATCCGGCGCTGATCCGTGCGTCCCGCACCCTCGGCACCGTGTAGAACCGGATGATGACGTGCGGCAGCCCGGCCGTGCCGACCATGAGCGCCGCGGTGATCGCGAAGACGTCGAGCGTGGACTTCGCGCCGCTCGTGTACGCCGCGAAGCCGAGCTCCTGATGGAGCCCGTTGAGCTTCTTGATCAGCGGGACGCCGGTCGCGGGGTCCGCGCCGCCGAAGCCGAGCTGGGGAATGGGCGTCCCGGCCATCATCAGGCTGAGAAAGATCGCCGGCACCATGAAGGCGAAGATCAGCACGCAGTACTGGGCCACCTGCGTGTACGTGATCCCCTTCATCCCGCCGAGCACGGCGTAGAAGAAGACGATCCCCATGCCGATCACGACCCCGAGCTCGACCGGCACCTCGAGGAAGCGCGAGAAGACGACCCCGACCCCGCGCATCTGCCCCGCCACATACGTGAAGGAGACGAAGATCGCGCAGATCACCGCGACGACCCGGGCCGCCTGCGAGTAGTACCGGTCGCCCACGAAGTCGGGGACCGTGAACGCCCCGAACTTCCGGAGGTACGGAGCCAGGAGCAGCGCGAGGAGGACGTACCCGCCCGTCCACCCCATCAGGTAGACCGAGCCGTCGTATCCGAGGAAGGAGACGATGCCCGCCATCGAGATGAAGGACGCGGCGGACATCCAGTCGGCCGCGGTGGCCATTCCATTGGCCAGCGGGCTCACGCCGGTGCCCGCCACGTAGAAGTCCCTCGTCGAGCGCGCACGCGACCAGATCGCCACCCCGATGTAGAGTGCGAACGAGAGCCCGACGAGAACGAAGGTCCACGCCTGGACGTTCAATGCGCGCTCCCGCCCGGCGCCGTCTCCTCACCCTCGTCCACGCCGAACCGTCGATCCAGCCGATTCATCAGCACCACGTAGGCGAAGATCAGCGCGACGAAGACGTAGATGCTCCCCTGCTGCGCGAACCAGAACCCGAGCGGGAAGCTGGTGCCGGGAAGCGTGAAGGCGTTGAGCTGCTCCACGAAGAGGATCCCGGCGGCGTACGACACCGCGAACCAGATCGCGAGCAGCGTGGCGACGTACCGGAGGTTGGTGCGCCAGTACGCGGTGCGGTCCGCGGCTGCGCGGCCGCCGAGTGCGCCGGAGGCGGGGTCGGGAGGTGTGGACATGACGCCGAAGGTCCGATGCGGCGCAGCGGGGAGCAAGAACGGCGGGGGCGTCGGACGCGCCGCACGATCCTCGTGCTGCCTTCGGTGAGGCGCCGCGCGCTTCCCAGCGGTATCGAACGGCTCGTTGCGGCGGCGGCCGCGCCGGACGCACCTTCTCCGCCTCGCCCCGCGGCCTCCTCGCCCGGCGCCCCTTCCCCCCGGCCGCGCCCGAGTCGCGTCCGTACCCCGAGACGCTCCCCGGCATGTACGCACCCTGCCGCCCCGCGCGGCGCACCCTCCTCGTGGTGGCGTCTTCCCTCCTGATCGCAGCGGCAGGGGTGGTGCCCGCCGCCGCGCAGACCGGAGAGCTGCGCGGGGCGGTCGTCTCGGACACGAACGGGGCGCCGCTCTCCGGGGTTCGGGTCGAGGTGCTCGGCACCCGCTTCGTCACGGTCACGGGCGCAGACGGCCGATGGGCGCTGGCCGGCGTGACGCCGGGCGAGTACACGATCCGGATCGCCTCGCCGGGGAGGCCCGTCGTGGATCGCGCTCTGGAGGTCGTGGCGTCAGAGACCCGTGAGATCGACGTCCGCATCGGGCCTCCGTCCGCGCCGCACCGGGGCGCGGAGGTACGGGTGGCTTCAGGGCGCCCCGAGCCCCTGATGGAGGCGACGACGTCCGTGAGCGTCGTCCCGGCAGGGCGGATCGAGGACCGCGCCTCGACCAACCAGGCCGGACTCCTGCTCGCCGACGTCCCGGGACTCCACATGGCCCAGGGTGGCTTCAATCGCCTCGTCATCGCGTCGCGCTCGTTCTCGACCATCGCCGGCCGGCGCATGCTCGTTCAGGTCGATGGTCGTGACCTCGCGTCCACCTTTTCCAACCGCCCCGAATGGGCGGCACTCCACCTCACCGAGCCGGGCACGTCGATCGAGGTCGCACGAGGACCGATGTCCGCGCGGTACGGCGCTCTGGCCTTCGGAGGTGTGGTCGATATCCGCACGCCGGCGGTGCGCGAGACCCGAGGCGGGCGGCTACGGGTCGGGGTCGGCGACCTCGAGAGCCGGGACGTGATCGGCCGGTGGGCCGTGGTCAGTGAGGATGTCCGGTGGGGACTCCGCTTCGCGGGTGGAGTGTCGACGACGCGAGGCTACGACCGATCACGAACGGACCTCGACGATCTCGCCCGCGAGTACGCAGGTGTCACCGACTCTACCGTGGCTGCTCCCCCACCCGGCTTCGAGTGGCTCCCCCTCGCCGGCCAGAGGCGCACGACCGCGGAGGGCGCGCCCGGACCCGCGGTCGGCGACATCGATCCCCAGACCACGCTGAACGCCTCCGTGCGGCTGGATCGATACCTGAACGCCGGAGGCATCGTGACGGCCGAGGCGGGAATGACCCGGATCGAGAATCAGGTCACCTCGACGAACGCGTCCCGCCTGCAGATCGATCAGGCGGACGTACCCTGGGCTCGTTTCGCCCTGCTCCAGGGCGGTGGGAGTCTGACCGCATACTACAGCGGCCGCACCCGCTCCGGGGTCGATCTCGCGTCGGGGGCCCGTGTGGAGGATCGGTCCGGCCGGTTCCACGCCGAGATGGAGGGCCGAGGGGAGTTCCGGGATGGACGACTCCGGCTGCAGTTGGGCGTGGCCGCGCGCGCCGAGTCCTTCGACTCGAGGCGCACCCTCCTCGAGCCGGCGGCCGACGGTCGGACCGAGGGGTATCTCGCCGCCTTCTCGAGGTTCGAGTTCGACCTCCTCCCCGACCTGGAGCTGTCCGGAACCACGCGCCTCGAGGATGCGACCCTCTGGGGCGACCAGCTGTCGTCTCGATGGGCGCTGCGGTGGAGCCCGTCGGAGGCGCACGCGCTCCGACTCACCTGGGCCGACGGGTACACGCCGCCGACCGTCGCCGACGAGTTCACGCGGGTCGCGGTCTCCGAGCCGGTCGACCTGCTCCCGGCCGAGGCCGTGATTCGGGGCTCTCCGCTCGGACCGTCGATGGCCGGCGTTCCGGACGGCGAGCTCTTCACGAACTCGAGCGCGGTCCCCTTCCTCGTGATCGGCAACCCGGACCTCGACCCGGAGACCGTCGACCAGTTCGAGCTCGGGTACCGCGGGTTGATCGGGTCGGCGCTGGTCACGGCCGAGGTGTACTACAGCGAGTTCGAGGACTTCATCACCGAACTGCTCCCAGGGGTGAACCCGTCCTTCGGTCGGTGGGAGGCTCCCGCCGCGATCCCCGGCGAAGCGGGTGCTCTGGTCGGTGCCTTCGCGCGTGATCTCGTGCCGGGCCTCACGCGTCTCGAGGACGGCCGCACCGCGATCGTCTACTCCGGTACGAACGCTGGGCGGGCAACCCAGTGGGGACTCGATCTGGGCGTCGAAGCACAGGCCACCGAAGAGCTCCAGCTCCAGGCCAGCTGGTCGGTCGCGTCGATCCATGTGGACGAGGAGAGCTTCATCGAGGCGCCGCGTGCTCCCAACGTGCCGCGCCACCTCGTCGCTCTCTCGGCCGTGTGGGAGCGACCCGGGGGTGCGAGGGCGAGGGTCTCCGTGACGGCCGCCTCCGGCTTCGATTTCCGCGACGGCGCGTTCGCCGGATACGTTCCGGACCGCCAGTCGGTCGACGTCGATCTGCGTACCCCGCTCGTCGGTGGTATCGACGCGGCCGTCACCGTCCTCAATGCACTCGACCAGCGACGCTTCCACTACTTCGGCGGCTCGGTGATCGGCCGCCGGATCGTGCTCTCGGCGACATGGATGCCCTAGGTCCGGAGCGCGAGACGACGCCGATACCGGACGGAACGGGAGGACCCTGTCGGCACTCGACGAGAAACGGGCGTGTCCGCTCTCGCGATCGCCGCGGGTACGGAGTCCCGTCAGTGGATCAGTCGTCGTCGAGCTCGACCTCGAAGCCGTCCTCGATCTCGACTTCCAGTTCCAGCAGTTCGCCCGTCGTGGCGTAGTCCCACTGGGTGAGGTCGATCACCGTGCCGTTCTCCCGTACGAACCACCGCTCCGGGTAGAGCACGATGTCCAGCGTGTGCGCATCGCCCTCCGCGGCAGGGATGTCGAGCGGCGGCACCAGCTCGAGTTCGACCTCCACCTCGCCGTCGATCCAGACGACGAAAGACTCGGGCGTCCCACCATTCGGTGTGAACGTCCCCTCGACGCGGATAGTGCCCTCCTCCGGCCACTCCGGATACGCGCTTCGGATCTCCGTGGCGAGGGTCGCGATGTCGCCGGCGAAGTCGCTGTCGTCCTCGTCATCCTCCAGGTCTTCCACCTCGAGCTCGAACTCGCGGTACACGCCCGCGGGCAGCTCGGCGGTCGCGATCGTGAGCGGCGCGCCGTCGAGAGGGACGTCGACCAGCCGCGGTGGGAGTTCCACCTCGAAGCAGTCCTCCTCGTCGTCGTCGTCGCCGTTGATACCACACGTGCCGTTGCTGCCCTCGAACTCGAGTTCCGCGACGATCATCCGAAGGTCGGTGATTTCGAGGCTGCCGTTGGTCCCGACCACCGGGGCGAGATCGAGCCCGCCGGCGGCGGCCCCGCCCGTCGACGTCTCGGCCGCAACAAAGCGGATGGCCACGGACTCCGAGTCCTCGGGGCCGGTCGACGAGTCGCACGCGGCCAGGCCCACGACCGCCAGGAGAGCAGGCGGAAGCATACGTCCGATGCGGGTCGAAGCGGGTCGGGACGGTAGACGGGGCAGTAACATGGATGCACCTCGGACAGGGACGATGGTTGGATGTCCGGATATGCTGCAAGTCGCAGGCCAGCCGTCGCCGGGACCCGCTGTCCGGCGGGCGCACGTCAACCGGCCGCGATCGGTGCGGTCCATCCGCTCGAGCGGGGATACGACGACGCCCCCGACCGCGCGATGGCGGCCGGGGGCGTCGGAGAATCGGGGCGAGGCCCCGCGACGTCACATCCCCCGGTGGACCGGGATGTCCACGCGCGTGTTCTCCCACTCCATCACCAGGTGGCCCATGTTCTCGCCGTGCGACTCGAACCGGAACCGCATCTGCTCGACGGGCTCGTCGAGGGTCGTGACCGACCGGGTGAAGCTCCCGACCTCGGTGGAGCGGACGGCCGCGTCGATACCGATCCCCCAACGTTCGAAGTTGGTGTTCACGAAGATCTCGAAGCTCTCCTCGCCGGGGATGGCGTAGAGCGAGTAACTACCCGGCTCGACCTCGACCCCGCCGATGTCGCCCCCGAACGGGAGGTGGATCGCCGTCGCCTCGTTGGCACCGAGCCGCCAGAGCTGGCCGTAGGGCTGCAGGCCGCCGAAGATCTCGCGTCCGTTCATCGACGGGGCATCCCAGCACAGCACGCCGGTCTCGCCGCCGAGCGTGAACTCGACGGACATCTTGGGGCTCACGCGGCCCTCGACCTCGCGGCCGGGTCGGACCCAGCACTGGTCGCTGAGCTGTGCCTCGAGGGCGGTGGGAACGAGCGTGGCCGCGGTCGCCACGACGGCGAGGGCGGTCAGGGTACGACGCATGTCGGATCTCCGGGAAGTAAGAGTCGTTCGCTGGTTGTCGCGCGCCGGCGCGATCTCGCCGGGCGGTGCCGTGGATCGAGAAGTGCTACACGAAGATGCCTGACGGGTTCGTCAGCCGACCGGCGCCCAGAACAGCACGGTCTTCTCCACCCGGATGTCGTCCTTCTCGAGCGGCACTTCCATCGGCTCGATCCTCTCGGCCTTCTCGCGCCACTCCGCCCAGAGCTCCTCCAGCTCCTCGGCCAGCTCGGCCTCGAGCTCGACGATCTCGGCCTGGTCGTCCTCGAACTTGTCGACGGCGCTGTCGAGGCGGTTCCGGACACCGCGCGTGGCGGATCGACGCCGGGACAGACCCGACAGGCTGCGTGTACGCTTCCGCCCGCCCAGAAACATCGAGAGCACCTGGCCCGCGCCCTGGATGAGCTCGTCCTGGCGCCGCCGATCCACGTCGGCCTCCAGCTCCTGCACCCGCCGTTCGGATGCCGCCACGCGCCGCTCGAGCGTGTCGAGCCGGCTCTCGTACCGGTCCCGCAGCTTCTCGGCGTCCGCGTCGGCCGCGTCCTCCGCGGCCGCTAGACAGCGCGACTCGAACTGTGACGTCGACTCGCCCGGGCGCGAGACGAGCTTCAGCTCCTCGTTGCGCAGGAGCGAAAGCGTGTGCCCGTGGTCGAGCGCGTCCACGATGGCTCGCTGGGCATCGCGGAAGAACGTCGCCTCGTCGAGCGGCGCTTCCCCGAGCGTCCAGGTCGCGCCGTCGGGTACGTCCTTCAGGAAGTCCCGGTCGTCGTAATCCACCGCCACCCCGGCCGCCGGATCGAACGTCTCGCCGAGCGGGAAGAAGATCGCCTCCCACTCCTGCTCCTCGCGGATGTCGCCGACCCGCTCGTCGAACACCATGTGGACGCGGGCGGCAAGGCCCGGGGCGAGCCGCCTGGGGCCCACGCCCACGCGGAGGTCCCGCCTCCAGGGCGCGTCGGGCGCGAGGTAGCGGACCTGCACACCCTCGGCCACCACCGGCGCGACGGGGCTCTCGTCGGCGGCGAGGTCGGCCGTGCCCACGGCGTCGCGGCTCGGGGCCGAGCCGGTGGTGGGGCGAGGGGGTTCGTCGACCCGGACACCTGCCTCCGCGTCGGCCGTGTTCGCGTCGATCGGTCCGGCCTCGTCCGTCAGCCGCTCGAGTTCGGGGCGCGCCAGCGGACCGCGCAGGTACGACATCGCCCACCGCGTCGTGAACAGCGTCGGCGCGTCGGACTTCGCCGTCTTGAGCAGGAACTCGCGTTTCCCGAGCCGCCCGATCCGGGCGTCCCACGCGCCCACGTCCACCGCGCCCGACGCCGACTTGAGGCCCTCGATGATCCGCGCCTTGTCGCGCTCGGTCTGGAGCCGGCCCACCATCCAGGTGCCCGCGTTCGACATGAGCTTGTAGTCGAGGTCCACCGGGTTCTGCGTCGAGAGCACGACGCCGAGCCCGTGCGCGCGGGCCTGCTTGAAGAGCGTCAGGATGGGCTTCTTCGTCGGCGGCTGCGCGGTGGGCGGCGCGAAGCCCATGACCTCGTCGGCGTAGATGAGCGCACGCAGGTCCGACGTGCCGGGCTGCCTGCGCATCCACGTGATCATGCGCGACAGCAGCAGAGTGACCACGAACTGCCGCTCGTCCTCGGTGAGGTGCGAGAGATAGATGATCGAGGCCCGCGGCTTCCCGGTGCCCTCGCCGAGCAGCGTCTCGACGTCGGCCGCCGGCCCCTTCATCCACTCCGCGAACGACGGCGACGCGACGAGGCCGTTGAGGCGCATCGCCAGCTTCATCCGGTCCTTCGGCGGATAGAAGGTGTCGAGCTCGAAGACGCCCAGTCGGCGGAGCGGCGGGCTCGCGATCTGTCCGATGAGCGTGGCGAGGTCGAGGGCGTGGCCTTCCCGCCAGGCGTGTTCGACCAGGTTCGAGAGCAGGATGTGCTCGCGGCTGGTGAGCGGGTCGGATGCGATGCCGGCCATCACGAGGATGCCCGACACGAGCCCCTCGATCTCGTCGCGGAGGACCTCCGCGTCGTCGTCCCAGTCCGCGCCGCCGTCGCCGGTCGGAGCGGAGAGGTCGCCCACGAGGTTCAGCGGCGTACCCGCCGTCGAACCCGGCGTGAAGATCCGGAAGTCCACCGACTCCCGGAGGGCCCGCATACGTTCGCCGTCGATGCCCGACCCGGCGAGCCCCTTCTTCCACTTCGCCGCCGTCTTCTCCGCGAACTCGGCCGGCTCCATTCCTTCGCGCTTCGCCTCCGCGGCATCCACCCACGGCTCGAAGTCCGACCCCTCGAAGTCGGGGAAGTTGAGCAGGAGGTTCCCCATGTCCCCCTTCGGGTCGAGGATGAGCGCCGGCACCCCGGAGTCGAGGATCTCCTCGAGGAGCACCACGCCGAGTCCGGTCTTGCCCGAGCCGGTCATCCCGACGATCACCCCGTGCGTCGTCAGGGAGCCGCGCTCGATCTCCAGGCGGGACGGGGCACCGTCGGTGTCGGTCGCGCCGTCGGGATCGAGGATGCGACCGAGGTGGAGCTGACCGGAAGTATCGGACATGGCGGGCAACGCGGATGGGTCGAGTGGAGGAGCCGAGCGCGCGGCGCCCCTGCGATTCGAGGGCGGCCGCGCCGAAAGATAGGCGCACGCCGGCGCGTCGCGACCCGCCGCTACACCAGATGCGCGTCCGCCATCCCACCGTCACGACCACGAGTCCGATGGGGCTTCGTGCCCCGGAGAGGGCGGGACGAGGGGGGGCGGGGACGTGGAGTCGCGTCGGTTCGAGGCAGGGGGTCGGTGCAGTCACCCCCGCTACGCCGGGGGCCCGCTGACCGGATTGGATGCCTCGGGCCGAGGGCGGAATGGAGTGGCAGCCACGTCAGGCGTCCAGCTTCCGGCGCGCGCTTCGAAGCGCCTCGCTGCTCATCAGCTGCCGGTTCTGATCGAGGAACGCCGACACGCGCTCGGGGACGGCTACCGAGAGCTCGCGCAGCACCCAGCCCGCTCCCGTCTGGCTGAAGCGGGCCTCGTCCCGGACGAGCACCTCGCACGTACGCAGCACCTCGTCGATCAGGCCATCGAATACGTCGTCGCCCTCCTTCACGAGATTCACGAACGCGACGGCCGCGGCTCTCCGCCGCCAGAGGCCGGGCGCGGAGTGCCATGACGAGATCGCGCGACCGAGCGCCGCTCGCGGCGAGTCCGCCGCCGGCCCCTCGAGTCCGGCGACCCATGGCCCGAGCACCTTCACGCAGAACCAGTCCACCGCGTTCCAGTCCGCGAGGTGGCCGTCGTCGAAGAGCGAGGCCATGGCCGACAGATCGCGGTCGGCGTCGAGCCACCCCCCCGGCACGAACCGCTCTCCGAGAAGGAGCATCCCGGCCAGCTTGTCTTCGGTCATCGGCTCCCGGAGGAGCCTCAGCGGGACCTCCATCCGGTCCGTCGCCGGGAGGCCGTCGAAGTCGTGGCTCTCCCACCATTCATGCACGTGGTGGCGGACCGTCGGCATCGGCGTGCCCCGGAATCGCGCCTCGCCCTTGAGGTAGCGCGTCCACCAGTCGCGCTTCCCGGGGTCGGCGTCCCGATCCAGCCGCGCCTGCAGGTCGCGGAGCTGGTCGGGCGTCATCCGCCCCCTCGACTCAACCTGTACCGTCGGATCGTTTCCACGTCGAACTCGTCGCGGTGGACGCCGAGGACGTAGTCGTCGGCAATCACATGCAGGTCGAACGACGCAGGCGTTCGGACACGACCCAGGAAGGTGCCGTTCCGATCGAAGACGCCCCACGACCTCGGGCCGCGGTCGGGCTCGGCCGGCGTGAAGAACCTGGAGTCGATGCGTTCCTCTTCGCGCACCCAGACGCCGCCCGACTCGGCCACGACCAATGCTCGGAAGTGTGGGAGACTCCCGGGCCGACTCTGATCCCGCATCACCTCGTCCAGTACCTCCTTGCCGCCGTCGTCGAGCGCCCCGCGGTACGCACCCCACATCTCGTCGGTGACCTCGACGGGCTCCCTCACCAGCCGCCAGATCTCGGAGGAAGCGAGTGGCGGAGGCGTCTCCACGCGCACCTCGTAGGCGGTTCCGAACCCGGCGGCCACGACGGAGTCCCCGACATCCATCGTCACGAGCGGGCCGAAGGTCTCGACTATGCAACCGTCGCCCAACGCCTGCGCGCAGACGGAGAAGGGCATGGTCACGAGATGCGTCGGGTCGTCGAGCCCCGGCGAGGTCGAGACGATCTGGCCGAACTCGTACGTGCCTTCCGAACGAGGGTCGTACCGCCACCCGTCCAGGATCAGCCGGCCATCGGCGAGACTTCCGAGGAGGGACAGCGCGGCCTCAGCCCACAGATCCATCGGCACACTCGTCGTCCGGAGCCCGTCGCCGTCGACCTCGAACGCCGTCACGCGCCCCGCGGCGTCCACGGCCAGAACGGAATCTCCGTCGACCCAGTACGCGCCCGTGAGGCGCGTGAACTCGCCGGGGCCCTCACCCCGCCGCCCGAACCTTCTCTCGAGCGGCCCGTCCGGCGCCAGAATCACCACCTCCTGCTCGCTCTGGTGCGTAACGAGCATGCGGCCGGAGGTGTCCACGTCGATCGACCCGATCCGGTAGATCGGCACACCGGCGATCTCCGCGATCGCCAGATCCGGCTCGGCCGCTACGGTCCACGCTTCTTCCTCGCCCCAGGAGGGCGCGTGGTTCTCGACGATCCGGATCCCCGCGCTGTCCCGGACGACGGGCGCCGAGGACGCGGCCTCAGGAGCCTCCTCGCCGCACGCAGACGCGAGCACGACGAGCGAGAGGGGGATGGCGAGTCGAGCGCAGGCTCGGGACATGACGGCCTCGGGCGTCGGGGTCATCCGCAGAGTAGGCGCGCCCAGGACCGGCACGCCACGCTTCCCCTGCCCGGAAGCACGTTCCGGGCCAGCGCCCGCCGAGATCCGGCTCAGACCGTCGCGAGGCCCTTCGCGGCCAGTGGCTCGAATCGCTGCCCCGGCTCCCACT
This sequence comes from Longimicrobiales bacterium, assembly GCA_028284495.1. GTDB lineage: Bacteria > Gemmatimonadota > Gemmatimonadetes > Longimicrobiales > Gaopeijiaceae > Gaopeijia. The sequence continues at coordinate 41,198 of JANQRP010000032.1, read as the reverse complement.
TGGCCACGTACCCGACGATGGCACTCGCGGCCACCGAGTAGGGCGACACGAGGTAGAGCTGCCCCGGCCCGGACCGGCCCGGGAAGTTCCGGTTCTGGCTGCTCACGCTGACCTCGTCGGCGCCGCGCGTGATGCCGGGGCCCGCGTTGATGCAGGCGCCGCAGCCCGGCTCGATCCACTCGGCGCCGAGGCGCTCGAAGAGGTCGAGGTAGCCATTCTCGCGGCAGTACTCGCGTACCTCGACCGAGCCGCACTGGATGAAGCATTCGACATCGGGATGTACCCGGAGCCCCTGCGCCTCGGCCTCGCGGAAGACACGGGCGTACATGTCCATGTCCTCCTTCTTGCCGGCGGTGCACGATCCCGCATACGCGATGCCGATCCGGACGGGATCGGTCTCGAGGTCGCGCAGGAAGACGCCGTTGCCGGGGTCGCCGGGAAGCGCCGCCATCGGCTCGATCGAGGAGGCGTCGATCTCGATCACCTTGACGTACTCGGCCCCGGGGTCGGACTGCATCCCCTCGACCAGCGCCTCGGCGCGGGCCCGATCCACGCCGCGCTCCTCGACGAGGTACTCGACGGTCCGCCCATCCGCGGCCACGATCCCCGTGAACGCCCCCACCTCGGCCGCCATGTTCGTCATGGTTGCGCGCTCGTCCACGCTCAGCGCCTCGACCGCGGGCCCGGCGTACTCGATGATCTGCCCGATGGCCTCGCCGTCGCGCACGTACGGCGTTCGGAGGATCTCCAGCATGTAGTCCTTGGCGGTGACGTTCGGGGCAGGCTCTCCCGAGATCACCACCTTGAAGGAGGGCGGCACGCGCACCCGCACGTCCTTCGTGACCCACGAGTTGAAGATCGCCGTGGTCCCGACCCCGAACGCCACGCAGCCGATCGCGCCGGCGTGCGGAGTGTGCGAGTCGGACCCGATGATGAGCATCCCGGGCTCCGCGTAGTCCTCGAGAATCTTCGAGTGGCAGATGGCCTCGCTGCCGTTACGAACACCTTTCTGTTCGCCATACAACCGGATCCCCTGCTTCTCGGCGAACTCCCGCTGCTTCACCTCGAGCTGGTTGGCTACGTCGAGCAGCCCGTCCTCGATCCGCTCCTGGCTCATCGCCTTGTGCAGAAAGGTGAGGTGGTCGCGGAAGAAGAGGACCGACTCAGGGTCCCGCACCTTCGCGTCCTGGCCGACCTTCTGCTCGAAGAAGATCGCCGACATCGGCGTCACGTACTCGTGGCTGAAGCGGATGTCGGTGCGGAAGAAGGAGGCCTCGCCCGGCTCGACGGCGGGCACACCCAGCGCGCCTGCCTCGGCATCCACCACCCACTTCCGGGCAAACACCTTCTCGGCCACGGTCATGGGGCGCGAGCCGTCCGATCCCGCCTTTCCATCGCCCCCGGCCGACCGCGCCCCCGGCAGCGTCACCGCACCCCGCATCCGGGCCAGGTTGAACTCGAACAGCCCGCCGTACTCGATGATCTGACGCGTGATCTCGTCGGCGTCCTCGGTGAACACCTCTAGGGGGATCTCCTCGCCCCGCTCGATCCGCTCGATGACCGAGAAGTCGGTGGTGGTCAGGATGCCGAGGTTCTGGCAGTTCTCGTTGTAGATCCGCTCGATGCTCTCTCCGACCACCACCCGGATCCCCGCCATCAGCTCGGCGTAGGGGGACTGTTCGCGGCTCGATCCCTTGCCCCTTCGCTTCCCCGCCACGCTGCAGACGAAGCCTCCCTCCTTCACGGCGTGGCGTGCGACAGGGGCCTCGGTCTCGCCCGTGTCGGGATGGTTCGCGCGCAGCCCGAGGTACGGGAATTCCCCCAGCGTCTCGTCGTAGAAGTAGCAGATGTACGCCGGCGTGATCTCGTCCGTCGAGATCTGGTCGCGGAGCCCGGCCGCCTGCGCCTCGTCGAGCGTCAGGTCGCGAGCCTCGAAGAGTTGAGCGCGAAGGAGTGGCGCGTCGTCCACGAGGTAGAGGACGCGCCCCTCGAAGCGCACTGTGTCTGCGCGCTTCACGATCGGGATGGTGGCGAGGTCGGTCATGACCCGAACTTGGGCAGTACGTCGGCGCGGCGCGACAATGCCACCAGCGTCGTTTCCGAGCTGCGGCCACGGAGCAGGTGTTCACCCCGCACGGTCGCTTCAACCCCGTCGGGGAGGACGGCTCCGGCCAGCACCTCCGCCGACGCGAGCACGGGTGCCTCGAGCGCCTTCGTCAGCTCGAGGATCCTCGCGGCGGTATTCACCGGATCTCCGCTGAAGACGAGCTCGCGCTTCACGTCGCCGAGCTGCGACACGACCACCTCGCCTCCGTGGATGCCCGCCCGGAACACCGGCACGACCCCGTAGCGTCGTTCGTACTCGGCGCGACGCCTCGCCAGCCGCGCGTCGAGGTCGAACACGCACTCCACGGCGGACCCCGCTCCGGCTCGCCACGGCCACGTCATCATGACCTCGTCCCCCACGTACTGGACGATGTGTCCGCGTGCATCGAGAAGGGGCTCGGCAAGGTCGTGGAAGAAGTCGTCCTTGAAGGCAGCGAAGCGCACGGGCCCCAGCGACTCGGCGATCGACGTCGAACTCGCCAGGTCGACGAACATGAAGATCCGCCGCTCCACCTCGGGCGTCTCGTACCGGCCGAGCAGCGCACTGGAGAGGGCGGCCGGTCCCAGCATCCGGGCGACCTGGGTCAGGGCGGCGATGATGAAGCTGGCGAGCACCAGCATCCCGATCATCGCCATCCCCTGGGTGCTCAGGAAGTCGCGGAACGCCACCGAGTCGAGGAGCCGTTCGAAGGGAATTCCGAGCTGAAAACGCGCGACGAAGCGCGCGACGAAGAAGAACACGATGCTGACCAGCACCGCGTACACGAGCGTCCGCAGAACGAGCATGCGCCGCACACCGATCCGGCGTGCCCGCGGAGCGAAGACGCTCACTTCGAGTACACTCGACGCGACGCCCGCGAGCACTCCGCCGACCAGGGCGCGGCCGAGCGCCCACAGAACGCCGTCGACTTCCGGCAGTCCTTCGGATCGGAACTCCGCGACGAGCTCCGGCGAAGGTTGGACGAGCCCGGCGGACACGAACGACGCAACCGTCCACGCACCGATCAGCCAGGCCGTCTGGCCCACGTATCGACGGGTGCGCGAATGCATCCCCTAGATGTAGGGGCAACCCGGGGGCCTCGCCATGGCATCGATACCCGGTGGTTGGGGCGGATATTCGCGACCCGTTCGGCGCGGACCCCCGCCCCGCTCGGCCACCGCGCCGAGATGTGGATGTGGACCTATGGACGGAGTGAGGCGATGTACACGGGGCTGAAGACGTGGGTCACGACGGGGGCGTTGACGCTTGCGCCGATCTCGCTCGCTGCGCAGGACGTGGTTGAACTGCCGCGAAGGGATTCTGATGCGGACATCGCGGTCACGCCCGAGTACGCGATCGGCGGGTTCGACGCGACGGGCTGGCAGATCTTCGGCAGCGTCTCGCAGGTCGAGTTCGACGGCGCCGGCAACCTCTACCTCCTCGACCGCCAGTCGATGCAGATCAGCATCGTGGCCCCGGACGGCTCGCTGGTCCGACAGTTCGGCACGCAGGGCGACGGGCCCGGCGAGTTCCGGCAGCCGGGTGCGATGGGGGTCACGCGCGACGGCCGGGTGTTCGTGCAGGACGGCGGGCATCGGGCCTACCTCGAGTTCGACCAGTCCGGCGAGTTCGTGCAGCAGGTGCCGATGACCATGGAGGGTGGTGTGCTGGTCATGGGCGCACTGCAGGCCGACCCGACCGGCCCTCGCTTCTTCACGTCCTCGGCGGGCGGCGGCTTCATCATGATGGAGCGCAACATCGACGGCCCCGGCGGGGCCGGACCGAGCATGCCCACGGGCCGGCCGATCGAGCGGGTGAGCATCGGCGACGCGGTCGAGACCTCGGAATTCTTCTCGGCGTGGGATCCCCCGGCGCCCGGCTCCGAAGAAGTGCGGGGGGGCGCGGGTGGAGGGATTCGGGTCTCCGTGCCTCGGCAGGTCGTCTGGGAGCCGCGGCTCTTCTTCGCTCCGACGCCCGACGGGGGTGTGGCCGTCGTGGACTCGTCCGCGTACGCCGTGAAGATCGTGGACGCCACGGGACGCCACGTCCGCACCATCACGCGCCCGACCGTCGAGCCGCGCAGGGTGACCGATCGGATCCGGAACCGGGAGATCGAGCGCCGGGTGGACCAGATCCAGTCGGGCGGCGGACCCCAGATGCGCATCGTCACCGACAACGGCAGCGGTGCGACCGAGATGCCCCAGGATCAGATCCGGCAGATGCAGATCGCCCGGCTCGAGAACACGCCCTTCTGGCCGGAGATTCCGGTCACGCGGGCGATGCGTGTGGGCTGGGACGGGCTGATCTGGCTCGAGCGCGCGCAGGTGGACCCCACGGAGCCCGGGCCGATCGACCTCTTCCGCTCGGACGGCAGCTACGTCGGCACGCTCGACGCCGACGAGGAGGTCCGCACGCCGAGCGCCTTCGGGCCCGACGGCCTCGCCGCCTGGATCGAGGAGGACGAGTTCGAGGTCCGGACCGTCCGGGTGGGTCGTCTGGGCGCCGGCCTCAGGTAGCGGACCACCCGGCCGGCATCGCCGCGACGGGCGGCGGGCCCCCTCGACCGTGGGGGTCCGCCGCCCGTCGTTCTTCTTGACGCCCCCGCCGCGCCCGCCTTTCTTCGCTGGATGTACCGCGACCGGAGAGGCGCGGACCCGAGGGCCCGGGATCGTGGCCCCTCGATCAGCAGAGAGGTAGCAACGTGTCGGATCGATTCGACGCAGAGGTCCAGGCGCACGCCGAGGACTCCATCCAGCGCGAGGTCTTCGGGACCCGGCTCGGCTTCATCCTGGCCGCGGTCGGAAGCGCGGTCGGCCTCGGCAACATGTGGCGGTTCAGCTACACCGCATCGGAGGGAGGCGGGGCCGCCTTCGTCTTCCTCTACATCGCGCTCACGCTGATCATCGGCATCCCGATCATGCTGGCCGAGTTCGCAGCGGGCCGGAAGTCGCGGCGCTCGCCGATCGGTGCGCTGCGCGCGGCGGGCGGACCCAAGTGGATCCCCGTCGCCTTCTTCTACGTCGGCGCGGGCTTCCTCATCCTCTCCTACTACTCGGTGATCGCCGGGTGGGTGGTCCGCTACGCCTTCGAGGCGCTCACTGTCGGCTTTCCGGCCGACGCCGGGGCGCACTTCGAGGCCATCTCGACCGGGCCGCAGGCCATGTCGTACCACCTCCTCTTCATGATCTTCACGACCATCATCGTGATGGGAGGGATCGAGAAGGGAATCGAGCGGGCCAGCTCGCTGATGATGCCGGCGCTGTTCCTGATCCTGATCGGCCTCGCGGCGTGGGCCTTCACCCTCGACGGCGCGGGCGAGGGCTACGCGGCCTATCTCCAGCCGGTCTGGGGCGACCTCCTCGACCGCGGCACCTTCGCATCGGCCGCGGCGCAGGCCTTCTTCAGCCTGTCGCTCGGCATGGGCGCGATGCTGACGTTCGCGAGCTACCTCTCCAAGGACGAGAACCTGAACCGCGAGGCCGCGGTGATCTCGTTCGCCGACTTCGGGGTCGCGTTCATCGCGGGGCTCGTGGTCTTCCCGATCGTGTTCGCGCTGGGGCTCCAGGGTGCCGTCAGCGAGTCGACGGTCGGTGCGCTCTTCATCGCGCTCCCGGGCGCGTTCGCGGAGATGAGCGGAGGGCGTGTCATCGGCGCGCTGTTCTTCCTCGCGCTCATGGTCGGAGCACTCACCTCGGCCATCTCGCTACTCGAGGTCGTGGTGGCATCGATCATCGACGAGTTCGACATCCCGCGGAAGAGGGCGGCACTCGGCGCCGGTACACTGATCGCACTCTTCGGCCTGCTTTCCGCGTCGAGCCTCGACACGCTCGGGCTGATCGATGCGGTGGCCGGCGAGCTCTTCCTCGTGATCGGCGGACTCGGCCTCGCCATCCTCGTGGGGTACCGCATGGAAGGCGCACGCGAGGAGCTGGAGAAGGGGGCGAGCCCCGTGTTCCGGAGCCTCATCCCCGTGGTCTTCGTCTTCCTTCGCTACATCGTCCCCCCGATCGTGATCTTCGTGATCTGGGACCGGGCGATGAACGTGTGGACGGTCATCCAGACGACGTATCTGGGCGGCTGACGCGGCGTCGGCCACCTGCGCGGAGCCAAGGCCCGGAACCAGGGCCCGGAACCGCGGCCAGGAACCACGGGAGGGGCGGGGCCTACTAGGCTCCGTCCCTCCTTTCGTGTCCAGGAATGCCCCCGGTGTCTTCCATGCGCTCGTTCCCGGTTCGCCTCGTGGCCCCCGGATTCCTTCTCGCGCTCGGCCTTTCAGCGTGCGGTGAATCGGAGTCTGCCTGTCGCGACCTGTCCGAGGCCCCCTTCTGCGTCGCCCTGCTGACCGCGGGCCCGGTCTCCGATGCCGGATGGTACGCCGGCGCCTACGAGGGACTGCTGCAGATCGAGCAGCGGTGGGGCGCCCAGATCAGCCATCAGCAGACCCGCACCGCGTCGGAGTACGACGAGGCGTTCCTCGCCTACGGCACGGAGGGCTACGACCTCGTGTTCGCACACGGTTCCGAGTATCAGGATGCCGCGATCCGGGCCGGTGAGCGCTTCCCCGAGACGACCTTCATCGTGAGCGGCGGCGGACGCATCGCCGACAACGTCGTGCCGCTGATCTTCACGCTCGAGAACGGCAGCTACCTGGCGGGCATGGCCGCCGGAGGCATGACGGAGTCGGGGGTGGTCGGCATGGTCGGCGGTGTCCGGATTCCACCGGCCGAGGGCGTCTTCCTCGCCTTCGAGGCCGGCGTGAAGGCAGTCCGACCCGACGCCGAGGTGCTCGAGACGTGGATCGGAACGTGGGACGACGTGGCCGCCGCGAAGGAGGCGGTGACCAGCCACATCTCGCGCGGCGCGGACGTTGTCGTACACAACACCGACGGCGCCAGCTTCGGCGTCTTCAACGCGGTGCGCGAGGCGGCGGATGCCGGGGATCCGACCTGGGCCATCGGCATGAACCGCGACCAGAACGACATCGCACCGGAGGTCACGCTCGGCAGCGCCGTCATCCGTATCGAGGACGCATTCGTCGAGATCACCGAGGCGTGGCGCGACAGCGAGATCGGTGGCGCAGCCTACTACGCGGGCGGCGAGAGCGAGGTCGTGGACTTTGTCGCCAACCCCGCGGTGATGGACCGGATTCCCGCCGATCTCCTCGCGCGCATCGACTCGATGCGTACGGCCATCCGGTCGGGCGACTTCGACCCGCCGCGGGTGCCGTTCATCGAGGGCGAGGAGGGCTACGAGGAGACCGGCGCCGGAGCGGGCGGCGGGTGACCGATCGCGAGGTCCGGGCCGCGGTCCGGATCCGCGGACTGCGGCGCACCTTCGGCTCGGTCGTCGCGCTGGACGACGCGCGGCTCGAGGTCCGGGCCGGAGAGGTCCACGCGCTCGTCGGTGAGAACGGCGCCGGCAAGACCACGCTCCTGTCGGTCCTCGCGGGCCATCTGAGGCCCGACGCCGGAGAGGTCGAGGTCGACGGCGCCTCCGTGTTCGGCGCCGGACGTGCCCGCGGCTGGTCCACCCGTGACGCCTGGAATCGCGGCGTCGGCATGGTCCACCAGCACTTCGCCCTCGTACCCCGACTCACGGGCGAGGAGAATCTCTCGCTCGGCGTCCGCCGGGCGCGAAGCGGCTGGGCCCTTCCCACCGACTGGGTGCGCGAACGCGTCCACCGGATCCGCGCCGAGACCGGCCTCGAGGTCGACCTTTCGCGGCAGGTCGAGGCGCTCAGCATTGGCGAACGGCAGCGGCTCGAGATCGTGAAGGTGCTGCTCCGCGACCCGCGAATCCTCGTTCTCGACGAGCCCACCGCGGTGCTCGCCCCCTCCGAGGTGGAAGGACTCCTCACGCTGCTGCGACGGCTGGCCGGCGAGGGGCGGGCCGTACTCCTCGTGGCGCACAAGCTCGACGAGGTCCTCCGGGTGGCGGACCGCATCACGGTGCTCCGGAACGGCCGCACCGTGCTCGAGGCGGATCGCGCGGCGGTGACCGCGCGCTCGGTGGCGGAAGCCATGGTCGGGGACGCCGAGGCGCTCGACGCACCGCAGCGGACCACCGTCGAGCCGGGCGAGGTACGCGCCCGCTGGCTCGGCCGCACGGACGGTGTGGACCTCGAGCTCCGTGCGGGCGAGATCGTCGGGATCGCCGGTGTGGAAGGCAACGGACAGCGGGAGCTGGCGCGGGCCCTGGCCGGGCGGGAGACGGCCGCGGGTCCGGGTGGAAGCGGCGGGGCCCCGGGCCGCATCCACCTGCCCGACCGCGTCGCATACGTCCCGCAGGACCGCGGGCGCGAGGGCCTGATCGGCTCCTTCGACCTCGCCGAGAACGTGGCGCTCGGTCACCACGCCGACCCCGACGTGCGGGGAGGTCCCGGCGGAGCCTTCCTCCGGTGGAACGCGCTCGTGGCCCGGACCCGCGAGATGATCCACACCTTCGGGATCCGGACCTCCGGATCACGTGCGACCGCGGCGTCGCTCTCGGGCGGCAACCAGCAGCGGCTGGTGGTCGCGCGCGAGCTTCACGGAAGCCCCGAACTGGTCGTCGCCGAGAACCCGACCCGCGGCCTCGACGTGGCCGGCGCGCGCTTCGTGCACGACCAGCTGCATCGGCTCCGGCGGGCCAAGCACGCGCCCGCGATCGTCCTCGTGTCGACCGACCTCGACGAGGTGCTGGCGCTGTCGGACCGGGTGTTCACGATCGTGCGCGGTCGACTGACCGAGGTGCCCGAGGCCGAGCGGACGCGGGAGGGCGTCGGAGCGCGGATGCTGGAGGCGGGCGAGGGAAGGGCCGCGCGGGCCGGAGAGGGCACCTCGTGATCCGCGCCCGCTGGTGGGGACCGTTCTTCGCCATCGGCCTGGCGCTCGCGGTGACGAGCGTGGCCCTCGCGCTCGGCGGGTACGACGTGCCGCAGGCCCTCGGCGCCCTGTGGCGAGGCGCGTTCGGCTCGGAGCAGGCCATCGCCTCGTTCACGCTCAAGCGCTCCGTGCCGCTCCTCCTCACCGGACTCGCGGTCGCGCTCGCGTTCCGGGCCGGCATCTGGAACATCGGCGCCGAGGGACAGCTGTACGCCGGCGCGGTCGCCGGATTCACCGTCGGGTTCGTCGGCGGGGGACTCCCCGCCGCGGTCGTGATCCCCGCGATGCTGGCGGCCAGCCTCGTGGCGGGCGCCGCGTGGGCGGCCTTCCCGACGGTGATGAAGCTCAGGGGCGGCACCAACGAGGTCATCACCACGCTCCTCCTGAACTTCGTCGCGATCCACCTCACGGCGTGGCTCATCGACGGCCCGCTTCAGGAGCCCCAGGGCGTCTACAACGAGACCGCCCCCCTCCCCGAGTCGGCGACGCTGGGTACGCTCTGGCCGGGCACGGACCTGCACGTCGGCTTCGCGCTCGCCGTCGCGCTCGCCGTGGTCCTGTGGGTGGTGTTCCGATTCACCCGGGTGGGCTTCCTGATCCGGGCCGTCGGAGAAGGGCCGGAGGCCGCGCGCATCGCCGGACGCGTCGACTCGGGCCGCCTGTCGGCAGGGGTGTTTCTGGCCTCCGGCGCGCTGGCCGGACTGGCCGGCGCCGTACACGTGGCGGGCGTCGACCTGGCGCTCTATCCGGGCCTTTCGCAGGGGTGGGGGTACACCGCCATCGCCGTCGCGCTGCTCGCGCGTCTGAATCCGCTCGCGGTCATCGCCACCGCGATCTTCTTCGGCGCCATCCAGGCCGGCGGGACCAGCATGCAGCGGGTGGCCGGCGTTCCCCTGGCCTGGGTCAACGTCATCGAGGCGATCACCGTGATCGGCGTGCTGATCGCGGCGCGCGGCCGCTCCCGGTCGGGCGGCGATGCCGGCGCCCCGGAGGCCGCGTGATCGTCGCGCTCTCGGCGTTCCTCGCCGCAGGTGTCCGGCTCGGCGTCCCGCTGGTGCTCGCGGCCCTCGGCGAGATGGTCAGCGAGCGCGCCGGGGTCCTGAACATCGGCCTCGAGGGCTCCATCATCGCGGGCGCGCTGGGGTCGGTTCTCGGGGCGATGGCGACCGGGTCCCCGGCGCTCGGCATCCTGATCGGAGCGGCGGCGGGGCTTCTCGTGGGGCTGGCCTTCGCGGTGCCCGTCGTCTGGCTCAACACCGACCAGATCATCACCGGCACGGCGGTGACGCTCCTCGGCCTCGGCGGTACCGCCGCCGTGTACACCGCCCGCTTCGGCGCCACCGGTGCCCAGCTCGACGTGCCGCAGCTCGACCGGCTCCGCATCCCGGTCCTCGCCGACATTCCGGTGATCGGCCCCGCCCTCTTCGATGTCGCGCCGACGGTGTACCTGACCTTCGCGCTCGCCCCGCTCCTCGGCTGGTTCCTCTTCCGTACCGAGTGGGGCCTCGAGGTTCGCGCGGTCGGCGAGGACCCGGATGCCGCCGCGGCCGCGGGACTCCCGGTGCGACGTCTCCGGTTCGGGGCCGCGCTCTTCGGCACCCTGCTGGCGGGCCTCGCCGGGGCGCACCTCGCGCTCGCCTACGCCGGCACCTTCACCGAGAACATGTCCGCCGGGCGGGGCTTCATCGCCATCGCGGTCGTCGTGCTCGGCAGATGGCGGCCGTGGGGTGTCCTCGTGGCGGGACTGTTCTTCGGCGCAGCGGACGCGCTGCAGTATCTGCTCCAGACCCTCGGTTGGGACATCGGGTACCAGCTTTTCCTCGCGCTGCCCTACATTCTGACGCTGGCGGCGCTCGGCGGCTGGATCGGTCGGGCACGCGCGCCGGCGGCGCTCGGCCTGCCGTGGCCCCGGACCCACTGAGCGCCCACACGACATCGACGACTCGACCCGACACGGGACGACCATGAGCTCTCACCACACCCTCCGGCCCCGCCGCCTCCTGGTCGCGGCCGTTGCGCTCCTGATTCCCGCGCTACCCTCGCGCGCCTCCGCACAGGTCCCGCTCGATCGCGGCTTCGTGGGCTCGGCACTCGACCTCCGCGGGCTCGACGGGCTGAAGCGGGTGCTGCTCGTTGCCGCCCACCCCGACGACGAGGACACGGCGCTGCTCACCACACTCGCCCGCGGCCAGGGCGCGGAGACCGCCTACCTCTCCCTCACCCGCGGCGACGGCGGCCAGAACCTGATCGGCCCGCAGCTCGGCGAGGGCCTCGGGGCGATCCGGACGGGCGAGCTCATTGCGGCACGCCAACTCGACGGCGGCGTGCAGTTCTTCACGCGCGCCATCGACTTCGGCTACTCGAAGACCGCCGAGGAGACCATCGAGAAGTGGGAGGAAGACGAGGTCCTGCAGGACATCGTGCTCGTCATCCGGCGATTCCGCCCGCACGTGATCGTGAGCGTCTGGCAGGGCAACGCGTCCGACGGCCACGGCCATCACCAGGCGTCCGGAATACTCACCAAACAGGCCTTCGAGGCCGCGGCGGATCCTGCGCGTTTCGCCGATCTCGAGGACATCGGAGTCGAGGCGTGGGCGACGCCCAAGCTCTACCTTCTGAACCGCCGCACCGATGAGACCGACACCCGCGTCGAGACGGGCACCTACGACCTCGTGCTGGGTCGCTCGCACCACCAGCTCGCGATGGACTCGCGGAGCCAGCACCGCTCGCAGGACATGGGCTCGGCCCAGCCGTTCGGACAACGGAGTTCACGGCTTCTGCTGGAGGCGCTTCACTCGAGCGACGGAACGCTCGTGCGCGTCGCGGGCGTCGAGCGAGCGACGGCCTCCGAGGTCGATCCTGCGGCGACCTTCTTCGCCAGCGTCGACACCACCCTCGCCGGCCCCGCCGAGTCGCTCTCCCTCCCCCGCGCCGACGAGGTCGCCCAGGAGCTCACGCGGTACCGTGGCCATCTCATGGATGCCCGCCGCTACTTCGGCGCCGGCCAGGCCGCGCAGGCGGTCCAGTCGCTCGCGGAGGCGCGCATGCCGCTCGAGTCGGCGATCACCGTCGTGGGCACGGCCGCGGGCCAGCAGCTCCCCGGCGCGCGCGCCTATCTGAACGACCTGCTCCGCCGCGCCGAAGCCGTCGAGCGGACGCTCCTCGGCATGACCGGTGTGGTGACCCGCGTGCGGGTCGACGACGACCTCATCGTGCCGGGCGAAGCGGTGGACGTCGTGGTGGAGGTCTGGAACGGCGGAGGGTTCGGGATCGCGAGCATCGGGACGTCGCTTCGTGTGCCCGACGGCTGGGACGTCTCGACGGCCCGCGTCACCGGCCGGATGCGCGAGTCGTCCGGCGCGGCGGGCGGTACCGAGGGCATCTCCGCGGCGGCCGGTGAGGTGGTCCGCTTCGCCTACACCGTGACGGTGCCGGCCGGCGCCGACCTCTCGCGGCTCTACTACCGGGCCACGCCGGGCACCGACGCCATGTACGTCTGGCCGGAGGGCGAGCCGATGCTGTGGGGGCTCCCCAAGGCTCCGCGACCGATCTCCGCCGAGATCGCGCTGACCTTCCTCGAGGAGTACAACGCGGGGTGGGAGGAGCAGGAGGGCGTGCCGCTCCGGACGCCCGCGATCTCGACGGTGGTGGCGGGCGAGTACGTCGGCGTCGATCAGGCGGACGGCGAGTTCACGCATCCCCCCCTCGTCGTGCCCGCGATCTCGGTCACGACCGAGCCGGGCTCGCTCGTTTGGCCGTCGGGGCCGGACGGGGTCCCGCCGGAGGCCAAGCAGGTCACGGTCCGCGTCGAGAACTTCGCGGAGGAGGGCCGCCGCGGAGGCGTCCGGGTGGCGGTGCCCGACGGGTGGGCGGTCAACGACGGCGGAGAGCCGGCGAGCTTCGACTTCGACGCGCCGGGTCAGCAGGCCACCTTCACCTTCAATGTCGTGCCGCAGCGGGTGAACCCGGGACGGTTCACGTTCACGGTGGAGGCCCTCGCGCTCGACCCCGAGTCCATCGGGAGCGACCCGGCCCGGGGGGATTCGTACACCGAGGGCTTCACCCTCCTCGACTTTCCGCACATCGAGCGGATGGCGTTCTTCGAGCCCGCCGAGATCGGGGTGAGCGTGGTCCAGGTGACCGCCGACGACGTATCCGTCGGCTACATCTTCGGACCCGGCGACGACGGGATGCTGGCGCTCCGACAGATGGGCATCGACGTCCGCGAGGTCACGGCGGACGATCTGCGGAACGGCACCCTCGACGACCTCGACGTGCTCATGCTCGGGATCCGCGTCTACGAGACGCAGCCCGAGATCGCCGCCCTCAACGACCGCATCCTCGCCTTCGCCGAGGCGGGCGGCACCGTGGTCACGCAGTACAACCAGTACAACTTCCCGCGCGGCGAATACGCGCCCTACCCCGTCGACATCTCGCGGCCGCACGACCGCACGACGGACGAGCACAGCCCGGTGGAGTTCATCCACCCGACCTCGCCGGTGATCGCGGGCCCCAACACCCTCACGATGACCGACTTCGAGGGGTGGGTGCAGGAGCGGGGCCTCTACTACCTGGGCGAGTGGGACGACGCCTACGTGCCCCAGATCCGCTTCCGTGATCCGGGCGAGGACTGGAAGGAAGGCGCGCTCGTGGTGGCGCCCTACGGCGAGGGCCTCTGGGCGTACACGGGCATCTCCTTCTTCCGGCAGTGGAAGGCCGGCGTGCCGGGCGCCTACCGGCTCTTCGCCAACCTCGTCTCGCTCGACCGCGCGAGCTGGGACGCGTGGGAGACATCACGATGAGCGACGTCCCGAAGCCCGACCTGACGCCCGACGACGGCGATCCGCCGGGCGGGCCCTGGAAGAGCTGGGGATCGATCTACGTCACGCTGGCCGTGTGGGGCGTGGTCTGCATCGTCTTCCTGATCTGGATGACCGCGGCACTCAACGTGGGTGGCAACATCGGTAGCGGTTCGTGACCGGGATCGACTGGGGGGTCTTCGGACTCTACCTCGCCGGCGTGCTCGGCTTCGCCATGTGGCAGAGCCGCAAGAACGAGGGCGTCGAGGGCTTCTTCCTCGGCAACCGCTCGATGCCGTGGTGGGCGATCGGCCTCAGCGTGATGGCCACGCAGGCGAGCGCCATCACCTTCATCGGCACCACCGGCCAGGGCTACTACGACGGGATGCGGTTCGTGCAGACGTACCTTCCGCTCCCCTTCGCGATGATCATCCTCTCGGTGGTCTTCGTGCCCTTCTTCTACCGCGCGAAGCTCTTCACCGCGTACGAGTACCTCGAGACACGCTTCGACCCGAAGACGCGCTCGCTCACCTCCTTCCTCTTCCTCCTCGGACGCGCGATGGGGACGGGCGTGATCATGTACGCGCCCGCGATCGTGCTCTCGACGATTCTCGGGTGGGACGAGGTCATCACGATCTCGATCATGGCGGTCGTGACGATTGGGTACACGGTCGTCGGCGGCATCACCGCCGTCATATGGACCGACGTGGTGCAGATGCTGATGATGTTCCTCGGCATCACCCTGGCGATCGTCTTCATGATCGCCGGACTCCCCGACGGGGTCGGGGTCGCGGACGCGGCCTACATCAGCGGCGTGCAGGAGATGTGGCGCGCGATCGACTTCGGCTGGGATCCGCAGAGCCGCTACACCATCTGGTCCGGGCTCATCGGCGGGACCTTCCTCTTTCTGTCGTACTTCGGTGCGGATCAGAGCCAGGTGCAGCGCTACCTGACCGCGAACTCGATGCGCGACAGCCGGCTCTCGCTCCTCTTCAACGGCTTCATGAAGGTGCCGATGCAGATCGCGATCCTTGGGATCGGCGTTCTGATGTTCGCCTTCTACCACTTCGAGGAGCCGCCCGTCGTCTTCAACGACGCCGAGGTGAGGGTCGTCATGGAGTCGGATCGGGCCGCGGACTTCGAGGCGATCTCCCTCACCTTCTCGGAGACGCACGCCGAGCGTCGCGCGACGGTCATGGAGATCATCGACGAGCGCGACACCGGGGCGGTCCCGCTCGAGCTCGAGCAGACCCTCGCCGCGCAGGACGAGGCACTCGCCGACCTTCGCGACGAAGCCAAGGCGATCGTCGCCGACGTCCGCGGGTCGGACTCGAACGACACGAACTACGTCTTCCCGACCTACCTCACGACGTACTTCCCCATCGGACTCGTCGGGCTGATGATCGCGACCGTCTTCGCCGCCGCGATGTCGTCGATCGACTCCGAGCTCACCGCGCTCTCGAGCGCGACGGTGATGGACTTCTACCGGCGCTGGTTCAAGCGCGACGGAACCGAGGCGCACTACCTCAAGGTGTCGCGTCTCGCGACGCTCGGGTGGGGCCTCCTGGCCTTCGCCTTCGCGCTGCGTGCCGGCCAGGGTGGCTCGCTCATCGAGCTCGTGAACCAGGTCGGAAGCCTCGTCTACGGCTCGATCCTCGGCGGCTTCCTCCTCGCCTTCCTCGTGAAGCGCGCGCACGGCACCCCCGCGTTCATCGGGATCCTCTCCGGGTTCGCCACCGTCCTCGCCGTGTTCTACTCGACGGACATCGGCTGGCTCTGGTGGAACCCGATCGGCGTGTTCGTCGTGATGACGGTGGGGACGGCGCTCAGCTACGTGATGCCGCCACCGGAGAGAGCGGGCGCCTGACGGGCGGGGATCCCTACAGGTCCTTCCGCTCGAACAGCCGCATCGCCGCGAACGCCGGCGCGGCCATCCAGAGCGCGAGGCACGCCGCGGCCACCAGCAGTCCGCTCGCACCGCCGAAGAAGTCCTGGAACACCGCGCCCGTGTAGCCCATCAGCGCCGACGCGTCGAGCGCGACCAGCACCATGACGCGCGCGAGGTCCACCGGGTTGAGCGCCATGAGGGCGAGCATGGGCCCCTCCATCGGGTAGGCGGCCCAGCGGTACGCGGCGAACAGCACGGCGCCGTCGTAGAGCACCACGAGGGCCAGCCAGAGCAGGAGGGCGAACCCGGCCCCGCGCGCCAGACGGTCGAAGGAGAGGCCCACGACCAGGCCGATCGACGAGAAGACGCCGGTCAGCAGCACGCCCGCCACCGCGAGGATGGCCACGTCCGCGACGTGCTCGGCTCCGATGCCCCCGGCGACGAGCGGCAGCAACAGACCCAGCAGGAACGCCGCCGTCAGCGGGAGCGTGACCCCGAGGTGGATCCCGACGAACACGGGCCGCCGCCCCACCGGGTGGGAGAGCAGCAGGTTCACGAAGTCGCCCCGGTGGTAGACGGTGGTGGTGGCCAGCAGGAGCGACACGAGCGGCACCACGAGCAGGATCAGCGTCGCGAGCGAGGGAAGCGCCCGCGCGGTTCCGCCGCCGAGCAGCGAGAGGCCGCTGGTGGCCGCCGCGAAGAAGAGAGCGTACCCGACCAGCGCGCGACCCCTCAGGAGATCGACCACCTGGTAGCGCATGACCTTCGCGGCTCGGCCGATCATGCCACACCCTCTTCATTGGCGAGGCCGGGGTCGTCGCGGGCGGTGTCGTCACCGACGCTCACGTCCGGCGTGGTCGCGCGCTTCGGGCGAATCTCGTCGCCCGCCCCGCGTCCACGGAGCATCAGCTCGGCGATGGCGGCCTCGAGCGACCGTTGGCCCGTCTCCTCGAGCAGGCGCACGAGCGACGCATGGAAGCGAAGGCGCCCCTCCAGCAGGAAGACGATCTCCTCCGCGAGCGACTCCAGCGACCCGAGGTCGTGCGACGTGATCAGGACGGTGGCCCCCTCCTCGCGGCGTTCGCGGATCTTCCGCTTGAGCGTCAGCGACGCGACGGGGTCCAGGCCGGCGGTGGGCTCGTCGAGAATCAGCACGGTCGGGCGATACCGGAACGCCAGCGCGGCGTTGACCTTCTGCCGCGTCCCGCCGGAGAGCGATCCGAAGGGCTTCGACATCTCGTCGCGCACCTCGAGGTCGTCGATGAGCGACTCGTCGGGCTCACCGTCGAACCCCCGCAGGTCGTCGATCATGTCGACGAGTTCCTGGCCGGTCATGTGGGGCGGGAAGGCGGGGAGCTGCGGCATGTAGCCGACGTCACGACGGTAGGCGCCGCCAGCGTCCACGACCGTGCCGTTCATCAGCACGCACCCGTCGTCGGGCCGCACGAGTCCCACGATCGACTTGAGAAGCGTCGTCTTGCCCGCGGAGTTGGGTCCGATGAGCGCGGTAACCGCGCCCGGCGTGAAGGCGATCGACGCGGATGCGAGCGCGCGCACCCGTCCGAACCGCTTCGAGAGGTCGACGACCTCGAGCGCTGGGCCGGCGGGCCGGGCGACGGAATGGCCGGGTGGGCCGGCGCGGCCGGACACCTCTGCGGAGGAGCTCACGACGGCCTCCAGGGCGTGTCGAAGGGGTCGAGCACGGGGCGCGGGTCCACCAGGTTCTCGGGGGTGAGCATCGGAAGCGCCTGCTCCGCGAGGTCGAGGAGGAACACGAGCGGACTCCGCTGAAGCACGAGTGCGGGCTCGTTCTGCGACACGACCAGGCTGAACAGACGCACGGGGTGATACGGAACGTCTCCCACCCCGTCGCCGTCCCGGTCGTAGCCACGGTACCGGTCCCAGAAGTTGCCCTCGAACTCGCTGTACGTGCGCCGGCTGTTGGTGGCGATGTCGAAGGAATTGCGGACGAAGTTGTTGCCCGAGAAGCTCGAGTCCTCGGAGTTGGCCATGACCTTCACGGCCCAGCCGTTCTCGACGAACTCGTTGCCCTCGATGCGGACGCGGTTGGCGCCCTCTGCGTGGATGGCCACGCTGTTGTCGAGGAAGCGGTTTCCGGTGATCTCGGAGTCGGTGATGTCCTTGAGCAGCAGTCCGAAGGCCGCGCTCCCCCGGCTTCCCCGGAAGTCGTTCTCGCGCATGCTCACGTCGCGCGTGTACATGACCGCCACCCCCGCGCCGTTGTCCGCGAAGGTGTTCCGGTCGTAGCTGCTGCGATCGGAGAACATGAAGTGGAGGCCGTAGCGCGCGTTGCCCGTGCTCCGATTCCCCATCACCTCGGAGTCCTCCACGAACTCGAAGTAGATGCCGTCGCGGTGGCCCACGATCTCGTTGTCCTCGATCCGGATCCGGGTCGAGTACCAGAGGTGGATGCCGTTGCCCGACCGCGTCTCGCGATCGCCCGTCGCCTCGAGCCGGTTGCCGCGCACGGTGCAGTCGCCCGAGTTGGCGAGGTAGATCCCGAAGAACGTCCGTTCGAGCGTGTTGTCCCGCACCTCGCAGAAGCGCGACTCCTCGACCAGGATCGCGGCGCGGTCGTCCGTGAAGGCGAGACCGGTGTCGCGCAGCGTGAAACCGGCCACGGTGACCGAGTCCGCGCGGATCTCGATCAGGCCGCGCTCGCCCTCGCCCGTGAGGATGGCACCGGGCTCGGCCAGCAGCGTGAGCGGTCGATCGATGACCACGGTCGGCTCGGCGTACACCCCCGCCGCGATCCGGACGGTGTCGTGCGGCGCCGCGGCCGCCACGGCCTCGCCGATCGAGGCGAATCCGTCGGGAGTCCGGGCCTGCGGCGGCACCGGATGCGACGGCCCAGGCTGCGGCGTCACCGCCTGCCCGAGCAGACCCACCGCCAGCAGCACGAGCGTGTTCATCGGATCTCCGACCCGTGGCCCCCGTGGTTCACGGGCCGACCGTTCGGCCACGTGTCGGTCACGAGCTCCTTCACGCCGCGCCACGTCGACGCCTCGCCCCCGAACGCCTGGAGCGCCGCATTCCGAGCGTCTTCGTGCGCGAAGGCGGTCACCCCGAGCCCCATGGGCGAGCCCAGGCTCGGACTCACCAGATAGAACGCCTTCTCGGCGGGCACGAGATCGCGCGGGTTTCCGAAGTCGGTCACCCACAGCGAATGCACCTCGCCGATCATGCGTCCGTGCTCGAGGAAGCTGACGAGGCACTCCACCGAGTCGAAGGTGTGGACGACACCCGTGGTCGTCACGAGCTCGCTCCCGTACTCGGCCTCCGCGAGCGTCATGAGGCAGTGCGCGCAGGTGTCGACCCCCGCAACGAGCGCCCGCGGCTCGGGGTCCGCGCATCCGGAGAGCAGCATCGCGAGGAGCGCGGCCCCCGCGACACCGCCGCCCGCCGACCCACCTCGGGTCGACGACGGCCCTGCGCTCGGGTCCCGACCGACGCCCGCCGCGTCCACCGCCACCCCCTGCGCTTCGGCCCCTCGGCGCGCACGCCTCATCTCGGCACCCGTCACGAACACGCCCATCCCGCACGCCAGGATCGCGGCCCACCCGCCGCCGCCCGGCCACGAGTGCGCGGTGAAGTTGAGGATCTGCCTCGAGCCGATCAGGGGCGGCTGATAGCTCATCCCCGGGATCTTTATGATCGCGTTCTCTTCGTCGAGGTTGTGGCCGTAGTCGTACTCCCACCTGTAGAAGTCGGCCATGCCGACCACCGAGATCGTCACGAACGCCGCGGTCCAGAGGTAGAGCATGTGTCGCCGCCCGAGGGCCGCGGTGAGCGCACCGCCGAGCATGAGCGCGGCCACGACCCAGGGCATGATCCGCAGCTCGGGGATGTCGTCCGGCTCGATGACGCGCATCCCGATGTAGTGGTTGAGGTTGTTGATGTTTCGCAGGTCGTGCTCCTTCACGCCCGCGATGTCGTCGATCCGGATCACCATGCCGAGTCCCTCCGGGTACTGCGGGGCCTCGAGCGTGATGCGCCACACGGGCAGGACGTACATCAGTCCCAGCGCGAGTGACGCGAGCAGAATCAGGATCCGGCTTCGGTTGCTCATGGTCAGGTGGCTCCCAGGCCTCGGTGCATGAGGCGCCGGGGGCGGCAGGGGGCCGCCCCCGACTCCGGTCGCGTCAGTTGGTGTTCCACTCGCCGCCCGTGCCCCAGCGAAGCGGCACTGCAGCGCCCTGCGGCGACACCCGGATGTAGCCCTGCATCTCCTGATGGAGCGCCGAGCAGAAGTCAGTGCAGTAGAAGGGGTAGATCCCCGGCTCCTTCGGCTCCCACACCAGCGTCCGGGTCTGACCCGGCATGATGAGCAGCTCCGCGGTGTTCGCGCCGAGGGCCGCGAATCCGTGCGGCACGTCCCAGTCCTGCTCGAGGTTGGTGACGTGGAAGAACACCCGGTCGCCCACTCGCACGCCCTCGATGTTGTCGGGTGTGAAGTGGCTGCGGATCGAGGTCATGTAGACGTGGACCTCGTTCCCCTCGCGCTCGACGCGCGCCTCCGCCTCGGAGGTCGCCGCGTACGGATGGTGGTTCTCGGTCAGCGAGTAGAACTGGACCTGATCGCCGTCCATCAGCTTTTCAGCCGCGATGCCCTGTGCGTAGTGCGGCTCGCCCTGGGTCGGGAAGTCGAGCAGCAGTCGCATGCGGTCGCCGCTAATGTCGATCAGCTGCGCCGAGTGCGCCAGCTCCGGGCCGGTCGGCAGGTAGCGGTCCTTCGTGATCTTGTTCAGCGCGACCAGGTACTTCCCGTCCGGGTCCTGCGAGTCGCCGCCCGGAATCATGAGGTGCCCGACCGAGTAGTAGACCGGAATCCGGTCCACGACCTGCCACGTACCGATCTCCCACTTCACGATCTCGGACGAGATGAAGGCGGTCGTGTAGGCGTAGCCCTCTCCGTCGAACTCCGTGTGGAGCGGACCGAGGCCCGCGTTCGCGACCTCACCCGCCAGCACCGACTCGTAGGTGAGGACCGGGATCCCGTCGATGACCTCCTCGAAGTCCTCGGCCTCGATGGCCGCGATCATCTTGCTGAAGGAGTGCACCGGAATCACCGTGGCCAGCTTGCCGCCCGCCGCGATGTACTCCCCGCTCGGATCCACGTCGACGCCGTGCGGCGACTTCGGGGTCGGCAGGAAGTAGACGAGGTCGGAGCAGTCCGACGGCTCGATCACGAGCACGCTGCTCTTCATGTCCGTAACCGCGATGTGGCGGTCGTCCATGTAGTTGTGGGCGTAGTTTGCCGGCATCATCTCGCCGGCGCCGGCCGCGATGCACTCCTCGGCGCGCTCGTAGTTCACGGCCGCGATGAAGTCCTTGTCGCGGCGTGACGCGTTGATCTCGAGCAGGGTGTGCTCCTCCTCGGAGTTGTACGAGGTGAAGAACATCCAGCCCATCGACGGACCCTTGCCCGCGTGCGCGAGGTCGTAGTCGTACCCCGGCATCAGCACCTGGAACGCCACGTCCATCTCACCCGGCTGATCCGCGCGCACGAAGCTCAGCGTGCCCTTGAAGTTCCCGCGGTACTCCTCGATCGACATGTCGCGATTCGGCACCGGTACGCTGAAGCGCGTGGACGCCACGATGTACTTCGAGTCCGGCGTGATGAAGGGCGATCCGTGGTTCCCCGCCGAGTTCGGGATCTCGAGGATCTCGGTGGTCTCGAAGGTGTTCAGGTCCACCCGCGCGACGCGCGGGGTGTTGTTGCCGTTGATGAAGATCCAGCGGCCGTCCGGCACCCCGTCCGTCATCGACAGCTCCGGATGGTGCGCGTCGTCCCACGGGACGAAGCCGTACGACGTGTTGAGCATCGCCTTCGTCTCCTCGGCGTAGCCCCATCCGTTCTCGGGGTACTGGCTGAACACCGGAACCGTACGGAGCAGCCGTCCGGAGGGGAGACCCATCACCGTGAGGTTTCCGCTGAAGCCTCCCGACATGAAGGCGTAGAACTCGTCGTACTCGCCGGGCGGTACATAGACGGCCTCCGCGGCGGACATCATGTCTCCGGCCCCCACGCCTCCGGTCGATCCGGACTGACACGCGTACGCCCCGAAGGACGCCACGAGCAGCGCGGTGCCGAGCGCGATCAGGCCCCTTCTCTTGCTGGCCATGGTTCAACCTCCCTGGTTGGCTTCGGCCTGCGCCTGGCGCAGGTATTCGAGAATTGCTCGTGCTTCGTCCCGGTCGGTGACCTGGACGGGCATGGGCGTGAAGTAGTCGGCGAGCATCCCGCGGATTTCGGGGTGCCGTTCGACCATCTCCGCGGCGTTCAGGATCATGTTCATCACGAATTCCGGCCGACGGCGGTCGGTCACGTCGCGGAGCGGCGGCCCCACGTAGCGCTCGTCGAGCTTGTGGCACGCCGAGCACTTGGTCGTGAACGCGGCTTCACCCTCGCCGACCAGCGCGGGATCGATGGCCGCGAGCTGCAGGTCGCGGACGGGCCCGATGCCCTGTTCGAGCTCGACCGCGGTGAGCTCCGCGGGCGCGGCGGGTGTGGCCGGGGACGATTCCCCCGAGGTGTCGGGCGACTCACCTCCGCACGCGGCCAGGAATACCGCGGTCAGAAGGGCGGTGGCCGGGACGGCCCGGAGGGCGTGTATGTGCATGGTTCCTCGTCAGTCGGTTGAAGCGTGGGTGTCGTCTTCGAGCTCGTCCGGCTCGTGCGCGAGAAGGTCGGCCACCGTGGTTTGGCGGAGGATCGCCCGCTGGGCCTCGATCCACTCGAGCCGGCGCGCGTGGGCACTGCACGGATCGTCGAGGTTGCAGCGGCCGCCCAGCAGACACGCCTTCGGTGGCTCGTAGCCGTCGAAGGGCGTCACCACGTCCGCCACCGTCACCTCGGACGGGGCCGGGACGAGGCGGTATCCACCGCGTACGCCCCGCGTTGACGTGAGCACTCCGGCCTTCCCGAGCGTGCGCAGCACCTTGCCGAGGTAGTCGGCCGGGGCATCCAGGCGACTCGCGATCTCCGAGGTCGAGACCGCGTTGCGATCCCGGTGCTCGGCGAGATAGAGCGTCGCCTGAAGCGCGTAGGTGCCCGTGCGCGAGAGCATGGAGTCACTCCGGCGCGGCGATCAGGAAGACCTGGTCGATGACGTGGACGATGCCGTTGGTAGCCGGCACCGTCGCGAGGATCCGCGCGCCGTTCACGTACGTCGCGCCGTCCCGGACCTCGACCGGGATGTAGTGGCCCGTGGCCTGGTACAGCTGCATCCCGTCCGCAAGCTGCTCGACCGTGAACTTCCCGGGTGCCGCGTGCGACGTGACGATGTTCGCCAGCGTCTGCTTGTTCTCCGGCTTGAGCAGCTCCTCGAGGGTGCCCTCCGGCAACGCCGCGAAGGCCTCGTCGGTCGGCGCGAACACCGTCAGCGGTCCCGCGTTGACCAGCACGTTCTCGAGCTCCGCCGCCTGGACCGCTGCCGCGAGCGTGGTGTGGTCCTCCGATCCGATCGCGATCTGGAGGATGTTCGGGGTCGCGCTGGCGTCCTGGATGAAGGCCTGGCCGCGGTTGGACTCGGCCGCGAAGTCGTCCTGCGCGGCCTGCTGCGGGGGTCCTTCGCCGCCACATGCTACGAGGAGCAGGGCCAACGCCGGAATTCGGCGGGCCAGGGTGGAGTTGGACATGGCATCCTCCCGGCGCTGCGAGTGCATCGGCCGAGCCCGTCCCCCGAGCGCGTCCCGGGTCGCCTCGGCCTCTCACACTCATGATGCCACACCAATCCGGATGTCGATGTCGGGATTCCGATGCGATCGCCTGTGGTGAGGCCCTCCACGCAGGTCCGGATTCGGGCGGTAAACCCGCATTCGGCGAGGCTCGCATGCCCCGTCCGAAACCCGGCGAGGCCGCACATCGTCCGTAGGTGTACATTGTACACTCACCTTCTCGGACGACGCCGATGACCCCGCCCCGACCCCGGTTTCTCGCCCGCTGGATCGTGAACGCGACGCAGCGCGAGGACGCCGAAGCCTTCCTCGCCGACCTCGACGAGGTCGTCGCCCGTGGACCGGGTGGCACCATGGCGCGGTGGGCTCGAGCGTGGCGCGAGATCCTGTCGGGGGTGCGTCACGCGCGCCGCGGGCCGCACCGCGCCGGGAACCGTGCCGGGGGCCGCGCCCGTGTCGGCGCCGGTGTCCGCGCCGGTGTCCGCCCCCGGCTCGCCCTGCACCTGGCCGCGCGCGGGCTTCGGCACGACCCGGCCACCGCGTTCACCGCTGTCCTGATCCTCACGCTCGGCGTGGCGGCCCCGACCGTCTTCTTCTCGATCCTCTGGGGTGTCGGGTACCGGTCGCTGCCGGTGCCGGAGGGCCATCGCGTGGTGCGGCTGGAGGTGAACCAGCCGAGCGGCGCCGGCCGCCTGGCGCGCGTGACCGCCGCCGACGCGGATCTGCTCCGCTCGCTGCCCGAACTCGCGAGCGTGGGCACCTACACGACCGCGCAGGTGGGGATCGGCGGGTCGACCGGCCCCGCCCGTCAGTTCGCGCTCGCCGACCTCGATCCCGAGGCCTTCGAGCTCCTCCGCGTGGAGCCCGTCGCCGGTCGGATCGCCGGCACCGACGAGGGTCCGACCTGGCTCGCAGGGGCCGAGGCGTGGGCCGCGCTGAACGAGACGCTCGGGCTGGAGCTGGGCGAGACGGTCCGGATCGACGGTGTCGATCACGTCACCACCGGCACCATGCCGGCGACCTTCGGATTCCCGACCAACCACTTCGGGTGGCGAGTGGTGGAGCCACGCCCGGACGACGAGGTCGCGATCGTGGCGCGGCTCGCAACGGGCGTGTCCGAGGCCGAAGCGACGCGGGCCGCCGTGCGGGTGTGGGCCCGCGCGGACGCCGGGCGGCCGGCGGACGCGCGCCAGGCGAACGTGCGGCTGGTCGGCTTCACGAAGGAGCGAGGCGAGGGCGGCGAAGTGCTCCTGTTCGCGGGTCTCGTCGTCGTCGGGCTGGCGCTCCTGCTCATCGCAATCGCCAACGCCTCCAACCTCCTCCTCGTGCGGGCGGTCGATCGCTCCCGCTCGCTCGCGATCCAGGGCGCGCTCGGCGCGAGCCGAGGTCAGCTGACGCTGCAGACCCTCCTCGAGTCGCTGCTGCTCGCGGCCGTGGGCGGAGTCGGCGGCTTCATGCTGGCCGGGGTCGGCGCCCGCTATGTCGAGGACGCCCTCGGCCCCCGCAACTTCGGCTACCACTGGATCACCGTCGGCATGACGGCCGAGGTCGCCGCCTTCACGGTGCTGCTCGTGATCGGGACGGCCGTGCTCGCGGGCACGCTTCCCGTGGCGCGCCTCTGGCGGTCGGACCTGCGCCGCCTGACCGGTGGGCCGGGCGGGTCCGGATCCGGAACGGGGCGGGTCGGAGGCCTGCTCGTGTCCGTGCAGCTCGGGCTCTCGTGCGCGGCCCTCGTGGGCGCGGGGCTCATGGTCCAGACCACGCGCGACGCCCGCGCCTTCGGCCGCAGCCTGCCGTCGGACGAGGTCCTTCTGGTGAACGCGAGCCTCGAAGCGACGGACGCCGCCTCCCTCGCACGGCTTCGGGAGCGTATCGGCGCCGTCGAGACCGGCATCGTCGAGAGCGGCCCTGTCGAGAGCGGCTCGGTCGAGAGCGGCTCGGTCGAGAGCGGCTCGGTCGAGAGCGCCACCGTCGAACTCGCGACCGGCGCCCCCGGCTACTTCGAGCGCGTCACCCCCGTGCGACTCCCGGGCGGCGACGAGCCCACGCCGCATCTCTCGAACACCGTCGGGCCGCGGTTCTTCGAGATCTTCGACGTCGAGCTCCTGCGGGGTCGAGGTTTCGGTCCGGCCGACCGATCGGACGGCGCGCCGGTGGCCGTCGTGAATCGCGCGTGGGTCGCGCGCCACCTGCCCGGCCTGGATCCGCTCGGCGTGACGCTCACCGCGCCCGACCTCTTCGGCGACGCACCCGTCACCATCGTCGGCATCGTCGACGACGTCCCGCTGGCTGTCGGCCCCCGCGCCCGCCTCGACCGTGTCTACTTCGCCTTCGATCAGGTCCGGCCGGCCGAGGCGCTCCTTCTCGTCCGATCCGACGACCTCGGCGGGTCGGTCGCCGCGCTCCGCGCCGCTGTCGGCGACGACCTCGCGACGCTGGGCGTGCCGATCACCCTCGCCGACGGGCTCCGCTTCATGACGCGCGTGCAGGAGACGTTCGGGTGGCTGATCGTGATCGGAGGCGTGTCCGGCTTCGTGGTCGCCACCGTCGGACTCTACGGCCTCCTCGCCTTCCGCATCCGGCAGCGGCGGCGGGAGTTCGGGATCCGCCTCGCGCTCGGGGCGAATCGTCGGGCGCTCGCCCGGTCGGTGCTCGCCGTCGCGCTCCGTCAGATCGTGCCGGCCATCGTGGTCGGCGGCGCCGTCGCCTGGGTCCTGGCCCCCGTGCTCGGCATTCTCACGCTCGGCCAGGACCCCCGTGCGCCCGGCACCTATCTCGTGGTCGGCGGGGTGTTCCTGGCCACCGCCGTCGCGGCAGCGGCACTCCCGGCCCGACAGGCGGCCCGGATCGATCCCGTTCAGACGCTCAGGGCCGAGTAGCGAGCATGGCCGACACACCGGACGCCATCGGAGAATTCGAGCACCTCGTCCTGCTCGCGGTGCTCCGCGTGGGCGACGGCGCCTACGGCGTCCCGATCCGCGACGAGATCGAGGAAACCGCGGGCCGAAGCGTCAGCCTGGGGGCCCTGTACGCCACGCTCCGGCGGCTCGAGGCCAAGGGCTGGATCGCGGCGGAAACCGTCGTGGCGCCCGACACCGGGCGCGATCGGAAGGTCGTCACCGTGACGCCCTCGGGCCTCGCTGCCGTGAGCCAGGCGCAGGCGCGCATGCGACGGATGGCGGACGGGCTCGACCACCTGCTCGGGGGGGCGTAGACCGTCGGGCTCGAGGACGGCAACCCTTGCCGCAGCGGCGGGATCATATATAGTTGATACAACTATAGTGATTCCACCGACACCGCTCGAATGCCCACCGACACCACCTTCACGGACCTCGAGGTCGAGATCCTCGTCGCCCTCGGCCGGGGGCCGCTCCACGGCTACGGGATCATCCAGGACATCGAGGCGCGGACGCCCGCCTTCGGGGACCTGCGCTCGGGGACCCTCTACCTCGCGCTGCGCCGGCTTCGAGCCGATGAGCTGATCGTCGCGTGTGATCCTCCGCCGTCCGAGCGCGGCGGCGACGCTCGGCGGAAGTTCGTGCGGCTGACCGACGCGGGCCGCAGCGCTGTCCGGAACGAACTGGAGCGGAGACGCCGGCTGCTCGCCGTCGCGGTCGAACGAGACCTGCTGGAGCCCGGGACCGCGTGACGGGCCGCCGCGGACCCCATCGAGGGTGGGGGCGCCTGGAGTCCACGCTCCTCACCTTCGCGCTGCGGCTCTGGCCGCGGCACGCGCGGGAGGAGGACGAGGCCGCCGTCCGGCTCGCCTTCGAGGAACGGCGGTCGCGGGGTGGCGGCACGTGGGATCTGATGCTGGAGGTGTGGGACGTGGCGCTCGCCGGGCTTCGGGCCCGAGCGACGACGCCGACGGCCGGGCGGGGCGCCCGGTCCGCGATGCCGGGGACGACGGGGAGTGGGAGGAGACGCATGGGACGGGCGCGAGGTGGGATCGGGACGGCGATCGACGTTTCACGACATGCGGTGCGGAGTGCGGGCAGATCGCCCGGGTGGGCCGGGCTCGTGGCCGGCGTGCTCGGCGTCGGGCTCGGCGCGACCGTCGCGGTCGTCGCGGTGGTGGACACGGTGGCGCTGCGGCCCCTCCCCTATCCCGATTCGGACGAGCTCGTGCGCATCGGCGTCGAGCGTGAGGGGCGGCCGGGATTCGGGACGATCTCCCACCCCAACTACCTCGATCTGGCCTCGGCGACGCGGACCCTGGCCTCCACGTCGGCGTTCACCGCCTTCACGATGGGCGCGCGCACGGGCGACACCTCGGAGCTCGTCCGCGGCGGGTGGGTGACCGGCGGCTTCTTCGAGACGCTGGGGGTGGGGGCGGCCGAGGGTCGGGTCCTCGCGTCGGCGGACGACGACCCCGGCGCTCCGCTGGCCGTGGTGGCCTCCGCGGCGTTCGCGACCCGTCGCTTCGGTGAGGGATCGGCGATCGGGCGATCGATCGAGATCGACGGCTCGATCGGCACCATCGTGGGCGTCATGCCGGCCTCCTTCGTGCCACCAGAGGGGGCGCGGATGGCGGACACGGAGCTCTGGGCGCCCTTGGCCCACGCGCCGCTGCCCGTTCTCGAGCGGGACCTCGCCTTCCTCGAGATGGCGGGCCGCCGCGTACCCGATGCGTCGCAGGCGGCGGTCGAGCGCGAGGCGGCGTCCATCGGCGCGGCCCTCGTCGAGACCCACTCGCTCGACCCCCGTGCGTTCGCGGGCCTCACGGTCGGGACGCTCCGTGAGGCCACGCTCGGCGACGTGGGACGGACGCTCGGCATCCTGACCGTGTCGGTGCTGCTCCTGCTCGCCATCGCGGTGCTCAACGCGTCGAACCTCGTCCTGCTTCGCGCCTTCGATCGGGTGGACGCGCTCCGAATCCGGGTGAGCCTCGGCGCCACGCGGGTCCGCGTCGTGGCGGAGTCGGTGGCCGAGTCGGTGTTCATCGCGGCCGCGGGCGGCCTGCTCGGGCTCGCCGCCGCGTCGGTCGCCGTGGAGTGGGTCGCCGCGAGCCGGCCGGTGGCTCTGCCTCGACTGATCGAGGCGACCGTGGACCTCCGGGTCGCGGCCTTCGGCGTGGGGGTGAGCGTACTCGCCGGCGCCTTGGCCGGGCTCGTCCCGGCCATGGTCGCGGTCCGGAGGTCCGGTCGGGACGGCACCGCCCTCGGCGGCACCGCGCGCGGGCTCACGAGCCGCGGCGGGCGGGGTGCCCGTCGCCTCCGCGACGGGGTCGTGGTCGCGCAGATCGCACTCGGCCTCGCGCTCGCCGGGACGGCGACCCTCCTCGGCCGAAGCCTGCTCGAGATGCGACGCGTCCCGATCGGGCTCGACTCCGAGGGTCTGTACGTCGCGACGCTCCGCATCGCCGGCATCGGCGGCGACGACTTCGACCCCGCGGTACTCCGCACCCTCGTGAACGAGACGCGGCGTCAGCCCGGCGTGGTGGCGGCCGAACTCGGATCGGGCTCGCCGTACACGCCCGGCGGACGCGTCGGCTACATCGAGCCGGAGGGCGTCGAGGTCTCTCGCGAGGACCGGATCCAGGCGCGCATCGAGTTCCACCGCGTGGGCGGGGGCACCCTCGAGATGCTCGGGATTCCCGTGCTGAGTGGCCGGAGCCTCAGCGCCACCGACCGCGCCGACTCCGAGCCCGTGGTCGTGGTGTCTCGCTCTGTGGCCGAGGCGTGGTTCGGAACGGCCTCCCCCCTTGGTCGCCGACTCGTCGTCGGCGGGGACGGGACCTTCACGCCCCGCACCGTGGTCGGGGTCGCATCGAACCCCCGCTACCGGGGGCCGCGCGGCGAGGTCGAACAGCACGTATGGATCCCCTACGAGCAGATGTACGGGCAGGCGCTCGACCTGCGCGTGCGGATGAGCGACGCCGGCTCCGCCGACCGCGCGATCGCCGCCGCGGCGGGGGCGGTGCCGGGCGTCGAGCTCCGGGGTGTGCGATCCGTGTCGGCCCAGCTCGAGGAGAGCTATCTGGAGTCGACCTTCTTCGCGCTGCTCTTCGGCTTCTTCGCCATCGGCGCAGTGCTCTTCGCCGTGGTCGGCCTCTACTCGACGCTCGCCCAGAACATCCGGTCGAGGCGGCGAGAGCTCGGCATCCGCATGGCCCTCGGCGCCGGCACGCGCCGCATCGTGCGCGACGTGCTGCGGCACGGCGCCGGCATCACGATCCTGGGCATCGTGGCCGGATCGGGACTCGCGCTGGTGGCGTCGCGTCTCGCCTCCACGCTCCTGTTCGGCGTGGCTCCCGGCGACGGGCGCGCGTGGGCCGCCGCCGTCGCGACGCTGCTGATCACCGGTGTGGCCGCCAGCGGCCTGCCTGCGTGGCGAGCGGGACGGACGGACCCGACCCGCTCGCTCCGGCCCGACTAGGGGCGGCGCGCCCTACCGCCCCGGCACCGCGCAGAGCCCGCCGGCCTCGGTGCACCCCGGCTCGCTGAGCGTGCGCTCGAAGAGCTCGAAGATCCGCCGGTACTCGTCGGTCCACGACGACGGCACGGTGAAGCCGTGGTTCTCGACCGGGTAGACCGCCATCTCCCAGTTCTCCTTCCCGAGCTCGATCAGCCGCTGGGCGAGGCGCACGACGTCCGAGAAGTGCACGTTCGTGTCGACCATGCCGTGGGGAATCAGGAGGTGCTGGTCCGGCCCGAACCCTTCCGCGTGGTAGATGGGCGAGCTCATCCGATACGCCTCCTCGTCCTCCTGCGGGTCGTTCAGGATGTTGGAGGTATAGCCGTCGTTGTAGTGCGCCCAGTCGGTCACCGACCGCAGCGCCGCGCCCGCCTTGAAGGTGTCGCCCGCGGTGAAGAGCGCCATCAGCGTGATGAAGCCTCCGTACGACCCGCCATAGATGCCGATCCGGTCGGCGTCCACGCCCTCGTTGGCCACGAGCCACTCCGCGCCGTCCACCTGATCGCTCAGGTCCGCGCCGCCCATGAAGCGGTAGATCGCGGTCCGCCAGTCGCGACCGTAGCCGGCCGATCCGCGGTAGTCGATGTCGAGCACCGTGTAGCCGTTGGCCGCGAGAAAGTGGTGGAACATGTACTCGCGGTAGTAGCTCGACCATCCGTTGTGGACGTTCTGCAGGTAGCCCGCTCCGTGCACGAAGATGACGGCCGCGCCGTTGGGCTCCGCGCCCAGGTCGGCCGGGCGGTAGATGCGCGCCGGCACGTCGATGCCGTCGTCCGCGGGGATCTGCACGATCTCCGGCCAGAGCCAGTCGAAGGAGAGCCACTCCTCGGTCGGCGTCGTCGTGACCTCCTCCATCTCCATCACGTCGTCCGCGTCCGCCACGAACAGTTCGGCGGGGCGGTTGCCGAAGTTGGCCAGCACGGCGGCGCGCTCGAGGTCGGGCGACAGCGTGACCGAGAAGCGTCCGTCGCCCTCGGTCAGGTAGTCGATCGGGCCGACGGCGCCCCCGTCGTCGTACTGGAGCCATCCCTGGTGCGTGTTGGCCGGGTCACCCTCGTTGGTCGTGACCCAGAAGCGGTTGCGGCCCTCCGCGCGGTCGAGGTCCAGAATGGTCGCGCTCTGGACCTCCCAGTTCCCGCTCGTGAGCGCGGTCACGCCGCTCCCGTCCGCGTTCGCGACATACAGATGTACGTAGCCGCTCTCCTCCGACGAGAACCAGACGCGGTCCTCACCGGGAAGCCAGCCGCGGCAGCCACCGCAGGGGCCGCCGACCCACGCCTCGTCGTAGAGGTGATGGATCAGCGCACGCTCGCCCGTGGCGGCCTCGACCGTCCACAGCCAGCGGTTCTCGTCGTCGTCCGACGAGCCCGCGATCAGCGCGTGGGTCCCCGCGTCGTTCCACCCGAGGAGCTGCGTCGAAACGTTCCCCTCGAAGTCCTCCGGCGCCGCGTCGAAGTACGTCACCTCGCCGGTGGCCGCGTCGATGAAGCCGGCACGAGACCGGCCCGGCTGGCTGTCGCCGACCTTCGAGCGGACGTTCCGCGGCTCCGTGTAGCCGGACTCCGTGATCCAGAAGGGCACCGGCGTCGCCTCGGTGTCACCACCGCTGTCCCGGAAGGTCGAGATCGCGATGTAGGAGCCGTCGCCGTTCGGCACCATCTGGCCCACACGCTCGCCGTTCGGCACATACGTCGGCTGAAGCTCGCCGGGCTCCGGCGGCTCGTTGGCCGCCTCCTCCCGCTCGAGTCGCTGGCGCTCGTCCTCCTGATGCTGGCGTCGGATGAACTCGAAGAGCTCGCGCTGCTGCTCGATGAGGAACCGGCGCTGCGGGTCGTCCTCCTCTTCCGGCTCGAAGGACGGCGGGTCGCCGGCGCGGATGTCCGTGAGCTGGCGGATCCGACCATTCTCGACGGACATGGCGAACAGGTCCTCGCCGCCCCTGTAGAAGATCTCGCTGCCGTCCGCGCTCCACGTCGCCTGGCCCTCGCCGCCGCGGGTGGCGGTCAGCTGCACCATCTCGCGCGAGTCGCGGTCGCGGAGCCAGATGTCGCCACCCAGGCCGATCAGCTCCCACTCGCCGTCCGGCGAGATGTCGCCCGACGCCGTGACGACGTTCAGGTCGTCCTCCTCGTCGTCGGTCAGCCGGACCGGCTCGCCCCCGCCGGCGGGCACCCTGTACCACTCGCGGTCCGCGTCCCATTCGTTCCCGCCCGGGACCCACGTGAAGTAGATCGTCTCGCCGTCCGCGCTCCAGCGGACGCCGGCGGGTGACTGCCCCACGATCTCCTCCGCACGCATGATCGACCGGATCGAGAGCGGGAACGTCTCGTCGGCCACGACGGAGGGGATGTAGTCCGCCGTGTACTGCGCGGCGGCGGGCGATGGAAGGGCGAGCAGGGACGTGGCCGCGACGGCCGAGAGGATACGTACGGACATGGCTCGATCGGTTGCGGAGTGTGTCGGCCGAGCGCCGACGTCTCGAATGGTCAATCTACGCGGGGAGACGCCCCGTGTGCCGGAAGCGCTGAGCCGTCAGTCGCCGAAGCTCACGCCCAGGCTTCGCGCCGTCTGTACAATGTCGCTGTCGAGCGGCACGAGCCTCAGCCGGGCGGTCGCCTCCGCGAGCGGTACCGCATCCACGTGCGGTGGATGGAGCGCCACCATCGAGCCCCAGTCGCCTCGCGCCGCGAGCTCGACCGCGGCCGCGCCGAATCGGAGCGCCAGCACCTTGTCGTAGGCCGTCGGCTCGCCGCCGCGCTGGATGTGACCGAGCACCAGTGAGCGGGTCTCGTGGCCCGCGCGCTTCGTGATCTCCTTCGCCACGAAGTCCGCGATCCCACCGTAGCGCGGACGCCCGGGTGTGGCCGTCTCCACGACCTCCACCTTGCCCCCGATCGGGCGCGCACCTTCCGACACGACCACGATCGCGAACTCGGGACCGTCGTCGTACCGCTCGCGGACCGCCGCACAGACGCGGTCGAAGTCGAAGGGGATCTCGGGAATCAGAATCACGTCCGCCGTCCCGCCGAGCCCGGAGAAGAGGCCGATCCACCCCGCGTCGCGACCCATGACCTCCACCACCATCGTCCGGCGGTGCGCCTCGGCCGTCGAGTGAAGGCGGCCGATCGCGTCCGTCGCCGTCTGGACCGCCGTGTGGAAGCCGAAGGTCACCGTCGTGGCCGCCAGGTCGTTGTCGATCGTCTTCGGTACGCCGATCACCTTGAGGCCGCGTCGCTGGAGCTCGGCCGCGATCGTGAGCGAGCCGTCGCCGCCGATTGCGACCAGCCCGTCGCAGCCCAGATCGTGGATGCGCTGCACCACCTCGTCACCGCGATCGCTTCCGTTCCGAACCTCCAGTGGATTGCCCCGGTTGGTCGTCCCGAGGATCGTCCCGCCCAGGTGCGTGATCCCGCGCACCGCCTCCTCGTCGAGCGTCACGATGCCCTTTCCGTCTTCCATGAACAGTCCGTCGTAGCCGCGACGAATGCCGACGACCTCCCAGCCGCGGTGTATTGCGCCGAGGGTGAAGGCGCGGATGACCGCGTTGAGGCCAGGGGCGTCGCCGCCCCCCGTGTTCACTGCGATGCGCACGAACGAAGGTCCTGGGTGGAGGGTGGGGTCAGCTTCCGAGCTCGGCCGCGAGCGCGTCCCGTACCCGCGTGCGGTCCTCGGGGTGCGTCACGCCGAGGTGTCGCTCGCCCGGTGACAGAACGCGGACCGCAAGATCGCCGGAGCGCACCGCGTCGCGCACCACCTTCGGCAGGAACCACTCGGCCGCGTCGGCCGCGCGACCCCCCGGGTCGTCGGCCCCGCCACCGCCCACGCCCGCGTCCGCGTCCAGGCTCGCGAGGAAGATCGGAAGGCCCCGCTCGAGGACGTCCCAGATCCCGGGCCCGAACGCCCAGAGGTTCATCGAGCAGAGCCGGTCCAGCGCCGCGCGCACGGTCGTACCGTCGGGTGCCACCCCCAGCGCCGAAGACGGGTCGGACGGATCCCGACGCATGTGGACGTGCTCGACCAGGTCGGCCAGCCGACCCTCGTCGTCGGTCCGGAGCAGGCCGCGCGAGACTCCCTTCGCGGCGGCCGCAACCGTCCGACATCGCGCCGACCCCGTCGCCGGCGGTCGCTCCGACACCGCCTCCGGCGCGTTCACGGACGTCACACCCGGCGGCAGCACCACCAACAGAGGGTACGGCACCAGCGCGCCCGCGGTCGCGTCGGCATTCTCAGCCGCCCAGCGAACGACGCGCTCGATCGCGCCCGGTCCGTACCAGTCGTCGGCGTTGGCGACCACGACCGACGCGCCGGTCCCCCCCAGTAGCGAGCGGGCGGCGCGCAGCGCGTGGGCGGTGCCCCAGGGGCGTGTTCGGGGACGTCGTCGGGGGCGTGTTCGGGAGCGTCGTCGCGCCGGCACACCCGTGAGCTTCGCCGCGCACGCTGCATCGCTGCCCGGCAGGTCGTCCACCTGCTGCCGCACCGCGTCGACCGGCACCCGATCCGCGTACCCGTCGCGCCGTGCGGCCTCCCGCGTCCGCGCCAGAACCTCCTGCCCCGTCTCCTCGCCCACGACCAGCACGATCCGGCCCACGCCGGCGGCCACCGCGTCCTGCGCGGTCAACTCCATGATCGTCTCGCCGCCCGGACCGAGCGGGTCGAGCTGCTTGGGACGGCCGTAGCGCCGGGAGGCGCCGGCCGCGAGGAGGACCAGGGCGGGTGCGGACATGGCCCGAGGTTGACCCACGCGGGCGGGCCGCGAAAGGTGACCCATGTCACGATCTTCCGTCGGCACGCGTACCGCACCCCGACTCGTCCTGGCCGTCCCGCTCCTGGCCGTATCCGCGTGCGTCGGCGAGAGCGGCCCACCGGACGCGCGGATGGGCGCACCGGGCATCGCCGCATCGACTCCCGACGCGCTCCCTCCCGACACCCTCCGCGTGCTCGCCTACAACATCCACCACGGCGCCGGCAACGACGACGTCCTCGACCTCGAGCGCATCGCCGCGCTCATCCGCAATCTCGACCCCGACCTCGTCGCGCTCCAGGAGGTGGACCGCGTCGTGGAGCGCACCGAGGGCGTCGATCAGGCCGCCATGCTCGGAGAGCGCACCGCGCTCGAGCCCGTGTTCGGCGAGTTCATGCCGTACCAGGGCGGTTCGTACGGCCAGGCCGTCCTCAGCGCCTGGCCCATCGTCGAGTCGTGGAACCACCGGCTGCCCGACGGCGCCGAGCCCCGCAGCGCGGTCACCGTCCGGGTCCGATCCCCCGACACCGGCCGCGAGATCGTCCTCGCCGACATCCACTTCTACCGCACCGAGGAAGAGCGGCTCGCGCAGGCCCTCACCCTGGACAGTCTCCTCCGGGCGACCGCGGGACCGGCGGCCGGGCGCACGCCGGGTGACGGGCCGACGGCCGGGGACACCTCCGCTCCGCCCGCCATCCTGGCCGGCGACTTCAACTCCGAGCCGGCCACCCTCGTCATGGACACGCTCGCCGGCCTCGGCTGGCACGTCGTCCCCAAGGACGGCTCACCGCTCACCTTCCGCTCCGACGACCCGGTCCGTGAGATCGACTTCCTGATGCTCCGCCCCCACGAGCGGTTCGAGGTGCTCGAGCATCGGGTGATCGACGAGCCCGTGGCGTCGGATCATTCGCCGATCTTCGCCGTGCTGGTGGTGCGATGAGCCACGCCCACCCACCCCGCACCACCACGGCGGCCGACCCGCCATGCCCGCCGACCCGCGGCGCCTTCCTGGTCCGAGCCCGTCTCCGCCTTCCGACCCGACCATGATCGACTGCTCCGATAGTTCCCCCGACCGGCCCGGCCCCGACCGCCGCGCCTTCCTCCGCACCGCCGGCGCGACCGGCCTCGGCCTGGCCCTCGGCTCGACCGATCTGAGCGCCGCGGCTCTCGACGCCGCCCGTCGCGGCCTTACGCCCTGGGAGCCGCGCAGCCTGCCCGACCGCAGCCGCCGACCCCTCGGCACGGTCCGCATCGGCATGGTCGGCGTGGGCCATCAGGGTACCGGGCACGTCCGTAACTTCCTTCGCATCCCGGGCGTCGAGGTCCGCGCCATCTGTGACATCGTGCCCGAGCACGCCGAGCGCTCGCGCCGCCTCGTCGAGGAATCCGGCGCCGCACCGCCGCGCGTCTACACCGGCGAAGAGGACTACCTCCGAATGGCCGCAGAGGAGGACCTCGACCTCGTCTTCACGGCGACGCCGTGGCGGCTCCACCACCCCGTCATGAAGGCGGCGCTCGAGCACGGGAAGCACGCCGCGACCGAGGTGCCCATGGCCGTCTCGCTCGAGGAGTGCTGGGAGCTGGTCGAGCTCGCGGAGAAGACCGGGCTCGAGTGCGTGATGATGGAGAACTGCTGCTACGACCGCACCGAGATGATAATCCTGAACATGGTCCGGCAGGGCGTATTCGGAGATCTGCTCCACGCCGAGTGCGGCTACCTGCACGACCTCCGCGAGCTCAAGCTCACCGACTACTACGTGAACCGCTGGCGAGTCGAGCACTCGGTCAGCCGCGACGGCGACCTCTACCCGACGCACGGCATCGGCCCCGTCGCGCAGTGGTTCGACATCAATCGCGGCAACCAGTTCGACTACCTCGTTTCCATGGGCTCGCCGGCCATGGGGCTGCAGAAATGGGCCGCCGAGCACATCGGGGTCGACAGCCGCGAGGCGCGGCGCGGCTACCGGCTCTCCGACGTCGTGAACACGCTCATCAAGACGAAGCGCGGCGAGACCATCTTGATCACGCACGACACCAACTC
The DNA here is from genome assembly GCA_028284495.1 of Longimicrobiales bacterium. GTDB lineage: Bacteria > Gemmatimonadota > Gemmatimonadetes > Longimicrobiales > Gaopeijiaceae > Gaopeijia. The sequence continues at coordinate 4,662 of JANQRP010000032.1, read as the reverse complement.
GCCCCGCCCCTACACGCGGAAGGTGCTGCTGCAAGGGACGAACGGCGTCGTCCGGAAGTACCCCGAGCAGCGCATCCACATCGAGGGTACGAGTCCTGCGCATCGGTGGGAGGACGCCCTCGACTACCGGGAGCAGTACGAGCACCCGATCTGGCGCGCGCTCGAGGAGGAATCGCAGGGTGCCGGCCACGGCGGCATGGACTACATCGAGGACTACCGCCTCATCCAGTGTCTGCGAAGCGGCGAGCCGATGGACTTCGACGTTTACGACGGTGCCGCCTGGACCGCCGTCATCATGCTGTCCGAGGCCTCGATCGCCGCGCGTTCCCAGCCCCAACCCTTCCCCGACTTCACCCGCGGAGCGTGGCGGACGCGGGAGCCGCTCGGGATCGTCGAGATCTGACGGCACGGAGTGCGAGGGTGGGCCGGGTCAAGCGGCAGCCCGGATCCGGCGCCTTCGCCGGCGCCCTCACCGGCGGCCCTGCCGGCGGCCTCACCGGCGGCCCCGGTCATTCGCCCGCGAATCGCGCCGGTAGAGGATCCGCCGCGTCCGCCGCCTCGGTCGTCACGAAGCGTGAGCGCGGCGCCCGATTCGGGAACGCCTCGCGGTAGCTTCGCGCCCACGCGGCCCCGAAGTCGTCGACCGTCGACCGTTCGACCAGCGCCCACACCGCCCCTCCGAACCCCGCCCCGAACGACGACGCGGCAATGGCACCCACGTCGCGTGCCGACGCCGCCAGGTGCATCGTCTCGGGCACCTGATTCCCCAGGTGCGTCTCCGCGAGTCGCTGCGACGCCTCCATGTGTCCGCCCACCGCGGCAAGGTCGCCCGAACGGAGCGCCTCCGTCACGGCCGGAATCAGCTCGCGGGTCTCCGTTCGGAACTGCTCCACCCGACGGATCATCGCGCCCGCGTCGTCCGGCCCCACGGACTCCGGCCCCGACCCCAGACCTGACCCCGGCCCCTGCTCGATCACCCGACGCAGCCGGCCTGCCGCGTCCGGCGACGAATCGAGGATCGCCCCGAGATGCGGTTCCTCGCCGCCGGTCCCCACCCGCCAGATCGAAGCGATCCGCGTCGCCAGGTCCGACAGGCTGTTGTATCGCGCCCGGGCCCCCGCTGCCTTCGAAGCGCGGACGCCGCTCACTCCGATCACGAACACGAGGTTCGGCGGAAGCGTCGCGTATCGCTCGATCCGCACCGGCGCAAAGCTCACTTGCAACAGAGCGCCCGGCCGCGAGCACAGGATCGCCGTGTGGTCCTGGCTTCCGCCGCGGACGCCCACCCCCACGCTCGCCTCGAACCCCGCGAAGGGCCGGCCGCTCTCGATTGCCCCCGCATATTCGGCCAGGTCGGCGAGCGTCGGGATGGCGCGTTGGGCCAGCTTTGAATCCAGGAAGCCCGTCACCGCGTCGACCGCGAGCATCACCCCGATCGTGAACGCCGAGGAACTGCTCAGGCCGGACGCCGAGGGGAGGTCGCTCGAGAACCCAATGTCGCAGCCGACCCATTCAGGGGTCGACGCCGAGCCCCCGTGATCGCGCGCCGCGTCCGAGAAGAAGTCGGCCCGGAGCCGCTCCACCACCGCGCGCGGGTACTTCGACCAGATCGGCCCGCGACGTCCCGACCGCGTCTCGCTCTGCCGCGCCGGCGTCGGGCCCGGGGCTGCCGAGCCGCCCGTGCCGGCGTCCTCCTGCGCCTCGATCGTCGCCCGCTGGCCGGACACCCGGTCATGGAGGTGGACGCGCCCGTCCCGCCGGGCTCGGACCTCGAAGGTGAAGCCGAAGTCCGTCGCACACAGCAGACTCCGCCCCCCCGCGTAGTCCACGTGCTTGCCGAGCACCTCGATCCGCCCGGGTACCCGGAGGATCCGCCCCGCCGTCCGGGGAGACGTCGGCGTCATCCGGAATCGCGAAGTCGCCAGTGCAGCTCGGCGTGATCCCCCGCTCCAAGCAGCGCTCGCCGAAGCGGGGCCGCCCCCGGTGCGAGTTCCGGCGCGGCCAAGAAGAGGCGACGCATCTGGATCGCAGCAGAGCGCGCACCGTCGTCGGCCGCCACGACCACCACATGGCTCGGGAGGTCCGCGATTGCCTCCAGCGTCCCCCCCGTGCCCAGGAGCCCGCGCGAGAGGAAGAGCACCGCCGGCCGATCCAGCCCACGCAGCTCGTCGATGTGGTCGATCTCCGCGAACTCGACGCCGTCGTCGTCGAGCATCTCGTGCAGATCCGCCGCCTCCCCGGGTGCCGTATAGATGCGCCTCAGGGCCCGGCCTCCACCCACTCGCGCTCCCGCGCCGCCGCGATCCCGAACGCGAGTCCCCCCACGACAGCCTCCTCCCGCGCCCGATCCACCAGTCGCTCGAGCGCTTCATCGGTCCGGTTCGGGTCGTGATGGAAGAACAGCAGCTCGCCCACGCCCGCCTCCGTCGCGATCTCCATCGCCTGCCGGAAGGTCGAATGACCGTGTCCCGCGTAGACGCCGTACTCCGCCTCCGTGTACATCGCGTCGTGCACCAGCACGTCCGCCCCCGACAGGAACCCCACGAATCGCGCTCGCCAGTCCGCGCTCACCGGCCACGCGTCCGACAGCAGCTCGTTGTCCGGCACGTACGCGATCGAGCGGTCGCCGACGTTCACCCGATATCCCACGGTGAAGGAAGGGTGCTTCACCCGCATCGCACGAACCCTCACCCCGTCGTGCTCCCACGTACCCTCGTTCAGGTGCCCGAACGTGCGCACGCCCTTCATCGCCGCCATCGGGACCGGGAAGTAGCTCGAGCCCATCATCCCCTGCACGAGATCCTGCACCGACAGCTCCTCTCCGTCCGGACCCGTCTGCGCCGGCCCCACCACGTGGATCTCCGACCCCGGGTCGTGCGCCGGCATGAAGAACGGCAGCCCCTGCACGTGGTCCCAATGGAAGTGCGTCAGGAAGATCGTCGTTTCCACCCGTCGCTCCCCCTCCATCGATCCGCCCGCGCCCGCGGATCCGCCTCCGCCCGCCCATCCGCCCACACCGGCCAGCTCCTCCCCCAGCGAGCGGATCCCCGTGCCCGCGTCGAAGATCAGCCGTCGGCCCGCCGCCATCACGTCCAGGCACGGCGTGTTTCCCCCGAATCCGACCGTCCCCGGGCCCGGGGACGCGATCGAGCCGCGCGTGCCCATGCACCGGAAGCGGAGGGTGCCGGGATCGTCGGCCGGTCGGATCACTTCGTCGTCCTCATAGGTGTGGGCTTCCGTGTGATGGGTCGCGGAAATGTCGACGTCCTTCGAGGTCCGACACACCCCCAGGCTCCGTGCGTCGGAGGCCCCGCGCAAGTCACCACTCCGCCCTGCCGAACCCGCTCCCTTCTCGCCATTCCGGCGCCCCGTCGCCCGCCGAGGATTCGGGGCCATGGACCCCGGACCCGACCTCACCAGCCGATTCGTCGAAGCCACGCGTCGAGCGCTCGTTACGCGGGGCTACCAGCCCCGCACCATCGACACGTACGCCGAGTGGCTCCAACGGTTCATGGCCCACCATCGGCATCCGCATCCGAGGCGGCTCGACCCCGGCCACATCCGCGCCTATCTCCGATACCTTTCCGGCCCCCGCAGGCTTGCTCCCAAGACCCGCAACCAGGCCGCCAGCGCCCTCACCTTCGCGTACCGCGAGATCCTCGACATCCCCGTCGCTGGCCTCGTCGAGCACGCCAAGACCCGGAACCGCGTTCCCGTCGTTCTGGGCCATCACGAAGTCCAGCGGCTGCTCGACGAAATGAAGGGCCGGAAGAAGCTCGCCGCCGCACTCATGTACGGAACCGGAGCCCGTGTCAGCGAAGCGCTCGCGCTGCGGATCAAGGATCTCGACTTCGAGCTCGGCCGCATCACCATCCGCGAGGGCAAGGGCGGATGTACGCGCGTCGTCATGCTCCCCTCACGCCTCCAGACCGACCTCCTCGCACTCGCCCGCAGGCGGCGCGAGCTCCACCAGGACGACCTCGACCGCGGTCACGGCTGGGCACCCCTCCCCGCCGCGCTCCATCGAAAGACCCCCAAGGCCGGCTGGGAGGATGCGTGGCAGTTCCTCTTCGCCAGCCGCATTCTCCAGACCGATGACGCCACCGGCCACCGGGGCCGCCACCCCCTGCACCCCACCGCCATGCAGCGCGCCGTCCGGAAGGCCGTCCGCCGCGCCGGCATCCTCAAGCCCGCGACCTGCCACACCCTCCGCCACAGCTTCGCCACCCAGATGCTCCGCGACGGCTACGACATCCGCACCGTCCAGCAGCTGCTCGGCCACAAGGACGTCCGCACCACCATGATCTACACACACGTCGTCGACCAGGTGGGCTTCCGCGTCCGCAGCCCCCTCGACCGCGACCCCGGCCCGTAGCGTCCCGCCACCCTCGACCGGCCCCGCCCGGAGATACACAGCCCTCGCCCCCTCAGGGCGATCGAAGCCTTCGCCCCCCGACCGCCGCAGCCCATCCACGCTAGCGGCCGGAACTACCAAGCCCCTACCTTCCCCGACCGCAGTCCATCCGCAGTACCAATCTCGAGATCGGCGCTGCAGAGAAACGAGTTAGACAACACGCTGTGGGACCAGATGAAGCTCAAGCCCGTGCAGTCGCTGCAATCCGGAGGTCGCAGGTGCCCGGACTGCGACGCCGAGCTTCAGCG
>JANQRP010000030.1 GCA_028284495.1 Longimicrobiales bacterium | reverse complement strand
CTCCGACATCTCGAGAGCCTCCGGGGCTCGGGTGTGACGCCCGACGTGCCCGTCGACGCGCCGGCCGACGATGCCGGCGAGGCCCCGGTCGAGGCGCGCCGCGAGACGCCCGGGCAGGCGCCCGCCGAGACCCCCGGTACGGCCGCGACCGACATCGATCGTCTCGCCGGATTCCTCCTGGCGAGCCTTCCACCCGACGCCGACACGGACTGAGGCGACTCCGATGGACGTTTCGACGAGCTCTCTGCTGGCCTCCGTGGCCGTGCTGGGCGGCGTCGGCACGACCTTCGGCGCACTCATCGCGCTGGCCAACGCCCGCTTCCGGGTCGAGGAGGATCCGCGCGTGGACGCGCTGTCGGACATCCTCCCCGGTGCCAACTGCGGCGCGTGCGGGTTCGCGGGGTGCCGCGCGTTCGCCGAGGCCGTCATCGACGGGAGGACGCCGCCCGCGCGCTGCACGGTCATGTCCGAGGGCGAGCGCGAGGACGTCGGGGCGCTCCTCGGCGTGGACGCCACCGTAACCGACCGGGCCGTGGCGCGCCTCATGTGTGCGGGCGGGCACGACGTGGCGCCCCGCAAGGCGACCTACCGGGGGATCGAGAGCTGCGCCGCCGCGGTCGCCGTGAGCGGAGGGGGAAAGGGGTGCGCGTGGGGCTGCGTGGGGTTCGCCGACTGCGAGGTGGCGTGCGGGTTCGACGCGATCCACATGGGGCCGAACGGCCTGCCGATCGTGGACGTGGACGCGTGCACGGCGTGCAACGACTGCGTCGAGGTCTGTCCGCTCGGGCTCTTCCGACTCCTTCCGCTCGACACCCACCTCCTGGTCCAGTGCAGGAACCTCCTCGACGGCGACCTCGCCGAGGCGGTCTGTTCCGTTGCCTGCACCGGGTGCCGCAAGTGCGCCCAGGATGCGGGTCCGGAGCTCATCGAGATCCGGCAGGGGCTCGCGGTCATCGACTACGACCGGATCGAACTGGAAAACCCCGCGGCGATCGAGCGATGCCCGACCGGCGCGATCGTCTGGGTCGAGGGGCAGCAGTTCCCGCTCCTGGACCCCGCTCACGGCGTGGCATCGGGCCACTCCACTCACCCTGAAGGAATGCTGGCATGAAGACGTCCTCCGGCAACTCCGATCATCCGTTTCCCGGGATCCCGACGGCCACTGACGGCAGCGGTGCCGTGGTGCACGCGGAGACCCTCGCCTCGGAGGCGGCCGGCGCCTACCCGATTACGCCGTCGACGCAGATGGGCGAGGGGTGGGCGCTCGCGGTCGCGGCCGGCGCCCGGAACGTGTTCGGGCGTCCGCTCCTCTTCTTCGAGCCGGAAGGGGAGCACGCGGCAGCGGGGGTGACCGCCGGCATGAGCATGACCGGGATGCGGTCGACCAACTTCTCGAGCGGCCAGGGCATCGCGTACATGCACGAGTCGCTCTACGCCGCTACGGGGAAGCGACTCACGTACGTCCTGAACGTGGCCGCGCGAGCGATGACGAAGCACGCGCTGAACGTGCACGCCGGCCACGACGACTATCACGCCGTGGACGATACCGGCTTCTTCCAGCTCTTCTCGAAGAACGTTCAGGAAGCGGCGGACCTCACCCTGATCGCCCACCGGATCGCGGAGCTCTCGCTCAATCCCGGGATCTCCGCCCAGGACGGATTCCTCACCTCGCACGTGCTCGAAGACGTCCGCCTCCCGGAGCCCGATCTGGTGCGGCGCTACCTCGGGGATCCCTCCGACGTCATCGAATCGCCCACGCCGGCGCAGCGGCTCGTCTTCGGCGTGCGACGCCGTCGCATCCCCGAACTCTTCGACCTCGACTATCCGGCGATGCTGGGGGTGGTCCAGAACCAGGATGCCTACGCGCAGGGCGTCGCGGCGCAGCGCCCGTTCTACTTCGACCACGTGCAGGAATTGACGGATCAGGCGTTTTCCGAGTACGCGGAACTCACCGGGCGTCGCTATACCCGCGTGCACGGCTACCGGCTCGAGGACGCCGAGTGGGTGCTGCTGGGGCAGGGCACCGTGATCCCGAACGCCGAGGCGGTGGCCGACCACCTCCGGGACCAGGGCCTGAAGGTCGGTGTCCTGAACCTCACGATGTTCCGTCCCTTCCCGAGTGATCTGGTCGCGCGGCACCTCGCAGGGAAGCGCGGCGTGACGGTCCTCGAGCGCCTCGACCAGCCGCTCGCGGCGGACCCGCCGATGCTGCGTGAGATCCGCGCCGCGATGGCGAAGGGAATGGAGAATTACCGCGCGCTCCCCGGAAAGCGCCCGAAGGTCCGCCACCCCCTCGATGACGAGGCGATCGCGGACTTCCGATCGGCCGGACTGCCGTTCCCGGACGTGCCGCCGGTCGCCCCCGAGGACGTGCCCGACTTCTTCGCGGCCGGGTTCGGCTTCGGATCGCGCGACCTCCAGCCCGCAGACCTGATCGCCGCCGTGGAGAACATGCTCGACGGTGCCGAGCGGCGGCGGCACTACTACCTCGGAATCGAGTTCATCCGTGAGGGGACGCGAATCCCGAAACTCCAGATCTGGCAGGACCAGCTGAAGGAGGCGTACCCCGGGATCGCGAAGCGCGCGCTCGCCCCGGCGGCGCCGGTCAATCTGCTTCCCGCGGACGCCACCTCGCTCCGCATCCACTCCGTCGGTGGGTGGGGTGCGATCACGACGGGCAAGAACATCTCGGAGACGGCCTTCGACCTCTTCGGGATGCACGTGAAGGCCAACCCGAAGTACGGATCCGAGAAGAAGGGGCAGCCGACCACCTTCTACGCAGTGTTCAGCCACGAGCCGGTGCGCCCGAACGCCGAGCTGAAGTACGTGAACGTGGTCCTCTCTCCGGACGGCAACGTCTTCCGGCACTCCAACCCGCTCGCGGGCCTCGCGGACGGCGGGACCTTCGTGATCCAGAGCGACCGGACGCCGGTCGAGGTCTGGCGGAGTCTCCCCGAGCATATCCGACGGGACGTTCGGGAGCGGGACATTCGGGTGTGGGCGCTGGACGGGTTCCGCATCGCGAGTGAGGAAGCGTCGGACGCGGAACTCCGCTACCGGATGCAGGGCGCGGCCTTCATGGGGGCCTTCTTCCGCACCGCGCCCCTCCTCGCCCGTGAGGGGATGGACGAAGCGGCGCTCTTCGAGGGGCTCACGGCCCAGATCCGATCGAAGTTCGGGAAGAAGGGCGAGCAGGTCGTCCAGGACAACGTGCGGGTCATCCGCCGCGGGTTCGACGAGTGCACGAAGGTACCGGTGCTCGACGAGGAAGGTGCCGACGAGATCGGAGAGGCGCCCTCGGCCCACATCCCCTCGCAGATGGACCATCCGGCGGTGCCCGGCATCGGCGACCCGGGGCGGTTCTTCGAACAGGTCTGTTCGGTGTGCGCCGTAGGGCAGGACGGGATCGCGGATCCGTTCAGCGCGATCAGCGCCATTCCGGCCGCGACGAGCGCGGTGCGGGACATGACGGACATCCGCTTCGAGGTCCCCGAGTTCGTCGCCGACAAGTGCACGGGATGCTCGCAGTGCTGGGTCCAGTGCCCGGACGCCGCGATTCCGGGTCTCGTGACCCCCGTGAGCGACCTCCTGCAGACGGCCCTTGCTCGAGTCCCGGGGGGTGGCGGGCGCGTCCGACAGATCCTGAAGCCGCTCGAGAAGGAGCTGCGCAAGCAGTTGAGCGGCAACCACTTCAGCCTGGTGACGGACGCACTCGCCGCCTCCTACGATCGGGTCGTGGAGAAGCTCGGTTGGGACCCCGAGCGCCGGGCTCAGCTCGACCTCGAGTGGTCGGCCATGCATTCCCACCTGGCGGACTTCCCGCTGGCACGCACCACCCCTTTCTGGGACGTCCCCGAGCGGAAGGAGGCCGGGAGCGGTGGGCTCCTCTCGATCACCATCAACCCCGAGGCGTGCAAGGGCTGCAACATCTGCGTGGAGGTCTGTCCCGAGGAAGCGCTGATCACGGTGCGTCAGACCGACGAGATCGTCGAACAGCTCCGCGAGAACTGGCGCTTCTGGGAGGAACTCCCCGACACGCCCGATCGCTACGTGAACGTCCGTGACCTGGACGAGGGGATCGGCGTCCTGAGTTCGCTGCTCCTCAAGAAGGACAACTATCGGTCGATGGCGGGGGGCGACGGCGCTTGCATGGGGTGCGGGGAGAAGACCGCGGTCCACCTCGTGACGAGCACCATCGAAGCCGTCATGCAGCCCCGGGTCGACCGATTCGTGCGCGAGCTGGACGAACTCACGTCTGGGCTGGAGGCCCGGGTACGCGGGCTGGTCGCTGCCGAGACCGATCTCGAGTCGGCCGACAGCGGCCACGTCGACATGGAACTCCCCGAGGTGGTTCGGGAAGAGGTGGAGCGACTGAACCGTTCCCGCCGTGCGCTCGAGGACCTTCGGTGGCGCTACATCGAGGGGCCCAGCGGGCGAGGACGGGCGCCCGTCGGGATCACGAACTCGACCGGCTGCTCGTCGGTGTGGGGAAGCACCTGGCCGTACAATCCGTACCCCTTCCCCTGGGTGAACCATCTCTTCCAGGACGCGCCCTCGATCGCGATCGGGATCTTCGAGGGTCAGATGCGGAAGATGGCCGACGCCTTCTCGGAGGTTCGCCGGGCACGGAGGCTGGCGGACGGGAGCTGGGACGCGGCGTGGGACGAGGCCGAGTTGTCCGAGCTCACCTGGGAGGACTTCGACGAGACGGAGTTCAGGCTCTGTCCGCCCATCCTCTCGATCGGCGGCGATGGGGCCATGCTCGACATCGGCTTCCAGAACCTCTCGCGCCTCATGGCGTCCGGTAAGCCGATCCGGGTCCTCGTTCTCGACACCCAGGTCTACTCGAACACCGGGGGACAGGCGTGCACGTCGGGGTTCACCGGTCAGATCGCCGACATGTCGGCGTGGGGCGCCGCGCACCACGGCAAGGAGGAGGTCCGCAAGGAGCTCGGCTACATCGCCATGGCTCACCGCGGCGTCTTCGTTCATCAGTCGTCGCAGGCGCTCGCTTCGCATCTGATGGAGGGTGTGATCCGCGGACTCAACACCCGGCGGCCGGCGATCTTCAATATCTACACCCCGTGTCCCGTGGAGCACGGACTCGCCGACGAGTGGGCACCGGAGGCGGCGAAGCTGGCCCTCGAGGCCCGGGCGTTCCCCTTCTTCACGTACGACCCCGACGCCGGTCCGGACATCTCGGACTGCCTCTCGCTGGACGGCAACCCGGCGATCGACGCCACCTGGCCGTCGTACGAGCTCACGTTCAGGGACGAGGAGGGGAACGAGGTCCGGGAGGAGGTGCCCCTCACCATCGCCGACTGGGCGTGCACCGAGACACGATTCCGGAAGCATTTCCGTCACGTCGAGTCCGACGACGCCGACGGGCTGGTACCCTTCGCCGAGTTCCTCCGGCTCGATCCCGATGAGCGCGTCGGGATGCGCCCGTTCGTCTGGACGGTCGACGACGAGGGGCGCCGCAGTCGGCTCCTCGCGTCGGTCGAGATGGTGAAGCTCGCGGAGGAACGCCTCCTCTACTGGCACCAGCTCAGGGAACTCGCCGGCCTCGACGTCCCGGACACGGTCCGGGAGGACGTCTCACGAAGCCTCGAGCGGCGGTTCGAGGAGGAAGAGGCGAGGCTCCGGGACGAGTACGAAGCGCGGATCGCGGACCTCCGCGAACGTTATCCGAGGGTGGTCGCGCGACGGATGGCGGAGGGGCTGATCGCCGCCGGGAAGCACCGGACGATCGAGGAACTCCTCGACGAGGCCGCCGCGCGCGGGCTCGCCGCGGTCGGGCCGGATCCGGAGGCGTCCAACGGGTCTCCGTGGGATTCGGGTGGTACGGACCTGGCGGGCGAGAACGCCTCGGGCGGGGCGAGATCGAACGCCGGAGCCACCGACGGGGCGGCGACCGCCGTGGTGACACCGGTCCAGGCCGCCGCGGAGGCGGAGGCGGCGCGAGCCGAGGCAGGATCGGGCCCCGCCGCCGGCACTCCGTCCGGCACGGTGGCCGAGCCCGCGACGGCCGCGGCGGAGGAGGACGACGAGATCCGCATCGAACCGTGGATCGACACGCCGCTCTGCACGTCGTGCAACGAGTGCACGAACATCAACGGCCAGATGTTCCAGTACGACGCGAACAAGCAGGCCTACATCGCGGATCCGACCGCGGGGACCTACGCGCAGCTCGTGCAGGCCGCGGAGAAGTGTCCGGCTGCGATCATTCACCCGGGCGATCCACTCGACCCGCGTGAGAAGGACCTCGAGAAGTGGATCGCCCGCGCGGAGCCGTTCAACTGATGGGCGCGGGGCGGGCGGGCGTTCGGCGGATGGACGCGGGCTGAGGTCGGAGCGATGACGAGTGGCCTGCGCGGGCTCTTCCGCGGCGGATTCCGGCACGGGGTACATCCCCCGGATCACAAGGAGTCGACCGAGTCGCTCCCGATCCGGCGGATGCCGTTCCCGGACGAGGTCGTGCTTCCGCTCTCGCAGCATGCGGGAGCCCCCGCGGCGTGCCTGGTTCGGCCCGGTGACCGGGTCGAGCGCGGGGACGCGATCGGCTCGGCGCAGGGGCACGTCTCGGTCCCGATCCACGCTACCGCGTCCGGGACCGTGGCCGCCGTCGAACTCGCGCCCCACCCGAGCGGACGGTGGATGGACGCCGTACGGATCGCGGTGGACCCGCACTCGGCGCAGATCCCGCGCCCCCGCATCGTCCCGCGCTGGGAGGGCCTCGACGCTGTGGCGACCCGGGCCGCGGTGAAAAACGCCGGCGTCGTCGGGCTGGGTGGGGCAGCGTTCCCGACCCATGTGAAGCTCGAGCCGCCCCCGGACACCGAGATCGAGTTGCTCCTCGTGAACGGGGCGGAGTGCGAGCCCTACCTGACGTCCGACCACCGGGTGATGGTCGAGCACCCCGAGCGTGTGCACTTCGGGGTTCGAATCATGATGCAGTGTCTCGACGTCGATCGCGCGGTGATCGGGGTCGAAATGAACAAGCCGGACGCCGTCGCTCGGCTCCGTGAGACGGTGCCGGAGGATCTCGACGTCACGGTTCTGCCACTCCGGGTGAAGTATCCGCAGGGCGCCGAGAAGATGCTCATTCACGCCGCGACCGGACGCGAGGTCCCCTCCGGGATGCTGCCGGCTCACGTGGGCACGGTCGTGCAGAACGTCGGCTCGATCGCGGCAATCGCGGAGGTCTTCGAGACCGGCTATCCGCTCATCGAGCGGATCGTGACGGTGTCGGGCCCCGGGATCGTGCGACCGATGAACCTGATCGTGCCGGTCGGCACGCGGGCGCGGGATGTCCTGGCCTTCTGCGGGGGGCTCACGGAGGACGCGACCGAGGTGCTCTTCGGTGGCCCGATGATGGGTGCGCCACAACCTGATCTCGACGTACCGATCCTCAAGGGCACCAGCGGGATAACGGTGCTCACGGAGCGGGAGCGAAAGCCAGAGCGGAGCTGGCCGTGCATCGCGTGCGCCCGCTGCCTCGGCGCGTGTCCGGTCTTCCTCAACCCGAGCCGACTCGGGATGCTCGCGCAGGCGGGTCGGTGGGACGAGATGACCGAGATGCACCTCGGGGACTGCATGGTCTGCGGGTCCTGCTCGTACGTGTGCCCGTCGAACATCCCGCTTTCGCAGATGTTCTCGGTGGCCAAGTCGCAGATGCGACGCGAGCGAGAGGCTCGCGAGCGACACGAGCGCGCGGTGGCCGAGGCGGAGGCGTCGCGCCGGGCCGAAGAATCCGAAGCCGCCGGGGTGAGCGCATGACGCCGGCCGATCGAACGCTCGAACTCGCCGCGTCGCCACATCTGAAGGCGCCCGACTCGACGCCGCGGATCATGTGGACGGTGGTGGCCACCCTGATCCCTGTGGTGGTGGGCGCCGTGTGGGCGTTCGGCCCGAGCGCCGCCCTCGTGATCGGCGTGGCGGTCGCCGGCGCCGTGGGTACGGAACGCCTCCTGGCGGGTGGGCCCGACCCGGTGCGGGATGGGTCGGCGGTGATCACGGGACTGCTCCTCGGGCTCACACTCCCAGCCGGCGTGCCCCTCTGGATGGCGGCCCTCGGAGGCGCTGTCTCGATCGCCCTCGGGAAGTGGGTCTTCGGTGGTCTCGGGCAGAACGTCTTCAACCCCGCGCTCGTCGGCCGGGCGTTCCTGCAGGCCGCCTTCCCGGCTGCCATGACGACATGGCCCCTCCCGACCGGCGCGGCGCTCCCGGACGGGGGGAGCGTCGCATGGGCCGCGCTCCGGGGGCCCAATCTGGCACTTCCGCTGATGGGTGGCTCGGTCGATGCGGTCACCGGCGCGACGCCCCTGGGGCTGCGGAAGTTCGAGGGGGTCGAGACCCCCGTCGCCGACCTCTTCATCGGCTCCATCGGGGGCTCGGTAGGGGAGACGTCGGCACTCCTCATTCTCCTCGGAGGCGGCTACCTCGCCTTCCGGGGATACCTCGACTGGCGTATCCCGGTGAGCGTGCTCCTCGCAGTGGCAGTTCTATCCAGCGCACTTCACGCCCTGCGGCCGGACACGCTCCCGGGTGCGCCCTTCATGCTCTTCAGCGGCGGGCTGATGCTCGGCGCGGTGTACATGGCGACCGACATGGTGACGTCGCCGGTGACCCGGGCGGGCGCCTGGATCTACGGCGCCGGGATCGGCGCCCTCGTCGTCATCATCCGGTACTGGGGTGGCCTTCCCGAAGGCGTCATGTACGCCATTCTGCTGATGAACGCGATGGTACCGTTCATCGACCGCGCCACACAGCCGCGCGTCTTCGGAACATCACGACGCAACCGGCGTGAACGGGAGGCGACCACGTGAGCGTCGACCTCCCCACGGTCTCGGCGGACTCGGGCGGCGAAGCGGCCGAGACCGATGTGGCGGTCCGCCCCCCAGCGTCGTCGGTCCGCCTCGTCGCGACGCTCGCCGTCGCGGGAGCCCTGGCCGGCCTCCTCATCGTGCTCGTTCACGAGTGGTCGGAGCCGCGCATCGAGGCGCATCGGGCACGCGTCCTGGCCGAGGCCATCGACGAGGTGCTCGCGTCGCCTGCGTCGACGGACGCGCTCTACCTCGAGAACGGAGCCCTGGTCGACGGCGCCGCCGTGACCGCCGACACGACGACGCTCGATCGGGTGTGGGTGGGACGCGACCGCGCGGGGGTTCCGGTGGGGGTCGCTTCGGTGGCGGCCGCGGCAGGCTTCCAGGACGAGATTCGCCTCATCTTCGGGTACGATCCGGCCGCCGGCGCGGTGCTGGGGATGAAGGTGCTCGAGAGCCGCGAGACGCCGGGCCTCGGCGACAAGATCGAGAAGGACTCGGCCTTCGTGTCGGAGTTTCGCGGTGTCCTCGCGCCCCTGGTCGGGGTGAAGGCGGGGAAGGCGACGGGTGCTGAGGACGAAGTGGACATGATCACCGGGGCGACGATCAGCTCGGTGGCGATCGTCGAGATGATCAACGCCCGGCTCGTGGAGATCGGGGAGCCCCTGGGCCGATGGTGGTCCGGCGGGGGCTCGTCCGCGGGTGCAGTGGGGGACGATCGATGAGTCCGCGCGTCACGACCCCCGGCGAGGATTTCGTCCGAGGCGTATGGAGGGAGAACCCCGTCCTGGTGCAGCTGCTCGGACTGTGCCCGGCTCTCGCGGTCACCAACTCGGTCGCGAACGCGCTCGCGATGGGACTCGCGACCTTTTTCGTCCTGATGGGATCCAGCGTCCTCGTGTCGTCGATCAAGCGCCTCATCCCGAAGGAGGTGCGGATCTCCGCCTACATCCTGATCATCGCAACCTTCGTGACGATCGCCGACATGGTTCTGGCCGCCGTCGTGCCCGAGATTCACAAGGCGCTGGGTGCATTCATCGCGCTCATCGTGGTGAACTGCATGATCCTCGGCCGACAGGAGGCGTTCGCTTCGAAGCAGCCGGTGGGGCGCGCCGCGCTCGACGCCGCCGGAACCGGTGTGGGCTTCATCATCGCCATGGTCATGATCGGTGGGATCCGGGAGGTGCTCGGGAACGGGACCTTCCTCGGCGCGGCGCTCTTCGGGAGCGGATTCGAACCCTGGATCGTGATGATCCTGCCTCCCGGAGGCTTCTTCACGCTCGGCATCCTTCTCCTTCTCTTCGCGGGGTGGGAGGAGCGGGGAGGGGCTGAGCGCGCCGAGCGGACCTGGCGTGTGCCGGTCACCCGGCGAGTCTCGGATGTCGGTCCGGTCGCGGCCCCTGGAGGTGAGCGATGAGCGAGCTCGCGGTGATCTTCCTGTCGGCGATGCTGGTCAACAACTTCACGCTCGTTCTCTTCCTGGGCCTCTGTCCGTTCCTCGGCGTGAGCGCGAAGGTCGGTACCGCGCTCCGCATGGGTGCGGCGAACGTCTTCGTACTGACCGTGACCTCGCTCACGGCGAGCTTCCTGAACGCGTTCGTGCTCGTCCATGCGCCGTACCTGCGGCTGATCTCGTTCATCGTCGTGATCGCCTCGCTGGTGCAGATCGTGGAGATGGCGGTGAAGAAGCTGAGCCCGACCCTCTTCCGGGAACTCGGGATCTTCCTCCCGCTGATCACCACGAACTGTGCGATCCTCGGGCTGGCGATCTTCCAGACGAACCGCGAATACGGGGTCTGGGAGGGCCTCGCCTTCGCGCTCGGGGCAGGAGCCGGGCTGACGCTCGCGCTCATCCTCATGGCCTCGATCCGGGAGCGGATCGAGCTCTCCGACGTCCCTTCGGTGGCCCGCAACATGGGCCTCGTACTCATCCTGGCCGGTACGCTCTCGCTCGCCTTCATGGGCTTCGCGGGACTGCTGACCTCCTAGAGGTGGCCTGATGATACCTTCACACTCGCTTCCCACGGCCGAGTTCATCGTCGCGCCCCGGCTCCTGGCCGCGGTGCCCGGCGGAGAAGCGGCGGCCGCGGCCGTCGCCTTCGCGCTGCTCTTCGTGATCTTCGGGCTGGGCAGGCGTCCGACAGGCGGCTGCGGAGGGTGCTCCGGCGGTGAGTGCGAGCGCGGGACCTGCATGCTCGAACCCCCGGCCGCGCCGGGTGCGGAGGAGTGATGAACGACGTCCGACTCGATCGCCGGGCTTTCCTCGGACTAGGTGCGGGGATTCTCGGTGTCGCGCTCACCCCCGTGTGGCTCCGGCCCGCCGGGCGGATTCATCGCCTGTCGGTCCCGGTCATGGGGACGATCGCGGACCTCGCCGTTGTGGATTCCGACGCCGGTCGGGCGCGCGTGGCCCTCGACGCGGCCGCGGGCGAGCTGCGCCACGTGGAAGCCCTCATGACGCGCTTCGTCGCGTCGTCGGACGTCGGGCGATTCAACGCGGCACCGATGGGTACGCGGGTCCCGGTGAGCCACGAAACGGCGGAGGTCGTGCGCGCCGCGATCGGCTGGGCCCGCGCCACCGGGGGCGCCTTCGACCCGACCCTCGAGCCGGTGGCCCGGCTGTGGGATCCGGCCTTCGTGGATCGTCCACCCGATCGGGACGTCCTGCGCAGCGCAGCCTCGGAGTCGAGAGGGTGGACCGCCCTCGAGGTCCAGGTCCGAGGCGACGCGGCGTGGCTGACCCGCGCCCCCGGCACGGCGCTCGATCTCGGAGGGATCGCCAAGGGCTGGGGCATCGACCGGGCCGCGGACCGGCTCGCCGGGATGGGCGTGGCGTCGGCGCTCGTCAGCGTCGGCGGCGACCTGGCGGCGCTGGGAGCCGCTCCCGAAGGACGTCCGTGGCGCGTCGGGATCCGTGATCCTCGCGACCCCGAGGGAA
Source organism: Longimicrobiales bacterium (assembly GCA_028284495.1). Taxonomy (GTDB): domain Bacteria; phylum Gemmatimonadota; class Gemmatimonadetes; order Longimicrobiales; family Gaopeijiaceae; genus Gaopeijia. The sequence continues at coordinate 1,557 of JANQRP010000030.1, read as the reverse complement.
TCATCCGCACGGTCGAGCTCACCGACGGCGCGCTGGCGACGTCCGGGGACTACGAGCGGTGGTTCGAGCACGACGGCGTTCGGTACGCCCATATCCTCGACCCGAAGCGCGCGGCGCCCCATCGTGGTGTACTGAGGAGCGTGACCGTCACCGCGCCGCGTGCCGTGGACGCGGACGCCGCCGCAACCGCCGCTTTCGTGCTCGGCCACGACGCGGCGATCGAGCGATTCGACGGCCTCGCCGAACGGCCTCGGATCATCCACACCGCCTGAGCGAGAGAGGCTCATCATGGAGAACAGCGAGTATCCCGAGGTCCAGAAGGCCTGGTGCTCGGGGTGTGATCGAACGGTTCGCGTCACGGTCCACCCACGGGTGGCCCGGGAGGGCCGGGAGCCAACGCCGGAGGACCTCGTCTGCCTCGAGCACGGCGAGTCCTGCACCGGCGAGATGTGTCCGATCTTCGACGTGCCCAGCGAGGAGATGAAGCGGCGGTATCGCGAACTCCTCTCGAAGCGCGACGGAGACTGAGATGGACGCCGAGATCGACACCGAGATCGTCTTCTGCCCCTCGTGCAGACACGGCGTGCGGGTCGGCATCACTCCAGCCCACCGGTCCGGCCATGCGAACCTGCCCGAAGGGGGCCAGCTGGTGTGCCTCGACTTCAGCGGCGCGTGCGGGGAGGGTACATGCCCGTTGAGTGGTCGGAGCGGGATCGTGATGGGCGTGCGGCTGGCCAGGTCGCACCTCAACGATGGGGCCTTCCAGGTGATCCACGGCCCGTGCAGTTCGTGCGGTGAGATGGTGGGTCTGGAGATGCTCGACGATCGACACGCGATCTGCCCGGAGTGCGACTCCGTGAACGAGTACGTCTTCGTCGACCTGGAGGACGGTGGGGCGGTCGCGCTGACCGGGCGCTGAGCCGATATTCATCGCTCAGGGCCCGTAGCTCAGCTGGTTAGAGCATGCGACTCATAATCGCCAGGTCCCGGGTTCGAGCCCCGGCGGGCCCACTCCGGAGTCGCATCCGGGCCGCGTGACGCTGCTGCGCTCGCGGCCCGGGTGGACTCAGTCGTCGGTCTCCGGTGGCTTCCTGAGCCGCTTCCGCTCGCTCCGGCGGCGCTTGTTCTCGAGGCGCTTCCGCTTCTCGCGCTTCGGCACCTTCGTCGCCACCCGTTCGGGGTCCTCGTGGGCGTCGCGAGCGAGCTTCTCACGGAGGCGCGCGAGGGCGCGACGGCGGTTCGCGTGCTGTGATCGCTCCGTTCGGCTTTCGACCCGGGTCCCGGTCGGCCGGTGCACGAGACGCACGCCGCTGTTCGTCGTGTTCTGGTGCTGTCCGCCCTTCCCGCCGGCCCGGAAGACGTCGATCCGGCACTCGGCGAGCAGGTCGTCGTCGCTCAGCTCGTGATGGGTCCGATCGGAGTCGGGCATCGGCGCATGACCTCCGGGGTCGTCGCGGGTGTATGTCGGGTGTGGCCGAAGCACGGGCACGAGCCTACCATTCGGTGCCCGCCGGTACGAACTCAACCCCACACGCCGTGATCGCCAACTCGTCGGAG
>JANQRP010000015.1 GCA_028284495.1 Longimicrobiales bacterium | reverse complement strand
AAAAAGGTACATCGCGCCGCCGCGCATGCGACAGCACCACCGCAGCGCGCCAACCCGCGCGAGGACCCTACCGGTCCAGGTGCGACTCCACGAACCAGAGCTGCTGGTCCAGCCCGCGCGTGACTTCGGTCAGCACGTCGGCGGTGATCTCGTCGCCGAACTCGGCCGCCGTGTCGACACCGCGCCGCGCTTCGTTGGCCACGAACGCGAGTCGGTCTCTCACCGCGCTCAGCGCTTCGGTTCCGGCGAGGAAAGCCGTCGGCATCGCATCGAGCCGGGTCGTGCCCGCGACCTCCGCAACCGTGCCCACCGCAGCCCCACCGAGAGTCCCGGCGCGTTCGGCGATCGTGTCGGCGTAGTCGGGAAGGTGGCCCGCGACGTCGTCGAACAGCTCGTGGAGCGCCTGAAAGTGGATCCCGCGGACGTTCCAGTGCGCCTGCTTGACCTGAAGGCGAAGGTCGACGACATCGGCGAGCAGCTGGTTCAGCAGACCGACCATCTCGACCCGGTCCGGCAGAGGGATGCTCGTGCCGCTGTCGCGCATGAGGACCCGGGGCCCGGCCTCCGTCTCATGGACGGTGCCGGACATCGCGGCGTCGAGCGTTCCCTCGGTCGCCTTCTCGGTCGCTTCCTTCGTCATCGTCGCGTGCGTCATCGTACTCCGTATCTGTCGAGGCCCGCCTCACGGCTCACAGCTCTCTGGCGGCGCCTCGTGTTCACAAGTTGTTGTTCAGATAGGAGTTACGCCGATACCGCCCCAGTGTTCCGACCGCCCTCTCCCACCGGGTCACCGTCGGACCCGGCGCTCTCCGGCGGCCGCGCCGGAGGTTGGGACACGACGTCCAGGTGCACGTCCATCTGCGGGAACGCGATCGTGATTCCAGCCGCCTTCAGACCGTGCCAGACGGCGTAGTTGAGGTGTGAGCGATTGATGCGCGACGTCCACGGGTCGTTGGTCCAGACGGACACGTCGAAGAGCACGGCGGAATCGCCGAACTCCATGAGGAGACAGACGGGGTCCTTCTTCTGGTTCCGGAACTCGAGGTCCTTCGCCGCCTGCAAAAGCACCTCGCGCGTCCGGTCGAGGTCGGAGGAGTACGCGACGCCGACCTTGCAGCGGAGACGGTGCAGGTCGTCGCGAAGCGTGTAGTTCTTGACGTTGTTCTGCACGAGGAAGGAGTTCGGGATGATGACCTCCTCATCGTCCCAGTTCCGGACGATGGTCGATCGGATCCCCATCTGCTCCACCTTCACGATGCGGCCGTCGATCTCGATGGTGTCTCCGGGCTTCACCGAGCGTTCGATCAGCAGGATGAAGCCCGAAACGAAGTTCTGAAGGATGTTCTGCAGCGCGAACCCGATCCCGACCGCGGCCACCGCTCCGGCCGCGAAGATCGCGGTCAGGTCGAACCCGAGCTGCTCGATCGCCAGCAGGAATCCGATGACGACGAGCACGTAGTGCACGAGCCGCTGGACCGTCCCGACCGTCCCGACGTCGTCCATTCCCCGGCGGTGCATCGCCTTCGCGAGGATCGACTGCACGATCTTCGACACCACGAAGGTGCCGACGATGAATACCGCGAAGACGACGACGTTGAGCACGAGAACGCTCTTGTCGTCGGGCGCGATGTCGGTGAGGATCGGCACCTCGACGTTGAGCACCCGAACGATCTGCCCCCAGATCCCGTCCGCCGCTCGGCCCACGAGGTCCTGCGCCTCCTGGGCGAGGTCGCCTCCGCCCTCGTTCTGAAGGGCGGGGATCGCGGCGAGCAGGCGGGAGATCACAGCCAACCTCGTCGCCTGAAGTAGACCAGCATGCCGACCGTGACGACGAGCATCACCGCCCACACCATCGCATAGCCGTACCGGAAGCCGAGCTCCGGCATCACCTCGAAGTTCATGCCGTAGATTCCGGCGATGAAGGTCAGAGGAATGAAGATGGTGGCCACGAGCGTCAGCACCTTCATGATCTCGTTCTGCTTCATGCCGACGAGCGACAGGTAGGTGTCCATGTTCGCGGCGATGGCCTCGCGCATGAGCTCGTTCACGTCGGCGACCTGCCGGGCGTGATCACGCACGTCGTCGAGGAACGCCCGGGTGTCCGGCGCGAACCGCTCCTCGGGTACGCGCCCGATTCCGTCGAGCGCTTCGCGGAGGGGCCAGGCGGCCCTGCGAAGCGCGACCGCCTCCTTGCGGAGGCCGCGGAGCCGCTGCGGGGTGTCCTTCGGGAGCGACTCGAAGATCTCTTCCTCCAGCCCCTCGATCCCCTCCGCGATCCGATCGAGCACGAGGTAGTAGGCGTCCACCACGGCGTCCACCAGCGAGTACCAGAGGAAGTCCGCCCCCGACGCGCGCATCGGGGTGCCCTCCTCGGCGATCCGGCGGCGGACGATCGACCAGACGTCCCCCTCCACCTCCTGAAAGGACACGACGAGACCCTCGCGGAAGTACAGGCCGATCTGCTCGCGACGCAGCTCGGCCTGGCCGGGCAGGATCGAGATGCTGCGAAGGGAGAGGAAGACGGCGTCCTGATGGACGTCGAGTTTTGGGCGCTGGCCGACGTCCACGGCGTCCTCGATCACGAGGTTGGAGAGCCCGTAGTGGCGCGCGATCCGGGTGAGTGCCGGGATGTCGGTATGGCCGATGAGATCCACCCACAGCACCTCGCCCTCGCGGACCTCCGGCAGCGGTGCTCCGGATTCGAGCTCGCCCGATTCGACCAGGTCGGGGCGGTAGCGCGTCACGCGGACCGTGAACGGCTGCTCGTAGCTGTCGCCGATCGCGATCGTACCCGGGGGCGCACCGATGTGGCGCGGCCTGCGGCGCAGATACCTCGTCATGTCGTTTCCTCGGGAGGGCGATGGCCGGGCGTGGGGTCCTCGACGTCGCCTCAGGGTAGGGCGTCGGCGGGCTCCGCGAAATCCGGGTGGCCGGCCCGGCGCAGCGTGCTGCGGGCCCGACCTCGCAGAAACAGGTTCGCGGCCGTCCGCGCGCCCACGAAGGCAAAGAATGCGGCCGTGACGCCGATCCATCCGAATCCCCACGCGCCCAGCACGAACAGCACCGCGATCATCCCCACCTCGATCGCGGTCGCGACGGTGATCGGCTTGGTTCGCCGGCCGGTCACGAGGATCCCGCGCTGGTACGAGAGCCAGACACTGATCCCCGGCATGGGCACCAGGAGCATCGTGGGCACGATCGCCATCGCGGCCAGCTCCGGCGTCAGCCCCGACACCTGCACGAACCAGAGATCCGCGAGCGGCGTGAACGCGACCAGTGCGAGCGCGCCCGAGGACGCGAGCCCGAGATAGAGCGCGAAGCGGCCGACCGTGTCGACGTGCTCGTAGTCGTCGCCGATGAGCGCGATCGCGGCCTCCTGGAAGCTCAGGCCGAGACTCCGGAACAGGAACGACAGCGCGTTCACCACTGGAAAGACGGCGAGCGACTCGATCGGCGACGGCGCCCGACCCATGAAGAAGGTGAGCATCGGCTGGATCGTGAGACCGATCATCGAGGTCAGCGCGAGCGGATAGTAGAAGCGCGCGATCTCAACATAGTCCGGCGCGTCCGCGGCCGTCGCCTCCGACTCCGATTCGAGCCGGCGGAGCGTCGGGAGCACCATCAGCCGCGCCGCGAACGCCTCGACCAGGACGCCCGACGAGAGGGCCGCGGTGCCGACCCACGCGCCCGGGAGGTCCGAGAAGTGGTAGAGGGCGAGGGCGGCGGCCACCATCGTGGCCACGCGCAGCACCGTTCCGTATGCGACGAGGCGCGTGCGGCCGGCCCGGATCAGCACACCCTGAACGAACCGTCGGTACCCGATCGCGGCCGGCCAGGGAAGCAGAAGGACGAGGCCGCCGTACACCAGGTGCGTGACCTCGTCCGGAAGCGCGAGCATGGTCTCCATCACCAGCCGGAACACCGCCGGAACGAGGAGGATGCCCAGCAGCGCCGTGGCGATCGCGTTCAGCACCCATGTGAAGCGCCGCAGCCGTAGAAAGGCGATCCAGTTCTTGGCGAGCGCGGTGGAGGCGCTCATGAGCATGATGACGGGCCCTTCGACCAGGATGCCGAAGGCGAAGGCCACGCCGAACGCCGCCAGGTTGTAGGTCGGATCGCCCAGCCGCGCGATGATCGCCGTGAGAAAGGGCCCCTCCGACGCCATCATCACCCAGGTCGCGGCCAGCGGGACCCAGAAGAGGAAGATGGAGAGCTGGGTGCGTTTCAAGGGCCGGGCCGACGGGGGGAGACCACGGAGGGTAAGGTCACCGACCCGCTCGGTACACCCGCCCCTGTCGATGGGCCCGCCGGGTGCCGCGGCGATGGCGCCGGGTCGGACCCCGACGCCTCGAGGTGGGGATAGCAGACCCATGCTCGGATCAGCCCTTTGCGCGTCCCGATCGCGCCCTTCGCTTCGGACCGCCCTCCTCCTCGCGCTGAGCCTCGGCGCCGGGGGGGAGGCCGTGGCCGGCCAGAGCCCTCCGAATCCCCCGCCCGAGCTGCCCGCATCGGGCGCTGCGTACCGGACGGGAAAGAGCATGTTCTTCGGACTGCGGAAGGTGGAGGTGGTCGGCACGACCACGACGGTCGCCGTCGCCCTCGAGCCGGACTCGACTCCCGAGCTGCAACGGATCCTCGTCACGATCGGCGCGACGGACTTCGACTCGGACGAGCCTCGGCGCGACGAATGGGTCGCGGAAACCCTGGGCGGCCCCGCCGGCGCACCCATGATCTTCCGGTCGGAAGCGGTGCCGACTGCGCGGCTGGCCGAGGTCCTGCGGGGCCGCGGCCTCGAGCTGACCGGGCAACTCGTCCTCCCCGACGGGCCGCGCGAGGTGACCTTCTCGATCGCCGCGTACGACCTCCCCGCCCGAGACGGCGAGGGGACGGAGCGCTTCCTGGAAGCGTGGACACAGACGACGTTCGACGCGCTGGGGATCACCGTGCCGAAGGTCGGCCCGGCGGGTGCGATCGCGTCTCCTGGCGACGGCCTCGAGTTGTCGCTCCGGGTTCCGGTCGCGAGCGTGCGTGAGCTCCTGCCGGCCGGCTGAGGCCGCGAGCTACTCGACCCGGTGCGACGCGAGAGCCGCCGAGGTCGCTACCAGCGCCACGTGTAGTTGATCTTGAAGGCGGCGCCCCGCGAGAGCGTCTCGAAGCCGGAACGGTTCCCGTCCAGAAGATCGGCCTCCGGGCGCTGCCAGTTGTGGGTGTACACGAAGAAGAACTCGCTGCCGGGGTTCACCAGCCAGCGCCCGAGCAGGAAGAGTCCGAGCAGTTCGGACTGGTCGTCGTACTGCAGGTTTCCGGTAATCGAGGCCACCGCCGAAATGTCCCAGGCCCCGTCGAAGCGGAGGATGTTGGTATCGAAACTCCCGCGGGGCAGCTCGATCATGTTCCGCTGGACGTTGATCCCGAACTCGTAGCCCGCCCGAGGCCGCCAGGAGAGCGTCGAGGACGCATACCTCCGGTCGCCGTCCCAAAACCCCTCGGTGCCGAGGTTCCCACTTATGGAGACGCGACGCTGGCGCGCGGACTGGAACTCGACGTCGAACCCCCAGTTCGTGTACTCACCCTGCAGGATGGGGATCTCCTCCCGCCCGACGGTGAAGTCCCGATCGAGGAACTCGTAGAGCCGGGTCACCTCGAAATCGAACTCGTCCCCGCTCTCGAACTCCATCCCGAACACCCCGAACTCCCAGAACGTCTCGAGCAACTCGCCCGTCTCGAGGTCGCTGAGGTTCCGGAAGAGTACGTCGAACTGGAACTGGCGAACCGACTCCAGCGACTCCGGCCTCGGAAACCACCCGAAGCGCGGCTCGACGCGGCTGAAGTTGTTGCGGCGGACGAAGCCGACGGCGGGCGAGTAGTCGTCCCCGAACTGGCGGAAGGAGACGTGCCCCTGCCACACGTCGTTCGGGTAGTTCACCCGGACGCCTCGTGCCGAGAGCGCACCGAAGTCGGGCGTCTCCTCATCGGGAGCACGCAGGCCCCCGAGCGGATCGGTGTTCCAGGCGACGAAGGCCTCGAGCTCGAGGTTCCGATCGCCGAGGAAGGTCGTCGTCCGGTAGTCGAGATCGACGCCGAAGGTGTGGCGGTCGTCGCGCGCCGGATCCATACCGAGAGTGCCGGTGCCTCGACGAGTCCAGATTGCGCCGATCGTGGACTGCTGACCGAAGAGGTACTTGGCGCGCGCCACGGTGAACTGCTCGCCGGCGGTCTCCTCTGTCTCGGCGGTCCTGACCTGCTGGAAGCCGACTTCGAAGCGCCCCGCCTGGCCCCCGAGTCGCGCGCCGTACTCGATCGGGATCGCCTGTCCTCCCTCGAGTCCGATGCGACGCGAGAAGAAGGGCTGGGGCCCGGAGCGCGGGGCGAAGGAATAGACACCCGAACCCTCGAGAAAGAAGTCCCGCTGTTCCGGAAACTGGATCGGGAAACGCGTCAGATTGACCTGCCTCCGGTCCACCTCGACCTCGGCGAAATCGGTGTTCACCGACACGGCGGCCCGCAGACCCGACGTGATGCTGTACCCGAGGTCCAGGCCGACGTCGTTCGGCCAGGTGGTGGGATCGTCGTCCCCCGGCTGATACCGGTAGCGACCCGTCGCGTAGGGGCGGGCCTCCAGGCCGATGCCCTGCGAGAGTCCGTCCAGTCCCGTGAGGTCGCCGGCGAAGGCGGGATTGAAGAGGCTCTGATTCCGCCGCCACCCCCGCCACATGATCTCCTCGTTCCTCCGCCGGATGGTACGCTGGAAGTTGATCCCCCAGGTGGTCTGGTCTGGATCGAAGTTGAGCGACATGAAGGGCATCCAGACCTCGACCGACCACCCGTCCTCCAGTCGCTCCGTCTTCACGTTCCAGATCGTGTTCCAGCTCTTGTTGATCGACCGACCGGAGCTGCCCGTGATAATCCCGTCGCCGATGAGCCCGTTCGCGTTGGTCTCGAAGAAGTAGCCCGTCCGATCGTCGTCGAAGGTGTCGAAGATCCACATGAAGCGGTCGTCGGTGCCGAGCGAGACGTCCCTTCGCTTCTGGAAGGCGACAACGCTGTCCGGATCGTCGTGGAGCTTGGCGCCGATGTAGAGGGCGTCGTCGTCGTACACGACGCGGATCTCGGTGGGCCACGTCGGCTCCGCACCCTCCACGGGGAGCCGGGCGGTGAAGTCCGTGATCGGGACCGCGTTCTCCCAGACCTCCTCGTCCAGACGCCCGTCGAGGTCGATTTGCGCACCGACCGGCAATCTGTACGCCTGCAGCGGCTGGCCCTGCGGCGCGGCATCCTGGGCCGCGATGCCCGGCGTGGCCACCTGTGTCGCGAGCACCAGCGTGGCGCAGGCAGTAACGGTGCGGGAGAGGAGGGTTCGCATCGAGGAGATTCGGCGAGGAATCGAGTAGACGAATCCGCCGAATAGACGCGACGCGCCGCCATCCTGCCACTGCAGGCGCATGCACGCGTCTCCGAAGTGACCCCAGGCCGCCACCCTCGCGGCTCCTTGCGACGGCTGTGCCGGCTTGCCACGGTATCACCCTCCGACCCGGGACAGGGCAATGAGGTCAATGGATCGACGGGACTTCCTTCGTGGCACGCTGGCCGCCGCCTCCTGGGCGGCCCTCCCGTCCCTCTCGTCGTGCGCCCCGCGCCCGACGCCGACGGCGTTCCACTACGACGACCTCTACCTGTCCCACGACACGGGCGACACCCATGCGGAGAGCCCCCTGCGGCTGACCGCGGTCATGGATCGCCTGCGAGCTGCGGAGTGGTATCCGGACCTGCTGCAGATCCCCCTCCGGTCCGCCACGACGTCCGAGCTCGAGCTCGCCCACGACCCCGCCTACGTCGCGCTGGCCCGCGCGGAGATCGAAGGCGGTGCGCGGCGTCTCTCGACCGGAGACACCAATGTCTCCGCGGAGAGCTATCGGGTGTCGACGCATGCGTGCGGGGCGGTCCTCGGAGCGGTGGACGCGGTCATGGAGGGCCGGGCGAAGAACGCCTTCTGCGCGGTGCGCCCGCCCGGTCACCACGCCACACCGGATCGGGGCATGGGCTTCTGCGTGTTCAACGGCGTCGCTGTGGCCGCCCGATACGCGCAGACGCGGCACGGGGTCGAGCGGGTGCTCATCGTCGACCCGGATGTTCACCACGGGAACGGGACGCAGGACATCTTCTACGACGACGGAAGCGTGTTCTACATGAGCACGCACCAGTCGCCCTTCTACCCGGGCACGGGCGCCCTCGACGAGGCGGGTGAAGGAGCGGGGGCGGGCCTCACGATGAACCGGCCCTTCGCGGCGGGCGCGGGAGACGCCGAGGTGGTGGGTGCCTTCCGAGACGACCTGCTTCCCGCTGCGCTGGAGTTCGCCCCCGATCTCGTGCTGATTTCGGCGGGATTCGACGCTCGTCACGGCGACCGGCTCGGCGGGTTCGAGGTGACGGACGAAGGCTTCCGCGAGATCACCCGGATCATGCTCGAGATCGCCCACCGGTCCGCCGGAGGTCGGATCGTGTCGGTGCTCGAGGGCGGGTACACGCCTGAGGGTCTGGCGTCGGCGGCGCACGCCCACCTGGACGAGCTGGTGCGCGGGTAGGAAAAAGGGGCGAAGCCGCGACCCGCGACTCCGCCCCTTCCGCTTCCTCGTGAGTGGACCGAGGTGGACTTGAACCACCGACCTCACGCTTATCAGGCGTGCGCTCTAACCACCTGAGCTACCGGTCCCTGGAGCCCGAAAAGCTAAACCTGGCCCCGGACCGACTCAACCCCCGGAGTCGGGCCGCGCGGCGGGTGCGACCGCCCGAACACCAGGCGGCGCAGCGGGTACCGCGACACGCGCCCGGGACCACTTCCCGAACGCGGCTCCCCCCTGGGTACGACCGGAATCCATGACCGGAATCAAGGAACACCTCAAGGCGCTCGTGACCCTCGGCCGAGGTGCGGTTCGGGGCATGGACGATCCGGCAGGGGACGAGGACCCGATCGAGCTCGCGGCGGCGTGGTACCGGACGGCGGAGGAATGCGGCCTCTTCATGCCCGAGGCCATGACCCTCGCGACCGCGACGCCGGACGGTCTTCCGTCCGCGCGGATGGTCCTCCTCAAGGGCGTGGACGACCGCGGCTTCCGGTTCTTCACGAACTACCAGAGCCGGAAGGCCGAGGAACTCTCGGCGAACCCCAACGCGGCGCTCGTTCTCCACTGGGCCGTGATCGAGCGCCAGATCCGCGTCGAAGGGGTCGTCGAGCGACTCTCCGAGGCCGAGTCGTTCGAGTACTTCTCGACGCGCCCGCGCGGGAGCCGTATCGGGGCGTGGGCCTCGCGTCAGAGTCGGCCCCTGGAGTCGCGCGCGGCCTTCGAGCGGGAGGTCGCCCGGTTCGAGAAGGAGTTCGAAGGCGGGGACGTCCCGCTGCCACCGCACTGGGGCGGCTACAGGGTCGTCCCGTCGCGCATCGAGTTCTGGCAGGGGCGCGCGAGCCGGCTGCACGATCGCTGGGTGTTCACGCGTGCGTCGTCGGGCGACGGCTGGAACGTCGAGCGACTGCAGCCCTGACGTCGGCCAGCAGGGCCAGCGCCGTGGGCGGTCCGCCGGCTCCCGGCCCCGACAGCGTGAAGTCGCCGCACCCGGTCTCGATCGTGATCGTGTTGCCGGCCCCCCTTGTGCGCCCGAAGGCCGAATCGGCCGGCACCTCGTCGCAGCGGATCTCCCCCAGCGCGCCACCCGCGCCATCGGGCCGGAGGTCGGCGACGAGACGCAGGCGCTGCCCACGCCCGACGGCCGCCCGCGCGCGCTCGGCCGCGTCCGTGGGAAGTCCCTCCCGCGAGATCTGGACCCCCGCTCGCGGGACCCCCCACGCCACCCATGCGAGTACGGCGACCTTGTCGGCCACGTCCCGGCCGTCGAGGTCGCGCGACGGGTCCGCCTCGGCGTACCCCGCCGCCTGCGCCGATGCCAGCGCGAGGGCCCACGGCTCTCCCTCCTCGACGCGCGTCAGCAGGTAGTTGGCGGTACCGTTGAGGATCCCCGAGATCCTCCCGACGGGTGTCCCGGCGAACGTCTCGCGGAGCGACCGCACCACGGGCACCCCGCCACCCACGGCTGCATCGAACCCCAGATCGCCCCCCGTCCGTTCGCCGATGGCGGCGAGCTCGGTCCCGTGGGTCGCGACGAGCGACTTGTTGGCCGTGACGTAGGACGCCCCGCGCTCCAGCGTCGCCCGGGCGAGGTCCAGCGCCGTGTCGAGTCCTCCCATCGCCTCCACGACCACGTCAGCCTCGGCGGCGTGCAGGTCCGCCGGGTTCGTGGTGAACGACAGCCCGTCGGCGACGCACGCCCGCGGCCGACCGGGATCGCGGACGAGGACCGTTTCGATTCCGTACCGCCGCTCCCCCGCCCGTACCAGGTCGACGAACGCGGCGCCCACCGCCCCGCAGCCGGCGAGCGCCAGTCGCGGGACGGTGCTCAGGCCGGACACGCGACCTCCCGTCGCCGCGTCACGGCAGCGGCGGCCCGCTCGAGCCCGCGCAGAACGTCCGCCGTGAGGTCCTCGACGGCCTCGATGCCGACCGAGACCCGCAGCAGGCCGTCGCCGATCCCCGCGGCGCGGCGCGCCTCCTCGGACATCGCCGCATGTGTCATCGTCGCGGGGTGTGCGATCAGGCTCTCCACTCCGCCGAGCGACTCCGCGAGCGAGAAGTGCTCGAGCCCGCGCACGAACGCCTCGACCGCCGGTCGACCCCCTCGAAGCTCGAAGCTCGCCATGGCGCCGAACCCGTCCTGCTGCCGGGCCGCGACCGTGTGACCGGGATGGTCGGGAAGGCCGGGATGATGAACCCGAGCGACCGCCGGATGGGCGACCAGGGCCTCCACGATCGCACCCGCGTTCTCGACCTGCCGCGCGCAGCGGACATCCAGCGTCCGGATGCCCCGAAGCGTGAGCCACGCGTCGAAGGGCGATCCGGTCACGCCGAGACAGTTCGCCCACCAGCCGAGCTCCTCCGCGAGGTCATCGGAGCCCGCGACGATCGCGCCGCCGACCACGTCGCTGTGCCCGTTGAGGTACTTCGTCGTCGAGTGGACCACGACGTCCGCACCCCACTCGAGGGGTCGCTGGAGCGCGGGTGAGAGGAAGGTGTTGTCCGCCGCGAACAGAGTCCCCGCCGATCGGCACAGTTCGCCGACCCTCGCCAGATCCGTGATTCGCAGGAGCGGGTTGCTGGGCGTCTCGATCCAGCACATCCGAGGCTCGAGGGCGAGTGCCCGCCGCAACTCCGCGTCATCGGTCGGATCGATCAGCTCGAGGTCGATCGCCCCGCGGTCGGCGAGGGCGCGGAGCAGCCTCCAGGTGCCGCCGTAGGCGTCCAGCGGCGCCACCACGAGCTCGCCCGGCCGGACGAGGTGCAGAACCGTGGTGATCGCCGCCATGCCCGTGGCCGTGATGATCGCCGGTCGACCCCCCTCGAGGTCGCCGATCGCCTCGGCGAGGAGGTCGCGCGTGGGGTTGCCCGAGCGCGTATAGTCGTGCCGGCGCGGGACGCCGAGATCCCGGAAGGTGAAGGTCGAGCTGAGGTGGACGGGGGGCACGACGGCTCCCCACTGACGGTCCGTCTCGAGGCCGGCTCGTACGCCGGCGGTCGAGCGCGCCCGGGCGATCATGCCGCCACCTCCGAGCCGCCGAGCGCGGCGTCGAGGACCGGGAGGATCTTTTCCGGTTCGGCGAGGAAGGCGTCGTGCCCGACGCGCGTCCGGAGCTCGACCAGCTCGGCGTCCGGCAGGCGTCGGACGAGCTCTCGGATCTGCCGGGGCGGCGCCACCCGGTCGCCCTCGAGCGCGACGAGCGTCACCCGACATCGGACCTTCGCCGGGTCGACACGGTGGAGGTCGAGGGCCCGGCTCAGCGCGACGAACGCCTCGGCCGGAAACCGCTCGGCGAATCGCTCTCCCTGATGGTCGAGGTAGGCCTCGAACGGGAAGCGGACGCGTCCCGCGTGCACGCTGGGTGGTGACCCGAAGCGGAGGTGGAACTCCGCCTCCGAGCGGTAGGTGGTGACGGCCAGCGATCGCGCGAACCGCACCCCCGCGTCGGGCTCACCCCTGCGCAGCGCCTCCATCACGATCCTCCGCTGCAGGACGCGCACGGCCCCGGCCAGTGGGCAGGGTCGATCGGCGGCACCGATCACGACGAGCCGATCGACGCGAGCGGGGTGACGCTCCGCGAAGGCGAGCGCCACGCAGCCCCCGAACGACGAGCCGACGATGGCGGAGAGACGCTCGATCTCCAGCTGGTCGAGCACGAGCGCGATCGTGTCGGCGAGGTCCGGCACCGAGAGCAGCGGGACGCCGTCGGCGTCCACGCCGGTCCGCCAGGTACCGGTGGAGTCGCCTGCACCGCCCAGCCAGTCGACCGAGAGGACCGGATGGACCGTGGGGTCCAGCGAGTGCCCGGCCGCCAGCGCCCATTCCCACCAACCGTCGGCCCGCTCGTCGCCCCCCCTCCGGACCCGGCGGTCCGCCGAGATCCCGCCCAGAACGAGGATGGGTCGCGCCCGTGAAGACAGCTCCCCGTGGAGGCGCCAGGCGATGCGGCAGTCGTCCACCCGCCCCCCGTGGTGAAGCGGCAGGGGCGTCGGGTTCGTGATTCCATCGAGCATGGATCGAGGCTCCCCGGTCGGGCGCCGGGTCCGTCCGCGGCGCTCGACCGACATCGTGCGAGGTCGAAGTCGGGGATCCGCGGGAACGACGAGCCGCCTGCGAGCCGGAACGCCCGTCGAAACCTCGACGGTACGACCGTGCCTGAAACGCAGAAGCCCGGGGTGCACATCCAGCGATGCCCCGGGCATTCGCTTTTTAGCTCGTTCTTTTACGTGGCGGCAATATGCGTCAAATCACCACGGATCCTTCAATTGTCCCGCGAGGTTAGCGAGGTTCTCCGACCCGGTCAACCCGCCGCCGCCCTACGCCCAGCACCTCGTACGCATCGTGACCCTCTACCTGATCGACCTCGCCGGCGTGGCCGTGTTCGCCGTCAGCGGCGTGCTGGCCGCGGGCCGGAAGCAGCTCGACCTCTTCGGCGTCGTGGTCCTGGCGATGGTGACGGCGATCGGCGGCGGCACGCTGCGCGACGTCCTGATGGATCGGGGTGAGGTCTTCTGGATGTCGGATCCGACCTACCTCGTGGTGATCACGCTGGTCGCCCTCGCCACGGTGGCGTGGGTACGGCGGCGGCGGCCACCCGAGCACTCGCTCGAGGTGGCGGACGCCGCGGGCCTCGCCTTCTTCGTGGTCTCGGGGGGCCAGATCGCGTCCGAGGCCGGACTCCCCGCGGTGAGCGTACTCGTGGTCGGGATGATGACGGGGGTCGCCGGGGGGATGATCCGCGACGTGCTCACGGCGGAAATCCCCTTCATCCTTCGGCACCGGCAGCTCTATGCCACCGCCGCGCTCGCGGGCGTTGCGCTCTGGCTCCTTCTCGAGACGCTCGGCGTCGTCCGTCCCTTCGCGTCGGTATGCGGGATGGCGCTCACCTTCACGCTCCGACTGCTCTCGATCTACCGGGGCCTTCGCGTGCCGAGCTTCCACTACGACGGGCGCTGACCCGGCGTGGCGATCGGCAGGCGCCGAACGACGGGCGGCCCGGCCTCCGCGCGGGAGACCGGGCCGCCTCGATGTCGAACGGGGGGGATCGTCCTACATCTCCGCCGGCTGGTTCGCCTCGACCGCGATCCGGATCGACACGTTCTTGCCGACCACCGCATCGGTCGCCCACTGGCCGGTCCCGACGCCGAAGTCGTTGCGGTCGATCTCGAGCGTGGCCTCGAACGCCGCGACGCGGCCGACCCCACCGAGCATCTCCTGCATCTCGGCCGGGATCTCCTTCACGCCGAGCATCGCGACCGCGAGGTCCACGGTGCGCGTCACGTCCTTGATGGTGAGGTCACCGGTGGCGATGAACTCGGTGTCGGAGACGCGGCGGACCGCGGTGCTCTCGAAGGTGATCTGCGGATAGCTGGCTGCACCGAAGAAGTCCGGCGACTCGAGGTGCTCGTCGCGCCGCTCGTTGTTCGTGTCGATACTGCCGACCGGAATCGACGCGCGGACGCTGGAGTTGGACACATCCTCGGCGTCGTAGATCAGCTCGATCTCGAACTCGTCGAACTTACCCGACACGGGCGTGAAGAAGTGGCGTACCTCGAAGGTCACCTCGGTATGGGCGGCATCGACGTTCCACTCCTCGGGCGCGTCGATGGGAGTGGCGGCCACGAGCGCCGCGGATGTGGCCAGAAGGGCCGACGTGGTCAGTACGTGTCGCATGATGGACTCCTGATGCGGGTGGATTCGGTCGTGCTTGCTTGACAAGACAACTTTTCAAGCTTCGACGGGAAAACCCGCTCCGCCGCGCGGCGGTTCCCGCGCCCGTCCGCGGTGGACCTCGCGTTCAGTCGAGGCGTCGGATCTCGGCGCCGCCAGACGTCAGATCCGCCATGGCCCGGACGAACGCCATCCGCCGGATCTCCGGAAGCTCGACCCGGTAACGCACGTCCGCGCCATACTGTTCCTGGTGGATCTCTCCGTCGACCTCATCGAGGAGCCGCTGCACACCATCCACGTGCGAATAGTCGAACACCACTTCCAGCCGCGTCCGCGCGATCCGCTCCCGAACGGGAAGGTCCTCGAGCGTCCGCTTCACGCCGGACGCGTACGCGCGCTGAAGCCCGCCCGTCCCGAGGTTGGTCCCGCCGTACCAGCGCACGCAGACCGCCACCACTTCGCCGACCCCGGAGTGCAGCAGCACGGTGAGCATCGGCCGCCCCGCCGTCCCCGACGGCTCGCCGTCGTCACTCATCCCCACACGCACGGTGTCGCCGGGAGGCCCGGCGACGAACGCCCAGCAATGGTGCGACGCGTCGGGATACCGGGCCCGGACCCGCTGCACGAAGGCGTTCGCGGCCTCGGGTGACTCCGCGGGAGCGAGAAGGGTCCGGAAGCGGCTCCGCCGAATCACCGCCTCGGTTTCGTGCTCCGAGGAGGGAATCGGATACCCGTGCTCGAGGTCCATCTGCGCGATCGAAGCTCGGGAGGGCTGACGCCCCTCCCCGTCAGCCGCCCGCCATCCGGTCGAGAAACTGTCGCTCGCTGGCCGAGAGGGTCGAGGCACCGCCCGAGCGCACCCGGGCCATCAGCTGCTCGACCTCCATGCGGTTGATCTCGTGGAGATCCGATACGTCGATCTTCTCCCACCGGGCAACCGCGCCGCGGTCGCGCACGATGCCGGACGTGTCGCCCGACGGCATCTGCATCTTCTTCTGGAAGCTCCGGAGCGCCGATCCGGTCCGGTACTCCCAGAGCTTCAGGTAGGCGCCGCCGAAGAGGAGCCCGCCCAGGTGGGCGAAGTGCGCGATGCCGTCGTTCACGCCGACGACGCTCGATTGGAGGCTGAACACGACCATGAAGATCGCGAGGGCCCAGATCGGGACGGGCAGCACGAACCAGAGGTAGACGCGCTCGAATGGCCAGACCACCGCGAACGCCGCGATCACACCGTACACCGCGCCCGACGCGCCGATCATGAAGGCCTCGGGGGTGAACACCGCCGAGAGCAGCGCGCC
Organism: Longimicrobiales bacterium; assembly: GCA_028284495.1. Lineage (GTDB taxonomy): Bacteria > Gemmatimonadota > Gemmatimonadetes > Longimicrobiales > Gaopeijiaceae > Gaopeijia. The sequence goes on along the minus strand of JANQRP010000015.1, from coordinate 74,962 downwards.
GAAGACCCCGGCACCCAGATACATCAGCAGGAAGTTCACCGCACCCATCCGCTCCTCGAGCCGAGGCCCGAAGAAGTAGAGGCCGAGCATGTTGAAGAAGATGTGCCCGAACCCCGGTGCGTGGAGGAACTGGTAGGTGATCAGCGTCCACGGTTCACGCAGAAATTCCACGCCCGAGAACCCGCCGAGATACCACAGCGACGAACCCGCAGGCACCAGCAGGTAGATCGCCACGTTGGCGAACAGGAGATTTCGTACCCAGGGGGTCATCGGGACCATCGGCTACCGTCCGCTCTCGTCGTCGTCCTCGTCGTCGGTCTCCGGAGCCGTCCAGAACACGCTGGCGACGTCCGTCGCGTCGGCCACCGCATCGGTGTACAGCGCCGCGTTGAACAGGATGCGGAAGGAGCCGAACGGCTGCGCCCGCCACTGCGGTCGCATGCCCAGGAGTACGACCCGACCCTCGCCGTGCTTCACCTCGATCGCCGCGGCGTGTCCGTGGAGGTGCTCCTCGCCCAGCAGGTACCCCGACAGCAGGGGTGAGCCCTCCGAGGCGTACTTGGCGAGAACGCGACCCTCGAATCCCTCCTCCGTGCTGAACACCGGGCTGCCCCCGATCATGGTCGCGGCGCGCGCGGGCATGCCGCTCATCACCGGATGACTCGGGTCGGTGTGGATCTCGATCACCGATCCGCCGAGCGAGAACTCCTCGTTGTCGAGTCCTCGCACGACGTCGCGGACGGGAAGGTGGAGGCGGTCCATCGCGAACCGGCTCGATCCGTTGATCGTCACCAGCGTGCCACCCGCCCGGACGAAGTCGTCCAGCGCCCGAACGCCCTCGGCCCCGATCCCGCCCGCGTAGCGTCCGGGCACGTTCGCCTCGGACCAGCCGTCCACGATGGTCCCGGTACCGATGTCGGCAATCACGATCACGTCGTACCGCTCGATCAGCTCACCCGCTCGCACGTCGGGATTGTAGAGCGACGTGAACGGGAGGTCGTAGGACTCCATGACCCAGCGCGTCCACCCCTCGTCCATACTCGGACTCCAGGGGCGGTACAGCCCGATCCGGGGTGCGACCTCCGGCCCGGACGCACTGCCACCGCGGGCCTGAAGCGCGAAGTCGGACACCATGGACGAGCGCGCGTCCCCCGACAGGCCCTCGATCGCCCAGTAGCCGGTCGTCCCCGCTTCGCCCTCGACCTCCGACGGCTCGCCCGGCACGAACCGGACGCGCGCGCCGGCCTCGAGGGCCCGACCGACCGCCTTGAAGGTGTTGTTCTGGGCCGCGTCCAGAATCAGCGCCGATCCGCCACCCGTCACCCGCCCCGCCGGCGGCACGATGCCGGCGGCGACGGAATGGGTGTCGAAGCCCACGTCCGGTGGCGAGTCGAAGAGCGCACCGTCCCCTTCGAAGTCCCAGGGTTTCGCCTCTCCGGCCACCGGCTCCAGCGCGGCCGCGTACTCGGCGACCGGCGTCCGCGCCTCGTGAACGCCGACGCCGAACTGGTAGGGGAGCGTCCACCCCGCGACGTCGTAGGGCTGATCGGGCGGGCCCTGCGGATACACGCGGAGGTCCGGGTACTCCTGCACGTCGAACAGCTGAGCGACGAAGTTCGCGAACGGCTGATCCATGCGGATGACCCAGGTTCCAGCCGGGTAGCTCAGGCCGTCCACGAGGAGCGGCTCGGTGGTCCTGTGCACCTCGACGCCGTTGAAGGCGAGGCGCCGGAGGAGCTCGACCGCAGCCACCGGGTCGCGCTGATCCTGCGGGATGAAATAGGCGTAGGGAGGCGCCTCGGCGTACTGCGCAGTCACGTCCCGTCCCGCCTGGTAGCGGTTGTAGAGCACGTCCTCGCGGTTCTTGGCCGCGAAGTCGAGTACCGAGAACGACGCGACCAGCATGTAGTCGATGGCGTCGCGGATCCGCCACCAGCCTCCTTCCCACGGCGAGGAGTAGAGCGAGCCCGGACGCAGGTCGCGGTCGCTCGCCGGGAAGTCACCTACCGTGTAGAACTGGGGCGTCGCATAGCGGTACAGCGCGGTTTCGGTGAGGAACGACGCGATGTTGTGGAAGTTCTGCGCGTGATCCATGAATCCGGGATACCAGTTGTCGAACCCGGTGCCCATGTGGGTCGCACCCTTCATGCCCCGCTCCTCGAGAGCGTGCGACATGTTCATTCCCATGACGTTCACGGTCCGCCACATCAGTGGATGCACGCGCGGCGAGATCGGCTCCGCGAACGGCGGGATCCAGATCCGCGTCGGGAAGGGCGACGTCTGGTGGGGGTTGTAGATGATCTGCGGCTCGTAGTCGCGCGACACCCTCGTGGCGAATCGCGACTCGATCATGTTGATCATGTAGCCGTCGCGGTTGTTGTCGTGCCCGATGTACTTCTGATAGAGGAAGGGCGCCGAAGCGACCTCGTACCGCGTCCCGACGTTCCCGTTGTACCAGTCGGCGATGAGCGTCTGCCCGTCCGGGTTGATCGACGGCCACAGGAGCAGGATCACCTCGTCGAGGATCTGCGCGACCTCGGGATCCTCGTCGCCCGTGACCAGGTCGTACGCGAGCTGGATCGTGTGCTCGAACGTCGCGACCTCGGTCGAATGCAGGCCACCGTCCACGTGCACGATCGCGCGCCCCTCACGGGTCAGGGCCCGGGCCTCGTCGTCCGTGAGCCCGGCCGGGTTGGCGAGTCGGCGAGCGATTTCGACGTGCCGATCCAGGTTCCGGAGGTTCTCGGCCGAGCTGATGAGGGCGATCCGAGCGGTACGACCGAAGGAGGTCGTACCGACATCGCGCATCAAGACACGGTCCGAGGCGGCAGCGAGCGCGTCGAAGTACTCCATCGACTGCTCGAAGGTGGTGAGCACGAAGTCCGCGCCGATCGGTCGACCCAGAACCGACTCGGGAGAGGGAATCGCCTGGGCGGAGGCTGCGACGGGTGCCGCCAGGATGGCGGACGCGACGAGCGTGAGACGGCGGAGCGACATGCGGCGGGACTCCTGGAACTGCGGTTGTGCCCGGCGCCGTGCAGGAAGCCGGGTCGAGGGAAGTCCCGAAAGGTGTCGTGGACTCGGACGAGAAACCAGAGGCGGCGTCAGCCTCCGACCATGCGCGACACCACGACCTCCTCGTTCGCCTTCACGATGGTGTAGAGCAGGTCCGGCTCGGTGGGATCCCACGCGATGCCCTGCCCTTCGGCGGAGACCGGCACGATCTCCACCAACTCCAGCTCCGCCCCGGCGTCCGGCACGTCCAGCACGTACACCTCCGGGGCATCGTGGCCGGTCGCGTACAGGTAGCCGTCGGGCCCGAACGCCGCCCCGGAGTTGCTCCGATCCAGGAAGCGCTCCACCACCTCCGGTGGGAACGTGTAGCCCCCGACCTCTCGCCATTCGTCGTCGAACACCACCACGTGCGTCCAGGACGGCGGTCGCCCCGGTACGCCGCCCCGACCGTCGTAGTTCGCGAAGCCGACCCACCAGTCGTCGTCGCGGCGATCGATCCACGTGGCCGATCCGGGCCGCATGCCGAACGGACGGGATCCGATGTGCTCGAGCGTCCCGACGTCCCACATCTCGATCGAACTCACCATCGGCACCTCCGGATAGTTCGAGTGCGCCGCATACAGCACCCCGTCGAACACGATTCCGCTGTTGAGGTGGATGATCGGTCCGTCTTCGGGTCCGACCCACTGGGCCACGAGGTCTCCCGTCGCCTTGTCGTACTTCCCGATGGCCTGGTTGGTGACCGCGTAGAAATGGTCGGCGTCGACGGCAGGCCCCTGGCGGGCGTAGGGAGAAGAGAACCGCCTGAGCTCCTCGAACCGGCGTTCGGCCGCGGGGCTGGCGGCGGGCGTGCGGGTCACACGGGTCCCGTCGAGGTAGCGAGTGTCCCCGACTCGCGAGTGTCGAACGACCAGGCGGTACCGAAGCCCGTCCACCGACGCTTCCGCGACCACCGAGTCGTGCACCGTCGTCACCGTGTACGGACCCTCCTCGAGAGCCTCCCGCAGCACCCTCCCGTCGAAGGCGGGGACGTCGGTCGCGCCGACGAGGTGGAGGGCGGTCGGTGTGAGGTCGATGTTGCCGGTGGGGGTCTCGAGAGTGACGCCCTTCCTGATGCCGGCTCCGCCAGCGATGAAGGTGGCCCGGATATCCCATGGGCTGGAGCTGCCGTGGCCCGCGACGCCGGGGACCAGAACCTCGCCCTCGAATCCCCACTCGTTCAGCGCCGACGTCCAGTCGCCGCTGGCGAGGATGTCGGCGGAGCGAGGATGGTCCCAACCCGCCGCGGCGAACGATGCGGTCCCGGGCAGCGCGCCGAGCATCGGGTCGCCTGCGCTCGAGCGGGTGAACACGGCTCCGACCTCGGGGGTGCGCTGCAGCAGGCGCACGATCGCTTCCCGACGCTCGGCGCCGCCCTCGTTGACGGTGATCGCGTCACCGGCGACCACGACGTCGGTGGAACCGCCCCACGCCTTCATGCCCGACTCGATGAGGAGGTCGGTCAGCGATCGCTCACCGGTGCGCATCGAGAATCCGTGGTCGGAGGTCACGAGCACCGTGGTGTGCTCCAGCAGCCCCCGCCTGGCGAACCCGTCGAGCATCCGGCCGAACTCCGCGTCGACGTCCGCCAGCGCGGCGACGGTCTCGGGCGCACCCATTCCGTACGCGTGGGCCGTGCCGTCGGGCTCGGTCATCCACACGGCCAGCACGTCCGCGTCGGCGCGATCGAGTCCGATCTCGAGGACCGCGTCGATCGCCCGTGCCACGAGCGGAATCTCCGGCTCCCCTTCGACCAGGTCCGGTACCGGTCCGAGGATCTCCGCCACGACCGGCCCGAGGCTCTCGGGGATCGTGACGGCGTGGTGCACGAGTCCCGCGCCCGCGCCGGTGTGGTTCATGAGTGAACCCGATCCGGTGGACCCGGACGACGCGGCGAAGTAGACGAGTCCGTTCGCCGCCAGGATCTCACCCAGGGACGGTGCCGTCAGCAGCCGCCCGCCGTAGGCGTCCCGGATCCGCCACAGATCCGCCACGTCGCCCGCGTTCAGGATCCGCCCCCGCTCGACATCGGGGAGGTAGACCGAGTTCCCGAGCGCGCCGTTTCCGCCCGGGTGGCGTCCGGTGAAGATCGCGGGCCCGTTGACGCGGGTCACGGTGGGGAAAACCGCGTGGTGGTCGAGTCCTCGCACGCCGCTCTCCGCGAACGCGTTCAGGCGCGGCATCCAGTCGGAGCGGACGTAGTCGGGACGGAGGCCGTCGATCACCACGACCAGCACTCGCGGCCGGTCGTCTTCGGGCCGGGCGGCCGACTCGGCGATCAGCACACCGCAGGTGATCGGGGTCATCAGCAGGCCCAGGACGGCGCAGGTGACTCCGCTCGAAGGGAAGACGGTTCTCATGTGCCCCGCGTGGTGGGTGTGTCCGCTCCTTCACCCTCCGACGCTGCGCCGCCCTCCACAAGGCGGCTCGCCGATCCGTCACCGGCTTGCTACGCGGCCGTCACCGAATTCTGCGCACACCGGACACATCTGCCCCGCAACGTGGCGTCAACGGTGCGCGGACGGCGCGCCAATCCATGGAGATCCGGAGCAAGTCATGAAGGTTCGGACGTTCGTATCCGGAGCGCTCGCCCTCATGCTCGCCTTCGTGGCCGAGCCCGCGGAGGCCCAGACGGGGTCGGTCGCGGGCACGGTGCGGGAGGCGGGAACGGGCAACGTGCTCCCCGCCGCCACGGTCCGAGTGGTCGGCAACGCGACCTACACCACGCAGGCCGACCGCGAGGGACGCTTCATCCTCCGCGGCCTGCCCGTCGGGCAGACTACGATCGAAGCCGTGTACCTCGGGTACGCGTCGACGCAGACGAGCGTGACGGTCCGCCAGGGCGAGGTGGCCACGGCCGACGTCGAGATGCCCGTCGAAGCGGTCGAGCTGAGCGGGATCACCGTGTTCGGATCGGTCACCCGAGGTCAGGCGTTCTCGCTTCAGAAGCAGAAGTCCGCGCCGAACATCTCGACCGTGGTGTCGGAGGAGCTGTTCGACCGATTCCCCGACCGCAACGCGGCCGAGACGCTGCGGAGGCTCCCCGGCCTCTCGGTGGACCGCGACCAGGGCGAGGGCGAGTTCGTCCAGATCCGGGGGATCGACCAGGAGTTCAACTCGCTCACCATCAACGGGATTCGTATCCCCGCGCCGGACGAGGGTGGCGGGACCCGCGCCGTCGGTCTCGACCTGGTGAACAACAACCTTCTGGGCGAAATCGAGGTCGTGAAGGCGATCACCCCCGACATGGACGGCGACGCCGTGGGCGGAGTCGTGAACTTCGGGCTTCGCAATGCACCGTCGACCGGCATCGCGAGAATCGAGGTCGGGGCCGGATTGAACAGTCAGACGTCCGACTTCGATACGTACGGGAACGAGATCCTCGACTTCGCCGGCGTGTGGGGCCAGCGCTTCGCCGACGACCGGTTCGGCCTCCTGGTCGACGGGGCGTGGTACAGGACGTCCAGGCACTCGAAGCTCCGGGAGTTCGAGTACATCGGGACGAGTACCGAGGTCGACGCGCAGCACACCAACGACTACGACCTGGTCCGCGACCGGTTCGGCTTCAGCTCCACCCTGGACTATGACTTCTCGCCGACGAGCCGGGTGTACGCACGGGGCAGCTACAACGTATACCTCGACAACGAGGTGAGGCGGGAGGCCGAGTTTCTCCTCGACAGCGAGCGCGAGATCCGAGAGACGCGCAATCGCGTGGAGGATCAGCGGCTTCGACTTCTCATGGCGGGCGCCGAGACGGAGCTCGGGCCGGTCGGCGTCGAGTTCAGGGGAGCGTGGATCCAGTCTACGGAAGAGCTCCCGGACCGGACCTACCTTCGGTACCGACGCGACAACCCCTTCAGCGGGATCTCGAACGAGCAGTTCAAGGACCTGGACGGCACCTCCACCTTCGCCGGACTCGGCGCTCCGACGCTGGACCGGCTGCGGTGGGACGACATGATCAAGGACGACGCGGACCTGAGCGCGCAGCTGGACTTCACGGTCCCGTTCTCGATGGGTCGCATGGCGAACACCTTCCATTTCGGCGGCAAGTTCCGACACAAGGACGTGTCGTACGAGCGGGTCCGCTTCCAGGTGACGGATTTCACGCGCACGGAGACCCTGCCCGAAGGCGCGTTCGGCTTCGAGGACCAGCGCTTCGACGACCCCGCCGTGCAGTCGCTATTCACGGACGCGGGTAATCCCAGGAACATCACCGAGGACTACGACGCATCCGAGGACGTCGGCGCGATCTACGGAATGGCCACGCTGAATTTCTCGGACCGCTTCACCGCGCTGATCGGCGGGCGGTGGGAGAACACGTCGACGGACTTCCTGCAGCCCAATCCGGAGACGGCCGATACCCCGCTCCGCGGAGAGGGTGGATACTCGAACTTCCTTCCGAGTGTCCATCTGACGTTTCGGCCGGACGACGACACGAACATCCGCGCCGCGTACTCGACCGGGCTCGCGCGCGCGTCGTACGAGGAACTCATCCCGCGGAGGGTCGTCGACGAGGAGGAGCGGGAGATCTCCTACGGGAACCCCGACCTCGAGCCGCGTACGGCGGACAACTTCGACCTCCTCTTCGAGCGCTACACCTCGAGGCTCGGCGTCCTCACGGCGGGCGTGTTCTACAAGCGATTCCGGGCGTTCCACACGACGCGCGTGTTCGACGAGGTGGTCGGCGGCGAGACGTTCATCGCCACGCAGACCGTCCAGGGCGACGGCATCGCCGAATACATCGGGCTGGAGTTCAGCTTCAACCAGCCGCTCAGCCTCCTGAGCCCCGGGCTCGACGGGTTCCGCCTCTTCGGCAACTACAACTACACGTGGTCCGAGGGTGACTTCGGCGGACGGTCGCTCCAGCTCACGAACTCGCCGGAGCACACGGCGAACCTCTCGGTGCTCTACGACAACAGCCGCCTGGGCTTCTCCTTCGTGGCGGCTGCGAACTACCGTGACGCGCTGCTGATCGGCGTAGGCGACGGGCCGCTCGAGGACGTCTTCTTCGACGACGAGTTCTCGATCGACTTCTCGGTGGTCAAGACGCTGAGCGACCGCCTATCCTTGTCGGCGCAGCTCAACGGCCTCACCGCCCAGCAGGAGCGTGAGGTGCTGGGCGATCCGCACGAGGCCGGATCCCGTATCCTCCAGTGGGAGGAGTACGGGCCGTACGGGACGTTCAGCCTGCGGTACTCGTTTTACTGATCCACGTTCGCCGCATTTCGAAGTGAACCGAGGGGCAGGTCGCCGACGCGATCTGCCCCTCGGGTCGTTTCGGGGTCGAGGGCCGGCCGAGTCGCCCCCCTCACTCGTCGTCCCAGTCCTCGTCCTCGTCGTCCTCCCAGCCTTCGTCCTCGTCGTCGTCGCCGTCCTCGTCGTCGCCGTCCTCGTCATCCCAGTCGCCGTCGTCGTCATCGTCGTCCCAGTCGTCGTCCTCGTCGTCGTCGGACTCCTCCCAGGCCTTTTCTTCCCAGTCGTCGTCGTCGTCCCAGTCGGCGGCCACGACGGTCCCGGTCTCGACTGCGTCCCAGCGGTCCATTTCGTCCCTCGGAGGTTGGGTTGATGCTCGCGGCCCGGTGGTGGTCGAGCGGCCGGGCGTGGGCGGACGTGGCGATTCTTCGACACGCGGCGCCTCCGGTCAATCCTCTTCGATTCGACCGGCCCTCGGGTGGGCCCGACTCGACCCTTCACGGGCCTCGGGTATACAGTTGGGTATGCCGAAGCCGAGCCCGAGTTCGCCTCCCTTTTCGGAGCGCGTCATCGCCGCGGTGCGATCGATTCCCGAGGGGTGCGTCGCCACCTACGGCGAAGTGGCGGCGGTGTGCGGAAGCCCCCGCGCGGCGAGGGGCGTCGGCGCGGTGCTGTCGGGACGCATGGAAGCCGATCTGCCGTGGTGGCGCGTGGTGAATCGCTCGGGCGCTCTCACCATTCCGTCCCACCTCGGGCTCCGGTCGCTTCAGCGAACGCTTCTCGAGAAGGAGGACGTCGGATTCGACGTGGACGGGCGGGTCGATCTTTCGCGCCACCGTTGGACCACCGGAGCCGACGAGGTTGACTGACACCCCCCGCGCGAGCCTCCCTTGGCGCGCGCTGCTGTGGGGGCTCCGGTTCACGCCCCAGGGAATGGCGAGCCGCCTGGTCGGCGCCGCCGCCCGGATCCCGATCCCGCGCCCGCTCCGGCGCCCGATGCTCGGAGGGTTCGTGCGAGCCACCGGCATTCGCATGGACGAGGCCGCACGCCCCGTGGAGGCATTCGGATCCTTCGACGAGTTGTTCACGCGGGCGCTCAGACCGGGTCTTCGCACGTGGGAGCCGGGTCCGGGCATCGTGGCCTCTCCGGTCGACGGTGTGATCGGGGAGGTCGGTGTCGTCACGGACGGCCGCCTCGTGCAGGCCAAGGGGCGTCACTACACCGTCGGTGCGCTCCTCGCCGACGAGGACCAGGCGCCGCGGTTCGAGGGTGGCCTGTTCATCACCATCTATCTCTCGCCGCGCCACTACCACCGGATCCACACGCCGGTCGCCGGACATGTCGTGTCGGCGCGTCACGTCCCCGGACGGCTGTTCCCGGTGCACCCCGCGGCGGTGACGGAGGTCGCGCACCTCTTCGCCCGGAACGAGCGGCTCGTGTGCTCGATCGACAGTGATGTGGGAGGGGTCGCCCTGGTGGCGGTCGGCGCGATGAACGTCGGTCGGATCTCGGCGACCTTCGACCCGGAGTGGGCGGGGGGACCGAACGCGGGCGTAACCAATCGGCGAGGCGCCGGGCTCACCGAGCGTCGCTATCCCGACCCGCCCGAGGTGTCGACCGGCGACGAGCTCATGGCGTTTCACCTCGGGTCCACCGTCGTGCTCCTCGTCCCGTCGGGCCCGCGGCCGGAGGCGGCGATCACGCCCGGAACCGAGGTCCGGGTCGGCCGCACTCTGGCACGCTGAGCGAGCCGTCTTTCACACGCGGCTCTTTCTCACCAGGCTGCAAGAGTTTATCCAACAGGGGTGATGAATCCAGCGTTTCGACATCGGAGAGCGTGGTGACCGAAGGCAACCTATCCGCATCGAGCGGCCCTTCCGCGGTGGGAGGGGCGGCGGGAGGGGCGGCGACCGAGCCGGAGAACCCCCTGCTCGATCGGGTCTTCAGGATCCCGTTCGATCGCATCGAGGCCGAGCACGTCGAGTCCGCGACCCGGTCCGTGCTCGACGCCGGGGAGGCGAGGGTCGCCGAGATCGCCGCCGACTCGCGCGCCCCCACGTGGGACACCGTGATGGGTCCGCTCGATGACCTCGCGCTCGACGTTTCCGAGCGCCTGGCGCCGGTCGGCCATCTCGTGTCGGTAGCCGAGACGGCGGAGCTGCGCGCCGCCTACAACGCGGTGCTGCCGACGATCACCTCGTTCTGGTCTCGACTCGAGCTCCACCCCGGCCTCTGGGCGCGGGTGAAGGCCTTCGCCGCCACGAGCGAGGCCGAGGGTCTGGACCCCGTCCGCCGCCGCCACCTCGAGAAGACGGTGCGAGCGTTCCGTCGGGCCGGCGCCGACCTCTCCGACGACGAGCGAAGCGAGCTCGAGGAGTTGAAGGTTCGCCTCGCGCGGCTCGAGCAGAACTTCGCGGAGCACGTGCTCGACGCGACGGCTGCCTACGAGCACGTGATCCACGACGAGCGTGAGCTGGCCGGGGTGCCCGAGCCCGCGAAGCGCAGGTACCGCAGATCGGCCGAAGACCGTGGCGTGGACGGCGACGCCTGGGTCGTCACCCTCGATTTTCCGTCGGTCGAGGCAGTCCTCAAGCACGCCGAGAGCCGTGAGCTGCGCCAGCGCATCCACGAGGCCTACACCACGCGCTGCCGGGACGGGGAGTTCGACAACCGCGGGTTGATCGTGGAGATCCTCGAGCTCCGTCACCGCCTCGCGGGCATGCTCGGCTTCGAGAGCTTCCCCGACTACCGGCTCGAGGAGCGGATGGCGCGTACGGGGCGGACCGCGCAGGAGTTCGAACGCGAGCTCGCGGAGCGCACACGGCCCTACTGGCGGTCCGACGCCGACGCGCTCGAGGCCCACGCGAGGGAACTCGGCATCGACCAGATCCAGCCGTGGGACGTCTCGTTCGTGTCCGAGCGACTCCGTAAGGCCCGCTTCGACCTCGACGACGAGGATCTCCGGCCCTACTTCCCGCTCGATGCGGTCATGGAGGGACTGTTCGAGATCGTCGAGCGCGTGTTCGGCTTCACGATCAGTGCCGCGGAGAACGAGGCGGTGTGGCATCCGGACGTCCACTACTTCGAGATCCGCGACGAGTCGGGCGTCCATCGCGGCTCGTTCTATACCGACTGGTTCCCGCGGCCCGAGAAGCGGCAGGGTGCGTGGATGAACAGCTTCATCACCGGCGGACCGCGGGAGGACGGCGGATTCGACCCGCACCTCGGGGTCATCTGCGGAAACTTCACGCCCGCCGACGGCGATGCGCCGGCGCTGCTCACGCACCGCGAGGTGCAGACGATCTTCCACGAGTTCGGGCACCTTCTTCACCACTGCACCTCGGACGTCCGGGTCAGGGCGCGCGCCGGTATCAACGTGGCGTGGGACTTCGTGGAGCTGCCCAGCCAGCTGATGGAGAACTGGACGCTCGAGCGTGAAGCCCTCTCCGTGTTCGCACGACACTGGCAGACGGGCGATCCGCTCCCGGACGAGCTGTTCGAGCGGATGGAGCGGGCTCGCCGGTTCATGGGCGGCTGGGCCCAGATGCGCCAGATCTCCTTCGGTTCCGTCGATCTGGATCTCCACACGGACTTCGCGCCCACCGCGTCCGACGCCGGGCCGGCGGACGTCGTCGCGTTCGTGCAGGAGCGGCTCGAACCGTTCTCGATCCGCACCGACTTCGCACGGGCCCAGAACTTCACCGCCTTCACCCACCTCTTCAGCGGCGGATACGCGGCGGGCTACTACAGCTATCTCTGGGCCGAGGTGCTCGATGCGGACGCGTTCACCCGGTTCCGATCGGAGGGCGTGTTCGACCGCGACGTCGGCCGCGAATACGTCCGGGCCATCCTCAGTCGAGGCGACAGCGCGCCGCCCGAGGAGCTCTTCCGCGAGTTCATGGGCCGCGACCCCGATCTCGAGGCACTGATCGAGCGAAACCTCGGACCCGCGGCCGCGTAGAATCCACGTGCGCCGGGACCCACCACGGCGCGCCCCACCCCGACGACGGATCCCCATGAAGCGTCTCATCGGACTCGCGCTCGCGCTCCCCCTTCTGGCCTCCGTGACGGCCTGCGGTGACCAGGTCGGCGCCTGGGGCGACCCGAACAGCATCGTCGCTGCCGTCGATCCCGAGCTCTGGACCGAGGTCGAGGCGTCGGTGTTCGAGGCGCTCGAGCCGACGGTGTTCACCGTGACGGAGGAGAAGGCGTTCACCGTGACCCACGCCGTGCCGGGGGACGGCATCTGGGGCAACATGCGGAAGTTCCGACAGCTGCTGCTGGTTGGACCCGCCTCGGATCCGTACGTCGCGGAGGCCCTCGACGAAGTCGACGACGCGGGCGAAATCACCCCCCCGCAGATCCTCCAGACCGACGATGTCTGGGCGCGGAACCAGATGGTCACGATCCTGGTCACGCCCGAGGACGGTGCCGCGGCCGGCGTGAGGGCGCGGCTGCCGGAGCTCTCGGCCCTCTACGACGACCAGTACCGGCGGTGGGCGCGCCAGAAGATGTTCGTGTCGGGTGCGGACTCAGCGCTCGCGGACACCCTCCGGACCGAGCACGGCTTCAGCCTCCTGCTGCCGCAGGTCTACTACTGGGATCGCCGCGACTCGGTGTTCGTCTTCCGGAACGACAACCCCGATCCCTCGGAACTCATCCGCCAGATCGCGGTCACGTGGCGCTCGCCGATTCCGCCGGCCGAGGAGTTCCAGGCGGAGCAGATGCTCGAGGTCCGGGCCGCCGTCGCGGCCGAGCACTACTCCGAGCCGCAGCTCGTGGATCTGGCTGGTGCACAGGCGGGCCCGGCCCGTCTTGGGAACCTGCAGGCCTACGAGATCCAGGCGGCGTGGACCAACACGCCGGACGCGGGATGGCCGGCGGGAGGCCCGTTCATCCTGCGAGCGATCAGCTGCCCGGCTCAGAACCGCATGTACGTGATCGACGCCTGGCTGTACGCGCCCGGCAAGGAGAAGTACGAGTACATGATCCAGCTTCAGACCATCCTGAACACCTTCCGCTGCGAGGACGCGGCCTGATCGAAGGCCCGCTCCCCCGGGGCGTTCCGGCCTGATGCGACCGACCGTCGGGCTGACCTCGCTGGTGACGGGGCTGCTTGCCGTCGCCGCCGCGTACGGCGCCGTACTTCTGCCCGGGCCCGCCCCGGCCTGGCCCGCGTGGAGTGTCGCGGCCGGCATCTGCCTCCTTCTGTTCGGCTTCCTCGACCTGGGAGCGGGCCGGCGCGACGGCCGGCCGGCGGCGGTTCGGTTCGTCTTCGCCGGGACGGCCCTCTGGGTCGGCATCGGATTCCTCGGGATCCTCTGGAGCACACCCTCCGACCTCGAGACTCCCTTCTTCTGGGGGCTCCCCCTCCCCGCCGCCTGGATGATCTACGTGCTGGGGTTGAGCCCGGCGCTCTTCCTTCCGCTCGCCTGGGCCATCCTCTTCCGATCCGCCACGCTGTCGGACGACGCGCTCGAGCGACTGCACGAAGCCCGTCGGCGGGTCGCGTGGAAGGAGGGCGAGCCCGGGCCGCCGCAGGTGGGCGACGCGGCGGTGGACGACCAATGACCGTCGCGCTGATTCCGGCCGCCCAGACCGGAGAACTGCCCTCCGCCGCCTCGCCACTCGTGATCGGCGTGGGCCTCGCGTACTTCGCGGTGGTCGCGATGATCGCGGTCTGGGCCGGGCGCCGGACCCGGACGCGGGAAGACTTCTACCTGGCCGGAAAGGGCATCGGACTCATCGCGCTCACGCTCGCCGCGATGGCGTCGACCTTCTCGGGGTTCACGTTCATCGGGGGGCCCGGCCTGCTCTTCGCCACCGGCCTCGGCGCGATGTTCTTCGTCCTGCCGGCCTCGGTGACCAACGCCTTCACGGTCTGGGTCGTCGCCAAGCGGCTCCGGCTGCTGGCAGAGGTCCGTCCGGTACTCTCCATCCCCGGCGCGATCGGGCTGCGGTTCGGGAGCCGCGGCGCTCAGGGGTGGGCCGGTGTCGCGGTGCTCGCGGGAATCGTCGGCTACATGGCCACGAACGTGCTCGCGCTGGGGCTGGTCCTCGACGCGCTGTTCGGGGTCGGACTCGGCTGGGGGATCTGGATCGGAACGACGGTCGTGTTCCTGTACTCCGCGACCGGCGGAATCCTCGCCGGCATCTACACGGACGTGTTTCAGGGCACCATCATGGCCGTGGCGAGCGTCCTGGTGTTCCTGTACGCGCTCGACAGCGGCGGCGGCCTGGGCAACATCTCGACCACGCTGATGGTCGCGGAACCCGAGTTCATGAGCCCGTGGGGCGCGTTCACCCCGATCGCGGCGCTCTCGCTCTATCTGCTGTTCAGCATCGGCGTGGTCGGCCAGCCACACGTCATGCACAAGTTCTTCATGATTCGCGATCCGCGGCGCCTGAAGTGGTACCCCCTGCTCGTCACGGTCGCGATGACGGTCGTGATCCTGCTCATGTTCGGCGTGGGGCTCGCCTACAAGGCGCTCGTCGTGACCGGTCAGGCGCCGGTTCCGAACCCCGAGGACAACGCCGCGCCGCTGTTCCTGCTCCAGCACACGCCCCGGCTGCTCGCGGCCGTGGTGTTCAGCGGGATCGCGGCCGCGATGATGAGCACCGTCGACGCCTTCCTCAACGTCGGCGCGGCGGCGATCACCCACGACATCCCGACGGCCCTGGGGCGCCCGCTCCACGACGAGCTGCGCGCGGGTCGGATCGCCACCGTCGCCCTCGCCGTCGCCTCGGGGATGGTGGCCCAGACGTCCGGTACGCTCGTGGCGCTTCTCGGCATCGCGGGCTACGGGCTCCTGGCCTCGGCACTGGTGCCGGCGCTGGCGGTCGGACTGAACTGGGCAGGGGCGACGCGTGCCGCCGCCGTCGCAAGTATCGTCACCGGTCTGGTGTCGAGTCTCGCGCTGGGACTGCTGACCTGGAGCGGCGCCGGCGACCCACTCCTCACGGTGCCCGAGGGGATCACGGCGAGCGCGATGACACTCGTGCTCTCGCTCGGCGTCTTCCTGTTCGTGGGCGCGGTGACACGGGGCGGCACCATGGACGAGCTGGACGAGGACGTGCGTCTCGCGCTCGAGTTGTGAACCGTTCCGGCGGACGCCGGAGGCTGGCACGACCAGGGCGCGCGCCCGAACTTCGAGGCATGAACGCTCCCGTCTCCCGCCCTCGCTTCGCTCTCCTGGTCCTGTCGGCGCTCGTCCTGGCGGGTCCCCTCGCGGCGCAGCAGACGCCGCCGGACTGCAGCAGCGAGCCCCACCGCGCGTTCGACCTCTGGGTCGGCGAGTGGGACGTCTTCAACCCTGCCGGCACGCTCGTCGCCGAAAGCATCATCACCCTCGAGATGAACGACTGCGTCGTGCACGAGTCCTACACGAATGCGCAGGGATACCACGGGGAGAGCTTCAACGTCTTCGACCGGAGTCGCGGCGTCTGGCACCAGACGTGGGTCGACCAGAACGGGGCGCTGCTCACGCTCGAGGGCGGAGTGGTCGACGGGGCGATGGTACTCGAGGGCACGACCATCCAGCCCGACGGATCCGAAGTGCTGAACCGCGTGACCTGGACGCCCGCCGACGACGGTTCGGTCCGGCAGCTCTGGCAGGCGACCGCGGACGGCGGCGAGACTTGGACCACGGCGTTCGACGGCACCTACCGGCGCCGATGAGCCGCGCGGGGTACTCGGGCACGCCGCTGCCGAAGAAGCTCGGCATCCGGGACGGCTCGCGCGTGGGCACCCGGCACGCCCCCGATCATCTGAACGACACTCTCGGTCCCCTGCCTCCGGGTGTCCGCCTGGAACCGCTCGCGAGCGCGGCGCATCCCGCCGGCACGGAGCGGTACGACGTGGTGCTCCTCTTCACGGACGAGATCGGTACGCTCGTCGACGACTTCGAGCCGCTCGCCGAGCGCATCGAGGTGGACGGAGGTCTCTGGGTCTGCTGGCCCAAGATGAAGTCGCCGCTCTTCCGGGAGCTCCGCGAGGGCGACGTGCGGGCGCACGGGCTCGACAGAGGTCTGGTCGACAACAAGATCTGCGCGGTCGACGAGGACTGGTCCGGCCTCCGATTCGTGCATCGCCGGGAGGACCGCGCCGCGTTGCGAACGGCCCGAGGTGAGAATCGATGAGCGACGGCGCCGAACGTCCTCCGAACGTGCCGCCCCGGGAAGGCCCGCCCCTCGCGCCGCGCGAGGGGTGGGAGCGCGTGTGGATCCCCGTGACCCTCGTGCTCGTCGTCGTGTTGGTCATCGCCATGCGCTCGCTCCTCGGGATCGGCGCGCCATGGGCGGACTGTCAGCTCAGGTACGTCGAGGCCGAGAACGCCGCCGACTCGGCCGCCGTCGACACGATCCGCGTGGGCCGCGATGGAGAGCGTACCTGTGGCGGCATCCGGATCCAGCGCACCTGACGACACGCAGCCGTGAACGGGCCCTGAATGGAGGTGTGAGATGGCCGAACTGAAGACCCGCCCGAACGACGGAGACGTCGACGCGTTCCTGGCCACCGTCGAGAACGAGAAGCGCCGCGAGGACTGTCGCGTCGTGATGAAGATGCTCGCCCGCCTGACCGGCGAGGAGCCGACGATGTGGGGAGGCAGCATCATCGGGTTCGGGACGTACGACTACGAGTACGACTCGGGGCGCACCGGCACGTGGCCACGGATCGGCTGCTCGCCGCGCAAGCAGTCGCTCACGATCTACATCATGCCGGGGTTCGACCGATACGAGGAGATCATGGCGAATCTCGGCAAGTACAGGACCGGGAAGTCGTGCCTCTACGTGAACCGCCTCGAGGACATCGACCTCACGGTGCTCGAGGATCTCGCCGAAGAGTCGCTCGCGTACATGGACCGCACGTACCCGCGATAGCGCGTTCCGTGGTGGGGTGGTTTAACGCCTTCCCATGGCTGCGTCGTCTGTTGGTCGTGCGACGGGACGAGCCCGTCACGAAACGACGCGGCCGCGATGTGCGGGCCGCAGTCGGTCGACACGTGCGACCGACGCCCACGACCGGCGCCCACAACCGGCAACGAACAGGGGGATACCACGATGAAGGAATCGACCTTTCGCGCGACCTGCGCGCTGACGGCGCTCGTCGCGGCGGCGGCGTGTTCCGAGAGCACGGCGGGACCCGACGGGACGGACTTCGACTTCGCGGGGGACATGGCCCTCGTCGTCGCGGACGCGGTGGCCGAGGACCTTTCGGTGATGAACTTCGCGGTCCCCGGTGGGCCGTCGCCGACGGAGGCCGAGTTCACGCGCACCCGCACCCGGACCTACCTCGACGGCGACGGGGCCGAGATGGATCGGTACGACCCGCTGCTCACCGCCGCGATCCGGACCGTCACCGAGACGGAAGGGAGCGCCTCCCGCGGCGACATGCAGCTCACGCTCGCCCGCTCGCGGGACATGACGGTCAGCGGGCTCGAGGGGGAGGAGACGCAGCGGACCTGGAACGGCGACGGGAGCGACGACCGCTCGAGGGTGCGGACCAGCGACGAGGATGGTACGCGCAGCTACGTTCTGGCCGGGACCACCGCCACGACCGACGTGGTCCGCGCGGTCGATCGCGAGACCCGGCCATGGCCGCTGTCCGGAACGATCGCCCGCTCGCTCACCGTCGAGATCACGAACGGGCCGAACGGCGACGAGATGCGCTCGGTCGAGGCGACGCTCACGTTCGACGGCACGCAGTTCGCCGAACTCGTCGTGAACGGCGAGGTGTTCGAGGTGGATCTGGAGCAGCGCGGCCGGCGGGGGCTGCGGCGGCGCTGACGCTGGGCCGCTACCGCGCCGTGCGCAGGTCGGGGGCGTGGCCGGGGCCGATGGGTGCAGGCCACGCCCCCTTTCCCGGTCGCACGCGCACCCGGTAAGCTGCGAGGGTGGCGATTCTACCCATTCGGCTCCCACATGATGCGTCCTTACGTCCTTTTCTTCGCGCTTGCGCTGCTTGCGATCCCGTCGGCGGTTCGGGCGCAGGACCCCGTCACCGGCCCGGATCCCACCCCGGACGACATCGAGCTGTACGAGCTCGCGGCGGATTCCGCGATCGACGCCGACGCCGATCAGGTCGTGCTCCTCGACGAGGGCTACGTCGTGGTCGAGGAGGAAGGCGTGGTCCGGGCGACGTACCGCACCGTCGTACACGTCCGGACCCGGGATGCGGTGGCAACGAACGCCGAGCAGGTTCTCACCTGGGACGGTGCCACGTCGACGGGGGCCTACAACTGGGCACGTGTCGTCACACCCGACGGGACCGTTCTTGAAGACGCACCCATTCATCAGGAGGCCTCCACTCTGCCGACCTTCGGCAGCGAGCCGGTCTACTCGGACACGCGCCAGGTCCGCATCTCGCTCTCCGGAGTCGAACCAGGCTCCATCGTCGACGTCAGCTACACATACGAGTATGAGGAGCGCATTCGCCATGGAGACTTCCTCCAGGCGTGGCTGATCAGCTCCGCGGATGAGGTCCGACGGTCGCGGCTCACCGTCGACGTGCCAGCAGGCTTCGATTTCAGAATCGTTGCGTCCGAAGGTGCACCGTCCTACGACCTCGCCACCACAGACGGCCGGGACCTGTACACCTGGAGCGCACGCGATCAGCCGCCCTTCGAGGCCGAGCCGTTCGCCCCCTTCGAGAACGACGAGTTCCACTGGGTTCAGGTGGCGTCTGCGGGCTCGTGGGCCGATATCGGCGCCTGGTATGCGGAGCTGCTCGACGATCCGTGGGCCATCACCGACGACGTCCGCGCGGCCGCGGATTCGGTCATCGGCGAGGCGGAGGGTCGGGACGCCCTGCGCGCGCTCCACCGCTGGATCGTCGACGACTTCCGGTACGTGTCGGTGGCCCTGGGCGAACGCGGCTACGTTCCACAGGCCGCCGCCGACGTGCTCCGGACGCGTTCGGGCGACTGCAAGGACAAGGCCGCTCTCTTCATCGGACTCGCGCGGGCGCTCGGCTTCGAGGCCTTCCCCGTCCTGCTCAGCGACGGCGGGCTCGACGAGCGCGTACCGGCCCTGACCCAGCTCAACCACATGATTGCCGCGGTCCGGGTGGACGACGCATGGGTGTGGGCGGATCTGACCACCGACGTCGTTCCCTTCGGCGGAGTCCCGCTTTCGTACGCCGGCGAGTTCGGCATGATCGTCCTCGACGACGGCTCGACCCACGAGGTGGAGTTTCCCAGTGACGAGTGGGCGTCTACGACGATTACGGAGTTCGAGGGCGGGCTCACCGAGGACGGGCTGCTCACGGGACGCATCGAGCTCCGGGCCGATGGAGCCGCGGCACAGCAGTTGAGGGGGATGTTCGGATTCCTCGACCCCGAAGAACCCGAGTTCATGGAAGACTTCGCGGACGGCTTCGCGGGAGCGCTGTTCGCCGGTGCGACCGGATCCGACGTGGTCCTCGAGGGCATGGACGATCCCGATACGCCGGTGCGGATCGCGATGAACCTCGAGGCGTCCCGGGTGACCCGCCCGGCGAGGGGGGCGGGGTTGTGGCTGGAGACGCCCCTGGCACCGGAAGCGGACCCGACGTTCGTTCGTCAGCTGGAGCGCGAGGCCGCCGACCGCCGCCTCCCCGTCGAGTCCGAGCAGGTCATCGGCCCCGTCCTCGAAGACACGCGCATCGAGATCGCGCTGCCGGAGGGATGGCTCGCCGACCTCCCACCGTCCGTGACCGTCGACTCCCGCTTCGGGCACTACGAGTCGAGCTACACACAAGAAGGTCGGATCATGCGCCTGCGACGGATGAGCAACGGCACGACCGGCGTGTTCGAGCCGGAGTCGATCCAGGAACTCGTCGAATTCTACCAGGCGGTGCTCGACGACGATGCGCGCCTGATCTTCGTCGGTCCGGGGGGATAACCGGACCGGCACGCCATCTCGGAAGTCTCGCCACGTCTGGGCGGACGCGAGCAGGCGCGCTCGCGCCGGGTCGATGCACCGAAGCGCGGCCTCCGTCCCGTCGGTCAGCCGCCGACCCTCGCATCCGCCCCGTCATGGCCGTATTGTCTCGGTCCTTTCAGCATTCGGCGGGGTTCACCGGTCCATTCAGGGTGGATCCGCCCATGTACCGAACAGTCCGGAGTCTCGCCCGATGTCCCTTCCCCGTCGCAGCGTCCTCGGCCTCGCCGCCGGGCTCCTGCTCGTCCCGTCGAACCCGGCTCCGGCCGAGGCCCAGTCGGCCAACTTCACCGCCGACCACGTAGCGTCGCTCGAGTACCGCGAAATCGGTCCGACCCGCCGGAGTGGCCGGTTCGTCGATATCGCGGTGCACCCCGAGCAGTCGCGCACCTTCTGGATCGCCGCCGCATCCGGGCACCTCTGGAAGACCGAGAACCACGGCACCACGTTCGAGGTCCAGTTCACGGACGAGGAAGTCTTCTCGATCGGGGACATCACGGTCGCCCCGTCCGACGGGGACATCCTCTATCTCGGCTCAGGTGAGCCGAACAACTCCAGGTCGAGCTACTGGGGCAACGGGGTGTACAAGTCGACGGACGGCGGGGACACCTGGACCAGCATGGGTCTGCCGGAGTCGCACCATATCGGACGCATCGTCGTGCATCCGGACGACCCGGACCTCGTCTACGTCGCCGCCCTCGGGAAGCTCTACAGCGAGAACCCCGAGCGCGGCCTCTACCGCTCGACCAACGGCGGGGAGTCGTGGGAGCAGATCCTCGCTCCGGTCGTGAACGGCAAGACGATCGGCGTCGTGGACGTCGCGATGAACCCCCTCACTCCCGACGTGCTCTACGCCACCACCTTCGACAAGGTGCGCGTGCCGTGGAGCTACGACCTCGGTGGCCCGGGGAGCCGGGTGTACAAGTCCACCGACGGTGGTGACTCGTGGGAGATGCTGGAGGGCGGCCTGCCCATGGGCATGCTCGGACGGATCGGCGTCGACATCTACCCGCAGAACCCGGACATCGTCTACCTGACGATCGAGAACGCGAACAAGCCGGGGATGAGCGACGAGGAGCGCTACCAGGAGCTCCTCACGCACCAGTCCTCCCGCGGGATGATCGGCGGCGAGATCTACCGCTCGGACGATGCCGGTGAGACGTGGGTGAAGACCAACCCCGACGATCAGCCGATCGGCGGCGGCCCCGCGTACTACTACGGCCAGATCCGGGTCGACCCGAACGACGCGGACCGCGTCTGGGTGCTGTCGGTCCGGACCATGGCGTCCGAGGACGGCGGCCGGACGTGGGACATGGGCGCGCTCGGCTTCGGCGGGGACGACCACGCGCTCTGGATCAACCCCGAGGACTCGAACCACATGATCCTCGGCTACGACCACGGCATGGGCGTCACCTTCGACGGGGGCGAAAACTGGACGCACCCGGACAACCAGTCGCTCGCGCAGTTCTACGCCGTGGGCTACGACATGTCCTATCCGTACCGCGTCGCCGGTGGGCTGCAGGACAACGGCTCCCACATGACGTACCACACGAACCCCGGCGGCAACTCGATCGGCTTCGAGGACTGGGAGACGGTCGGAGGCGGGGACGGGATGTACAACGTCTTCGACCTCTGCAACAACCGCTATCTCTACAACGAGTCCCAGTTCGGGCCGCTCCGTCGAACCGACCTCTGGACGGGTGAGTCCGAGGGGATCCGCATGCAGGACCCGGACCTCCGCTTCAACTGGAACGCGCCGATTCAGGTGTCGAACCACGACTGCGACGTGATTTTCCACGGCGCGAACCGGCTCCTCCGCTCACCCGACAGGGGCACCACATGGGACTACATCAGTCCGGATCTCACGAAGGCCGACCCGATGACGCTCACGACGGGCAAGGGCGGCGACGGCAACATTCAGTACGCGACGATCACGACCTTCGACCAGTCGGACCTGGACGCTGACGTGATCTGGGTCGGCACGGACGACGGGAACGTCCAGGTTACGAGAGACGGCGGCGACAGCTGGACGCTCCTGAACGCGAACATCCCGAACAACCCCGAATACTGGGTGAGCCGCGTGGAGGCGTCCCACCACGACCCCGCCCGCGCGTACGTCAGCTACACCGGGTATCGTCGCGACGACTTCCGCGCCTTCGTCTACGCCACCGACGACTTCGGCGCCACGTGGAGGGACATCTCGTCGAACCTCCCGGACTACGGTCCGATCAACGTGGTTCGCGAGCACCACCAGAACCCCGACCTGCTCTTCGTCGGCACCGAGTTCCAGGTGTGGGCGTCGGCCGACCGCGGCGGGAGCTGGGTCTCGATGAAGAACAACATGCCGACGCAGCCGGTGCACGACATGCAGATCCACCCGCGTGAGAACGACCTCATCGTCGCCACGCACGGGCGAGGCATCTACATCGCCGACATCGCTCCGCTCGCGCAGCTCACGCCGACGGTGATGGCGTCCGCGGCCCACCTGTTCACGCCGGAGTCGAAGGTCCGCTGGATCGGAAGCGATCGCGGGCACTCGGCGTTCCACAACTTCAACGGCGAAAACGAGGCGATGGAGATCCCGGTCTACTACTGGCTCGGGTTCGGCGCCGCCAACGTGACGCTCGAGGTCTACCAGGGTCAGATGCTCGTGGCCGAGCTCGAGGCGGAGACCTCCGAGGGCCTGCACATGGCCGCCTGGGACATGGAGCGCCGAGTGGAGCGCAGCGAGGCCGACCAGGCCGAGATGCGGGAGCGGTTCGGCAACCGGATGAGCGAGGACCAGATCCGCTACGAGAGCGCGGACGCTCCGGTCGGCGAGTACCGCTTCGTCCTGAACGTGGACGGACAGCGGATGGAGGCGAAGGCCTCGATCCTCCGCGACGAGTGGTGGATGCAGCGCCGGTGAGCGACGCCGTGTCGGCGGGCGGGAAGCGGGTCGTCCTCGCCTACAGCGGGGGTCTCGACACCGCCTGCATCCTCAAGACGCTCATCCAGCAGGGCCACGAAGTCGTGGCCTACGTGGCGAACGTCGGCCAGCTCGAGGACTTCGACGACATCGCGGCGCGCGCCCGACAGACCGGCGCGTCGCAGGTGTTCGTCGAGGACCTGCAGGCCGAGTTCGTCACGGACTTCATCTTCCCCGCCATCGCCGGGAATGCGGTCTACGAGAACCGCTACCTGCTGGGGACGGCGCTCGCGCGGCCGGTGATCGCCAAGCGCCAGGTGGAGGTAGCCCGGAGGGTAGGCGCGACGGCGGTGGCGCACGGGGCCACGGGCAAGGGCAACGACCAGGTGCGTTTCGAACTGGCCTTCGCCGCCCTCGCGCCCGATCTCGAGGTCATCTCGCCGTGGAAGGACCCGGAGTTCCTGGCGCGCTTTCAGGGACGTCGGGACCTTCTCGCCTTCGCCGCCGAGCACGACATCCCGGTGGAGGCGACCGCCGAGAAGCCGTACTCGAGCGACGAGAACCTGATGCATCGGTCCTACGAGGCCGGGATGCTGGAGGACCCCGACGCCGAGCCGCCGAAGGACATGTTCAAGCTGACGCGCGCGCTCGAGGACACGCCCGACACCCCGGACCGGATCGTCGTTCGGTTCAAGGACGCCGTCCCCGTCGAGGTCGAGAACCTCGGGGACGGGACGACGGTGTCCGATCCGGTCGGCGTCGTCGGGTACCTCAACGACCTCGGCGGCGCGCACGGGATCGGCCGGATCGACATCGTCGAGAACCGGTTCGTGGGGATCAAGTCGCGCGGGGTGTACGAGACGCCGGGCGGCACCGTCCTCCACTTCGCGCTCCGCGACCTCGAGGGGATCGCGATGGACCGTGAGGTGCGGCGGCTCCGCGACATGCTCTCGCCCCGCTTCGCGGAGATCATCTACAACGGCTTCTGGTTCTCACCCGAGATGGACTTCGTCGAGGCCGCGTTCGAGCAGTCCTCCGCGCTCATCGACGGCGAGGTGCGGCTGAAGCTCTTCAGGGGCAGCTGCATCGTCGAGGGCCGGTCGAGCCCGAGCTCCCTCTACGACCAGGACCTCAGCTCGATGGACGTCGCCGGCGGCTACGACCAGGAGGACGCGCGTGGCTTCATCCGTGTGAACGCGCTTCGCCTGACCGCGCACCGCCTCATCGTGGACCACTCCGAGGAGTAGGACGCTCCGCGGTGTCGGCTCAGAGGCAGGCGCCCGATCCCACCCCCGTCGCGGTGACCGACAGATCCAGATCGGGCCCGAGGTCGATCGGAGTGACCGACCCGGGCGGACGGACGGCAGCACGGCGGTCGACGCGCGCGAGGCCTCCCCCGGCATCGGGCCCCGAAATGAGCCTGCCCCACTGGAGCACCGGGCACACCTCGACGTGGCCCTCGGCGACGCGGGCGAGGAACGCGCATGTATACGCGCGCAGCTGCGCCAATGGCTGCACGCCTTCGTAGTACCGCTTCGGCGCGTACACCTCGAGCCGGCAGAGAGACTCGTTGGGCGTCTCGATCAGGGCCTGCAGCCAGACCTGTCGATCGTCGATCCAGACCTCGGGGCGGGCGTACCCGAAGTCGTCGATCCACGCCCGATCGGTGGCAAGTGCCCCGGCACCGCTGAAATCGCCTGCCCATCGCACCCCGAGCGGACTGTAGTGCAGCGCCTTCCAGGGGTTTCCCTCCCACTCGTCGTCGAAGGGCCGAATGTCGTCCGCGCCTACCACACGCGCCGTTCCCGGCCACTCGCCGATACGCTGATCGAGACGCTCGTCGAGCACCGCCAGCCGACCCGCGAAGTCGAGTTCCGTCGAGATGCCCTCGAGCTCGATGGGTCGACGCTCGAGTTCGAACGTCGGCTCGTCGACGTCGCCGAAGACCACGTGGACCGTCGTGGTCGCGTACCCGAGACGCGTGATCCGTACCGAGTCGGAGCTCGACGCGATCCGGAGGAACTCGAACCTCCCCTCGTCGTCGGTGAGCGTCACCAGGCCGGCGTCTAGCAGCTCGACGGTGGCCGCAACGATCGGCGTACCGTACCCGGCGGCCACGACACGACCCTCGAACGCCTGCGCGGATACCGCCGGCGGCGACCCCGCCAGGGCGGCGACACATGCGACGCCCGCCCCGGTGATCCGCACACGTCGGGCGATCCGGCCGAACCGGGCGATGGGGAGCGGGCCTGCTACCATCATGAACCCGCTCCGTCGATTCGTGGTCGGCATGTGCTCATCTCCCCCTCTTCGTCCAGATGACGATCGCGCCACACGTGCCGTTCAGGCCGCTCCACTGGATGGGCGTCGAACTCGCGGTGCGATACACCTCGATCGCGGAGATGTCGTGCGGCATCATGAAGGCATCGAGGCCCATCTCGAGACGCGTCTCCGGGATGGTGTCACCAAAGGTCGTCGCCTTGGCCATCATGACCCCGTCCACGTACACATTCGGCTCGCACAGATTCAGGTCGACCGAGCGCCCGTCCGCGTATCGGACGGTGATCGTACCCGGGCCCTGGCGGCGGAAGAGCACGAGGCTGGAGTAGGTCCGGACGCCCGGAATCCGGCGGAGGTGATCCGAGACGTGCCCCGCAATCTGCTGCTCTATCTGCTCGGGTGGGATGAAGTCGCCGAAGCCCATTGCCGCCCGCTCGTAGAAGCCCGCCGCCCTCAGGTGTCGCCGGGCCTGGCTCTGCTCGACTCGAACGTCGACCCCCTCGATCTCCACCGGTTCGACGCGGAGGTAGATCGCGACGTCCATCCGCCCCTCCTCCGACTCGAAGTGGAAGATGCCGTCGACGATCGAGGTGTAGCCGATCAGGTCTGCGCGCAGGTAGTACGAGCCGGGGCCGGGGAGCTCGATTTCGAACCTGCCGCGGGCATCCGACGGCACCGGGTCCGCCAGTTCATGGCCGTCGGGGTGGAGGAGCGTCACCGCGACGTCCGTGAGCGGCTCGTTCGAGGTGCCGTCGAGGACCCGGCCGGTCAGGATCTGCGCGTCTACCGGCGTCGCGGTGAGCAGCGCCAGCGCCGCCACCGCGACCACCGGAATCTTCCGTGTGACCGCAGCCGCGGTCAGGCCCCAGGGCACGACCCGGATCTCCGACCTCATCCGCCCGCTACGATCGGCCCGCGGTTCACCGACAGGCTCGCGAGTCGATCCCCGGACTCGACCCCGAGTAGTCCCCGGCGCCCTGGAGCCGGATCGGGTCGATCGCGCCCAGGGGACGAACCGCCGAGAAGCGGACGATCGGCAGGATGCCCGCCTGTGCGTTGGGGTCGATGAACAGTCCCGCCTGCTGGAGTATCGGGCAGATCTCGTCCTCGCCCGCCGCTACACGCCCCAGGAAGGAGCAGGTGTAGGCTCGCAACTGAGGCGCCGGCTGGATGTCCTCGACGAAGCGCTCCGGCACATACACCTCCATGCGGCAGAGCGACTCGTTCGGTGTGCTGAGCACGGACTGACGGACCACGCGCTGGTCGTCCAGCCACCACTCCAGGGTGACGGCACCGTAGCCGTCGACCCACGTCAGGTCGGCGGTGGAACTCGAGATTCCGTAGCCCTGCTCGGGCCCCCAGATCCCCGACTCGAAGCCGCCGATGGCCCGCACCTCCCGCGCCGGGACCGAGGGGCGGGACGCTGGCGCATCTCCGTTCCAGCTCACACCGAGCGGGCCGTTGTGCAGGAACTCCCAGTTGTTGCCGGACCAGTCCTCGTCGAACGGGCGGAGGTCGTCGCGATCGGCGACGCGCGCCACGCCGGGCCACTCCCCCACCCTCTCGTCGAGACGCTCCTCGATCCAGCGCAGGCGCGTCTCCATCGTCATGTCGGCCGTGATGCCCTCCAGCACGATGGGGGCCCGGGCGAGCCGAAAGGTCGGGCCGTCGAGCGCCTCGACGTCGATCCAGGCGGTGCGCGTCTCGTAGCCCAGGCGGCTGATGCGGATCGAGTCGGCAGCGAGACCGACCCGGCGAAACACGAACGCACCGTCGGCATCGGTGATGGTGACGAGCCGGGAGCCCAAAAGCTCGACCAGCGCGCCCTGGATGGGCGCGTCGGACCCGTGCGCGACGACCCGACCCTCGAAGGTCTGCGCACCCAACCCGGACGGCGGCACCGCCAGAGTCAGGGCAAGGGTGACTACCGCGAGCGCGCCTGCGGTCCCAAGCTTCATGCCGCCTCCTGTGCGGATTGCTGATGTGACGAGGCCGGGCAGGGGGGCCGGGCCGTCCACGGTTCAACCTGTGCACGATTGCAAGCGGCGTTCCGTCGCGCTGTGCATGCGGGACGGCCGCCGCAGGCCGGGCCAACCGGCGCGGATGACCTCGGGCCAAGGCCATGCAATGATGTCCGATGAAGTGGACACCTGTGTACCCTCTGCGCGAC
Organism: Longimicrobiales bacterium; assembly: GCA_028284495.1. Taxonomy (GTDB): domain Bacteria; phylum Gemmatimonadota; class Gemmatimonadetes; order Longimicrobiales; family Gaopeijiaceae; genus Gaopeijia. The sequence continues at coordinate 47,437 of JANQRP010000015.1, read as the reverse complement.
GGCGCCGGCGGTTCACCGGGCGACCGCCGACTCTCCGCGACCTCGATCAGACCCCGCCGTTTGCATGGCACGAGGCTCTGCATCGCCGTGATGCCGGGCACGTGTCGAACGAAACTGGACACGTCGACCAAACCGCCCCGACGTTCGATTCTCCGACGGAAAGCCGTCGGGATGGAGGAGCAGGAGCGTGGCGTAGGCGACAAGAGCCACGAACGCGGCGGCGGCGGCGCGGACGAGACGGCTACCCCGAGTGCGGCGGTCGGGGCCAGGCCCGCGAACCGTGGCGGGCAGCCTGGGCTGGGCTCCCCGATCGAGGTGCTCGGTGCCCACGCCGCCCTTCGCCGCGGCCCCACCGCGGTACAAGCGCTACCCGCTTCCCCCGAACTTCGTCCAGATGAGGATGACGCCGCAGGTCCCGTTCAACCCGGCCCACTCCATCGGTGTCTGCGCGACACCACGGTACACCTCGATCCCCTCCACTTCCTCCGGCTGGATCAGCGTCGTGATCCCGAAGTCCTGGAAGACCTGCGCGCCGTCGATGTAGATGTTGGGCGTGCACGTGCCGGCAAGGCCGCCGGAGAACTGGATCGCTTCGTCCTCGAATCGAACTCCGGGAATTCCCCGCAGAAAGTCCGCGAAGGTGAAGATGGGCCGCCGTTCGATCTCGTCGGGCCCGATGTGGCGTCCGAAGCCCATCGCCGCACGCTCGTAGAACCCTGAGGACCGGAGCCGGCGACGGATCTGCTCCCGCTCGATGCGCACGTCGATGCCGTCGAGCTCGGTCGGCTGCGGCAGCATGAACAGCACGATCGACATCTCGCCCGCCTCCGACGCGAAGGCGAAGATGCCGTCGGTGACCGTCGTGAAGGAGAGGCGCTCCGCGCGGACATAGTACTCGCCGGGCCCGGGCGCGGACAGCGAGAACCCGCCGCTCGGCCCGGTCTCCGTCTGCACCAGCACGTTGGCGTCCTCGTCGAGCAAGGAGACCACCACGTCGGTGAGCGGCTCCTGCGTGCGACCCTCGGTCACGCGCCCACGCAGCGTCTGGGCCGAGAGGCTGTCGGCCACCAGGAGCGCGGCGAAGGCAAGGAGGCAGGCGGGCCCGACACGAGCCGGGGCGGAGGCGAGCGTTATGGAGCGCATGGGTCGATTCGGTTCAGCGGTCGGCTTCACGAGCGGACGGTTGCGTGTACACCATTGGGGGGCTTCGGGATCACCGAGCGCTGAAAGAGACACTCGGACGCGGCGATCCGTTAAGCCCCGTGCCGGGGGGAACCGGACCGGTTCGACAGGACCGGGTCGAGCCCCCGTCACCCACCGCCGATCTGGACGAGCTTGATCGAGAGGCCGTCCGGCCCCTCGATCATCAACTGCCGGCCCTCGACCCCGAACGCGCCCCGCCCGTCGAGGACGGTGACGCCCTTCTCTTCGAGCCACGCGGCCCACGCATCGAGGTCGTCCACCTCGAACGCCACATGATCGAGCACCTGACCTCGCGAGGGCACCAGCGGTTCGTCCACCTCGCACTGGGTCCCGAGGCACTGCCGTGGGTAGATCGAGATGGTTCCGGAGCCGTGTCGGACGGTCGCGTTGGGTCCGCGGATGGTCCCCGCCGGATCGAGAGAGGGCCAGGTGGGCTCGGCGCGCTCGCCTTCGCACGGCTCGTAGCGTTCGCGAGGCACGGGGTTCCCGGTGTCGGGGTCGCGTCCATCCGGAAGCGAGAACCCCAGGATCTCGGCGTACCAGTTCGCGGCGCAGCGCGGGTGCTCCCCGAACAGATGGACGTGCGCGAAGCGCGGGCCCGTGTTCGGGCCGCCCGTGACCTCGACGAGCGCGCCGTCCGGCCCGACGAGATAGCCGAAGCCGCCGGGACGTGGCTCGTCCCCCGCCAGCCCGGATCGCACGACCCCCGCGTCGTCGTCCGCGCTTCTGGCGAGGCGCAGGGCTGTGTGCCCACGGGCCTCGAGCGCCTCGAAGCGGTCCGTCGTGTCTCCAAAGGCACCGATGTGCCAGAAGGCGCTCTGCGGGAAGGCCCGATTCCTCTCGAAGTCCCAGGCGCCGGAAGGTGCTTCCTCGACGCGGGTGAAGAGAACGGGTACGTCGGCGACGAACGCGGGGTGGCCGGCGATCTCTCCGCGCTCGCCCTCCGGCCACACGTCGACGTACCAGTCGATCGCGGCGTCGGGATCGAGCGAGTTGAGGTGGGTGTGGTGGAGGCGCGGCACGTCGGGGGGACGGGCGACCTGCGTCGCGTCTGCGGTGACCTCGGTCGCCCCCAGCCCGATCGGTGCGGCGGACTCCTGGCCCAAGAGCGCCGTGGGCGCCACACCGAGGGCGACGAGAACGGCGATGCCGGAAGCGCGCCGGCATCTTCCACGGGCCGCCTTCGGACCCCGACTTCCCCATCGCTTCGTCACCGCACTGCCCCCGCTCGAGACCTTCCCAGGCGATCGATCCGGGCAACGTGCCCGGCTTCGGCCCGGATCGTACCTTCCGGACCGGCGCTGCGCGAGTCCGACGCGGCAGCGCCACGCGCATCGGCCCGACGAACCCGACCCGACGACCCGAGATTCAGCCATGACGCCGAACCGAACTCGAAGCGCGCTGCCCCTTCTCGTGCTGCTCGCGGCCGGAATGCCGGCTGCCGCGCCCGCTTCGGCGCAGTCGTCCGACGGAACGGTCGTCATCGCGGTGCGGCACGCCGAACGCGCCGACGACCCGGCGCCCGGGGAGCAGATGGTCGCGCAGTCCGACCCCACGCTCTCGGCCGTCGGCGACGAGCGCGCTCGATGCCTCGCCCGGACGCTCGAACACGCCGGGATCACACGGGTCTTCTCGACGGGGTATCGGCGGACGATGGAGACGGCGGCCCCCGTGGCCGAGCTGCTCGGCCTCACGGTCGAGGAGTACGATCCCCGCGCCCTCGGCGGATTCGCGGAAGAACTCCGCGGGATGGGCGGCGTGGTGCTGGTGGTCGGGCACTCCAACACCACGCCGGGTCTGGTCGAGGCGCTCGGAGGCGACCCCGTGAGCCCGATCGGCGAGAGCGAGTACGAGCGTCTCTACACCGTGGTCGCGGCTCCCGGGGTCACCCGGAGCACCCTCACGCGCTTCTGTCCGGCGGCCTGACCGCCACCGGAGGCGGCAGCGGCGAGCGGATCAGCCGCCCGAGTTGATCAGCGTCATGATCGCGGCCGGCGGCTGAAGCTCCGACGCCTCGACCGTGCCGAACTCGATCGACTCGATCCGCATCATCTGCTCCTGACCCATGGCCGACTGCCGCATGGTGGTCGGTACCATGAGGTCGCCGAACCGCTGGTAGTCGGAGAGACGCGTGACCATGTCCATGGAGCCCATCGGCGATTCCTGCGCCGAGACCATGGCCAGAAGCAGACCCGAGTCCTTCGAGTAGCACTCCGTCGACTCGCGTCCGCTGGTGAACACGTAGGCGACCTCCCAGCAGGCCTCGCCGTCGTACTCCGCCTCGCCGACCGTCTCGAAGGACGTGAAGAGCGAAGCGTCGCGCACGGCGTAGAGATCGTTGGACTGCTCGCGCATCGCCTCGAACTCGAGTCCGTCGAGCAGCCGGGGCCCCGTCATCGGGTCCATCGACCAGCCCACCTCGCCGGTGTAGCCGGACTGCATCTCGCCCAGTCCCGGGATCGTCACCTTCGTGTACATCTCCTGGTTCTCGCCGGTCAGCACGACGAGGTCACCCTCCACGCCCATCGCCGGCATCGAGAAGGAGCCGACCGTCCGCGTGGAGACGGACGCGAGCGCCGCGTCGCGGCCCCCGATCGCCTCGACGTACCGGTCGATGATCTGCTGCGCGGGCGGGAGGTCCTGGGCCGACGCGACGGCCGGAAGCCCCACGGCCAGGCCGAGCGCGAGCGCGCCGAGTCGAAGAATGCGGGATGATGCGTACATCGAAATGACTCCAGATTGGTTGATAGGTCCGTGTTCGGATCCGTCACACGCCGGAAATACGGCACGGCGCGTGGTTCTGTTCACCGCTCCTGCCCGGACTCGGCGGCCCAGGCGATCGCGGCATCCATCACTTCGTCCCGTCCCTCGAGCAGCACGTCGCGCCGAAGCGGAATCTCGACGTCAGGCTGGACGCCCAGGCCCTCGATGCGTACGCCCTCGGGGTCGGTCAGGTTCGAAACGACGTGATAGAGCACGTCGCCCGTCGGGAGGCGGATCGTCATGGCCGGGAGCGCGTACCCGGGCGTCGTCTGCCCAAACAGCCGGGCGCGCCCGGTCGACTTGAGGCCCGCGGCGAAGATCTCGGACGTGCTCATGCTCATCCGGTCGACGAGCACCGCGAGACGTCCCTCGAAGGCGTCGCGAAGCTGGCCTTCGGAGTCCACGCCGCGCGGCATGGCCACGAAGTTGAGTTCGCCCGTTCGCGACTCGACCGTACCCAGTTCTGCGCGTTCGCCGAAGAAGGACCCCGCGGTCGACATCACCATTCCCCCAACGCCGCCGAGATTGCCTCGAAGGTCGATCACCATGCCGGCGCAGTCGTCCAGAGCGTCCACGGCGCGATTGAAGGGCGCGACGAGAGGCGCCATCCAGATGTTGAACTCGATCACGCCGATGCAGGCGCCCGAATCGGTGGGGACGCGGCGGTAGTCGAGCCACGACGCCATCGCGGGGAGCGCTCCGAACTGCACGAGATCGCCCTTCACCGGCCGACGCTCCAGCGCCAGGGCGCGCAGCTCTCCGTCGCCGTCCTCCAGCGTGAGGTGGACGATACTGCCTGAGGGTCCCTCTACCAGCGACCCGGCACCCTGCAGGGTCTCGGTCTCCACGGCGATCCGCGCCCGGCCGGGCTCCGCTTCGGACACCACCGACTCCCAGCGGTCCATCGACCGATCGCCGATCGACGCGACGACCCATCCGGCCCGCACACCCGCGTCCATGGCGCTCCCCTCGCGCACCCGGAACACCGTCATGCGTCCGTCCACCCACCGGAACTCGAGCCCGAGATCGCCCGGACCGCCCTCCGTCGCGTCGTCCTCCTCGACCACTCCGTCGTCGTCCACCGAAATCGCGTCGACGCTCTCCTCCGGCAGGATCGCGAAGTGGCTTTCACCGAGCCTCGAGAGCATGTCACGGAGCACGGTCCGGAGATCCTCCCGCGTGTTCGCGGCGGCGGCGGACGGTCTGAGCTCGTCGCGGATCCCCGGCCAGTCGATCCCCCGGAACTCCGGGTCGTAGTAGCTGGAGTTGATGCGGCTCCACGCCGAATCGAACGTCTGAAGCGCCATCTCGGTCGAGATGGGGGTCGGCGTCGGCGCGTCGCCGGCGCCGGGTGCGCCCGGGCCACACCCCGTCAGCAGGACGAGGCCCAGTGCGGCGGCAGGGCTGGCGGACGTGCGTGCGGGGCGAGAGCCGGGAAGCGGGCGGAGGAGCATCGGAGTGGGACGCAAGGATGGCTGCGACCTGTCCACGGTTAGGAGGACGAGCGCCGCGGCAGAATTCTTCAATCCCTGAAAGATAGCGTCGGCCCCGGGACCGCGAAGGGTGGGCCCGTGGACAGAGGTCGCTCCGCCCGGGCCCTGGTGGTCAGTCGATCCCGCGCGCGAGCAGGGCGCCGAACGTCGGCGCCGCGACCCAGAGCAGGCCGCCGAGGAACATCAGCATCAGGACGGCCACGAGCCCGATCGCTCCGAAGCCCGACCCTACCCGCGCCAGCCCGGCCACGCCCACCAGTCCGAGGGCCGACTGCATGAGCAGGTACGCCGAGAGAAACCGTACTCCGACCGCCGCGACCCTGCCTGCGTCCGACATGCTTCCGCTCCTGTAGAGGACCCCGGGCGGGCACGGAACGCGCCACCCCCGTCCACCATGCAGGGCGTCCAGACGCGGCGCCATGGCCCGATGAGCCGGATCCGCCGGTCCGTCCGGCAGCGACGCGAGCCCTACGTGCCGGCCGGCACGTTGTCGATCAGCCGGACGCCACCCACACGCACCGCCGCGAGCCGGCGGCCCCAGCGCTCCTCGACGTACTCCACGTCGATTCCGTGCGCCTCGAGGGCCGCGCGGGCCTCCTCGGCGCTGCCGGCCTCGCGGAGGATACGCGCGAACTCCACGGCTCCGCCGTAGGCCCGGGCGCCGAGATTCCGGTTGCGGGAGCTGAGCGCGACTCCGTTCTCGTCTCGGACGGTCGCCACCGCGACGATCTCGACCGGGAGGAAGAAGGCTTCCGCCATCTCGCGCACCAGCGTCAGCTGCTGCCAGTCCTTCTCGCCGAAGTAGACTCGGTCCGGCCCGACCAGGTTGAGCAGACGGAGCACCACGCTCAGCACGCCGTCGAAGTGACCCGGGCGACCGGCCCCCTCCAGGACCCTGGTCAGCTCCGTCTCGATCACACGGTACCGGTACAGGTGCGGGTAGATGGCGGCCGGCGTGGGCGTGAACACCAGATCCACGCCCGCCCCTTCCATCGTGGTCAGGTCGGTGTCCGGGTCGCGGGGATAGGCCCGAAGATCCGCCGGGTCGTTGAACTGGGTCGGATTCACGAAGACGCTGCCGACGACCGTCTCGCACTCCTCGCGGGCCCGCTCGATCAGGGCGAGGTGCCCTGCGTGGAGCGCGCCCATCGTCGGCACGAATCCAACCGGGCCCGCCATTCCCTCGCGCCCGCTCCGCAGCTCGGCGACCGTCTCGGCCCGTATCATTCGTACGCCTCGTCCGCCGCCGGGAAGGACCCGTCGCGGACCGCATTCACGTACGCGCGGACCGCGTCCGCGAGGGGCGTCGCCGCATCGCCGAACTCCCGCACGAATCGCGGGGAGAGTCCGGGCGAGAGTCCCACCATGTCGTTCAGAACCAGGATCTGACCGGAGGTCGCGGACCCCGCACCGATCCCGATGGTGGGAATCGTCCGTTCGCGCGTGATCGCCTCGCCCAGCTCCCTCGGCACGCACTCCACCACGAGCGCGAAGCACCCCGCCTCCTCCTGGAGCCGTGCAGCCTCGAGTACGGCTTCCGCGGCCTCACCCCGGCCGGCCACGCGGAAGTCGCCCGTCTCGACCAGCTGGGGCAGAAGTCCGACGTGACCCATCACGGGGACCCCGGCCCGGCGGAGCCCGGCCAGCACCTCCCAGCTGTCGGGCAGCGCCTCGAGCTTCACGGCGTCCGCGCCGGCACCGAGCAGCGCGCGGGCGGCCGCCACGCCCAGTTCGGGATCGCGTGTCGCCACCCATGGCAGGTCCGCGACGATCGACTTCGACGGTGCGCCGCGCCGGACCGCCGCCGTGTGCCGGGCGAGCATGTCCACGTCGGCCCGGCGGGTCGAGCGATGTCCGTAGACGACCATCGCCACCGAGTCGCCCACGAGCAGGAAGTCCAGAGGCATGTCGTCGAGGATCGCCGCGGTCGAGGCGTCGTACGCCGTGGTCGCGACGATCGGACGGCTCGACCGGAACACCGCGAGCGCGTCGGCGGGGTGCCGGTCCGCGCTCGCGCTCGAGTCCGGCACCGTCACCCCCGCGGCGCCGAGAAAGGCCCGGTATACTCCGCCCCAGGGTCCCGCACCGAGCTCCGCCAGGTGGGCGGCGACGGTCCCGTCGTCACCGCGCACGATCGGGCCGGTGACCGCGCCTTCCACATCGGCGCGGATGTTGTGAGCCACCGTATCGAGGTACGTGACCCACGCCGCGTCGGGCAGTCCCAGCCGGTCGAACACCTCCGCGGCCCTCCGCCACAGGAGGGCGGTGAAGTTGCCCGACATCACGGCGGCCGTGTGGTATGCGGCCTTCCACGACTCAGGCATCGTCGAATGGGGATTCGGGAGTTCGGGGAAGAGCTCGTCGAATCCGGATGCTGCCGCGCCGGCGCCCTCGTCCACGACGAAGTGCACCGACCGGTACGTCGCCTCGGGCAGCATCGACGCGCCGAAGCTCCCGAGCGGGTGGCACCCGGTCGCACCGCGCACGCTCCGCGCACCGGAGAAGTGCACGCGGGGGCCCGGGCCGAGCCGCGCGTCGTGCTCCCGAACGAACGTCTCGAGGGCGTCGTCGGGGAGGGCCAGGAGGACCGCCCGCGCCGCGTCCGCGCGGGCCGCGAGCGCGTCGGCCCCGTCCGCCCGTACCCAGCCCGTGTGCGTGATGCCGAGGAGATCGAAGTAGTGGGCGAGGTGCCGTGCCAGCCGTCCGCCCCCGACGACCAGGTATGGCGCAGCGGCTTCCGACACCTCCACCTCGAACTCCCTAGATGTCGAGATTGCGGACGTACTTCGCGTTCTTCTCGATGAACTTGCGGCGGGGCTCGACGTCGTCGCCCATGAGCCGGTCGAAGAGCTGGCTGGCGATGGCGCCGTCCTCGATCTCGACTCGCATCAGCGTCCGCTGCTCGGGATCCATCGTCGTCGACCAGAGCTGGTCGGGGTTCATCTCGCCGAGCCCCTTGTACCGCTGGATGTTCACGCCCTTCGAGTCGTTCTTGTCGCCGGTGAGGCGCTCGAGGATGCTCTCCCGATCGCCCTCGGTATACGCGTAGTGCTCCGTCTTGCCCTTCCGGATCTGGTAGAGCGGCGGCTGCGCGATGTACACGAAGCCGGCCTCGATCAGCTCCTTCATCTGACGGAAGAAGAACGTCAGGAGGAGCGTGCGGATGTGGGCGCCGTCCACGTCGGCGTCCGTCATGATGATGATCTTGTGGTAGCGCGCCTTGTCCAGATCGAAGTCGTCTCGGATGCCTGCGCCGATCGCCGTGATCATCGCGCGGATCTCGTCGTTCGAGAGGATCTTGTCGATCCGGGCACGTTCCGTGTTCAGGATCTTCCCCTTGAGCGGGAGGATCGCCTGATACTGTCGGTCGCGGCCCTGCTTGGCCGACCCCCCCGCGGAGTCACCCTCGACAAGGTAGATCTCGCACATGCTCGGCTCCTTGAGCGAGCAGTCGGCGAGCTTCCCGGGAAGGACGCCACCCTCCAGTGCGCTCTTCTTCCGGGCGAGATCGCGGGCCTTCCGCGCGGCCTCGCGCGCCCGAGCCGCCTGGAGCGACTTCTCGATGATCGCCTTCGCGGCCTTCGGGTTCTCGTCGAGGAAGGTCTGGAGTTGTTCGTTGACCGCCGTCTCGACTGCGCCGCGCACCTCGCTGTTCCCGAGCTTGGTCTTCGTCTGGCCCTCGAACTGGGGCTCCATGACGCGGACGCTCAGCACGCAGGTGAGTCCCTCGCGCACGTCGTCGCCCGACAGGCTCTCGTCCTTCTTGAAGATGTTGTTGCGGCGGGCGTAGTCGTTGATCGTCCGCGTGAGGGCCGCCTTGAAGCCGGTCAGGTGCGAGCCGCCCTCGTGCGTGTTGATGTTGTTGACGAAGGTGTGGGTGTTCTCGCTGAAACCCTCGTCGTACTGCATCGCGCACTCGATCTCGGCCTCGGGCTTCTCGGCCTCGAAGTACACGACGTTCTCGTGCAGCGGCTTCCGACTCCCACGCAGGTACGTGACGTACTCGGCGAGCCCGCCCTCGTACTCGTACGTCTCCTTCGTACCGTCCCGCTCGTCGATGAGCGTGATCTTCGCGCCCTTGTTCAGGAAGGCGAGTTCGCGAAGACGGTTCGAGAGGATCTCGAAGCTGTAGACCAGCTCCGTGAAGATCTCCGGGTCGGGCTGGAAGGCGACGAAGGTCCCGGTCTTCTTCGTGGTGCCGACGACCTCGAGCTCCTTCGTCTTCACACCCCGCTCGAAGCGCTGGTGATGGACCTGACCGTCCCGGTCGACCCTCACCTCCAGCCACACCGAGAGCGCGTTCACGACCGACACGCCCACGCCGTGCAGTCCGCCGGACACCTTGTAGCTGTCCTTGTCGAACTTTCCGCCCGCGTGCAGGGTCGTCAGCGCGAGTTCGACGCCGGGGAGCTTCTCCTGCGGATGGATGTCGGTCGGGATTCCACGGCCGTCGTCCTGGACGGTGATGCCGTTCTCCTCCGTGATCGTGACGACGATCTCGGAGCAGTATCCCGCCATCGCCTCGTCGATCGAGTTGTCGACCACCTCGTAGACGAGATGGTGGAGTCCTCGCCCGGACGTGGACCCGATGTACATGCCGGGCCGCTTGCGAACGGCCTCCAGACCCTTGAGTACCTGGATCTGTCCGGCCGTGTAGTCGCCGTTCCCCTTCTTCTTCTTATCCGCCATCGACGGGTTCCTGCTCCGGTTCCGGGTCGTCGATCCGCCCCGCGCGGATCGATCGTCGTGCTATCGACTCAGCCCTCGGGAGAGAGAACGAAGACGAGCCGTTCCACCTCCGTGTCGAGATCCCGGTTGAGACGCCCCAGAATCTCGCCCTTCATCATGTTCAGTTCCATGAGCCACGCGCTCGACCGCACCTCGACCACCAGGGTGCCGTCCGCGACCGAGCGCGCGCGCGACACCGCGGCGATCTTCGGGCCGACGCTCCGTTCCCACTGGGAGAGAGCCGACTGACGGTCGAGATCCGCGCGGATCCCCGCCTCGTCCAGGATCGCGCCCAGCAGGTCACCGACCTTTTCGGGTCCCTCGCCCTTCACGGTCCGCGTCCGCCGACGTGACCGTCTCGCGCCGAAGCTCGAGCCTGGGCCGTCATGCATCGATCCGCCCCGCAGCGATCGACCACCGCGGCAGCACGTCGGTGCGAAGCTTCACGTCGCTCTCCTTCGGTGCCGTGAGGATCACCTGCCCGGCGTCGTCCCGGTCGATCAGCTCCATGATCCGCTCGCTTCTGCCCTCGTCCAGCTCGGCGAACACGTCGTCCATCAGCACGATCGGCTCGTGGCCGCGCGCATCGCGGATCGTGTCCGCCTCGAGCAGCCGGAGCGCGAGCGCGACGGTGCGGCGCTGTCCACCCGACCCGTACTCGCGCACGTCCAGCTCCCGTTCACCGTCGAGATGGAAGCGCACCTCGTCGCGGTGCGGTCCCACCGTCGTCGTCCGGAGGCGGAGATCGCTCGACTCCGCCTCCTCGAGCGCGGCCCGGAACGCGTCCCCGACTTCGCCCACGTCCGATGCCTGGTCGATCTGCACGTTCGGGCGGTACGACTGCGCCGCCGCCTGCCCGCCCGAAACATCCGCGTAGTACCGCGAGAAGCCTTCGGCACGGCTCTCCACCCAGCTGCGGCGCGCGTGCATGAGCGTCGCACCGGCCTCGACGAGGAGGTCGTTCCAGACGCGGACCGTCCGGTTCGGCCGCGGCGCCTTCAGCGCCGCGTTGCGCTGGCCGAGCACGTGCCGGTACTCGGCCAGCGCCTCGACGTACCCATCGACATTCAGCGACAGGACGATGTCGAGGAACCGCCTGCGCTCGGCGGGACCCTCGGACACGATCGCGACGTCGGCCGGGGAGAAGAGAACCGCTGCCACGTGACCGATCGCATCGGTCAGGCGATCGGGCTCTTCGCCGTCGATCGTCACCTTCTTCTTCCGACCGGTCCGCTGATACGCCGCGGCCACCTCCCTCGTCCCGGTCTCCTCGGCCAGGGTCCCGACGACGCGGAAGACGTCCTCGTCGAAGCCCACCAGCTGATCGTCCCGCGCGCCCCGGAACGACCGGAGGGTCTCCAGATAGTAGATCGCCTCGAGGAAGTTCGACTTCCCCTGCGCGTTCTCCCCCACCAGCGCGAGGCCCTCCCGCGGGATCGCGAGGTCCTGGGACGCGAGGTTTCGGAATCGACGCAGCGAGAGAGCCGTCAAACGCACGTGGGGCGGCCGGGGGAGAGTGCCGGAATCATCCTTGTAAACTACCGATTTGCCGCCATGCTCGCTACCCGCGCCGGGCGCCATGAAGTCGTTGTGGGACAAGGTGTTCAGCGCTGTTACGCGGCAGGGCTGGACGGGCGGGCGCCGGGGCTGTGTATTGAGTCGAGGACGCCGCTCCCCGACACCCGACCGAACCCATGCACGAACCCGCAGCCCACTCCGCCCGGTCGGAGCCCGGTCCAGGTCGGCCCGCCCGAGCAAGGCCGCAACGTCGCTCGCCCCGCCAGCTGCTCCCCGGCTCGATTCGCCCGTACTGGCTCTGCGTCGCGGTCACACTACTCGCCTCCGCGTGTGCCGGCCTGCCCGGACCGGACCGACCGTTCCCCGGCGCCGAGCCGCGCGCGACGGTGGTGGTCGACAACTTCGAGTCGGGCTACGTCGGGATGATCGTCTTCATATCCTCGACCACGGGGGGGCCGATCCGACTCGGGTCGGTGTCGGCGGCGGGGTCGAGCCGCTTCGTCTACCGCGACGTGAGAAGTGGCGAGTACTTCCTCGAGGGTCGCAGGGCCGGCCGGCCCGCGCTTCGCTCACCTGCGTTCCTTCTCGGCGACGGCGACACCGTGGAGTGGAACCTCGGGGACAACCGCATCTCCTACCGCTGAACGGCCGTCACCACCCGCGGAATTCCGCCTTCCGCTTCTCCAGGAAGGCGGTCATCCCCTCCTTCATGTCGTCGGTCGAGGCGAGTACGCCGAACAGCGCCGCTTCGTGGTCCATGGCCTGCCTCGTGTTGACGTCGAGCGCCGAGTAGATCGACTCGAGTGCCAGGCGCACCGCGATCGGACCGTTCTTCGTGATCGAGCGGAGGAGCGTCCGGGCCTCCTCCGTGAGGTCGCTCTGCTCGACGACCCGCGTCACGATCCCCAGCTCGAGCGCGCGCTGCGCGTCGAACATCTCACCGGTGAGCGTCAGCTCGATGGCTCGCCCCAGGCCCGTCAGGCGCGCCAGCCTCACGGTGCCGCCGTACCCGGGAATGATCCCGAGCGTAACCTCCGGCAGTCCGAATCGCGCATTGCCGCTCGCGATCCGGACGTGGCACGCGAGGGCCAGCTCGAAGCCGCCGCCCAGCGCGTATCCCCCGATGGCCGCCACCACCGGCTTGGGGAACCGCTCGATCGCGCCGAACACCCGCTGCCCCAGACGACTGGTCGCCACGCCGGTGGTGGGGGTCATCTGTGCGAGTTCCCCGATGTCGGCGCCCGCGACGAACGCCTTCTCCCCCGCCCCGGTGAGGATCACGCCGAGGACGTCGTCGTCCGCGCGGAGCGAATCGAACGCGGCGCCGATCTGACGAATGACGGCCTCGTTCAGGGCGTTCATCTTCTCTTCCCGATCGACCGTCACGACGGCGATGTCGCCGTCCCGATCTACGCGTACGAACTGCTCTTCCGACATCCCGACATCTCCGTGGTTCGAGGGTGCTGGAGGGCGATTCGGCACATGGACCTGCACGCGGCTCAGGTGTACCTTAGCGGCCCTTCGAACATAACCACCCCGCCCGCTTCGGGAGTCCCATGAGCCGGTCCCTCAACAAGGTCATGCTGATCGGAAACGTCGGGAGCGATCCCGAGATCCGCTCCACCTCCTCCGGTGCGCGGGTCGGCAAGGTGTCGCTCGCCACCAACCGCTCCTGGCAGGGTCGCGACGGTCAGACGCAGGAGAAGACGGAGTGGCACCGACTGACCTTCTTCGGACGTCTCGCCGACATCGTCGAGCAGTACGTGAAGAAGGGGGACCGGCTGTATGTAGAGGGCCGCGTCGAGTACTCCCAGACCCAGGACGATCAGGGGAACGTGCGCTACTGGACGGACATCGTCGTCAACGAGATGGTGATGCTCGGCGGCGGGGGTCCGGGCGGCGGGGACGACTTCGGCGGCGGCGGCGGTGGTGGTAGCTTCGGAGGGGGATCGTCGGCCGGTGGTTCGGGTGGCGGCACGCCGCTCTCCGAGCCCGACGACGACCTCCCCTTCTGACACCGAACGGTCCCGTTCCAACACACCGACTCGCACGCACGCCGCATCATGGATCTGAAGCTCACCGGCAAGGTCGTCCAGATTCTCGAGGAGCAGTCCGGAGAGGGCCGCAACGGCCCCTGGCGGAAGCAGGAGTTCGTCCTCGAGACGCAGGGGCAGTACCCCAAGCAGATCTGCATCGTCCAGTGGGGCGACAACATCGACCAGTTCGGCGTTCAGGAGGGCGAGACGCTGACGGCCTCCATCGACATCCAGAGCCGTGAGTACAACGGGCGCTGGTACACCGACGTGAAGGCCTGGCGCATCGATCGCGATCAGGGCACCGGTGCACCTCAACCGCCGGCGGACGAGCCGTGGCCGACCTCGGCGCCGCCCGAAGCCTCGGACGACGGGCTGCCCTTCTAGGGCCTGTTCACTCCAAGGGGCTGCGTCGGTCCTACCGTTCGACGCCAGGCTCTTCCCAGAGTCCCATGAGATAGGTGTCGTACCGCTCCGGATTCGCCCGGTAGTCCTCGAGCCAGACCTCGAACGGCGGGAGCGAGACGCGGTTGGCGAGCCACTCGGTCGCGACACGGACGATGCGCCCGTACCCGCGGGAGCGACCCTCCGGATCACGGCTCGCGATCTTCTCCGACAGAACGAAGATCTCGTCGGGAGAGAGGTAGAGCAGGAGATCGGCGAGCTGCGCAGAGCAGTAGTCGAGGTACTTCGCCCGCAGAAGGTCGAGTCCCTCGTCCGAGCCCATCTCCGGCGGCTCGCTGGACCGCTCGTTCACGAACACCCCGCTCGCGGTTCGAAGGCACCGGAGCCTCGATGCGCTCCGGTCGCTCGGTCGGGAACTCCGTCGACCCGCCCGGCGTCAGGAACCCGATCGTCGTCGGGCAGCTGTTCGCGGGTACCCGCAGTGCGCCCGTCAGGTCCCGGGTGAGGCCGGGAGCGACCCGGCTTCCAGAGAGGGCCCGGCGGTGGCCGGGGCGTCCCGGAGGTGGCGATAGATGGAGCGACGCGTGAGGCCGTACATGACGACCCGGCTGAGGAACTCCGGATCGGACGCCTGGACCTCTTCCGCCTGGTCCGCAATCTCTCGCGGAAGGCGGACGTTGAGTTGGACGGAACGCGTCTCCCACATGCTCGGATTCCTCCCGGATTGACCGTTGATGCCCAGGTTCCGACGTCGTGCAGCTCCGGCCTCCGGCCTTCCTCCTGCTCCGTCGATCGCGCCGCCGTGGCGCGGAGATCGACTCTATCCGCACGCCGCCCCGGACGCAACCCGCTCCCACTGGTCCAGGCGAGCCCGTAGGAAAACCGTACGCTCATGTCCCCCAACAGGTTACAGCGTTCGATGATTTGGCAAGTTTCGCCGAATCGGATCCGCGCCGAGCACGCGTGTGCCACGCCTCCGGAAGGCCGGATCGCGCGGGAACGCGGGACGGAAGGCACGTCCCGGGTCGGTGAGGACGCCGGCGACGTGGAAGAGAATTTTCGGAAAAGTCCGATCCTAGGGAAGTGCGGACCGGAGGAGCGCCGAGAGCGTCGTTCGATCGAATCCGGCGAAGCGGGCGCGCACGCTCTCGGGGTCCGCCTCGCGGAGAATCGGCCCCGTTCGACACGTGGCCGCCGAGGTGGGTCGGTGGAACCGGACTGTGCCCGTCCATCGCAGATCGATCTCGCGGACCTCCAACGACGCGACCCACTCCTCTCCGTGGTCGCTCAGGAACTCGACCACGGCGACGGTCACCGCCTCCTCCCGCGCGCGTGCGGGAGCGAGGGGCGGAGACTCGGGTCCTCCGTACGCAGCCCGGTTGCTCGCGAAGTCGCGTGCCCAGACGTCGAACGGCGGGAGCGGAAGGAGGTCGGCGCAGCGGTGTGCGAGCGCCTCGAACCCGTCCGCCGACATGAAGTCGATCGCGGTCCCCGCATCGTGCATCTCGCGGAGCAGAGCACGCAGCCCCTCTCGGGGAAGAAGCGCCACGAGGTCGCGACCCTGCTGGACCCGATACGCCTGGTAGCGTGATCGGAGCGCCGGGTTCTCGCCGCCGATCGCGACGGGTCCGACCTCGGCGATGCCGACGTCGGACGGGGAAAGGGTGGACGGCCAGGACAGATCGGGCGTCATCGTCAGTGCACGGTGTCGTCGCCGTGAGCCGTGCCGCGGCCGATCGACACGGTGCAGGCCACCTCTCCGGTGTCGCGGATGCGCGCGAGCGTTTCCCGCTCGCCGAAGGTGTCCACGTGCTGCTCCACCTGACGCATCCGGGCCGGCTCGAACCGGCCGATGAGCCGAATCAGCCCGGTCCGGACGCGGGTCACCTGGTCGCGCAACTCACCGAGCGAGAGCGACAGCGGAAGCCGGACCTGGTACCCGCCCGCCTGGGCGACGGACGGCGGAACGATTCTTCGCACGTCCCACGCCGGAAACGCGGCCGCGAGGGCGGTTTCGAGCGAAGGATCGCGGTGCGCGGTCGGCGTCCGGACGGTCAGAGCGTTCGCGTCGTAGTCCATGTGAATCCGGACGACCCGGCTGCCCCCGAGAGCGAGCCGCACCGCCGTGGCCTCGTGCAGGTCGAGGTCACGGCACACGTCACGGAAGCCGATACGGAGCAGCGTGGGTCGCGTCAGCGGCGAGAACCCGACCCTCTCGATGGCGCGCAGTGCGACCCGGAAGCAGAATCGCTCCAGCTCGCCGTCCCGCCCGTGCGACGCCGCGTCGCGGAGCAGATCCGCCGCGTGCTCGAGGGTCGGCTCGTAGGCCCAGTCGAGGACCACGAGCTCGTGGCTCAGGTCCAGCTGCTTCACGTCCGCGCTGCCCAGATCCACGACGTCCGCCGACGCGGCGTACCGTCCTTCCAGCACGAGCGCGAGCCCGATGTCGCGGATGCGGCCCCCCGCATTCTCGACTTCGTGCACGTCCCGATACTGGACGATCGCGCGCGTGAGCGGCAGCTCGCACACGCCGGGTACGTCCTCCATCGCCTCCGGACGCGCATCCAGGTGCAGGGACGAGTTGATCATCGGGTTCGCCGGGCGTCGGGCCGGTCGATTCCGGCCGCCTCTGCCCCCGCGGCGAAGTCCGCAGGGGGATTGTCAGAATAATCATCTGTTTCCCGCGCGAGCAAGGATTTCGCCCGCTTGCCCGAGGCGACCTCCCCGCCGAAGTTGCCAGGGTGATCGAACCACTCTCCGTTCCCTCCGACCTGCCGCTCCCCGAGCGCCGCCTGCACCTGCGGCGGCGGTCCGTCGGCTTCCTGGAACGGGAGGGCGAGCAGTGGGCATGCTTCCTGGTCACCTTCCTCGACCCCGCCGACCGTGCGTGGAAGGGTCACTTCGCCTTCCGGCTCTCCGGAACGGACGCGGACGCGGGTGAGGTGCGCACCGGTGACATCTTCATCGAGAGCGAGGAAAACCAGATCGCCCGGAAGGCTCGTGAACTGGGGCGTCCGCTGCTCTCGGGTCTCCTCGATTCGGCCATCCACACACGGACGCGCGAGGATGATCGATCCCCGTTCCTGAAGCGGTGGTTCCACGACCTCCTGACGGAGAACGCGACGCGCATCGCGGACTTCGAGGTGCCGCCCACGTCGGAGCAGACCGACCTCGAGGAGATGCGTTCGCTGTACGCATCCTATCGGCTCGACCAGGTCTGCCACTTCATCCAGCTGGTACACCCGGACGACTTCGAGATCGCGGTGGGCCGGATCATCGACGACATCGAGGGGATCGACTTCGCCGCGGGCGACAAGCACCAGCTCGCCATGCTGGTGGTCGAGTTCATCGAGCGTCGGCTCCCACTCCCGGACTTCCAGACGTGGGCCCGCGACTACGTGGCCAACGAGCCGGAGTACCGGCGATACACCCACGCGCTGCACCGCGAGGGCATTCTGCCCTGAGACCCCGGGGTGGGACGCGGATGCGCCTCGCGTTGCGTCCCGTCGGGCAGCGTCGTCACGCTACGACGTAACCCCGCGCGATCCCCTCGAATTCCCGAACCTGGTCGCTCCTCCAGGACGCGTCCCTTCCCAGTTCGTCCGCGAGGATCTCGGCCACGCGGGGCGCCGCCCGCATCGCGGCGCGGGCGTCGAGCAGCAGCGCCCGCGTGCGCCGTGACAGGACGTCCTCGACGGTCCGTGCCATCTCCTCGCGCGCCGCCCAGCGCACCTCTGCCTCGATGTAGGGCAGCGCGGGGTCGAGCGGGTCCGACCCGCCGGCCTCCTCCTCCGCGAGGCCCTCGACCAGCAGCGCGTCGGTTCCGTACACGGAGAGGTGCCCGAATCGGTCGGCGTGCGCGTGGGCCCCGTGGATCTGGAGTTCCTTCGTCGTGCAGGGCCGCACCTCGACGCCGGCGAGGACCGCCGCATGATCGACGGTGTCCTCGGCCATCTTCCGGTAGGTCGTCCACTTGCCCCCGGTGATCGTCACGAGCCCGGATCGCGACACCTGGAGCGTGTGGTCCCGCGAGAGGGCCGACGTATCCTCGTCGTCCCCCGACCCGACGAGCGGCCGCAGCCCCGCGAAGGCCGACAGCACGTCGTCGATGCCGGGATCCTCCTCGAGGTAGCGGGCGGCGTGGCGGAGCACGTACTCGACCTCTTCGTCGAAGGGTCGCGGTTCCGGGTCGGCGACCTCGACGGGGGTGTCCGTGGTGCCGACCAGCACCTTCCCGTGCCACGGCACGGCGAAGAGCACCCGTCCGTCGTCGGTGTGCGGTACCATGATCGCGGCGTCTCCAGGGTGGAACCGCCGATCGAGTACGAGGTGGATGCCCTGGCTCGGCCGGATCATCGACGCGGCCCCGGGCCGGTCCATCCGGCGGACGGAGTCCGTGAAGACGCCGGTGGCGTTGATCACGGAGCGAGCCGGAACGTCGCGGACGTCCCCCGTCTCGACGTCCCGGACCCTGACCCCTGAAACGAACCCGTCGGCGGCCTTCGTCAGCGCCTCGACCGGCGCGTGGTTGACCAGCACCGCTCCCTGCTCCGCCGCCGTGATGGCGAGGTGCACGAGCAGACGCGTGTCGTCGAACTGGCCGTCGTGGTACTCCACACCGCCGCGAAGCCCGTCGCGCTCGATGGTCGGAAGGCGCTCGATCGTCTCGTCGAGGCCGAGGCGCCGGGACGACCCGAATCCGTACTTCCCCGCGAGCGCGTCGTACACCTTCAGGCCGATGCCGTAGAAGGGTGCCTCCCACCAGTCGTAGTTCGGCACGACGAAGGGCAGCTCGTTCACGAGGTGGGGCGCGTTGCGCCGGAGGATCCCCCGCTCCCGGAGGGCCTCCATGACGAGCGGCACGTTGCCCTGTCGCAGGTACCGGACCCCGCCGTGCACGAGCTTGGTGCTCCGCGACGACGTTCCCTTGCCGAAGTCACAGGCCTCGAACAGGGCCACGTCGTATCCACGCGCGGCGGCGTCCACCGCCACACCCACGCCGGTGGCGCCGCCGCCGACCACGACCATGTCCCACGGGTCGGTGCGTTCGTCGAGCCTTTCGAGCATGTCGGGTCGATTCATCGTGTCGGATCGGCGGGATAGGCCGTGGTGGCGTGGGCGCTCGGGGCTTCGCGGGCTGCATGGAGCGCGGCGCGTTGACGGGGTCGCAGGCTCTTTCCTATCTTACAGAGCTTTGTTTCGTCGATCTTCAAGCCGCGCGGGTGAGTTCTTTGGAAGTCAAGGTACAGGACAACGAAAGCCTCGAGCGGGCGCTCCGCCGCTTCAAGCGGAAGGTGCAGCGTTCCGGTCTTTATTCCGAGCTTCGCAAGCGTCGCTTCTACGAGAAGCCCAGCGCCCAGCGCAAGCGGAAGAAGGAGGCCGCGGTCCGCCGCGAGCGCCGTCGTCAGCGCCGGAACACCCGCCGCTGATCCGCGCCGGCCTCCTCGAGGCCTCGAAGCAGAGCGCGAAGAGGGCTCCCGACTCCGGTCGGGGGCCCTCTTCGTCGTTCAGACGGGCAGCGCGACCGGCGCGTCGCCCGAGTAGTCGTAGAAGCCCCGTCCCGCCTTCCGACCGTGGCGCCCCATCGCGACCATTCGCCTGAGCAGCGGCGGGGGGGCGTAGCGCTGTTCGCGGTACTCCTCGAACATGATCTCGGCGATCCGCAGCGTCGTGTCGTTCCCGACGAAGTCGCACAGCGTGAACGGGCCCATCGGGTACCCGCAGCCGAGGACCATGCCGGCGTCCATGTCCTCGATGGACGCCACACCCCGCTCCAGCTGGCGGATCGCGTCGAGCATGTAGGGCACCAGGAGCAGGTTCACCACGAACCCCGAGTTGTCCTTCGCCGCGATCGGCACCTTCCCGACGGCGCGGGCGAAGTCGAACGCAGCCCCGAACGTCTCGTCCGAGGTCGCGATGGTCCGGACGACCTCGACCAGCTTCATCACCGGGACCGGATTGAAGAAGTGCAGGCCCACGACGCGATCGGGTCGATTCGTGGCCGCCGCCATGTCCGTGATGGTGAGCGAGCTCGTGTTGGACGCGAACACCGTCTGCTCGCCGCAGAGTTCGTCCAGCCTCCCGAAGAGTTCGTTTTTCGCTTCGAGATTCTCGACGATCGCCTCGATCACGAGGTCGCGGTCCGCGAGCTCGTCCACCTCGGTCGTGAACCGGATGCGTCCGAGCGCGGCGTCCCGGTCGTCGGCCGTGAGCTTCTCCTTCTCGACGGCCCGGTTCATCGACGTCTCGATGCGCGCCCGCCCCCGGTCCGCGGAGGCATCGTCGATCTCTCGCACGATGACGTCGAAGCCGGACTTCGCGGACACCTCCGCGATGCCGCTGCCCATCAGCCCGGCTCCCACCACTCCCACCTTTTCGATCTTCACGTACCGCTCCTCCAGAGTCCGTACAGAGTCCGTCTCGACGGCCGTTTCAGGGCTCGTCGTCGTCGTCCATCCCGAAGTCGATGAGCGCGGGGTCCTCGCTCTCGAGCAGCCGGCGGGCACCGTGGAAGCGGCGCTCGATCCACTTCCGCCAGGCGGGCGGCGGCGGCTCGGGCTGCCCGCCAGCCTCCAGCATGTCGAGCGCCCCCTCGAGCTCGGCCTGGACCTCCTGCACCTTCGCCCGGTGCGCGTGGGCCGTCGCCCTGGACACACCTGCGACGCCGAGCCCGAGCGCGGCCGCGACCGCCGCGACGGCGAGCGGGATACCCAGGCCGGCCGCCGTGATGGCCATGAACGACGCGGCACCCACGGCGCCGCCGGCGCTGATCCCACCGATGAGCCCGCCGGACACGTAGTTGCCCCGCACGCCGGCGTCCACGCTGAGCCCCACGTGCGTTCGGTGATCGTCCACGGCTTCGAGCTCGACCTCCACGCTCTTGGCGGAGGCCACGTAGTAGCGCCGAGCCGTCCCCGACGCCGCCCGCGCCACCTGGCTCATCCAGTCCACCGCCGGTCGATACTGGAGGAAGCTCGGGGATCGCCGGACCGGCTGGAGCAGCCGCCCCCCGACCATGTACTCGTCGAGCTTCTTCGCGACGGACTTCGCGCTTCCGGGCACGACCCGGGTCACGCGAATCGTCTCGGATCCCCAGAACCGATCCCACCAGGAGGTGGGCTGCGCCAGCGTCGATCCGGCAGCCCCCGACCCGACCTCGGTGAGCGCTTTCCGGACATGCGCCTCGGAAAGCCCGACCTCACGAGCGATGCGGTAGACGTCCGCCTCGGACATCGCTTCGCCGTCGTCGCCGTCCATGTCGCGCAGCGCGAGCTCGGACGCACGACGGATCACCTCGTCGAACTGGCGACGGGTCAGCGATCGGCCGGGGCGGGACGGATCGGTCATCCTGCGGACCGCGTCAGAGCGCCTCGACCACGACGGCGCCGCCCTGGCCGCCCCCGATGCACGCCGCACCGACCGCGTAGCGAGCGCCACGCCGACGCAGCTCGTGCAGAAGGTGGATCGTGATGCGCGCACCGGACGCGGCCAGAGGATGTGTCAGCGCGATGGCACCGCCGTTCACGTTCGTCTTCTCGGGGTCCAGGCCCAGCTCCTTCTCGACGGCCACGTACTGCGGCGCGAACGCCTCGTTCACCTCCACGAGGTCCATGTCGTCGAGGGTCAGCTCGGCACGCTCGAGGGCCTTCCGGATGGCGGGTGCCGGCCCGATCCCCATGATGGCCGGCTCGACCCCGACGAACGCCCACGACACCAGGCGGCCGATCGGCTCGAGCCCCTGCGCCTCGGCCCACTCGCGCTCGGCGAGGACCGCGCCGGCGGCACCGTCGCCGATCCCGCTCGCGTTCCCCGCCGTCACGAAGCCGCCCTCCCTGAAGTACGGTCGCAGCTTCGCGAGCCCTTCCAGGGTGGTGTCGGGCCGCATGTGCTCGTCGGAGGCGAACTCGACCTCTCCCTTCCGCGTGCGGACGGTCACCGGCGCGATCTCGGCATCGAAGCGCCCGGCATCCCACGCCGCCTTCGCCCGCTGTTGCGACCTCAGGGCCACCGCGTCCGACTCTTCCCGGGTGACGTCGTAGCGATCCCCGAGCTCTTCCGCCGTCTGCGCCATCGTCAGGTCGCAGTTGGTATCGAGGAGCGCCTCCCAGAGCAGGTCTTCGAACTGCTTGCCGGCCGGGCCCAGGCGAAGGTCGCCGAAGCGCGCGCCGCGAACGACGTGGGGTGCCTGAGACATCGACTCCGTGCCGCCGACGAGCGCGGTGCGCGCGTCCCCGAGCAGGATCTCCTGGGCCCCGTTCGCGATCGCCTGGAACCCCGATCCGCAGAGTCGGTTGATCGTGTAGGCGGGTGTCTGCTGCGGGATGCCCGACCGAAGGCCGACGTGGCGGGCGAGGTAGATCGCGTCCGACGACGTCTGCAGCGCGTTCCCGTACACGACGTGATCGATGAGGTCGGGGGAGATCGCGGCGGCGGCCATCGCGGCCTCCGCGGACGCCACTCCGAGATCGGTGGCGGTGAAGCTCCTGAGCGAGCCTCCGAACGAACCGAATCCGGTTCGCTTTCCGGAGAGAAAGACCACGTCCTTCGGGTGCGACTGCGTGCCCATGTCGGTCCGGCGCTGAGTACGAAAAAGGGGGTGGCGCGCCCGCGCGCCCACCCCCTGATCCTAAGAGAATCCGCCGGCCTTCGCCTCCCCCGCGACGTGGATCGGGCGGGCGGCGGCGCGGACCGTCGAGGTCAGACGAATTCCTCCTCGGGCTCCTTGTCGAGGTACTGGAGGAAGGCCTGCTTGTGGTGGCACTTCATGTAGGCCTCCTCCGGCGTGATCTGACCCGCCATCAGGAACTCCAGGATGTGCTGGTCGAGAAGCTGCATTCCGTCCTTCTTCCCCGTCTGGATCATGGACGGGATCTGATGGATCTTGTTTTCACGGATGAGGTTACGCACCGCGCCCGTACCCACCATGATCTCCATCGCGGCCATGCGGCTCTTGCCGTCCTTGTGGCGGAGCAGCACCTGCGAGACGACGCCCTTCAGTGATTCCGCGAGCATCGCGCGGATCTGGTCCTGCTGGTCGGCCGGGAAGACGTCGATGATCCGGTCCACCGTCTTCGGGGCCGAATTCGTGTGAAGCGTTCCGAACACGAGATGGCCGGTCTCCGCCGCGGTGATGCCGAGCTCGATCGTCTCACGGTCCCGCATCTCACCCACGAGGATCACGTCCGGGTCCTCGCGGAGCGCCGCGCGAAGCGCGTTCGCGAACGACTTGGTGTTGGTCAGGATCTCCCGCTGGTTGACGAGAGACTTGCGGTTCTCGTGCACGAACTCGATGGGATCCTCGATCGTGAGCACGTGCTCCGGTCGGGTATCGTTGATCAGGTCCACCATCGCGGCGAGCGTGGTGGATTTCCCCGATCCCGTGGGGCCGGTGATCAGGACGAGCCCCTTGGTCAGCATGCAGAGGCGCTTCACCGCTTCCGGGAGCCCCAGCTCATCCGCCGTGACGATCCTGGACGGGATGGTCCGGAACACCGCCCCGAGCCCCTTCTTCTGCCAGAAGACGTTCACCCGGAAGCGCGCGAGCCCCTCGATCTCGTACGCGAAGTCGTAGTCCATCTTGTCGAGGAATCGCATCCGCCACTCCTCCTCCATGATCTCGTACACGAGCGTCTCCATGTCCTTCGCGGAGAGCTCGCGGAACTTGAACCGCTGGAGGTGGCCGTGGACCCGCATCACCGGGGGGGACCCCGTGGTCAGGTGCAGGTCGGATCCCTTCTTCTCGACGAGAACCTTCAGGAACTGATCGATCTGAGCCATCGTGCGTGCGTCCGGTTCAGGAAAGGGGGTTCAGCGACCACTCGAGCTGGTCGTCCGACCCCTCGGAGATGCGGAGTTCCCAGCGGATCCCCGCGTCGCGCGCGGGTCCGCGGTCCTCGCCGGCCGGCCAGAGAACGAAGGCGACCGAGGCGATCTTGAGCGCCGGACCCAGCCACGACTCCGGGGAGCCATCGAGATCGACCGTCACGACGTCGAACCGGAAGCCCCGCAGCGCCTCGAGCTCGCTCGCCCACTGATCCTCCTCGTCGGGCAACGGCAGACTGAAGGCTCGGTTGCCCTCGAGGTTCTGGTCGTGGTGCACGTAGATCGACCGCCAGTGGGGGTCGAGCAGCGCGCCCGGAATCCTCGGCAGGATCTCGTGACCGAGGTCCTTCGGATCCGTGAGCACGAGGAAGCGTCCGGCCCCGGATCTCGCCAGCATCCGGACCTCCGACACGATGCCGGGTGGCGGTACCGCGAAGCCCGGCCCGGCGTCCGCCGGTTCGTCGACGGGGCGCATCAGAAGCTCCTCGCCACTCTCGTCGGCCAGGTACCGGACCGTCACGTTGCCCACGAGTCCACGCCGGTTGAGACGGGCCGTGAACACCGCCCGATCCCGGCGGTGCACCTGCGTGCTGGGACTCGGCTCCATGAACGCGTCGAGCTGCGGCGACCACTCGGGAAGCAGCAGCCGACGGCGAACCTCGCCCCCGTCGTCGTACCAGAAGATCGACTTGCGTCCGCGCGTCGACACGCCGAACGCCTCCGATACGGCGCCGAGGGTCAGGGCGAGTCCTTCCTCGAGCGAGATCGGGGTCGGCCGGTCCGCGACGTCCCGCTGGTGCCGGAGGAACACATCGCGGATCAGCTCCCGGATGTGCGCGGCCGACGCGAGCGCCAGGGAGATCTCGCACCCGGTCCGCTTCGCCAGCTCGTCGATCGCCTTCGTGCGCATCGGAGAATCGACCACCACCGTGACGGAAGATCCCGACCGTGTGATCGGGAGCGTGAGGTGCGCGAGCGCCCACTCGGGCGTGACCAGCGCCACCGCCTCCGGATCGACGGACTCCGCGTCGGGGAACACGTACGGGATGTCGAACTGGGAGGCGAGGCTCCACTCGATCTCCTCGGGGGACACGACGCCGAGCGCGATCAGCGCCGCGCCGAAGTAGCCTCCGTTCTCCCTCTGATGGTCGAGTGCCCGATCGACGTCCTCCTGGGTGATTCTCCCGAATCCCACGAGGATCTCTCCGATGTTCTGCCTCGGTGTCATCTGCTACTCCCCGGCCCGCAGGCCCGGATTCAGGCGGATACCCTCTCCGCGATCCATTGTCCGACGTCCTCGGTACTCGCCGCGCCGCCGAAATCGGCGGTTCGCGGACCTGCTGCGACACACGTGGCGATCGCGGATTCCACAGCCCGCGCCGCGTCCGGCGACCCCACATGGTCGAGCGCGAGCGCTGCACACGCAATCGCGCCGAGCGGATTCGCGGTTCCGCTACCCGCGATGTCGGGCGCGGACCCGTGCACCGGCTCGAAGAGGGCGTGCCCACCCGGGTGCAGATTGGCCGACGGGGCCGCCCCCAGCCCGCCCGTGACCTGCGCCGCGAGGTCGCTGAGGATGTCCCCGAAGAGGTTACCCGTCACGAGCACCCGGTAGCGCTCCGGCCGTCGTACGAGGTCCATGGCCATGGCGTCCACGAGCCGAACCTCGGTGTCGAATCCGTCGTACTCGGAGGTCACCTCCGAAAAGACGTCGCGCCAGAGCCCGCCGACGTCGGGCATGGCGTTGGCCTTGTCGACCATGGTGAGCAGTCCGAGGCGCCGGTCGGCCGTGAACTCGCAGGCGGCGCGGACGATGCGCTCCACGCCTCGCCTCGTGTTGACGTCTTCCTGGATCGCGATCTCGTCCGGCGTCCCACGCCGGTGACGGCCCCCGATTCCGCTGTAGATCCCCTCCGTGTTCTCCCTGAAGATGTGGAGGTCGATCGCCCGATCGGCTGCGCCGGTCAGCGGCGACAGCGCCGGGTCCAGGGCGCGGCACGGTCGGTAGTTGATGAAGAGGTCGAGGCCGAAGCGGAGGCCGAGCAGGATCTCCCGCATGTGCTCGTTTCCGGGAACGCGCTCGTCACCGAGGGCGCCGAGCAGGATCGCGTCGTGGCCGGCGAGCAGCTCGAACTCCTCATCGGTGATGGCCACGCCGCGGGCGAGATAGAGATCCGCCCCGAGTTCGAAGTGAGCCAGCGTGAGGTCGAGGTCGAACCGACGGGACGCGGTCTCGAGTACGCGCACCGCCTCGCGCACGACCTCGAGGCCGATTCCGTCCCCCGGAACCACCGCGATGCTCCGGCTCATCGCGCTTCCACGACGATCGCGCCTGCACCCGATTCTCCGCCGCCCACGACCGTGAAGGGAAACCGCGCGGAGGGTGCGTCGGCGAAGTCCAGGACCCAGCGCGCGCCCGAGTCGGCCAGAAACGGCGCTCGAAGCAGGCCCGCCGAGTCGGCCCACGCCGACGTGAGTGCGTCCAGCCCGGAGGCATCGAACCGTACCGTACGCGCGCGCCGATCCGCGAGGTCGAAGGTCACGAGATCACCCGAGCGCACGACCGTCTCCGCCGGCTCTGCCACGTCCTCGCCCGTCCCGGACGACGACAGGCGCACGACGTGGACCCGGTCACGGTCCGTGAGTCCGAGGGAGTCGCGAAGGACCTGATCGGGTCGAAGCTCGGGTGGGGCGTCGCACGCCACCAGTGCGGCCGCCGCCAGCAGGGTGGGCACGACGGTCGTCGCGGAGCGCCTCACTGCCCCTTCGGGGCTCCGCATACGATGCAGTAGTCCCAGTCCGGCTCGAGCAACTCCCCGCAGGATCCGCACGGGGTGCGCGAGAGGTCCTCGCCGCAGAAGGGGCAGTACCTCAGATCGTCCCGGTCGGGAAGCCTGGAGTGGCACGAGCGACAGATGCCGTCGGCCGACGGGGTCACGACCGGACGGGACGTGCCGGGGCTGGCCCCCTCGATGAACGTCGTGGGCGATGCCGAGGTGTCGGGTGCAGCGCCGGGGTCCGGAGCGAGCGACTCGACCCCGCGGACCGCGAGCGCCTCTGCGGCGGACGGTTCGGGTGCGTTCTCCTCCCCGGCGACCTCGGCCGGAGGCGGGGCCGACGTGGGCGCCGGAGGTACCATCCCGGGGGAGATCCGCACGTCCACCGCGGCGAAGTCCCGATAGAGCGACGTGTCGGGGTTCTTCCCGTCGAGCTCCGTCCGGA
The DNA here is from genome assembly GCA_028284495.1 of Longimicrobiales bacterium. Classification (GTDB taxonomy): domain Bacteria; phylum Gemmatimonadota; class Gemmatimonadetes; order Longimicrobiales; family Gaopeijiaceae; genus Gaopeijia. The sequence goes on along the minus strand of JANQRP010000015.1, from coordinate 20,250 downwards.
TCTCCTCGAGCGCGTGCTCCGACTCGAGTTCGAGGTAGCCCTCGCGGCCGGCCAGCAACTGGAGGAGGGCGTGCTCGTAGTCCCCGTTCATCTCGAAGCCCAGCACGTCCCTGTGGGTCCGGTACGGCACGAGATCCTGGTAGATCTCCGCGACCGTGAAGGGGGCCGTCAGGTCCTGCGGCCCGCGCTCGCGCAACGCCTCCACCAGCGACTCGAAGAACCGCTTCAACGTGTCCTGGGTCATGTATCCCGCGCGTCGTCCTCGAGGAAGATCAGTCGGTGGGCCGCCGCCACCCGGAGAAACGACTCCGGATCCTGGAACGGAACCTCGATGCCGCTGCGCTCGTGCCACCCCTCGGCCAGCCGTCGCATGTACTGCACCAGCGTCTCGTGACCGAACCCGGCGTCGATCTGCATCTTCCGGACGATCTGATTCCAGGTCCCGCGATGGACCACGCCGTCCGACGTCCGCACGGCGTGGCGGTCCACATCGTCCGCGGAAGCGGCCTGGAACAGTTCGAGCTGTGACGGATCGATGTGGAAGAGCGGTCGGCCGTTCGCGGCCGCCTCGATCTCGGCGAGCATGCGATCGATCGGATCGTCCAGCGTCTCGAGGCTGCGAAGCCGCTCCTCCCATGGCCGGAGCCGGGCGTCGCCCTCCTCCATGTGCCAGAGCGCCCGCTTCAGCTCCATGATGCGCCACACCGCGACCGGGTCCCAGTGCTCCACCGGAGGTACCCGCTCGAACTCGCGAAGCGCTCCCTCCCAGTCCCCCCGATCGTACAGCAGGTGACCCCGGTAGATGCGCGCCTCGTACAGGTCCGGGTCGAGCCGCAGCGCTCGCCGGATCTGACGACTCGCGCCGAGCTCGTCGCCGAGCCGGTGCAGGCAGTAGCCCATGGACGCCGCAGCCTCGGCGTTGTCCGGGAAGGAGGCGGAGGCGCGCGCGAAGACGTCGCGTGCCTCCGCGTACATCTGCTCGCGGTACAGGGCCCGGCCGACGGTGAGCATGAGCTCGACGTCGTCCACGTATCCCATTCGCGCGACTTCCTCGAACAGCTTCAGCGCCCGGTCCCGCTCACCGAACCGCAGCAGGGCCTCACCAAGTCCCACCATCGCGTCCTCGTGCCCGGGGTCCAGGACGAGAGCTCGCTCGAAGGCGGTCCGGGCCCAGGCGAACTCCTCTCGGGCCAGACGCGCGTATCCCAGGCCGACGCTCAGGTCGACCGAGTTGGGATAAAGAGAAAGGCCCTCCTTGAGCATCTGGAGAGCCCCTTCGTAGTCACCGCTGTTGTAGAGTTGATGCGCCTGCTCGTCGTATTCCTCGGAACTGAGGAAGGAGTCCGGCATGTGTACTCCGGGTGGGTGATTTCCTGGAGGCACGGAGGGCGACGGAGGCGGCCGTCGGCCCCGAATTTTCCGGAACCTAATCGCACCCTTCGGGGGCGACCAGAGCCCGGCCCGTCATGGCGGAATAAACATACGTTTCCACTACCCGGACGGACAAGTCCGGGCGTCGAGACCCGGTTTGCGGCCTCGCTCAGGGACGACCGAAACGCACGCCGCAGTGCGGGCAGACGAGCACGCCGCCGCTCCGGACCAGCCGATCGGCCGGCCGACAGCGGGGGCACGTCGGATCGAATCCTCTCCCCCGCTGCTCGCGCACCGCGGTGCGCTCCGTCCGAGTCGCCTTCGGGATACGAACCCAGTATCGGAGGGACGAGACGAGACACTCGAACCGGACCACGCCGCTCCCGTCGTCCGCGTACTCGACGAGCAGCGGGTTGAGGGGCCCGCCGACGGGCGACTCGATGCGTGCCCGCTGGTAGTAGGCTTCGAGAAGCCACTTCTCGTTGTCGAGCTCCTGCCCCTCGAAACGGGCGGGCTCCTGTATGTGCCACCGTGCCATGGCGTCCTCGAAGACCCGGGAATCCGGGATCACCAGAAAAAAATGGGGCGGAATTATACCAAGGTACGCGCAGCGGCGCCATCCCTTTCCGAGCGCCCGGCTCGCAAAGAGGTCCGAGCGCAGCGGCCCGGAACAACGAACGGGGCGGGGACGTGCGTCCCCACCCCGTCTGGGTGCCGCTGCGGGCGGCGCGTTTCCGCGCCGGGCAGCGTCCGTGGTGCCGCCCGCCGGGTCAGGCGGCCGACGTCACCTCTTCCTCGGCGACCTCTTCCTCGGCAACCTCGTCCTCGGCCGCCGTCTCGGCCTCGGGCGCGTCGGGGCCCTCGGAGCTCACCGCGTTGTCCGTGCCGTGGCCGATGGCCGGCTGGCAGAAGCGCAGGCCGATGTTGTGGAGCTGGTCGAGGTGGAGGTCCGAGAGGTCGGGGTACCGCTCCGCCAGGTAGTCGATCGTCTCGGACATCCACGTCTTCTGGTCCTCTGGGGAGGCCTGCAGCACACCACACCGGTTGATGTGGCTGAACAGTTCGTCTCTCGCTCGGTCCATCAGCTTGTCGTGACCCATGCGGCACCCCCGTCGTATTTGGTCAGGCACACCGTCGCCGGCGTCGCCCCAGATGTGTAGTTTGTCCAGCCTTGAAGATTAACCAGGTGACCCCATTGAGCCAACCCGTGCACCCCTCCGATCTGGACCCGATCCAGCTGGAGATCTTCCGGAATCTGTTCTCCGCGCTGACCGAGGAGATGGGGGCGTCGCTCCGCCGGGCGGCGTTCAGCCCGAACATCAAGGAGCGGCGGGACTACTCGTGCGCGCTCTTCGATCCGGATGTCCGCCCGGTGGCCCTCGGCGACCACATGCCGGTGCACCTCGGAGCCATGCCGGCTTCGGTCGAAGCGGCGATCGCCACCTTCCCGAGCCTCGGGCGCGGGGACGTCGTCGTCCTGAACGATCCGTTCCGGGGCGGCACGCACCTTCCGGACGTCACGCTCGTCGCGCCCGTCCACGTGGACGAGGAGCCCCGACCGGTCGCGTGGGTAGCGTCGCGCGCCCACCACGCGGACGTCGGAGGAATGGCGCCGGGGTCGATGCCGCTCGCGCGCGAGATCGTCCAGGAGGGACTCCGGATCCCTCCGGTGCTCCTCATGGCCGGCGGCGAGCGGCGCGACGACGTGTGGCGCCTGCTGCTCGCCAACGTCCGCACCCCGGACGAGCGCGAAGGCGACCTCGACGCGCAGCTCGGCTCACTCCACACGGGGGCCGCCCGGCTTCGTGAGATCGTCGCCCGCCGGGGGCTCGACACGACCCGGCTCGCGATGTCCGCGCTGCTGGCCTACGCAGATCGCCTTCTCACCGCGGCCATCGAGCGGATCCCCGCCGGCCCCCTCGAGGCCGAGGACGTGATCGAGGACGACGGGTTCGGGTCGGGGCCGCTTCCCATCCGCGTCCGGATCGAGGTGGAGAGCGACCGGATGGTCGTGGACTTCCGCGAGTCGGCGGACCAGACGACCGGCGGCGTGAACGCCGTCCGCGCCATCACGGAGTCCGCCACACGCTACGTGCTCCGGTGCCTCGCGGAACAGCTACTCGGCACGCCGCTGCCCGCGGGTGGGGGCTCCCTGGACGCGATCACCGTGCTCACCCGACCGGGGTCGATCGTCGACGCTCGCCCACCCGCGAGCGTCGCAGCCGGCAACGTCGAGACGTCCCAGCGGATCACCGACGTGCTCCTGCGCGCCCTCCAGCCGGCGCTCCCCGACGTCGTCCCGGCGCTCTCGCAGGGAACGATGAACAACCTCACGGTGGGTGGCGTGGACCCGCGCTCCGGGCTCCCGTTCGCCTACTACGAGACGATGGGCGGAGGCATCGGCGCGGGTCCGGCGGGGGCGGCGATCTCGGGCGTCCACAGCCACATGTCGAACTCGCTGAACACCCCCGTCGAGGCGCTCGAGCACGCGTACCCGTTCCGGATCGAACGCTACGCCGTTCGGCGCGGATCCGGCGGCCAGGGTCGGCACGCGGGTGGCGATGGGCTGATCCGGGACCTCCGCGTGCTTACGGACGCCCGTATCGGGCTCCTCACGGAGCGCCGACGCGTCGCCCCGGACGGGGCGGCCGGGGGCGCTCCGGGCCGAGTGGGTCGGTGCGTGCGCGTGGACGTCGAGGGCCGCGAGCACGAGCTTCCCTCGAAGGCGACCCTCGACATCGCATCCGGGGAGGTCGTCTCGCTCCACTCGCCCGGAGGCGGCGGGTGGGGTACCCCGGACGAGCCGGAACACGACTAGGGAGAGAGCATGACCAGATCAGTGCGCGGATCCTCCCGCAGCCTCGTCACGGGCGTGGTCGGGATCGCGATCGCGATCGCGGGGTGCGGAGGCGAGGGCGCCCCGGCGGACGGAGCGCAGCCGGAGGGGGCCCCGTCCGCCGAGGCCAGCGGTCAGCCCGGGCCAACCTCGCCGTCCGAGGCCTTCGAGGCCTTCGAGGCCTCGCTCCGATCGGGAGGCCCGCCGACGCGGATCGCCTTCGACGTCACCGCGGAGGGCGCCGTCGCCGCCGACCTGACCGGCACGCTCCTGCTCGGAGACGACGGTCGGGCCCGGCTGGAGGCGAACGGCGACTTCGCCGGCCAGGCGCTCGACATGACGCTCATCTCCGACGGGGAGCGCATGTTCTGGACGGGGTCCGAGGGCGGCGCCGACACGCCGCCGGCGCTGCGCGACGCGCTCGGCGTCGGGTTCACGCGGATGGGCGTCCTGCACAATCTCGCCCGCTTGAGCGGTGCGGCGCCGCCCGACCACGCGGACGGTGGAGTCGCGGAGTGGGTCGTCGTGACGCCGACCGATGCCGCGCAGGTCGACATCCCCGAGGCGACCGACGCGACCTCCGTGTTCCGCGACATCACCGTGGCCGGACAGCCATCCGGATCCTACGCCCTCGAGTTCGACGGCCCGCGTCCGGTGGTGCGACGTCAGGTGGTCGAGTTTCCCCAGGGGATCATGCGGGTGACCGAGCGGTACCGCGTGGTCGAGTTCGGCGCCGACCTTCCGGCCGGCGCGTTCGACACCACGCCTCTCGACACGAGCCGATGAAGCTCCTCCTCTCCTGCGTCTGCGACCGGGCGGTTCAGCGGTCCGACGGTCGCCTCTTCGTCGAGGGTCAGTACAACGACCTCTACGCGCCGGGATTCCCGGCCAAGCACGAGCTGACGCTGGTGACCATCGTCGAGTGGGATCGTGCGGACCACGGTCGGTTCACCTTCAAGGTCCAGCTGCTGGACCCGGACGGGAATCCGTCCCTCGAGGGCACCGGATACACCGAGGTCGCGGACGCCGACCCGAGCGGGCCCGCGCCCCGGACGTACTACATCGAGCCGCTCACCGATGTGGTCTTCCCGAAGGCGGGCACCTACACCTTCCGCATCCAGGTGAAGGGGACGTGGCACGAAGGCCCGATCCTCTACCTCTGGGAGACCGACGAGGAGCCGGGCGAGGGCACCCCCGTCAGCTCCTGAACGACCTCAGCCCGCGAGCATCATCCGGGCCGCGAGCGCCACGAACGCCGCGACGGTCCCCAGAAGCGCCTCGTACTCCCGGTTCTTCCGCCACTGCGCGCCCGAGAACTCGGGACGCGCGTCGACTCCGGCCGAGCGCCAGGGCGTCGGTCGCGGGACGAACAGCGGGACGTTGGCCGCGTAGTCGGCGTACGCCTGCCCGTACCGGTCCGCGAGGAAGGCGGCCTCGTCGCGAATCGAGGCGGTGTAGATGGTGACGAAGAACACGAGGAAGACGGCCACGAACAGCAGGTTCCCGCCGGCCACTGTCACCCCCAGTCCCAGCAGGAAGCTGCCGACGTAGAGCGGGTTGCGGGTGTGGGCGTACGGTCCCGTGGTCGTGAGGGTGTCGTCCTTGTGGATGAAGCCCGCCGCGAGCGTCCGGACGAGGAGCCCCAGCACGGCCATCACGCCGCCGATGGCGAGCGTGTTCGCGGTCGAGGTCGCGAACCAGAGGAACGGGACGACGAGGAGCCACGCCCCCTTCAGGCGCAGCTTCCGCAGCGTGAGCTTCACCCGCCGTTGTCCACCCGGCTCGCGAGGCCGTCGGAGGAGGGGTCGGCGATCTGCCGAAGGTTGAGCGTCAGCGACCCCATCACCGGAATGCTGGAGCGCAGATGCACGATGTGCTTCTCGTCGTCGTCCGTGAGATAGACTTCCGCCTCACCCCCCTCGGAGAAGAGGCCGTCGGTCTGGATGATCGGCTGGACCACGATGGTGCGGAACGTCCCGGCCGGGACCTCCTTCACCTCACGCCGCAGCACCCGGAGGACGACCGGATTCCCGTCCTCCTTGAAGTAGTGATCGAAGGTGTACTCCTTCCCCACCTCGAGGTCGAGGGTCCGGATGAAGAAGAGGAAGGCGATCTCGTCGAGCGGCAGCTCCGAGATCGTGGGTCCCGACTCGTCGATGTCCGGCTCGGCCCGATCCCATTCCTGCCGTTCGGGGTAGATCTCGTACCACTTCTTGCTCTTGTAGCTGAGCTCGTGCTGGTCCTTGCGGAAGCGGAGGGACGACAGCGTGTACACGTCCATCCACGACTGGAAGAGGTCTCGGACCTTGGCACGGCCGAAGAAGGCGCTGCCGTTGATGGCGAGTTCGACCGGATAGGTCCGGCGCCCCCGCACCGTGTCTTCCGGAAGCACACGGAGGTTCGCCTCGCCGACGGAGAAGATCCCGAGCTTCACCTGGTAGTAGAGGTCCTCGCCCGGGCCGAAGGGGACGTCGGGCGGCTCGGTCGTGGCGAGGCTGTCCGGCATCCGGATCGTGATTCCGTCCGAGTTCTGGGCCGCGGCGGCATCGGCGCAGAGGGCGACGCACGCGACGAGGACGGCGGCGGCTCGACGGAGCATCACGCGGCCCTCCCCTCGTCGGTCGGCCAGCGGCGTCCACGGCACGCGAAGAGCGCCTTGAGTGCGCGGGGGGCGCGGAAGCGCGACTCGCGGGCGTGCCGCTCGTACCGCATCCGCACGTCGACCTCCTCGATGCGCCGGGCTTCCGGCGCCAGCCGATGGAGCGTCTCGAGATTCGCCACCCACGGCTCGTCCGAGGACGCGATCGGCGCGTCGTCGTCGCGGAGCGCCTTCTTCACCACGACCAGGCGGTATGCCCGGAATCCGGTGAGCGGGTCGGCCGGCGCGCCACGCAGCGCGGGACCCAGGACCCAGGGCGCGAGCCGGCGCGCCCACGCGACACCCTTCGGTGTGGTCTCCGGCGTCCACTCCCGCACGGCACCGGCCACGATGTCCGCACCGCCTTCGAGTGTCTTCACCTGCTCCTCGACCGCGTCCAGGTCGTCCGTGAAGTCCGCCTGAACGACCAGCGCGGCATCCCGCTTGGGGTACTCGGAGTCATGTGCCGCGCGGCGGAGCAGTCGGTCCACCGCGGCGCCGTACCCGACGGGAGCGTCGGAGCGGATCACGGTGATGGGGAGCGTACCCTCGTAGCGGGCCAGTACCTCGGCCGTGTCGTCGCTCGACGCGTCGTCGAACACCAGGATCCGGAAGTCGCGCCCGAGCGCACCGAACACGCGCCGGACCTTCCACAGAAGGGGCCCGAGCGTGGTGGCCTCGTCACGGGTGGGGATGCAGACGTGGATCATTTGGTCGTCGTTCGCTCCTTCCAGCGCTTGTGCGGCCAGAAATACTGCTCCGGATGCGCCCGTACGGCCCGCTCGAGCACGTCCGTGTGTGCCTGCGTCAGCCGACGCACGTCCTCGTCGAAATCGCCGCTGGCCTCAATGGTCACCTCTTCGATCGAGAAGCGGTAGCGCCATCGCGAACCCGGAAGCGCGACCGCGAGCCCGACGAAGAGGGGGGCTCCGGTCCGGAGGGCGAACACGGCCGCACCGCGAGCGGTTGCGGCCGGACGCCCCATGAACTCGACGTGAATACCCCCGACCGCCACGTTTTGGTCGCCCACGATCCCCGCCACGTGCCCCTTGCGCAGACCTTTCAGAACGCGGCGCGGGGCCTCGTCCCGCGGCACGATCGTCATGCCGAGGTCACCCCGGGACTCGACCAGATCGCGGTTGAAGAGCGGGTTCCGCTGCGTCGTGGCGACCGCGTCGATGGGAAGGCCGCGGGCGGCGACCACCGCGCCGGCCATCTCCCAGTTGCCGAAGTGGCCGGTCACCGCGATAGCACCGTCCCCCTCCTGCACCCGCGCTGCGAACGCGTCGAACCCGTGCCACCCCTCGATCCGGGATCGCACCGAAGCGGGCGTCTCCGCGGACAGGCGGAACGTCGCGACCGCCTCTCGACCGAGGTGCGCCCAGGACCGACGGGCGATTCGTCGGCGCTGAGCCGGTGTCCAGTCCGGGAACGCGATCTCCAGGTTCTCCCGCACGACCTTCCGCCGGAGACCGAGCACCACCCCGACGAACCACCCGAGTCCGGACCCGAGCGCGCGCGATGCGGGCTCGGGGAGGAGAGTCAGGACGCCGCGCAGCAGCCGAAACAGCGCGTACTCGAGCCGGTCTCGCACGATGGAACGGGTGTCACTCGGCCGGGGCCGAACTCTCGCGGAACTGCATCTCGTGGAGGCGCCGGTAGGTCCCGCCCGCCTCGAGCAACTCCTCGTGCCGGCCCTGCTCGACGATGCGCCCCTCGTCCAGCACGACGATGCGGTCGGCCCGCTGGATGGTCGAGAGGCGGTGGGCGATCACGAACACCGTCCTTCCACGGAGCAGGCGCTCGATCGCGTCCTGTACCAGCCGTTCCGACTCGGTGTCGAGCGCGCTGGTCGCCTCGTCGAATACGAGGATCGGCGGATCCCTGAGCAACGCGCGGGCGATCGCGATCCGCTGCCGCTGTCCGCCCGAGAGCTCGGTTCCGCGCTCCCCGACCATCGTGTCGTACCCCTCCGGAAGCGCCCGCACGAAGGCGTGCGCGTTCGCGGCCCGGGCCGCCGCCTCGACGGCCTCGTCACTCGCGTCGGGTCGACCGTACGCGATGTTCGCGCGCACCGTGTCGTGGAAGAGGACCGTTTCCTGCGACACGATGCCCAGGCTGCCGCGGAGGTCCTCGATGCGGATGTCCCGAAGGTCCACGTCGTCGATCGAGATGCGCCCGTCCGTCACGTCGTAGAAGCGCCCGAGGAGATCCACGAGGGTGGTCTTCCCCGCCCCGCTCGGCCCCACGAGCGCCGTGACGGTTCCCGCCGGGATGTCGAGGTCGATGTGGGACAGCACCACCTGCCCCTCGCGGTAGGCGAACGTCACATCGTCGAACCGCACACCCTTCCGCAGCCCCGGGAAGGGGAGCGCTCCGGTCCGATCGTGGATTTCGGCGGGAGCGTCCAGGAACTCGAAGACCCGCTCCGCCCCGACCAGTCCGGGCTGCACCAGCGCGGGGAACTTCGCGGCGTACTTTACCGGCTGGTACAGCTTGAGCGAGAGGGCGAGAAAGCCGACGAACTGGGCCCCGGTCAGAGACTGCTCGATCATCACCAGGTTCGCGCCGAGCCACAGGATGACGACCGTGCCGACCGCGGCCAGCGTCTCGGTCCCCGGCGCCGCCAGGGCCCGCCAGCGCTCGGTTCGGACGAACGTCCTGAAGTAGTCCTGGGTGAGACGGTGGAAGCGCGTCCGCTCCAGCCGCTCCGCCCCGGAGGACTTCACCAGGCGGATCCCGGAGAGCGTCTCCTGGATGTGGCCGTTCACGTCGCCCGCGAGGTCCAGCACGCGCCGGTCGCCCCGCCGGAGCTTCTTCACGAGCGGGCCCCAGATCGCCATGGTGCCCGGGATCACCACGAAGGCGGCCAGCGTGAGCTGCCACGAGATGGCGATCATCGCGACGAAGGCGACCACGAACTCGAACACCGCCGACAGCATCTTCGCGAGTTCGCGAGCCAGCAGGGTTCGGAGCTGCTCGACGTCGTGCGTGAGCCGCGACACGATCTGACCCATCCTCGTTCGCCCGAAGAATGCGAGGTCCAGCTCGAGGAGATGGTCGTAGACCTCGCGACGGAGGTCCCGCGTCACCCCCTGCTCCACCCGCGCGATCAGGTAGTTCCGGAGGAAGTCGAAGACGTTCTTGAGCAGGAACGTCAGCAGGATCAGGAGGATCACCTGCTGCACCGCGACCAGCATCTCCTCCGGCGCCGTCGCGTCGAGGTCGATCCACTGGTGGACGGTCGCGTCGAGGAACCGCTCCATCGCGTTGGGCGGCCCGTCGGCGGCCCCGGATGCGTTGCCGGGCACCTCGCCCTGACCGAAGAGCGCACTCACGAAGGGGATGAGCAGCACGTACGTCCACGCATCCAGCGCAGCGAACGCGAACGTGGCGGCCGCGCCGACCATGAACAGGCCGGCGTGGGGCCGGAGGTATCCGAGGATGCGGAAGTAGAGACTCACGTCGAAAAGCTAGCTGGATCCATGCCCGGAAAGCATGTCGAGCACGAGGGCCGCGTTGCGCTCCGTGGCGCCGCGCTGCGCCGCGACCACGTCCGGCCCCGCGCGGGCCATCCGCTCGAGCGCGGCACGGTCGGCAAGCACGGCACCGATCGCCGACGGATCGTCGATGACCCGGACCGCCGGCCCGAGCGCCTCGACGACCTGCGCGAAGTTGTGGTGGTCCGGTCCGGCCACGATCGGCTTGCCGAGCGCGGCGGCCGGAATGGGGTTGGACCCTCCGAGCCCGTCGAAAGTTCGACCGATCACGACGACGTCGGCGAGTGCGGTCGCCACCTCCGCCTCCCCCATCGTGTCGATGAGGAAGGGTCCCTCGGCGGGCCCGGTACGCCCGTCGGGACCCCGACGCTCGCTGCGCCTGGTCCACTCCGTGAGGCTCGCGACCTCGGCGAACCGTTCGGGCTTCCGGGGCACCACGACGAGGGTCACGTCCGCCGGAACGGCGTCGAGAAGTGCGCGCTCCTCGTCGGGGCCGGTCGAGATCGCGACCACGACGGGACGGTCGGAAGGGACTCCGAGGTCCGCTCGCAGCTCGGCGGCCCGTGCCGACAGGTCGTCCGGCAGTTCGACGTCCCACTTCATGGTGCCCGTGACGTCGATCCGGTCCGCCGGAACCCCGAGGCCCTCGAATCGATCGGCGTATTCACGGGTCTGCGCGCCTACGCGGGTGAGGCGCCGGAACGAGGGTCCCGCCAGCCCTCTCAGGCGGCGGTACCCCCGGAAGCTCGACTCCGTGAGCCGGCCGTTCACGACCGACACGGGGATCCCGCGCCGCCGGCACTCGGCCGTGAAGTGCGGCCACACCTCGAGCTCGAGGAGCGCCACGGCATCCGGGCGTACCCGGTCGAGGAACCGGGACACCATCCAGCTGAAGTCGAGCGGGAACCGCACGACTGGGTGCTCGGGTGCGAAGAGGGCACGCGCCCGCTCCGTCCCGGTGTTGGTGGTGGCGGACACGACTACCCGCACGCCCTCCGCGTGCAGCCGGCGGACCAGCGGCTCCGCCGCGACGACCTCACCGACGCTGACGCCGTGGAGGAGGGCCGTCGGAGCGTCGACGTCGGGCGGCGGCGGCGCGAAGCCACGCCGACCCTTCCAGTCGGTCCGCCACTTGCCCGTGCGCAGGAGCGAAAACCCCCACACCGGTGACGTGACGCCCAGCAGGGCCGCATATGCGGCGTCGAGAGGGCGGATCATGTTAAGATGATGGCCGCATCCGGCCCGGGTGCCAACGCACGCGGCCCCATCCAGCCCACGCGCCAGCACACGCGTCCCGCTTCCGTGACCCCACCCTACGACGGCGGCCCCATTCCCCCGCCCCCGGATCTACCGGAGCATCCCCGGAGGGTTCTCCTCATCCGGCTCAGCGCGCGGGGCGACGTCCTCTTCGCGCTCCCCTTCGCCGACCTCGTGAAGACGCGGTGGCCCGGGGTGGAGATCGACTGGGTCGTCGAGAAGCCGGCCTCCGACATGGTCGAGGGCCACCCCGCCATCGACGAGCTGGTGGTCTGGGACCGGACGCGGTGGAAGCGGCTCCTCCGGTCGGGCCGGCTGATCGCACTCGCGCGCGAGGCCCTGTCCCTGCGCCGCCGCCTGCGGGCGCGGCGGTACGACCTGGTGGTGGACCTTCACGGAATGCTGCGCAGCGGGCTCCTGGCCCGCGTCACCGGTGCGCCGATCCGGATCGGGTACGACGCCAGGGAGGGGAGCGCCGCGATGTACACGCACCGCTTCCCCGGCTGGACCGACGTGGATCGGATGGGCGGCGACTTCCGCGACGTCGCCGCGTGGATGGGGCTCGATGCCGACGCGTGGCGGCTCCACGCACCGGTGCCGGCGGCGGCCCGAATGGAGGCGCGCGACCACCTCGCTGCAGTGGGCGTCGGCGACGGCTACGTGGTGGTGATCCCGCACACGACCCGACCCCAGAAGCACTGGGAGGAGTCCCGGTGGGGGCCGCTGATCGACGCGCTGCACACGCGGACCGGACACCCCGTCGTGATGCTCGGCGGTCCCGGTGACCGCGAGGCCACCGCTCGTATCGTTCGCGGAATCACGTCGTCGCCCCTGGTCGATCTGGTTGGTCGTACGTCGCTGGGCGCGGCGGCGGCGATCGTCGCCGAGGCGAACCTCGTCGTCGGGGTGGACACCGGCCTCACCCACGTGGCGCACTACCACGACCGGCCCACCGTCTGCCTGTTCGGGCCTGCGGCCTACGTCGTGCCTCCTACCGACGTGACCCGCATCATCCGACACGACGAGCTCGAGTGCGTGCGGTGCATGGTACGCGGTCCGGGTCCGACCTGCGATGGCGCCTGGTGGTGCATGGATCGGATCACCCGGGACGAGGTGCTGGGGCACGTCGAAGACCTGCTGGAAGGCCGACCCGACCCCCGACCGCCCGCACGTTCGTGACAACCGCCCGTCGGTCGCCCACGTTCCGCCCGTGAAGACACTCCATCTCGAGACCCGACGGCACGTGCACGGCGCGGGCGTCCAGGTCCTGCACCTCGTGGCGGGTCTGCGCGCCATGGGCGACGACGCCATCCTGATGGCGCCGGAGGACAGCGACGTGCTCGCGACCGCGGACTCCCGCGGCATCCCGACCATCCCGCTCCTCTTCCATGGTGAGGCGGACTTCGGGTTCGTCCGGCGGTTCAAGGCACGGATCGAGGACGAGAAGCCCGACATCGTCCACCTCCACTCACGCCGCGGCGCCGACACCCTCGGGCTTCTCGCGGCGTGGCGCTCCGACGTGCCCACCGTCCTGACCCGACGGGTCGACACACCGGAGCCCGGGTTCATCGCGCGGATCAAGTACGGACGCTGCGACCGCGTCATCGCCGTCAGCGACGGGATCCGCGACGTGCTGATCGGCGAGGGCATCCCGCCCGACCAGGTCGTCACGATCCACTCCGCGATCGACGCCGAGGCGATGCCGTTCGACTGTCCCGACCCGGGTGCGGCGCGACGCGCCTTCGACCTGCCCGACGACGCGCTCGTGGTCGCAATGGTCGCGCAGTTCGTCGATCGGAAGGGCCACGACCTTCTGCTCGACGTCCTGCCGCGCGTGGTGGCCGCCGAACCGCGGACGCGAGTGGTCCTGTTCGGGGACGGTCCGCGCCGCAAGGCGATCGCCGAGCAGATCGATCGCGAGCGGCTGCGGGATCGTGTCCGGCTCCCCGGATTCCGGAAGGACCTGGTCGAGCTGCTGCAGTGCTGCGACCTCCTCGTGCATCCGGCGCGCTCGGAAGGCCTGGGTGTTGCGCTCCTGGAGGCGGCGGGGGCCGGCCTACCGGTAGTGGCGACGCGCGTGGGCGGCACGCCCGAGGCGGTCGTGGACGGGCGGACGGGCCTGCTCGTCGAGCCGGGCGACCTCGACGCGCTCGCGGACGCGCTGGTGCGGCTTCTCGGCGACGCCGACCTGCGACAGCGGATGGGAGCCGAGGGCCGGGCGTGGGTGAAGGTCGAGAGGTCCGTCCCGGTGATGGTCCGGCGGAACCGGGCCGTGTACGAGTCGGTCCTCGCGGATCGGGCGCGTCGGAGCTGACCCGGCCCGTCGAGTCGAGATCCGGGCGCCGGCGCTACCGTGGCCGCGGCGTCAGCGTCGCAACCGGCACGATCATCTCCTCGGGGCTGATGCCCCCGTGCAGGAAGGAATTCCGGTACCGCGACTGGTACTCGCGGAGCTTCGTCGGATACACGAAGAAGTGATCCTCGAGCGCCACGAGGTAGTTCGTCCCGGGCCGACCGGGCGGGAGCCGAAGGGCCCGCGCGTCCTTCGTGTCGAAGGCGCTGTCCGGCTCCTCCGTCCGGAGTTCGACGCCGAACTTGTACCGGAGGTTCGACGTCGCGTCCTTGCGGGCGTACACCGTCGACGGGCGCTGGCACAGGATCGAGCCGTGGTCGGTCGTGAGCACGACCTTCGCCCCGGTTCGAGCGGCCTCGCGGATGATGGTGAAGGCGGTGGAGCGTTCGAACCACTGGCGCGTCAGATCCCGGAGCGATGCCTCGTCCTTCGCGACCTCCATGAGAATGGGTGACTCCGAGCGCCCGTGCGTCATGAGGTCCACGAAGTTGAACACGAGCGCGATGACCTCGGCCCCCGACTTCGCGGCCCCCCGGACCCGACCCAGCACGCGACCGCCGTCCCGGTCGGTGAACACCTTCTCGTAGTGCGTCGGGACCCGGCGCCCGGTGATGCGCTGGAGCTGCTCCGCGAGCAGTTCGTCCTCGAACGCGTTGAGCGAGCCCTCATCGTCCGACGCGTCCCACCACCCTGGGCGCCGCGCCGCGATCTCGTCGGGGAAGAGCCCGGAGAAGATCGCATTGCGTGCGTAGGGCGTCGCGGTCGGAAGGATCGAGTAGTGCAGGTCCTCCTCGATTTCGAAGAAGGGTGCGAGGAGGGGCGCGATCTCCCGCCACTGATCGAGCCGCATGCAGTCGAGCACGAGGAAGTAGACCGGCTCGTCGCCCAGCAGGGGCACCAGCCACTGCTGCACGATGTCGACCGACAGGTCCGGACGCTCCTGCGACCCCTCCACCCAGCCCGGGTAGGCGCGCGCGACGAAGGTGCCGAAGTCGCGGCGAAGGTCCGTGGCCATCGCTTCGACCGAATCCAGCAGGCCGGTTTCACCCGCCTCCTCGAGCCGGATGTGCCAGTCCACGAGCTCCTGGTAGACCAGGGCGAAATCCCGCGGCGTCGCGGCGCCCTGCCGGAGCTGCGTGAGCTGCCCGAACCGCGCCGCGAAGTCCTGCGCGGCCTGCTGCTGCCGGATCGCCGAGCCCTCGAGGATCCGTGTCACGACCGAGAGCACCTGTCGCGGGGACGTCGGCTTCACGAGGTAGTCGTCCACGCGGCGGCCGATGGCCTCCGTCATGGTCCGATCCTCCTCGGACTTCGTGACCATCACGACCCGCGCGTGTGGGTCTTCGCGGCGCAGGATCTCGAGCACCTCGAGGCCGCGACGGCCCGGCATCTGTTCGTCGAGCAGGACCAGGTCGTACGGGTGATCGCGCAGGAGTTCGAGCGCGTCGTCTCCGTTCGGGATGGCGTCGACGTGGTACCCCCGGGCCTGGAGGAACAGGAGGTGAGGTCGGAGGAGCTCGACCTCGTCGTCGACCCAGAGGATGCGCTTGCCGGTGCGGGGAGCCGCCATGACCGCCGTGGTGGTGGGCCGTGGTTGTGAGGGGGGACCGCAAACTAAGGAAACCGGCCCCGCCGACGCATCGTACGGCTGCAGGAAGGGTGTCGTGCCAGCGCCTTTGCGTCGATCTTCCAGCGTCGGCACCCGCGTTCACCTCCCCGCTCGTCCACGCGACATGCGACCTCTCCTCATCGGCCTCGCGCTCGGCGCGGTCCTGCTCGGACTTGCCCGGCTCGCCTTCGCGCCGATCAACCCGACCACCCACCACCACGCCAACTGGGCGATCGTGGTGAACGGCACACGGGTGGACCTGTCCGGGGATCGCTTCATGGAGGAGATCAGCGCGTGCAGCGCCGGCGACGGCGAGATCCAGCCGGGTCAGCGGATCCACATGCACGAAAACGTCGACGACGTCGTCCACGTGCATCACCCCGGGGCGACATGGGGTCACCTGATGACCAACCTCGATCTCGGGCTGGGCGACGACTGGCTGTTCCTCGACGCGGAGCTCGTCGAGGGCATCGACGGCGTGCCCGCCGACGGACGCCTCGTGAACGGGTCGGGCGACGCACGACTCGTGTTCGTCGTGAACGGCTTCGTGGTGCCCTCGCTCGCCAACCGTGTGGTGGGGTCGGAGGATCGGGTGCTCATCGCGTGGACCGACGTGGACGCGGAGACCGTTCGAACGGAGTGGTTCGCGAGGGTGGCGAGCGACGCTGGCGAGTACAACGAGCGCATGGATCCGGCGAGCTGCAGCGGAGGCCACGGCGATCTCCCCTTCCTGACCCGTCTGCGGCTCGCCTTCTGGGGCTGACCAGGTGACGACCGCCGTCCTCACGGCCTTCGTGCTGGGACTCGGCGCCGGCATGGCGCCCGGACCCTACACCACGATGGTCGCGGCGACGGGGTTCGAGCGTGGGTTCCGGGCGGCGGTGCCCCTCGCGGCGGCTCCACTCTTCACCGACCTGGTGCCGCTCATCGTCACGAGCGCCATCCTGACCCAGCTCAACGACTCCGCCCTGTCGCTGATCGGGATGCTCGGCGGGACGATGGTCATCGCGATCGGCTGCATGCTTCTGTGGAAGCACCGCCCGGGCTACGTCCCGCCCGAGGTCCACGGAGCACCGCCCACCGTGCGCCTCTGGCACGTCGTCGTCAGCACGGGCCTCTCGCCGGCGCCGTGGCTGTTCTGGCTCTCGGTGGCGTCGCCGTTCTTCCTTCGAGCGTGGACCCAGGATCGGATCGAGGGCGCCGTGTTCCTCGTGGTCCTCTTCGCGACGAACATCGGCTCGGCGCTCTCGCTCGCGTGGATCGCGTCGCACGGTGGACGGATGCTCGACCCGCTCTGGCGCAAGATCGTGCTACTCGGCGCGGGTGCGGCGCTCCTGTTCGCCGGCGGTTGGATCCTGGTACTCGCGGTCCAGGGCGACTTCGCGTCCATCACCCGAGGCCAGGACTTCATGCGCGCCTGGGTCGATTCGCTGACCACCCGCGACTGACGGCGTGTGACGGACCATCACCCCCGCCGAGCACCGTGACCGGCCCCCTCCTGCGGTTCCACGCGGAGGTGCTCCATGGTGTGGCGGCCGGCCCGTTCCGGGTCCGTCGGCTCCTGGCTCTCCTTCTCGCCGCGCCGGCGCTGGCGACGACCCAGATCGTCCACGCAGTCGCCCTCCTTCTGGACGAGATCTGGTATCCGGGCTACCGGGACGTCGACGTACGCGAGCCTCTCTTCGTGGTCGGACTCCCCCGGAGCGGCACCAGTCAGATGCAGGAGATCCTCGCCGACGACGCGCGGTTCACCTCCACCCGGCTCTGGGAACTCCTCCTGGCGCCCGCCATCTGCCAGCGACGGCTCCTGCGGGGGGTGGTACGGCTGGACCGGGTGCTGGGCGGGATGGGGGCCCGCGTCTTCGACTGGGTGCAACACCTCGCGTTCGGGTTCATGGACGACGTGCATCCCGTGCGCCTCGATGCCCCGGAGGAAGACTACTTCCTGCTCTGGCCCGTGTTCGCGTGCTTCCTTCTGGTCGTGCCCTTCCCCCGGTCCCCGCGGGCCTGGGAGCTGGTGCGAATCGACGACTGGCCGGCCGAGCGGCGGCGCGGGCTGACGCGGATCTACCGCCGGATGGTGCAGCGTCACCTCCACGAAGCGCCGGCCGGTGCGCTGCTCCTGAGCAAGAACCCCAGCTTCACGCCCTTCGTGCGTTCGCTGCTCGACGAGTTCCCGGACGCACGGGTGATCGGCTGCGTACGGGATCCCCGACGGGTCGTGCCCTCCCTTCTGAGCTCGATCGAGGACGGCGCCCGCCTGTTCGGCTGGGACCCCGCGGACCCCGAGTATCGCGACCGCCTGGTGGACATGCTCGACGACTTCGGGCGTCGCATCGTCACGTACGACGCCGAGTTCCCGCCCGCGCGATACCGGTCGCTCGTGCTCCGGGACGTCCGGGCCGATCTTCTCGCGAGCGTGACCGACGTGTATCATCGCTTCGGCTGGTCGCCGGACCCGGAATTCGGCGAGGCCCTCCGGCGACGTGCCGCCTCCGCGCGGACGCACGCGAGCCGACACAGCTACGCCCTCTCCGACTACGGCCTCGACGTCGAGTCCGTCGAGTCCCGCTTCCACGACCTCATGACCCGCTTCGGATTCTCCTCCGAGAGGCCCTCCGTCTCCGACTCGCGACCGACGTGACCCGCGTCCCGCTCGGGTCGGTCGAGGTCGATCCGGCGATCCCGGTCCCGCTCGGGGAGGTAGAGAGCCGCGAGCTGGTCGAGCGCGCGAAGACGCTCCGGATCGCGCTGCTCTCGGACGCGATCCCGGGCCGGAACGGTGTGGGCACCTACTACGACGACCTCGTGGCCAACCTGGCGGAGCACGTCGAGGCCATCGAGCTGTTCGCGCCGCCGGCCGGACCGGATCCGGACTATCGCGGACTCCGGCTGCGCATGCCGGGCGACCCGACGCAGCAGCTGTATCTGCCGTCGCCCGCGCACCTCAACGACCGCCTCCGCCGGTTCCGACCGGACGTGGTCGTGTCCGCGACCCCGTGGCTGTACGGGGTGCTGTCGATCTTCATGGCACGGCGTCTCGGTGCAGCGGTGTGCATCGGGTACCACACGCAGATCGACAAGCTCCTGGGGATGTACTGGGAGCGGTTCGGCATGGGCGGCATGGCCCAGCGCGTCGTCGCGATGTGGGATCGGCTGCTCTTCCGGTTCGGCGACGTCGTGCTGGTCCACAACGAGCGGCTCATCGGAGCGGCGCGCGACGGCGGTGCGAAGAGGGTGTCGCTCGTCGGTACCCCCGTCCCCCGCACCTTCATCGAGGCGCCGGCGGCGGACACGCCGTCATCGGTCGAGAATGCCGTTTTCGTGGGGCGGCTGGCCCCGGAGAAGGAGGTGGGGCAGATCGTCGCGGCGGCCGAGCGACACCCCGACGTGGAGTTCGTGCTCGTGGGAGACGGGCCCCTGCGGAGCGAGGTGGACGCCGCCGCCGCGCGTCTGCCCAACCTTCGCGCGACCGGGTGGGTCGGCCGCGACGAGGTGCGCGCACGCATCGACGCCGCCGACGTCATCGTCCTTCCGTCCCGGTACGAGACGTTCGGGAGCGCGGCGTTCGAGGCGATGATTCGGGGACGGCCCGCCATCGTGTCGCCCAACTGCGGCCTCGCGCGCTGGCCCGTGCTCGAACCCGGCATCGTCGTGATGGCGGAGGGTGAGTCCCTGGCGGACACCCTGGGCCACGTCCGCGCGCAGCCCTCCGGAGAGATCACGGCGCTGGCCGAGCGCGCACGAACCGGCTCGCACGAGCTCTCTCGCCGCACGGTGGAGCACTGGCTCGCGGTGCTGGTACGGGCGGCGGATGCGGGAGCGTCGGGCGCGCCCCGATGACCCTCCGCGCCCACGCGACGATCCACGATGTGCGACCCGACACGCTCGACCGGGTCGACGAGCTGCTGCGGCTCCTGCAGGTCGCGGGCCCCCGCGTGGCGCTCCTGGTGGTACCCGGACTGGCGTGGACCCCGGCCGGCATCGACCGGCTGCGCGCGTGGGCCGTCGCGGGATACGAGCTCGCCGGGCACGGCTGGGTCCATCGGCGACAGCCGCGCTCGTTGTACCATCGCCTCCACGCCCGGGTCGTGTCCCGCGACCAGGCCGAGCACCTCTCCACCTCCCGGGAGGACGTACGGGCGCTGGTGGCGCGCGGGCGCCGATGGTTCGACCATCACGAGCTTCCGGCGCCGCACTTCTACGTTCCCCCCGCATGGGCGATGGGCGCGCTTCTCCCGCACGACCTGGCCGAGCTGGGGTATCGGGTCGCCGAGGTTCAGTGGGGATACGTGGACCTGGCGTCGGGTCGGTTCCTCTCGGCGCCGCTCGTCGGGTTCGAGGCCGACACGTGGTGGCGTGAGCGGGCGCTGGCCGCCTTCAACGCCGTGGAGGTCGCGCTCGCCCGGCGGACCGGTCGACCTCTTCGTCTCGGGCTCCACCCCTTCGACCTCGAACTCCGGCGCGCCGAGGAGGCACGGCGCCGGGTCGCCGAGGTGGATCGGTGGATGACGACGGACGAGGCCGTCGCGCACCTGCTCGACTAGGGCCTGTTCACACGACGGGGATGGGCTCTGCCGGAGCCCGTGTTTCTGGCTCGCAAGGCCGAGCAAGCGACGTGTAGCGTCGCTACACGAGCGAGCGAGAACGCCGCGAGGCGGAAACATGGCCCGGTCCGGAGGATTG
>JANQRP010000019.1 GCA_028284495.1 Longimicrobiales bacterium | reverse complement strand
CGACCCGAGCGCCGCTCCGTCCTGCCGCAGCGTCGCGCGCGCGCGTTCGTGACGGTCGCCCTGTCCGTCGCGGCGCCCCTCGGTGCGCAGGACGTGCCGCCGACCGACTCCCTCGCCCCCGTTCTCGAGCGCGTCGGCGGCATCTGGAACTCCGACTTCGCCCTCGATCTCGTCGCACGAGCTCGCTCGACCCGCGCCGGCGCCCGGTCGGAGACGGGCCTCGGCAGCTACCGGTCGGAAGCCGAGGGCTTCGTCTACTTCTACGTCGACCGCCCCGACGCGGAGGAGCGGACGCTCATCCGCACCGACCAGTTGGCGCTCGAGGTGATGTGGAAGGCCCCGGGGCTCACGCGCCAGCGCATGATCGGCCGCCGTAACGAGAAGGCCCTTCCGACCAACATCAGCTACCACCTCGACCACCTCTCGGTGGTTCAGGACGAGTTCGAGGACGTGATTCGCCTCGGGGACGGCGACGAGGTGGCCGACGTGACGCATCCGGTCGCACCGGGGGCGGAGGCGACCTACGACTACCGAGTGGTCGACTCGCTCAGCCTCGCGTACGGCGGGTCGGAGCAGGTGCGCGTCTACGAGCTGCAGGTTCGCCCGAAGCGCCCCGACCGACCGGGGTTCGTCGGCGCCGTGTACCTCGACCGGGACCGTGCGGCCATCGTCCGCATGTCTTTCAGCTTCACGCCGAGCTCGTACGTCGACCCCTATCTCGACTACATCCGGATCTCGCTCGACAACGCGCTCTGGATGGACGAGTACTGGCTCCCCTACCGGCAGGAGGCCGAGATCCGGCGCGAGTTGCCGCAACTCGACTTCCTCGCGGGCAGCGTCATCCGGGCCCGATTCCAGGTGGGTGGGTACGAGTTCGGACTCCCCATGGCGGATTTCCTGTTTACGGGCCCGCTCGTCGTGAACGCGGGTCCGCCCGAACAACTCGCCGCGTACGAGTTCGAGCGCGGTCTCTACGACGACGCGGAGGAGCTCGGGCTGGGGCCGTCCAGCGAGCTGGCCGAGGTCGAGGACAAGATTCGCGAGATCGGTGTGAAGCAGGCGCTGAGCGGACTCGCGCCGCTCCGACTCCACGTCGGCGGGGTTTCGGACCTGGTGCGTCGGAATCGCGTCGAGGGAACCGCCCTCGGCCTCGGCAGCACCCTGCGACTTCCTTCGCTCTTCGGCGAAGATCCTCGCCTTCGGGTCGTCGGCGGGTGGGCCCTCGGATCGGAGCGCTTCTGGGGCCGCGCGACCACGGATCTCCGTGTGTCACCGCTGGATCGCGTCCACGTGAGCGTCCAGTGGGACGAACTCGTGGACGTGGGGCCGATCGCGGGCGCGAGTCGACTGGTGAACACCCTCGGTACCTTCGACGGCGAAGACTGGCTGGACCCCTCTCGGGAACGGTCGGCCGGGCTGCGATGGTCCCGCGCGCTCGCCGGGCTTCCGCTCGACCTGCATCCCCCGACCCTCCTGCTCGGAGGCGGGGTCGCGCGTCAGGTCTCGGAGCTCGCGTCCGACGACGACCCGGCGTTTCGTCCGGTCCGGGCGATCGACGACGGGACGTACGGCTGGATCGAGGTCGGGCTCGAAACGGGATCGGCGGCCAGAGGGCTGTTCACCCGCACCGCCGCCCGCGTCGGATTCGGCGAGGGCCGTACGTGGCTCGGCCCCCACCTGCATGCAGCCTGGCGAACGCCGGACATCCCGAACGCATGGTCGCACGAGATCGTTCTCGACGCCGGCTGGGTCTCCGGCGAATCGCCGAGCCAGGAGCTGTTCCTGCTCGGAGGCCGCGAGACGCTGCCGGGGCACGCGTACCGGACGTCGGGGGGCGACGCGTTCGGGCTGCTGCGCGCGAGGTCGGGTCGCCCGGTGTGGTCCCCCTGGATCTCGGCCCACGTGCTCGCGGCGGTCGGATGGGTGGACGACCTGGGCGACCCGAGCGTGCCGTCGAGCTGGGCGGCCGAGGACGACCTCGGTGACCTCCGCGCGTCGCTGGGGCTGGGGGTCGACCTGCTCTGGGAGGTGCTCCGGCTGGACATCGCTCGCGGCGTACCCGACGGCGACTGGGAGTTCGTGTTCTCGGTGCGCCCGGACTTCCACGGCTGGCTGTAGCCGCCCCACGTCGGCGCACCCCGCCATGCGAACGCCCCCTGTCCTCCGTGAACGTCCGCACGTCGGGGAGGCCCCCGTCGGCCGGGCGCGACCCGGTCTCCGAGATCCTGAACGGAGGACCCATGAGCCGCAGCGTGAACAAGATCATCCTGATCGGAAACGTCGGGCGCGACCCCGAGGTGCACGAGACGAAGTCCGGGAAGCGAGTCGCGCACTTCTCGGTCGCCACGAATCGCTGGCCGGACGCCGAGACGGGCGAGGAGCGCACCGACTGGCACCGCGTCACCGTCTGGGGGAAGCTCGCCCAGTTCGCCGAGGACTACGTGAAGGTCGGCGACCGCATCTACCTTGAGGGCCGCGTCGAGTACGACAGCTACGAGCGGGACGGAGTGACCATCCCGTCGAGCGAGGTCATCGGGCGCGAGATCGTGCTGCTGTCGCCCGCACGGGAGCCGGCCGCGGCGTGAGCCGCATGCCCGAGCGGTCCTCTGCGCGTGACCGGGGGACGGCCCGGGCGGCGGCCCGGGCGGCGCCGAGAGGGGCGGCGAGGCGTCGGCGCCGACGCCCGTCGCCCCCGAATCGGGCCCGGACCCTCAGTACCCGATCACGTCCAGATCCGGCACCCGGTCGAACTCGGCTCGATTGCGGGTTACGAGTGGACGTTCGTGGGCGAGGGCGGTGGCCGCGATCCAGAGATCGTTGGCACCGATCGGCGTACCTCGCGACCGGAGGTCCCGGTAGAGCCGCCCGTAGCACCACGCGACGTCGCGGTCCGGGGCGAGGACGTCGAACCGCTGGAACAGCCGTTCCCAGGCGGCGCGATCGGTGGATCGGAGACCGGAGGCCATCTCGCCGGCCGAGACGAGCGTGATGGCGAGTCGTGTCTCCGGGACGCTGGCTAGGAAGGCGAAGGCTGGGCCCTTCCCGTCACGGACGGCTTCTCTCTCGAGATCGACGAGGAACGTCGTCTCGAGGATCAAGCCTCGTCCCACTTGTCCGACGGGAACCTGTCGAGCGCGTCGGCCTCGTCGATGCGGTCGAGGGCCGCCTCGTCGAACAGCGGCCCTTCGGAATCGTACGACGCGGAAAGCTCCCGTGCGGTCAGGCCCCGATCCGGCCACTCGGCCCTGAGGACGACCTCGGTGAACGACTCGTCCGGGCGACGCCGCGCGCGGCGGAGACGCTCGTATGCGTCGAGCCGAAGCGAGATGGTTTTGGTGGCCATACACAGATCATGCATGGTGCATGTATGTCCGTCAAGGCGCCCCTCGGCCCCCCTCTCACCCCTTCGCGTCGTACCAGCTGCGCCCGACGCCCGCCTCCGCCACGACGGGCACGTCCAGTTCGACCGCGCCCTCCATCCGGTCCACCACCAGCGCGGTCACCTCGTCCACCTCCGTCTCCGGCACCTCGAACAGCAGCTCGTCGTGGACCTGGAGGAGCATCTTCGCTCCGCTCCCCGACTCGGCCAGCGCTTCATCGACGTCGAGCATGGCCTGCTTGATGAGGTCGGCGGCCGTCCCCTGAATGGGCGTGTTCTGGGCCACTCGCTCTCCGAACTGGCGGATGTTCCAGTTCCGGCTCTTGAGCTCCGGGATGTAGCGTCGGCGGCCCAGGAGCGTCTCGACCCAGCCCTGCTCCTTCGCCTGCTCGACCTGTGCGTCGAGGAAGGCCCTCACGCCGGCGAAGCGCTCGAAGTACTGGTCGATGAACTCCTGCGCCTCGGTCCGCGGGATGTCGAGCTGGCGCGCCAGGCTGAACGCGCTCTGACCGTAGAGCGTGGCGAAGTTGATCGTCTTGGCCTGCGCCCGCTGTCCGGGGGTGACGTCGTCCACCGACACGTCGAAGATGACCGACGCGGTTCGGCGGTGGACGTCCTGCCTCTCGCGGAAGGCGGTCACGAAGGCGTCGTCGCCCGAGAAGTGGGCCATGACCCGCAGTTCGATCTGCGAGTAGTCGACACCGAGCAGCAGGTGCCCATCCGCGGCGATGAAACCCTTCCGCACCTCGCGGCCCAGCTCGGTCCGAATCGGAATGTTCTGAAGATTCGGGTCGCTGGACGAGAGCCGCCCGGTCGCGGCTACCGTCTGGTTGAAGGACGTGTGGATGCGCCCGGTCCGTGACCAGACCAGCTTCGGAAGGGCGTCCACGTAGGTGGACCGGAGCTTCTCGAGCTCGCGGTACTCCAGCATCCGGCGCGGCACCTCGTGGCCCTCCGCGGCGAGCTCCTCGAGCACGGAGGCGTCGGTCGACGGGCCGGTCTTCGTCCGCTTCACCACCGGAAGGTCGAGCCGCTCGAAGAGCACCTCCCGGAGCTGCGGCGTCGAGTTGAGGTTGAACTCTCCCCCGCCCGCGGCCTCGTAGATCGCCTCGCGCACGTCGTCCAGCTCCCCGTTGATGCGCGCGCTCATCTCGTCGAAGAAGTCGGGATCGATCCGGACGCCGACCTCCTCCATCCGCGCGAGCACCGGCACCAGGGGCAGCTCGAGATCGACGTAGAGGTGGGCGAGCCCGGCTTCGTCCAGCTGCTCGGTGAAGCGCTCGTGGAGACGAAGAATGCAGTCGGCCTGTTCGCACGCCCACGCGGCGGCCGCGTCGAGGTCCGACTCCGCGAAGGCGCTCCGGCCACGCCCCTTTCCGGTCACGTCCTCGAGGGGTGTCGTCCTGTGGACGAGAACCTCCATCGCGAGCTCGTCCACGCCATGCGAGCGGCGTCCGGGATCGAGCGCGTACGAGGCGACCATGACGTCGCGGAGCGTGGCGTCCGCCGGGGTCGCCACGCCGGCCCGGTGCAGCGCGAGCAGCTCCCGCTTCAGGTCGTGGGTGACCACGTTGAGAGCCGGGTCGGAGAGCAGCTCACGAATCGGCGTGAGCGCGTCGTCCGCCCACCCTCCCTCGAAGTTCGGGATCCCCTCCTCCGCGACGTCGCCGAGGTCGAGGCTCAGTTCGCCGCCCGGGGCACGATGGTCGAAGGGAAGGTACCAGCCGCGTGGATCGTCTCCGGCCACGGCGATGGTGAGGCCGGCGGGCCTCCCCCGCAGCGGGTCGCCCTCCACGATCGTGCGCACGGCGAAGGTGCCCACCCCACGTGCCGCCTCCGCCACCGCCGACACACCGGCCGCGTCCAGGACGACCGAGACTGCGGCGTCCCGCGCGGCGGCAGCGGCCGATCCGGTCGCCTCGCCAGCCCGCTCCGCGTACTTGTTCGCGAGCGTCCGAAACTCGAGGTCGAGGAATACGTCGCGAAGCGCGACGGCGTCCGGCGGCTGCACCGTGAGACGATCGAGCTCGAGCTCGAGCTCGAGGTCACGCATGATGGTGACGAGCCTCTTCGACATGCGGACCTGGTCGGCGTGGTCCGTGAAGGCTTCCCGGGCGCGCTTCCCGGACATCTCGTCCGCGTGCTCGAACATCGACTCGAGCGTGCCGTACTGCTCGAGGAGCTTCACCGCGGTCTTCGGGCCGATTCCCGGGGCGCCGGGCACGTTGTCGGCACTGTCCCCGATCAGCGCCAGGTAGTCGATGACGCTCGAGGGCGGGATGCCGAACTTCTCGTCCGCCTTCGACAGGTCCACCCACTCCGTGTCCACTCCTCCCGGCCCGCCCCGCCCCGGATTCAGCAGCACGACGTCCTCGTCGATGAGCTGGTAGAAGTCCTTGTCGCCGGACACGATCACCGACTCGACGCCGGCCGCCTTGGCCTTCCGGGAGAGCGTCCCGATCACGTCGTCGGCCTCGTACCCGTCGAGCTCCACGACGGGGTCGTTGTAGGCCTCGACCATCTTCCGGATGTGCTTCAGCGACGCGCGCAGGTCGTCCGGCATCTTCTCACGGGTCGCCTTGTAGTCCGGGTACATCTCGTCGCGGAAAGAGTCCCCGGCATCGAACACGATGGCCAGATAATCCGGCTTCCATGTGTCCCTTAGGTCCTCGAGGAATCGCGCGAAGCCGAAGGCGGCGGAGGTGTTCTCGCCGCGGGAGTTCGTCAGGGGCCGCTGGATGAAGGCGAAGTACGCCCGGTAGATCAGCGCGTAGGCGTCGACGAGGAAGAGGCGCGGACGGGTCTTGTCGGGGATGTCCATGCGGCGCTGAGCGGGCGGAACGGACGGGCGCGGTGCGGCCCGGACCCGGATGCTACTCGGTCACCGGGCGGAGCGCATCCCCGTAAAGCGCCTCGTACAGCTCGACGTTCCGCGTCACGTTCTTCACGTACCCGCGGGTCTCCGCGAACGGAATCCGCTCCGTGAACCGCTCCCGGTCCGCCGCCTCCGGGAACGCCCTCCAGCGGTCCGCCCGGGACGGGCCCGCGTTGTACGCCGACAGGACCAGCGGCAGGTCGTCGCCGTACCGGTCGAGAAGGTCGCGGAGGAATCGGGCGCCCAGCCGGAGATTCACCTCCGGCGTCTCCAGCGCCGCGGCACTGAATCCGTCCATCCCGTCCGCACGAGCCACCTGGGCGCCGGTCGCCGGCATCACCTGCATCAACCCGATCGCCCCGGCGCTCGACCGGATGTCGGCGACCCACGCGGACTCCTGACGGATCAGCGCCGACACCAGTACCGGATCCAGGCCCCAGTCCGCCGCCGTTCGAACCACCATCTCGCGGTAGATGAAGGGGTAGATGACCTCCACCAGGCGGCGCGTCCATGGCTCGCCCTGCTCGCGCAGGCGCCACCCGAGGTTGATGCCCTGCAGGGTGCGACCGCGCGCGTTGAGTGCCTCGGCGAACCGGAGCAGATCCTCGTTGCTACCGGACGCATCGATCTCGTCCGCCCGTACGTCCACCCAGAGATCCGCGGCGCCGCTCAGGCCGGCCGCCTCGAGCTGGTCGAGGAGCGGCATCGCGAGCGGATCCGGCTCGGCAGCCTCGTTCGGCACGCCGAGCCGGTCCAGCCCGAACTCCTCCCCGATCAGCGCGGACGCGCGCACCGAGTAGTAGGTGAGGGGCGCGTCACGGCGCAGCCGGTCGATGTGCCCCTGCGCCGCCGCGGTTTCACCCGCTTCCAGGCGCAGGCGGGCGGCCCAGTACGCGGCCTCCTCCCACCGGCGGCCGGTCGGGAAGTCCTCCAGGTACGCCTCGTACACGTCGGCCGCGCGTGCCTGGTCGCCGCGACCGAGATGGATCTGCGCCACCCGCATCCGTGCCTGACCGGCGAGCGACCGGGAGGGCGCCATCTCGATGACCTGCTCGTAGATGTCGATCGCGGTATCCAGGGCACCTCGATCCTGCGCCGCGTCGGCCCGAAGGTAGACGATCTCCGCGGCCTCGTCGCTGTCGGGATATCGCTCGACCAGCCACTGCCGGAGTGTCTCATAATTACCCGTCTGACCCTGCCGCTGGCGGACGCCGGCCCAGACCGTGAGCGTGCGGACGCCGATCGCCGGATCGGGATGCTCGTCCAGCGCACGGAACTCCTCGATCGCGGCCTCCTGGCGCGACGGTACGGTCACCGCGATCCGAGCCCGCTCGAGGCGCGCGGCCGGCTCGGGGTCCACGCCCTCCGCCGCGACGGCGACCATGTACCGGTCGTACGCCGCGAGGGCGCGGCGGCCGTCGCCGAGGCGGTCGAGCGCGCGAGCCGCCGCGTGCGCCGTCTCGGAATCGAGTTCTCCCAGCAGCAGATCGACGACACCCCGTGCAGCCCGGCGTCCCGCGGTGGTACCGGGTGCGAGCTGGAGCGCCGTCAGAAAGTGGTCGGCCGCCGCAGCCTCGTCCCCCCGAGCCAGCGCGATGTCGCCGAGCGCCTCGTGGGACCGGCCCCGGCGCGACGCGGGCTCCTGCGCGTCCAGGAGCCGTTCCCACGCCGCGGTCGCCCGCCCCGAGTCGCCGGCGGCCATCAGCACCGTGGGCCCCAGCTCCCACGCGTCGGACGGTGTGAAGGGGGCCAGAGCCCGCTCCATGAGCATCCGGAACCCCGCGGTATCGCCCGCCTCGGCCCGTCCCTCCATCGCCTCGGCGGAGACCGCGGCGGCCAGCAGGTTCGATCGGGCCGCAACCGAGTCGACCGTGGCGACGGCCGCCGCGAGGCTCGCCCGGTCGGACCCGGCGGGCGAGGCCGGGACGGCCGCGAGCACGATCCGGGCGCGCCGGGCCCACGCCACCGACGCGTCCTCGAGTCCCAGTTCGATCGCCCGGGCC
>JANQRP010000024.1 GCA_028284495.1 Longimicrobiales bacterium | reverse complement strand
TCCCTCATTTGACGCTGCCAAATCGCACGCCTCGCGCCTTGATTGGCGCCGGTTCAGACGCAACAGAGCGCATCCCCGTCGTGTGAACAGGCCCTAGTCACCGCCGACGCCCGCGGACTCGGGGGCCACGCCGCGGGGATGGACGCCGTCCGGCATGCGGTCGCCGGGAAGCCGGACCGTGCCCGGCACGCTCCAGTCCCACTGATCCGGAAGCCCGAAGTCCTCCGCGATGCATCCGTAGGTGCTTTCCGCCGAGAGGACGACTCCGGGGACGCCCGCGCCCGGATGGGTACCGGCGCCGACGAGATACAGCCGATCGATATCCTCGCTCCGATTCTGCGGCCGGAAATAGGCGGTCTGGCTAAGCTTGGGCTCTACCCCGAATGCATTTCCGTACGTCGAGTTGAGATGTGACTCGAAGTCGTCGGGCGTGAAGATGTGGAGCACCTCGATCGAATCCCGAAGGCCCTCGAGTCCCCACGCCTCGAGAAAGTCGATCACGGTGTCGGCGAACCGGTCGCGGATCTCGTCCCAATCGAGCCCGGACGAGTTGTTCGCCACCGGGATCAGCACGTACATGCTCTCGCACCCGTCCGGGGCCATGCCGGGGTCGGTGGCGGTCGGCACGTGGAGGTACATGCTGAAGTCGTCCGGCAGAATCTTGCTCCGGAAGATGTCCTTCACGAGGCCCTTGTACCGCTCGGCCAGAATGAGCGTGTGGTGCTCGAGCTTCGGGTACTTCCGCCGGGTGCCGATGTAGAGCAGGAAGCACGACATCGTGTAGTCCTGCTTCATCACACGCTCGTCGGTCCAGTGCTTCCGATGCTCGGGAGCGATCAGCTTTCGATACGTGTGACCCACGTCCGCGTTGGTCGCGACGAAGTCGCCTTCGAAGTACTCGCCGTTCGCGACGGCTCCGACCGCCCGGCCGTTCTCGACGCGGATCTCCTCGACCTCGTGTGCGGTGCGGAGATCCCCGCCCAGCTCCTCGAAGAGGCGGCCATAGGCTTCGACGAGCGAGTACATCCCGCCCCGACTGAACCAGACACCACCCTCGCGCTCGAGATACGGAATCATCAGGTACACCGACGGCGCGGTGAACGGGTTTCCGCCCACGAACAGGGGATGGAAGGAGTAGATGAACCGCGAGCGGAAGTCGCGGAAGTACTTCTTCACGAAGTTGTGGACCGGCCGCCACGCCCCGAGCTTCACTACCTTCGGCACGAACCGGGCCATCGATCCGATCGTGTCGAACGGCTTCGAGCCGAGCCGGTCACCGATCACGGCGTCGTAGATCGGTCGGACACGGTCCATGAAGGCGTCGAGGTTCGCGGCGTCCCGCTCGTCGAACCGTGCAAGCTCAGCCTTCATGCGCTCGGGATCACCTACGTAGTCGATGTGGGTGCCGTCGTGGAAGAAGATCCGGTAGTACGGGTCGAGTGGCATGAGATCGACGTAGTCGACGAGCCGCCGCCCCGCGGCCTGGAACACCGAGTCGAGGATGGCTGGAGCGGTGATGAGGCTCGGGCCCATGTCGAAGACGTACCCGCGATCGACGCGCTGGTACGCCCGTCCGCCGATCTTCTCCCGCTTCTCGAGCAGGGTGACCTGGACCCCGGCCGCCTGGAGACGGCATGCGAGCGTGAGGCCGCCGAACCCGCTGCCGACGACGACGGCGCGGCGGGACTTCGGGTCGTGGGATGCGTGAGTCACGGCGAGGTCGTCGGAGTGCGGGTGAGATCGGGAAGCTGAACCGGCCCGGGAGGGTCCTGCGGGACCCCCGTGACGGAGCTGGCGGGGGCGGCGACGCGGGCGTCCGGCCATCCGCCGACCGCGTCCTCGCCGAGCGCGTCGAGGTGCGCGCGGATCCGGTCGAGACCGCGCGTCAGTCGGCGACCCACGTCCTCGGCCGGGAGCGAGCCCCGCTCGGGCACGTCGACCGGGTCGCACAGCCAGAGGAAGGGGGTGGGGCGGATGTCCACGAGGGGCTCCAGATGGATCGCAACCGGGAGTACCCGGACGGGTGAGAGACGCCGGGTGACGTGTTCGACCCCGCGTTTCACCGCGAGAGGCCGACGGGACGTGGGCCAGATCCGACCCTGCGGGAAGTACGAGAAGACCGTCTCCGGGTCGTCGCGCCGGAGGCGTGCGAGCGTGCGCATCATCCCGAGCACGGACGCCGGGGCGGTCGGGTCGACCGGCACCCCGCCCAGGCGGCGGAGCATCGGGTACCGATCGAGCTGATGCTCGATGACGACCGTGTGAAACGGCGCCCGGGGACGAAGCGTGCGCTGGACCTCACGGAGGAGAAACCCGTCCCACCACGACACGTGATTCGCGACCAGAAGGAGCGGCCGGCCCGGGTCAGCTTCCGGCCACCGGCCTCCGACGCGCGTGCCGCGCAGGAACGCACGTCGAAAGACGGAGAATCCCGCGTCGAAGAGGCGCCATGTCGTCGGCGAGTGCCGGACCTCAGCCATCGGCCAACCCCAGTCGGCGCTGGCCGACGCCACCCTGCGTCGCGAGCTCGCGGAGCGCACCCCACCCGAGCCGCAGCTTCCGCCACGTGTTCGTGTACGCCCGCAGCGTGCCGTTGTCGTAGTGGTTCCGACGGATCGACTCGTGGATTCCCTGATAGACCCTTGCGGCAACCGCGACGGGACGGGCGTAGTAGTGGGGGAGCTCCGGGATGGCCTCGAAGGCCCGATCGTAGTGGTGGTCCGCCACGAGCATGAGCGACTCCATCAGGTCGCCCCAGGCGGCCGGCACCGGCGCACCCTCCGCCGCCACTCGACCGACGCCCTCGACGCCCACGCCGTACTCCAGCAGGAGGCGCCGGGGCAGGTACAGGCGATCCCGCCGCCAATCCTCACCCACATCGCGCAGGATGTTGGTGAGTTGCATGGCGTTGCCGAGCGAATACGCGCGGGAGAGGAGCTCCGGATCGTGAAGCCCGAACTGCTCGGTGATCCAGCCGCCGACGACGCCGGCGACCCGGTAGGTGTAGACGGCGAGTTCCTCCAGCGTCTCGAAGTTCAGCGGTTCGAGATCCATCTCGACGCCGTCCAGGAGGTCGTCGACGTAGTGGAACGGCGCTCCCCGTTCGGCCATGCGACCCATCACCACGTCGAGCAACGGAATGCCCGTCCGCTCGCCCTCGTAGGCGGCGCGGGCCAGCACCCGCCAGGCCTCGACCCTGTCTCGTGCCTCCGCCACGTCTGCGTCGGTCTCGTCGACCAGATCGTCGGTGAAGCGGCAGAACGCGTAGACGCCGGAGATCGCCCGACGATGCTCGCGCGGAAAGAGCCAGGCGGAGAACCTGAACGACTTCGAATGGTGTCCGAAGTAGCCCGGCCATGCAGCTTCGGGTCCGAGCGCGGCGGCCGCTCGCGTCACCTGGGCCGTCGGATCCGCGACCGCTCCGGACATCACGACGCCCGATGAATGGGGGCAGGGAGTTCCGCACGACGGACCTCCGCCAGTTCGTGCTCGACCGACGTCCGGGCCGCGGAGCACCAGGAGTCGAGGATGCACTCGAGGAGCGTCGCGTCGCCGAGCACCTTCGACGCGTCCTCGACGATGCTCGCTGCCCGTGTCTCCAGATCCCGGACCGCCACCTCCAGCGCCGAATCCGGTCCGGATCGAAGCGTGCGGAGCACGTCCGACTCCGACCGGTTCCAGTCCGTGACTCCGGCGAGGCCGAGCGGAAAGGTCCACTTGCGCTGCCGCCAGTCCTGGAGCGGCGGCTTGTCCTGCTGGATCTCGGTGCAGTAGTCCAGGAGGTCGTCGATCCGCTGGTAGAGCGACCCGATGCGCAGCCCGAGCTCGGCCGGCACCCTACGTCCGGTCACGACGGAGGCAAGCAACGCCGCCGCTCCGAAGAGCTCGCCGGACTTTCCGCGGATGATCGCTTCGTAGGCGTCCTCGGTGAGCGTCTGCCCACGGGAGGCGCCCTGGCGCATCTCGCCAGCGACGGTCCGCTCGACCGCCCGTGCGAACGCGCTCACGAAGTCTGCGGACCCGGTCCGGCTGGCGACCACGTAGGCGCTCGTGAGCCACCGGTCCCCGGTGATCAGCGCGGCATCCACACCGTCGCGAAGGTGCGTGGCCGGGGCACCCCGCCGATGGTCGGCACCGTCGAGGATGTCGTCATGGAGCAAGGACGCCTCGTGCACCATCTGAATCGCGAGAGCGCCGAGCCCGAAGGTTTCGCACGGCTCGGCGTCGCCGCCGTCCGCCGCGAGCGCCCACGCGACCATCGGGCGAAGGAGCTTCCCGGAGATCTCCGGAACACCCAGACCTGCGTCGGCGGACTCGCGCGCCGCGCGGCCGAGCGAAGCCTCGACGGCCCGACCCGCACGTTCGGCGGGACCGTCCAGCCGGAAGACTGTCACGACGATACCTCCGGTGCGGGCTCGGGGACGCGCATCGGGGGAGCGCCCGCGGGCGACCGCACGCCCGAACCGAGCCGATGGACGCCGACCGCCACCAGCCCGCCCGCGAGGGTCGCCACCACGGCCACCCACGCACCGGCTGCCACCAGCATGCCGAGGGGCATGAGGACGATCGCGATGTGGTAGAGCAGGGCCCAGCGCACCGGGACGGATCCGGCCCAGTCGATCCGACGATCGAGGAACTCGAGGGCCAGCATGAGTACGATTCCGGTCCCGTACCACCCGGCGAAGTTCAGCCATGGCATCCCGTAGTAGGGCCCCGCCGTCTCCCAGATCCAGTAGGTGACCAGGTAGCTCATGGCCGGATCGAGCGCCACGTCCCACAGCATCAGGAGGTAGCTCGCGAAGAGGACACGCGGAAGCATCCGCGTGGGGAAACTCCGCCTCGCGAGGATCCACGACGGAGCCGCCATCAGAAACCAGCTCACGGGGATCAGCCACGGCACACGCTCACCGATCCGCGGGCCGAGCAGCGTGGTGTAGCGATACCCGGAGAAGGGGAACCCGGTACCGGTGCCGATGTGCTCGGCGAGGAAGGACAGAACGAACACGGCCGCCAGCGCGACGAGCCAGCGGGCGCCGGACCGGGCGAAGAACGCGACCGCGAGAACCACGGTCGAGAGGAGAATGTGCGCGCGGGCCGAGACCGAGAACGAACTCGCGAAGAAGCTGCGCGCGAACTCGGTGTCGGGCAACCGCTCGGGATGGAGCGCGAAGACTCCGTACCCGAGCACGGCCACCAGCGTGAACAGGTACAGCGCGAACAGGGTCGCGCGCTCCGCGTTGTTCAGGGTTCCTTGCGCCATGGCGTCCTCAAGCCGCGCTGTCGACGGGAAGGCCGAGACCCGAGTCGAGCGCACGTCCGAACTCCACGAGACTGTCGAAGATCCGAAACTCCTCGAAGGGTGTTTCGAGCCCCGCGGGGTCGGGGATCGGGTGGACGCTTCCGCCCATCACGAGGGACCACGGTGCGCTGGCGTCGTAGAACTCGCTCAGGATTCGCACGCACCGCCGCATGTCGGCGCCCGTGTTGGGCGGCGCGAACGAAACGCAGACGAGGCTCGCCGCATGCTGCTTCTGAATCGCCGCGAAGTCTTCCACCGGCACGTCGGCGCCCAGGTAGAAGACGTGCCAGCCTCGACGCTCGAGCATGATCCGCAGGCAGAGCGACGCGAGATGGTGCCGGTCGCCCTCCATCGCGCCGACCACGGCCACCGGCCCGTCCCGCGTCGAGAGATCCTGCAGGTGGCGGCTGTCGCCCCGGCGTCCGTTTCCGTTGGGGGCCGGGGCCGAACCATTCCGCGCCCCGTCCGAGCGGCTCAGTCCCTCGTCCCGGAGGCGGAGCATCGTCTCGACCAGCATCTCGGTGGTCATGTGCTCCTCGCCGGCTCGGAGCTGCCCGGTGCGCCACAGCTCGCCGATCTTCACCATGAACCCGCGCACGCACTCGTCCGCGAAGACCTCGAAGGGGATGCGGGGGTGCCGCCCGATCTCGCGGAACAGCCACCCCATGCGCTGGATCTGCCCCCGGTCCAACCAGCCCTGCGCGAGCGCGTGCACGCGGGCGAACGAGCCGGACTCCGCCGCTTCGGTGACCGCGTTCCAGACGTGCGCTTCGTAGGGCGTGAAGTGCTCGAGCATCGTGTGGATCTCACGCTCGCGCGTCAGATCCAGAACGTCCGACAGGTGGATGCGGCGGTGCCCGCCATCGGTCTTGTCGAATGCGAGTTCCCCATCGTTGCACCATCGCTTCACCGTCGACGGGTGCACGTCGAGCAGCTCGGCGACCTGGGAGGTCGTCATGAAGAGCGTGTCGTCGAAGCGTTCCATCGTGTCCTTTGAGCGGATCCCGAGGTGTTCAGGGGGTCACCTGACGCCACGAATCGTTCACGGCGCCCGGAATGCACGCATGATGGTCCGCATTTCGGCCATTGTTCCACCCTCGATCCCCGACGCTCACGTGACGCCCGACACGCAGGGACTGGCCGGTGTCCTCGCCCTTCGGCGCGAGGGTCTGTACTGCGAGGCGGGTGACTTCCGGGTCGATCCGTGGAAGCCGGTCTGCCGCGCGCGTCAGATCCGGCGACCGTCCTCGTCGAGGGGCGGGTAGGGGAGACCGTCCCGCCGAAGGCTTCGGGCCTGCTTCGGGTAGGCCCACTCGAAGAGCGTTCGCGCGAACTCCTCGGAGGACAGGCGCGGCTCGTCGTAGAGCCCGCGCGCGGCCCGCTGGTGGCGGGCCTCCATCAACAGAAGCGCCGCCGCCACGGACACGTTGAAGGAGCGCACGAAGCCCTCCATCGGCACGGCCACGGCCTGGTCGACGTCGGCCAGCGCCTCGTCGCTCACGCCGTGCAGTTCGGCACCCATGACGATGCAGGTCGGACGCGTGTAGTCCACGTCGCGGTAGTCGATCGATTCCGCTCCCGGGTGCGCCGCGACCAGCGCGAAGCCGTCCGAGCGAAGGCACCGGAACGCCTCGGTCGTGGACTCGTGGCTCACCACGGGCACCCACCGCCCCGAGCCGGCGGCGATCTGGCTGTGCGTGTTTACCCCTCCGTCGGGTGGCACGATGTGCGCCCGCAGGACGCCGGCCGCGTCGCAGTTCCGGAGCACCGCGCTGAAGTTGTGGGGCTTGTTCACCCGCTCCATCAGCACGGTCAGGTCGGGCTGGCGGCGCGAGAGGACGGCCCGCAGGCGTCGAAATCGCTCGGGGGTCATGACGGGGCGGTGAAGAGGTCGGAGGGCGCGGAGCGGAGGAAGCCGGGGTGGAGGGAACCGGGGGGCGCAATGTAACGTTCTTCCACGCACGCCGAATGCGGCGCCACCCCACTGCGACCCCTGACTCACCGTGACTCGATCAGCCCTTCTGCTGCTCAGCTGCGCGACCCTCGTGGCGTGCGGCGACGACTCCGCGACCGCTCCGCCCGACGCCGAGTCGCTGAGCATCTTCAATCAGACGCTCGACAGCTGGGTCCCCCTGGACCTCGGACTCGAACCGGGTTCCACCTTCGAGGTCACGGCCACCCAGTTCGGTGCCCAGTTCGACTTCGACGCCGCCGCCGCGGGCGGGGAAGGAGTGATCGCCCGGGAGTACGTCGTGTCCGCGGGCGTGGAGTACGTCGTGTCCCTGGACCTGACTGTCGAGAGTTCGGACGGCACCGCCGACATCGATCCGTGGACGATCGTGGTCGGCACCTCCGTCGAGGGAGCGCCGTTCCAGTTCATCGACGCGTTCAGTACGGCGACGACGAGCGGCGCCAACCCGCAGGCGCTGCCCATCTTCGGAGATGTGCCCGTGACCTCCGGCGCACCGGCGAACGCGGGCGACACCGAGTCGGAGGTTCGCGTCGCGATCGGATTTCGTCCGGAGTCCGCCGACACGCGGACCTATCGTCTACAGGATGCGCGGGTGCGGTTCACCCGGGCGAGTGGCCGCTGACGGGGTCACGAACGACGAGGGCTCGGCCGGGGTGGTGAAACCGGTAACCACAGGGGACTTAAAATCCCCCGGGAGCAATCCCTTGCGGGTTCGAATCCCGCCCCCGGCATAGCGCGCTCGATCCGCGACCGAGCGGAAGGGCGCGGCATGACCGTCAGGAGGTGGCGTCGCCGCCCGGAACGCAGTCCACCTCGGCGTTCCGTTCGACGCTGACCGTCCACTGACCGGCGGCGGTCGCACGCAGCGCGATCTCGCCGTGCACGCTCGTGCAGTACGTCGCGCCCGGCCGCCCGAGAAGCGCGTTGAGTGCGGCGATGCGCGGATGGGTGGTCCCGTTCGAGCTCACGAGGTGGACGTCGGCGCCGGTGTGTTCGAGCCACTGGGTGCCGGAACCCGCGAACCCACCGTCGAACACGGCGTCGTTCGCGCCGTGGTGGCCTACCTTCAGGACGCTGAGGTCGCCCGTCAGCGATGCGAACTCGGTGCGCCATCGCAGATTCGCGTCGACCTCGCCGTCCCCGGTGAAGAACATCCGGAACGCGCCCTTCGAGAGCGCCATGCCGAGCGAACCGTCGTTCAGGTCGCTCCCGTCGTTCGTCGAGGCCCCGAGGTTGTCCGGCAGGCCCGGGACCAGCGTGAGCGTCGTCGGGTCTCCCGCCAGGCCCAGCGAGCGGGTCTCCGTGCCCGACGGCACCGTGACCACGCCGGCCCGCGCGTTGGCCGCCGATACGACCGCCTGGTAGCCGGAAAGGAAGCGGATCTGCCCGTTGTAGACGAACTCCTCGACCCTCAGGCCGTTGATGACGGCGGGCATGCCCTGGTAGTGGTCGGAGTGCGCATGCGTGAGGAGCACGATCTCGAGGGTGTCCACCCCGAGCTCCACCAGTCTCCGGTGGACGAAGCCCGGGTCGGAGGCGTCCACCCCGGCCGGTCCGGCGTCGATGAGCGCGTGGCGCATCCCCGCGGCGGAGGAGTCGGTGACGAGGATCGCGTCGCCGCCGCCGCCCGCCGCGTTGTCGCCCAGGTTCATCATCCGGATGATGAGAAGGCTCTCGCCCGTGAACCGGATCTCGAATCCGATCTCACGGACGGAGGTGCCCCCCGCGTTGGTCGCCTCGACCCGAAGCAGGTAGGACCCGGGTTCGGCTACGGTGCCGCCGGAGAAGAACGGGTTGCCGTTGAGGGTCGCCTGAAACGTGCCACCGTCGATTGTAACGGAGATCGTGACCGGCTCCTCGACGACGGCGCCGTCGCTGATTCCGCTCACCGTGATGACGGGGGGCTCGACCGTCGGACCCGACGAATCGCCGCCCGAGCAGGCGGTTCCCGCGACCAGGGCGAGAAGCGCGGCGGCAGCCCATCGGGCGGCGCGGACGGTGCGATCGGAACCACGGAGACAGAATTGAGACATCGGCTCGGTTGTGCTTGTAACGACTGCGGGTTTCATTGGAGCCGGAGCGACGTGGAGCGCTCCCGGTCCGCACCCGAACGTAGTGGTTCAGGGACGAGGCTGGAATGCGGGGATGGGCGGTTCCGGAGCCCTCTCCGGGGTCGTAACTACACGTAGTCCACATCCCACGTTCAGGAGCACGAACCATGGTCCGCCGCCCCCTCTTGCGGCTGTTCGCGGCAACCGCCGCTCTGCTCGCCGTCACCGCCTGTGACGAGGCCGCGGTGATCCTCACGTCGGGGACGGCCTCGACCCTGCAGGTCACCGCGTTCGTGGACGTCGACGGCGACGGCGCGTTTGGAGCGGGCGACCAGGCGATCGCCGATCTGACCATCACCCTGACCGGTCCGGCTTCGCTCTCGGCGACCACGGGAGCGGACGGGGTCGCGAGCTTCACGGAGCTCACACCGGGTGGGTACATCGTGTCGGCGGCGGGGGACGTGCCCGAGGGTGCCGTATTGGCGACGGCCGCGAGCCCCACGATCATCGCCCCGTTCCAGGGTGCGGACCTGACGACCGAGTTCCGGTACGCGTTCGCGCCGGGTGAGATCTCCGGACGGCTGTTCCGCGACGACAACGACAACGGCAGCTACGATCCGGACGCCGACCTTCCCGCGGCGGGAATCGTGGTGACGGCCACGCGCGCCTCCGACGGTGAGGAGTTCTCGACCACCACGGACGCGGACGGCGCGTTCCAGATCACGACGCTTCGCCCCGACACCTACGTCGTGACCTTCGGACTCCCGTCCGACGCCACGCTCGTCGGCGGAGACGACGTGACGGTGGTCGTCGGCTCGGAGGGCGCGATCACGATCGAGGCGGAGTTCGAGGGGGAACTCCTCATCGACATCGCGGACGCGCGCACCGCCCCCATCGGGCAGTCGGTGACGGTGGAGGGTGTGATCACCTGGGCACCCGACTTCGATGACCGGGTCCTCTGGATCCAGGACGCCACCGGTGGCCTCTCGGTCTTCGACTTCAACCTCCCGAGCGGGCTCCAGATCGGCGACCGGATTCGCATGACCGGCTCGGCCGGCGCCTTCGACGGCGAGCGCCAGATTTCGTCGCTGACGTTCTTCGAGGTGCTGTCGGGCGGGCCTCCGCCGGTGCCGCTTCAGGTCACGGGCGCGAGTATCGCGGCCAACCAGAATCTCGGCGAGCTGGTGACGATCAACGGCACGGTCGAGCAGGTCGACGTTCTGAGCTTCGGGAACCAGATGATCCTCCTTCGCGACGAGGGCGGCACGACCTTCACGGTCTACGCCGACAGCCGGACGGGCGTGGAGGACACCGCCTGGGTGATCGGACAGGTCTACGGGGTCACCGGGCCGCTCGGCACGGACACCGACGTCAGCGGCACCAGCCTCGAGGACGCGCACCCGAACCGGGTGGAGGTCCGGGGCCTCGACGACGTTCAGGCGGGCGGCGCGACGGTCCCGATCGCCAACGCCCGGACCGCGATCGGCGCGACGGTGGCCATCGAGGGCGTCATCACCTGGGCGCCGTCCTTCGACGACCGGGTCCTCTTCATCCAGGACGCCACCGGCGGCATCACCACCTTCGACTTCGATCTTTCGGACTTCGCGCCGACGGGCGGGTTCGAGGCGGGCATGTGGATCCGCGCGGTCGCCACCGTGGGAACGTTCCGCGGAGAGGCCCAGCTGGGCAGCTTCGAGTCCGTGGACGTGCTCGGCACCGTGCCCGTACCCGCCCCGATGGGCGTGACCGGCGCGAGCATCAACGCCGGCGACGACCAGGGCGAGCTCGTGACCATCACCGCGACCGTGGACGCGGTCTCGAACCCGAGCTTCGACAATCAGCTCGTGACGATGACCGACGGATCCGGGACGACGTTCACCGTCTACGGCGACGGCCGGACCGGCCTGCAGCTTTCCGACTGGACGGTCGGCACGCGCTACCGGGTCACGGGCGTGCTCGGGTTCGACGACCGCAATACGCCGGCCGCGCAGCTCGAGCCGCGGTCGCCGGCCGACCTGGTCGCGGCACCCGGGACGAACGTGTCGATCGCCGAAGCCCGTGTCCTGGCAGGTGAGACCGTCACGGTCAGCGGTACGGTCAGCCGTCGGATCGGCTGGAGCGGGGGCGACGACTCGATGTTCATCCAGGACGCGTCCGGCGGAATCACCGTCTTCGGGTTCAGCGGCGTCCCGGCCGTATCGCCTGGCGACGTGGTCGAGGTCACCGGCGCGATCGGCGCCTTCAACGGCGAGGTTCAGATCGGGACGGACGTCGTGACGGTCACGTCCACCGGCGGACCGGCACCGACCCCGATCGCCGCGACTGGCGCTCAGCTCAACGGCGGGCTCTTCCAGGGTCAGCTCGTCACCTACTCCGGTACGGTGACGGTTGCGGAGGAGTTCAACAGCTTCGGCACCGCCTCGCTCGGTGTGACGGACGCCTTCGGCGCGACCGTCACGGTGTTCGTCGACAACCGGTCCGGGCTCGACATCGACGACTTCAGTGTGGGACAGGAGCTGGTGATCGTCGGCGTACCCGGCTTCTTCGACGGCAATGACCCCGGCGCGCAGATCGAGGTCATCATCGACACCGACGTCACCTTCGTGCCCTAAGAGGGATTTGAGACCATGAACGACATGCTTCGCCGAACGACCGGGGTCGTGGCCTTTGCCGCGTTCCTCGGACTCGCGGCGTGTGACGATTCGATCGCGCCGCAGTTCGAGATCGACGGTACGGGGACGGTGGATGGCCTCCTGTACTTCGACGCCGACAACGACGAGCTCTTCGATCCGTCCGACGGCGACCTGCCGGTCCCCGGGGTCGGCGTCGCGGTTCGCGTGCGCGATACGGACGCGGTCATCGCCTCCGGCACCACGGGTTCCGACGGCCGGTTCTCCATTCCCGGCGTGCTCGCCGGCACGCACGACGTGTTCTTCGACGAGTCGAGCGTGCCCGTGGGCGTATTCGTCTGCGAGAACCCGGTCCGCACCTCGGTTGGGCTCGACGCGCCGTCGTTCGTTCCCGTCCCGTCCCGCAGCGCCTGCCTGGTCGACATCCTGGATGTCCAGACCGGCTCCGCGTCCGGCGACTTCGTCATCGTGCGGGGCATCGTGACGGCGTCGCCGAGCCAGTTCGACGAGAGCGACATGGCGATCCAGGACGCGACGGGCGGGATCTGGCTGTTCACGGCCGCGCTGGACGGGCTCGGTATCGAGGTCGGAGATGTGATCGAGGTGGGCGGAACGCTCGCGCTCGAGCCCGCGCTGCGCCTCGAGGGTGTTTCGCTTCGGGAGGTCGTGCCTGATGCCGGAACCGTTACTCCCGTAGAGACCACGACCGCGGCGATCGCGGCGAGCGGCCCG
Source organism: Longimicrobiales bacterium (assembly GCA_028284495.1). Classification (GTDB taxonomy): domain Bacteria; phylum Gemmatimonadota; class Gemmatimonadetes; order Longimicrobiales; family Gaopeijiaceae; genus Gaopeijia. The sequence continues at coordinate 102,624 of JANQRP010000024.1, read as the reverse complement.
AACCCGCGTGACCCGCTCCAGAACCGTCTCGCGGTGATCCGCGCGGCGGAGCTGACATCGGCGTTCGATCAGGGCGGCAGTCGGAACGCGTCGATCGACGACGGGAGCGGCGGCACCGTGATCCGTGTCGAGAGCGTGCTGAGCCCGAGCAGCGGTGACGGAATCCTCACGGCGACCGGCATGACCGTCGGCAACTGCTACGACGTGACCGGCATCGTCGCCGGGTTCTTCGGCACCGGCCAGATCTTCCCGCGGACCGCCGCGGACATCGTGGAGGTCCCATGCAGCTGAATCGAGCCAGTTCCCGAACCGACCGAACCTTCATGCATCGACTCCTTGCACTCGCCTTCGTCGCCCTCGCCGGGCTGGCGCTCGCAGGCCCCGTCGCGGCGCAGTCCGCCGCCACCACCGGGACGATTCGCGGCCAGGTGCTCCAGCAGACCGGGGCTCCGGCGGTCACGGCGATCGTCACCGCGCTCAACACGGCGACCGGTCTCGAGCGGACCGCGCTGACCGACGAGGAAGGACGCTACGTCGTCCGCCTCCTCCCGCCGGGCACCTACACTGTGACCACCCAGGTCATCGGGTTCGCCGACGGCACGCGTGAGGGCGTCGGCGTCGCGATCGGGCAAACGACCACGGTGGACTTCACCATCGCGGTCCAGGCGATCACCATCGAGGGAATCCAGGTCCAGGCCCAGCGGGACCAGATCGACGCGGCCGGCGCGAACGTCGCGCAGCTCGTCGACGTGCAACAGATCGAGTCGCTTCCGTCCCTCGGGCGCGACTTCGTGGACTTCATCCAGCTCTCCGGGTTCGTCTCCGACGATCCGGGCACCACGACCGGTGGACAGTTCTCGATCGCCGGCCAGCGCCCGTCGGGCACCAACGTCCAGATCGACGGCGTGGACGCCAACAACTCGTTCTTCGGAGAGAACCGCGGAGGGTCCCGGATCCCGTTCGTGTTCTCGCTCGAGTCGATCGACCAGTTCCAGATCATCACCAACGGGTTCGACGTCGAGTACGGGAACTACTCGGGCGGCATCGTCAACGTCGTGACGCGCGGCGGCACGAACCAGTTCGAGGGGACCGTCTACGGGAACTTCCGGGACGACGCGCTGATCGCGTCGGGCTTCGAGGCGGAGGATCCGGGCACGTTCCAGGTGCAGCAGTACGCGGCCCGGTTCTCCGGACCGATCATCCGGGACAAGGCGCACTTCCTGTTCTCGCTCGACGGCCAGCGCCGGCGAGAGCCCCAGCTGCCGCTGTCGCCGGCGAATCAGGACCCGTCCGTCGCCGCCGATCTGGAGCGTTTCTTCGACATCCTCGAGAGCCAGTACGGCGTCGCCGATGCGGCCAGCGGGTACGCGCCGTTCGAGACGACCAACGACGTGCTGACCCTGTTCGGGCGCGTGGACTGGAACCTCAACGACGAACACCGGCTCACGCTTCGCCACAACTTCGCGGACCACAACAACGCACGGGAGTTCAACGAGTTCTTCGACTTCACCTACGGGGTGTCCCGGGCGGAGTCGTTCTCGAGCGTCTCGAACTCGTTCGTGGCCGAACTCCAGTCGGTTCTGAGCGACAACGCCTACAACGTCTTCCGATTCCAGTGGGCCGACGAGAACCGTCCCCGCGAAGGCCAGGACGTCCGCCCGACGCTCACGGTACGGGTCCCCGGGATCGATGCGATCAACTCGGGCGACGACGGCCTGCTCAGGTACGGCGGCACCTTCGTCGCCTTCCGGAATCTCCTCGACGAGAGCAAGCTCCAGTTCATCAACAACTTCACGTACTCCGCGGGTGACCACACCTTCAAGATCGGCGCGAACGGCCTCATCACGACGGCGTTCAACCGCTTCCAGGCCCCCATGAGCGGAATCTCGGGCCGGCAGTCGGCCGGGGAGTTCGGCTTCAACAGCCTGGACGACTTCGCCGCGCGGAATCCGAGTCAGTACCTCCGGCCGTTCCAGGAGGGTGAGCGGCTGCCCGGTGACGAGTTCGACGTCGTCGAATGGTCCGCATACGTGCAGGACGAGTGGCGTGTGAACGACAAGCTCACGGCCACGCTCGGACTCCGGTACGACCAGCAGAGCTTCAGCAACAGCCCGGATCCGGTCGCCGCGATCGAGAGTGCGTTCGGATTCACGACGGGCTTCGCACCGACCGATTCCGACAACTTCTCCCCTCGCTTCTCCATCGCGTACGACCTGGATGGGGACGGTCGCCGGGTGGTGCGCGCCGGCGCGGGTTACTTCTACGGTCGGATTCCGCTGGTGCTCGGCGGGAACGTGATCCAGACCCAGCGGCCGACGGTCGAGCTGAGGTGCGAGGGTGAGGCGGGGTCTCCCGCCGCGCCGCCGTCCATCGACGGCTACGCGGGCTGGTCGACGGACGGAAGCGACAATCCGTTCACCTGCCGTGGCGGATCCGATGCGGTGGTACCGACCCCCACGTACACGCTCTGGTCGGAGGACTTCGAGTACCCGGAGACCTTCCGGGCGAACGTCGGCTTCGAGACGACCATCGGCGACGATTCCCGACTGAGCATCGACCTGCTGTTCTCGGAGGGCTTCAAGCAGTACAACCTCCGCGACATCAACCTCCGGCCCGAGCAGTTCCGGATCGCCGGGGAGGATCGCCCCGTCTTCACCCCGATCGACGTGTTCAGCCCGGGGGGCGACAACGATGTCGCGTCGCGGGTGTTCACCGACTTCTCCCGCATCTACACGGTGCACAGCGACGGTCGCAACCGTGCGTACCTCGCGAACGTCGAGCTCAGCCGGAACTTCGGTGAGACGACGCGCTTCACCGGCTCGTACACCTTCAACCGGGCGTACGACAACATCTCCGAGTCGTGCTGCACCTCGGGGGACGTCTTCGAGACGCCTCGACTCGGTGCCACGAGCCCGAACGACCTCGGCGGCCCCGGCGACGACGACAAGGCGTGGGGCATCAGCCGGTTCAGCCGGGACCACAACTTCATCCTCAGCGGGCAGACCGAGCTTCCGTTCGGCGTCGAACTCGCCGGGTTCTGGCGGCTCACGAGTGGGCGTCGGTACACGCCGGTGGTGGACGGCGACCTGAACGGTGACGGCATCGACGACAACGACCGGCCGTTCATCTACGCCGCGAGCGACCTTCCGCTCGCCTCGGCGGGCAGCGAGTCGGAGGCCGAGGAGCGGGCGCTCTACCAGTCCATCCTCGACGACAACTCCTGCCTGGCCGACCAGGTCGGATCGTACGCGGGACGCAACAGCTGCACGGGTCCGTGGATCAACCGCCTCGACCTGAAGCTTTCGAAGGAGTTCACGACGTTCGCCGGCCAGCGGGCCGAGCTGCAGCTCGACTTCTTCAACGTCGCCAACGGCATCGGTCGTCTCTTCTGCAGCACCGAGGACCAGGAGGCGGATCCATTCAGTGGCGCCTGCGGATGGGGTCGCATCACGACGGTCACCGGCGACGAGGTCTACAGCGTCGGGAGCTTCGACCGGGGCAACCGGACGTACAGCTACCGGGTTCAGGACGATTTCGGCGAGGAGGCCACGCTCGGGTCGAACCTTCTGCTCCAGTTCCAGATGCAGATCGGATTCCGGTACTACTTCTGATCGACGGACCGAGGGTCGGGTGAGCCCCGACCCCGGTGCGGAATCGGACCCCCGGTCGGGCCACGCACCCGGCCGGGGGTTCGCGCATCCGTCGCACCCGGAGGGTGGCGATTCGTCGGCCGAGCGCCTTATGTCCTGTCGTCAGCGCCGCGCCACCGAAACCCTCGAGGTCACCATGACCCCGCACGCCCTCGCGTTCATGCTCGTCGCGCTCCTCGTGACCGCACCTCTCGCCGCCCAGGATCACGAGGCCGTCGCCCGCCGGGTCCTCTCGACCACGCCGCTGGTGGACGGACACAACGACCTTCCCTGGGCCATCCGGATCTCGGAGAGTCCTCGCGACGTCGGAGCCTTCGACCTAAGGGGGCCGACGCCCTTTCACACCGACATCCCTCGACTCCGTGCGGGAATGGTCGGCGCTCAGTTCTGGTCGATCTACGTGCCCATCGACGCGGTGGAGGAGGGGGCGGCCAAGGTCCAGCTTGAACAGATCGACATCGCCAACCAGGTCTTCGCATCGTATCCGGACGCCTTCGAGCCGGCGTACACCGCGTCGGACGTCGAGCGCGCGTTCGGGAACGGGCGCATCGCCTCTCTGATGGGAATGGAGGGGGGGCATGCCATCGAGAACTCGCTCGGGGCACTCCGGGCGTTCTTCCAGGCGGGAGCCCGGTACATGACGCTCACCCACTCGGCCAACACGGACTGGGCGGACTCCGCGACGGGACTGCCGACCCACGACGGGCTGACGCGGTTCGGCGAGGAGGTCGTGCGGGAGATGAACCGCATGGGCATGCTCGTGGATCTCTCGCACGTGGCTCCCTCCACGATGCACGACGTGCTCGACATCGCCGAGGCGCCCGTGATCTTCTCGCACTCCTCGGCGAAGGCCGTCACGGACCATCCGCGGAACGTGCCCGACGACGTGCTGCGCCGGCTGCCGGACAACGGAGGCGTGGTGATGGTCACCTTCGTTCCCTCCTTCGTGACGGACGACGGCAACGCGACGCTCGCCGACGTGGCCGACCACATCGACCACGTGAAGGCGGTCGCCGGCGCCGAACACGTGGGGATCGGCAGCGACTTCGACGGAATCACGTCGGTGCCGGTGGGTCTCGAGGACGTGTCGACCTTCCCGGCTCTGTTCGCCGAGCTGTCGCGGCGCGGCTGGACCGAGGGCGAGCTCCGGCTGCTCGCGGGCGAGAACCTCCTCCGGGTCATGCGTCGGTCGGAGGCCGCGGCGCGCAGGATCCAGCGTGTGCGGGGGCCGTCCACCGCGACCATCGAGGAGCTCGACGGCACGGCCATCGGCGGGTAGTCGGGCCCCGCCCGGACTCCGGTCCGACGCTCCCTCGGAACTTGCCGAGGACCATCGGCTTACCAGATCTTGTCGGTGCGGCTTCCACCCCCTTCGGTGACACCCATGGTGCGCATGATCTCCACGCTGTCGACCTCCCGCCCGGGCACGCTGCGCGTGTCCGTGGCCAGCGCCGTCCTTCTCATGCTGTCCGCCTTCGGAGCACCGGCCGCCTCCCCGGCGGACCCGGCGGCGGAGCTTCGCGCCGCCATCCGCGCGTCGGCCGGGACGGCAGACGACCCGATCGAGCTCAGCTGGCGGCAACTCGCCGGGCTCGACTACCGCACCGGTGAACTCACCGAGGTGCTGCGCGATGCGGACGGCAAGGTCGTGAAGATCCCGGGATTCACCGTCCCGCTCGAGGACTTCGCGGAGCGGGCCACGGAGTTCCTTCTGGTTCCGTACGTCGGCGCCTGCGTCCACACGCCACCGCCGCCGCCCAATCAGCTGGTCTACATCGAGATGTCGGACGGCGAGCCCGCGCAGCTCTACGGGTGGGACCCCGTCTGGATGGAGGGGACCCTCAAGATCGAGATGACGGAGAGCGTCTACGGCTCGGTCGGGTTCGTGGTCGAAGGCACCAGGCTGTACCCCTACGACTACGAATGACGTGACGGAGACGGCGATCGCCGTCCAGCTCGAAGACGTCCGCTTTTCCTACGGTCGGGGACCCGTCGTCATCGACGTGCCCTCGCTCCGGCTCGAGGCCGGTACGCGGACCTTCCTGCATGGACCCAGTGGCAGCGGCAAGACGACGCTCCTCGGCATTCTCGCAGGCGTCCTGCGCGCCGATTCCGGCGCCGTGCGGGTGCTGGGTGAGGACCTGACCTCGATGTCCGGCGCCCGCCGTGACGCGTTCCGGGCCCGCCACATCGGCTACGTCTTCCAGATGTTCAACCTGATCCCGTACCTGTCGGTGCTGGAGAACATCATTCTTCCCGTGCGGATGAACGCCGAACGTCGCGGTCGGATTCGGGCGTCCAACCCCGCCGAGGAAGCCCGGCGGCTGGCAGCGGCGCTCGAGATCGACCACGCGCTCGGCTCGGCGGTCGGCGCGCTCAGCGTCGGGCAGCAGCAGCGGGTGGCCGCCTGCCGTGCCCTGATCGGCTCGCCGGAGCTGATCATCGCGGACGAGCCGACCTCGTCGCTGGACCACGACCGAAGGGACGCCTTCCTGGAACTCCTTCTGGAAGCGTGCGAGGGCGCGGGCAGCACGCTCGTGTTCGTCAGCCACGACCGGACCCTCGCCGCGCACTTCGAGCAGGAGGTCTCGCTGGGCGAGTCGAATCGGGCGGGGGAGGTCGCGGCCTGATGCTCGTTCTCGATCTGGCACTCAAGTCGCTTCGGAACCGGCTTCTCGTCACGACGCTCACCGTCGGCTCGATCGCGCTCAGCGTGGCGCTTCTGCTCGGCGTGGAGAAGATCCGGACCGGGATGCGGGAGAGCTTCTCGAACACCATCAGCCAGACCGATCTCATCATCGGTCCGAAGTCCGGCACGATCCAGCTGCTGCTGTACTCCGTGTTCGGGATGGGCTCGCCGACGCAGAACGTCAGCTGGGAGGCGTACCAGACGTGGGCGGCGCACCCGGCCGTGGACTGGACGATTCCGTACTCGCTCGGCGACAGCCATCGTGGGTTCCGCGTGATCGGCACGGACGAGAACTTCTACGAGCGCTATCGCTACCGTGGAGGCCAGCCCATCGAGGTGGCGGAGGGGAAGCCGGCCCTCGAGGTGTTCGAGGTGGCGATCGGCTCGCAGGTCGCCGCCGAGCTCGGCTACGACCTGGGCGACCAGATCGCGGTCACGCACGGGATGGGCGGGTTCATCACCCACGACGACACGCCGTTCACGATCTCGGGCATCCTCGCCCCGACCTTCACGCCGGTCGACCGCGCGATCTACGTGACCCTCGAGGGCATCGAAGCGATGCACGAGGGGTGGGAGGGCGGCGTGCCGCCCGCATCGGCGATGTCGTTCGGCGGTGGCCCACCCTCCGACGAGGCTGAACCGGCCGAAGAGCGGTGGACGGGGGACTACCAGCCCACCCAGGTGACCGCGTTCTTCGTCGGCGCCACGAACCGGCGCGACGTTCTCAGCCTGCAGCGTGAGGTGAACGTGTGGGAGGAGGAGCCGATCATGGCGGTCCTGCCGGGACTCGCGCTCAGCGAGATGTGGAACGGGCTCGGGTACGCCGAGGAGGGCCTGCGCCTGGTCGGCGTATTCGTGGTCATCGTCGGCCTGCTCGGAATGCTCGTCTCGCTCTACACGTCTCTCGACGCCCGTCGCCGCGAGATGGCGATTCTCCGGGCGATCGGGGCCGGTCCGGTCCGCATCGTCTCACTGCTGGTCCTCGAGTCGGCCGTGCTTGCGACCCTCGGCGCGGCCATGGGCGTCGCGGTGGTGTACGGCGGGCTGTCGATCGCGCAGCCGTGGGTCGAGTCCCAGTTCGGGCTGTTCCTGCCGATCGCCGGCCTCGCGCCGATCGAGTGGCTGTACCTCGGGGCGGTGGCGGGCGCCGGCTTCCTCATCGGGTTCGTACCCGCCGTGAAGGCCTACCGTACCGCGCTCCACGACGGACTCGCCGTGCGGGTCTGATGCGGCGTCCCGCCCGCATCGGCGCGGTGGCCGCGGGGTTCGCGGCCATCCTCTTCTTCCAGTCGTGCGGAGCGGAGCGGCGCGGAGACGCCGGCACCGGAGGAGCCGTGGACGTGGCCGGGCTGGGGTTCTTCCACGGCGACCCCGCGGCGCCCCTGCAGGTCGTGGAGTTCACCGACCCGTCGTGCCCGTACTGCGCGGACTTCCACGTGGGTGCCCGCGACTCGCTGTTCCGCGCATACGTGGATCCGGGCCGCGCACGCTGGATCACCATCCCCTGGGTGAGCGGGCTGTACCCTCGGTCACGCCCCGCGGTCGTCGCCGTGGAGTGCGCGGACTCGCCGGCGCAGGCAGAGGCCGTGACGGCCGCGCTCTACGCGGAGCGGGACGCCTGGGTGGGCGCCGGGCCCGACGCATCGGCCACGGCGGTTCGCCGAATCGCGGTCGGGGCGGGGCTCACGGGAGACGTGCTGGACCGATGCGGAGCCGACTCGGAGGTGGCGGCGCGGATCCGGCGAGCCGACTCGCTCGCGACCGAGCTCGGCGTGCGGGGCACACCCACCTACCTCGTCGACGGCTTCCCCATGATGGGAGCCGTGCCCTTCGCTTTCGCCCGCCGGGCGTTCGACCAGCGTCTCGCCGAGATCGCCGCCGACACGCTTCGGTGAGTCCGGCGCCTCCCGATCCCGGACCTCCCGGACTCCGGCCTCACAGACCCAGGTCTCCATGCTCGCCACACTCACCGACCCGGCCGTTCTCGCGTCCCTCTTCGGCATCACGCTGATTCAGATCGCGCTCGGCGCCGACAACCTGATCATCATCACGATCATCGCCAACAAGCTGCCGCAAGCCGAGCGGGGCAAGGCGATCAAGCTGGGGCTCGTGCTCGCGATGCTGTTTCGGATCGTGCTGCTGGCACTGGTGAGTCTGATCCTGAGCGTCGCGACCGCGAGCCTGTTCGAGTTCGACGTCACGCTCGCCTGGGTCACGCTGACCGGCGACATGACCGGGAAGGCGCTCGTCCTGATCCTCGGCGGGCTCTTCCTGATCTGGAAGGGTGTGAAGGAGCTCCGCATCAAGCTCAAGTCGAAGGAGCTCGCGGTGGGTCAGGCGGCCAGGTTCCGCGACGTGGTGGCCCTGATCGTCGGCATGAACCTGCTGTTCAGCGTCGACTCGATTCTCACCGTGGTCGGGATGACCGACATCTTCCTGGTGATGGTCCTGTCGGTCGTGGTGTCGGTGGCGCTGATGCTCGCCTTCGCGGATGCCATCTCGACCTTCCTCGCGTCGAACCCGGAGTTCGAGATCCTGGGCCTGTTCGTCCTGCTCCTGATCGGGTTCGTGCTCGTGCTGGAGGGCGGCCACACGGCCCACCTCGAGGCGAACGGGACTGCCTTCCCCTACATCCCGCAGTGGATCGTGATCTTCATGCTCGTTCTGATGTTCACGGTCGACCTCTACCAGAACTGGTGGGAGCGCGGGCGGGAGACCGAACCGGTGGCGCTCCACCACCGGAGGAAGTAGCCGGAACGGCGAGCCCGGCGACTTCAGGCCCACCGTCCGTGTGCCGCCCCGCGCGCTGCGCCGGGGGCTGGCCCGGAATCGGGGCGGGCGTCTAGGTTGGCGGCGCATTCCACCGTCTTCCGGAGCGTCCATGTCCCGCCGTGTCCCGAGCCTCGCAGGGCTCATCGTCGCCCCCATCCTCGCCGCGCTCACGCTGTCCGTCTGGCCCCAGCCGGGGCACGCGCAGCTGCCCGGGGAGGACCGCGCGCTCGCGGAGCTCCTCTCGGGTCTCGAGGCTCGGCACGTCGGCCCCGTCGGGAATCGCGTGAGCGCGGTGACCGGGATCCCGGGTGACCCGAACACCTACCTGGTCGGGGCTGCCTCCGGGGGGATCTGGAAGACCACCGACGGCGGCCACGGCTGGGAGCCCGTATTCGACGACCACGACGTGCAATCGATCGGAGCGCTGGCGGTCGCGCCGTCGGACCACGACGTGATCTATGCCGGCACCGGCGAGCCGTGGATCCGGTCGAACGTGAGCCACGGCACCGGCATCTACCGGTCGGACGACCGCGGCGACAGCTGGCGGTTCGTGGGACTTCCGGAGAGCGGGCGCGTCGGGCGGATCATCGTGCATCCGGACGACCCCGACGTCGCCTGGGTCGCCGCGCTGGGCCACCTCTACGGCCCCCAGGAGGAGCGGGGCGTCTTCCGGACCGCCGACGGAGGCGAGACCTGGGATCGGGTGCTCCACACGGACCCGATGACCGGCGCCTTCGACCTCTGGATGGTGCCCGGAGCCCCCGACACGATCTTCGCCTCGCTCTGGACCATGCACATCCGCACGTGGGGCCGCTGGAGCGGCGGCCCGAACGACGGGATCTGGCGGTCGAACGACGGGGGCGAGACGTGGGAGAAGCTCGAGGGGAACGGGCTCCCGCGGGGCACCCTCGGCAAAATCGCACTCGGCGGCACGCCGGCGGATCCGGACCGGATCTACGCGATGATCGAGACCAATGTGAACTCGGCCAACGGGCCGCTCGATCCCGGTGGACCCGATCCGTATCAGCACCAGGGCGTCCTCTGGCGCTCGGACGACCGCGGGCTCACGTGGGCCATGGTGCAGGCCGCGCATCGGATCCAGCAGCGGCCCCACTACTACACGCGTCTGCATGTCGCGCCGGACGATCCGGACCAGGTCCACTTCATGGCCACCGGGTATTCCGTGACCGACGACGGTGGGCCGTCCCTCCGCGGCGGAGGCGGGAACGGGGGAGACTTCCACGACATGTGGATCGACCCCACGATGCCGGACCGCATGATCCTCGGCCACGATCAGGGCCCGTCGATCTCGACCACGCGCGGGCGCGACTGGTACCGGCCGCTTCTTCCCATCGCCCAGATGTACCACGTGCAGGTGGACAACAAGGTCCCGTACAACCTGTACGGCAACCGTCAGGACGGACCGTCCACCATGGGACCGTCACGCGTGCTCTACGGCGGGTCGATTCCCGTGGGCGAGTGGCGGAGCGTCGGCGGCTGCGAGAGTGGCTGGGCGGTACCCGACACGGTGAACGACGTCGTCTGGTCGGGTTGTTACGAGGGAATTCTCGATCGGCACGACCTCGCGACCCGTACGTCGCGCACGGTCACCGTCTGGCCCGACAACCCCGAGGCGTGGCCGGCGGGCGACCTGCGCTACCGATTCCAGTGGACCTTCCCGATCACGCTCTCGCCGCACGACCCGTCGGTCGCGTACGTGGGGAGCCAGCACGTCCACCGCTCCACGAACGGCGGGCAGAGCTGGGACGTCATCTCGCCGGACCTCTCGACCGGTCAGGACTCGCTGCTCAGGAAGACGGGAGGGCTCACCCCCGACGACGCCGGTCCGACCTACGCCGCCGTGGTCTTCGCGATCGCCGAGAGCCTCCTGAACCCGGGCGAGATCTGGGCCGGAACGAACGACGGGAAGCTCCATGTGACGCGGGACGGAGGCGCGACGTGGACCGACCTCAGCGACCGCCTGCCCGAACTGCCGATCTATTCGACCATCTCGAGCATCGAGGTGTCCCGGCACGACGAGGACAAGGTGTACGTGGCCGTGGACGGGCATCAGCTGGGAATCTTCGACCCGATCCTCTACCGCACGGACGACGGCGGCGACTCGTGGGCGCGCATCGACGGCGACATCCCGCGGAGCGCGCTCTCGTTCACGCACGTCCTGCAGGAGGACCCGGAGCGGGAAGGGCTGCTCTACGCGGGGACGGGCAACGGGCTGTACGTGTCGCAGACGGACGGCGCTCGCTGGGTGCGCTACGAGGGGATCCCGCCCGCGCCCGTGCACTGGGTCGAGGTGCAGGACCACTTCGACGACCTGGTGATCGCCACGTACGGGCGAGGGTTCTGGATCGTGGACGACATCAATCCGCTGCAGGACCCGCCGGCGCTTCGGGTCGGGGAGGGCATCCCACGAGTGGATGCGCCCCCGTTCGAAGGACCGATCGAGGTCGCGCTGGCGCCTCAGGGGCCCCACCTCTTCGCCCCGCGCGACGCGTACCGCTGGGTCTCGACGGCCTCTCCCTTCAGCCAGCCCGGCGTGCCCGCGGCGGGCGAAAGCGGTCCGTCGGGCGCGCTCATCAGCTACTGGCTTCCGCCCGGGGACCACGAGGTGGCGATGGAGATCATGGATTCGTCCGGCGAGTCGATCGCGGACGTGCGCGCACCCGGCGCTCCGGGGCTTCAGCGCACGAGCTGGAACCTCCGCCACCGCTCGTCGGGGTACCCGACCATGCGCACCGCGCCGATCGAGCACGCACACGCCGGACTCTCCGCCGACGGCACGCGGAGTCCCGGCGACGGCGGGCGCGTGTCCCCGGCGGCGCTTCCCGGGACGTACACCGTTCGACTCACCGTGAACGGCGAGACGCACGAACAGCCGCTCACCGTCCTCCCGGACCCGACGTCCACCGGCTCGATGGAAGGCATGCGGGCGCAGCTCGCCATGGCGCTCGAGCTACGTGACATGGCCGACCGCGTCGTGGCCCTCATCGACGCGATCGAGGTCGAGCGGGCGCGGCTGCTCGAGCTCGAGGCGGGCGATGGGCTGAGCCCGGCCCAGCAGGCGCGCTACGACGCCCTCACCGACCTGGAGATGCAGCTCGTCGACCTGCGTCTCACCGGCGGACAGGACTCCCTGTGGTGGGGCCGGCAGCTGTTCGCGAAGATCACGAGCCTCGGGGGATACATCTCGGGGTCGGACCACGGCCCGACGGATCAGGCGCAGGAGGTCCGGCAGCTGTACATGGAGTTGCTGGAAGCCGCCGAGACGGCCTGGGAGCGGCTCCGCGCGCGGATCGTGGCCGACGCCGAAGGGGGCGGCGCCTCCGCGTGACCGATCCCCGTGGCGTCCACTCCGAGGTGGGGCGGCTCCGATCCGTGCTGCTGCATCGACCGGATCGAAGCCTCCGGAGACTCACCCCCCGCAACCGCGAAGAACTCCTCTTCGACGAGGTGATATGGGTGAGCCGTGCGCAGGAGGATCACGACGCCTTCGCGACCGCGCTGCGGGACCGCGACGTCGAGGTCCTGTATCTGGAGCGGCTGCTCGCCGAGACCATGGACGTCCCGGCCGGGCGCGCATGGCTCCTCGACCGACGGGTGAGTGCCGCCGAGCACGGCTGCCTCGCCGACGAGCTGCGCGCGGCGCTCGACGAGATGGACGGGCGGACCCTCGCCGAGTCGCTGATCGGCGGGATGACGCTGGAGGAGTCGCCGGTCCGGGGGATCCGACAGGGCGGAGGACTCGTCACCGCCGCGCTCGACTCCGATCACTTCCTGCTGCCCCCGCTGCCGAACCACCTCTTCACGCGGGATCCGTCGGTCTGGATCGGTGGAGGCGTCGCCGTGAGCTCCATGGCGCACCCGGCCCGGGTCCGCGAGACGCTCAATCTGGAGGCCATCTACCGCTTCCATCCCGCCTTCGCCGGCGACGGCGTGACCCACTGGTTCGGCGACGGCGGAGTGGCCGGGCTCGAGTGCACGCTGGAGGGCGGGGACGTCTTCGTCCTCGACCACCGGACGGTGATGGTGGGTCTCAGCCAGCGGACGACGCCGCAGGCGGTCGAGCATCTCGCCGCGTCTCTGTTCGAGGCGGGCGAGGTGGCGCGGGTTCTCGCGGTGTCCGTTCCCAAGGTCCGGGCGTACATGCACCTCGACACGGTGCTCACCATGATCGACCATGACGCATTCTGCATCTTCCCGGGTGTGGAGGAGCAGCTGCGGGTCTGGTCGATCCGTCCCGGCGTGGACGATGAACTGCACGTCGAGGAGGAGGACGATCTCTTCGAGGCGATCTCGGACGCGCTCGACCTCGGGAGCGTGCGGGTGGTGACGACCGGCGGCGACGAGTACCAGGCGAAGCGCGAGCAGTGGGACGACGGCAACAACGTGCTGGCGATCGCCCCGGGCGTGGTGGTCGGGTACGACCGGAACGTCGACACCAACGCGAAGCTCGCGAAGGCAGGGATCGAGGTCATCACCATCCCGGGCGGTGAACTCGGGCGCGGTCGAGGCGGCGCCCGCTGCATGAGCTGCCCGATGGCACGAGACCCGATCGCGTGAGGCGCCGGGGATACCGGCCGACGACCCACCGAGCGTCGTGAAGATCGTCGTCGGCCTGGGCGGGCACGCGATCCTGCGTCGGGGAGAGGCGCCGACCGCGGCGAACCAGCTCGGCAACATCGCCCGTGCGGCTAGACTCCTCGCGCCGCTGGTCCGGGAGCACTCCGTCCTCCTCACGCACGGGAACGGGCCGCAGATCGGCCTCCTGGCCCTCCGGGAGGCCGCGGTCGCTCCCGAGTCCGCGCAGCCGCTCGACGTGCTCGGCGCTCAGACCGAGGGCTTGATCGGGCACCTGCTCGCTCAGGAGTTCCGAACCCACGTTCCGGGGATCGACCTCGCCGTCGTTCTGACGCAGGTCCGCGTGGACCCGGACGACCCCGCCTTCGATGACGCAACCAAGCCGATCGGCCCAAGCTACGTCGAGGCCGAGGCTCGGGCGCTTCGCTACGATCGCGGGTGGCACATGATTGCCGAGGGGGACGTGTGGCGCCGCGCCGTGGCCTCGCCGGCCCCGCTCGAGGTGCTCGAGCTGCCGTCCATCCGGCGGCTCTGCGCGGCGGGCACCCTGGTGATCTGTGCCGGCGGTGGCGGGATCCCCGTGGCGCGAGACGCCGACGGCCGGATCCGCGGGCTCGAGGCGGTGGTGGACAAGGATGCGACGAGCGCGCTTCTCGCCGGCTCGCTCGACACGGATCTACTTCTCCTGCTCACCGATGTGGACGCGCTCTACCGCGACTTCGGCTCGCCGGAGCAGCGCGCGGTGGAGCGGATCGGGGCGGTCCAGGCGCTGGCCTGGGCCGACGACCTTCCGAAGGGATCGATCGGCCCGAAGCTCCGCGCGGCGGCCGCCTTCGTGGCGGCGTCCGGTGGCGAGGCGGCGATCGGATCGCTGGACCAGGCCGAAGCCATCGTCCGCGGGGAGTCGGGGACGCGCATCGTGGCAGACGCGGGGTAGGGCGCGGCCGCAGCGGAGGGCTGGCGCGCCGCCCCGTGGCCCCCTCACCTCGAGGCGCCATCCGGTTAGCTTCCGGGCCATGTCCGACACCGCACCGCACCCCGCCTCGCGCCCGAGTTCGCCGATGGCGCGTGAGATCGCCCGCCGTCGAACCTTCGCGATCATCTCGCACCCCGACGCCGGCAAGACCACGCTGACCGAGAAGCTGCTGCTCTACGGCGGCGCGATCCATCTGGCAGGATCCGTGAAGGCGCGGCGGGCGAGCCGTCATGCGACGTCCGACTGGATGGAGATGGAGAAGGAGCGAGGGATCTCGGTGACCTCCTCGGTGCTTCAGTTCGACTACGACGGCTTTCGCATCAACCTGCTCGACACGCCCGGCCACCAGGACTTCAGCGAGGACACCTACCGGACGCTGGTCGCCGCCGACGCCGCGGTCATGCTGCTCGACAATCGTCGCGGGGTGGAGGAGCAGACGCGGAAGCTCTTCAACGTGTGCAAGCTGCGCCGGACGCCGGTGTTCACGCTCGTGAACAAGTGTGACCGGCCCGGCGAGGATCCGCTCAAGCTGCTCGACGACGTGGAGGCGGACCTCGGCGTCGCGTGCTACCCGGTGACGTGGCCGATCACGGATCAGGGGCGGTTCGTGGGCGTGGTGGACCGCAGGGTGGGCGAGGCAGTGCTGTTCCGGAAGGGGGCGGACCACGGCCAGACGCAGGTCCGGACCGACCGGCATCCGCTCGATCATGCCGCGGTGGATGATGCGCTCGGGTCGGGGGTCGCCGACCGGATTCGCGAGGAGGTCACCCTGCTCGACCTCGCGGGCGCCGATTTCGACCCCGCCGCGGTGACCGACGGGAGTCTCTCACCGACGTTCTTCGGCAGCGCGCTTACGAACTTCGGGATCGAGCCGTTCCTGCACACGTTCCTCCGGTACGCGCCCGCCCCTGCACCCCGCGAGACGGTGGACGACGTCGTACGACCCGACGACGAGGCGTTCACGGGCTTCGTGTTCAAGATCCAGGCCAACCTCGACCCGCGGCACCGCGACCGTATCGCGTTCGTGCGCATCGTGTCCGGTCGGTTCGAGGCGGGGATGGAGGTGGACAACCGCAGAAGCGGGCAGAAGGTGCGCCTGGCACAGCCTCAGACGTTCATGGCGCGGGAGCGCCACGCCGTCGAGGAGGCGTGGCCGGGCGACGTGGTCGGGATCCACGACCGGGGCAGCCTGCGCATCGGCGACACCCTGAGCGTCGACCGGGGCGTGGAGTTTCGTGACATCCCGCGGTTCAGCCCCGAACACTTCGCGCGGATCTCGGTCGAGGACCCGCTTCGTCGAAAACACCTCGACAACGGCCTCCGACAGCTCAGCGAGGAGGGTGCGGCGCAGGTCTTCTACGCACCCTCCATCGCAGGGCCCGCGCCCATCGTCGGGGCCGTGGGGCCGCTCCAGTTCGACGTGCTCCTCCATCGGCTGGAGCACGAATACGGTGTGGAGGCGCGGCTCGAGCGTCTGCCGTACACCCAGGCGCGCTGGATCGCCGGCCCGGAGGACCGGATCGAGGAGCTGGCCGCCGGCTACGATCGTCAGCTGGTGCACGATTCGCGGGAGCGTCCGCTCATTCTGTTCAAGAGCGAGTGGTCCATGCATCGCACGGTCGAGAAGGGCGCGGACGAGGGCGTGGAGTTCCACTCCGTGGCGCCCTGACGGGTGGCGCCGTGGCGCCGTGACGGGTCCCGCTGCGGCGACCTGCCCGACCCGGCGATTCGTCAAGTCCTGCGCGGCATCTTGCCACCCCAGACCACTCGGGGATACCTTGAATGGCGTGGATCTTGCTAGAGACCGCGCTGAAGAGCGCTCCGATTCCGGGCCCGACACGGCCTCACACCCCGGCCGTACGCTGGGTGTCGTCCCCGCGCGGCTGGCGTCTTCACGCCTCCCCCGGAAGCCCCTCCACCCGCTCCTGGGTCGCCCGCTCATCGCCTGGGTCTGGGACCGCGTGCGTGAGATGGACGTGCTCGATCGCGTCGTCGTCGCCGTCGACCACGACGAGCTTCTCGACGCCTGCCGCGAGATGGGCGCGGAGGCCGTCCTCACGGATCCGGCGCACCCCTCCGGGACCGACCGGGTGGCCGAGGTGGCGGCGCGTGCCGAGTTCGCGGACTTCGACGTGATCGTGAACGTGCAGGGCGACGAGCCACTGCTCGACGCCGACCACGTGGCCGCCACGATCGACCTCGTCCGCGCGGGGTGGGACGTCGCGACGTGTGCCACACCCGTCACGGACCCGGCCGAGTGGCGCGATCCGTCGGCTGTGAAGGTCGTTCGGGCCGACGACGGTGGTGCCCTCTACTTCTCGCGGGCGCCCATTCCGGCCGACCGCGACGGGTCGTCCGGACCCGCCGATACGGAACACGGGACCTTTCTTCGGCATGTCGGACTCTACACCTACCGGCGGGCCGCCCTGGAGCGTTGGGTCGCCCTCGACGAGGGCCGCCTGGAGCGCCTCGAGCGGCTCGAGCAGCTCCGACCGCTGGCGGCCGGGATCCGCATCGGGGTCGCGGTGGTCGACGTCGCCGCGCCCGGGGTCGACACGCCGGAGGACGCCGCGCGGATGGAACGCCTGCTGGAGCAGCACATGAACAACCACACCGTCACATCAGCCTGAGCGCGAGACGAACCGGATGAGCGAAGCGTCGAACCCCACCAAGTACATCTTCGTGACGGGGGGCGTGGTGTCCTCCCTCGGGAAGGGGATCGCGGCGGCCTCGCTCGGCCGCCTGCTCAAGGAGCGCGGCTACCGCGTGACGCTCCAGAAGTTCGACCCGTACATCAACGTCGATCCCGGCACGATGTCGCCGTTCCAGCACGGCGAGGTCTTCGTGACGGACGACGGCGCCGAGACGGACCTCGACCTCGGGCACTACGAGCGGTTCATCGACGAGTCGCTCAGCCAGGCGAACAACATCACGACGGGGCGGATCTACTCCGACGTCATCGCCAAGGAGCGCCGGGGCGACTACCTGGGCTCCACGGTCCAGGTGATTCCGCACATCACGGACGAGATCAAGTCACGCATCCACCGCCTGTCCGACGACAACGACTTCGTGATCACGGAGATCGGGGGCACGGTGGGTGACATCGAGTCGCTGCCGTTCCTGGAGGCGATCCGGCAGTTCCGCCAGGAGATCGGACGCGAGAACGCCATCTTCATGCACCTGACGCTGATCCCGTACATCGCCGCCGCGGGCGAGCTGAAGACCAAACCGACGCAGCATTCGGTGCGCGAGCTGATGCAGATCGGGATCCAGCCGCACATCCTGGTGTGCCGTACGGAGCACCCGCTGGATGACGAGATTCGGCACAAGATCGCGCTGTTCACCAACGTGCCGCTCGACGGCGTGGTCGAGGCGCGGGACGTCGAGACCATCTATCAGGTCCCGATCGAGCTCAAGCGCCAACGGCTCGACGACACGGTCCTCCGGATGCTCGGGATGGAGGCGCCGGAGCCGGATCTCGGGCCGTGGCGTCAGATGGTGAACACCATCAAGACCCCAGGCGGTGGCGAGGTGAAGATCGCCGTGGTCGGGAAGTACACGGAGCTCGTGGACTCCTACAAGTCGGTTCAGGAGGCGCTCCTCCACGGCGGCATCGCCAACGACGTAAAGGTCGAGATCGACTGGCTGTCGTCCGAGCAGTTCGACGAGACCAACGTGGACAAGCTCGAGAAGTACCACGGCCTGCTGGTTCCGGGCGGGTTCGGCGCACGCGGGATCGAGGGCATGCTGACGGCGATTCGGTGGGCGCGCGAGAACGAGCTGCCCTATCTCGGTATCTGCCTTGGACTTCAGTGCGCCGTGATTGAGTTCGCTCGCAACATCGTCGGCCTGACCGACTCCGATTCGTACGAGTTCCAGGAGAACGCCGAGAATGCGGTGATCTGCCTCATGGACTCGCAGATGCAGGTGACCAACAAGGGCGGCACGATGCGGCTCGGCGCCTACCCGGCACGGCTACTCGACGGCTCGCTGGCGGCCCGGATCTACGGCGCCACCGAGATCAGTGAGCGCCATCGGCACCGGTTCGAGGTCAACAACGAATTCCGACCCTCGCTCGAGGAGCACGGCCTCGTGATCTCGGGGACCTCACCGGACGGGCAGCTGGTCGAGATGGTGGAGATTCCCGACCACCCCTTCTTCGTGGCGGGGCAGTTTCATCCGGAGCTCAAGAGCCGGCCGATGCGGCCCGCGCCGCTCTTCGCCGGCTTCGTCGAGGCCGCGGTCGAGCGTGCCCGGTCCTCGAACCCGAGCCAGGTCGAGCCGATCGCGGCGGGTGACTGATGTTCGATCGCTTCACGCTCCTGGCGGGTCCGTGCCAGCTCGAGGACGACGCGCTGAACGTCGAGGTGGGGCAGGAACTCGTGCGCCTCTCCCGGTCGCTCGACCTGCACATCGTCTTCAAGGCCTCCTTCGACAAGGCGAATCGCTCGAAGCTCGACTCGGAGCGGGGCCCCGGACTGACCCGCGGTCTCGAACTGCTGGGCCGGGTGAAGGCCGAGACCGGTCTGCCCCTCGTGACCGACGTGCACGAGGCGGGGCAGGCGGCGCCTGCCGCCGAGGTGGTGGACATGCTTCAGATCCCTGCGTTCCTCGGGCGCCAGACCGATCTGGTGGTGGCAGCCGCGGGGACGGGATGCGCCATCAACATCAAGAAGGGCCAGTGGATGGCCCCGGAGGAGATGGGCGCGGCCGTGGAGAAGGCACGGCGCTCCGGCGCGGGTCCGATCGCGACCACCGAGCGCGGCACCTTCTTCGGGTACGGGAACCTGGTCGTCGACATGCGCTCCTTCGCGCGGATGCGCGCCGCGACGGGTGCGCCCGCGATCTTCGACGGGGGCCACTCGGTCCAGCGCCCGGGGCAGGCCGACGCATCCAGCGGGGGTGACCCCGGGCACATCCCGTCCCTCGTGAAGGCGGCGGTAGCGGCCGGGTGCGACGGACTGTTCATCGAGACCCACCCGGCGCCCGCCGACGCGCCGTCCGACTCCACGAACATGCTGCCGCTGGGGAACCTCGAACCGCTGCTCCGCGAAGTGCTCGCGATCCGCGAGGCGCTGGGATATCGGAACCCGGCCAGCCCCATCGAGGCCCGGCCCGCCGGAGTCGGTTCGACGGGAGACGCGTGATGGCACGCTCTCGCAGGCAGTTGCCGGAGGCCGTCGCGGCGGCGGCGCACACGATTCCGGGCGCAGTGGCCGAACGCATCCGCCTCGTGGTGTTCGACGTGGACGGCGTACTCACGGACGCCGGCGTCTACATCGGCCGCACCGCCACCGGCGAAAGCGTCGAGCTGAAGCGCTTCGACATCCAGGATGGTCTCGGGATGAAGCTGCTCGAGGAGGACGACATCAAGGTCGTCCTGATCTCTGGCCGAGTGTCGCCCGCGACGGCCGTCCGGGCGGAGGAGCTCGGGCTCGAGTACCACCAGGACGCCGGCTCGCGGAAGCTCGCGATCCTGCAGGGCATTCTCGAGCGCGAGGGGATCGACTGGAGCGAGACCGCCATGCTCGCGGACGATCTGCCCGATCTGGCGATCTTCCGACGCATGGGGCTCAAGTGCGCCGTCGCCAACGCGCAGCCCGAGATCCTCGAGGGCGCCGACTGGATATCCGAGCGCCGGGGCGGGCACGGGGCCGTGCGGGAGCTCGCGCGAACCCTGCTCGCGGCGCGTGGTTCCTGGGATCGAGTGCTCGAGGCCTACGTCGCGCGCACGTCCGAGCTGATCGACAGGTCGGAGGTCCGATGACGCAGGCCACGAAGCCCGACACGGACCACGACGCGCGGATCGTCGCCGAGGGTCGGCGCGTGCTCGAGCTGGAGGCGGACGAACTCCGGCGGGTCTCCCAGCGACTCGGGGAGAACTTCGCGGCCGCCTGCCGTCTCCTGGTCGAGGCCCGTGGCCGGGTGATCGTGGCCGGCATCGGAAAGAGCGGGATCATCGCACGGAAGATCGCCGCGACGCTGACGTCGACCGGCACACCCGCCTCCTTTCTGCACCCGGTCGAGGGTCTGCACGGGGACCTGGGCATCGTCGGTCCGGACGACGTCGCGATCATCCTCTCCAAGAGCGGCGAGACGGAGGAGCTCGCGGGCCTGGTGGACTACCTGCTGCGCACCGGCGTGCCGATCGTTGCGCTCACCGGGAACGTCGACTCGTCCCTCGGGCGCAACGCGCGCGTCGCCCTGGACTGCGGCGTCGAGGAGGAGGCCTGTCCGATGGACCTGGCGCCGACCTCCTCCACGACCACCGCGCTCGCGATGGGCGACGCGCTCGCAGTGGTGGCGCTCCAGCTCAACGGGTTCGAGCCGCAGGACTTCGCCCGCTACCACCCGGGAGGCTCGCTCGGACGCCGGCTCACCGTGTCGATTCGGGACGTCATGGAGTCCGACGATCACCCCTGGATCGAGCCCGATGCCCTCATGCGGGCAGCCGTGGTTCCGATCGCCGAGAAGCGCGGCACCGTGCCGGTCGTCGAGAACGGCCTGCTCGTCGGCGTGGTCACGGCGGGCGACCTCACCCGCCTCATGGAACGGGACCCGGACGGCTGGCCCGCCGTGCCTGTGCGTGGCGCGATGACGCCCGATCCGCTCGTGGCCGGTCCGGACGAGCGGGGGAGCGCCGTGATGCACCGGATGGAGGAGAAGGGCGTCATGGCCCTCCCGGTGGTGGACGACGAGCGTCGCCTGCTCGGGGTCGTGCACCTGCACGACCTGATGCGCGCGGGGGTCTCGTGACGGCCCGCGCCCTGCTTCCGGCGCTGGCGGCCACACTTCTGGTCGCCGCGGCCTGCACGGACGAGACGACGGGTGCGGACACCGGCCGTGAGCCGTTCATCCCGACGGACTACCAGATCATCGAGGGCTTCGAGCTCACGCAGACGGTGGACGGCGTGCGCAACGCCGAAATCGTGGCGGACTCCACCTGGCAGTGGGCGGATTCGACCGCGGTCCGACTGTTCGGCGTTCAGATGAACTTCTTCGACAGCCTCGGGGTGCGGACCGCGCGGGCCACTGCGAACGAGGCGCGCCTCGATTCCGAGTCGCGCGACATGGAGCTCCGGGGCAACGCGCTGCTGAACGTCCTCACGCAGAACACGACCGTCCAGAGCCCGGTGCTCTACTATGCGCCCGAGTTCGACGAGATCAGGTCCGACACGATCACCCGGGCCGTCATCGACGGTCGGCCGATCACGGGGACGCGGTTCGAGTCCGACCTTCAGTTCCGCAACATCACCATCGACAGCCCGGTGGGGGCGATCCCGGACATGGTGCTGGATACCATGGGCACCGGCGTGCCGGTCGGGGGCGACGTGGATGACGGTCGGGGTGGCGTGGACGACAGCGGGGAGGGCCGATGACGCGGCCTCCGCGGAGCGAGGGGATGGCGACGGCTTCACGCGCGGCGGCCGCGCTTCTGGCCGCGCTCTTGACGCTCGTCGCGGCGGAGTCCGCCGCCGCGCAGGCCGTGGGCCGAGACTGCGAGTTCCAGCCCGGGAGCGGACTGTTCACCCAGCGGACGATCGGCACGTCGGTGACGATCCATCAGCGACGTCCCCGAATCCGATGCGACGGGAACGTGATCCTCCGTGCGGACTCGCTGGCATACTACGGATCCACGGGCACGTTCGAGCTGGTCGGGGACGTCTTCTACTCCGACTCCGCCCGGAGCATGACCGGCGTTCGCGCGACGTATCTCCGAAACCTCGGTCGCCTTGTCGCGAACGGGGCGGCCGACACCGCCGTGGTCGTCACGGATCTTGCGGACGGCGCCCGACTCACGGGTCTGAACCTCGACTTCCGCGAGGCCGCCGGGGGCAGGCTCGAGGACGAGGTCACGGTGTCGGGCAGGATGCCGGACGGCACCCGCCCCGCCGCGATCCTTCCCGTGGCGCCGCCTTCCGACGCCGACCCCGACGCCCCCGAGCCGGCGCCCTTCGACGTGACGGCCGATCGCATCTTCGTCCGTGGCGAGAGCTACTTCGAGGCGCGCGGGGACGTGGACGTGCTGCGAGACTCGCTGGTCACGCAGAGCGACTCGCTCGTCTACGACCAGGTCCGGTCCACCCTGGACCTCCTCGGGCGAGCGTCGCTGGTCCAGGGCGCCGACTCGATCGAGGGGCGCCGCGTGATCGTGCGGATTCCCGAGAACGAGATCCGCGAGATCGAGGCGATCGGCGAGGGCTCGCTCGTGTCCCGCGACCTCGACCTCGAGTCGCCCTGGTTCCGGGTGACCTTCGTCGAGGGGGAGGTCGACGGGCTCTGGGCCGCGCCCCTCCGGCGCGCGGAGGTCCCCCTCGCGGCAGAGAGCGACTCGGCCGGCGAGGAGATGTCTCCGCAGGACTCGCTCGACGCCGCCCAGCCCGTCGCGTGGTCCGGCGCGACCCGCATCACCGCGGACTCGCTCGACGTGGCCGCGACCGTGGGCGTGCTCGACTCGGTGCTCGCAGTCGGGCGCGCCTACGCGGTGTCCAGCCGCGACTCGATGGACGTGTCGATGCTTCCCGACATCGCGTCGCAGGACTGGATCCGTGGCGACACGATCGTCGCAAACTTCCTCGCCGTACCGGAGGGCGATTCGACCGTGTACAGCCTCGACCGCATCGTTTCGGCGGGGAACGCGTCGAGCCTCTACCGACTGGCCCGCGATCCGACCGCGCCGGACTCGGCCGACGCGGAACCGACGCCGCCGACGTCGTTACTGGACTACCGCGCTCCGGCCGCACCCGACACCGTCCCACCGCCCGATTCGACGGTCGCCGCCGGACTCGGGCCGGTCGCGGACTCCGCCTCCGTACTGGCCGAGGACGCTGAGCCGGAGGTGACCCTGCCCGCCGACGCGCCCGGCGTCCACTACGTCGTCGCGGCACGGATCATCCTCGTCTTCGAGGACGACGAGGTGAGTCGTATGGAGATCTTCGGCCTGAGGGAAGGCGTGCACCTGGAGCCGAGGCGGCGCACGAACGCCGTGGCGGACGGGCCGGGAGGCGAACGATGAGCGACGCGCCGAATCCGGGCCCGAACGGACGTGGCGGCACGAGCCGCTTCTGGGCCCGTGGACTGACCAAGGCCTTTCGGCGTCGCACCGTCGTGGACGACGTGAACATCGAGGTGCGCCAGGGCGAGATCGTCGGCCTGCTGGGTCCGAACGGAGCAGGGAAGACGACCACCTTCTACATGATGGTCGGCCTGATCGCGCCGGACGCGGGAACGGTGCACCTCGACGATCGTAACGTGACGCGCGTGCCGATGTTCAAGCGCGCCCGACTCGGGGTGGGCTACCTCGCGCAGGAACCGTCGATCTTCCGCAAGCTCTCCGTCGAGGAGAACGTCCTCGCCATTCTCGAGACGCTCGATCTGTCGCGGAAGCAGCGGAAGGAGCGCCTCGAGGAGCTTCTTCACGAACTCGGGCTGCATCGACTGCGGACGTCGAAGGCCTACGCCCTGAGCGGAGGCGAGAGGCGCCGGCTCGAGATCACGCGTGCGCTCGTCCAGCGTCCCAAGTTCATGCTCCTCGACGAGCCCTTCGCGGGCATCGACCCGATCGCGGTGAACGACATCCAGGCCATCGTCGGTGAGCTGAAGACGCGTGACATCGGTGTCGTCATCTCGGACCACAACGTCGAACAGACGCTCGAGATCGTGGATCGTGCCTACATCATGTACGAGGGCCGGATCCGCATCGCGGGCGGTGTGTCGGACATCGTCTGGAACGACGAGGCGGCCGACCTCTATCTCGGGCCGACACTCACGGCTCGGATGCGCGAGCGGTTCCCGCCGCCCGAGGGGGGCGCCGATCTCGACGTCGTGCCGGATGCGCTCGCGTCCGGCCCCTCGACCGACGCGGCCCGACCCGTGCCCGGGGAGGCCTCGTGAGCGCCTTCGACACCCGGCTCTTCCAGGGCCAGCAGCTCAAGCAGGAGATGCGGATCAATCCGCGTCTGTATCAGGCGATGGAGCTGCTGTACATGCCACTGCAGGACCTCGAGCAGCATCTCAAGCAGGAGATGGCGGAGAATCCGTTCCTGGAGCTCGAGCAGACGGACATGTCGCAGGACATGGAGCTCGCCGACGAGCAGCCGGAGGACAACCGCGACGACGAGGAGATCGACTGGGAGGAGATCCTCCTGGACGGCTTCGACGCGGGCGGTCGGAAGCAGGAGTACGAGCACAAGGAGTACGTCCCGCCGACCGCCGTCGTCACCGAGGATCTCGAGGACCATCTCCTGGGGCAGCTCCACCTCCTCGATCTCGACGAGCGCGACATGCGCCTGGGGGAGGAGCTGATCGGGAACCTCGACGACGCCGGGCTCGTGGCGTGCAGCCTCGACGACGTGCTCGAGGCCGCCAACGCATGGCTCGAGCAGGCGGAGGCGCCGGCCCGGGTGAATGCGGAGCAGATCGAGGACGAGGAGGACCGAGCCCTCGAGCTCGCCGAGATCGACCGGCTTTTCCAGCCGTACACGATGGAGGAGGCGGAAGCGGTGCTGGAGCGGATCCAGCAGTTCGACCCGGCCGGCGTCGGTGCCCGGACCATTCGTGAGTGCATCCTCATTCAGATGCGGCGCGTGGACATGGAGGGCACGCCGTCCTGGACGCTCGTGGACGAGCACTTCAACGATCTGGTCAACCACAAGTGGGCCGACATCGCGCGCGCCACCGGGATGACCAAGAAGGAGGTCCAGGAGGCCGCGGACGAACTCCAGCAGTTCGACCCCAAGCCCGGCCTGTCGAAGAACCACGACCCCGAGCAGTACGTGATTCCGGACCTCATCGTCGAGAAGATCGACGGCGAGTACATGGTGTTCGCGAACGACGGCCGGATGCCGAGGCTCCGGATCTCGCAGGCCTACCGGGACGTCGCCAGGGACAAGGCCAAGTTCAAGGGCGACAACAAGGAGTTCATCACCTCGAAGCTGAACGCCGCGAACTGGATGATCCAGGCCATCGAGCAGCGTCGGCAGACGATGCTGAAGGTGATGCGGTTCATCGTCGATCGGCAGCGCGACTTCTTCGAGAAGGGTGTGCAATCGCTTCGTCCGCTCACGCTTCGCGAGGTCGCCGATCACATCGAGATGCACGAGTCGACGGTGTCGCGGGTCACCAACGAGAAGTACGTGCAGACCCCGCGTGGCGTCTTCTCGCTCAAGTACTTCTTCTCGTCGGGGCTCTCGACGGCGTCCGGCGAGGACATCTCCGCGCGAGGCGTCCAGGACAAGATCAAGATCCTGATCGAGGACGAGGACGCGTCGAAGCCCCTCACCGACAGCGCGCTCGTGCGGAAGCTCAAGGAGGACGGCGTGAAGATCGCGCGCCGGACGGTCGCCAAGTATCGGGACCAGATGGGCATCCTTCCCGCCCGCATGCGCAAGCGCGTCTGATGACGGCGATCCGGCCGTCCGCGTCCGACGAGCTGCTCGAGGCCGCGCGGGCCGCTGCCGCCGGGCTCGATGCGGCGACGCGACGGGACTTCTGCGTCGTGGTGCCCGCCTTTGATGAAGCGGAGATGATGCCGGCCCTCGTCCGCGAGCTCCGGGAGGCGTTCGACCGATACGACCTTCATGGCGAGGTCGTGCTGGTCGACGACGGCTCGACGGACGGCACCGGGGACATCGCGGAACGGGAGGCGGCGGGGTGGGAGGCGTTCCGCGTCGTGCGCCACCGCGTGAATCTCGGGAAGACCGAGGGCATGACGACGGGGGCCGAGGCAACCTCGAAGCGCTGGATCGTCCTCTTCGACGCCGACCTCCAGCACCTCCCGGACGAGATTCCCCGCTTCCTGGAGAAGCTCCAGGAGGGCTGGGACATGGTCACGGGACGCAAGGTGGGCACCTACGAGAAGCGGGGCGTGTCAGCCGTGTACAACGCCCTCGGGCGCCGGCTGTTCGACGTGCCCGTGTCGGACATGAACTCGATGAAGGCGTACCGACGCGAGACCCTCCTCGACCTGCACCTGCGGCACGACTGGCATCGGTACTTCGTGGTTCTGGCGCACGCGCGCGGGTGGTCCGTCACCGAGATCGACATCACGCTGTACCCGCGCCGCGCGGGCACGTCGAAGTTCACCGGCCCATGGCGGGTGGCGGTCGGCCTGCTGGACCTGCTGGCGGTGGGCTTCCTTCTCCGGTTTTCCCAGAAGCCGCTGGTGCTGTTCGGATCCGCGGGCGCCGTCCTCTTCGGGTCCGGCGTGGTGGTCGGCCTGGTGGCCCTCTGGCTCCGATTCGGAATGGGAGCCGGCTTCCGGCCGCTTCTCTACCTCGTGATCCTGCTGACCACCATCGGGGTTCTCCTGATCGTCGGTGGATTCCTCGCGGAGATCGTGGCGCAGCTTCGTGGCGAGGTCGCGGATCTCCGGCGGAGCCTCCGACGGGGTGACAGCCGCGCCGTTTCGAGCGAGCCCGAGCACGGACCCGGCGGGGGAGGCGGGGTGTGAGCCCCGGACGCCCCCGCGTCCTGATCGTCGTCGGCACCCGGCCCGAGGCGATCAAGATGGCGCCCGTGGTGCGGGCGCTCGCCGCGCGGGCGGACGAAGTCGAACCTCGGCTGGTGCTCACGGGCCAGCACGACGAGCTCGTCGACGGAGTGCTCGAGGTCTTCGGGCTCGAGCCCGCCCACGACCTCGAGATCATGTCGCCCGGCCAGACGCTCTACGACGTGGCCCACCGCTGCCTCGACGGCCTTCGGGGGGTCGTCGAGGCGGAGTCGCCGGACGCGCTGCTGGTCCAGGGCGACACCGCCACGGTCTGCTTCGGCGCACTGGTGGGCTTCCTCGAGCGGATCCGGGTGGGGCATGTCGAGGCGGGACTGCGCAGTCACGACAAGTGGGCGCCGTGGCCGGAGGAGATCTTCCGCCGGCTCACGGACGTGCTCAGCGACTGGTACTTCGCCCCGACCGCCGAGTCGGCCGGAAACCTCGGCGCCGAGGGCGTCCCGGCGGAGGCCGTCCACGTCACGGGCAACACCGTGGTCGACGCGCTCCGCCACATCGCGGACCACCGGCGTCCGATCGCCGACCCGGCGCTGGCGGGCGCGATCGAGGCCGGCTCGCGACTGGTCCTGATGACCGCGCATCGCCGCGAGTCGTTCGGGGCTCCGCTCCGCGCGGTCTTCGAGGCCGTCCGGACGCTCGCCGACCGGCACGAAGACGTGCGGATCGTCTATCCCGTGCACCCCAATCCGAATGTCCAGGGGCCGGCGAAGGAGGTACTGGGCGACCATCCCCGGATCTCGCTCACCGATCCGGTGGACTACTTCGACCTCGTGGCGGGCCTCCGCGAGGCCGCCCTCGTGCTCACCGACTCGGGCGGGATCCAGGAGGAGGCGCCCACCTTCGGGGTGCCCGTGGTGGTGCTCCGGGAGGTCACGGAGCGGCCGGAGGGCGTCGAGGCGGGAGTGGCCCGCCTGGCCGGCACGGACCCCGATCGCATCCTCACTGCCGCCGAGGCGGCGCTCTCCGGTGCCTGGACGGGCGGGGGCGGCGGCCTGAACCCCTACGGCGACGGCGGCGCAGCGGAGCGGATCGCGGACATCGTGGTGTCGGACCTGACCGGCGCGGCGCGGCGCACCGAGGACTGGGCGGGCCCATGAACGCACGGGACTCGATGGTACGGGCGTTGGACGGGCGGCCGCTCACCATCCTCATGCACTGCGTCTACTTCCCGCCGGAGGTCGGCGGGCTCGAGAGCCACGTGTTCTACCTCTGCCGCGCGCTGGCGCACATGGGCCATCGCGTCGCCATCGTGACGTCGAAGTCCCAGGGAGGCCTTCCGTCGCACGAGGTCATGGACAGGGTGGAAGTCTACAGGACCTGGTTCCCGGGGCGAAACCCGGTCGGGTGGGGCCTGCACGCGATGTTCTCGACCCCTCGGACGGCCGCGCTCGCCCGCGACGCCGACATCCTGCACGCGCAGGCGTTCGCGTCGGTCGTCCCCGCCCTCGTCGCCCGTCGCGGACGCGAACAGCCCGTCGTGACGACCTGGCACACCTCCCACTTCCTGATGCGCGCCGAGTCCGCGTTCTGGCGTCCGATCTTCGGACGGATGATCCGGGCCGCCGACCACAACCTGGCCGCCAGCCGCGAGATCGCGGAGGTGGGGATGCGCATCGCTCCGGACCGCCGGGTCGAGCCGCTGACCAACGGCGTGGACACCGACCGGTTCGGTCCGGGTGAGCCGGGGCTCCCCGCGACCGACGACGGGCGCCGCCGCATCGTGGTGCCTCGACGGCTCTTCGAGAAGAACGGCGTCGAGTTCGCCATCCGCGCGCTCCCGATCATCGCCCGGCACCACGACGTCGAGATGCTGTTCGTGGGGGACGGGCCCGAGCGCGCCCGGCTGGAGGGCCTCGCGGGGGAGCTCGGCGTCGCCGCCCGGGCCGTCTTTCTCGGACGCCGTCCGAACACCGAGATGCCGGGACTGCTGCGGTCGGCGGAGTTGGCCCTGTTTCCGTCGCTCATGGAGGCCACCTCGGTGGCCGCACTCGAGTGCCTCTCGTGCGAGGTCCCCGTCGCGGCCTCCAACGTCGGCGGGCTGCCGGAGATCGTGGACGACGGCGTCGGCGGCCTGTTCGAGCCCGCGGACCCGGAGGCGCTGGCCGCTCGCGTGTCCGGGCTCCTCGCCGACCCCGATCTCGCGCTCCGCGGTATCGAAGGCCGCCGCCGCGTGGTGGCCCGGTGGAGCAACCGCCGACTCGCCGAGCGCCATCTCGAGATCTATCGGCGACTGCTGTCCGGAACCCCCGCGCCCGCGTCCGCCGCCGAAGCCCGATGACCCCTCCTCGCTGCCCAACCCGTCCGTGGACTTCCTGAAGTCACGCTGGTTCTCATTGGGGCTCTTCGCCCTCGTCACCGTCGTCCTGTTCCGCGACTTCGTGTTCTCGGACGCGATGCTCTACGGCTCGGACACGGAGGGTCTCGGCTACACCGCCCGCCTCTTCTTCGCCGACGCGCTCGGGCGGGGGAATTTCCCGGGATGGAACCCGCTGATCCTGGGAGGGACGCCGTTCCTGGCCTCGCTCGCGGGCGGCGACGCCCTCTACCCGCTGTCCGCGCCGCTCCTGCTGGTCATGGAGACGTATCGGGCACTGGGCTGGAAGCTCGTGCTCCACGTCTTCCTCGCGGGTGTCGGGATGTACGGGTGGGCCCGGGCCCTCGGGGTGGGGCGGTGGGCGGCGACCGTCGCCGGCCTCGGATACCTGGTCGCGCCCCACTTCGTCACGCTCGTCTTCCCGGCCCACGACGGGAAGATGTTCGTGATCGCGCTGACGCCCTGGCTGTTCTGGGCCGTGCACGCGTGGTTCCGGTCCGGTCGCCTGGTCGCGTGGGCGAGCATCGGCGTGGCCGTGGCGTTCATCACGCTCACCACGCACTTCCAGATGGCCTACTTCCTCTTCCTCGCGACGGGGGCGTACGGTGTGTTTCTGGCGCTCGGGGGAGGCGCGGGCGGGGCGGACGAGGCACAGCACCCCGATTCGGGCTCGGGTTCGGATTCGGGCTCGGAGTCGCGCCCCGAATGGCGCAGGACTTCGCGTCCAGCATTCGGTCGATTCGCGGCCTTCGTCGCGGCGTCGGTCGTCGGGGTCGGGCTCGCGGCGCCGCAGTTCCTGCCGGCGCTGGACTACATCGATTCCGACTCCCGGCGGACCGCGACGACCACCGAGGCGTCGGCCGAGGCCAACAAGGCGTACGCGGCTTCCTGGTCGCTGCACCCCGAAGAAGCGATGTCGCTGATTCTCCCCGAGTTCATCGGGAACAGTCGCCTCGAGGCGGGATGGGGGAGGGGGACCTACTGGGGTCGCAATCCTGGGAAGCTGAACCACGAGTACATCGGACTGGTCCTCCTGCTGCTGGCGGCGGTGGGCTTCGTCACGCCGGCCGCTCGCCGGCTCCGCTGGTACTTCGTGGGCATCGGTGGACTCGCGCTGCTGTACGCGCTGGGCGCGAACACCCCGGTGTGGCACGTCGCGTACGCCGCGTTGCCCAAGGTGTCGCTCTTCCGGGCGGCCAGCATGGCCATCTTCCTGACCGGCTTCGCGGTGGCCACGCTCGCCGCGCTCGGCACCGATCACCTGCTGGCCGCGGCCGAGGATCGTGTGGACCCCGCGGGTCGCGCGGCCACCGTGCTCTGGTCGGGTGCGGCCGCGTGCGGGCTCCTGTTCGTGCTCGCAGCGTCCGGCGCGCTTCAGTCGGTCTGGACCACGACCGTCTACGCGTCGATCACGGACGAGCGCCTCGCGGCGCTGGCGGCGCTCGACGAGTTCATCACGCGAGGAGCGCTGGTCGCGGCGCTCTTCGCGGTGGCGACCGCGGCCCTCGGATGGGCCGCGATGAACCGGAAGATCCCGGCGGTCGCGGTCTTCGGGGGGCTCGCGCTGCTCGTGACTGTCGACGGCGCGCGGATCGCCGACAGCTTCCTGGTGACGAAGGACTTCGACTCGTTCGGCGCGCCTACGCCGATGGAGGAGTACATCGCCGCGAAGGTCGACGTCGAGGCTCCCTTCCGGCTCCTCGACATGCGAGAGCGCAGCGGAAGCGTCCGCGGGTCGATGTTCGGGATCGAACTGACGTGGGGTCACCACCCGAACGACCTCGCCCGGTACCGGGACCTCATCGGTGCCGCGGGGGGCGGCCTCCCGAACAACCTCCTCTTTTCCGAGAACATCCTCCGGCTGACGAACACACGCTACGTGCTGTGGCCGTCGGCCCAGTTCGGCGACGCACAGCAGCAGGGACTCCAGGCGTTCGACGGCGCGACGGTGGAGACCGCGTCCCAGTTCGCCGACGGACAGGTGTACGAGACCCTCTACCGCATCGACGACCTGCCGCGCGCCCGGCTCGTGACGGAGGTCCGCGTCGCGCCCGACGCCGAGGCCGTGGGCGCGCTCGCGGACCCGGAGTTCCCGATCGACCGAATGGTGATCGCGGCCGAGGAGCTCGACGTCTCGCTCCGGTCGGGTGTGCCCGTGGGCGAGGTGATCTGGGTGGAGCGACGGGCCGACGCGAAGACACTCCGCGTGACCACGGATCGTCCGGCGCTGCTGGTCGTCGCGGACAACTGGTACAGCGGGTGGGAAGCGACCGTCGACGGCGCACCCGCCGAGGTGCACCGCGTGAACGTCTCTCAGCAGGCGGTCGTCGTGCCGGAGGGCACGAGCGAGGTCGCGCTCGTCCACCGGGACGCCGACGTCCGTCTCGGGTCCACGGTGTCCCTGTTGAGCGGGCTGGTGCTCGTCGGCGTCGCAGGTGCGGGCATCGCCCGGCGTCGCCGACCGACCGGGATCAACGCCGACGATGCCGACGACGAGTGACGCCGTGACGCGCCCGCCCCCGACGGCCCCGCCCACGACAGCCGACGGAGAACTGGGCGGATCGAGCACCGGCCGAGCCGGCCGTACGCTCCGATTCGTCGTCCAGGTCGTGCTCACGGTCGGCGTCACGTGGTTCATCATCGACCGCGTCGGCGTGGATCTGGAGCGTCTGTGGAGCCTCGAGTTCGGGGGATGGGACGTCCGCTGGCACTGGCTGGTCCTGTCGGTGCTGGTCCTCGCGCTCGGCTACGGCATCTCTGCGGTCCTGTGGGGTCGCATGGTCCGGGAACTCGGCGGACCACGGATTCCGCCCGCCCGGGCCGCCCGCCTCTTCCTCGTCGCCAACCTCGGCCGCTACGTGCCGGGGAAGGTCCTGCAGCTCGCCGGGCTGACCGTCCTCGCCGCCCGCGAAGGCGTGCGCCCGGCCGTCGCGGCCGTCGCGGCCGTGCTGGGGCAGGGAGTGGCGCTCCTCGGCGCCACGCTCGTCGGCCTCGGCGCCTTCTTCGCTCCCGGATCCGAGGTCCGCACGTGGGGCTGGCTCGGCGTGGGCGCCGTGGGTCTGTTTCTCGTCCTGGGGAGCCTTCCAGCCGCGCGCCGGCTGCTCGCGACGCTCTGGCGGCGATTCAGCCGGGAGCCCGACGCCACCACGCCTCCCGTCCTCGCCGACCCCGCGTTCGTCTGGCGGTGGACCGTACTCTACACGGTGAACTGGTCCATCTACGCCACGGCCTTCTGGCTCCTGTTTCTCGGCCTCGCCGGGTGGGCCACCTTTCTCCAGGCGGGTGCGGCCTTCGCCGCCGCCTACGTGGGCGGGTACCTGGCCCTATTCGCGCCAGCCGGCGCCGGCGTGCGGGAGTCCCTCCTCACGCTGTTCCTCGCGCCGCTCATGACGCCCGAGCGCGCCCTGGCGCTCGCCGTCGTCGCCCGTCTCTGGACGACGGGCGTCGAGGTCCTGCCGGCCTTCGCGATGGCGCCGCGCACCCTGCGAGGTCTCGCGCCGGCCACAGCCCACGGCGGGGTCCGGTCGGGCGACCACGATCCGCCCGGGTCGACGCACCGGGAGGATCCGTCGTGAGCGAGGACGTCGTCCGCGGGGACGTCGACACCGGCGCGGTGACCCCGATCGGGCGGGTCCTCGTGACCATCCCCACCTACAACGAACGGGAGAACCTGCCGCGGATCGTACCGCTGGTGCTGGATGTCGACCCGCGCATCTCGATTCTCGTGGTCGACGACGGGTCGCCGGACGGCACCGGCGCGCTCGCCGACGAGCTCGCCGAGTCGCATGCCGAGCGCGTCCACGTACTCCATCGCACCGCGAAGGAAGGACTCGGCCGAGCGTATGTCGCAGGCTTCCGCTGGGGCCTCGAGCGTGCCTACGACGCCATCTGCGAGATGGACGCCGATCTGTCGCACCGCCCCGAGGATCTCGCCACGATCCTCGCCGCCCTGGAGACGCACGACGTCGTGATCGGATCCCGGTACGTGGATGGCAGGGTCAACGTCGTCAACTGGCCGCTCTCCCGCCTCCTGATCTCCATCGGCGGAAGTCTGTATGCCCGTATCGTGACGGGACTTCCGATCCGTGACGCCACGGGAGGCTTCAACTGTTTCAGAGCGTCCGTTCTGCGCTCCATCGACCTCGACGACATCCAGTCCAACGGCTACACGTTCCAGATCGAGCTCAAGTTGCGCGCATGGCGGAACGGGGCGCGGATCGCGGAGGTCCCGATCGTGTTCGTCGAGCGCGACAGCGGCGAGTCGAAGATGTCGAAGGCCATCGTGCGCGAGGCGGTATGGAAGGTCTGGAAGCTCCGGTTCATGGACCTGTTCGGTCGTCTCTGAGGTTCTCCGGATGAGCGAACGGATCGATCAGGCGTACTACGACTCCTCCGGCTACTTCGAGACCGAGGCGGCGCACCTCCTGGATCCGGAGAGTCCGTTCCAGCGGTACCGGGTGCGCATGGTCGAAGCCCTCGCGGCTCCCGGGCCCACGGACGACGTGGTCGATCTGGGGTCGGGGTGGGGCACCTTCGAGCTCGCGCTCGCGCCCAAGGTCCGGTCGATCCTCGGGGTCGACTTCTCGGCCCGGAGCGTCGAACTGTCCCGCGACGCTCTCGCCCGACACGGTGCCGAGAACGTCGAGTTCCTGCAGGCCGACGCGGGAGACACCGGCCTCGAGGGCGATCGCTACGATCTCGTCATCGCCGCGGACCTCTTCGAGCATCTCTACCCCGAGGACGCCGAGCGCGTCGCGCGGGAGGCGTTCCGCATCCTGCGCCCCGGAGGCCGATTCGCCGTGTGGACGCCCCACCGGGGA
The DNA here is from genome assembly GCA_028284495.1 of Longimicrobiales bacterium. Lineage (GTDB taxonomy): Bacteria > Gemmatimonadota > Gemmatimonadetes > Longimicrobiales > Gaopeijiaceae > Gaopeijia. Next base: position 68,299 of record JANQRP010000024.1, on the reverse strand, counting down.
CATCTCCTCGAGATCCTCAAGAACAACCGCATCCTGTTGAAACCCGACCCTACGCACGTCGACTACAAGTCGATGGCGCGGATGCGCGACCTGTGTACGTCGGCCGGGTTCGAGATCGAGGTGGCGTACTTCGCCGAGTCCCACGTGCCGGTCCTGCGGACGGTCGAGCGGCTGCTGGACCGGTTCTTCCCGATTCTCAGGCGCCGAATCGCCATCCGGGCCGTCAAGCCGGGGGCCGCGAACGCCCTCTGAGAACGGCGTCGGGCCGGTCCTCAGGTTGACTTTGAAGTTTCCTGAAGGTTATGAGGGTAGGCGCCGGGGTGGCCTCAGCCCGGCCAGCGTCCTCTTCTCCTCGCGCCTGGAGCTGCACCGTGCCCAGTGTACGCCGGTCGGTCCTCACCCTCCTCTCCCTGTTCCTCCTGAGCGCCTGTGGAGGCAGCGACGGACCGACGGGGCCCCAGTCGATCTCGGTCACGGTTACGCCTGGAACGGCCACCCTCGCTTCGATCGGCGAAACGGTCACCCTCGCCGCCAACGCCCGGGACGACGGAGGCGCGGCGGTCACGGCCACCGTGACCTGGTCGTCCAGTGACGAGTCGGTCGCGACGGTCGCGCCGACCGGCGAAGTGACGGCCGTGGGCCTCGGCACGGCGACGATCACGGCTTCCGCCGTCGCGGACGGGCTCACCGCCAGCGGGACCGCGTCGATCACCGTCGCCCAGGCTCCAGCGACGATCACGCTTTCGCCCGTGACGTTCGAGATCGGTCCGGGCGGGAACGTGACGATCGAGGCGGTGGTTCGCGACGCAGGTGGGACCGTCATCGCAGTGCCCTCCATCGTCTGGACGACGTCGGACGCGACCGTCGCCACGGTTACCGAGTCCACGCCGACCCGGGGCGTGGTCGTCGGCGTCGCCGCGGGTACGGCGACGATCACCGCCACGGCCGGATCGGCGAGCGCCACCGCGACGATCACCGTGGTCCTCCAGAACGTCGTGTTCGACGCGGATCAGACGATCGGAGGGACGCTGTCGGTCGACAGTGCGACCGTCCTCGCGGGGGTCACCCTGACGCTGCTGGACGACCTCGTCCTCAACGCGAACGCGCTCACCATCGACGGCACCATCGAGGGCAATTGCCGCGAGGTCCTGGTCAACGTGGCCGGCGACTTCGCGCACACCGGTACGCTCGACAACCAGTGCACGGGCGGGAACGCCGGCGACGCGGCCGACGTCACCATTCTGGCGGAGGGCGGGATCGCAGCGAGCGGCGAACTCACGAGCTCCGGTGCGATCATCGTTTCGAACGCCGGTATCGACGGGAACGGCGCGCCCTCGGCGGCCGAAGCCTTCGCGATGGGGCAGGGGAGCCCGTTCGCGGCCCCGGGAGACGGCCCGCTCGACTGCGTCTACGAGGGCTTCCTCGCGCAGGTGAACCCGGCGGTGGCCGGGCCGGGTCAGGATGGGGAGGGCGTGGCGTTCTTCTGTTCGGGTGCGGCGCTCTTCGTCGGTGGCAACCAGATCGCGGCGCAGGACGGTGGTGACGGTACCGACGGTGCGGCCGGGCCCGTGTCGACCGCCATGGACGGCGGTGACGGGGGCGACGTGAGGATCATCGTTCTCAACGGCGACGCGCTCTTCCAGGACAACACGATCGGCGGCGGAGAGGGCACGGCCGTGTCGGCCGGGTTCGGCGGCGACGGCGGGGAGGCCGATGCGGATGGCGCCGGTACCGGTGGAGATGCGACCGCCACGGCCGGCGACGGAGGCGACGGCGGATGGTTCTTCCTCGACGTCCGAAACGGGGCGGCCGAGTTCGAGGCCCTGGGTGCACTGCGTGTCGCGTTCGGCGACGGCGGCTGGGGCGGTGACGCGGATGCGGCCGCCACCGACGGTGCGGACGCCGGGGCGGCCCCTGCGGAGGACGGTGGAGACGCCACCGCCGAGGCGGGCGACGGCGGCGATGGTGGCCAGTGGGGCCTCACGGTGGTCTCCGGCGGCATCACCAACGTCCAGCAGGAGGGCGCGAACGGTGGAGCCGGCGGATCGGCGACCGCCCGCGGCGGCAACGGAGGGGACGGCAACACGGCGTTCCCCGACGGTGCCGACGGCGGCTTCATGGATGCCGAAGGCGGCGATGGAGGCGACTCCGGAGGCGCGCCCGGGACTCCGGGTCAGGGCGTGTTCGGCTTCGGAGGTGACGGCGGGGACATGGACATCATGGACGGTATGGGAGGCGCGGGCGCTCCGATGTGTCCGGTCGGCACCGGCGGAAACGGCGGAGCTGGTGGTGATGGAGCCGGCAACGAAGGCTCCGGTGGCGACGGGTTCACCGACGGCACCGACGGAACCGGCACCATCGCCGACGACACCGGGGACGGGGGCCCCGGCGGTGACGGCACCACGCCGGGCGACGGGGGCGACGGGGGGACCGACAACACCGGAGTTCCCGCGAACCCCGACGCGTTCGAGGACGGACCTCCAGGGGGCGGGTGCCCTCCGATCGGCGGGATGGTCAACGTGAACGTCAGCGTCCCGTCCGGCGGCGACCCGGGTGGCCATGAGCCCTTCAATCGGATCGCCGCGACGGTCACGAAGCTCACCGTCACGATCGAGGGCGCGAACATCGTCATCGAAGGCGACGGAAACTGGGTCGCGGTGTCCGGTACCTACGACGAGACCACCGGAGGATTCATCGCGACCGGAACCGGTGCAGCCGGCAGTGGGATCACGGCCGGCCACAGCTTCGAGGGAACGGTGACGGTGGTCGACGGCGTCGTCACCTCCATCAGCGGCACCTACATCTCCGGAGCCGGCGGAGAGTATCCGGGCGGGGATCCGACCGTCTACGACGTCGGGCCCGCCTGACGAGCGGCTGGCAGGTCGAAGGGGAGGCCGGGCGTTCACGCGTCCGGCCTTCCTTTCGGCCTCAGTACTTTACATAATATATATTATACGCCGCCGTGGAGAATGTGGAGAATCGCCGTCGTCCCGCGGCCACGGCGGGCGCGACCCACCGTCGGACCATCGCTCGGGTGGCTCGCAGGCTTGCTCGAGCGCCCGCTCAGGTCGATTCTCTGGCGTTTTCCGCGACCAATTCAGGCATCCATCCCCTTGGCGACTCACCCAGACCTGCCTCCGGGCTCCTACTGTGCCGCCGCGCGCGGGCACCCCCTCCACGGACCGTACCACGATCAGGAGTACGGATTCCCGCGCACGGACGACGCGGAGCTGTTCGAGCGGCTGGTGCTGGAGATCAACCAGGCAGGACTCTCGTGGGCGACGATCCTGGCGAAGCGCGGAAACTTCCGCGCCGCCTACGACGGATTCGCCGTCGACACGGTCGCGAGGTACGGCGACGTGGACCGCGCCCGGCTCCTCTCGGACGCCGGAATCGTACGAAATCGCCTGAAGGTCGATGCCGCGATCCACAATGCCGGCGTCGTCGTGGAGATGCGCGAAACGTTCGGATCGTTCGCGGCCTGGCTGGACGCGCATCACCCGCGGGAACGGCACGACTGGGTGAAGCTGTTCCGATCCCGCTTCAGGTTTACGGGTGGCGAGATCACCGGCGAGTTCCTGATCTCGCTCGGGTACCTGCCGGGAGCACACATGCCGGATTGCCCCGCATATGAACGCGTCCTCGCGGCCCGACCCCCCTGGACGCGGGGCTGACGGACGCGGGGCTGATCAGCCCGCGAGCTGCCTCATCTCGGCGGCCCGCATGTCGTACACCCCCTTCTGCGGATCGGACGACGCGAGCTCCGCCGAAAGCTCGGCCCAGATTTCGGCGGCGCCCGAGTAGTCCTCCAGGAGCGCGCGGATCCGCGCAGCGTCCTCCATCGCCGTCCGACGCTGGAAGTCGTAGCCCGCCACGTCCGCCAGCCGCATGTAGGTGCGCTCAGCCTCGGCCAGAGCGCCCGCGGCCTCGTGAGCCTTGGCCTCGAGCGACAGGAACTGCGCCCCCATCGGATCCCGGGGCCCGGCGTCGGCCTCCCCGATCGTCGCGAGTGCCTGCGTCGGAAGGTCGGTCTCGAGGTAGAGCGTGGCCAGCGTCAGTCGGGCCTCGTCGGCGTAGGGAGTCCCTCCGAAGTCGTCCAGGAACGCGACGAGCTCCGCCTTGCCCTGCTCTGCGTCGCCGGACGCGGCCACGCTGGTCACCCGCTCCAGTTGCACAAGGGCGGCGTCACGCGTGCGCGACGACGAGGACATCATGTACCAGCCGACCGCACCTAGGACCGCGACCGCGATCCCGATGGTGACGAGCGTCTGCCGGTTCTCCTGCGCCCAGCCGGACGCCTCTAGCACTCCTGCGACGAACGCGTCGTCGTCGGAGACCTTCCTGTCGCGCTTCGGGGCGTTCGGGTACCGCTTGGACATGCAGATTCCTCGTGGGGGTCCCGCGAATGTCGCTTCAAGGCGCGCCGCGCGGATGCAGCTTCATGGGAGCCGGAAGACTCCGGCCCAGAACGAAAAAAGCTACCCGAGGGGCGCAGCGCGGTCAACGCGGTCGCAGCGCTGGCCCCGACCCCATCGGCGTCGCAGAATGGACGTGTCCAGACCCCGACCCACCCGTCCACTACCGGACCCGCAACCGGACCGATGACCCGAGCCATCCCCCGATTTTTCCCGACGTTCGGCCCCGAAGCCCGCCGCAGCGGCCTGGTCGCTCTGCTGGCGACGGTCCCGCTCGTGTCCGCCTGCTCGACCGCGACCCCCGAGACATCGCTACAGCCGGTTTCGGCCTCCCCCGCCCACCCGGTCGGCGCGATCGCCGGTACCCCCTTCTTCCCGCCGCAGAACCGACCGGACGTGCGTGGCTCGTCGGGCGCGGTGGTGTCGGACCACCCGCTCGCTTCCCAGGCGGGCATCGCCGTCCTCCAGGACGGCGGAAACGCCATCGATGCCGCGATCGCCACGGCGGCCGTGCTCGCGGTGGTGCGTCCGCACATGAACGGAGTTGGTGGCGACGCTTTCGCGCTCGTTCGGCCGGCCTCGGAGGCTCGGGTCTATGCGCTGAACGGGTCGGGTGGTGCGGGAAGCCGCGCGACAGCCGAGCGCTTCGCGGAACTCGGCGAAGACGCCGTTCCCTCCAGAGGTCCCCTCTCGGTGTCCGTGCCCGGCGCGGTCGCCGCGTGGGTCGATGCGCACGATCGGTGGGGATCCCTTCCCCTCTCGCGCCTGCTCGGGCCGGCGATCGCCTATGCCCGTGACGGCTTTCCGGTGTCCGAGCGGCTGGCCTACGACTTTCGCACCCAGGGACGTGGCCTCGCGGGCCCGGCCCGGGACCTCTATCTCCCGGGCGGCGCGCCGCCGGAGCCGGGGTCGCTGCTTCGAAACCCGGAGCTCGCGCGCACCCTCGAGCGCATCGCCGCCGACGGGGCGGCCGGATTCTACGGCGGGCCGGTGGCCGAGCGACTCGTCGAATACCTGGACACGGAGGGCGGCCTCCTCACGCTCGACGACTTCGCCGCGCACTCGTCGACGTTCCCCGAGCCGCTCTCCGTCGACTACCTGGGCCACACGTTCTGGGCCATGCCGCCGAACACCCAGGGTGTGACCCAGCTCCAACAGATGGAGATGGCCAAGTCGTTCGCGTTCAGCGATATGGGCCACAACACTTCGAGCTATCTCCATCACATGATCGAGATCAAGAAGCTCGCCTTCGCCGACCGCGATCGATGGGTGGCGGATCCCCTTCGCGCCGACGTCCCGGTGGACCGGCTGCTCGACCCGGCGTACCTGGCCGGACGGGCCGGCCAGATCGGTCCGGCGGCCGGGACGTACGAACCGGGCTTCGGTTCGGTCGTCCCGGTGGGAGCACGCATCGAGGACGGCGACGACGACGGGGACACGGTCTACCTCACCGTGATCGACGCCGAGGGGAACGCCGTCAGCTGGATTCAGTCGCTCTTCGCGGGCTTCGGTTCCGGGCTGCTCGATCCCGAGACGGGTGTGCTGCTTCACAATCGGGGCTCGCTCTTCACGCTCCAGCCGGATCACCCGAACGTGGTCGAGCCCGGCAAGCGCCCGTTTCACACGTTGACACCGCTGCTCGCGACGCGCGGCTCGGAGATGGCGTTCACGCTCGGCACGCCCGGCGGCGATGCCCAGACGCAGAGCCTCCTGCAGGTCGTCCACAACATGCTCCTGTTCGGGATGACGCCACAGGAGGCGCTCGAGGCCCCGCGGTACCGGTCACAGGGCGGGCTGAACGTGGCCATCGAGGATCGCGTCGCGCCCCGCGTCCGCGCCGAGCTCGAGGCGATGGGTCACGACCTCGGCGTCGTCGAGGGCTGGACGGCCACGTTCGGGGGCGCGCAGATGATCCGCATCGAGCCGTCCGGCACGCGCACGGCCGCGGCGGGGCCGCGCCGTGAGGCCTACGCGATCGCGTACTGACGCCCGCGCACCGGACTCGACCATGGACCGCACCTTCGCCCTCGCCGGCGCGACCTTCGCCCTCATCGCCGTGGCCCTCGGCGCGTTCGGGGCGCACGCGCTTGAGTCGCGTGTCGAGCCGGGCGACCTCGAGATCTGGGAGACGGCGGTCCGGTACCAGATGTGGCACGCACTCGCGCTGCTCCTGGTGGCCGCGCTCCTCGCTCGCTGGCCGGGTGGCTCGCTCGTGTTCGCCGGCTGGAGCTTCGTGGCCGGCATCCTGATCTTCTCGGGTTCGCTCTACGCGCTGGTGGGCACCGGGGTGAGAGGCCTCGGCGCGATCACGCCGATCGGCGGCGTGGCGCTTCTGCTGGGGTGGGCGGCGGTCCTCCGCCGGATCATGACGGACTGAAGCGACCCCGGCGTCTGCGGGCGCCGTCGCTCAGTCGACCTCCGGCTCCGGGGCCGCGAGCTCCGCGAGCCGGGCAGCGTCCACGTTCCCGCCGCTGACGACGACCACCACCGGTCCCTCGCGGCCGTCGACCGGGAGCATCCCCTCCAGCAGCGCGGCGAGCCCCACCGCCCCACCGCCCTCCACGACTAGGCGCAGGTGCCGCACGGCCCAGGCCATGGCTCGCTCGATGGCGTCCTCGGACACGACGAGGTGCCGATCCACGTGCCGTCGCACCAGCTCGAAGGTCACGCGGTTATCGAGCTCGATTCCGCCGGAGAGGGCGCTGGCCACCGTCGGCTCCTCCGGCAGCTCGATCGGACGACCCGCGCGAAGGCTCTCGTACATCACCCGCGCGCGCGCGGCCGAGACCGCGACCATCTCGGCGTCCGATCCGCGAGAGCGGAGCGCGGCAGCGATCCCACCGGCCAGCCCACCCCCGGAGAGGCAGACCACCACGTGGCGCACGTCCGGGACCTCTTCGAGAATCTCCAACCCGGCCGTCCCCTGCCCCGCCGCCACCTCCAGATCGTCGAAGGGATGGACGAAGGGGCGACCGGCGCGCCCGGCGTCATCGCGAGCAGCGGCCGCGGCCGCGTCGTAGGTGTCGCCCACCAGCCGGACCTCGGCGCCGTCGGCGCGCATTCCCGCGAGCTTCACGGGGTCGACCCACCGGGGCACGAAGACCGTCGCCGGTACTCCGAGCCGCCCGGCCACCCAGGCAACCGCGCGTCCGTGGTTTCCACTCGAGCAGGCAACGATCCCTCGCGAGCGCTCTTCCGCGCTGAGCGAGGTGATCTTCGCCGTCGCACCCCGGACCTTGAACGAGCCGGTGCGGTTCAGGTTCTCCAGCTTGAGCCGGATGTCCCCGCCGACCGCCTCCTCCAGATGCGGTATCCGGACGCACGGGCTGGCGGGAACGAGGCGGCGGACGCGGGCGACGACGTCCTCCCAGCGGTCGCGGGGCCATGTGGCGAGATCGGCGGACGGGTGAGCGGCGGGCATCTCGGAGCCTCTCCCGTGGCGGCGAGCGGGTCAAGCGGCCGCCGCGCGCGACCCGTCGGCGACGAGGGCCCCGGGTGGCGTGGGGCCGGATCCCCTGCGAGCTTGGGCGCTTCCGACCCGCCCACCTCCGCACGCACCGTACCATGGCACGACGACTCTCGACCACCCCGCACGTTCGGGCCGTAGCAGCCGGACTCGTGGCGACGACCGCCCTGGTCATCGTGACGCCCGCGCACGCCCAGATGATGGACGACCCGCCTCCGATCCCGCAGATGGACATGCGGGACGGACCTCCGCGCTACTGGGTCGTACCGGGCCAGCGTCACGGACCCAGCTTCTTTCCCTTCGCGATGCACCCCGAGGTAGAGTACGTCGCCGGCGACGAGCTCACCTTCGACACCTACCACACGGCCGAGGTGATGTGGGAATGGATGCTCCGGTGGGAGGAGATGTACCCGGAGATCGTCGACGTGTACCAGGTGGGTGAGAGCTTCGGTGGGGTCCCGGTGCTCCAGGCGACGGTCACGAACAAGTCGACCGGCGCGCACACGGACAAGCCGGCGGCGTTCTTCGAGGGCGGCCGCCACTCCGGGGAGATCACGGGCTCCGAGTCGGTCCTCTGGCTCATGCAGCATCTCGTCGAGAACTACGGTTCCGATCCGGAGATCACGCATCTCATCGACACGAAGACGATCTACCTCCGCCCGCAGAACAATCCGGATGGCGGATCGATGTACCTCAAGACCGCCCAGACCAATCGGTCGTCGGTTCGCCCGATCGACAACGACGGCGACGGGCTGCTCGACGAGGATCCGGCGAACGACATCAACGGGGACGGGGTCATCACCCAGATCCGGCGCCGCCCCGGACCGGACGAAGAGGGCACGCACGTCATCGACGAACGTGACCCGAGCGGCCGCCTGATGGTACGGGTCGCGACCGGCGACGGCGACTGGATCGTCGAGAGCGAGGGCATCGACGACGATGGTGACGGCCGCGTGAACGAGGACGGGGTCGGCGGCCTCGACCTGCACCGGAACTACCCCGAGAACTGGCGGCCCGATTCGGGCCGCGACCGGACCGGCCGCGGGTACACGCAGTTCGGCGCAGGGGCCTATCCCCTGTCCGAGCCCGAGACGCGCTCGGTGGTCCTGTGGACGTTGGAACACCCGAACATCGCCGTCGCCAACTCGATGGACACGCGGGTGCCGATGCACCTCCGCGGGCCTTCGACGTCCCGGGGCGAGGAGAGCATGTTTCCCGAAGACCTCGCGCTCTACGAGTACTTCGACTCGCTCGGGCTGAGCATCACCGGCTACCCCTGGGCCGGCGATACCTACTTCACCTACCGGAACCGCGGCGGTCCGCCCGTGGACGGGTCTCCTCGCGACGGAAGCCCCCTGTTCGGGCACGGACCCGACTTCGGGTACTTCTACCTGGGCGCGGTCTGGTACGGGGACGAGCTCTGGGACGGAGGCGCGGTGGGCGACCTCAACGGGGACGGCGAGGAGGACTCGCTCGACCGCCTCCAGTTCCTGGACGAGCTCGGGAACGAGACCGGCTTCATGCCGTGGACGCCCGGCTGGCACCCGGAGCACGGCGAGGTCGAGTTCGGCGGCTTCCACCCGAAGTTCTTCTCGCAGAACGGTCCGCCGGAAGTCCTCGAGCGGTGGGCGGGTAACCAGGGCCTCTTCAATCTCCAGCTCGCGCTGCATCTCCCCGAGCTCCAGATCCACGGAGTGAACGTGGAAGAGGTGTCGTCCGACGATCCGGGCCGCCACTTCGACGTGGAGGTGACGTACGAGAACGTCGGCGGCATCCCGACGGCGCTCCGACAGGCACGCCTGGTCAAGATCGTGCGCGCCGACGAGCTCTCGCTCGAGTTTCCCACGACCGATGTCCAGATCGTCGACCCGACCTTCAACGACAAGACGCTCTACTTCGAGAGCATCGCGCCCGACGGCCCGCAGACGGCGACCTTCCGCGTCAGCGTGTCCGGGGACGACGCAGTGACCGGCACCGCCCGACTCGTGTCGACGCGGGGCGGCGTGGTCGCGACCGACTTCACGATCCCGGGGGGCTGATCCGGGATCGGAGCGACGACCCTACCGCCACCCCGTGTCGGTCCATTCCCCGTCCGTCAGGAGCTGGTACATCCGCACCAGCTCGAGGAACTCGCGCCGGTAGCCCTCGGCGTCCTTACCGATCGCGGACCCCGCCAGATCGAGGATCTGACCCGCGTGGACGGACCCGCGGTGCTCGGACTGGCGCAGGAGCATCCCGAAGCCCGCGACCGCCGACGCGAACCGCAGGTCGTCGGACGGCCACTTCCCCGAGGCCGCCGACACGGGCTCGGTGAGCAGTCGGCTCACGTGGCCGTCGGGGTCCTTGTAGCGGACCTTCACGAACGCGAGTTCGCCGGACGATGCCGAGCGGACGATCGGATCGGGCGTACGATAGCGGAGCGGATCCACCCGCCCGCCGAACTCGGTGGACGGGCTCCCGACGGGCACGATCTCGTACAGCGCCGTCACGGTGTGTCCCGCCCCGATCTCCCCTGCGTCCTTCCGGTCGTCGTTGAAGTCCTCGTCGTCCAGCAGTCGGTTCTCGTATCCGAGCAGACGATAGGCGCGTACCTGCGACGGGTTGAACTCGACCTGGACCTTCACGTCCTTCGCGACGGTGAGGATCGTGCCGCCCATCTCGCCGACCAGCACCTTGCGGGCTTCCGGCAGGCCGTCGATGTAGGCGTAGTTTCCGTTCCCGTTCTGGGCCATCTCCTGCATCTTCGTCGACTGCAGATTGCCGCGCCCAAAGCCGAGGATCGTCAGGAACGTCCCCTCCTCGCGGCGCCGCTCGACCAGCCGGGTCATGGCCGCGTCGCTGCTCTCGCCCACGTTGAAGTCGCCGTCCGTGGCGAGGATCACGCGGTTGTTTCCCCCTTCGACGAAGTTTCGGCGCGCGACGTCGTAGGCCAGCCGAAGGCCTTCCCCGCCCGCGGTGGACCCGCCAGCCTCCAGTCGATCGAGCGCCTCGAGGATCGTGGCCTTCCGGGCCCCGGAGGTCGGCTCGAGCACCAGACCTGCCGCGCCGGCGTACACGACCATCGACACGCGGTCCTGCGGCCGGAGTTCGTTGACCAAGAGGCGCAGCGAACGCTTCACCAGATCGAGCTTGAGGCCCGACTGCATCGAACCCGACACATCGATCAGGAAGACGAGGTTCGAGGGAGGCAGCGCCTCGGTGGCCACCGCCCGGCTCGCGACGCCCACGCGAAGCAGCCGATGCCCGGACGCCCACGGGGCCTCGCCCAGCTCGGTCGTCACCGCCACCGGATCGTCACCGCGCGGGAGGTCGTAGCGATACGGGAAGTAGTTCACCATCTCCTCGATCTGGACCGCGTCGATCGGCGGGAGGCGGTTCTCCCGCATGAGGAACCTCCGGATGTTGCTGTACGAGGCACGGTCGACGTCGACCGAGAACGTCGAGAGCGGGGCGTCCACCGCAGTCCGGAAGTCGTTGTCCACGATCCGGGCGTATTGCTCCCGTTCGAAGCCGCCTCCGGGGCCACGGACGGGTGGGCCGTGCGGCGGCGCGGCGATGCTGTGCGACTCGATGGCGCGCCCGCGCGCGGCGTCGGCGGCCGCCCTCGACGGGCCGGCGGCGAGTTCCCTGCGCTCCGCCGTGGTGGCGGTACCCGTGACGACCACACCTTCGAGCTGCACCGCCCTCGCCACCAGCTGGAGGTCCACGGTCAGCACACCGTCGGCCTGGTCGGCCGGGCGCACGCTCCGCACGATCTGTCCGTAGCCGATGTAGGTCGCGCGAAAGGTGAACTCCTCGGCGGCGGCCAGCCGGGCCGGGACGCGAACGAGGTAGCGACCCAGCTCGCCGGTGAGGGCCGTGGCCTCGGTGCCGTCGATGGTGATGACGACGTTCGGAAGCGGACGGCCCGACGCGCTGTCGGTGACCTGGCCCGTCAGCATCAGCGTTGCCCGACTTTCCGGGGCCTCGGGCGGCGGCGCCTCCGTATCGTGTATCGGGGGCGCGTGGGGTGCCGCCACCGCGAGGGCGACGAGCGCCGGGAAGAGGAGTGTGATCGGCGTTTGCATCGAGACCTCCGGCTGGAGTGCGCAGACGACCGCCGTCTTGCGCTTGCACCCTGTCCGACGAATCGGCCACGTTCAGTTGCACACGCCCCCGGGACCGCCCGCGTCGATCCCGTCACCTAGCTCGGCGCCGAGCCCGTCGGCGGCGGTGATCGCCCGAAGGCTCGCCGCTCCGGCGCGAGCGCCGTCGTGTGCAAATTTCCGGGGCGGATTCGTCGGACTTCACGAGCGGGGCCGTTCCGGACCCGTCGTCGATCGAACCAGGGTAGCGAGTGCGTACGGACTGGGAGGAGGTCTACAGGACGACCTGGCCCGACGTGGTCTCGTTCCTGGCCGGGATGCTTCTCGACCGGGACCGTGCCCGCGACATGGCACAGGAGGCATTCGCCCGCGTGATCGGGCTCGAAGCCGAGAACCCGCGGGCTCTGGTGTTCCGGACGGCCGCGAACCTCGCCCGTGACGAGGCCCGCCTGGTGGTGCGGCGGAAGCGACACCTCGCGCTCCTCAAGGCCGAGACCGACGCCGCGTCGGAGCCCTCGCCGTCCCCTGCGCAGGACCTCGAACGCAAGGAGCGGGCAGCCCGCGTGCAGGACGCCCTAGGGACCCTGTCCGAGCGCGACCGGGAAGTCCTCGTCCTGTGGAACGCGGGCTTCGACTACGACGAGATCGCCGAGCGGACAGGGCTGTCGAAGGGCGCCCTGGGCACCACGATCGCACGAGCCAAGAAGAAGTTCATCAGCGCGTGCAGCGCTGGGGAGGATACCGATGCCGCACATGGATGAAGGGCGCCTTCAGGCGTGGCTCGACGGGAGCCGGGGCGGCCTCTCCGACGAGGAGCGCGAGGAGGTTCGCGCTCACGTGGAGGGATGCGAGGTCTGCGGCGCCCGCGTGGCCGAGCTACGCACCTCCGACGCGGCCAGCCGGGATCTGCTCGGAGCCCTGGCCGCGGCGGAGCCCGCCATGCCGGACTTCTCCGAGATCGTGGCCCGCTCCGGCGCGAGCGGCGCACCCGTCGATCGGCCACACCGGACCGCCTCGCGCCGCCTTCCGCTGCAATGGGCCGCGAGCGTGGTGCTCGCCATCGGGGTCGGTTGGATGGCGAACGAGGTCGTCCGGACCGAACCCGGCGTCGTCACCCCCACCGAACGCGCGCTCCCCGGGGCCGCCTCCGCAGGTGACGCACGGGAGTCGCTGGTGGAGACCCCCGCGGCCGCGACCCAGCCGCCCGCTACGGAGAGCCCGGCGCCCACGACCGCGACGCCTGCGGCCGCGGATGCGGAGTCGCGGATGGAGCCGCCCACCGCAGCCGACCCGGAGACCCGCGAGCGCGGCGCCGCCCCCGGACGTTCCGTGGCGGATCCTCCTTCGGATCCGGTCGCCCCCCGGGAGATCGAGCGGGCCCGGAGCGCGGCGGACGCGGCCCCGCCCAGCGTGACCTGGCTCAGCGGTCGCGTCACGGACGACGATGGACGTCCGATCGAGAACGTCGTCCTGACTCTGACCGGTACCAACACCACCGGGTTGAGCGGCCCGGACGGACGGTTCCGACTTCAGGTCCCACCGGACAGTGTCGCGCCGGATACGCGCCTCACGGCGACGTACATCGGGTACGCGCAGGCGAATCGCAGCGTGCCCGTCGGCGTCGGCGAACTCTCGGTCGGCGACCTCCGCCTCCAGCAGCGCGCGGTCCAGCTCGAGGGCGTCGTCGTGACGGGTACCGCCATCGCGGCGGAGCGGCGCGAGCTGGCCATGCCGGATGCAATACGCGTCGACGGGGCCGCGACGTGGGATCGGGTGGGAGCCGACCAGGCCGAAGCGGCGCTCGGCGGCCGTCCGCTCCGCCTCCCGGGCGCCGACTGGACCGAGATCGGAGCCCTCACCGTCGGCAACCGGGTCGTGATTCGGGTCGTGCACGAGACGACGGCGGGGGGCGGCGTCGTGCTCTACCAGGCGCGGTCACCCGTCGCCGTCGACGTGCCGGCCGGGGTCGGGACCGCCCGCCGCACCACCGACGACGGTCTGCACCTTCTGGCGACCGGTGCCCTCGACGCCGGACGGCTGGCGGACCTCCTCGCCCGCGCGGAACCGATCGCCGAGTCCGGCGCGGGCGTCCCGCCGCGGCCGGCCCGCCCGCAGCCTCCGCACGGAGGTCCCGGGAGCGAATGAGAACGGGGGTGGGACCGCTCAGGCCCCACCCCCGTCTCATGCCGGTTGGCTGGGCCGACTCAGCCGTCCACCACGAAGGTGATCTTCGTGATCACCCGGTACTTCGCGATCGAACCGTTCTCGACAAGGCCCTTGATGTCCTGGACCCAGACGTTCCGGATGTTGCGGACGCTGTCGCCCGCGCCGGCGACGGCGGCCTCGACCGCCGTCTCGATGGACGAGCCTTCTCCGATGACCTCGATGACCTTCGCGACTGCCATGGTGCCTCCAGTTCGATTCGAATGAGTGGCCTCTCTCCGGCGCAATCTACATGCCGCGGATCGAAGGGCGACTCGCGGGTCTCGGGCGCCGACGTCTAGAATACCACGCGGCGCTCGCGCAGCTGCGTGACCCAGATGCCCGAGTTCAGATCCGACGAGTAGATCATGCCCTTGTGGATCTGCGCGCCCCACGCCATCGGCCAGTTGGGCACCATCGTGTCGTCGTCGGTCGTCAGCAGGTGCGCGACCTCGCGGCCCTGTGCATAGAGGTCGCCACGGAGTTCGCCCGAGATGTCGACCACGCGCAGTCCGGCCTGGTAGTAGCCGAGGTACATCCGATCGCCCTCGATCCAGATGTTGTGGACACCCGCCTCGGGCACCTCGTACTGCGCCACCTCCACAGGGTTTTCGGGATCGCTGTAGTCCACGACGTGAATGTACCCCCGCGCGTGGATCGCTTTCGACGGATCCCAGCCCGGAGGAAACACCTCGTCCCCGATGAAGAGGTAGTCACCCGCCCGCCACGCGACATGCGTGTTCCCGATCGGATAGGCGAACCGGCTGACCTCCACCGGCTCGGTCGGCGTGCCCCCGTGCGACCCCGCGCCCACGTCCAACATCAGAATGCCGTCGTTCCAGTAGGACAGGTAGACGTAGCCGTCCTGGACGATCACGTCGTGAAGCGTCTTCTGGTCCTTCTCGAGGCCCCACCGACCGACCTCCTGGACGTTCTTCGGGTCGGAGATATCGAGGATGTGCATCGACGAGGTGCCGTTGTGGGCCGCGTAGACCAGGTCGCGTTCGCCGTCGATCCAGACGTTGTGGACACCGCCGCTCACGGTCTCCGTGTACTCCGACAGAATCGCCGGACGCGCGGGGTCCGCCAGATCGAGCAGGACGATCCCGTTCCGCCGGCTGGACGCCCCTTCGCGAGTCACGATGCCCAGACGATTGTCCGGGTGGATCTTCACGTCGTTGATGCGACGCGCGTCGAGCTGAATCGAGTCGGTCAGCACCGCGTTCGCGGGGTCGGTCACGTCCCAGACCTTCATCCAGTCGTGCATGTAGGTCCCGACGTAGACGTAGTCCCGCCCGTCCACGCCCTCGAAGACCCACATGTCGCCGGAGTGGTGGTCGGAGATCGGTCCACGGCCCATCAGGACGAGTTCCGCGTCGTACTCTCGCGGCTCGACCTCCACGACCGCCGAGCGGACGCTCTCCTCGCCGACGCGCGCGGACACCACGTATCGACCCGGTTCCTCCGCCACGAACACGCCCTCGATCCCGTCGGCCTCGACGGAGGCACCACTCCCGCCGACCGACCACCCCGGCGCGTAGGCGTCGCCGACGGTGAAGCGCAGTACGTCGCCGGTTCGGACCCGAGCCGTCTCCGGGCTCATTCGGGGTGCGGGCGCCGTGGTCACCTCGATCGGGAGGGACGCCTCAAGGCCGTTCGGAAAGGCGACCGTCAGCGTGGCGGTCCCGGGCGTTCGCCCGAAGACGCGCCCCGTCCACGACTCGACGCTCACCACATCCGGATCCGAACTGAGGAGCGTGGGCGTCCCCTCCATCCCGACCTCGCCGCCGATTCGGTCCTTCGCGACCCAGCCGACCGGAGCGCTCCCGCCCACCGCCACCGACTCGAGCGGCAGCCACGCCTCGAGCGTCTCGGCCGGAAGCTGCGGAACCTCGACCGTGGCGAACACGGTGCGGCCCCCGAAGACCGCCGCCACCCGGGCGGTCCCCGGACGGAGCGCGGTCACGCGCCCGGTCACGTCGACCTGGACGACCTCCGCGTCGGTGCTTCGCCAGACGATCCGGTCGGGGGCGATCACCGCATCGTCGTCGCGAACCTCGAACGTGAGGGTGGCACCGACGGGCACCGTGGCATCGGACGGGACGATGACGGGGTCGGAAGGGGTCTGGGAAAGCGCGATCGCCAGCAGGAGTGCGGTGGACGTCATGTGTGGCACGCTGATGTGAGATGGAAGACGACCGCGAAGCACCGGAGGGAGCGCTGACGACCGTGAGTGGACGAACCGACGGAGTCGGAACATCATAGGGCGCCCGAGACCCCGGTCAAACCTCCCGAGATGCCGTGCCCACCGCCCTCCACACCCAGGCCATCGTCGCACCCGACGCGTCGCCCGATCGGTGGCTCTATCTCCTTCACGGCATCTACGGAGCCGGGCGGAACTGGAACGCCGTGTCCAGACGGATCGTCGAGGCGCGCCCGGACTGGGGCGTGCTGGCCGTCGACCTCCGCGGGCACGGTCGCTCCGCCCGGGGCGACCCGCCGCACACGCTCGGCGCGTGCGTCGAGGACCTGCTCCACCTGTCGGACGCCGGGGCACCGCCAGCGACCGCGGCCCTCGGTCACTCCTTCGGTGGGAAGGTCGCCACGCTCTTCGCCGACGCGGCCGAGCTCGCCTCGCTCTGGATCGTGGACAGCACGCCGTCGGCACGGGAGCCCGCGGGAAGTGCCTGGGAGATACTCGCGGTGCTCGAGGACGAACCCGGACCGTTCGGCGACCGGGAGGCCGGCATGGCGGCCGTGCGGTCTGCCGGGTACGCCGACGGCGTCGCGATGTGGATGTCGACCAACCTGGAGCGGGGTGCAGACGGGGCGTGGCGCTGGCAGCTGGACACGCGGCAGATGCGGGCGCTGCTGCTGGACTTCTTCGAGGTCGCCGCGTGGCCGGCCTTGCGGAGCGCCGCCGAGGCCGGAACGCGGGTGAAGCTGATCCGCGCCACCCAGAGTTCCGTCGTCACCGACGACGACCGCGCTCGTCTCGACGAGCTCGGGACCGCCGGCCTCCCGGTCGAACGGATCGACGTGGAAGGAGGTCACTGGCTGAACGCCGACGCACCCGATCGGGTCGCCGCGTCCGTTGCGGAGGGACTCTAGCGGCCGAGTGTCCCCGGCAGGACTCGAACCTGCGGCCTACGGTTTAGGAAACCGATCCGGCGAGTCTTGCGGTGCTCGCTTTCGGTGTCCGAAGTGGCGTGATGTCGGGCTTTTCTAAGGATCGAGGTTTGTTCGTGTTCCGCCCAGCTTCAGGGCTTTGCGACGCGTCATGCAACACGCATGCGCCCCGTCCGTACGAGGCGGGCGTAGCTGGTCCCTTGGGTCCGTCGCCGCGGATCGTGCGAAGATCCCTCCCACTCGGCTCCGGTTCGGGCGATCACTGGTCACGCGACGCCCCCTGTCCGAGGGCGATCGACCGTTGCGAACACGCTACAGCAAATGCTAGTTGGACGGACCCCTTAGTCGCCCCGGGTCGACCAGAGACACACGCATCTCTGGCCCCGTGAGCCGTTCCGCCCGCCGTGGATGTCGACATCTCGGGAGTCTCGTCGCCATCATTGTGGGCCCAGCGGATACCAAGCTGATCGTCGTTGAGACTGGGCGGGAGAGTCGGTGACCGAGGAATGGGAGGGCACCCTCCTCTCAGGCAGACCCGACCGTTGACCATCCCGGTGTCCTGGTCGACGTCATCGACAGCCAGCGCAGCGCGGTGAGCGCCGGCTTCAAAGTGCCGCAGGTCGCTCACATCGGTCGGGTGCAGCGGCAACCAAGGCCTACGTCAACCTATCAGGGAGTCATTGGTTCGAACGGCAGGCATGCCTCACCCGCGAGCCCGGCGCTAGTCCCACGGGGAAGGTCGAGGCTCGAGCGCGTACCGGCGCACCTCGGTGCGATAAAGAAGGGTGAGCGCGTCACCTTCGATGAAACCATCGGTGAGTCCCGATATCTCGTTCGCTTCGCTCGCCCACACAACCCTAGTGTCGCCCGAGTCAGGGTCGATGCGCATCCCAATTACGTCGCGGGATAGTGGCATGATCCAGACCGTCCCGTCCTCGAGAACTCGATAGCTCCGAATCGCGGGAACCCACCCCACTCCGCCTGCCATCGCATCTCGGAACACATCGCGGGCGTCGAGAGCTAGTTCGACCACGGCGCTCGGAATTGGTATGGGCAGCAGCGACACACTAGGGGCATCCTCTCCGAGCACAACCTTCCAAATCCTAAACGATTCGAGATCCACGAGGAGCAGCGCGCGGGCCTCGCCAGGCCATGTCGCAACCCCAAAAAAGTCGCCTCGGACCCGTTCGTCAGCCGAGTAGGAGCGGAGAGGTTCTGGGAGCGAATCGAAGACTCCGTAGTTCGTGACAGTGTCGCCCCTGAAGCCGTTGAGAAGGTAGGTGGGGTCGGGCGATGAGAGGACGATCTCCCGAGAATCAAGCAGGGCGAAAGTCGTGCCGGCGTCGATCGAGCGTCCACCTAGGTACAGATCGTCGGAGGAGAACTGCGAGATGCGTCCGACACCCACGTCAATCACGGTGAGCACGCCCTCGGCGTCTACGTGCAGCATGCGCGGTGATTCGAATTCAGCAGGACCTCGGCCTGCTCGCCCGATCGTATTGATCGGCTCCAGATCCTCACCTAGCACCAGGACCTTTGGGTCTTGGCGGTCTGACACCATCACCCCGCCGTCGGCAGTCGGAGCTACGAAGGAGGAGCGCGCTAGGTACTGATCGCTGGCCTCCCCCGGCCCGCGAGCCTCTAGACCCGACGGAACCAGATGCGTCACCACGTCGGGCTCCGGCCGGTCGGACATGGCCTCGGAGCCCCCGCAGGCGAGGGCTCCGAAAACCATGCTCAAGACAAAAAGCCTAGACCTCATTTCCCAGGCACTCAGTCTCGGTCAGGCGCACATTGAGTTCACCGTAATCCTCGTCGTTGACCGTGTAGAAGCAAGCACAGTGCTCGCAGATCGCGAGCGTGATGACCCCGAGAGGGATACCCAAGTCCACACAGAGTTGGTAGTCCAGCTCGCCAACCGCCTCAACGTCAGGTCCGTTACCGGAAATCCACTCGGCGCAATCGGCCCAAACCGCTCCAGCGGTCAGGAAGACGGCCACCGTCGCAATTGCGAATCCCTTCATGTGTCGAAACATGCCACCTCCTCGAAAGGGTGCCCACGGCTCCCGTGTAGAGACGTGGATCGGCGGTACTGATAACCTGTGCCCTGTCGCTCCGCAACACTGGATTTCCCATGGCTTGGAGTCGACCTGGCCCGGCCGAGAGGGGTCTACTCTAGGCCGATCGACGCATAGCCTGACTGCTAACCCGCTAACGGATCAGCAACTCTGCTGCGCGGGATGAACGTGACGCGCGTAGCGCCCCCTCGAAGTTGATATCCGCGCTGCCGGACGTGCTACTTGGACTCGGTACCCGGTTGTCTGTCGTCACGGGCGCTGAGTTCACCGACTGGCTTGGCTTCGCGCACCTGCCGCACCTGGGCCTCAGTCACGAGCTCGTCGAGGACACGGCCGAGCTTGCGGTAGTCGAGGCGCATGAAGCTGGGATTGATCTCGACGCCTCGAAAACCGCGGGCCCAGCTGAGGAAGCGCTGAAGCATTCGGCCAGGTCCGAGAAACCTGAAGCACGCAGGGTGCTCTCGGAGATTGATGCGGACTCCAGAGTGGACGCGCCCGGTTGAAACGAAGTCGATGTCGCTCCACGGGATGAAGAGCGTCTCTCCCCCAAGCGACGTGCGGTCGATGACGCCGTCCTCGTTCCATTCTATGAGTGGGAGCGAGTCGGCTCCGAGGTAGAAGAGCCTGCCTCCGATGAGGAAGAGGAGGAGGTTGAACACGTTGAGCTGGAACTCCATCGCGCCCGTGACGATGCCATGGAGCGCGAACAAGACGAGGAAGCCGCCGAGGCCCATGAAGAAGAGGCGTCGTCGTAGGGTGGGGCGGAGGGCATCCTCGACCTCACGAATCTCTTCGTCGATTTCGCGGTCTGTCATCTTGGCGTCTACAACCGAGTTCTAACGGATCGGCATTTCCGCTGTCGCACCTCGAAGTAGGCAGCGCGCAGCGCTCCCCATGATGCTGACAGCGCAGCAGCAAATGCTAGTCGGGGCGACAATATCCTTTCGGAACCCGACCGGGGCTCCGCAGGCTCGCTGCATGAACGCGATCCTT
Source organism: Longimicrobiales bacterium (assembly GCA_028284495.1). Taxonomy (GTDB): domain Bacteria; phylum Gemmatimonadota; class Gemmatimonadetes; order Longimicrobiales; family Gaopeijiaceae; genus Gaopeijia. Next base: position 47,931 of record JANQRP010000024.1, on the reverse strand, counting down.
CACACGACCTGATCAATGAATGCCCCCGCCAGCCTGACCGAGGCGCTTCGCTGCTTCGCCGACGAGGACGGTGCCGTCGCGTTCGCAGCGAGCACCGGAGTGCGCATGACCCGGCGGCCGGCATGAGAGAGGAAACCACCCCCAGCAACCCCAACGACCACGCCCGGCAGGCGGACGTGGGAACGCGGGTGGTTGAGGCCCCGACGGAGGGCCTAGCGCAGCTCGAGGCCCTCTTGCGGCGGGTGGTCGCGGTGGAATCGTGAAAGCCTTCCAGGAGCTTACGAACATTCCGGGCAACCACCGAGTCACCGAACTCGATATCAACTCCGACTTTCCCCCGAACGAGACCGCGCGGCTGGTCGCCCTCGTTTTCTCGCAGTGGGCAGGGGTCGAAGTTCGCCTGGTGCGTGTGGCGGCGGCCGTGATCGGAGCAAACGCTGGGCCAATCTCCAGTCTCATCCACGAGATCCGCAGCGTGCGAACGCGCCTCAACGCAGTGAAGAACGTGTCGAAGCGTGTGCTTGAAAACGCCTCGCCCGACCACAGGCTTGTGGTCCAGGTGGTGGATCGGATCGGCCAAGCAGCGACACTGCGGAATAGCCTGGCCCATTCCCCGTGGGCGCTCACCCCCACGTTGCCGGACGCGCTTCTCCTCGTGGATTCGGGCCACCTCGTTGATCGGTTCAGTAGCGCCATGCAGGGGCGACTCGCGCTCTGGCGGATCGCTCGAATGGTCGAGGCCGAGAAGACCCCGTTTGCTGCGGACGCTGAACTGGTATCTCACGGGCCGAACCTGTTGGACACGTTCGATGAGGGTCAGGTGACGGTAGTCGCCGAACGGGACCTGACCCGCCTGAGCTATGGTCTCGAGTGGCTACTGAAGTGCCTGATGAAGCTCGAGACGATTCTCCTAGGTGAGACGCCCTCGACGAGCGAGCGAGTCCGGGAGGCCCGCGCGGAAGTACGTCGTCAACTTGCCCGTCTTGCAGAGCTGACGACGGGCTCCCTGGATGAAGAACTCGGCATCCATCGCCTATGACCTCGCGCCGCCCCTCCTCGTCCCCCTGCATGGTCCTCCACGCCTGCTTCCACCTCATAGGTCCAGCCGTTCGCGCTGAACGCGATGATGAGACTGGGAGACTCGCATGGGGCGGGGTCTGAAGTAATCCGGAGCCGAAGTCGCTTCGGCGTTTGATCGGGGCGTACAGATATCAACGTCCGGTAGCCCACTCCACCCGACTTCTCGTCAAGAACCGGCCACATGTAGATCGACGGCTTCCCGTCCGATCGTCGAATCAGGTGGCACACGTCGAGTTGTGCGCTTTCTCCCGCAGAGACGTGGGTCGCATACTCGTGATTGGCCCAGGGGATGGTCTCAACCACCCGATCTCTAGTTGGGTTCACCGGCGAATGATCCAGCGTTTCGATCTGCGCCGACATCCGGGCGGCAGACCCGCCGCGATTCGTCACGGTCAGCCGCAGAAGCGGGTGCCCGTTCTTGGTCTCGGCCCCCTGAACGAAGTGCCAATCAACCGTGGGTCGGTCGGCCTGAATCTCCTCGATTTGAGCCAACTTCTCGCGAAAGGCCCAGAACGCGGTCACGACCATCAAGCCCAAGCCCGCCACCGCAGTCAGTTCCGGGGGAACCCGCGACGCATCCGAGAATACCGGCTCAATCGACCCGGTATCCACCAGCCACTGGACAATTGATCTCGCGGTCACCGGAGCACAGGCCGGCTCGGCGGCTGTGTGATCCGGGGTTCCTCGGTTACCCCATCCCGACCCGCCGCTCTTTCACCCCGCCTTCGCCCCCTGCGGACGCGCTCTGCCACGCTCAACCGGCCGCCATGCAACAGATGGGCAACACGCGGCACCCACGCCGGTCGGACTAGCCGATGCCAGTGGGCCTGTTCGTCGCGGAGGTAAGCCAGTGTCCCCGGCAGGACTCGAACCTGCGGCCTACGGTTTAGGAAACCGCCGCTCTATCCACCTGAGCTACGGGGACTCGGCGTCGAATATAACGCGTCGAATCCGGAGCGTCGGCGCCACGCTAGTTGTCTTCGGCGACCCAGCCGGCCCCGTTGATGATGCCGTCGTCGAACCCGCGCCCGGCCTTGCCCGAGTTCATCTCGACCACGGCCGCGAGCGCGGTGAACACGAGCCCGGTGATCACGAAGATCGAGAGGAAGATTTCGCCGGGGCGCCTGTGGAAGAGCTTCATCGGTGGAGGGCTCCGAAGTCGATGGTCGATGGACGGCTCGGTCGCCGAACCGGGGGTCCGGCGGCCGCACGGAATATCGTATCGGACCCGTGTACGCCGAAGCCCCCCCGAAGGTGCCGCTCCCTCAGCCCTGATCCTCCGAGAACGCGAACTTCCCGAGCAGCGGCACGAAGGTCACGTCCCCGACCGGTTCCTCGGTTACGGCGAAGCCGTCCTTCCGGACCAGTACGAGTCGCTGCGCGTCGAGCGCACCGACCGGGATCAGCATTCGCCCCCCGTCCGCCAGCTGATCGACGTACGCCTGCGGCACGGAGGGGGCCGCCGCGGACACGACGATCACGTCGTAGGGCGCGTACTTCCGCCACCCGATCGTCCCGTCGCCCACCATCAGGGCCACGTTCCGGACCTCGAGATCGTCGAGCGCCTTCCGTGCGCGTACCGAGAGCTCGCGGATGCGCTCGACCGAGTAGACCCGGTCGGCCATCCTCGCGAGCAGAGCCGTCAGATATCCACTGCCGGTGCCGATCTCGAGCACGGTGTCGTCCGTCGTCGGCGAGAGGATTTCGAGGTAGCGCGCCTGAAGCGACGGCTGGGACGCCGTCTGTCGGAACCCGATCGGGATCGGCGCATCTTCGTACGCACGATTCCACACGCCCTCGGGCAGGAACCGGTGTCGCGGGACCTCGTCGAACAGCTTGAGGATCCGGAGGTCCGTCGACCCGTGCTCGCGCACCTTCTCGATCAGCGCCCTGCGGCGGCCGACGAACTGCGCGTCGGGGTCTCCGATCATCCGGCCGACCCGTCCAGCGACACGTCCCACCCGCGCACCGACTCGAGGAGGGCGTAGTTGGTGAGGTCGAGGTGAAGGGGCGTCACCGAAATCCAGCCGTCCCGGACGGCCATGAAGTCCGAATCCTCCGGCCCGGTCCAGTCGGTGCGACCGCCGCCGATCCAGAAGTACTCCTTCCCGGAGGGGTCGTGCGCACGGGTGAGCGAATCGCTGTATCGACGCTTCCCGAGGCTCGTCACCCGCACGCCCTTCACGTCTCCCGGCACGACGGCCGGCAGGTTCACGCTGAGCAGCGTGTCGGGCGGGCAATCGTCCCGGATCAGCCGCTGCAGGAGCGCGGTTATGACGGGTTCCCACCCCTCGATCTCGTCGGGGTCCTGCCCCGTGTAGGAGATCGCGATCGACGGGATCCCCAGGACCGTGGCCTCCATGGCGGCCGCCACGGTGCCCGAGTAGAGCACGTCTTCGCCCATGTTCGGACCGTGGTTGATGCCGGACAGGACGATATCGGGTCGCTCGGGGAGAAGCTCGCCCACGGCGAGGATGACGCAGTCGGTCGGTGTCCCGTCCACCATCATCGTTCCGTCACGCGCCCGGCGGGCGCGGAGCGGGTGGTGGAGTGTGAGCGAGTGGCTCGTGGCGCTCTGCTCGCGGTCGGGCGCGACCACGGCGACCTCCTCGCCGAGGTTCCGCGCGGCGCGGGCCAGGACGTTCAGGCCCTGCGCGAGATAGCCGTCGTCGTTGGTACAGAGAATCCGCATGCGGAGGTCGGGTCAGGCGTCGTCGGCGGAGGGGATCGGGGCGGAGCGGTCGAGGAGAGCCCTCAGTCCGAGCAGCTCACCCTTGATCCCCGAGAGGATCTCGGGATCCAGGACGACCTGCCGCTCCTCCTCGAGTTCGCCGGCGCTCCGCAGTTCGAGGAGGCGCCGTTTGGCACCCTCGATCGTGTACTTCTCCTCGTACAGGAGGTGCTTCACCAGCAGCACGAGCTCGATGTCCTTCGGGCGATACACCCGGTTGCCGGCGCGGTTCTTGTTCGGTGCGAGCACGGGGAACTGACTCTCCCAGTATCGCAGAACGTGGGGCTTCAGGCCGGTCAGATCGCACACTTCACCGATGGCGTAGTAGACCTTCCTCGCGATCGGCTCTTCGCCGTCGCTGAACTCGAGCTGGGGTCCGTCGTCTACCACGTCGCCTCCGAGGTTGGGTCCCTGGTCATCAGTCGCTGCAACGCCTCGTCGGGTGCGCGCCCGTCCACGAGCATGGCGTACACCTCTTCCACGATCGGCATTTCCACCTGTTCGCGCAGGGCGAGTCCGCGAACTGCATCTACGGTCTTCACGCCCTCGGCCACCGAGGTCATCTCACCCAGGATCTCGTCGAGCGCCTCCCCCGCCCCCAGGCGATACCCGACCGTCCGGTTCCGGCTGAGGTCGCCCGTGCACGTCAGCACCAGATCGCCCATGCCGGCCAGCCCCGCGAACGTCTCCGCACGCGCACCCATCGCGACGCCGAGTCGCGTGATCTCCGCGAGGCCCCGCGTGATGAGCGCCGCACGGGTGTTGTGTCCGTACCCGAGACCATCCGCCACTCCGGCCGCGAGCGCCATGACGTTCTTGAGCGCACCGCCGAGTTCGACGCCGATCACGTCCGGATTCGTGTACACGCGGAAATAGCGATTCCGGAACAGCGCCTGGACGGCGTGGGCGACGGTCCGATCGGTCGAGGCCGCCACCACGAGCGTCGGCGCGCGCGCCGCGACCTCCGACGCGAAGCTGGGCCCGGACAGCACGGCGAAGGGGGCCCCTGGGCGGAGTTCGGCGAAGATCTCCTCCATACGCCGCAACGACCCGAGCTCGATCCCCTTCGACGCACTCACCACCACGGCGTCCGCCGCCAGCGTCGCCGCTGCATCGGCCCATACCGTCGCGACGTGCTGCGCCGGGGCGACCGAGATCGCGAACTCGGCCCCGGTGAGCGCGGACCCGAGGTCGCTGGTCGCCTCGACGTCTCCGCGCAGTCGCGACCCGGGGAGGAACCGTTCGTTCGTCCCGCGGGTGCGGAGTTCGTCCGCGACCTCGTGTTCGTACGCCCAGACCGTCACGTAGTGCCCGTTGTCCACCAGGACGGACGCGAGCGCCGTGCCCCAGCTCCCCGCCCCCACGACCGTCACCCGGCTCACGGCTGCCGCGGTCCCCGGCCGGATCCGCCGCCGAAGCGGCTCTCCTCACCCCGAACGATGCGCCCGATGTTCGAGCGGTGGGCCCAGACCACGAACAACGCCAGCGCCCCGGAGAACCCGACGAGCAGGGTCCCGCCGCGCGTCGGCGTCAGAGCCACCGCGGGTGGCAGCAGCAGCGCCGCCGTGATCGACCCTGCCGAAACCATGCGCGTCGTCCACACGACCGCGACGAAGGCCACGAGACAGACGAGGGCCGCCCAAGGAGCGAGCGCCAGGAGCACCCCTGCGCTCGTCGCGACGCCCTTCCCCCCCTTGAACCGGACCCAGAGCGAGAAGACGTGCCCGAGAATCGCAGCGGCTCCGAAGGCCAGCGACCAGGCGACCGGGTCGGTCACGCCCGCCCACGACGCGAAGGCGGCCGTCGGGAGCCAGCCCTTGAACACGTCGAAGAGCGCGACGGGCAACGCCGCACGCCATCCAAGGACCCGGAAGGTGTTGGTGGCACCCAGGTTGCCACTCCCCTTCTCCCGCAGATCTACACCGTACACCGCCCGCCCGACCCACCAGCTCGTCGGGGTCGCGCCGAGCAGGTAGGCGAGCACCACGAGGAGTCCGGGGAGGAGGCCGGGCATCACGACTTCGAGGCGTCTCTGAGGCGAAGGCGGAGGTGGGTTCCGGTGAAGCCCCAGGCGTCCCGGAAGCCGTTCAGGAGGTAGCGAACATAGTGGTCGGGAACGCTCTTCGGGAAGTTGACGAAGAGGACGATCGTGGGCGGCGAATCCGAGACCTGGGTCGCGTACTTGAACTTGATCTCACGCCCGCTCACGACGGGCGGGGGCTGACGATGAAGCAGCGCCTGCAGGACCTCGTTCACCTCGGAGGTCTGGATCCGCTTCCGGCGCGTCTCGGCGATCTCGAGCGTCATGTCGAGCGCCTGCCGAAGCCGCTGGCCCGTCGCGGCCGACACGAAGAGGAAGGGCACCCAGCGGAGGAACGGGTAGCGCGCCGCCGCCGCGTTCAGGAACTCCTGGGCCGTCTGCGTATCCTTCTCCACGAGGTCCCACTTGTTGACGAGCACACCCACGCCGGCGCCCGCCTCCCACGCCTGCTCGATGATCCGAACGTCCTGGTGGTGAAGCTCGCCTTCGGAGGCGTCCACGACCACGAGACAGATGTCGGCGTCGTGGACGACCCGCTCGGTCCGTAGGGACGAGTAGTACTCGACGTTGTCCTTCACCTTCGACTGGCGCCGAAGACCGGCAGTGTCCACGAACACGAGCGTATGGCCGTGGTACGTGAGCTGCGAGTCGACGGGGTCCCGCGTGGTGCCGGACTCGTCGCTCACGACCGAACGTTCTTCGCCGAAGAGCCGATTCACGATGCTCGACTTGCCGACGTTCGGCTTCCCGATCACCGCGACGCGGAGTCGCGTCGGGTCGTCGTCGTCCTCCGCCTCGGAGGGGAGCACCTCGACGACGCGGTCGAGCAGATCGCCCGATCCCTTTCCCGAGATGGCGCTGACCGGAACCGGCTCGCCGAGACCGAGCCCCCAGAACTCGTGGAGGCCCCGGAGCTTCGGCAGCGTGTCTTCCTTGTTCACGACGACGATCACCGGCTTCTCCTGCTTCCGCAGGATGTCGGCCACCTTCTCGTCGATCGGGTGGAGGCCTTCCCTGCCGTCCACCACGAGCAGCAGCACGTCCGCCTCCGCGATCGCCACCATCGCCTGCTCCCGTACCTGCCGGTCCAGGGGGCGATCGGACTTCTCGATGATTCCGCCGGTATCGACGAGGAAGAACCGCCGCCCCGCCCAGTCCGCCTTCGCGAAGTTCCGGTCGCGCGTGACCCCCGGGCGGTCGTCCACGATCGCCAGGCGCTGGCCGAGCACGCGGTTGAAGAACGTGGACTTCCCGACGTTCGGCCGTCCGACGACGGCGACGACGGGGAGACTCACGCCGCCAGCTCGCCCGCGATCTCGCGGAGCGTGGCGACGATCTCGTGCCCGGGGCGGATCACCGCCGGCGCGAGCTGGTCGCGCAGCTCCTCAAGCGGGAGCGAGTCGATGAAGAGTGCGTCGGCGTTCAGGGACTCGCCGGGCAGCAGCACGATGTCGCCGTCACGAGCGGGGTCCTCCGCGGCCGGTCCGACCTGCCCGAGGATGTCGCGCCCCGCCAGCAGCCCGGCCGTCGTGACGATCTCGCCGTAGAAGTCGTTGCGGATGTGGTCGACCCGAACGTCCGCCCCCGTCGCATCGGCAAGCATCGGCGCCCGCTCGGTCAGGAAGGGCGCCATCGAGCCGCCCGTTACGATCCGGATGCGCCGCCCGTCGAAGCGCGGCAGGTCGCGGAGCCCTTCGTCGAATCGGCGCAGGAAGTCGGCCACCGCCCCCACACCGTTCTCGAGCAGGGCATCGTCGCCGTAGTAGCTGTCGTCGGGAAGCCCCGTCTCGGCGATCAGGAACATCTCGTCCCCGACGTAGGCCCATGCCTCACCGCGCTCGCGGAGGGCACGCCGTCGGGCGATCTCCACGCGATCGATGGCAGAGCGCGCCTCGTCGGGCCTCAGGGGACGCACGGGCTTGTGGACGTTGTACTTCGTGAGCCCGACCGGGACGATCGAGAGCGACCGCACCGCTGAGCCCAGCCCCCAGAGGTCCTCGATGGTCCGGTCGAGGTGCGATCCGTCGTTCCACTCCGGACAGAGCACGACCTGCGTATGCACCTCGAGGTCAGCCTCGGCGAACTGTCGAAGCTGGTCCATGATCAGGCCTGCACGCTCGTTCTGCAGCAGCCGGATCCGGACCTCCGGATCGGTGGCGTGCACGCTCACGTACAGCGGCGAGAGCCGCTGGTCGATCAGCCGCTGGAAGCCCTTCGGGCCGAGGTTGGTCAGGGTGACGTACGACCCGTAGGTGAACGACAGGCGAAAGTCGTCGTCCCGGAGCCACAGCGAGTTCCGGACGTGGGTCGGGTTCCCGTCGATGAAGCAGAACACGCACTTGTTGGCGCACTCGCGAATCGTGTCGGGAGCCGGGACGATGCCGAGGTCGTCGTGGGCCTCCTTCTCGATCTCGTAGACCACGGCCTCCCCGTCGGGCGCGACGGTCTCGATCTCGACCTCCTCGTCGGACAGCAGGAAGGTCAGGTCGATGTTGTCGCGCACACGTCGGCCGTTGATCCGGATGATCCGGGTGCCGATCTCGAGCTCGAGCTCGTCGGCGATACTCCCGGCGTCGATCGAGGCGATGCGGACCATGTGCGTTGAGCTGCGTGCGTTGAATTGCGTGCCGTGCGACGGGGCGTCGCACGGCAGGACGGACGAGCCGGATGCGCGGAATGCGCTCCAGCCGTGTAAGATAGGGCATCCGGCAGGAGGGATGTAGCGCCCGGAACCGGAACCGTCGCCCCGGTCGAGTCGTACGGGAGACCGGAATTCGACGCATCGAACGAGGAGGTCGCGGGTGGGGCGGAACACGGGAGTGGTGATCGCGATCTGCGCGATCGGCCTCGCCGGATGCGAGCAGGTCGAGCAGATGCAGGCGGAGTGGCGTGGCGAGACCCCGCACCAGCAGTACCTCGCCGACCTGCACGCCTCGGGATTCGCTGGCACGGCCCTGACCCAGGCGTGGCTGCGCGAGGCTCGCGAGGCGATCGACGAGCCGCTCGACGTGGATCTGCCGCTGCTCGACGAGGGATGGTTCGACGCGAGTGACCCCGTCGCGATCGGGTATCGCTTCTCCGCCCCTCGCGGGCGGCTGATCACTGTGTCGCTCGAGGTCGATCCCGAGACGCCGGGCCGCGTATTCGTGGATCTGCTTCGCCTCCCGAGCGACGAGGAGGACGGCCCGCGGACGGTCGCGGCCGACACCCTCGACGACGGCAGCATTCAGTACGAGCCACGCCGCGACGGCGACTTCCTCGTCCGGGTGCAGCCCGAGCTGCTCGTGAGCGGAAGCTATCGGCTCACGCTGGGCGAGGACCCCGCCCTCGCCTTCCCCGTCGCCGGCCACGACATGGGGGACGTGCTCAGCCCCTTCGGCGTGGCGCGAGACGGAGGACGACGGAGCCACCACGGCGTGGACATCTTCGCCCGCCGGGGCACCCCGGTCGTCGCGTCGGTGGCGGGCCGTGTGAACCGGGTCGACGAAACGAGCCTCGGCGGGAAGGTGCTGTGGCTTCGAGACGAACGGATGTCGCGGAACCTCTACTACGCGCACCTCGATTCGCAGGCCGCGACCAACGGTCAGCGTGTGGAGGTCGGCGACACCCTCGGGTTCGTGGGCAACACCGGCAACGCGCGCACCACGCCGCCCCACCTCCACTTCGGGATCTACGCCCGCGGGCCGACGGATCCCGATCCGTACCTCCGGCCCAGCGGCCGGTCGCTCGCCGCCCTGGACGTCGACCGGACGCGCTACGGGACCTGGGTGCGGACCGAGAACGACGGGATCCGTCTCCGTGCGGCACCGTCGATCCGCGCCGCCGAGCAGGACGAGCTCGGAGCCGCCACACCGCTCCGCGTGGTCGGTGGCTCGGGCGACTGGTACCGGGTCCGCACCGCCGACGGCCGCCAGGGCTACATCGCCGCGCGACTCACCGAGCCGCTCGATGCACCGATCGAGCGTGCCTTCGTGGCTTCTGCGGCGGGATTGACCTCACGACCCCATTCGGCCGCTCCCGTCGTGGATCGCGCGGAGGCTCAGGCCGAGATCGACGTGCTGGGGCGCGACGGCCAGTACGCCCTCGTTCGGGGGCCTTCGGGGCGCCAGGGGTGGCTTCCGCGTGCGGAGCTCCGGGTGGATCGGTAAGCCACGGCGATCCAGTCGGCTCGCTCGACACACGTTCTATCCGCCGCCCGCGCAGCGGCCCGCCTCTTTCGAAGAGAGGCGCCTGACGACGAACGCGCCGCAGGGTCGTGAGGTCCCTGCGACGCGTTCCATGTTCGCACCAGAGCGGACGACCGGGCTCGAACCGGCGACCCTCAGCTTGGGAAGCTGATGCTCTACCAACTGAGCTACGTCCGCGTGCCGCTGAATCTACCGGGACCCGGGTGCGGGTCAAGCGAGCGGTGAGCGCACGCCGGGTCCCCGTCACCGGCGCCCCGAGCTCCCGAAACGGCGACGCGGGTGGAGGCGTCCTGCCCCCACCCGCGCCGGTGTCCGGTCCGCCCGCTCTCGGGCGTCGGCCCTCGCGTCAGCCGGCGACCTCGTAGCCGTATCCCTCGACGCCTTCGCCCTCGAACTCGAGGCTGATGCGTCCCGAACCGCCCTCGAGCGTCACCGACACCGACTCCGAGCCAACCGCGGTTCCGGAGGCGTCGTAGAAGGTGAAATCGAGCGTGACGGTCGACGGTGCGTCGTCTCCATTGCCCAGCACGGTCCCCACCACGGTCGCACCGCTTCGCGTACGCGTCATCTGGAGGCCGCGCACCCAGACTGGCAACGCCTGGGCGGCGTTCAGGAGCTCGGCGTTCCGGGACTCGTCACCCTGTCGGATCAGCCCCTGAGCAAGCGCCGTGTAGGCGCGATCGGAGTTCGGATCCAGCTCGATCCAGCGCTCGGCCATGTCCACCCACGCCTCCACCTCGGTCGGCGTGGCTTCGGTCGAATCGTTGTTCACATAGTGGATCTGCAGCGAGTTCACGCCGAGCTCGAGGGCGTCGCGGTCGTACGGCGCCGCATCGGCAGCCTGAACGAAGGCGACGTGCGCGCCGACGTACTCCTCCATCTGGTAGAGGCCGATTCCCAGCTCGAGATAGTCCGAAGCCTCCAGCCCCGGACGCTCCGCGACGTCGTTGTACAGCGCGATGGCCGCATCGTCCTGGTCTGTCTCCTGATACGACGTGGCGAGGCTGAACACGTACTGAAGCTGGTCGGGATGGCTCTCGATCAGCGACTGGAGCACCGGAATGGCGTCGGCATACCGGTCCGACTGCAGCAGCGACTGCGCGATCGTCGGATCGATGTCCTCCTCCGAAGCAAGCCAGTTCGACGCCGTCACCGAGTCGACCTCCTCGATCCGCGGGCTGTTGATGATGGCGCGGGCCTCCTCCATCACCGCGATCGCGCGATCGTACTCGCCCTCGGACGCGAGAATCTGCCCGAGGATCACCTTGATCTCGGGCCGCTCGTCGTAGATCATGTCGGCCGCGCCGAAGATCTCGATCACGGTCGGGTAGTCCCCGGAATTGATGTAGGGGACGCCTTCCTGATACAGCTCGAGCCAGGCCTGCTCCCGGGTCCCGCGGGTCTCGTCGACGTACGCGGGCCGAAGCTCGAGGGCCTCCGCGTAGGCCTCGCCACCCTCGGCGTAGTTCCCGGTCGCGATCGCCGCCTCACCGAGGAGGATCTGCGCGCGCGGGTTCGTCGGGTCGGCCGCGACGGCCTGCCGGGCCTGCACGAGGGCCTGGGCGAACGACTGATCGGCGGCTTCCTGCTGCCCGATGGTCTCCTGCCCGAACGCATCGTCGAGGAGGTCCTGAGCGGCGCGCGTGTACTGGTCCTCGCGCTCGCGCTCACCCTGATCCGAGGATGCGGAGGGCGGCGGCGCGGGGCCGGTGACTCCAGGGCTCGGGGCACCGCCGCCCGAGGCACAACCCGTGGCGACGAACGCGGCGAATCCGGCGAAGAGGAGTCCTTTCCGGAGCTTCATCTCTACTGTTCCTCCCAAGGTAGTTCGATATCCCGACAGCACGCGAAGATACGGCATCCCGCGCGCGATGGTCAACGCGCCGGCGCGCGACCAGATGTCGCTCCTTCCGCGGTCGCTCATTGCGCGCGCACCGTCTCCAGACGCCGCAGCGCCTCGTCCCGCCCCAGCGACATCACCAGCGTCGCAAGATCCGGACCGTGAACCTCCCCGGTCCAGGCCAGCCGAAGCGGGATGTACAGGTTCCTACCCCCGACGCCGGCCGATTGCCCGATCTCGCGGATGAGGGCCGCGACCGCGGACCGGGTCCAGGAGGTCAGGCGCGGGGTGGCGGACGCCGCCCACCCGATGACTTCCTTCGCCCCGTCGGCGACGTCCTCGGCGGCGATCCCCGCCCGGAAGCGCGCCAGACGCTCGCCATCGGACAGTCGCACGTACGCGAGGTGCTCCGCGAGCTCGCCGAAAGTCGCGATCCGGCCACGGAGCGCCGACGCCACCTCGACCGCCGCAGCCCCATCGAGGCCGGCGTCGGCCAGCACGGGGAGGGCGCCGGCCCGGAAGACGTCGTCCTCGAGGGCCGCCATGTGCTGCTGACCGACCCACCTCATCTTCTCGGGATCGAAGGCGGTGTCCGACGCCCCGACCCGGTCGAGATCGACGGCAGCGATCAGCTCCTCGACGGTGAGGATCTCGCGCTCGTCCGGGTGCGACCATCCGAGAAGCGAGAGGTAGTTGACGATCGCGCCCGGAAGCGCTCCCTCGCCTCGCAGATCGGCCACGGCGGCCGCACCGGACCGCTTCGACAGCTTCCCGCCGCCCGGCGAGAGTACGTCGGGGAGATGGGCGAACGTCGGCGGCGCGGCGTCGAACGCCTCCCAGAGCAGCTGCTGCCTCGGGGTGTTCGAGAGGTGCCCCGCGCCCCGAATCACATGTGTGATCCGCATGAGCATGTCGTCGACCACCACGCCGAAGTTGTACGTGGTGCGCCCGTCGCTGCGGACGAGGACGAAATCGTCGATATCCTTGGCCGGGAAAATGATATCCCCACGTATCTCATCTCGCACCCGAACCTCGCCGGCGTCCGGTGCGCGAAGACGCAGCACGTGCGCGTCCCCCGCCTCGACACGCCGCCGGGCCACGTCGACCTCCAGCGACCTGCACGCGCCGGAGTACCGCCGGTCCTCCCCGGACGACACCTCCTCGCCGCAGAAGCAGGGGTACGCGCCGCCCGAGATCCAGAGCTGGCGGGCGTGAGCGCGATGCAGCTCCGCCCGCTCGCTCTGCCGGTAGGGACCGTGGGCACCACCGACATCGGGGCCCTCGTCCCACTCCAGGCCGAGCCAGGCCAGATCCTCGAGAACGCCCGCTTCGGCGCCCGGGACGTTCCGCTCCACGTCGGTGTCCTCGATGCGAAGGACGAACGCGCCACCGTGATGGCGGGCGAAGAGCCAGTTGAAGATCGCCGTGCGCACATTCCCCAGATGGAGTCGCCCCGTCGGGCTCGGCGCGAAGCGGGTGCGGACGGTCACGTCTGATCTCCCAGGTACGTACGGATGCGGGCCGCGAGAACGCGGCTGAACCCGGGAACGCGCGCGATCTCGTCCTCTGTCGCCTCGCGCACCCCCCTGAGCGACCCGAATCGTGTCAGGAGCGCCTGCTGACGTCGAGCCCCGACGCCCGGGATGTCGCCCAGCTCGCTCCGGATGGTTCGCTTCCGCCGGAGCTTCCGGTTGTACGTGACGGCGAAGCGATGCGCCTCGTCGCGGATCCGCTGCAGGAGCTGGAGCGCACGCTCGCGCCGGTCGATCCGGACCGGGTCCGGTCGGCCCGGCAGGAACACTTCCTCCTCCCGCTTGGCGAGTGACGCGACATGCACGTCGCCGAGGCCGAGCTCGTCCAGAGCCTCCACGGCGGCGTTCAGCTGTCCCTTCCCGCCATCGATCACGCACAGCTCCGGGATGGGCTGCTCCTCTTCGAGGCGTCGAGAGAACCAGCGAGTCACCGCCTCCGCCATCGAGGCGAAGTCGTCGTTGCCCCAGCTGCCGCGGATCTTCATGTGCCGGTACTCCTTCTTCTTCGGCTCCGCGTTCTCGAACACGACCGCGCTGGCGACCGTGTCGGTCCCCTGATTGTGGGAAATGTCGAAGCACACCATGAGGCGCGGTACGACCTTGAGCTCGAGCTTCTCCTGGAGGTCGAAGAGCACCTCGTCCGCCCGGTCGCGCGCGGCGACGGTCTCGGGCGAACGAAGCCCCAGCGCGTCCTCCAGAGCGTGACGGGCGTTGCTCGTCGCGAGGTCGGACAGACGCGCTTTCTCTCCGCGCTGCGGTCGCCGCACCACGACCTTCCGACCCATGCGATCGGAGACCACCTCCTCGAAGACCGATTGGTCCTCCCACGGCGCCGGGAGGAGGATCTCGCCGGGCGGGTCGTAGCCGACGGACGCGCCCCGCCCGAGGTAGTGGCGGGTGACGACCGACGCGAGCACCTCCTCGTCGGGCGCCTCGGCCGCCTCTTCGAACCGCAGCGTGTCCCGACCGAGCAGCACCCCATTCCGGATCCGCAGCACGACGCCGATGGCCAGGTCGCCGTCGCGGGCGATCCCGACGACGTCGTGATCCCCTCCCCCCACTCGATGCACCCGCTGCTGGCGCGCGATCGTGTCCAGCCCCGCCAGCACGTCCCGGTAGCGCGCCGCAGCCTCGAACTCGAGCGACTCCGACGCCTCCCGCATCCGGCGCTCGGCCAGCCTGCGCATCTCGCCGGTGTCGCCCTCGAGGATCTGCAGGATCTCGTCGATCATGCCCCGATAGTCCTCCTCCGACTGGAGGCCCACACACGGCGCCTTGCAGCGCCCGATGTGATGGTCGAGGCAGGGACGATCGGGGGCCTCCTTCGGGAGCCTGTAGCGGCAGGACCGAACGGTGTAGAGGCGCTTGACGACGTCCAGCGCGGCCCGCATCGCCCCGACACCCGTGTACGGCCCGAAGTACCGGGCGCCGTCGTCGCGCACGGTGCGCGTCACCCAGACCCGCGGGAACGGCTCCTGGACCGTGACCTTGATGTACGGATACCGCTTGTCGTCGCGCAGCTGGATGTTGAAGCGCGGATGGTGCTCCTTGATCAGGTTCGCCTCGAGGATGAGGGCCTCGGCCTCGGACCCGACCACGAGCGTGTCGACGTCCTCGATGCGCCGCACGAGCTCCCGCGTCTTCATCGACTGCGAGGCGTCGGCCCGGAAGTAGCTACGGACGCGGGACCGGAGCTCCTTCGCCTTCCCCACGTACAGGATCTCGCCGTCCGCACCCTTCATCAGGTACACACCGGGCCGGCGCGGGAGGTGCGCGAGAGTGTCCTCGATGTGCGTGGGGGTACTCACGGAATCCGGATGGGAGGTCGCGGCCTGCTCACGCGCCCGGGCGGAGAGGGCGGCCCTCACCGAGGAGGGCGGCGGTGCCGAGGTATACCACTCCGAAGGCGCCGGCCGTTCCGATCCCGATGGCGAGCGCTGGGAGCTCGGCGGACGCGAAGCCGAGCCGCGCCCCGACCGCCACGATCGCGCCCGCGACACAGGCCACGATCAGCCTGGCGAGTCCGCCGGCGTCGGGGCCGTGCGCGCCGATCCTACGCGCCAGTGAGCGCCGGAGCAGACCGTACTCGAGCCAGGCCGCGACCGCGCTGCCGATCGCGAGCCCTGCGGCGCCCGCGCCGAACGGACCGACGCGCACCGCGTCGAAGGGGAACATCAGGGATGCGCCGATCCCGATCGCCACCACCACCCGAAGCGTCGCGACTTTCGCCGGCGTGGACGTGTCCTCCAGCGCGTAGAACGCGCTCGACAGCGTGCGTGAGGCGCCCGACGCGGGGAGCCCGAGGGCGTAGGCGGCGAGCACGTACGAGACGACCGTCGTGTCCTGGGGCCCGAACTCGCCGTACTGGAGGAGCGCCGCGACGAGTGCGTCGCCGAACACCAGGTACGCGGCCGCCGAGGGAAGGAGGAAGAAGCGCGCGCGGGCGAGCGCGGCGCGGACCGAGGCGGCCAGGCTGTCGCGTGCCGCGACCGTCGATCGGGCGAACTCCGGCAGTTCGGACGCCGCGATCGACATGGCGAACAGCGAGATGGGCAGGACGTAGAGCATCTGCGCCCGCGCCAGGTGGACCACCGCGCCGGTGGCCAACAGACCCGCGAGAAGCAGGTCGATCAGCGCCGAGAGGTTCACGACCCCTCGCGCGGCCACGACCGGTCCGAAACTCCGGACGGCGCTCGCGACACCCTCCACGCCCCGTCCGAGAGAGAGGCGAAAGCCGCGGAGCAGCGTGACCACCGCCGGCAGCTGGACCAGGATCTGAAGACCGGCGCCGGCCAGCGCGCCCCACGCGAAGGCGACCGCGAAGCCGTCCAGCGTGGTCTCGCCGGCGGTGAGCGCGCGCCCGGCGACGACCATGGCGGCGATGATCGCGCCGTTCCACATCACCGGGGCCACGTAGGAGAGGAAGAACCGGCGGTGACTGTTCAGGATTCCCAGCGCCCACGCCGACAGCACGAGCGTCGCGGTCATGGGGAAGAGGATCCGCAGCACCCGCGTGAGCAGGTCCCGGTCGGCCTCCGCCCACTCGACGAAGAGGCCGGAGATCGCGGGGGCCAGGAGTACGCCGCCCAGTGCCGCGCCGAACGCCGCGAGCGCGAGCAGCCCCAGGATCGCCCCGGCGAACCGTCCCGCCTCCTCCTGGCGTCCCTCCTCGAGCATCCGCGCGTAGACGGGGATGAACGAGGCGGACAGCGTTCCCTCGCCGAGCAGGTTCTGAATGACGTTCGGCGTCCTGAGCCCGGCCGAGATCACCTCCGCCACGCGACCCGATCCGAGGTAGTACGCCAGCACCTGCTCCCGGACGACGCCCGAGATGCGACTCAGGAGGATCCCGGCACCGACCCACCATGCCGCGCCCGTTCGGCGCCCCGCTGCTGTGGCGCCGGACTCGTCCGCCGGACCCGCCTCGTCAGTCGGAATCGTCTCCCTCCGGGAGTGCCGGGCGCTCGGGTCGGTCCGTGAGGAGCTGCTGCATGAACCGACCTTCCTCGTCGAGCCGCCGAACCTCGCCGTCCAGCCGCTCGATCTCGCCCTCGAGGTAGGCGATTCGCTCCTGCGTGATCTCCGGCACCCCGCCGGCGCCCTCCCCTCGCTCCAGACGTGAGGCCATCGCCTGCCCGAGCCGCGAGTCGAGCACGATCGCGGTGAGCGGGATCATGAGAACGACGAGGACGATGAGCCAGAGCATCACGGAGCGGGGTTCGGCGTGTCAGGACTGGAGGCTGGTGTCGTGTCGGCGGTGACGCGTCCCCACACTAGGCGGGCGTGGAGGCGGATGGCAACGCGGCCGGCATCGCATCGAGCACCTCCTGCACGAAGGATGCCCCAAAGCGCGCGAGATAGTAGTTGGCGTTGATGACGCGTTCCTGCGGCGCACCCTCGGGGTACAGGTGCAGCCGGGCCTTCTCGATCTGGGCGAGGGCGATCTCCTGCTCGCGCTTCACCGCCTGCACGA
Source organism: Longimicrobiales bacterium (assembly GCA_028284495.1). GTDB lineage: Bacteria > Gemmatimonadota > Gemmatimonadetes > Longimicrobiales > Gaopeijiaceae > Gaopeijia. Next base: position 30,547 of record JANQRP010000024.1, on the reverse strand, counting down.
TCTTCTTCTCCGCCTCGGCGAACGCCTCGAAGGCGGCGCCCCTCGCCGAGCCGATCGGGCCCTTGAGGGTCGGATCGAGATCTCGAACGGCGTCGGTGAGTTCCGACGATCCCTGGCCGATCGCCCCACGGATGCGGCCGAGTGCGGCACGGGCCGCCTCCGGCATCTCGTCACGCGCGAGTTCGGACGCGAGCTCGTGCAACGGCATCTCCAGGCGCTCCCGAGTGACCGAGAACTTGTCGAGCACCTTCCCCACCTTGCTCTCGACGATCGTCGCGCCGAGGCGTGGATGCACGACCGGCATGGCCACGCCGAGCGCGTCGAACAGCGGCTGCAGCTGGGCCCAGTAGGCGAGCTCACCCGGCCCGGCGACGTAGGACAGCGTCGGGAACACCGCGCTTTCGACCACAGGGCGAAGCACGACGTTCGGGCTCACCCTCTGCGGGTCGGCGTCGATGATCCGGGCCAGCTCGTCGCCCGACACCCTCGTTCCCGACCCGCGTAGATGGAAACCGTCGGCGTCCCGGTAGACGCGCTCCCGCCCCGCCGGACCGTCCATGAAGAGATCGACCCCTCCCTCGAGGATCGAAACCTGGACCGGGAATCCGGCGCCTTCCAGCTCCTGCGCGCGGGCGGCCAGGGCGGACTCGTGCTCGGCGGCGTCGGTCGCGGCGGCGCGCAGAATGTCGCGCGACGCCGACTTCAGCGCGGGATCGTGGGCGGAGGTAAACAGCACGCCCAGCGGGGCGAGAAGCTCCGCCATGCACGCCTCGAAGGCGTCGGGGAGGGTCGTCTCCGCGCGGTACGCTCGCTCGAGCGACCCGAGCAGAGGACCGGCGAACTCGGTCGGCGGAAGCAGCTCGCGGAGCCGCGCCACCGCATCGAGGCCGCCCTCGCCGATCCCGACCCGCCAGAGCGCATCCTGGCCCGCACGCTCGACCGACGGCACCTCGATCCGGTAGAGCTCGTTGTCCACGCCCACGACGCGCGTGTGGTGCGCCTCGTCCCAGTCGTGGTCCTCGCTCGCGATCCAGAAGAGCGGAACCACGGGGAGGCCGAACTCGGCCTCGAGCTCCCCGGCGAGCCGGACCGCCGTGAGTGCCTTGTACAGCGTGTAGAGGGGTCCGCCGAAGAGCCCCGGCTGCTGTCCCGTCGTCACCACGAATCCGCCCCGCTCGGCGAGCTCGTCGCGGCGGGCCTCTGCCGCCGGTCCATGCGCGCGGACCGCCGCGAGCCAGCTCGTGTCGGTGGGGTCGAGCGCGGCCGCACGGGCGCGGTAGCCTTCGAGCTCCCGCCAGTCGTGGGGGAAGAACCGGAGCGCTTCCGGGGCGCCGACGACGACGCCTCGCACGAGCGCGTTGCCCTCCGGACGGTGGATGCGGATTTCGGCGTTCATCGGGATCCCTTGTGGTACGGCTCGTTTCTGGAAATCGTCCCCGCTCGGTAGATCTGCTCGGCCAGCATCAACCTCGCGATCTCGTGCGGCAGCGTCATCGGAGACAGCGAGAGCGCACGGTCCGCGCGATCGGTCACGGAGCGATGGAGACCGAACGCGCCGCCGATGACGAACGCGACGTCCCGTCCCTCCACGGCCGCCCGCTGGATCCACTTCGACAGGCCGGTCGAGGTCATGCCCCTCCCCACCCGGGTGAGCGCCGCCAGATGCGACCGGTCCGGAATGCGCGCGAGGATCCGCTCGGCTTCGGCGACCATCACGGCCTCGGCGTCGGTCCGGCCGCGCGCACCGGCGTCGACCTCGATCCACTCCGTTCGCCAGTAGTGCGCGGCCCGGTCGGCATAGTCCTGAATGACGCGCGCGAGCGGACCCTTCACGCCGCCGACCACCACGCACACCACCTTCACGCCGCACCCACGGCCGGACCCCCGCCCGCCACGTCGCGCACCAGGACCGTGTCGGCCAGGCCGCGCTCGTTGTCGCGAAAGGGGCGGTCCTCGAGGAAGTGGAGGCCCCGCGACTCCCGGCGCAGGAGGGCGGACGCCACGACCAGACGAGCCACGGCCAACAGATTTCGCGTCTCCACGGAGGCCAGCGTGGACGGTTCGGGCGCATCCATGCCGGCCAACGCCTCGAACGCCTCGTCGAGCTCGTCGCGTCGTCGCACGATGCCGCAGTGGGACCACATCAGGTCGCGGATACGCTCGCGGACCGGTCCGGTGTCCGTCTCGTGCTCCCACCGCCCGGCCCAGACGGCGGGATCCGGGAGGTGCCCGCCCCGATCGGGCGGTCGGTCGCGCCCGAAGACGGCCCGGGCTGCGCGATGGCTCACCACGACCGCTTCGAGGAGCGAGTTGGAGGCCAGCCGGTTGGCGCCGTGGAGACCCGTGCATGCGACCTCGCCGGCGGCGTAGAGGCCCGCGAGCGACGAGCGTCCATCGACGTCGGTCCGGATGCCCCCGCAGGCGTAGTGCGCCGCCGGCACGACGGGGATGCCGTCGGCGAAGGGATCGATCCCGCGCTTCCGACATCGCTTCATCGCCGCGGGGAAACTCCGCGCGAAAGCCTCCGGGTCGATCTCGCCGCAGTCCAGGAGCACGAAGTCGTCGCCGGTCTCGCGCAGGACCTGGTGAATGCCCCGCGCCACGTGATCGCGCGGCGCGAGCGAGCCCAGCGGGTGTCGCCCCTCCATCACGAGATCGCCGCCGATCGTGCGAAGTCGCCCCCCCTCGCCGCGCACCGCCTCCGAGATCAGGAAGGCCGGGTCGGCCGTCGGATGAAGCGCGGTGGGGTGGAACTGGACGAACTCGAGATTCATCACCTCCGCTCCGGCTCGCCATGCCATGGCGACGCCGTCGCCGGTCGCGATGGCCGGGTTGGTGGTGTGGCGGTAGGCCTGTCCGAAACCGCCGGTGGCGAGGAAGGTGACGTCGGCGGCGATCTCGACCCGACGTCCGGCCGCGTCGAGGCCGACCAGCCCGGTACATCGACGACCCCCGGACTCCTCCTCCACCCGGAGGTCCACGGCCAGAAGGTCCTCGACGATCTGGAGGCGGGGCGAGCGCTCGGCCGCCTCGAGCAGCGCGGACTCGATGGCCCGGCCGGTGCGATCGCCCGAGTGTACGATGCGTCGCTGTGAATGCCCCCCCTCGCGGCCCAGCGAGAGACGGGCGTCCGGGTCCCGGTCGAAGCGTGCGCCCCACGCCATCAGGTCGCGCACGCGCTCCGGGCCCTCGCGCACGACGAGCTCCACCACCCGCCGATGACAGAGCCCGGCGCCGGCGACCAGCGTGTCGCCCACGTGCAGCGCGAGTTCGTCCTTCTCCCCCATGACCGCGGCGATTCCGCCGCGGGCGTAGTTCGTGTTGGACGCGGCCCGGTTCTTCTTCGTCACGAGCAGCACGGACACCGTGTCGGCGGCGTGGAGGGCGAAGGTCAGGCCGGCGATGCCGCTCCCGACCACGACGACGTCCACCTCGAACTCCAGTCGATCCGCAGGCACCGTCATCGGCTCCCCACCGGCGGGAGATTCGCCAGTGCGCCGCGCAGGACGTCCTCGCCGCGTTCGATCACGACCTCCTGCTCGATCACGAGAATGTCGGTCGCGTCCGCGGCATGGGTCAGAAGCTTGATGGCGTCCTTCTCGGTGGTCACGAGCGGGAGCGCTCCACCGCGCAGGCGAGCGACCTCCTCCACCGTGAACTCGTGGTGGTCGGGGAAATCGACGCGGTCGGCCACGTCCAGGCCCAGCTCGCGGGCCGCGTGGACGACGCTGTCGGGGTCGGCTACCCCGCACACCACCCGGAACGGTCCCTCCGGGCGCGGGTCGCCCGCGTCGTCCGTGCAGGCAGCGGTCGCCCCCCACGCCGCCAGGGTCGAGAGGCGTCCGGGGCGAAGGTGGATCCGGACCACCGGCCGACGGACGCCGGAGTGACGCAGGGCTTCCTCGACGGCCACGGCGTCCGCCTCCGCCGCGTTCTTCCGGGTCACCACGATCACGTCGGCACGATCCACCGCCCCGGCGGGCTCCCGATACGGACCGCGTGGGAGCACGGGCCCGGGGAAGCGGTCCTCCGCCGCCAGCAGCACGATGTCGAGGGTCCGGCCCAGCCGCCGATGCTGGAAGCCGTCGTCCACCACGGCCACGTCGGCACCGGAAGCCGCCGCCTCCGCCACCGCGACCACCCGGTCGGGATCGGCCACGACGGGCATACCGGGCGCCCAGCGTGCGTGGAGCCGCACCTCGTCGGAGCCGTACCCGCGGAGCACGACCGCCGGCGAGCGCCCCGCGGCGACCAGCGCCTCGACGACCCACCGGGTGACAGGCGTCTTCCCCGTACCTCCGACGGTGACGTTGCCGACGCTCACCACGGGGATGACGGGCTCGTGCACCGTAGCCAGCCCGAGCCCGTACGCGACGCCGCGGAGCGCCGTGACGACCCGGTAGAGCGCCGATACGGGCAGGAGCAGAACAGAGAGAACCGCACCGGCCGCGCCGCCCCCCCCTCTCCACATCCGTCGTACGCGGGTCTCGCCGCCCACGCCGCGGCGGGCGGTACCGACGCCGCGTCCCGCGTCTCCCGGCGCACCGCTCATCGTCGATCCTCACCGGTCACTCCGGCGCCCGGCGGCTCCCCCACACCGGCGCCGCCGATATCGCCCGCAACCGCCCGCGCCTCCCGCGTCACCGTGTCCATCCCCGTCTGCATCCGCTCGGTGAACGCGGCGACGCCCGACTCGTCCAGGTTCCGCGGTACCTCGATCGGCGCGCCGTACCCGATGTGGACCCGGGAGAACGGCTTCGGGATGGAGAATCGGTCCCAGGAGGAGGTTCGCCACGCCCGCGACATTCCGACGCCGATCGGGACCAGCGGAAGACCGCTCCGGCTCGCCAGCACCACCGCGCCCGGCTTCATCACCTCCGGGGGGCCCTGCGGACCGTCCGGCGTGACCGCGAGCGGGTGTCCATCGCGGGCCGCGCGCAGCAGTTCCCGGAGGCCACGCGCGCCACCCCGCGTCGACGACCCGCGAGCCAGGCCGTAGCCGAGCCGGACCAGCACGCGGGTGACGTACTCCCCGTCCCGGTGGCCGCTCGCGAGGACGACGGCGTCGAGCGTCCGGTGGCGCCAGATCGGCGAGAGCATGGTGCCGTGCCAGAGGCAGCCGATCCAGCGGCGGTCCGGGCGGTCCTGAAGGGGGCGCCAGTGCTCGTCCCCGGACGTGGTCACGCGGCAGGTGGCGTGGACCAGGCGCACCGTCGCCGCACCCAGGAGTCCGATCGCGGCGAACTTCCACTCGCTCATCCGGCCCCCGACCCGTCCAGCAGGCCGAGCGCCATCTCGGCCACCCGGGCGGCGGCTCCCGGCTCCCCCAGGCGCCCCCGGATCTCGTCCAGCCCGGCCAGCACCTCCTGCCGTCGCGCACCATCGACGAGGAGCGGCTCGACCTCGGCCACGAGGCGATCCGCGGTGAGCTCCGACTGGAGCACCTCGGACACCACGCGCCGTCCGGCCACCAGGTTCGCCAGCGCCACGTGATCGACGCGGACCAGGCGCCGTGCGAGCACCCAGGTCAGGAACGACGTCCGGTACGCCATCACGAAGGGGACGCCGGCGACCGCCGCCTCGAGTGTCGACGTCCCCGACTTCACGATCGCTGCGCGCGCGGCATGAAGAAGCACACGGGTGTCGGCGGTCACGGCCAGCCCAGTACCGTCGAAACGCGACGTGTCCACCCCCGGCGCGGCCGCCAGCACGGGCACCAGGCCGTCGTGCTTCTCGGCGAGCGTGCGGGCCGCGGCGACGAACGGCTCGAGGTGCCGATCGAGCTCCTGCGCGCGCGACCCCGGAAGGAGGGCGAGAATCGGAGCCTCCACCGGGATGCCGAGGCTTCGTCGAAGCGCGGCCGGTGCGTCGCCGATACCCGCCCGGTCCATGAGGGGATGGCCCACGAAGTCGACGTTCCCGCCCTCGCGCTCGAAGATGGGCGGCTCGAAGGGGAGGATCACGGCGATACGGTCCGCGTCGTTCGCGAGCTGCTTCGCCCGGTGTGCCTTCCACGCCCACACCTGCGGCGCGATGTAGAAGAGCACCGGCACCCCGCGCTCCCTCGCCCTGCGCGCGATGCGGAGGTTGAACCCTGGATAGTCCACGGCGAGGACGAGGTCGATTCCTCCGCTGTCCAGCGCCGCGACCGCACGCTTCTCGAGGCCCCGGAAGAAGCCCAGGTGCTTCACGACCTCGACGAAGCCCATCACGGCGAGTCGATCGAGACCCGCCCAGGTGTTCACACCGAGCGACGCCAGTTCGGGGCCACCCAGGCCGACCCACTCGACCTCCGGCCTCCGCACGCGCACGGCCTCCACGACACGCGCACCGTGGTGATCCCCCGATGCCTCCCCGGCGAGGATCAGGACGCGTGGCGGCCGGCCCTCCGCGTCCACGCGGTCACATCCCGTTGAGGTACCAGATCACGCCCACCACGACCCCGAGAAGCAGGAGGAGCTTGAAGGGCGGCTTGCCCTTCTTCACGTCCAGCCACTCGCGCTTCCTCTTACGCCGTACGCGTATCAGCGACATGTCGGTGGATCCGGTCTTCGATGGTCACGGTCACGGCCAGCGCCGCCCTGCCCTGCTCGCCGCTGACGACGGGTGGCTGGAGCCCGAGCACCGCGTCCCGGAAGCTCTCGAGCTCCTTCCGGAGCGGCTCGGCACCGTCGCCCTGAAGCGGGACCCGCTCGATGAGCGCGTCCAGTCCACCCTCCGGCAGCGACGGCATCCCGCCCCCGGCCGGGCTCAGCGCCGGGAGCTCGCGCTTGAGGCGCAGGAACTCGCCGGTGCCTGCCGCGAGATCCAGCGAAAGGTACCCGCTCGGCTGGAAGATGCGGAGCTTCCGCATCCGCTCGAGAGACACGCGGCTGGCCGTGAGGTTGGCGACGGCTCCGTTCGTGAAATCCACGCGGGCGTTGGCGATGTCGATGTTCGGGGTGAGCACCGGCAGACCCGACGCGGCGATGTCGGCGATCGGCTGCCCCACGAGCCCCTGCACGAGGTCGACGTCGTGGATCATCAGGTCGAGCACGACCGCGACGTCGGTACCCCGCGGCGTGAAGGGCGCCATCCGATGAGACTCGATGAACAGCGGGCGGTCCAGGTACGGCTCGGCCGCGCGGATCGCTTGGTTGAACCGCTCCACGTGGCCGATCTGGATCACGGCGCCGGACGCCGCGCCCGCCGCGAGAATCCGATCCGCCGACTCGACGGACGGCGCCATCGGCTTCTCGATCAGCAGGTGGATTCCCCGCTCCAGGGCCGCCAGCGCAACCTCCTCGTGCGCGGTGGTCGGCACGGCGACCACGAGGGCGTCCGCGGCGTCGAGCAGCGAATCGAGCGTCTCGTGCGGCCGGATACCCAGCTCCGTCGCGACCTCCGCACGCCGTTCCGAGCGGCTGTCGTGGAACCCGACCATCTCGACGCCACCCACGTCCCGAAGGATCCGGGCGTGGTGGAAGCCCAGGGATCCGGTGCCGACCACGCCGAACCCGAGCGTGCTCACGTCGTGATCCCCCGCTCGGATGCCGAGATGAAGTCCAGAAAGTGGAGGACTTCCGCGACTCCGTCCGCCTGCACGCGCGCCTCTTCGACACCCCGGGTCACGGTCAGGCCCTTCATCAGCACCGTCCGGTAGGCCTGCTTGAGGGCGCGACGGACGTCGGCCGAGAATCCGCGGCGCTCGAGCCCCACCGAATTCAGTCCATAGAGTTTCGGCGGATTGCCGGCGGCGCGGCAGAAGGGTGGCACGTCCTGCGGGATCCGCGAGCCGCCCCCGATGAAGGCGTGGGCACCGATCCGGACGAACTGGTGGATCGGCGTGACGCCCCCGACGATCGCCCAGTCGTCGATCTCGACGTGGCCGGCCATGTTCGCGGCGTTCGAGAGGATCACATGGTCGCCGAGCACGCAATCGTGTGCGACGTGCGTGTACGCCATGAGAACGCAGTCGCTGCCGACAACCGTCTTCCCGGCCGCCGCGGTGCCCCGGTTCAGCGTCGCGAACTCCCGGATGACCGTCCGGTCCCCGACGTGGAGCCACGTCTCCTCGTCGCCGAACTTGAGATCCTGCGGGTCCGTGCCGAGCACCGCACCGTTGAAGATTCGGCATCCCTCGCCGATGGTCGTCTTCTGCTCGATGAGGACGCGCGGCCCGATCTGCGCCCCCCGACCCACCCGCACGTCGGGGCCGATGATCGCCCACGGCCCCACCGTCACGCCTGGGCCGAGCTCGGCGCCGGCATCGACGATGGCGGTGGGATGCACCACGGCTTCGCCGTCCGACCGCGCCGGCGACCCGGTCACTTGTCCATCACCCGTGCCATGAGTTCGGCCTCGGCGACGACGTCGCCCGCGACCCGAGCCACGCCCCGCATCCGACACACGCCCCGTCGGAACTTGAGAAGCTCGAGCTCCATGACGAGCTGATCGCCCGGCAGCACGGGCCGCCGCCACTTCACGTTGTCGAGGCTCATGAAGTAGACGACCTTCTCCTCCGGATCGTCCACGGCGTCCATCAGGAGCAGCCCGCCCGCCTGTGCCATCGCCTCGATGATCAGCACGCCCGGCATGATCGGGTGACCGGGATAGTGCCCCTGGAAGAAGGGCTCGTTGATCGTGACGTTCTTGATCCCGACGATGCGCTTCCCGACCTCGAAGTCCACGATGCGGTCGACGAGGAGCATCGGGTACCGGTGCGGCAGGTACTCCATGATGCGGGCCGCGTCCACGATCGGCGCCGCCGCGACGCGCACATGCTCACGAAGCGCCTTCGCCAGGATGACGTTGCCTTCGTGGCTGGGCCGCTCCGCCACGATGTGACCCCGGATGCGCGATCCGAGCAGCGCCAGGTCCCCGACGACGTCCCCGATCTTGTGGCGGACGAACTCGTCGTCGAAGCGGAGACCCTCGTCGTTCAGGACACCGGTCGCGTCCAGGACGATCGTGTTCGCCAGCGAGGCACCGAGAGCGCGCCCCTTCTGGCGGAGCGCTTCGCCGTCCTCCCGGAACCCGAACGTCCGTGCCGGCGCGACCTGCCCCGGGAACGCGCCCTCCCCGAAGTCGAAGGAGGCGTACTGGCGACCGATCGCCGGATGGTCGAAGTCGATCGTCGCCGATACGCGATACCCGTCGTGCGGCGTGCACACGTAGCTGACGCCCGGGCCGCCCTGGACGTGGAGCACGTCCCCGACCTCCACGATGGGCGCCGGAGCGTTCTGCTCCTCGACACCCGCCTCGTCGATCGCGGCCAGGAACTCCGCGAACGACCCGTCGCGGATCGGGGGCTCGGGGCCGTCGATCTCCACGACGGCGTTGTCCACGTAGCGCGCCGCCAGGGCCGCCATCAGGTGCTCCACCGTGAGCACCTCGGCGCCCTCGATTCCGATGCTCGTGCCCAGCCGGGTGTCGACCACGTGGTCGAGGTCCGCCGGAATCTCGGGGCGACCGTCGAGGTCCATGCGCCGGAAGCGGACCCCCGTGCCCTCCTCGGCGGGAAGCATCCGGACGCGCGAAGGTTCACCCGAGTGGACGCCGGTGCCCGAGAGTTCGACGGGGCCGGCGAGGGTGCGTTGCCGTTCGCTCATGGTGCGAGATGGGGGTGAACGGTCGACGGCCGAGCCGTCCGGACGGTCGGCTGAATCTAACCCGAGGCAGGGTCGATCCGTAGACGCAGCGCCTCCAGTTCCTTCTCCAGCGCCCGCACCCGCTTCCGAAGGTCCGGAAGGCGCTTCTCCGCCGCCCAGATCCGCGCGGACTCGTGTGCGTCGCGGGCGGGGTGACCCATGAGCTCGGCCCTCGCTTCGGGCACCGACTGGAACACCTTGCCGGCGGGCGCGACCGTGACGTTCGCCCCCACCTCTATGTGGCCGTTCAGCCCGACCTGCCCGGCGACCCGGGCATACGGTCCGACGGTGGTCGAGCCCGCGACTCCCGCCTGCGCCGCGAACGCCCCGTGCGCGCCGAGCCGCACGTTGTGGCCGACCTGTACGAGGTTGTCGAGCTTTACGCCGTCCCCCACGTCGGTGTCGCCGATCGAGCCCCGATCGATGCATGCGTTCGCACCGATCTCGACGTCGTCACCGAGCACGGCCCGGCCGATCTGGGGGATCTTCGACGCGCGACCCTCCTCGAACACGTAGCCGAAGCCGTCGGAGCCGATCCGCGCGCCCGCGTGGACGATCACCCGATCACCGAGGACGGCTCCCGGGTAGAGGACGACGTGCGGGTGGAGGTAGCCGTCGGCGCCGATTCGAGCGCCGCGCCCGACCACGCAGTGCGCCCCGACCCGGGTTCGCGCGCCCAGCTCGGCACCTCGCTCGAGTACCGCCCAGGGCCCGACGCTGGTCCCCTCTCCGATCCGGACGCCGTGCTCGACGATGGCGGTCGGGTGGATGCCTGCCTCGTAATGGGGAGTCGGGTCGAGGCGAACCAGGACCGGAATCATCGCCGCACGCGGATCGTCCACCACCAGCCGGGGGCGATCGTCGATCCTGGCGACGCGCTCCACCAGTTCGGACGCGACCAGGATGGCGCCCGCCCTGGAGTCGGGGACCCCCGCGACGTACCGGGGGTCGGCGACCAGGCCGAGGGCCCGCTCATCGGCCCGATCCAGAGGTCGGACGGATTCCACCACCGTGTCGGGATCCCCGTCCACGTGGCCCCCGCACCACGCGGCGATCGTCCCGAGTGTCAGGGGGACGAGGTCGGTCTGGTCGCCGGGGGTGCCGGAGGTGGGGGCGGGGCGGTCCATCAGGGGGCCTCCACGGGAGAGGTGGCTGGGTGGGACGTCATGGCCGGCGAGGGAGAATGTGACGAGAGGCCCACGCCCGCGTCACGCAGGTATGAGCCTCTCGAGGACGTCGCCCGGGCGCCGGGGCCGATGCGGGGCATCACAGGGCCGGCGCCGGGTACCGCGCGGGTGCGGCCGAGCGTCAGCGCTCTCCGCCCGGCTGCGCGGTGTTCAGCCGCGCCACGACCGTATCCGTGAGATCGAGCTCCGGATCGGCCGCCACGAGGCCGCCGGCCGCCGCGTCGAAGATCAGCGCGTAGCCTCCCTCCACCCGGACCGCCTCGATGGCCTCCGAGACCCGATCCATCACAGGCTGCATGAGCTGCGCCTGACGCTGCTGGGCGCGCTGCTGCATCTGATTGGCCTCCAGCTGTACCTGCTGCTGCTTCTGGAAGATCGCCTCCTCCCGCATGGCGCGCGCCGTGTCGGACAGCGCCAGCGCCTGCTGGTCGTAGTCGGCCATCATCTGCTGCAACTCGGCCGTCCGGGGCTGGAACTCCTGTTCCATCGACTGCAGCTCGGACTGGAACTGCTGAATCGCCTCCTGGTAGCCGGGCGCCTGCTGGAGGATCGCCTCGCTGTTGATGAAGCCGACCCGCAGCGCGGAATCCTGCGCGGCCACGCCGGTGGATCCGGCGAGGGTCATCGTCGTGAGGAGTGCTCCAAGTGCTGCTCGACGCATCATGTTCTCCGTCCTGGTCGTGCCGTCTGGGGTCACGACCCGTTTTACTTGATCAGAAGCCCTGACCACCGAAGGTGAAGTGGAACTGCCACCCCGGCTCGGTCTTGTCGAATCCATACGCGTAATCGAGTCCGATGGGTCCGAACGGCGTGATGACCGTGGCACCGAGACCGGCGCCCCGGAAGAGGTTGTTCGGACTCACCTGATCGAACGATGTCCACACGTTCCCTGCGTCGAAGAACGCCCGCAGGCTGAACTGCTGGCTCGCTCGGAGGGCGAGTTCGGTCGAGATCGAGACGAACGCGTCACCGAGCCGATTGATGTCGGCGATGTCCCGCGAGCGCTCGGGGAAGAACCCGAACGGCGTGATCGACGTCTCGTCGTAGCCACGGAGGGCCTCGCCGAACTGAACGCCACCCATCCAGAAGCGCTCGAAGGGGAAGTCGTCGACGTCGCCGAGGATGGTGCCGCCACGAAGCCGCGTGCCGAGCGCGATGACCGTCGGTGAACCGCCGCCGTCGCCACCGAACACCCAGACCGGCGTCCAGAGCTCGGATTCCACGAGGTGCTTCGTGAAGTCGCCGTCGCCGCCGAGCACGCCGCCGTTCACCTCGACGTTCCAGCTCAGGCGAGAACCGCTCGACGGGAACAGGACGTTGTCGCGGTTCTCGCGGACGATGCCGAAGTTCAGCTGGCTCAGCGTCCCCGAGGGGCGGCCGAAGAGCGACGTGTCGTCGGCGCCCTCGAACAGCGTGAACTCCGTCCGGGACAGCGAGTATCCGGCGAAGATCCGCGTTCGAAGCGCCCCCGGAAAGGGGAACCCGAACCGAACCGACCCTCCGATCCGCTGGCGACGCCCGGACGAGAACTGGAAGAAGCGGTCGCGGGAGTTGAAGAGCTGGATCGTGCCGCTGGTCCGACTCTGGAAGAGGGCCGGGTCGGTGAAGCTCAGCGTGAAGCTGTTCACGAACCGGCCGAAGTCCCAGCGCACCGAACCCGACTTGGCCTGACCGAAGAGGTTGGGCTGGTCGTAGCCGATGAACCCCGACAGGCCGACGCCACCGCCCACGGAGGTTCCGAAGTTCAGCGTCCCGGTCTGCCGCTCCTCCACGACGAAGGTGACGTCGACCTCACCGGTCTCCGAGTCGACCTGGATGAGTTCCGGCCCGGGCTGGAGAGGCTCGAAGAACCCGAGGCCCTCGATGTTCCGGACACTCTGGATGATGCGGTCCTGCGAGAAGACGTCGCCGGGCAGCACCGTGATGCGGTCGCGGATGACGCGATCGTAGGTATACTCGTTTCCGACGATCCGAACCTCGTCGATGAACGCCGGCGTGTTCTCCTGGATGAGCACATCGAGCGCGACGAGCGGATCGCCGCCCTCCTCCGCCGGAGGCAGCTTCTCGACCGAGCCCAGAACCTGCGCGAAGATGAAGCCTTCGTTGTTGTAGAGGTTGCGGATCCCGCCGTTCGGCCCCGTGATCTCCTCGAAGGCGACGGCGTCGAACACTCGCCCGAACCGCTCCTCCTCGCCCGCGTTCCCCGTGAGACCGAGCGTGCTGAGCAGTCCCCCGCCCTGCGGCAGGAGGAACTGCTCCAGCTGCTCGTCCTCGAACTCGCGATTCCCCTCGATGGACAGCTGCCCGACGCGGTACTGGGGGCCCTCCTCGACGTACAGTTCGACCCGTGCCTTCCCGGTGTTGGGGTCGACGATCACGGTATCCGAGACGACCTCGAAGTCGAGGTATCCGCGCGACAGGTACAGCCGAGGGATCGACGCGGCGAGGTCGGCCTCGTAGGCGTCGCGCTCGAAGGCCCCGGTGCGCCGCCACAGGAAGCCCTCCGGCTTCTGGGTCACGGCGCCGATGATGTCGTCGTCCGAGATCCGCTCGTTCCCCTCGATCACCCATTCGGCGATCGCCACGCGATCGCCCTCTTCCACCTCGATCAGGACGTCCACCACGTTGTCCTGGTCGGGAACCGGCTCGGCGCGGCTCTCGATCCGGGCGAAGGGAATCCCCGCGTTCGCGAGCGCGCTCCGGATGGCCCGTTCGGCGATCGGCAGCTCCTGCATCCGGAAGGGCTCGTTCACCTCGAGCGAGGTGGAGTCCCGGACGACGCCGTCGTCCGCGCGCTCGAGTCCGCGGACCTCGATCCGGCGCACCAGCGGTGCCTCCGCGAGGACCACCTCCACGATCGCGGGATCCCCGGGCGCGCCCGTCCCACGGGCGAACACGCTGACGTCCGAGAACTGACCCGACGCCCACAGTCGCTTCTCGGCGGCCTGGACGTCCTGCACCGTGATCGTGTCTCCGGGCACGAATCCCAGGGAGGAAACGATGGTGGAGCGCACCACGCGGCTCGAGCCCGTGATGGCCAGCGAGTCCACGACGAGTCGATTGCCGGCCTGCGGCTGCGGCGCCTGAGCCTGCGTCGGCGCGGCGGCCGCGAGGCCACACATCAGCGCGCAGGCGGCGATCGCCGCCCGATGTGCCTTCACCTTCCCCTCCCCTTCCCTCGCCTCACGTACGGGTCGTGGTCGATCCGGCTCGAAGCGAAAGTCCTTCGCCGTCGTCCGCCCGGTCCACCTCGATCTCGTCACCCGCCGAGAACTCCGACACGAGGATCCGCTCCGAGAGCGGGTCCTCGAGGTAACGCTGGATCGCCCGTTTGAGGGGCCGCGCTCCGTACTTCTCGTCGTACCCCTTGTCGACCAGGAACTCGATGGCGTCGTCGCTGAGCGAGATCGTCATCTCCTCCTCGGCCAGGCGGACGCGCACGTCCTTGAGCAGGATGTGCACGATCTCGCCGATCTGGTCGCGGGAGAGCGGGTGGAAGACGATCGTGTCGTCCACCCGGTTGAGGAACTCGGGGTTGAACGCGCGCTCGATCTCGTCGCGCACCTTGTTCTGCATGACCTCGTAGCTCGACTTCGGGTCGGCCGACTGGAAGCCGAGCCCACCGCCCTTGGAGATGTCCCGGGCACCGAGGTTCGACGTCATGATCAGGACCGTGTTCTTGAAGTCGATGACCCGCCCGTAGTTGTCCGTCAGGTGCCCCTCGTCGAGGACCTGCAGGAGGATGTTGAACACGTCCGGATGGGCCTTCTCGACCTCGTCGAGAAGCACCACCGAGTACGGACGGCGCCGGACGGCCTTGGTGAGCGCCCCGGAATCCTCGTAGCCGACGTACCCCGGAGGCGCACCGATCAGCCGCGAGACGGAGAACTTCTCCATGTACTCGCTCATGTCGACGCGGATGAGCGCATCTCGGTCGGCGAACAGGAACTCGGCGAGCGCCCGGGCCAGCTCGGTCTTCCCGACCCCCGTCGGGCCCGAGAAGATGAACGAACCGATCGGCCGGTTGGGATCCTTGAGACCCGCGCGGCTCCGCCGGATCGCGCGGCTGATCGCCACGATCGCGTCGTGCTGGCCGACGACGCGCTGGTGGAGTTCCTCTTCCATGTTGACGAGGCGCTCCGTCTCGGCCGCCTGGATCCGGTTCACCGGGATCCCCGTCCAGCGCCCGACGATGAAGGCGACATCCTCGACCTCGATCGAGGGCCGGTGCTGGCGGCGCTCCTCCTCCCACTCCTCCTCGGCCGTACGGATCCGGTCGAGCAACCCCTTCTCGTCGTCCCGCAGCTCTGCGGCTCGCTCGAAGTCCTGGTCCTTGATCGCATCCTCCTTCCTTTCCGCGATCTCCTCCAGCGCCCCCTTGAGCTCCTCGACCTCGGGCGGCGGCACCTGCGACGCGATCCGTTTCCGCGCACCCGCCTCGTCGATCACGTCGATCGCCTTGTCGGGCAGGAACCGGTCCGTGATGTAGCGCTCCGAGAGCCGCGCTGCCTGCTCGAGGGTCTCGTCCGGGATCGTGACCCGGTGGTGGTCCTCATAGTGACCACGGAGGCCCTTGAGGATCTCGACGGTCTCGTCCAGGGCGGGCGGGTCCACGATCACCGGCTGGAAGCGCCGCTCGAGGGCCCCGTCCTTTTCGATGTACTTCCGGTACTCGTTCAGGGTGGACGCGCCGATGCACTGCAGCTCGCCGCGCGCCAGCGCCGGCTTGAGCATGTTCGACGCGTCGATGGCACCCTCCGCCGCACCCGCACCCACGAGCGTGTGGAGCTCGTCGATGAACAGGATGACGGTCTGGCTCTGCTGGATCTCGTTCATGACCGCCTTGAGGCGCTCCTCGAACTGACCCCGGTACTTCGTGCCCGCGATGACGGCCGCCATGTCGAGGGCCAGCACGCGATAGTCACGGAGCGCCTCGGTCACCTCGCCACGCGAGATGAGCTGCGCCAGACCCTCGACGATCGCGGTCTTGCCCACCCCGGGCTCTCCGATGAGCACCGGATTGTTCTTCTTGCGGCGGCAGAGGATCTCGATGACCCGCTCGATCTCGGTCGAACGACCGATGGTCGGGTCGAGCTTGTCCTGCCGGGCGAGCTCGGTGAGGTCGCGGCAGAAGTGGTCGAGCGCGGGGGTCTTGGACTTCTTGTCGCCCTTGCCACCCCCGGACCCGGACGACGCATCCGAGTCGGAGCCACCGCCCCCGATGCCTGCCGGCTCGCCGCCGCCCGAGGATCCGCCGACGTCGGAGCCGAGCACCTTGAGCGTCTCCGCGCGTGCGTCCTCCAGGCTGATACCGAGGTGGTTGAGCACCTGGGCGGCGATCCCCTTTTCCTCGCGGAGCAGCCCGAGAAGCAGGTGCTCGGTGCCCACGTACGAGTGGTTGAACTCCCGCGCCTCGGTCATGGCGAACTCGAGCACCTTCTTGGCGCGGGAGGTATAGGGCAGTTCGCCGAGCGCGATCGTCGCCTTGCCCTTCCGGACCGACTCCTCGACCCGCTCGTGCACCTCGTCGAGATCGACGTTGAGGTTGGTCAGGACGGCCGCGGCGACCCCCTCCCCCTCGCGGATCAGGCCGAGGAGGATGTGTTCGGTGCCCACATAGTCGTGCTGGAGACGAATCGCCTCCTCACGGGCCATCGCGAGGACCTTCCGAACCCGGTCGGTGAAGTTGTAGTTCATGTCGCTCTCGGCTCGCCTGCGCGGTGTCTACGAATCGTCACCCGAACCGGGCTCGTCGCTCGCGTCCACATCCGGCGCGACGTCACCCTCGTCGGCGAGAATCTTCCGAACGTAACTCGCGCGATGCGCGTCACCCTCGGCCTCTGAAAGATCTCGGCCCGCGGCCTGTTCGAGGTGCGCGGGCTGAGTGAAGATCATGAGCTTGTTGAGTGTGTATACTCGGGGCTTCGGAAGAATGTTCAGGCTCACTCCGAGGCGCACTCCACTCAGAAGATTCATGAGTTCCTCGAAGGATAGACTGCGGGCGTAGCGCAGTAAACCGTAGGCCCGCCAGATCTTGTCCTCGGTCACGGATCGAGCGTCGCGGAGCAGCATCGCGCGGGCCTGCGATTCGTGCTTCACCACCTGTCGGACGACCTTGTCGAGGTGCTCGACGAGGTCCTCTTCCGTCTTTCCGAGCGTGGTCTGGTTCGAGATCTGGAAGAAGTTGCCCACGACCTCCGAGCCCTCGCCGTAGAGCCCCCGGAAGGTGAGACCCACCTGGCCGAGGCCGTGCAGGACCTTCGAGATCTCCTTCGTCAGGACGAGGCCCGGCAGGTGCACGAGCACCGACGCACGCAGGCCCGTCCCCACGTTGGTGGGACAGCTCGTCAGGAACCCGTACGTCGGGTGGAAGGCGAAGGGCAGTTCGCGGCCCAGCTCCTCGTCGAGGCGGTCCACTTCGCTCCACGCCTCGTTGAGCCGGAGCCCGGAGACGATCGCCTGAATCCGCAGGTGGTCCTCCTCGTTCACCATGACGCCGAGCGGGCCGTCCGGACTGACGACCACGGCCGAACCGCGCACCACGTCGCCGTCCTCGCGCAGCAGGTCCTTCGAGATCAGTCGCCGCTCGAGCAGGATCTCACGCGTCCGCGCGTCGACATCGGTGAGCTCGACCAGACGGGCCCGTGCGAGGGCGTCCGCCCGGAGGCCCTGATCGCGCATCTGGCGGAGCACGGCCTCGCGGTCGTTGATCCGGGCGCGGGGGCCGAACGCGTGACCCTGCAGGTTGCGGGCGAGGCGGACCCGCGTGGAAAGAACCACGTCGGCGCGCTCACCGCTCGCGTCAAGCCAGTCGAGTCCGAGATCGGGGATGTCCGTGATGTGCATGGGTCTGAGCCTCCCCGCCTCAGCTGGGCTCGAAGGCGCGAATCTCGTCGCGGAGCTCCGCCGCGCGCTCGAAGTCCTCGAGCTCGACAGCGCGCTCGAGCCGGCGACGGAGGGCCTGGAGCCGCTTTTCGCGCTCGGAGGCGGATGGGTCCGGCGGCAGGTACACCTTGCCGATGTGGGTGGTCGCGCCATGTACGCGACGGAGAAGCCCCTGCAGGTGATCCTCGAACGCGCTCCAGCACTGCGGACACCCGAGCCGACCGACCTCGCGGAACTCCGAAAAGGTCAGGCCGCAGAAGGGGCAGCGTCCCGCCGCCGCCGAGCCGGACGTCGCATCACCACCGCTCATCTCCGCCAGGAAATCCGCCAGCGGAAGGCTCGGGGCGTCGGCCGGGGTGTCGAGCCCCTGCTCCGCGGCGCACGACTCGCACAGGTGGACCACGTTCATCTCGTTGCTCTCGATCTGGGTGAGGTGAACGACCGCGTCGTTCTCCCCGCAGGACTCACACTTCATGGCGCACCTCCCCATGCAGAACGCCCTGGGAGAGCGTGAGGATCCGGTCGGCCATCCCTGCGAGCTCCGGGTTGTGCGTCACGAGAACCATGGCGACGCCCCTCTCCGCCCGAATGCGGAAGAGCAGATCGTGGAGCCGGGCGCTGGTCTCTCCGTCGAGGTTGCCCGAGGGCTCGTCCGCGAGCAGAACGAGCGGCTCGTTCACGAGCGCCCGGGCCACGGCCACTCGCTGCTGCTCGCCCCCCGAAAGCTCGGTGGACACATGGTCTTCGCGTTCGGAGAGCCCGACCGCGGCGAGGAGGTCCCGCGCGCGATCCTCGGCCTCCCGGGCGCTCCGTCCCGCGATGAGCGCCGGCATCATCACGTTCTCCAGCGCCGAAAACTCGCGGAGGAGGTGGTGGAACTGGAAGACGAAGCCGATGCCCCGATTCCGGAGACCGGCGAGGGTGTCGTCGTCGAGTCCGGCGATGTCCTGTCCGCCGAGCTCGATCCGGCCCTCGCTCGGTCGATCGAGCGCGCCCAGCAGGTGCAGGAGCGTGGACTTCCCGGAGCCCGACCCGCCGACGATCGCGACCGCCTCCCCCGGGTGGAGTTCGAGCGACACGCCCCGCAGGACATGGAGCTGCTCGGCTCCCGACCGATACACCTTGTGGACGTCCCGCGCCGCGATGGCGGGGACGGCGGTGCTACTCATGGCGGATCGCCTCCACCGGCTCGAGGCGCGCGGCCTGACGAGCGGGATAGATCGTGGCCAGGAACGCGACCACCACCGAGGCGAGGAACACCAGGAGCACGTCGAGCGGGTCGATCTGCACCGGAAGCTGCTCGACGAAGTAGATGTCCGGCGGGATGCGGATCAGGCCGAAGTAGTCCACCGCCCAGCCGATCCCCACGCCGAGGACGCAGCCGACGAAGGCGCCGACCACCCCGATCCACGCCCCCTGCAGCACGAATACGCGCAGGATCCCGCTGTCCGTCATCCCCATGGACTTGAGGATGCCGATCTCGCGGGTTCGGTCGGCCACCACCAGTACGAGCGTGCTCACGATGTTGAACGCCGCCACGAGCACGATCAGGAACAGGATCAGGCCCATCGCGAGCTTCTCGAGCTTGAGCGCGGCGAAGAGAGCGTTGTTGCGCTCCGACCAGCTCTGCGCCTGGTACTGCATGCCCAGGCTCTGGTTCATGCGCTCGGCGGTCGCATCGGCCGCGTCCACGTCGTCGAGCTGCACCGCGATGATCGACGACGTCGTCGGAGCGAGTCCGAGCAGATCCTGCGCGTCCTCGAGCCGCGTGTAGACGGTCTCGTTGTCGGCGTCGTACATCCCGGTCGAGAAGGACTGCGTGACCTCGAACTCGAGCGTACGCGGGTTCGGAACTCCCAGCCCGTCGTAGACGATGTTCTCGAAGGCGATCACCCGGACGGTATCCCCGGGAAAGACGCTCATCACCTCCGCCACGCCGGTCCCGAGCAGCATCGGTCGCAGCCCGGACTCCGGCGTCTCCAGGCTGAACAGGCCCTCGACGATGGATTCTTCAAGCGGGGTCGTGCTCGCCGCCGCCGCGTCCACGCGAACCCCGGTCAGCCGGACGCTCCGCGAATACTCGTTGAACTCCAGGCCGACGTTCGTGAGAACGACCGGTGCGGCCGCGGACACCCCGTCGTACGTCCGGACCGAGTCGAGCATCCGCTCGAAATCGTACAGCCGCAGGTTCGTACCCGCCTGAAGCACGACCACGTGCGCGTTCGTGGCGAGAATCTTCTCCTTGAGCTCGGTCTGCATGCCCGTCATCACCCCCGTTACGACGATCAGCGCCGTGACGCCGACGACGACCCCGCCCAGGGCGATCGCGGTGATGAAGGAGAGGAGCCTGCCCTGCTTCCGCGACGCCAGGTAGCGGCGCGCCAGATACCAGTCGAGCGAGACGCCGCCGCCGTCCTTCCCGGAGATCTCCGCCGGGCTCACGAACTCTCCGCCTCGCGGAGGACCGGGAAGAGGATCACGTCACGGATCGACGGCGAGTCGGTGAGCAGCATCACCAGGCGGTCGATGCCCATCCCGAGGCCGCCGGTCGGCGGCATGCCGTACTCCAGCGCACGGATGTAGTCCTCGTCGATCGGCTGGGTCTCGTCGTCGCCCGCCGCACGCAGCGCGGCCTGCGCCTCGAAGCGGGTGCGCTGGTCGATCGGGTCGTTGAGCTCGCTGAAGGCGTTCGCCACCTCACGTCCGGCGGCGAAGAGCTCGAATCGCTCCGTCAGGCGCGGGTCGTCCCGATGCGGCTTCGCGAGGGGCGAGAGCTCCACCGGGTAGTCCACCACGAACGTCGGCTGAACGAGCTCCGGCTGGACGAGCTCCTCGAAGAGCTTGTCGAGGAGCTTGCCCCGCCCCGCGCCGTCGAGGTCGTCGAGCCCGAGTCGCTCGGCGTGGGCCCGAAGCTGCGCTTCGTCCATCTCGGCGGCGTCCTCCCCGAGCTTGTCGCCCACCGCGCCGAGAAGCGGCACCTCGGCGAAGTCTCCGCCGAAGTCGATCTCGAGTCCGTCGAAGGTGACGGTCCCCGCTCCGTCCGACACCTCGCCCACGACCTCCCGAAGCAGCGCCGAGATCCGGGCCATCATGCCCCGGTAGTCGGCGTAGGCCTCGTAGAACTCGAGCATCGTGAACTCGGGGCTGTGCACCCGCGAGAGTCCCTCGTTCCGGAAGTCCTTGGCGATTTCGTAGACCCGCTCGAAGCCACCCACGATGAGTCGCTTGAGGTAGAGCTCGTCGGCGATGCGGAGGTACATCTCCCGGTCGAGCGCGTTGTACCGGGTCGTGAAGGGTCGCGCGAGCGCACCACCGTACAGCGGCTGGAGCGCGGGCGTCTCGACCTCGAGGAAGCCCTCGCGATCGAGGTAGCTGCGAATCGCCCGGATGGCTCCGGATCGAGCGCGGAAGACATCGCGCACCTCGGGGTGGACCGCGAGATCCGCGTAGCGCTGACGGTACCGGGCCTCCTGGTCGGCAAAGCCCGAGTGCACCGTGCGCTCGCCGGTCTCCTCGTCCACCTCGACCTTCCCCATCGGGAGAGGGCGGAGCGACTTCGAGAGGAGCTCGAATGCATCGACCCGCACCGTGACCTCCCCGGTGCGCGTGCGGAAGAGCGCGCCCGTCACGCCGATCCAGTCGCCCAGGTCGAGAAGGTCCGTGAGCTCGAAGGCCTCGTCGCCGAGGACGTTCTTCTTGAAGTACAGCTGAATGCGGCCCACGCCGTCCTCGAGGTGGCCGAACGCGCTCTTCCCGTGCCCCCGCCACGACACGATGCGGCCGGCGACCGACACCACCTCGGAGTACCCGTCCTCCGGCACGTCACCCGCCGCCTCGATCTCCTCGAAGCGCTGGATCGCGCCGGGAGCGTGATGGGTACGCTCGAAGCCGTACCCGAACGGCTCGACGCCCCGCTCCCGGAGGGCGTCCAGCTTCTCGAGGCGGGCGCGCAGCACGTGGTTCAGATCTTCGCTCATGCGCCCGCGTCCGCGGCCTGGGCCTTCAGGAAGGCCTCGATGAAGGGATCGATGCCGCCGGACATCACCGATTCGACGTCGCCGATCTTGAGTTCGGTCCGGTGGTCGTTGACCATCGTGTACGGTTGGAAAACGTACGAGCGGATCTGGTTCCCCCAGGAGATGTCGCTCTTGCTGGCCTCGAGCTCGGCCCGCTCCGCCTCGCGCGCCTCGAGCTCGCGCTGATAGAGCGCCGCCTTCAGCATCTTCATCGCGGTCGCGCGGTTCTTGTGCTGCGAGCGTTCCTGCTGACACGCCACCACGATGCCGGTCGGCTCGTGGGTGATCCGAATCGCGGAGTCGGTCTTGTTCACATGCTGCCCGCCGGCCCCGGAGGCCCGGAAGGTGTCGATCCGCAGATCACCCTCGTCGATCTCCACCTCGATCTCGTCGTCCACCATCGGATACACGAAGACCGAGCTGAACGACGTGTGCCGTCGGGACTGCGCGTCGAAGGGCGAGATGCGGACGAGCCGGTGCACGCCCGTCTCCGCCTTCAGGTACCCGTACGCGTACTCACCCTTGATCTCCACGGACGCACCCTTGATGCCCGCCTCCTCGGCGCGCTGGAAGTCGAGCATGTCCACGGAGTACCCGCGCTTCTCCGCCCACCGGGTGTACATCCGAAGCAGCATCTCCGCCCAGTCCTGCGACTCGGTGCCGCCGGCTCCCGGCTGCACCGTGAGGATGGCGTCGCGGTGATCGTCGTCGCCCTGAAGCATCGTGCGAAGCTCGAGGGCGTTGACGTGGGTCTCCAGGCGGGCCAGCTCACGCTCGACCTCCGCCTCCATCTCGGCATCGGGCTCGACTTCGAGCAGCTCCGCAAGTTCGGCCAGCGAGGCGGACTTCTCGTCCACCTCGTGCCAGGGCTCGATCCAGCCCTTCAGCCGATTGGCTTCGTCGATCGTGCCACGCGCGGCGTCCGGGTTGTCCCAGAATCCGGGCTCGGCCATCTCCGCCTCGAGCTGCTCGAGACGAGGCTCTCGTTGATCGAGGTCAAAGATACCCCCTGAGTTCCTGGACCTTCTTCCGGATCTCGTCGAGGCGCTCGAGGGCGTCCGCGTGCACGGTGGCCTTCCTGCCGATGTGGAGTGGGTGGTGACCGGGGATCCCACGCCCCGGGACGTACGAGGGGGCACGAGAAAGGGGGCCTCGTCCAGGCCGGACGGACCCCCCTGCTCTGCTCGCTGAATCTAAGGCCGCCGCCCGGGGCCTTCAACCGAGTGATCGTGCGGGCGCGAACCCCGCGTCAGAAGACCTCCCGCCCCCCCGCGAGCACCTCGTTGAGCGCGTCGATCCAGTACGGAGTCGACTGCGCGATGTCGGCTCCCACCTGGTCGACGTACTCCTGCCACGACTTGGCGATCTCGCCCTCGAAGTCCTGGGCGAGCGAATCGTTGGCGAGCGCCTGCGTGTGTCGATGCGGGTTGTAGGTGATCATGTCGGACACCAGCACACGGGCGAGGCGGCGCGCCTTCTCGTGGGGATCCCGCTTCCCGAACTGGAACCCGGTCGGCACCGCAGGGATCTCTTCCTCGATCTCCGGCGTCGGCGCTTCGACCTCCGACGGCGGCGTCTCGACCTCCGGCGTCGGTGCCTCCACCTCGATGGTCAGCGGGTCGTCGACCTCGAGCATCGGCGGTTCGTCCACCTCGATCGTCGGGTCCTCGTCCACCTCGACGGTCGGTGGCTCGCCGACCTCGATCGCCTCGACCACGAAGTCCGCGCGCCGGTCCGCCTCGTCCGTCTCGACCGCGTGACTCGCCGGCGTGGAGTCGACGACGTCGAACTCGTCGTCGAACGAGCCGAATCCGGCGTCGTCCATGGATGGCTCGACGTGCGGCTCGGGCTCCTCGGCGACCACCGGCTCGGGTTCCGGGTCGGGCGCGGGCTCCGGCTCTGCTACGGGGGCAGCCTGTGGTTCGGCAACGAAGGGGGGCGTCGGCGCTGCGTCGGACGTCGGCGCGTCGACCACGACCGGCTTCGCGACGAAGAAGATCCCCTCACAGGTGGTGCACCGGGCGCGAACGCCTCCGTCCGGAACCTTGTCCGGATCGACGGGGAAAGCGGACTCGCAGTGAGGGCAGCGGACGGTGAAACTCTTCATCGTTGCTCGGCTGGACGGATGCGGGAGGGGCGCGCCGCAGGGATGCGGGCCTGACTTCCATGGTGGGGCGTCGGAGCCCCTCTATCAATCCCGCGCGCGGCGGGGCTCCGTCGGGGGCTCGGGATCGCGCTCTGGATCGCGCCGGTCCACCACGTACTTCGATCCGGGCAGGGACTTGGCGTAGCTCTTCATCTCGGCCGCCAGTTCGCTCACCTGCGCCGTATGGCCGATATCGAGGTACTCGTTGGTCACGACCCCGATCGAGAGCGTCATGAGGGGGATCCGGTGGACGGCTCCTCGACGATCCTTCCCCAGGAAGTAGCCGGCTCGCCGGTCCTCCTTCGTGTACTGGTACGGGATGAGTTCGTCGAACAGCTCCACGATCTCGCGACCGACCGGCGCGATGTACTTCGCGGGCACGTTGTAGATGAAGTCGTCGCCGCCGATGTGCCCCACGAATCCGCCGGGCGCGAGGGCCCGCACGACATCCCTCAGAATCTTCGACAGGATGAAGATGACCCGGTCGCCGCTCCCGTACCCATACCGGTCGTTGAACTCCTTGAAGTGGTCGAGGTCGGCGTAGCAGACGCCGAAGTCCTCCCCCTTCCGCATCCGCTCCTGGATGTCCCGCTCGATCATCACCGTGCCCGGCAGCCGGGTGGTCGGATGCACCGCGACGTCCCGGTCGGCACGCCGCAGGACGAGGTCCATGCGGAGATGCAGTTCGTCGTGGGTGACCTCCCGCCGCATGACCTCGTCGGCCCCGCCCGCGAGCGCCCGGGCCGCGAGCGCACTCTCTCCCTGTCCCGTCAGGATCACCACGGGAACGATCGCCGTGAACGCTTCTCGCTTGAGCTCCGAACAGGTGTCGAGCGTGCCCTCCGGATCGTGCTCCGAATCGAGGACGACGCACGCGGGGAACGAACGATTCATGAGCGCCCGCACCGCGCCGAAGTCCTCCAGCTCCAGGTACCCGAAGCCGCGATCGTGGGCGAATTCGCGCACGCGCTCGCCGGACTCGGGCGAGCCCGGGCCGAGGAAGGCGATGGTTCGTTCGGAGCGCATGGGCGGGCGTTGGGGAGTAGACGCCGGAGGGTAAACCGGCCTCAGGGCAGTGTCAAACGGGGGTTCAGCCCCCCGAAACAAGGGCGAAATCGAGGTGTCGTTCCTCCCGATCCACGCGGACGAGCTGAACCCGGACGCGGTCTCCGAGCCGCAGTCGACGGCCTTTCCGGACACCGACGAGCGCGTACTCCCGTTCGCGGAACTCGTAGTAGTCGTCCTCGAGGGCATTCACGTGGACGAGCCCGTCGACGAACACGTCGTCGAGCTGCACGAAGGCACCGAAGGCCTTCACGCCGGAGATCGTCCCGTCGAACTCCTCGCCGAGGTGTCGCTTCATGTACTCGATCTTCTTTAGTTCGATCGAATCCCGCTCCGCGTCGGTCGCGACCTCTTCACGGAACGAACAGTGCTCGGCGAGACCGGCGAGCCCCTCGTGTGCCGACGCAGGCGGCTGTCGGCCCAGCACGAGCGCGTCCACGATCGCACGGTGCGTGACGAGGTCGGGGTAGCGGCGGATGGGCGACGTGAAGTGGGCGTAGTGCTCCAGCGCGAGTCCGAAGTGGCCGAGGTTGTCGGGTGCGTAGCGGGCCCGCTGCATCGCCCTCAGCACGACGGTCGAGACGAGCTGCTCCTCGGGCCGACCGCGGGCGGCGTCGAGGACGTCGAGGAGGTCCCGCGGACGGACCGACCGGGACGGCAGCCGGTACCCGAAGCGGGCCAGCATCTCCCGGAGGTCCTCGAGGCGGTCGGCGGCCGGCGACTCGTGGATGCGGTAGAGGACGGGAAGCGTACGCGACGATCCCTCCCGGGCCACGAGCTCGTTGGCGAGGAGCATGAAGTCCTCGACCAGGCGGTGCGCCTCGAGCCGCCGGACGCGTTCGATCGCGACGGGCTCTCCCGTCTCGTCCAGGCGGACTCGTGCCTCGGGGAGCTCGAAGTCGAGGGCGCCGCGGACGCCCTTCCGCTCGCGAAGCCGCCGCGCGACCGAGGCGAGTGTGCGGAGGTCCGCGTCCGCTTCGGTCTGGACGCTCTCCTCCCCGTCCAGTACCGCCTGCACCGTCTCGTAGGCGAGCTTGTGGCGGCTGCGAATGATCGAGCGAGCGAACCGATACGACTCCACCCGCCCTTCGGCGTCCAGGTCGACGATCAGCGATACGGCGTAGCGGTCGCGGTCAGGGACGAGCGAGCAGAGGTCGGACGACAGCGCGTGCGGGAGCATCGGTACGACGCGGTCCACGAGATAGACGCTGGTGCCGCGGCTCCGCGCCTCGCGGTCGAGTTCGCCGCCCGGCCGCACGTACCATCCGACGTCCGCGATGTGGATCCCCACGCGCACGCTCCCGCCATCGAGGCGTTCGACCGAGAGCGCGTCGTCGTGGTCCTTCGCGTCCTCGGGGTCGATCGTCATGGTCCGGAGCTCGCGAAGGTCCTCACGGCCCTCGCCCGGCTCGGGGCGCTCTCCCTCGCCGATGCGGGTCGCCGCCGCCTCGACCTCGGGGGGGAAGTCCGGGGCGAGTCCGTGGTCGTGGAGGACCGAGAGGACGTCCACGCCCGGATCCCCGAGGCGCCCCAGCACCTCGACGACCTCCCCGACCGGTCCGCGGCGGCGCGGCCCGTACCCGGTGATGCGGACCCGGACGACGTCACCCTCGATGGCATCGCCCTCGTCACCCCATGGGATGACCACGTCACTCTTCACGCGGGGATCGCGTGGGACCGCGAAGGATGCCTTGCGGCCCTCGTGGAAGACCGCCACCAGGGCGTCGCGCTCGCGCTCGAGAACGCGAATCACGCGACCCACGGGCTTCCGACCCTTCGGGTGGCTCTCGACGCGCACCACGACCCGGTCGCCATCGAGCGCCGACTCGAGGTCGCGTTCGGGAACGAACACCTCCTCGCCGCTCTCCTCCGACCGGACGAATCCATCCCCCTTCCGGATCAGCGAGACGCGGCCGGTGACCAGCGAGATCCGGTCCGGCACGGCGTAGCGGCCACCCTTCACGCGGTACAGCCGGCCTTCCGCAGTAAGCTCCGAGAGGCGCTTCTTGAGATCCCGGTAGTGCGACGGCGACACATCGAGCGTGCGGGAGATCGCCTTGGGCTTCATCGGGCCACGACCGGAGTCCCGCACCACCCGCAGGATCGCGTCGTCGTCGAATGGTCGTTTCACCGCTCGCCTCCGCTTCGCCAGCTGACGACGAGCCGCGGCACGGTGACCGGGCCCACGGAGCCGGGAACGAGTCGGAGCTCCGTTGTGCCGGGCGTCCGAGAACTCAGCCAGACATCCGCGGTGCTCAGGAAGCGGTTCGCGACCAGCCCGCCGACCGCGAGCCGGGCGCGCGCGAACCCGTCGTCGCTCTCGCGGATGAGTCGCGCGAACCGCTGCTGCTCGGCCGGCGCACCCGACCAGTCCCAGACGAAGTCCTCGTCGTAGGCCCGGCCCCGGTAGTAGTCGAGCGCCGCGGCCTCCGCGTCGGGCGTGGGCGGCACGTCGCTCCCGCCCCAGAACAGCTCCCGCGCGAGCCTCCACGCGTCGCCGTTGAACGTCGTCGGGTCCGTCTCCGGCTGGACTCCGGCGACGCCGGGCTGGGCATCGAAGGCGCCGGAGCGGGCCCAGCGGGTGAGTCGCTCGTAGTACTCGAAGTCCCCGTCGCGCCGCTCCGTTGTGCCCGCCCGGGCGACGTCCCACGCGAGGTCCCGGTAGGCGTCCCGGCCGCCCGCGCCCGCCGAGCGGCCGTCCGCGAACACCCACCAGAGCGCGGCCTCGGCCGCGAGGTACGCCACACCCCTTCGCTCCCCCCGAAGAAGTTGGCCGCCGCCCGGGACCACGACCGACGCGAGCAGGTCATGATGGCCCGGGCGCTCCGGTGGACTCCGCGGAGGTCGCTCCTGAGCAGACACGGGGCGCGGGATCAGCACGGCCCAGCACGCCACGACCAGCGTCGCCACAACCGCCGACCTCATGCGGCCGGACGCACGCGCGGCACGTCGCAAGATCAGAAGAGGAAGCCGAAGGTGATCTGGACCGGCTCCGTGTCGTCCCCGAGGGTCGTCGTGCTCAGCGACTTGGCGATGCCCACGTTGAACCGCTCGAACTGAAGGCCGACGCCGACTCCGACACCGTCCACCTGGAGTTCGGAGCCGAACGCGTAGCCGGCTCGCAGCGAGAGTCCGGGGTCGATGCCGGCGATGATCTCTGCCCCGAGGTAGGTCGCCGGCGAGCCCGGATCGCGCAGCCGGTCCTCCACCTCGACGGTCAGCTCCGCGGAGAGATCGGGACGATTCACGAAGTGGTGAAGAACCTCGTAGGCCGCGGCCAGCCGCAGACGGGCCGGCAACGGATCGGCCTGCTCCTCGTTGAAGACCCGGAGCCGCGGGCCCAGGTGCGCAATCGTGCCGGCCAGGACCAGCGGCGCCACGGGACGCCACCGACCTCCCAGATCGAACGCGTACGTCGTCGAGGTGACGCCCGCGTCGGTACACTGACCGCGGCACGCCACGCGGGTCTGGATGATCTTGAGGTTGGCGCCCACGTCCAGGCCCTCGAGCAACGACGTGCCCGCGGTCAGGATCCCGAGGTGGTTCCGGAAGCTGACCGTTCCGAGGAAGTTCCCCTGATCGTCGCGGAGTTCCACGTCACCGAAGTCCCACAGGAGGTACGATACCGCGGCGGTACCGAGGCCGGGGCGGCTCCCGAGCAGGCTCAGGGCGGTGGCCTCACCCAGGAAGTCCTCGCTCCGGAAGAGGTGGAGGGAGCTCTCCTTCACGGGTACGACGCCCGCCGGATTCCACCAGACCGACTCGGGCCCGGAGAGGGCCGTCATCGACCGGGCCACGCCTGTACCCTGTGCCCCGATCGGGAGCAGGAGGAACAACGCTCCCTCTGGCTCGGGGGTGTCATCCTGAGCCCGCAGAGGCTCCGCCGCGATCGACGCCAGGAGCAGCAGGACCGCAGCACCCGTCCCGGTGCCTCGCCTCGCGCCGCGAAGCGGACCAGCCGTATTGAAGCGGATCATTCGTCCTCTGGCACGTGGAACCCGAACCGGGCGAGAGCCCCCCGCTTCCGGCGCCAGCCGGGCAGGACCTTGACCCAGAGATCTAGATACACCCGACGTCCCAGGAAAGCCTCGATGCGGGTCCGGGCACGCGTACCGAGCTCACGGATCGCGCGGCCGCCGGAACCAAGAACGATCCCCTTCTGCGACTTCCGGTCCACGTAGAGATTCACGAGGACGTACACCGGTTCCTCGCCCTCGCGGAACTCCTCCACCCGCGCCATGACCGACCAGGGAATCTCCTCGTCGTAGAGGTCGAACACGGTCTCACGGACGAACTCCTCCACGAAGAACCGGACCGGTTGCACGGCGAGGTCGGACTCGGGGAAGTAGAAGGGATGCTCGGGGAGGTGCGACACGATATCGGCCCACAACTCCTCCACGCCCTCGCCCGTCTCGCCGGAGATCGCGCGGACGGGCATGCCCAGCCCCTCCGAGAGGCGCTCGATACGAGCCGGCACGTACTCGCGGTCCTGTGCGTCCACCTTGGTGAGGAGCCCGATGACGGGCACCCCATGCGGCACCTCCTCGAGCGCCTCGGAGATCGCCGGATCCGTCCGCGGATCCCGCCCGGACGTCCCGTCGAGCAGCACGAGCACCAGATCTGCGTCCCGAAGGGCCTCGTGGGCGGACTCGAGCATCGCCCTCTGGTGAAGGTCCCGGACATCGAGCAGACCCGGAGTGTCGAGGAACACCGCTTGGGTGTGCTCGTCCGTTCGGAGACCCGTAACCCGCTGCCACGTCGTCTGCGCTTTCGGCGTCACGATCGAGAGACGCTCTCCCACGAGCGCGTTCATCAACGTCGACTTCCCGGCGTTGGGTCGGCCGACGAGGGTGACGTATCCCGCACGCGTAGATGGCCTATGTCCCTCGGGCTCAGTCATTTGCCATACTTGACATCAAGTGGTCTGGAGCTGCGGGCCGGAACGAGAAACGCCCGCCCGGACCTGGAAGTCCGGACGGGCGTCTCGAGATGAGGCCGGCGACGACGTACTCTCCCACAGAGTCGCCCCTGCAGTACCATCCGCGCTGCGAGGCTTAACTGCCGTGTTCGGGATGGGAACGGGTGTGGCCCTCGCGCTATGGTCACCGGCCAAGATGTACCGGGTCGAGAGATGAGAACACCTGGATGATGCGTGCGTCCAGCTGGTGCACTGATGTGAGGATGTGACTACCTGTATGCTGATGCAGCCGCCCTCACCCGTTCGCGATGAACTGGTGGAGGGGACGAACTGCGGTCAAGCCTCTCGGGCAATTAGTACGGCTCGGCTGCACTCCTCACGGAGCTTCCACCTGCCGCCTATCAACGTGCTCGTCTCGCACGGCCCTTCTGAGAACTAACGTTCTGGGAATGCTCATCTTGGAGGGGGCTTCCCACTTAGATGCTTTCAGCGGTTATCCCTGCCCAACGTAGCTACCCGGCAATGCCGCTGGCGCGACAACCGGTACACTAGTGGTTGGTCCATCCCGGTCCTCTCGTACTAGGGATGGCTCTCCTCAACATTCCGACGCCCACGACGGATACAGACCGAACTGTCTCACGACGTTCTGAACCCAGCTCATGTACCACTTTAACGGGCGAACAGCCCGACCCTTGGGACCT
>JANQRP010000023.1 GCA_028284495.1 Longimicrobiales bacterium | reverse complement strand
TCCCTCATTTGACGCTGCCAAATCGCACGCCTCGCGCCTTGATTGGCGCCGGTTCAGACGCAACAGAGCGCATCCCCGTCGTGTGAACAGGCCCTAGTCTACCACGAAGGGCCCGTCGGGTGCCGTCCCGCTGCTTCGGGCCCGGTTCCGGGCCTCCGACAGGTAGGCGATCTCGAGGTCGAGGAGGCCGCTGATCTTGCGCATCAGGTAGTCCTCGCGCGCCGACAACTCGCCGTCCGCGTAGACCAGACCCCAGAGGATCTCGGCCAGCACCATCTTCTGCCCGAGGGAGTAGTGTTCCCGAATGAGTCGGGTGAACTGGTAGAGGTCGGTGGCGTCCCGGCGGGCGCGCTCGGCGAGATCGACCAACTCCTCTGCCCGGCTCGACTCGAGCCCCCAGTGTCGCCGGACCGCACCCTCCAGGTGGGCCCGCTCGTCATCGGTGAAGTCGTCGTCGGCCCACGCCAGCTCGAGCATCAGCGCGCAGGCCGCGAGGCGGACGTCGGGGTGCCCGTGTGCGGTCGGCCCGCCCTCGTCGGCGGCCTCCCCCTCCTCCGGCGGCTGCATCGCGGACCGGAAGAAGTCGCGAACCCTGTCGAGCATGAGATCCTCCGGACCTGCGTGATGAGCGCCGCCGGCGGCGCGGAATCAGAAGTCGATCGAGCGTACCCTGCGGACCCCGGCCCGGAGCGGCACGACGATCGCGATCACCGTGAGGAGCGCCGCGCCCGACACACCGAGCACCATCGGGAGCCGGCTCACGGTCTCTGCCCCGGCGAGCTCCGCCTGGAGGTAGATGTACACCGGCCACGCCTCGAGGAGAACCACAAGGCCCAGATAGATCACGGCGACCATCATGAAGAGCAGCCCCCCGAACGAGGTCGGAATCTCCGCGACGTTCTCCGTGTCGTAGTTGGGGAAGAGGGCCCCGAGCCCCAGCGCGAGAGCCGTGACGGCGAAGGTCGCCGCGACCATCGTCCCCGTGGTGAGCCAGAACACGAGCGGGTCGGCCTTCATGAAGATGTTCGTGATCACGATCAGTGGGATCGCCACGAGCACGAGCGGGATCGTCCCGACCCAGTACTTGGCCCAGAAGAGCGTGCGCACGTCGAGGGGCGAGGACCGTAGCAGCCACATCATGCGTCCCTCGATGGACATCGCGGGAAAGACGAACCGCGCAGCGATGGCGGCGACCACGAACCCGGCGAGGCCGAGGTTCAGGAAGGCGATGACGTTGATGAGGAAGAAGGAGACCTGCTCTCCGGTGTAGAGCGGAAGCTGCTGGATGTTGTAGACGTACACCACGACCAGCACGCCCAGCAGGATCAGCTGCGACCACTGGGTCGCGTCGCGGAAGAACACGCGGATCTCCTTCTCGACGAGCTCCCGGGTCGTGGGCGTCGCTCCGCTGAAGAAGCGGTCGAGCATCCGCGATCGCACCCGTCCTTCGCGGCGCTCGGCACCCTCCTGGGACTTCGAGAAACCCGAGGGGAAGAAGCGCGCGTGAAGCCACGCGCCGAACACGACGGTCGCCGCCGCCGTCGTCACCAGCAGAAGCAGCGGATGCCAGTCGAAGAACCCGTCGAGGTGGCTCATCAGCGCGGCGGCGGCCCACTCGTTCGGCAGCCAGGGCGAGCTCGGCGTCCGCAGCACCGCCATGAAGTCGACGAGGTCCCGGAACTCCTCCGGACGCACGAGGCGCTCGGGGCGGAGGAAGCGGAAGAGCGCGACGACACCGGCCGCCGCGAAGAGCGCGATGAGCGCCAGGAGGTCCCGCGCGCGGCGGGCCGGAAAGACGTTCACGAGCGCGAGCGTGAACGCCGACCCGAGCACGGCCGGGATGACGAGCAGCGGGACGAGGACGGCGATGGCGAGCAGATAGAAGGTGGGGCCCGCCGAGTACACGACCCCGTACGCCGTCAGCAGCGGGACCGACAGCAGCGCCACCATCCAGCTCGAGTCCACGATCGTCTCGACCAGGCGGGCTCCGTAGATCTGGACCCGATCCACCGGCGCCGCCACGAGGAGCTCCAGGTCTTCGGACAGGAAGAAGGTGGAGAGCGCCGTGATGACGTTCGACAGCAGCAGGATGGCGAGGAAGGTCAGGAACGCCATCCCCAGCAGCTTGGCGGCGAGCAGATCCCCTACGCCCTGCGTGTTGCGGAAGTAGAGGAGGAGCTGGTGGATGACCGCGAAGATCAGTGCCCAGAAGAACACTCCGACGAAGCCGAGGAGCAGCGTCTTGAACAGCCGCCCCTCTCCGTCTCGCGCCCGGTTCAGCTTGATCGCGAGCTTGGGCCGCAGCAGCCAGAGGAAGCCCGGGCCCCTCGCCCAGGCCGTGGCGGTCCCGTTCATCGCTCGAGCGCCGCCCGCAGGCCTCGCACGACCTCGGCCATCTCGTCGCCGCCCGTGAGCTTGAGGAAGATCTCCTCGAGGTGGGCGCTCCCGTCCGCGGCGTCGGCGCGGAGCTCGTCCATGGTGCCGAAGGCGATGATCTCACCGTGCTGGATGATGGCGATCCGGTCGCAGAGCGCCTCCGCCACCTCGAGCGTGTGCGTCGAGAGGAAGATCGTCCCTCCATTCTCCGTGTAGGTGCGGAACAGGTCCTTGAGAATCCGCGCGGATCGCGGGTCCAGCCCGACCATGGGCTCGTCCACCACGATGAGCTCGGGGCGGTGGAGGAGCGCCGAGGAGATCAGCAGCTTCTGGCGCATCCCGTGCGAGTAGCTCTCGATCAGCTCGTCCTTCCACTCGGAGAGGTCGAACAGCCGGAGCAGGCGGTCGGCCTGGGCCTCCGTCTCCTCGCCGTGGTGGCCCCAGAGGCCGGCCACGAACCGCAGAAACTCGCCGCCGGAGAGCTTCTCGTAGAGGTAGGGGCGGTCGGGGATGTAGCCGATCCGCTGCTTGGCGGCCTCCGGGTCGTCGTGCAGGTCGTCTCCGCCCAGCAGCACGCGTCCCTCGGTCGGCTGGAGCACCCCCGCGACCATCCGGATGGTGGTGGTCTTCCCCGCCCCGTTCGGCCCGAGGAATCCGAACACCTCCCCGCGACGAACGCTCAGATCGAGGCCCTTCACGGCCGTGAAGTTCCCGTAGCGCTTCACCGCGCCGCGCAGTTCCAGAATCGTGTCGTCGGTCATGATGTGGAGAGCACTTCGATGTTCAGGTTGCCGATGAGACGGATGATCTCGACCTGCTGCGCGAGCCCCCCGATCACGAAACGGATGTGCGCGGCGTCCGCCGGCGCCTGGCCGAAGGTCGGGTCCACCGCCACCCACCCGTTCAGCCACACCTCGGGCCAGGCGTGATAGAAGAACGCGCCGTTGGTGTAGACGAGCCCGACCGCGGTGCGGGCCGGAAGCCCCAGCGCACGGGCCATCGCGACGTACAGGACGGTGTGCTCGTTGCAGTCGCCCTGCGCGGTCTCGAGCACCTGCAGGGCGCTCGGCACCGAGAACGTGATCCGCTTGTCGAGCAGATCGTACACGGCGGCGTTCAGCGTGCGGGCAGTGTTGAGCGGGTCGAGGCGCTGGAACGGACGCCGGTTCACCGCGTCGTCCGCCGCCGCGATGATGTCGGGGTGGGCGCTCTGGATCAGCGGCTCGGGCTGGAGCGCGTCGGACAGATCCATGTTCGGATAGGGCAGCGTGTAGTCCGCCCGCAGCTGCTCCGGCCCCTCCCGGCGCACGATCAGCGTGTCTCCCCGGAGTTCCTGCCGCCCGCCGTCCAGATCGAAGCCCTCCAGGTCGACGCCGCTCAGGAGGAACCGTACCTCGCCGAAACGGCCCGCCTCGCTCAGGTCGACGTTGCTCTGGATCGCCGTCGACAGGATCACGTCGTCGTCGATCGCCCGGGCTCCGTCACGTCGGGCCTCGTTGAGCGCCTGCTGGGCGAGCTCGTACTGGGTCTTCCCCATCGCGAACCCGAGCGGGCTGGACGCACGCAGCGTACGCCCGTCGTCGTCGATCCAGCTCTCGACCGAGACGCCACCGAACGCCTCGGCGATTCGCCAGGCGGGGATGGTGTCGAACGACGCAGGCGCGAAGCGGCCGTCGGGACCGAGCGAGACGCTGTCCGGAAAGATGAGCGTGTCCTGCTCGAGAACGCGCACCTCGACCGTGCGCGTGGCCATGGACGACGGATCGAAGACGGGAAACTGCACCCGGTTCCCGACCTCCAGGTCGCCCGCCATGGCCAGGCGAATGGGCACGATGGCGGAGAACACGGGCGGCTGCGCGAGCCGGAACTCCACATCCTGCTCCGACCCCTCCGAGCGGATGGTGACGCGAAGCAGCGTGTCGGCGTCCACCGTGCCGCTGGCGGCGAACCGGCCGACCTCGGAGTCGAGCGAGAACTCGAACGACTCCATGAGCAGGGCGTCGTCGAGCGTGACCGACGTTCGGGCGACGGCGGTGCCCGTCTGGCCGAGTGCGGGAAGCTCCAGCGACATCAGGTCGTCGAGCTGGAAGCCGCCCGGAATCGTGTCCAGAACCGACGTGGCCTGACCGATCGCCCGGTCGCCCATCGTCAGCGTGTAGAAATTCGTTCCGGGTGCGAGGGACATCGTTGCCGATGCGAGGCGCGCCAGCTCGGGCTGGAAGTACTCCCTGCGGACGTGAAGGCCCACCATCGCGATCCACGCGACGACGATAAGCGCAGCAAGGGCTCGTCGTCGGGGCATCGGGGGTCCTCGGGGGCGTGCGGGGGGTTCGTCGCGGACGGGCGGGGGGTCGTCACTCCGGCCGGCCGACGCTCAGTCGTGGTCGTCCTGGGGCAGATATCGTGCCGCGGCGCGCCGAAAGACCTCCTCCTCGTACTCGCTCGCGACGACGACCTCGAACACCGAAGGGGGTCGTCCCTGTTCCAGGTGCGCCGCGATGGCCTCCACGACGATGGCCGCCGAGCGTTCGTGGTCGAGGTTGCCGGCGCCCACTCCCAGCGGCGGGAGCGCCACGGAGTCGATCCCGAACGCCGCGGCGCGCCGGAGCGCGTTCGTGAAGGCGAGGCGTACCGACTCCGCCGACACGGGCTCGTCGTGGCCCTGCACGACCAGGTGGATGAGAAACGATGCCGCGAGCGGTCCCGCGGGCGAGATCCACGCACTGCCGCGGGGAGCGTCGTCCAGATCGAGCAGGTGCGCGGCGTCGCCCAGGCGCCCCAGCAGAGCCTTGCCGGATGGCGAAACCACGGCCCCGTCCGGGCGCGTCTCGCGGAGGAGCGCCTCGGAGGTCGCTTCGGCCAGGGTCCCGCGGACCACGCGGATCACGTCGTCGACCGCTGTCGGGATCCGGACCTCACGGTCCCTCGTCCGTCCCCTCTTCCACGGCGTCGGCGACCCACCGGAGATACGCGGGCAGTCCGTCCGACACGTCGAGCAGCAGGACCTCCGGCACGTCGTAGGGGTGGCGTGCGGCGACCCGGTCCGGAAGCTCGCCCGAACCCTCGGCGGGGACCTTGAGCACGAGCAGCGCTTCGTCCGACGTCTCGATGCGTCCCTCCCACCGGTAGTGCGAGCGGATACCGGGCACGACGTTCACGCAGGCGGCGACCCGGTCGCGAACGAGGGAGCGCGCGAGCTCGTCCGCCGCGTCGCCGGGCGCCGTCACCAGCGCCACGCGCACGCCGGGTGCACGGTCGTTGCTCACCCCCCCACCCCGAGCGCGACGACCGCGTCGTCGCGATGTTCGGCCGAGTAGAGCCGATCGATCTCCTCGGCCCAGATGCGCTGCACGTCCCGACGCTTCACCTTCTGGGTCGGGGTCAGCGTGCCGTCCTCGATGGAGAACTCCGACGCCAGCAGACCGATCTTCTTCGGACGCTCGTAGCTGGCCAGATCGGACAGGGTGCCCAGCACGGCCCCGAACTCCCCCAGCACGTTCGGATCGCGAAGCAGCGAGGCCCGATCGGACGCCGCCACGCCGTTCTCGCTCGCCCAGCGCCCCAGCACCTCGAACGCGGGCACGATCAGCAGCGCACAGAACTTCCGGCGGTCGCCGATCATGACGACCTGCTCGACCAGCGGATGCGTCTTGAGCCGGTTCTCGATCGGCTGCGGCGCGACGTTCTTGCCGCCGGCCGTGACGATCAGATCCTTCTTCCGGTCGGTGATGCGGAGGTAGCCGTCGGGGTCGAGCATGCCGATGTCGCCCGTCCGGAACCACCCGTCCTCGTCGATCACCTCCGCGGTCGCGTCCGGCTTCCCGTAGTACCCCTTCATGATCTGTGGCCCGCGGATCAGGATCTCCCCGTCCTCCGCGATCCGGATCTCGGTTCCGGGAATCGGGGGACCGACGGTCCCGATGCGCATGCCCTCCTGGGGATTCACGTTCGTGACGGGCGACGTCTCCGTCAGGCCGTAGCCCTCCAGGATCGGCAGCCCCGCCGCGTGGAAGAACCGCGCGAGATCGGGCGCGAGCGGCGCGCCTCCGCTCACGAAGAAGCGGAGTCGACCGCCGACCGCGGCGCGGATCTTCGAGAAGACCAGGCGATCGGCGATCCGGTGCTGGAGCGACAGCAGCATGCCCGGAGATCCGTTCTCGAGCATCGCGTCGGTCCACCGATTCGCCACGCCCACGGCCCATCCCACGAGCGCTGCCTTCACGCCGGAGGCGTCGGTCACCTTGTTGTAGACCTTCTCGTAGAGCCGGGGCACCGACACCACGATCGTGGGTGCGACGACCCGGAGGTCGGCGGCCACCGTGAGGATGTCGTGTGCGCGCGCCAGGGTGCAGCCCCGCCAGAACAGCAGGTAGTCCACCATGCGCTGAAGCACGTGGGAGAGCGGCAGGAAGCTCAGCGCGGAATCGGTGTCGCGGATCTCGAGCACGCGCCCCGCCGCGACGACGTTGGAGTACAGGTTCGCGTGGGTGAGCATCACGCCCTTCGGCGTACCCGTGGTGCCGGAGGTGTAGATCAGCGTCGCGACGGTGTCGGGATCGAGGTCGGCTGCCGCCGCCCTGAGATCCTCGAGGGTCGTGCCGGCGTCGCGTCCCCGAGCGAGAAACTCGTCCCACGAGGTGAGCCCCGGCTCGCCGTCCGACCCGTCGAACACCACGACGGGCACTCCGGCGAGGCCGGCCTCCCCGAGCGCCTCGAGGGCCTTGCGCCCCTGGTCGGGCGTGGAAGCGAAGACGAAGCTCACGCCTGCGTCCTCGAGGATGCATGCGGCCTGGTCGGCGGGAAGCGTGTCGTAGATCGGGACGTCGATCACGCGGGCGAGGATGCAGCCCCAGTCGGCGATGGCCCACTCGGTCCGATTCTCGGAGAGGATCGCGGCCCGGTCACCCGGTCCCAGGCCGCTCGCCACGAGCGCCGCGGCGACGTCGACCACGAGCCGGACGGTCTCGTCGATCCCGAGCGACACCAGTTCGTTCGAATCGCCCGCGAAGTGCTGGAACAGCGGTGCGGAGCCTCCCCGGTCGACGCGCTCGAAGAAGAGGTCCGCGAGGGTGCCGCTGGGCAGCTCCGCCGGCACCGCGGCGTAGTCGCTCATCGGGCTCAGTCCAGTTCGAGGCTGATGTCGAGCTCGATGTCGTCCCTGAGCGAATGGAGCACGCTGCAGTACTTCTCGCGCGAGAGGTCGATCGCCCGCTGAAGCTTCGGGACGTCCTCGGCGCCCGCCCCCGTGACGCGATAGACGAGCCTCAGCGCCACGAACCGCTTCGGGGCGGACTCGGCGCGCTCGCCTTCGGCGTGGACCTCGAGGCCGGTGATCTCGACGCGGGACTTCTGCGCGATCATGAGCACGTCGATCGCCATGCAGCCGGCGACTCCCATGAGAAGTGCGTCCATGGGCGACGGGCCCGTCGAACTGGCGCTGTCGATCGAGAGCGCCGGACCGCCGTAGCCGTCGGCATCGAACGAGAGCCCCTCGCCGGTCCAGCGGAGAGTGGCGGCCTTACTGGCCATGTGCGCCGCCGCGGGGGTCGGGCTCCGGGAGGTCCATCTCGCCCGTGAGCTGCGCCATGGTGGCCCGGGCGTGACGCACGTGCTCGTCGGCGAGGTCGTCCCGGGGCGCGTTCTCGAGGAAGGCCCGGAGGTGTCGCAGGGCGTCCTCGTGCTGCCCGGCGCGCAGGTAGAGGAAGGCGAGGCCGTAGTGTGCGCCCGCAGCGTCCGGCTTGCTCTTCAGCACGTGCCGGTACGTCTTCGCGGCTTCCTCGGTCATGCCGATCCGCGTGTACGAGATGGCGATCTGCTGGAGTACGACGGGGTCGCCCGGAGCCTCCTTGAGCGCCAGCCGGAACGACGTGAGGGCCTCGTGGAACTTCCCGTCGTTGAGAAGCTCGAGTCCCTCCCGGTAGTAGTCGACGCGCCCGTCACTCCGAGAGGTGCCGAACAGCTTGTTCAACCACGTCATCGACGATCCGCCACTGCGAGGAATCCGGTCCCGGCCAGGCCGAAACTGAAGCTACCGATGGCCCGAAAACGGTGCAACGCCGGGCGATACCGTCGGTGCGGGCGGTGCGCGCTCGGCGACCACCGCCTCCGACGCATCGAGTCGGACGGTGAGTCCGGCCGCCTCGAGTCGCGCCGCAACCCCCTCGTTCGGGTCGAGGACGACCACGCGGCTCCGGGGGGCCACGATCCGCACCGCGGGGGGGATCCATCGATCCGTCTCCGACCCGTGGACGACGACGCCCCGGACGCTCGCCTCTTGGAGCGGCAGCGCATCGGCGGTGACGACGGGGCTCCACGCGTGCCCATCGCGCGGGCGGGCCGCCGGGTGTCCGCGGGCCCACGCCACCACCACCTCCAGATCCGGGAGCCGCATCGCGAGGCCGTGCGCCAGATCTGCGACGCCCTCCGTCAGCACGACCTGGGCCACGCCGGGCGTGAGGCCAATCTCGCCCCCCACCCCGAGCAGCGCCTGCGCGGCGGTGACCGCGTCCTCGTTCGCCGGCTCCGGTTCCGCCACCTCCGGCAGCGGCGCGCGGGGCTCGGGCCGGAGATCGCCCACGCCGTCCTCGATCGGGTAGGCCTCGCGGCAGTTCGGACACCCGAGGACGCCCTCGAGGATCCGACGGTCCTCGAGCCGGTCGGCCCGCAGGATCAGGCCGAACCTCGGTCCGCATCGGGGGCAGGCGAGCCGATCGGTCAGCAGCAGGTGCACGGGAGAATCAGCCGGCGTCCGCGCCGGTGGCGCCGTCGGCCGCGCTCGCCCCGTCGCCCCCCCCGAAAGGCGGGGCCCACCCGGGCACCGGCCCATACTGCGCCCAGGAGGTCGGCGTCTCCCAGATCCGGACCCACGCGAGCCCGGCAGCCTGAAGCGGCGGCAGGCGTTCGCGCAGGCGGTCGTGGAAGTACTTCGCCTGGACCTCGGCCGAGGTGGAGGTCCCCTCGAACTGGGGCAGCTCGTTCAGGAGGTGGTGGTCGAGCTCGTCGGCGAGGGCACGCAGCTCACGCTTGAGGTCCACGAAGTCGAACGCGAATCCGTGTTCTCCCAGCTCCCGCACGGAGATCGCCGCCTCCACGACGTAGTGGTGGCCGTGGACGCGCGAGCACTTCCCGTCGTAGCCCTCGAGGTAGTGGGCGCTGTCGTAGTGGGCGCGGGCCGAGACCGTGTACATGCGTCAGCCGCGTTCGATCTGGAGGAGCGGGACCCTCACGTGGGAGGGGCGGGTCACCGCGAAGAGTACCGCCTCGGCGACGTCCTCCGCACGGAGCATGTCCGCGCGCGAGGGGAGGTGATCGGATGCATCGGGGTCGAGAGGGTCCCAGATCGGCGTGTCGGTCGCCGCCGGCTCCACCAGCGTCGCACGAACGCCCGTGCCGCGGAGTTCCTCGATCAGCACTTCGTGCAGACCGCGCAGGCCGAACTTCGCGGCGGAGTAGGCGCCGTTGGCCGGGAACGCCCGTCGCCCGGCCACGGATCCGACCTGGACCACGTCGCCACTGCCCCGCTCCAGCATTGCGGGAAGGAGCGCGCGGACCACGAGGAACGCGCCCCGGAGGTTCACGTCCAGCTGCCGGTCGAAGTCCGCCACGGACGTCTCGTGGAGCGGGCTGACCGCGAACGAGCCTGCCGAAACGACGACGATGTCGGGTGGCGCCCCGAGGCGTTCGGTCAGGCCGTCGAGGGCCGACCACACATCCGCGTCGTCCGTCACGTCCGCCGCCCACACGTCGCC
The DNA here is from genome assembly GCA_028284495.1 of Longimicrobiales bacterium. Taxonomy (GTDB): domain Bacteria; phylum Gemmatimonadota; class Gemmatimonadetes; order Longimicrobiales; family Gaopeijiaceae; genus Gaopeijia. Next base: position 141,381 of record JANQRP010000023.1, on the reverse strand, counting down.
ACCGCTCGCTACGCACGTGGCGGCCGCCGGGGCCGGGTCGCGCGCTAGGACATGGACGCCGGCGCCGGCCGCCGCAAGAAGGCGGGCCGCGGCCAGCCCGATGCCCTTCGAGCCTCCCGTGACGAGCGCGGTCCGACCTCGCAGCGTCTCGACCGCCATCAGCGGCGGTGCGTGGCCAGCCTCAGGAACTCCTCGCGGGTCGCGGGATCCTCGAGGAAGGCGCCCCGCATCGCGGAGGTGATCGTCGACGAATTCTGCTTCTCGATCCCGCGCATCATCATGCAGAGGTGGGCCGCCTCGACGACCACGCCGACGCCGTGGGGCTTCACCACGTCCCAGATGGCCTGCGCGATCTGCTCCGTGAGCCGCTCCTGCACCTGGAACCGGCGCGCGTAGTTCTCGACGATGCGTGCGGTCTTCGAGAGCCCGACGATCTGACCGGCGGGGATGTAGGCCACATGCACCTTCCCGAAGAACGGAAGCAGGTGGTGCTCGCAGAGCGAGTACATCTCGATGTCCTTGACGAGGATCATGTTGCGATGCCGTTCCTCGAACAGCGCGCCACCGATCACCTGCGCCGGATCCTGCTCGTAGCCCTTCGTGAGGAACTTCATCGCCTTGTGGACCCGCTCGGGCGTCTTCCGCATGCCCTCCCGCTCCGGGTCGTCGCCGAGACGGCGGATCATCTCGGCCACGAGGTCCTCGAAGGGGACGTCGTTCAGGTCGTGCTGGCTCACATCAACTCCGATCGGGCCCGGGGCCCGTGTATTCGACGAAATTCCTGGGGGTTTCCCGCAGGACGATCCGCTCGAGGTCGACGCCCTCGGGCAGGCGGCCGGCCAGACGGTCCCAGATCGCGATCACGAAGTTCTCCGTGGTCGGGTTCAGCCCGTCCAGCCACGGTACCTCGAGGTTGAGGTTGCGGTGATCGACGTCGTCGATCACGCGCTCGTTCACGAGTCGCTTGAGCTCGCCGAGGTCCATCACGTAGCCCGTCTCGGGATCCGGCTCTCCCGCGACCGTCACCTCGATGTCGTAGTTGTGGCCGTGCCAGTTCGGATTCGCGCACGCGCCGAAGACCTCGGCGTTCCGGTCGTCCGACCAGTCGGGTCGGTAGAGCCGGTGCGCGGCGTTGAAGTGAAGCAGGCGGGTGACGCGAACGCGCGGCACGGGTCGTCCGGTTTGCGGGGAAGTGTGAGGGGAGCGTCGGGTACCCGCCGGGCCGGCGTACGATCCGGCGCTCGCTCGCGTGATCGCGCGTGATAACGGGGCATCGTGCGGGGCGTCCGCGGCGGGGCCGCGGGGCACGAAAAAAGGGCCGGCGCCCCGAAGGCACCGGCCCCAAGACGCACCGAGGGGGAATTATTGAAGCCCGGCTGTAATGAATTGGTGACTTCCCTCTCGCTTCCGCAGTCCTTCGAGAGGCGTTGCGTCGGCGACAGAAGCCAGCCCCGGCTTCGCGTGTGTTGGCTCAATAAAGAGGCCCCCGGCACGTGGCGAACAAGGTAGGCGAACGTCCCCCGGGCTGCAACACGCCCTACTCGCGCAGGTCTCGCAGGATGCCGAGGTTCCGCTCGTCGGCGGGCTCGCCCTGCTTGCCCTTGGGCGTCTCCAGAATCTTGGGGATGCCATGCATCCGCTCGTCGTTCATGATCTTCCGGAACGGCTCCAGGCCCATCGTGCCCTCGCCGATCCCGGCATGTCGATCCTTCCGCGACCCGAACGGGTTGCGCGAGTCGTTCATGTGGAACAGCTCCAGCCGCTCCATCCCGATCCGCTCGTCGAACTCGGCCCAGACGTCGTCCCAGCCTTCGTCTAGGTCGTACCCTGCGGCCCACGCGTGGCACGTGTCGAAGCACACACCGACCCGATCCCGCTGGTCCTCCTCGACCTGCTCGATGATCCGCTCGAGGTTCTCGAACGTCGCGCCGATCGAGCTTCCCGTACCGGCGGTGATCTCGAGCAGGACCTTCGTGGCGCCGCCCTCCGCTCGGAGTGCGGTCGTCAGGCCACGCGCGTTGTCTTCGATGCCACGGTCGAAGTCGCGGTCGGTCGCGTTCCCGGGATGCGTGACGAGGAGGTCGACCCCGTAGGCCCTGCAGCGTGAAAGTTCGGCCGCGAACGAGGCCACGGAGCGTTCCCACAGGGTCTCGTCGGGCGAGGCCAGGTTGATCAGGTACGAGTCGTGCGCGGCGACGAGATCGATGTCGAACTCGTCGCGTGCCTCCTCGAACGCCGCCGCACGCGTGTCCGAGATCGCCGGGTCCGCCCAGCGATTCGGCATCTTCGTGAACAGCTGAAGTACCGCGGCGCCGATGTCCGCCGCACGCTCCGGGGCTCGATCCGCCCCGCCCTTCACCGAAACGTGTGCGCCGAGTTCGTCCTTTCCGTTCGCTGTCATGCCTTCGAGGTGTGTGAGTTGCGTGGTCGGCACGGCGGTTCCGCAGTGCGGAATCCGTTGCCGGAATCTCCTTCTGCCGCGACGTGGGCCCGAGAGGGGCCCGATCCCCGCGAACACCGCGTCATTGCTGCCTTCGCGCCGTGTCCCGAGCGGCACGGGCACGGATCTTGTCCTTGGTGAGCAGTCCCGCGGGCCGTGTCCCGCGCTCCTCTCACCGAACCGCGACATGCGACTCTCGACCGACGGCTTCATTGATCTCCGCGACCCTCGCCGCGTCCGCACCCCGGGCGAAGTCGCCGAAGAAGTGTCCCCCGTGCCGGAGTCGGAGGCCGTGGCCTTCCTTCTCGGGCACGCCTTCCCCGGGCACCGCAGGGTCGTGCGGCCGCTGTCCGAGTCGCACCGCCGTCGGATCCGTCTCGCGATGTGGGCGAACTCCGTGGCCGAGCGGACGCACCTCCTCGACCGCGTGTGGCGTCACATCACCGTCGAGGTGATGCCGCCCTCCGACCCCGAGACGCCGGAACTGGTCCAGGTGCTCCACTACGGAGACCGGGAGTATCCCCTCTTCCTGGACGGAGGCGTCACCCGCGTCATCCCGGAGGGCGGAGTCAAGGTCGCGCACTCGCACCACGCGCTCGACCTCAAGACCGCCTGAGTCGAGGAGGGCGCTTCGGCCGCGTCGCCCGCGAACGGGCGATGCGCGCCGAGTCCTCTTACTCCGGAAGCCCCGGTTCGGTCATCGACCGCACGTCGAGAGCCTGCTCGAGCACGTCGTCCTCGAGCAGTCCCCGCTCGACGACGACGTCCCGCACGGAACGCCCTTCCTTCGCGGCCTGCTTGGCGATCTCGGACGCCACGTCGTAGCCGACGTACGGGTTCAGGGCCGTCGCGATCGACGGATTCTTCTCGAGCAGCTCCCGCGCGCGGTCCTCGTTCGCGGTGATGCCGACGACGCAGCGGTCGGTGAACGCCCGGGCCGTGCCGGCCAGGATCTCGATCGACTCGAGCAGCGCCTGAGCGAGAACGGGCATCATCACGTTCAGCTCGAAGTTCCCACGCTGACCACCGACGGTGATGGTGGTGTGGTTCCCCATCACCCGCGCGGCCACCATCATCATCGCCTCGGCCTGCACCGGATTGACCTTTCCGGGCATGATCGAGCTACCCGGCTGGATGGCGGGAAGCGAGATCTCGTGCAGGCCCGACGTCGGGCCGCTCGCGAGCCAGCGGATGTCGTCCGCGATCTTCATGAGCGAGGCCGCCAGCGTGTTCAGGGCGCCTGACGCACTCACCACCGCGTCCTTCGCGCCCTGCGCCTCGAAGTGGTTCTCGGCCTCCGTGAAGTCGATTCCGGTCAGGGCGCCGATCCGATCGATGGCGAGCCGGGGGAAATCGGCGTGGCTGTTGATCCCGGTGCCGGTCGCCGTACCGCCGAGGGCGAGCTCCTCCAGCTCGCCGGCGGCGATGAGCACCCGATCGATCCCGCGCCTCACCTGGTGCGCCCATCCGCCGAACTCCTGGCCCAGGCGGACCGGGGTCGCGTCCATCAGGTGCGTGCGACCCGACTTGACCACACCGTCGAACGCCCGCGCCTTGTCCTCGAGCGCGCCGGCGAGATGGTCGAGGGCCGGCACGAGGTCCTCCTCGATGGCCACCCGGGCCGCGACGTGGATCGACGTCGGAATCACGTCGTTGGACGACTGGCCGAAGTTCACGTGATCGTTGGGATGCACGGCCATGTCGTCGCCCAGGGCGCGGTTCGCGAGTCGGGCGATGACCTCGTTGGCGTTCATGTTCGTCGAGGTTCCCGATCCGGTCTGGTAGATGTCCAGCGGAAAGTGGTCGTCGAACTCGCCGTCCGCGACCCGACCCGCCGCCGCCGCGATGGCGTCGGCCATCAGAGCCTCCAGCGTACCCAGCTCGCCGTTGGCCTCGGCGGCCGCCCGCTTTACCGTCGCGAGCGCGCGGATGAAGCGACGTCCGAAGCGCTGGCCGCTGATCCGGAAGTTCTCCACGGCCCGCTGCGTCTGCGCTCCATACAGGGCATCCGAGGGAACGCGAACCTCTCCGAGGGAGTCCTTCTCGATACGGTGGTCGCTCATCGTCGTAGTGCGTCGGTCATCGACGCCTCGAGGGGGGTTCGGGAGCAGTCTCGTAGCGACGACGTCCACGGCGGATGCAGGGGACGCCGAATCGCGGCAGGACTTCTGCGACACCACACAGTAGGATACGAAGAAGCGGGGCCGGGGCGAAGCACGGCCAGCGGGCGGGGGCGGTGCGCGGGCGGTCCACCTACCTTGTCCACATGCGCCCATTCCTGTTCCTGCAGCTCCGGCCCGAAACGGAGGTCGCCGACGACGAGTTGCGGGCCGTCCTCGAGTACGGCGGGCTGACACCCGACGAGGTCGAGCGGGTCCGCGTGGACCGGGAGGGCGTTCCGGATCTCGATCCCGGACGCTGGTCCGCGATTCTGGTCGGGGGCAGCCCCTTCGAGGTCACCACCCCGGCCGACGAGAAGAGCGACCTTCAACGCGCCATCGAGGCCGGGTTCACGCCCTTTCTCGAGCGCGTTCTCGACGACGACGTGCCGTTTCTCGGCGCGTGCTCGGGCCACGGGCTCCTCGGCGGGTTCTGCGGGGCGGCGATGTCCGATCGCCACGCCGAGACCATCGGTCCCGCGACGGTATCGCTGACGGAGGATGGGCGGGCGGACCCGCTCCTGACCGGATTCCCGGACCGGTTCGACGTCTTCGTGGGCCACAAGGAAGCCCTCGACGAGCTTCCACCGGGCGCCATGCTGCTCGCGCGGGGCGACGCCTGCCCCGTCCAGATGTTCCGGCTGGGCCGAAACGTGTACTCGACCCAGTTCCACCCGGAAGGCGACCCCGAGGGGTTCGCGATCCGGATCCGGCACTACCGGGACCACGGGTACTTCGAGCGCGACGAGGTGGCAGAGCGGCTGGCCGCCGTGGCCGGAGTCCGAACCCCGTGGGCCTGGGAGATCCTCAAGCGCTTCGTTCGTCGCTACCGCGATGGGGACGGACGACTCGGACGCCAGAGCGGACCATCCCCCGGCCCGGTCAGTCGGACGCCTCGCGCGGATACCCGCTGATCCTCCCCCACGAGAGTCCCGCGAGCCGAAGCTGGCCCAGCCACTGGGTGGGCGACATGAACGGGCGCCCCGCGCGGAAGAGGACCTCGGCCTGGATGGCCTGCCGCCAGAGCCAGAGCGGGCGGCCGAAGGCGGTGAGCCCCGCGGGCCCCGACTGCAGCGCATGTCCCTGCCCTGCGCCGTGAAACCATCGCCGCACGTACTCGAGGCTCTGGCGCGGGGCCGGAACGAAGTGGAGCGCGCGGGCGCCCGGGACCCAGCGCCCCACGTGGCCGCCGGCGAGCAGGCGCCGCATCAGCGCGGTTTCCTCACCGCGCACCTCGTCGCCCGGCCTCGGCCCCAGACGGGTGTCGTACGGGTGCGCGCGCTGGTGGTCTGCGCGAACCGCCATGTTCGCTCCGAACGGAAGCCTCTCGTCACTTGGGAGGATCGGCGCGTCGACCACCTCACCGGTGACGGCGTAGGCGTCGTAGACGACGTCGATGCCCTCTTTCAGCCACGCCGGAGGCGTGCCGTCGAACCACGGGTCGATCCGGCCGCCGAAGAAGGCTGCGTCCGGCCAAAGCTCGAACGCGTCTGCGTACGCGGCGAGCCAGTCGCTGTCCACCAGGACGTCGTCGTCGGTGAACACGACGTACTCGCCGCGGGCCTCCGTGGTGGCACGGTTGAGGGCGTGAGACTTTCCAGGTCGGGGCTCGGTGAGCCCTCGCACGGGCAGCCGTCCGTCGAAGCTCTTGACGACCTCGTCGGTCACGTCGGTACAATTGTTGTTTACGACCAGCAACTCCCACTCGAGCCCCGCTGGCGCGCGCAGGTCCGTCATCGCACCGAGAGTCTGTCGCAGCAGCTCACACCGATTCCACGTACAGATAACGACGCTGATGCGCATCCGGATCTTCGAAGTTGAGGCGGCGGATCCCCGACTGCGGTCCGCGCACGGAGCGGGTCGAGTGCTACCCGCGAGGCACGTCCGGTGCCACGCGACGGTTTGGTCCCCAATGTATGCGCTTTCCCGGCGTCGGACCCGTCCGTCGCCTCGCCCCCGGATCGGGGCGGGATCTCGTCGTTCACGCCGACCGGTGCGTATCGACGCGTGAACCTGCTCTTCGTGTCGCACTGCCCGCCGTGGCCGCTCGAAACGGGCAACACCCAGCGCGTCTACCACCTGCTCGACGGCATGACCCGCCGCCACGACGTGACCCTCGTTACGCTCGCGCCAGACTCGAACGGAGACGAGAGCGGACGGGACGTGCTCGATCGGTGCCGGCGCGTCATCGAGGTGCCGTTCTCCTCCTGCCGGTGGCGGGCCAGGAACCGGTTCGAACTGCTCCGGTGGCTCCTCGCCTCTCGATACCCGAGACTCGTCCACCAGTGGGACTCGCCGGTGCTTCGGCGAGTGCTCGCCCAGCTCCGTCGGACCGAGCGCTTCGACGCGGTATGGGTGGAGCGCTTCTACACGGCGGAAGCGGTGCGTCGCGCCGGCTTCGACGGTCGGATCTTCGTCGACCTCGACGACCTGGAATCGGTCGCGCTCGCCCGGCGCCTCGAGCAGGCGCCGTTCGGCGCCGGAGCTCTGGTCGAGCGGCTGGAACTGGCCAAGATCCGGCTGTACGAACGGGCGCTGCCGCGCCGGTTCTGGCGGCTGGGGGTCTGCAAGGAGGAGGACCGGAGCCGGTTCGGCTCCGCGATGGACCGGGTGTCCGTGATTCCCAACGGCACGCGGGTGTTTCCGCCTCCCGACCGAGGCGCGGAGCGAAGCGGTGAGCTGCTGTTCGTGGGCCAGCTGGAGTACGGTCCCAATGTGGACGCGATCCGGTACTTCCACACCGAGATCCTGCCGAGGCTCGAAGGCATGGTCGGCACGGTGCGGTTCGTGGTCGTCGGGCGGGGCGGCGGTCCCGAGATCCTCGGGCTGCACGACGGGGATCGGTGCGTCGTCGCCTCCTCCGTCCCGGACCTGGCTCCGTGGTTCGAGACGGCGGCGGTCGTCGTGGTGCCCATCCGACTCGGGAGCGGCACCAGGCTCAAGGTTCTGGACGGGCTGTCGAGGGGGAAGGCGGTGGTGTCGACCTCGGTCGGAGCCGAAGGCCTCGACGTCCGTCCGGGGGTGGATCTGGAGGTCGCCGACGACGCCGACACGTTCGCGCGAACATGCGCCCGGCTGCTGGCCGACCCCGAGGCCCGGGCGCGCCTGGGGCGCGCCGGCCGTGAGCGCGTGATCGAGAAGTATCGGTGGGATTCGGTCGCCGAGACGGTCGAGGGCGTGCTCGCGACGTAGGGGCACGGAAACCTGCCGGGCGGGGCGAAGTCCGCGTCGGTGCTGCCCGCGGATCGCGTCGAGGCCCGGATGGTACAGGCCCTACCGCAGGTCGGGCATTATCTTGGTGTGGGGCCGATGCGGAGACGCCGATCGATCGAGCCGGACACCTGACGAGGCGAGCAGCCACCATGAGTGAGTCGTTCCAGCGAGAAACCCGACAGCGCCGCGCGATTCGGCGGGTGTTGCTCGATTCGTCCCGCCCCCTGACGCCGGAGGAAGTCCAGGAGCTCGGTCAACGGCACGTACCGGGTCTCGGCCTCGCGACGGTGTATCGGAATGTGAAGCTGCTCGCGGACGAAGGCTGGCTCGCGCAGGTGGAACTGCCCGGCTCACCCGTTCGCTATGAACTCGCCGAGCGACCGCATCACCATCACTTCGTCTGCCACGCGTGCGATCAGGCGTTCGACGTGCACGGTTGTCCGCCGAAGGTCGAGTCGATGGCGCCCGAGGGGTTCCAGGTCGAGTCGCACGATATCATCCTCTACGGGCTCTGCCCGACCTGCACTTGAAGGCTGCCGTCGATACCGCACGCCGAAAAGGCGTTCGAGGGTCCCTACCAGGCTTCGTACACGGTTGTGCTGTCGCCGTGGAACGTGAAGCTGGCCGGCCCGTACACGCTGGTCGACTCTTCCACGAGCAGCCTGCCATGTATCCAGACGGGCTCCCACACCGGCGCGGGGACCTTCTTGCCGCCCCGCATCCGCACGTGGACGAGCTGGTTGGGCGGGGGCGCGGGCGTGTGCACGCAGGCACCCACATAGGGCACCAGGAGGAACTCCGAAACTTCGTCCGCCCAGTCCTCGAGCGGGACGATGAAGCCGGGGATCATCACGTCCCGATCCACGAACGGACGGAGGGGCTCGCCGACCTCGCCGGTCATGTAGTCGAGTGAGCCCAGCATGCGCCAGTCCACGATGACCGAATCGCCCCGGACACCGGACGAAAACGCCTCCGCCGGGATGGCCCGCGGCCCGGACGGCAGGACGAACACGCCCGCCGTGAACAGGGCCGCGATCTGGAGCGTGGTCAGGATCTTCATCGGCAGGAACCGGAGTCGTTGGCGTCGAGTAGACTTGAAGCGGGAACCCGATATCAATAACCATCATGGACGGGCGTGTGTTCCCGCGACGGCGAACGCGTGACCCGGATGCCTCCAACCACCGGTCCCATGGTCCATCCTGCTCGAGTACGTTTCGTCCTTCCCATCCTCGCGATCTCCGCCGCGTGCGGCGGCGCGGAGCCCGAGGGTCCGATCGTCGAGGGCGATCCCATCGGTGTGGTCGGCGCCCACGAGCACGGCGTCGCGCGGCTGGCGCTGACCGTCGAGGGCACCGACGTGTTTCTCGCCCTCGAGGCGCCCGGAGATGCGCTCTTCGGGTTCGAGCGGGCGCCCCGGACCGAAGAGGAAGTCGCCCTCGTGACCGAGCGGGTCTCGGGTCTCGAGGTCGGACTGGCCACCGCCGTGGTCATGCCGGCTGAACTGGGGTGCCGGGCGACCGGGCCCGTGCGCCTCAGCGGTGTGCCGGAGCCGGAGCTCGTCGCCGCAACCGACGAGGACGACGACCACGGGCACGATCACGAGGACGACCACGGGCATGATCACGAGGACGAGCAGGAGCCCGACCACGAGGAAGGCCAGGAAGAAGGCCACGACCATGAGGAGGGCGAGGAGCACGACGACGACGCCCACATGGAGGTGACCGCCGACGTCACGCTCACCTGCGACGTGGCTCCGGCGGGCTACGAGGCCCAACTCGCCTTCGGCCCACTGCTGCCTGCAGCCGAGCAGATCGATCTCACGGTCGTGACCGACGTGGGTGAGGCAGCGGCCCGCGTGGCAGCGGACGCTCGCTTCACCTTCTGACGCGGGTCCGAAGCGACCCGCCGGCCCGAACGCAGGTCAGGCGCGCGCGACCCTTCCGTGGTCGTCGCAGTGATCCCCGTGCGGGTGGTGCAGGTGCCCGTTCACCAGGTAGTCCACGTGGTCGCCGTGGGGCACCGAGGGGTGGCCGCACCCCGGTCCGTGGACGTGGCCGGCGTCGTGTCCGTCGCAGTCGTGAGGCGCGCAACCCGACGGGTTCGTGTCGTCGACGGCGATCGAGTGCTCGTCGTAGTGATCCTCGTGAGGGCAGTGAAGATGACCGTCGTGCAGGTACCCGATGTGGTCTCCGTGCCGAATGGTGACGTGCCCGCAGTCGGGCCCGTGGGTGTGGTCGTGGTTCTCGTGAATGCGGTGTGTCATCGGACTCCGTGGCGTTCAGTGAAGTGAAATGGATCGATCGGCGTGGTCGAGCGTGTTCTCGACGAGCGTGCGGACGTGGCGGTCGGCCAGCGCGTACAGCCGCGACCGTCCGTCGGCGCGCCTCGTAACCAGACTCTCGTTCAGCAGCACCCTGAGTCGGTGCGACGTGGTCGAAGCGTCGGCCCCCGTCGCTTCCGCGAGGTCCGATACCGCCAGTTCCCCGTGCGCCAGCAGGATGGCGAGGATGCGAAGGCGAGCCGGGTCACCGGCCGCCCGAAGCATTCCGGCGGCACGTTCGATCGTCGCATCGTCCCTTCCGGGCATGTCCCCACCTCCTGTGCAATTGAACATATGAGCAGATGTGCAGACAGAGAAGGGGCGGTGTCGAGTACGCCCTCGCGGTATCACCAGAGCGACCGGAAGGCGACGTCGAGCGCACCCCCGTCCAGGCCGACGCCGATGAGTACCGCGACGGAGTCCAGGGCGCCGGCGCGGGGGATCGGGAAGAGGGCGACCGAGTCGGGTCGATCGGTGCGCTCGAAGTAGACCAGATCGGATACGTCCGCGAGCCGGGTGATCCCCTTCACCCGAACGACCTCGTCGGGCAGCCCGCGAAGCACCTCCCTGAACGCCGCCTCGTCGACCGGCTGCGGGATCGGTATCTCGACGCTCGAGAAGTGGTGCTGCGTGCGATGCGCGGCGAGTCCCCCGCGGTCGCTGGCCGATCGTCTCGACGCGTCAGCACTCTCGGGAGCCCTTCGATCGAATCGTCGCGGCGGCAGTCGCCCGGAGCCCGCGTGCAGATCGATCAGTGATCGGAGCAGCTGGTCCGGGTCGGTTACGACCCCTCGAGGAGCCATCGACCGCACCGACGCGAGTACGTGCGCCCGTCGCGGGGGATCGAGATCGTCGAGTCGGGTGGGCAGCAGGTATCGTGCCGTCTGCGCCTGCAGTCGCTCGAGCGCGTCGTGTCGGCCTCGCGCCTGCCACCGAGTCGCGTCGATCACGGTGACCTGGACCGGACGCGTGTACCGCCGGGCCCGCCGATCCACCGTGAGGATCTCGATGATCTCGGTGGTGTCCGACGTGCCGTTCGCCTCGAGGAGCAGCACGGAGTCGGCGGTGAGCGGCGCATCTCTGAGCGCCGCCATCAGCTCCGCCTGCGACCCGCAGCAGATGCACGTACCGGCGATCGGCGCGACGAGATCGGGGTCGACATCGAGCGTCGCGGCGTCGATCGCAGCGTTGCGGTAGTCGTTCAGGATGACGTGAGGGACCAGGCCCGCCGCCCGAAACCCCGGAAGAAGACCGCGAAGGAGCGTGGTCTTGCCGGCCCCGAGGAAGCCGGCGATCAGGACGAGGGGAGTCATGCGCGAGCGCGCGCGGTCACTCCCCGTCGTCCTCGCAGCGCTCGCAGTCGCCCATGCGGCAGATCCGCGCGCTCCAGATCATGCCGCCCGCGAAGATCAGGCTGCCCACGGGCGAGGTGACCGTCTCCGGTACGGGCTCGAAGACGCCGAGCAGAGACGCTGCCCACACCCCGACGCCGAGCGCGAGCACCGCGAGAACCGGCAGACGTCGCCGGGCGGGGCCGAGTAGCGTCACCCCACCCCCGACCAGGACGGTGACTACCAGCGCCCACCACTCGAACGATTCCGCGACCGCGAGAAAGGGGATGGAGGCCGCCAGCAGGGGCGTCGCCATGCAGTGGATCGCGCAGAGCGTGGCGGCGACCGCGGAGAACCGGGCGGTCCTCTCGAGGCCGGGGGCGCCTCCGGTACTCATCGCCATCAGGACGCCTCCTCCAGCGAGCGCTTGTGTTCGATGCAGTAGCGCGCGTGTGGCAGGGCGTCGAGCCGCTCGAACTCGATCGGCTTGCCGGTCGCGTGACACAGGCCGAAGGTCTCGGGTGAGGTCCGGAGGCGGTGCAGCGCCTCTTCGACCCGGTACAGATAGCGTCCCTCCTTCGTGGCGAAGATCGCCGCCTTCTCCCGCTCCATCGCCTCGGTGCCCTGATCGGCCATGTGGTCTCGATAGACCGTCAGTTCGGAATCGCCGTCCTCCCGGTCCTGACGGGCCTGCTGCTCCCACAGCCCGAGGGCCCGGAGCGACCGCTTGCGCTCCTGGAGTAGCCGGCGCTCCAGGTGATCGAGCTGCTTGGACGTGAGGGGGGACTTCATGATCTGGATCCAGGGGTATGGCGGACATCCCGTCCGGGCATCGGCGCGGGAGTTGCGCCGCCAGATTCCGGGACGGCCCGCTCGAAAGCGGCGCCGTGTGCTGAGCCGGCAGACGACGACGGGCACTCCTCGCAGTAATGAGAACTATATATCATTTGAGCGTCAAGCGGCCACAGGACCGGCACCCCGGGCGTCAAGCCGCCCCTCGCACCGCGCCAAGGCCGACGATCGCCGGCACGGTCACGAGCATCGCTGAGAGGAGGAGCAGCAGCAGGGGCCCGGTGGCGCGACCGACCACGCCGGTGAACGGCTCGGGACGGTACGTGAAGACCGGACGGCCAGCGACCGCTTCGGACGTCATGACGCCGCCGGACAGTATCGAGGGCACGAAATACGCCCGCCACGCTTCCGCGAAGGCCCGCACCTGCCCGTCGAAGTCGGCGAACCGCACATCCCCCGAGCCGGCTGCGTCGTTCAGCAGCTCCTGCGCGAGCAGCGCCGGGGACAGGATCCGGTAGCGCCGTACGATGGAGTGCTGCTGCGCCAACTGCTCGTCGTAGCGTGCGGCGACCTCGGCCACGCGGCGATCGACCTCGACCGTAGCGGCCCATGAGAGAGCGGCGGTCCCTGCCACGTCGGCGACCACCGCCCCCGCCATCTCGGGGTGGTCCTCGAGATAGCGCGCCAGCAGTTCGCTTCGGCTGTTCACCGCCTCGTTCGACGCTTCACGGGCCGTGCTGATCATCTCGACTCGCGAAGGGAGAGGATGGAGCAGGCCGGCAGCGATGTTCACCATCGCGGGGACCACGACCACGAGAGCCAGCCACGCACCGACGAGCGCCGTGGCATTCCAGGACGAGCTGCGGCCCAGGGTGTTCACCCACGCCGAGAGGCCGAACCAGAAAAGGGTGTAGAGCACGACCGCGCCGCACCACAGCGCCACCCTCCCCGGAGTGCCGAAGCCTCCGGAGACGGCCGCGCCGACGAGCGAGGCCCCGACGCCGAGCCCGATGACGATCGACGCGCGAAAGAGAAGCCTGGCGCCGACCACCGCCCGCACAGTGACGGGCTGCGAGAGCGTGAGCGCCAGCGTCCCCTGCTCGCGCTCGGCCGAGAGCACGCTGTACCCCAGCGCGATCACGAGGAGAGGGAGGAGGTAGGTCAGCACGAAGGCGAGGTCGAAGCGGCCCACCATCAGGTTGAGCGGGTTCTCCACCTCGCCGTTCTGGAGGAACGTCTGCTCGTTCGTGTAGATGCTGACGTCGTAGTAGTACGGGCGCAGGTCGCTCTGGCCCACCGACAGGGCGGCGAGCGGGCCCGGAGGAAGGACCGCGGTGCGAGCCCCCCGATTGCCGCCGAGGACGGTGGGGGATCTGGGGTCGCGGAATCGCGAGGCCGGCTCGGCACCCGCGGCGATTTCGGCGAGTTCCGCCTCGAGCGCGGCGCTCCGCTCGACTTCCGCTGCCCGCACATCCTCGAGGGTCGTGTTCTGGCGAGCTACCCACGCCGCCCCGTTGAGGAGCGCATACGCGAAGACTGCGCCGAAGAGCGCCAGCCCCGCGAGCAGAGCCGGATCGGCGCGAAGCAGGCGTGCCTCGTTGCCGAGGATCGTGCGGACGGCCACTACGCCACCCTGGTACGGCGCACGCTCAGGACGGCGGCCACCATCGCGCCCAGGAACCAGAGGAGCAGCATCGCGATCGAGAGCGCCCGGTTTCCGAGCACCCACGCGAGTTCGGGTGCGTCGTACTCCAGCGGCGGCACACTGGCCCAGAGCTCGTCGCCCGCGAGGTACTGCTCGCCCGTACGGGAGTTCTGCGCGAGGTCGCCGTTCATCTGGCGCATCAGGTCCCGCCGGTACGTCTCGGCCGCGGCGGCGAAGTGCCGATGCTGCTCGACGTCGGTCCCGGCCAGACCCATCGAGAGCGCGCGGACCGCGAGGAGAGGCGCGGCGACCGCGAGCGTCTCGTGGACACGGCTCTGCCGCTCGAATGTGTCCCAGAGCTGCCCGTAGTTGAGATCGAAGATCCGGTCGCCGAACTCCTCGCTCGCCTGGAGGGTGATCCCCGAGAGATTCACCGGCAGGTCCTCGACCTGATCGACACCGTGCTCGGTGAGGAGCGCCTGGGTGATGGCCTCGCGGTCCGGCGGGAGGATGTCACGCACGCCCGTCGCCATCTGCTCGTCGATCGTGCGCGAGAACTCGAAGGCGGTCGGCGCCGGGTGGAGCGCCGAGGAGAGGTCGACGGCGACGCGTGGCGCCACGAGCCCGTTGACGACCCAGATCCCGAGCAGCGTCACCAGCGCGGCGCGCGAGGAAGGCGCCCACGCCGACACCGCGAGCGTCAGTCCGATGAACGCCCCGAAGTAGGCGAGGTACACGACGACGAGGACGGCCCCCCGGGCGGCCAGCGATCCGGTCGCGCCGGAGCCCACGAGGAGCGCCGTGGCACCGAGGATCGCGGCCGGGACGACGAGCAGCGCGAGCGCGGCCGAGATCCCGAGTGCCTTGCCGGCGAGCAGTTCACGCCGGCCGACGCCTGTGGCCAGAAGCTGGCGGAGCGTCCCCTGTTCGCGCTCACCGGCCATCGCCCCGAAGGCGATCAGGATGATGAGGAGCGGGACGAGATGCTGGAGCACTCCAGCTGCGGTGAGCGTCCCGAACCGCTGCGCGGACGACGCGTCCTGCGCCGGGCGCATCAGGAAATCGTTCTGGCGATGCGCCTCCAACCAGACTGAGGTCCCGGTGTAGGGGTCGACCCCGTGGTCCACGAACGAGAGCGCCAGCCGGGGCTTGAACGCGTAGATCCCGTAGTGTGCGGCGGAGTGCGGATTCTTCTCCCCCTGCGACTCCCAGTGGTCCCGTGCGGTCGCCTGTGCCGCGTCGAGGTGCGCCCGCGCGTCCCGCACCTGCATCCACCCGGCGCCGAGCGACACGACCAGGAGCGAGCCGATGACTGCGGCTCCGACCCGGAACCGGCCATCCCGGACCAGGTCCGTCAGCTCCTTCCGTGCGATCCGCACGATCGTCGTCACGAGTCGCCCATCCGCTCCAGGTAGACGCGCTCGAGATCCGCATGACCGATCTCGGACGTGGCCATCTCCGACACGAGCCGGCCCTCGCGCATGATGCCGACGCGTGTACCCGTCTCCTTGGCGCGGAAGAGATCGTGCGTCGCCATCAGGATCGCCACGCCACGGTCACGGAGGCGCCCCAGCAACGCGGAGAATTCGTTGGACGCCTTGGGGTCGAGCCCCGACGTGGGCTCGTCGAGAAGCAGCGCATCGGCCTCCTTGGCGATCGCGATCGCGATCCCGACCTTCTGCCGCATCCCCTTGGAGTAGCCGGAAACCCGCCGCTCGACGGCGTCCGACTGCAGCCCGGCTTCTTCGAGGATCTCTCGCAGCCTGCCCGGGCCGGGATGCTTGCCGGACAGGGCCGCGAAGTAGTCGAGATTCTCGAGGCCGGTCAGGTTGCCGTACAGCATCACCTGCTCCGGAATGTAGGCCAGATGACGCTTGGTCTCCCGGTCGTGCGTCGCGACATCGAGGCTGGCCACGAACGCCTGCCCATCGGTCGGCGCGATGAAGCCGAGGAAGAGGTTGATGGTGGTGGTCTTCCCGGCGCCGTTCGGACCCAGCAGGCAGTACACCTCGCCCCGCTCGACGCGAAGGTCGAGGTCCACGAGCGCGCGGGTATCGCCGTACGCCTTCCCGAGGCCTCGGGCCTCCAGGACGGCGCCGTCCGCGCGAGCCTCGGGCTTCGCGACCGTCTCCCGGGACTCATCGGTCATGGTATGCATCTCGTCGTGGCTCACCACTTCGGGTTGGGATCTGCCCGCGCGGTTACAGCGTGCGGCTACAGCGTGATGACCTGATCGGGGGGGCTTCCCCCCAGCGCCGCGTAGAGCTGCGGGAAGCAGCCCGCCGTCACCCCTTCCACGGTGCCCTTCGCCTTCACCTCGCCCCGTCCGCACTGCTCGAGCGTGCCCTCGGCGAGGCCGCGCTTGACGGCGCACTGATCGCACATCATGAGCAGCATGCCCCGATCTCGTGCAACCTGCGCGAGGCGCTCCCCGACGGGATCGCCGGAGCGAAGGACGAAGGTGTTGTCGTCGAAGAAGAACATCCCGACGACCTCGACCCCGTGGTAGTCCTCCTCCAGCTGGGGGAGGATCATGGTGGCCAGCTGGTACGTCGAAGCCATCGGGGATCGGAAGACGTAGGCGACCTTCACGACGCGCTCGTGTCCAGCTCGAGCACCACGTTGCTGATGTGCGTGACGAACGCGCGGTTGTTCGAGTCGTCCGAGATCAGGACGTAGCCGCTGCTCACGCAGTACTCCACGGAGGCGTCGCGAATCTCCTGAAGGGGCGAGATGATCGTCGCCTTCGAGACCGCCTTCTGGACGGTCGTGGCGAAGTGCTGAACGTCGCTGCTCATGTCGTGCGTGCTCCGGTAGTAGAGATTGGGTCGGTCAGCAGACGCACTCCTGCCCACAGCAGGAGAGGTCGTCGAGGTACATCCCCCACATGCGGTACATCTCGAGCCCCTCTGCCGGGAGGCCGAGGGAGGTCGCGACCGCCTTCGCCACGACCGCGAACCGCTGCCGATACTTGTAGATGAAGCAGAAGATGTGGCGGTCGTGCCGCACGGCCGCGCCGCACAGGAACACGCCCGGGACGATCGTGGACTCGTCGTGCTGGTTGAGCAGGGGGAAGCCGTCGTCGCGCATCTCGAAGAGGTTCGCGACCAGGGGGTGGCTCCCGTCGAAGCCCCCCGCGAGAAGCGGTGCGACGGGCGTGCGGAAGCGTCGTCCGTCCTCCGTGGCGACTTCATACCCGCCGTCCACCTCGACCACCGCTGCGACGGGTGCCTCGGGGAAGAGCTCCACGTGCTCCACGAAGGAGGGGCGCCGCGTGCGCTCGAGCGAATAGGTCGAGAGCGCGACGCTCGGGTCCGAGGTCTCGGACTCCCACGGCCGCTCCCGATCGAAGACCCGCACCCGCTTGCCGCGCTCGGCCAGGTGACTCGCCACGTCGATCCCGCTCTCGTAGCCGCCGACCACGACGAAGTCGTCGCCCTCGAGCTCTGCGTACGACGGGATCGTGGCCGTGTGACGACAGAGGCGGCTCCCACCGAACCCGTTCAGCTTCGGATACTGGTAGTCGCCCGCCGCCCAGATGACGTGCCGCGCGTGCAGCGTGCCCCGCGACGTGTCGATCTCGAGCACATCGCCGACCGGCTCGATGCCCAGGACCTCGGTGTGCTCACTGACCGGAAGGTCGAAGTGCGCCGCGATTCCCCTCAGGAATGCGGCATACTGACGCCCGGAGGGATGCTCGACCTCGAGCGTGAAGGCGGCCGAGGTACCGAGCACGACCGAATTCAGGTCGAGCATGCCGACCGAGTTGGTCGGGAAGGACGGAGTGATGAACCGCGTCTCCTCGGGCCATGCGGCGAAGGACGAGCCGACCTCGCGGCGCTCGAGCACCACGAAGTCCTCGATTCCGGCGTGCCCGAGGGCGACGGACACGCCCACCCCCGCCGCACCGCCTCCAACCACGACCACATCGTGAATCCGGCCCTCGACGGTCCCGCTCATGCGCCCGCGGCCTCCGCCATCTGAAGCGCGGGGAATGGGTTCGGAAGGTCGAGCCACGTCGCACTGTCACGAGCCGCCACGGCTTCGTCCAGCAGGCACTCGTCCAGCCGGGCGCGGAGCGCGAGCTCGTCGAGCCCCTGGCCGATGAACACGAGCGTCTGACGGCGGTCGCCGTACCGGGGATCCCAGTCCGGCTCTTCATCCGGGCGCTCACCCGCAGGATGGTCCCAGTACTCTCTCGGCAGGGCGGCCCACCACATTCCGATGGGGTTCACCGTGCTCGCGCCACCGGCCTGCGCCCACTCGTAGCAGACGCGGTGGTCCGCAGCCACCCAGAAGAAGCCCTTCGAGCGGAGCATGCCACGCCAGTTCCGCTCGTCGTTGAAGAAGGCCCAGAGCCGCTCGGCGTCGAAGGGCGCCGAGGTCCGATAGGTGAAGCTCGAGATTCCGTATTCCTCGGTCTCGGGCGTGTGCTCGCCCTCGAGCTCGCGGATCCAGCCGGCCGACGCCTCGGCCCGGTCGTAGTCGAACAGTCCCGTGTCGAGCACGTACCCGAGGGGTACCTTGCCGCGCGTCGCGCGATGAATCCGAGCTCCGGGGTTCAGCGCGCGGAGGATCGCCTCGACCTCGAGCGCGTGCTCCTCCGACACGAGGTCGATCTTGTTCAGGACGATGACGTCGGCGAACTCGACCTGGTCGATGAGCAGATCGGTGACGGTGCGCTCGTCCTCTTCCCCCACCGCCTGGCCGCGATCCTTCAGCGCCTCCGCCGCGTCGTAGTCGTCGAGAAAGCTCGCCGCGTCGACCACGGTGACCATGGTGTCGAGACGCGAGATGTCGCCCAGGCTCACGCCCTGCTCGTCCTCGAACGTGAAGGTCTGCGCAACGGGAATCGGCTCCGAGATCCCGGTCGACTCGATGAGCAGGTAGTCGAACCGCCCCTCCTGCGCGAGGCGGGAGACCTCGGCCAGGAGGTCCTCGCGGAGCGTGCAGCAGATACACCCGTTCGTCATCTCCACGAGCGTCTCCTCGGTCCTCGACAGCTCGGCGCCCCCGCGCTCGACGAGGCCGAGGTCGATGTTCACCTCGCTCATGTCGTTGACGATGACGGCGACCTTGCGACCCTCGCGGTTTCGGAGGACCTCGTTGAGGAGCGTCGTCTTGCCGGCTCCGAGGAAGCCGGAAAGGACGGTTACGGGGAGTCGGTTCACGGGAGGCTCCGAAGCGCGCGGGACGGGTAGCGGGCTTAAATGATAATGCGTTATCATCGTCGAACAAGCCGCATCTTCATCGTGCGTGGGGGCTCGCGCCCCGAGGGAGCGAAGACAGTGCTCGACTGGCTGGTCATCGGAGGGGGTCCGCACGGCGTGCATGCGGGTGTCCGCGTGGCGGCGTCCTGGAGCGGAGTGCGCGTCGCGATCCTTGACCCTCACGAATCGCCGTTCCACGAGTGGGACGCGGTGACCCGCGCCCTGGGGATGACGCATCTGCGCTCGCCGGTGGTGCACCACATCGGCAGGACGGCGCTCGAGCTCGCGGACTTCGCCCGGGAATGGGCGTCGGGGCGCCCAGGCTCGGCACTCGGAGGGTCTGCACTCCGAGGTTCGGCACTCAAGGGCCGGTATCGGCGGCCCTCGCTCGACCTGTTCGGCGCGCACGCGCGTCGAGTGTTCGACGCCTCGGGCCTCGATCGCGGTTGGACCCGGGGACGCGCGTACTCGATCTCGCGGATCGCCCACGGCTGGCGCGTCGAGACCGACCGCGGAGCACTGGACGCGCGGCGCGTGGTCCTTGCCCTGGGCTCGTCCTCCCGCGTGCGGTGGCCGGGGTGGGCGCCCCGCGGGACTCCGTACGTGTCACATGTGCTCGATCCTGCTCGCGCACCGGTCGCCGGGAAGACCACGCTCGTGGTGGGCGGCGGGCTCAGCGCGGTCCAGGCGGCCGTTTCGCTCGCGAGCCCCGACGTCGAGGTCACGCTGCTGTCGCGCCACATCGCGCGTGTCCACCGCTTCGACACGGAACCGGGGTGGCTGGGCCCCAAGCTGATGCGAGGCTTCCAGGCCGAGCCCTCGCCGAACCGACGCCGCGCGATAATCTCCGACGCCCGGCATGTGGGATCGATCACGTCGGACGCGCTCCACGCGCTTCGTGCGGCGGCGAGCCGGCGTGAACTCGCGACCTGTAGGGGGAGCGTGCGTTCCGCGACTGTCGTCGACGGCGGAATCGATGTGGTCGTCGAGCGCGCGGATCGCGACGAAGCGGCAGTCCCGGAACGTCTCCGTGTTCAGCGCCTGCTGCTGGCCACAGGGTACGACGCGGACGCCTCGTCCCCCCCGTGGATCCGCGCCGTGGGAGCACGACTCGGTCTTCCGGTCGCCCGGTGCGGCACCCCGGTGCCCGATGTCGCTCTGCAGTGGGCCCCCGGCCTTCACGTCATGGGGCCGCTGGCGGAGCTGGAGCTGGGTCCGACGGCCCGGAACCTCGCCGGCGCCCGGCGCGCCGGCGACGTGCTCGCCGTCGTGGCGGAGCGCTCCCGTCCGGCGGCGGTCGCGACCCGCTCCGCCTGACGCCTGCGGGGTCGGCGTCCGGGTGGCACCCGTCCACAACACAAGAGCGGACACCCGGGAAGCCCGGATGCCCGCTCGATGTGCGAGAAGCCCGCTCGGCGAGCTCCCGTCTACGGTCCCTCAGCTACCGCTGTACGGCAGCGACGAGTGGTGGAGGTTGATCCTGAGCTCCCCATTCGCGTCGAGGACGTAGCCGAAGGTGTATTCGACCTTCGTCTCCGTACCGTCCGGTCCGGTGAAGTAGTAGTTGCCCATCGCCATCGCCGAGTCGCCGTCGGTGTAGACCGCGTTGTTCTCCCACCGGACGTTCGTCCAGCCCTTGATGGCGAACCCGCCGTCCTCGGTGCCCTCGGCCCCGATGAAGTACGACAGGGCCTCGTCGAAGGTCTCCCGGAACTGGTCCTGAGCGGCCAGCGTCGGCTTGAACATCACGTCGGTCTTCCCGTACGCGTAGAGGGTGTTGATGTGCTCCGCGGCGCGCGCCTCGTAGTCGCCGCCGGAGGCGTGCGTCCTGGCGATCTCCACGATGCCCTGGCCCCACGCCTGCTGCGCGTCGAGCACCTGAGCTTCGGTGGGAGACACCGGCGCGACATCGAGGGTCTCCGAGGTGTCGGTGAAGGCGAGCGTGCTGAGGGCGAGAGCCGCGACTGCGACCACGCTGGTGACCCTGAGCTTCATGAGTAGACTCCAGTGCGTTGGTATCGTCGAGATCGGTTACCCGCCGTCGGCCGTCTGCGGCGGGGGCGTGTACAACTCAATCACAGAGCATGATTGGACACGTAGTCTACAACGGAGTGATTCATGCATGAAGACATCGCTCTCTATGCAAGACATCGCTTTTTTCTATCGATAGTTCGATACGTTTCAGGCCTGTGGGGCCACTCGTGAGATCAGCCTCCGGCGAGGAGCAGCTCGTCTCGCGCCGCCTCCCGGATTCGGGCGGCGGCCGGATTTCGGATGCGTCGCTCGACGGAGATCGCCCAGAACGTCTCCGTGACGTCGGGAAGCACCCACAGCGTCTCGAGTTCGTACATTCGGCCGACCTCGGCGGCGACTGCCGTGGGAACCGCGCACATCCCGGCCCCCTCCCACGCGAACACCTGCAGGATGGCACTGTCCTGAACCTCGGCGACGACGCGAGGCCGGACCCCCTCGTCGGCGAACCAGCGACGCAACTCGCGCCTCAGAGCGGCGTCCTCGGCGGGCAGCAGGAAGGGTGCTCCGTCGAGACAGGCCGGAAACTCCCGTTCAGCGTACTCCCGAGCGAAGGTGGGAGTGGCCATGATCGACACGGAGGAGCTGCCCAGGCGGTGGTTGTACGCCTGAACGTCGACCGTCGTCGGGAGCGGCCCGTCCGAGATGACCAGATCGAGATCGTGCACGGCCAGGCGGCCGAACAGGCGGTCGGGTGGAGCCGTGAATACCTCGAGGTGGAGGTGCGGGAACGCCTCGAGCGCCGGCGTGACGATGTGGTGGGCCAGGACCTTCGGGAACGCCTCCACGATTCCGACCATGAGCCGGAGCGGCGTCTGACCGTCGAGGTTCCGCAGAGCCTCCTCGAGGTCCTCACCGAGGGTGAACATCTCGTCCGCGTACCGGAACACGATGCGGCCGACATCCGTCAGTTCGATCGATCGCCCGGCGCGTCGGAAGAGCTTCTCGCCCACCTTCTTCTCGAGCTTGCGGATCTGAGCGCTGACCGTCGGCTGACTCACGTGAAGGACGCGCGCCGCCGCCGTCATGCCCCCCTCGCGGGCGACGTGCCAGAAGTACCAGAGGTGCCGGTAGTTGAGTCGTGACATCGGCGGGCGGCGGGCTACCGCCGCCGTGTCACGACCGCGCCGATTCCCGCATCGGCGAGGGCCTCGTTGAACGCCGCCACGTCGTCGGCGACCAGTGCCTCCAGTCGGTCCAGGAAGGGTTGGGTTTCGGTCACGAGGTCGTCGTATCGCTGGTACGCCCCGTCCGTGGGGCGCCCGTACGATCCGTTGACGTGGCTGTACAGGTACGCGAGCTGATCGTCGAGCCTCGGCGGGAAGTTGATCGGATCCTGCCCCGATTCGCTCTTCGTCTGGATGAGCGAGTCCTCGATCTCGGTGAGCCGGTCTCCGAGCGAGTCGGCCAGCTCCTCGAGCAGATCGACCGCGTCGTCGTCGTACTCGCCGTCCCGGGCTCGGCTCACGAAGTCCGCCGTCTGATCCCGGATGGAGCGGATCTCCCGAATCGCGTCGTGGACCTCGGTGAGACGGTCCCGCGCCTGCATCGTGAGCGCGTGCTGGGCGGCCATGTCCGCCGTCGTCACAGACGGTATGCCCGGATTGAGCGTGACCTCCACAGGGACGTCCTCGACCACGTCGCCGGCCGTGACCCGCACCATGTAGCGCCCGGGAGGTGCAGCGGCCCCGCCCGTACTGGCGAGCGAGAACTGCGCCGACGAGATCACGTCGGGCCCGGGGTAGCGGAGGTTCCACGTCCACCGGTTCATCCCGGCGGACACGCTCAGTCGCTCTTCCTCGAGGTTCGCGTCCCGAGGCTGCTCACCGCGCATCTGGCCGGCCTCCTCCTCGTCCTCCTCGTCCGCGGGCCGATCCTCCGACTCCTCCTCGTCTTCGCCCTCCCCCTCGTCCTCGTCTCGCTCGACCCTCCCGGCAAACTCGCGGATCACCGTGCCCGACGGATCGACGACCTCGATCCGGACGCGCTCCGGAGCGTCCCCGACCCAGTAGGTCATCTCGACCGCGCGCCCCCCCCGTCCGAGAATCGCATCGCGCGGCGGAATGACGTGAAGCGCCTCGGCCTGGAGCTCGTCCCGCACGTCATGGAGCAGGGTGACGTCGTCCAGGATCCAGAAGGAGCGGCCCTGAGTGGAGACCACGAGGTCCTTCTCATGCACGCGCAGGTCCGTGATCGGCGTGCGCGGGAGATTCAGCTGGAGCGACTGCCAGTTCTCGCCTTCGTCGAAGGAGACGAACATCCCGAACTCCGTCCCGGCGTAGAGCAGTCCCTCGCGATCCGGATCCTCCCGAACCACACGAACCGGATGATCGGCCGGGATCCCGTTCTCCCCGTTGGTGAGCAGACGCCAGCTCTCTCCGAAGTTCTCGGTGAGGAAGACGTACGGCCGGAAGTCGTCGTCTCTGTATCGGTAGACCGCGATCACCGCTCGGCCCGGGGTGTTCCGTGAGAGGTCGATCGAGTTGACCGTCCCCTCCGCCGGCATGTCGTCCGGCGTGACCTCGGCCCAGCTGTCGCCGCCGTTCCGTGTGATGTGCACCCGGCCGTCGTCCGACCCGGCCCACAGCTCCGCGGCATCGTGGGGCGACTCGCTCAGCACGAACACGGTGTTGTACACCTCGACCCCGGTGTGGTCGACCTGGAGCGGACCGCCGGGGAGCCCCTGCTGATCCGGGTTGTTCGTGGTCAGGTCGGGCGAGATCGTCTCCCAGGACATGCCGTCGTTCGTGGTGCGGTGGACGTATTGCGACGCGTGGTACACGACCTGGGGGTCGTGCCGCGACATGAGGATCGGGGCGTTCCACTGAAACCGGTACAGCGCATCCCGAGGGGCCACGCCGTCGCCCATCTGCGGATAGATGATCATGTTGCGCCGCTCCCCCGTCTCGAGGTTGGAGCGGTCGATCTGCCCGATGTAGTTCCCGGCCCATACGATGTGCGCCGAGTCAGGGTGCGGGTGCACCGAAATGTGGCCGCTTTCGGCACCACCGACGCTGAACCAGTCCGACTCGTCGAACCCGTTGCCGCGGGAGGACACGGAGATGGTGGAGTTGTCCTGCTGGGCGCCGTAGAGCCGATACGGGAACTGGTTGTCCACCTCCAGCCGGTAGAACTCCGAGGTCGGCTGGTTGTTCATGGTGGTCCAGCTGCGTCCTCCGGTGAGACTGACCTGAGCGCCACCATCGTTCGCCACGACCATCGCCTCGGGATCGTCGGGCCGGATCCAGAGGTCGTGGACGTCGCTGTGCGGCACGCGGATGGACTCCCAGTCGGAGCCGCCGTCGACCGAGCGATATAGCCCCGTGTTCATGACGTAGACGGTGTTCTCGTCCTGCGGGTCGGCCTCGAGGTGCGAGTAGTACCAGTGACGCTGCCGGAAGCGTCGGTCGCGGGTCACCTTCCGCCAGTTCTCGCCCCCGTCGTCCGTCCGCCAGATCCCGCCGTGTGGATCCGGTGCCGAGATGAGCGCCCAGACGCGCTCCGGGTTGGCCGGCGAGATCGCAAGACCGATGCGGCCGAAGAGCGTCTGGTCGGGGAGGCCGTTGTCCTGCGAGGGGTCGGTCAGCCGCGTCCAGCTGTCGCCGCCGTCGGTCGTCTTCCAGATGCCGCCGTCCCGCGACGCATCATGCAGTGTCCATGGCTTCCGCTCGGCCCGCCACATCCCCGCGTAGAGCTCGCGGGGGTTCTTCGGGTTCATGACCACGTCGGCGGCTCCCACCGAGTCCGCGACGAAGAGGACGTTCTCCCAGGTCGCGCCGCCGTCGCGGGTGCGGTACACGCCGCGCTCGGGGTTCCTGCCGAAGGCGTTTCCGAGCGCCGCCACGAAGGCGACGTCCGGGTCGCGAGGATCCACCTGCACCTTGGCGATCAGCCCCCCCCTCTCGAGGCCGAGGAAGCTCCAGCTCTTCCCGCGGTCGGTGGAACGCCACATCCCCCTCCCCTGGGAGACGTTCCCACGGATACCCGCGGAGCCGGTCCCCACGTAGATCACGTTCGGATCGCCAGGCGCCACCTCGACCGCTCCCACCGACCCGACGTCGAGGTCGTCGTCGGTGACGTTCTCCCACGACTGACCTGCGTCGTACGTTATCCAGACGCCGCCCCCGGTGGTGCCCATGATGTACTGCGTGGGGTCGTCCGCGAACCCGCTGACCGCCGTCGAGCGGCCTCCTCGGGACGGGCCCACCGAGCGGTACTCGAGCGTCGACAGGAGGTCCGGGTGGACCGTCGCGTTCGCGGCCCGCTCCTGGGCAGCCAGGGGCGCTGCCGGGAGCGCGAACGGGATGAGAGCAGCGCACAGGGCGATGCGGGCGGGGATGATGCGGACGGTTCGGGACATGGTGTGCGGGTCGGGGACGGAGAGCCGGTGCGGCGCAGAGACGGGGCGGTCGAGTGTGACGGATGGATCGCGCCAGCCTAGGTGCCGGACGCGATCACATGCAAGACGGGAGCGAGGCGACGGCGGACGGGGGTGGGGCGGCCAGTGTTGAGAGTGTATCCTCATTCACATGGGTGATCCGCTATCCGTTGCAGCAGCAGGCTGCTGATGAATCGACCATCGACCGAGGCCGGGGACCAGCCGACCGCGAAGATCGGCATCGTCACGGTTTCCGACCGCGCGAGCCGGGGCGAGTACGAGGACCGGGGCGGGCCCGCGATCCACGCATTTCTGGCCGACGTTCTGACGAGCCCCTGGGAGGCGGAGGCGCGGGTCGTACCCGACGACGGTGGGGTCATCGAACGGACGCTCGTCGAACTCTGCGACCTGGGGTGCGGGCTCATCGTGACCACGGGAGGCACCGGACCGGCCGTGCGCGACGTCACGCCCGAAGCGACGGAAGCGGTGTGCGAGAAGCTCCTGCCGGGGTTCGGGGAGCTGATGCGTGAGGTCTCGCTCGAGTACGTCCCGACGGCGATCCTCTCCCGGCAGACCGCCGGCGTTCGCGGGAGCAGCCTCATCGTGAATCTGCCGGGCAAGCCGAAGGCGATCGCCGAGTGCCTCGACGCGGTGTTCCCGGCGATCCCCTACTGCATCGACCTGATCAACGGCCCGTATCTAGAGACCGACGGGGATCGGGTCGTCGCGTTCCGGCCGAAGTAGGAGCCTGCCCACCCGAGCCGAGTACCCGGTCAGATCAGGAGCGCCCCGCCCCAGGCGAGGACCAGCGAGAAGACCGTCGCCGCCACGACCTGGCGGACGCAGAGCCTCGCGGCCCAGGTCACCGTGAACTCGCGCGCGATGGTCCAGAGCGTGACGAGGCAGGGGAGCAGAACCCCGGCGAGGTACACCGCCGTCAGCACCTGAACCGGCGTGGTCAGCGTGACCTTGAGGGCCGCCCAGTCCGAGTCCAGCAGCGCGATCGCGAGCCCGTCCTTGCGGATCGATCCCAGAATCACCGCGACGGAGGCGTCGCCCGGGAGGTTGAACAACGCCATCAGGGGCGCGGTCGCCGCGGCCAGCAGGTCCAGCACCCCGGCGACCTGCATCAGCGCCGCGACGAAGCAGATGACGAAGAAGACGGGAAGCGCGAGAACGAGGAACTGATGGAGCGTGTGCCACGCCTCCATCCATACGCTGCGCAGTGAGGGAAGCTGCACGGGCTCGGAGCGCGGGAGCTGCAGCGTGTTGAGGCTGTTCCGGAAAGCCTTCGGCGTAGTCCAGCGCACGTAGAGGAGGGTCGTGACGCCCAGCCAGGCGAGGAACACCGGACCGAGGGCCGGTAGACCCGCGGCCGCAAACACCGCGAGCGTGGCGGGGAGCTGGTACGAGCAGGCGGACCCGAAGGAGATGGCGTGGACCGTGGATCCCCGGGTGCAGGAGGCACACGCGCGCGTGCTGATCACGGCCGGCACGTTGCACCCGAAGCCCATGACCACTCGCACGAGGTCCCGGCCGCTGAGGCCGAAGGGACGCAGCAGTCCCTCCAGCGCGAAGGTGAGACGATCGACCAGGCCGCTCGTCTTGAGGAGGGAGAGGAAAAGCGCGAATACCAGCACGGTCGGCAGAGCGTACAGGATCAGAAAGGGGAACATCGCGACGAACCCGTAGTCTCCTGCCAGTATCGCGTTCACCCAGGGATGCTGGGCATCGAACCAGCCGAGGATGGGGTCGAGCAGACCGTACAGCGGGTCGTACAGCGCATCGGCCACCGCGATCGCGCCGGTGACCGCGAACCAGGCGGGGGCGAAGAGCAGCGTCAGCGCCAGCAGCGGCCCGACGAGCGGCAGGGTGAAGGGGTCCCACACCTCCGCCTCCCGCAGGGCGGGAAGCGGGGGAAGCTCCGCCGGGAAGGTGCGCGGGTCGTCGAGCGCCGCAAGGAGTGCGGCCGCCTCCTCGTCGTCTACGGAGCGGGCGTCGAGGGCGATGACCCCGGGACCGAGCAGCGCGACCGCCTCGCTCGCGCCGAGATGTGTCCCCGCCTTGTCCCAGTGCGTCAGGACGATCGCGCCCCGCTTCCCCTGGACAAGCGGCAGGAGCTCCGGGACCTGCGTGTCGAGGTGTCGGGCGTTGAGGACGAGCAGGACGTCGGCATCCTCCTCCACCAGCGCCTTCAACGCCGTGCGTGTCGACTCGCTGTCCAGACTGCGCAGGATGCCGGGACTGTCGATGAAGATCCGCCCGTCGGTGGCGTAGGCTTCACACGCGAGTGTCGTGCCCCGGAAGCGCCCACTCTCCCCGGACTTTCCGGTGAGGGAGCGCACGAGCTGCGTCTTCCCCGTGCTCTCCATGCCCACGAGGAGGATCTTCGTGGCGGCGCCCGCCTCCGACCCGTTCGAATCCGCGAATGTGGACGGCATGCTCAGAGCGCGACGGAGACGGTGCGGGCATCGGTATCGAGGGCGTTCGGGAGAGGTACGGCCGGACGTATGCTCAATGCGTTTGCTCGTGGACCGTGTGCAGGTGGCTCGGGCAGCACCCTCCTGCGCTACGTCCGAGCGGGCGGCCGAAGGTCGGCCACGCCCATTATCGATAAGAACTTATCATTAGATCGCAAGGCCGATGTATCCCGAGTCTCGCAATTCGACGTCGGGGCGCCACGGGTCCAGCCGACGGTTGCACGCCACCATAATGGCATCAAGTTGTCATTACACGGCCCGTTCACACCACGCGTGCGGCTCCCTTCGACTCGACTCGCCATAAACGGAGGACCAGATGCGGCTCCGCGCTGCCCACATGCTCGGCCTCGGCCCGCTTCTGCTCACGCTCGCCGCTGCGGCTCCCACGCAGGCCCAGCGCATCGACCCGAGCCCGCGCGGCTCCTGGGAGCAGAACGTCTCGGGCACCACCATCTCCGTCGACTACGCGCGACCGTCCGTCCGCGGTCGCGAGATCTTCGGGGACCAGGTCGCGTTCGGCGAATTCTGGACTCCGGGCGCGAACCGAGTCACGAAGGTGCGGTTCTCTCGGGACGTGACGCTCCAGGGACACGACGTCGCCGCAGGGGCGTACGGCCTCTGGGTGGAGGCCAGCGAGGGGTCGGACATGTGGCGGGCGATGCTCACCGCCGACACCACGCTCTGGCACTACCCTCACCTGACCGAGGAAGACGGCCTGCTCGTGGTCGATGCACCCCACGAGGTGGTCGACCTGCACCAGGAGACGCTCGAGATCTCGCTCGACTCCATCCGGCTCCAGAGCGCGCAGCTGCACATGCACTGGGGGCGGGACCGGATCAGCCTCGACGTCGGGATCGACCTCGGTGTGACCTTCACGGTTTCGCCGGAAGAAGCGGCGCCCTACCTCGGCTCCTGGACCCGCACCATGGTGCCTTGGCCAGAGGAGGAACTCGCCCGTCGCCGCGAGCAGGCCGAGGAGTCGGGGTCGCTGGAGGAGTTCGAGGAGCGGTACCGGAGCCAGCTCGAGGACGTCGCCGAGTGGGAGATCGAGCTCCTGGAGAGCGGGCACCTGGTCGACGACGGCGGCATGGCGCCGGACTTCTACACCCTCTTCGTGCCGCGGGGTGAAGGCTTCTTCGTCGCCGGCTACCTCTTCCGCGGCGAGCCGGCCTTCTTCGACCCGACCAAAGGCAACCTGATCGAGTTCCTGCCGGGCGACGACGGGGTGGCGAGCGAGGCCGAGGAGCGGGACGAGGACGGGGTGCTGCGCTACCGGATGACGCGCGCCCGGAAGTCGAGCACCAGGGGCAGGTGATCGCTCGCGCGGTCGACGTCCTCGTCGATCCAGGTGAACGTGCGCACGATCTCGCCCGGCTCGTCGCCGGACACGAGCAGGTAGTCGAGCCGGCCCGGAGCGAACGCGCTGCTCGGCTGCCACCACGTGAACGTCTCCTCGGCGTCGAGGTGGACGACGTCGAGCGCTCGGAAGCGCGGTCGTTCGGCGCCGCGGTTCGGTGCGGGCTCCGTGAGCGGCGCGAGCGCGTTCGCCTCCCCTACGAGGTTCAGGTCCCCGACGATCAGCCCGAGGCGCGGTTGCTCGGTCGAGGCGCCGAGCGAGGCCACCAGGTCGGCGATCCGGTCGAGGAGGAAGGCCCTGCGGCGATCGGCCGGGGGCGTACCTCCCGTGCAGCAGGGAAGATGAACACCCACGACGAGCGCGACGGCGTCGTTCGTGTGCCAGGGCACCGCGAGCGCGCGACCGAAGTCGGTGAAGCCCACGTCGACCCCGCGTCCGAGGCTGTCTCGCGTGGCGATCACGACGTCGCCCGCCTTCCGGGCGTTCCACGTCGCGGTGGGGTCGGCGAACAGCGTCGCCAGCACGGCTGCCGCAGCGCTCGCGGTCGAGTCGTAGACCTCCTGCAGGACCAGGACGGTCGGCTGGAGCAAGCGAAGGACCCGGCCGATGTGGGGCTGGCGATCGGGATCGAAGAGCGCGTTGCTCTCGAGATTCCACGACACGACACGATCCACACCGCCGCCTCGCTCGGGAATCTCGATCGGAGCGCGAACCGAAGGGCCGTCGGCGGGCCAGGCAATCATCTGGTCGAGTACGAGTTGCCCATCGACGGCCAGTGTGACGCGCACCCGCTCGCCCGGGTCGGCTCCGAGATGACCCGCCAGCGCCTGGACCTCGAAGGCCAGCTCGAAGTCCCGGGAGCGATCGGTCGGGTGGACCCGCACGCCCAGATCGCTCCAGGCGAGCGGGCCCGCCGCCCCCATCCCGGCTCGCTCGGCGTAGGTCCAGTGCACGCGCCGGGTGGAGTCGGGCGGAGTCCAGGTCGCCTCGAGCGCGCCCTCTGCCTGCACGAGGAGCGGCTCCGACAGCCGGACTCCGAGGACGACGAAGCGCCCCGACGCGCTGACGACCACCCCGGGGAGTCCGTCGTCCGGCCACTCGTCGAGGGTCCCATCGAGAACGAGCCGATCGATTCGTGCGGGAGGGTCTGCGTCCTGCGCCGCGAGGGATGCCGGCGCGGCGGCCAGCATCACGGCGCTCGCCGCGAACGCCAGCGCGGCGCGCATCGTCAGCGGGTGCGCTCCAGCGGCGCCAGCCACATGAACTCGTGGTCGGGCAGCGCCCCGGGGTGGAGGAGTGCCACGAGGTCCGCCAGCACGGTGACGGGATCCACCTGCGCTCCCTCGTACCAGTCGTCTCCCCCCTGCCCCGGGCGGACGCGGAGACGGTGGTGGTACACGCGGCCTTCGCGATAGGCCGGAATGTCGTCGAGATAGCCGCGTGACGGCCAGTGCTCGTCCGAGTGGTCCCAGGTGATCCAGTACTCGGCGTTCGCGGCGGCGATCAGGAACTCCTCATCGGTCATCGGAACGCCTTCGTTGAAGCCGCCGGTCCCGTCCGTGATCGCCGACCCTCCGTCGGCGAGAACGTTCTCGCCGCGCGCATCGCGGAGCAGCTCGGACTCGAGGCTGTTCCGAT
Source organism: Longimicrobiales bacterium (assembly GCA_028284495.1). Taxonomy (GTDB): domain Bacteria; phylum Gemmatimonadota; class Gemmatimonadetes; order Longimicrobiales; family Gaopeijiaceae; genus Gaopeijia. The sequence continues at coordinate 110,387 of JANQRP010000023.1, read as the reverse complement.
GCACGAGCCAGCGATCACCGCTTCGGTACGCCCACACGGCGGGAACCGCGGGCGAGTCCCCGATGCGGTCGATGAGCGAGTCGCGACGCGCCACCATCCCGTCGATCATCGCCTCGGCCTGCGCCTCCGCTCCCAGGAACAGAGCGACGTACGCCAGCCACTCCGCGCGACCGAGATAGCTGCGCTCGGCCCAGGCGAAGACCGGAACCGCGTTGCCTCCCACATCGCGAATGCGCTCGAACTGATCGGCGTGCTCGAGACTCGCGACGCGAAAGAAGGCCGCCTCGATCCGCTCCGTGAGCAGGAACTCGACATTGGTCGTACGGTGCAGCGCGCTTCCGACGGAGCCGAGTTCCCCCGACTCCACCCGGGCCCGAAGATCGGAGTCGTAGATGCCCGAGCCGCCGATCGCGCGGAGGCGATCGAGGTGTCCGAGCTCCTTCACCCGCAGTGCGTCGGCGTCGCGGTTGGTCGTCACGCTGCGAACCGGCACCTCGAAGCGCGGAAGGTGCTCGAGGCGAGAAGGAACACGCGGAGCGTCGCCCCGGTCGACGAGCACCATGCTGTCCACGTCGGCCGCCCACGCGCGACTCGCGTCGGGCCCGAGCGCGCCGGGATCGGGAGATGCGCGCAGCAGTCGGTATCCCGGGCCGGCGCTCACGGAGAAGCGCTCCGCGAACCGCACCGCCGGCACCTCGGGCACGGGCAGGCTCGACGCCGCATCTCCCTCGACCGGCGGCGCCGCCGAGTCGGGACCCGGGCCGCACCCCGCCACGGCGGCGAGCATCGCCACCGCGGCAGGGCGCCGGACGCCGGTCCTGTCCTTCCTCACCGGCTCAGGGCACCGCGACTCCACGTCACGCTCACGTCGAAGGAACGCGGACGCGCGGGCAGGCCCGGCGTGCGGCCCTCGCCGCCCGACAGATAGTACCGTTCGTCGGTGAGGTTTCTCGCGTTCACCTGCAGATCGAGACCGTTCGCGAGCGAGTATCCCAGCATGGCGTCGAACGTCTGGTAGGACGGCAGCGTCTCCGTATCCTCGTAGCTGGTGAACGCCTTCCACTCCGACTGGAAGAACACTCCGGCGCCGGCCGAGAACCCTCCGCCGAGGGCCGACCGCAGCCAGAGACTGCCGTGGTGACGGGGTGCGCCGCCAAGGCCACGGCCGACCTCGTAGGTCTCGTCCTCCAGCACCTCGCCGTCGGTGAACCCGTACGAGCCGATCGCGCTCAGACGATCGGTCAGCTGGCCGAGGACGTCGACCTCGATCCCGCGGCTCCGCTGCACGCCCCCCTGCACCCGAAAGAAGCCACCTCCGGGGGGGAACACGAAGCTGATCATCCCCTCCCGTCGGAGATGGTAGGCCGCGACCGTCGTCGACAGCCGCCGATCGAGCAGATCGGCCTTCACGCCCACCTCGAACTGGCGACCGAAGTTGGGTTCGAAGGGGTTTCCCGCGGAGTCCACGGACAGCGTCGGTGCGAAGGCCTCGCTCATGGAGCCGTACACCGAGAGGTCGGGGTTCGCGCGGTACACGACGCCGACGGAGGGTGTCCACTCCTCGGCGGAGAACTCGTCGCCGGGATCCGTCGACTCGGGGTCCCGCTCGAGCTGATCGAAGGTGGTGTAGCGCAGGCCGAGCTGCACCACCCAGGCGTCACCGAAGGAGATCTGGTTCTGGGCGTACACGCCGATCAGGTCGACGGACTGATCCTCCATGGAGAGCGGCGCGGGGGCGTCCGCACCGGTGTAGACGGGATCGAGAATGTCGATGGGATCGATGTTGCTCCGGAATCGCTCCTCGAGTCGATCGGTCGTGTATCCGTCTACGCCGAGGGCGAGGCGATGGCTCGACGTGCCGAGTCGGAAGGAGCCGTTCACGCCCACGTCGTAGAAGAGCGTCTCGAGGTTCTGCTGGCGGAAGTCGGTGCGCCGGCTGAGCGTCCGATCGTCGGCGGCGAGGGACCGCAGATCGACGCGGTTCGAGTTCCGCTGGTTCTCCGACCAGCTCCCGACGATGCGGCCCTGCCAGCCCGACGCGCCGAAGTCGTGTTCCAGCGTCGCGAGGACGGCGTCGCGGCTGCGGTCCGCCGTTACCGTCGGCTCACCCAGGAAGCGCCCGATCGGCTGGCGGTCGAGGCTCGCGAGCGTGTTCTCCTGACCGATCAGCCCCTCGTCGAGCACGCCGTCCTCCCGCTTGAACTCCCCCTCCACGGTCAGGCTGGTCCCACGCGACGGGAGCCACGTGAGTACGGGCGAGACGAACCGCGTCTCCCAGAAGACCTCGTCCCGGAAGCTGTCCCGGTTCTCGATCTGGCCGTTGAGTCGGTACAGAAGGTTCTCGCTGATGGGTCCGGTCACGTCGAGCCGGCCGTCGATCCGCCCGAAGCTCCCGCCGGCGACCTCGATCTCCGTGCCGGACGCCGCAAGCGGCTGCTTGGTCCGGAGGTTGATCACGCCGCCGGGGTCCAGCTGCCCGTAGAGCACCGTCGCAGGACCCTTCAGGATCTCCACGCGCTCGGTGTTCACGTCGAGCAGCTCACCGAACTTGCTGACCTGGACGCCGTTCCGCCGGAAGTTGCCGTCGCTGTTCGAGTAGAACCCGCGGGCGGCGAAGGTGCTGTACTCGCCGTTCGACGAGCTGGCCCGGATGATCCCCGCCGTGTTGCGGACCACATCGTCGAGCGTGACCACGGCCTGCTGCGTGATCACCGCGCGAGGGACGACGGCGATCGCCTGCGGGGTCGCGAGGAGCTCGGTCTCCGCCTTCGTGGCGATGCGCGAGCGGGCGGCGACGACTGTGAGGCCGTCGAGGCCGAGCGGGTCGACCGATAGCCGCATCTCGACCTGCTCCACGCCGGCGCTGCCGACCGTGATCTGGCTCGTGTCCCCGCTGTAGCCGATGGCGTAGACGGCGACCGTCCACGTGCCTGCGGGCACGCCGCTGATCACGAAACGCCCCTCCGCGTCCGTCGACGCGCCGACGTTGATCGGCTCGAGCCGGACGCTGGCGCCCGCGATGGGCGCACCGTCGCCGGCCGTGACGACGCCCTCCACCGTGGCATCCTGCGGAACTGGCGCGAGCGCGGCGACCGGCGCTCCAAGTGCCACGGTCAGGAGGAGGAGCACCGCGCCACCGATAGCCGCGCGCGGGTAAGTCATCTGTAGAAGTCCGATCACGACGTCTTCGATCCGGGATCTCCCGAGGTATCGGGGTGCCGGGTCCGTTTCGGCACCGCCCTGTGGCGCCGGGAGACCTCGAGCGCCACATGTTCAGCCAAGTGAGATGGCGCTATCAACAAGGAATCGCAAGCACCATCGGTCGCTGCGGGGCGCGTTCGTCTCACCCCTGAGTCGCACTCGTGAATTGATGCAGCATTGATAGAGCCCTATCATCTTCGGCGTGAAACGCTCTCAACGACTCTCCGGCCGCCACGCCCAGATCATGCGGGTGCTCTACCGACTCGACGGGGGCACCGTCGCCGAGATCTCGGAGGCGATGGCGGATCCTCCGTCGGGCTCCGCACTACGCACCATGCTCGCACGGATGGAGGAGCAGGGGCTGATCGAGCGTCGACGCGACCGTCGGGAGAACGTCTACTGGCCCAGCACATCTCGGGACCAGGCGGCGCAGGAGGCCACGGCGCAACTCCTCGATACGTACTTCGAAGGGTCGGTCACGTCGTTCGTCACCGGACTCCTCGGAGACGACCCGGAACGGCTTCCGGACGACGACCTCGCCGAGTTGGAGCGCCTGGTCCGAGAGGCGCGCGCACGGCGGCGCACGGGTAGCGGGGATTCGTGACGCTGGCGCTCGTGGGAATCGCGGCGCTCGTGCTGCTGGTGAGCGGGTACACCGCGGTCGTGCTTTCCGCCGATCACGGGCGGGCTCCTGCGCATCGAGCCGATCGCGCACTCGTCGCCCTCGCGGCCGGACTGGGCCTCTCGCTGGCGTTCGTCGCGGTCGCTGCCCTCGCGATCGTCGACGTGTGGGCCTACGACGCGGAGGGGATCCGACTCGCACTGAACCGAGCAGAGTCGGTGCAGATCCTCGCGGACGGAGTGCCCCGCGGCGCCGGGGCGAGCGGTTGGCTGGCGCTGGGGCTGGTCGTTGCCTGGTTCGTGGGGATCGCGCTTCTCTGGGTGCGCGACCTCCGGAGGGAGCACGCCCTGCGGTGCGTGATGCGTGCGCCCGGCACGTCGCCCGAGACGTCGGCGTTCCTCGAGCGCGACGCGGTCCGGGAGGCGCTCGCCCGTTGGGGCGCCCGCGTCCCTGCGAGCCTCTCCGTGGTTTCGGTAGACTCGCGTGTCGGGCCGATCACGTGGGGATTCCGCCGCCAGTCGATCGGGTTGCCCACGGCCTCATGGGTCGACGGTGTGCTCGTTCACGAGCTCGCGCACGTGGTTCGGAAGGACGGCATGAGAACTGCGGCTCTGCTCGGCGTGGCGCGTATCGCGTGGTTCGTGCCTGTCGTGCAGCTCGCCGTACGGCGGGTCCGATTCCTCATGGAGCTCGCGGTCGACGAGATGGTCGTGCGGGGAGGGGTCGATCCGCTCGACTACGCCGACACCCTCCTGGCGCACGCGAGGGGGGACGCGCGTGTCTCCTCGCGCGTCTCTCTCGCAGGCGTCACGGACTCGACGCTCGGTCGGCGCGTCGCGCGCCTCGTGGGCGGCGGGGCCGTGCGAGTCGCGGAGCCGATCGGTCACCGGGCCTCGGCCCTGCTGATCCTGGCCTGTGCAGCACTCATCGCAGGCGTCCCCGGGCCTGATCCCGCTTCGGGGCTGGACGAGTGCGCCGTCGGAAGCGAACGGGTCACCACGTGGCGGCACCTCGACACCGACGGCTCACGGGCGGAGTTCCGGTGGTGGACCGAGGACTGTCGAGGTACCCTCGCCGTTCAGGGTCCCCTGCTCGTGACCCCCGGCGGACAACTGATCCTGCCCGCCGGCTCGGGTGCGCTCTTCCGGCTCGAGGTGAACGCCGAGGCAGACCGCTACGTCTACGAGCTCAGCGGAAAATCCGCGGGAGAGCCGTGGGCTCGCATCCACGACCTGGTGGTCGAGACGCAGCCGGCGCTCGAAGATGTCCTGACGTTCCTCTTCCGAGAAACCGGGTGGGACGGTCTGGCATGGACCCGGGAGCTGGCGCGCGCCGGGGGGGTGGACGGCCTCCTTCTGCAGTCGCGGCTGGCTCACGACCCGGCGGTGAAGGCCAAGCTCGTATCCGCCGCCGTCGAGGCGGTCGATCTCGCCCCGATGGTCGAGCTGCTGCGGGCGTCCGAGCCCGAACGACGCCCGTCCCTCCTCGCGGAGTTCGCCGGGCGAGACCGGCATGCCGTGACACGACGCGAGGTACTCGAGGCGGCCCTCGCCCTACCGAGAGTGCGAGTCGAGTAGGGCCGCTCTTCGAGCGATGCCGTCGCGCGCCTTCCTACCTGCCGATCGGCGCGAGGTGCTCCAGCTCGTGATCGGGGAGTAGCTCTGGATGGAAGAGAGAGACGAAGTCGCGGAGCAGGATGTCTGGACGCAGGCGCCCACTCTCGAACCAGTCGTAGGCGTCGTCGGCCTCTCGCCGCCGAAGGTTGTGGTGGTAGACCCGTCCCTCCCGGTACGCGCGGATCTCGTCCAGGTACACGCGTGACGGCCACCCCTCGTCGTTCAGGTTGTAGGTGATCCACCACTCGGCCTCCGCGCCCTTCTCGATCAGCGCCTCGAGCGAGAACGGCTCCCCCTCGTACGGTCCGCCCGCCCCGACCGCGGCGGCGGCTCCCTCTTCGGCGAGGAGGTTCAATGCTCCGGCATCGCTCAACAGGCGGTTCCCGATGCTGCGCACATGCGCGGTCCAGGCGCTGCGCCCCCCCTGGGCCCAGATCACCGTCGGTTTTCGGGCCGCCGCTCGGGCCCGCTCGGAGAGCGCCAGGTAGTCCGCCTCGATCGTGTCGAATACGCGGTTGGCCTCCGCCTCGGCGCCGAGGAAGACGGCGACGTACTTCAACCACTCGGCACCTCCCAGCGGGGTGGACTCCGCCCAGTTGAATGCCGGGGCGGCGGCGAGGCCGAGGTCGCGCACACGCTGCACCGACCCCGCCGTCTCGGCGGACGACGTATGGAGAAGCGTGATGCCGGGCTCCACTCTGAGGAGTACCTCGAGGCGAGGTGGGCCGTGGAACGAGTATCCGATCGGCACCGCGAGGCCGTCGCGGCGACGCGCGTCGACGAGTGTGTCGTAGATGCCCTCCCCGCCCACGCCGACGAGGCGATCCAGTGCTCCCGACATCCTCACTCCGAGAGCCAGGAAGTCGTCGTTCACCGCCACCGAAGGAGCCGGGGTCGTGATCACGGCGGCGCCCGCCAGCGCCCCCTCCAGCGGGGGCGTCGGGGTCCCACACCGCACGAGCACCATGACATCGGTCGACGCCATGTCCCATGACACCGAGTCCACGCGGACATCGACCGCCCCGAAGGGCACCGAGATCTGCACCACCTTGTAGTGGCCGTGATACGAGACCGAGAAGTATTCGGCGTGTCGGATCTCGACCTTGTCCGGGAAATAGTCCACGGCGGGGTCGAACCCGTCGACGCACGCGAGCGCGGCCTGGTCCGGGAGCCCTTCCGTGATCGGTTCCTCGAAGGGTGAACACGCCCAGGACCCCGCCAGGAGGAGCGTGAGGACGACAGTGATCGGCTCGAACCGGGTGGCGGTCATGGGCGGAAAGGTGCGGGTTGTGGCACGCTACATTTGTAGCAATAATAACGCATTGTCATTAGCGCCACAGCGATCCACCCCGCCTCCATACGGAACGAACCGACCATGAGCTCTCGCACCCACCGCCTGCTCGGAGTCTCGCTGCTCGCCCTCGCCATGCTCACGCCTGCGAGTCTCGCCGGCCAGGAACGAACCGTCGAGGGTCGCGTCGTATCGAGCGACGGCACGCCGATCGAGAACGCCCTCGTCGAGGTCGTCCAGGGGTCGGGCTCGTGGGTGTTGTCCTCCGCGGACGGCACGTTCCGACTCACCCGGGCCCCGGGGGGCTCATTCGAGCTCCTGGTTTCGCGCACGGGCCACCTCACCCAGCGGGTCGCCGTGAACGCCGGGGCCGCCAGCACGGCGGTGACGCTGCCCATCGACCCCGTTGGCATTCCCGGCGTCGAGGTGGTGGGGATCCGTTCCCAGCTTGTCGGCAAGACCCGCGAATCGGTCGTGAACCTCCCCCAGTCGGTCAGCGTCGTGGACCACACGGTGTTCGAGAGCCAGGCCAGCCAGAGCCTCGGGGACGTCGTTCGCAACGTGGCCGGAATCATCCAGTCGGATGGGAGTTCGGCGCCGGGCGGATTCTACAGCCTGCGCGGTTTCTACTCCGACAGCAACGGCAACTTCCGGAAGAACGGGGCCCAGCTCTTCAAGTCGGCGGAACTCCTGCAGCCGAACGTCGAACGCGTCGAGGTCCTCAAGGGACCGAGCTCGGTGTTCTTCGGTCAGCTCGACCCGGGCGGCGTCGTGAACCTGGTCACGAAGCGACCTCAGCCGGTCGCCCACGCCGAGGTCGACCTCAGGACCGGGAGCTTCGGCCTGATCGATGGTGTGCTGGACCTGACAGGACCGCTCGGATCGGGCAACACGGCCTACCGGATGATCGCGTCGGCTCGCCGGGGCGGAGAGTTCGTGACCGAGGGCGATCGACGTCGGTTCTTCGCCGCTCCCTCGATCCGATTCTCGAACCCGGGCCGGTGGCTGCTCGACGTCGATGTCGAGCTGTCGCAGGCGAGCGGTCTGACCAACCCCGGACTCAAGGCTCCCGACGGCACCTTCGCGGGGATGGACGACCTCCCGGCCGACCTCTTCCTCGGCGACGACGACGCCGAGTACGATCGGACGCAGGCATCGGTGCAGATCGCGGGCGAGCTCGACGTCTCCTCGGCCGTCCAGCTTCGCTCGCTCGTCTCCATCTCGGACTACGACTGGTCGGATGTGCTGACGGCGCTTCGGAGCTTCGAGGCGGACTCCCGTACGCTGAATCGCCGGGCACAGCGCACCGAGACCGAGCAGACCGACCTCCATCTGGACCTCTTCGGGACGGCCGGCTTCCAGACCGGGAGCGCTCGGCACGCGACGACGGCCGGCGTGGACTTCCAGGGCAGCTCGTTCTCGAGGGACCAGTTCAACCGCGACATGGATCCCATCGACATCTTCGCCCCGGTCTCGAACGGGGTGCCGACGGATCTCGACGAGGTCAGCGCGGGAACCACGGAGACCGACGTGGTCGGGGCCTACCTCAGCCACTCGGTGGAGATCGGCGCCGTGCGGCTGCTCGGCGGGGTTCGCCGCACCTCCTTCAGCCAGGAGTCGCAGTCTGGAGACGCCCTCGAGGCCGACGACTGGTCGGCGAGTGCGGGTGTCGTCGTCCGGGTGGGCGACGCCACCTCGCTTTTCGGCTCGTTCTCCGAGTCGTTCGCCCCGACGCTCTTCACCCGCGACGGCACCCTCTTCGACCCCTCCTTCGGAACGCAGTACGAGATCGGCGCGAAGGTCGGACTCATGGGTGGACGCGTGCTCGGAACCGTGACCCTCTTCGATCTCGAGAATACGGGCGTGCTCTCCTTCTTCCTGGACGAGAACAGCGTGTTCCAGGTCGAGCAGGGGGGAACCCACGGGAGCCGCGGCGTCGAGCTGGAAGTGAACGGCCGGGTCATGGATCGCCTCTACGTGCTCGCCTCGTACGCGTATCTCGACGGCGAAGTGCGTGAGGATCCGGCGTACGACGAGGGCACGCCGCTCGGTGGGAGCCCCGAGCACTCGGGAAGCCTCTGGGCGGACTTCCAGGCGACGCCCCGCCTCTCGATCGGCGCCGGGGTGTTCCACGTCGATGAGCGGAAGGCGTTCCTCTCCTCACAGCTCTTCATGCCTGCCCACACCCTGGTCGACGCCTCGATCGCCTACGCCCTCACGTCGGCGATCGACCTTCGGCTCGTGGGCCGGAATCTCGGCGATGCGCGCCACTACCAGGGCGGGAGCGGGCCGTTCGGGCGGCCGGGTGCGACGCGATCCATCGTGCTGGAGGCCAAGGCGCGGCTTCGCTGATGGTGATGCGCGTGGCCGCCTGGGGAGAGCCGCTCGCGAGAGAGCTGCGCCAAGCGGCTCGTGCGCTTGCGCGACGACGAGGCTTCACCGCGGTCGCCGTGCTCACGCTGGCGCTGGGGATCGGGGCCAGCACCGCCCTCTACTCCGTGTTCCGGTCGGTGGTGGTGCGTCCGCTTCCCTACCCTGAGGCGGAGCGACTCGTCGCGCTCGACGAGACCTTCGAGGGCACCGCGGGTTTCGCGGACGGGACGCCGATCTGGGCGTCGTACCGGAGCTGGATCACCTGGCGCGATCGGGCACGCTCCTTCGAGGGGATCGCCGCCATTCGGAACGGACGCGCGACGCTGGAGCTCCGTGGCGCGGCTCGGTCCGTGACGTCGGCCGCCGTGAGCCCGGGCTTCTTCGCCGTGATGGGGCTCGAACCGATCCGCGGACGCACCTTCACGGAGGAAGAGGCACGAGGCCGGGCCGCGCCGGTGGTCGTCCTCAGCAAGGGGCTCTGGCAGGACTCCTTCGCCGGCGATCCCGAGGTCGTCGGTCGGACCGTTCAGCTGCGCGGCTCGGCCGCGACGGTGATCGGGATCGTGCCGGACGGCTACCGAGACGTGTACACCGGGGGGCGGCAGCTCTGGACTCCCCTCTACCTCGACGAGGCCCGCTGGCTCGACAGCGACGCGCGCTTCATCCGGCTCGTTGGACGGCTCGCGGCCGGCGTCACCGTCCACGACGCCACGAGGGAGGTCGCCGCGATCCAGGCCGAGCTCGCGTCCGAGTTTCCGCTTACACACGCAAGCCGCGGCGGCGTGGTGCGCGAACTCCATCCGGTGCTCGTTCGCGACGTGGACGCACGGCTCCGGCTCCTGTTCGCCGCCGCCGCCTTCGTCCTCCTGATCGCGATCATCAACGTCGGAGGCCTGATCCTCGCCCGCTCGCTCGAGCGTGCGGAGGAGTGGCGCGTCCGTGCGTCGCTCGGAGCGACACGCGGACGGCTCCTGCAGACCAGTCTGGCCGAGAGCCTTCTCCTCGTGACGGCCGGCGGTGCGGCCGGAGTGGTCGTGGCATGGCTCGGCGTCGGCGCTCTCGGCCGACTCGAGGGTGGAGGTCTTCCGCCCGGCGCCTCCATCTCGCTCGACGGGGTGGCGCTCGCCTTCGCCGCGGCGATCTCGGTTGGCTCGGCGCTTCTCTTCTCGCTCATCCCGGTATGGGGCAGGCAGGCCCGCCGTCCATCCGGAGCTCGCGGTGGGGCCGCTCCGGGCCGGTATCGCCTGCGTGACGCCCTCGTCGTGGCCGAGTGCAGTCTGGCCGTCGTCGTCCTCGTCGCGCTCGGCCTCGCGCTCCGCAGCTACGAACTGCTCCTCCGCCAGGACCCGGGGTTCGAGCCGACGGAGATGGTGACCTTCGAGGCCGCGCTCCCCGAGGGTCGCTATGCCACGCCGGAGTCGGAGCGGGCCTACTTCTCCGCCCTGCGCACGGCGATCGGTGAACTCGCCGGCGTCGAGGCGGTGGGCGCGATGGAGGCGCTGCCGCTCGAGCGGGGAGCGATCTGGCCCGTCTTCATAGACGGCGGGGAGACGTACCCGCCCGGGCAGGAGCCCCAGGTCGCGCATCGATTCACGACGCCGGGCGCCTTTTCGGCCCTCGGGATCGAGGTAACGGGGGGTCGCGACTTCACGGACGTAGAGTTCGAGGAAGCGGCCGAGCTCGTGATCGTCGATCAGGCGTTCGCGGACCGCTTCTGGCCCGGCGCGGACCCGATCGGCCGGCACCTCCGCCACTTTCCGGAAGGGCCGTGGCTTCGGGTCATCGGTGTGGTCGGGGCGACCGCCCAGCGAGGGCTGGAGGTCGGCCTCACCCCCACCACGTGGGCGCCCCGGACGGAGAACCGGATGCACGTCGTGATCCGCTCCCCACGCCCGCTCGAAGGGCTTCTCCCCGCGGTTCGATCCACCATGGCGTCCCTCGATCCCGGCGTCCCGGTCGAAGGTGTCCGCACCGGCGCCATGCTCATCGCGGGCGATGCCGCGGACCGCCGCTTCGACTGGATTCTCCTCCTCGCATTCGCCGCGGCGGGCCTGACCCTGGCCGCGATCGGCACGTACGGGAGCCTCAGCGCGGTCGTGCTCGACCGAAGGTCCGAGTTCGGCGTACGTCGAGCCCTGGGGGCGCCCGGGCGGTCCATCGTCGGCGCGGTCCTCGGCCGGGCCGTGGGACTCGCCCTTCTCGGACTCGTGCTGGGGTTCGGCGCGAGCGCGTCGCTCGGGGGCGTACTCGAGGCTCTCCTCTTCGGGGTCCCCGCGGTCGACCCGCTCACCTGGGCGAGCGTCGCGGTGCTCACCCTTCTCGTGGCCGCGATCGCCGGACTCGTCCCGGCGTTGCGCGCGGCATCGGTCGACCCCGTCGCGGTGATCCGCGCCACGCACGAGTGAGGCATGTCGGCGGATCGCCGCAGCAGCCGAGGATCGGGGCCCTACCCGCCCCGATCCCGCAGCGCCAGGGACGGATCCAGGCGTGCCGCCCGGAGCGCTGGGGCGGCGGCGGCCAGGAGTGCGACCACCGCGATCGCGGTGGGCACGCCGATGAAGACCAGCGGATCGGTCGGTCGGACCCCGTAGAGGAGTGGACGGACCGCGAAGGCGACCGCCGCCCCACCCGCCAGCCCGACCGCGATCCCGATGGCGACAGGCACCATCGTGCTCCCCATGACCGTCCCGAAGACCCGAGACCCGTTGGCGCCGAGCGCCATCCGGATGCCCAACTCGGCCGTCCGCTGCCGTACGAGGACGGAGACCACGGCAAAGATCCCGGCCGCCGCGAGGAGCATCGCCGCGAGCGCGAAGAACCCGAACAGCGCCGCCGCGAGGCGCTGGGGGCCGACGGTCTCGAGAAGCCTCGACTCCATTGTCCGAACGTCGACCACCGGCTGGCCGGGATCGGCCGAGGCGATCACGCCGCGCACGGCCGACTCGACGGACATCGGGTCGCCGGAGGTGCGCACGAACAGGTACGCCCACCCGTCGATCGCCTGCAGTGACGAAAGGTAGACGTCGAAGCCGGCATCGTCGGTGAGGCTCTCCTGACGGACGTTCCCGGCCACACCGACAACTTCCCACCAGGGTTCGTCGGGCGCGGGGCGCCGGATGCGGCGCCCGATCGGGGATTCGCCGGGCCAGAGCCGCTCTGCGAGGCGCGCGCTGACGACGGCGGCGAGGCGCGTGGAATCGCGGTCCACGGCGGCATCGAACGATCGACCCTGAAGGACGGGGATCCCCAGCGCTTCGAAGTATCCGGGGCTGACACGCTGGATGTTCATGTACGGCGAGGCCTCCCTCGCCTCCGGTGCCTGCCCCTCGACCTCGAGGACCGCTCGATCGGGCTGACCCACATCGACGAGCGGGGGATTGGCGTTCGTCGCCGCGGCTTCGACACCGGGCAGCGCCAGCGTCCGACTCACCACCTCCTCCTGGAACGCGAGCCGCTCCTCCATCGGGTACGACCAGGGCAGCGGAATCTGAAGGGTCAGGAGCCGCTCGGATTCGATTCCGGGGTCGACCCGAGCGAGTTCGAGGAAGGTGCGTGAGAGGAGCCCGGACGCGAGCAGGAGCGTGAGCGAGACCGCCACCTCCGCCACGACCAGCACCTCCCGCAGCCGACGCCCCCGCTGCCCGCCATCCGAGCGGTGCGTTCCCTGCCGGAGGCGCGCCATGACGTTGGCCGCGATCCCGGCCCGGCCGGGCCACACGCCGACCACGACACCCGTGAACACCGACAGCCCGACGGCGAACAACGCCACGCTCACGTCGATCTCCGGTCGCATCCAGGCCGGCAGGGCGAGCGCCGACGGATCGATGCGCGAGAGGATGGTGGCTGCGGCGGCGAGTCCGATGATCCCACCGACCACGCCGACGACCGCCCCCTCGGCCGCCAGACCAAGGAGCACGCGCCCCCGCCCTGCCCCGAGTGCGGCGCGCAGCGCGTACTCGGACTCGCGCGCCAGTGTTCGCGTGAGGAAGAGGTTCGCGACGTTGGCGCACCCGCCGAGCAGGAGGATGAAGGCGGCGGCCAGGAGGACCAGGAGGTACGAGCGGATCGGAGCCGCCCAGTGATCGCGGAGAGGACGCACGACGATCCGGACGCCCCGGTTCGTGGCCGGGAAGGAGGCGGCCAGCTCCTCAGCCGTGCGCTCGGCGAGCGCCTTCGCTTCGGCCAGGTCCACGCCGTCGGCGAGTCTCCCGACCCCCACCACGGCTCGCGCCTCCCGGTCCTCCATCCCCGGAAAGGCGTCGTTGATGAAGATCGACCGGTACAGGTCCGTCCGGGTCGGGAAGTCGAAGCTCTCCGGCATCACCCCGAAGACCTCGTAGGTGGGCGAGTAGAAGGGGGAGGCGTCGAGGGCCACCGTCCCGCCGACGATCTCCGGATCGCCGGCGAACTGGCGTTGCCACAGCTCGTGCCCCAGCACGAGGCCGAAGCTCCGTTCCTGGTCCCACTTAGCCGGCCACGCCCCTCCCCGTGCCGGTGCCACGCCGAGTACGTCGAAGAGATTCCGGGTCGTGAGGATCGCGGGCGGCTTCTCCGGACCGCCCGCTCCCGCGATCGAATACTGGCCGCCGGGGATGTAGGCCGCGAGATCGCTCAACACGCCGTCCGATCGCTCGCGGAGGTCCTCGACCTCCCGCATCGAAATGAGTGCCGACTCTCCCCCCCGCTCGGTTCGGATCTCGACGAGCCGGTCGCCATCCGGGAAGGGGAGCGGCTCGAGCAGCACCGCTTCGACAGCGGAGTAGATGGTGATCGCGCTCCCGATTCCGAGCCCCAGAATGGCTACCGCGGTGAGGAAGGTTCCGGGCGCATTCAGCATCCTGCGCATGATCAGCTTCATGGCGTGTCGAGGTGCGTGTGGACTCAGGACGCCGGCTCTCGAAACGAGAACGGTCTGGGCAGGATGACGGAGTCAGGGGAGGTCCTGCGAAGCAGATATCCCACGAACGATTCCTGAAGGTAGTCGTGGTACCCGTCCACCTGCTCGTCGAACGCCGCTCGCCGGGCAAGGCCCCGGCCTGTGATCGAGTGGATCCAGCGTCTCGCCACCAGGGTGGGCGAGATCGCGCTCAGCGTCGCCACGCGCTCTTCGAACGCGCTGCGCACCTCACGCTCTTCGCGTCGGGCGGCGGCCCGGGTCCGATCCACTTCCCTTTGGATGAGCAGGTTCGTCGGCGTAATCAGTTGCTGATTCTGTGCAAGTGCATCGAGCAGTGACCTGCCGGCGATCGTGTCGGTCGATGCGTACGCCCGTACGAGGTCTTCCTTTCGGTTGCGCGCATCGACGAGCGCGGCGCGCTCCTCGGCGAAGACGCTGAGCGCCGAGGGGGGCGGCGTAAGCGTACGGGCCGATGCCTCCACCAGCACCGGCGCCATGATCCCGAACACGAACCACAACGCCGCGAAGGCCGAGAAGATCGAAGTCGAGCGTCGGAGCAGGCCGAGGAGGACGGCGGCCACCAGGATCCAGCACGCGGCATGTGCGATCAGACCCCCGAGGATCAGTGCGCCGGCACCGATCGATGCGCTCGGTGGAGGCAGGATCGAAGCGAGTCCGGCGGCGCCGGCGATCGCGACCAGTACGAGGATGAGTGTGGCGCGAGGCGCGAACCGTACGGCCAGCACTCGGAGTACCGACCCGCCCTGTACGACCGCGAGGCGCTGCCGCTCGGATCCACCGCGATCGCGAATCACGTCGGTCATCGCGACGAGCACGACCAGCGGCGTGAGCACGAGGATCAGGTCCACGAGGTCGAAGCCACCAAGGGCGGCGATCGATGGCGTCCCCTCCGCGGCGCGGTTCGACCAGCGCTCCGGAGGGTGCGGGTTGATGCGGAAGAGAAAAGGTCGGAGGTCTGCGTCTCCGACGGCCGCTCCGCCCCACGGACGAGGCGGAAGGTGGACGTGGCGGATCATCGCGTAGGACCACGCCTGAGCGTGGAGCGGGCTCTGATACCAGGGCGGGTCGATCTCGCCCGCTCGTATTCGGTCCGCGGTCGCCAGCGCTGCCGAGTCGGTGGCCGCCTCGAGGGCCGCGGCCGAGACGATCGACGTACTGCGACCGCGCACGAACTCGCCTCCCACCCACCCTGCGAAGGCCGACAGCAGAATGAGAACGGCCGAGAAACCGATGAACACTCGGCTTCGCAGGAGAAGGCGAATCTCGAGCACGAATACGTCCGCCATCATGCCGCGCGCCCCACGTGTCGGATCGCCACGCGGATGCCCCCCGTCGCGATCAAGGTCCAGAGGACGAGTCCAAGACCAGCGAGCCCCGGGCCGCCCGCAGTGGAACCGTCGATGTCCCGAGTCCGAGCCCGAGCGACCTCCACGACCTCCGCCCATAGCTCGGGTGAGCCACGGTCCGAGTCTCCCAACCGTGCCCAGCCCTCGTTCAGTGCCATGTGCGTGGCGATGCGAGCCGACTCGGCTCGGCGCTCGAACGCGAACTGCGCGCGGTCGCCTACCCCAAGAAGGCCGTCCGAGGCGAGATCCGCGGATGCGATGGGAGACAGGATGGCCAGCAGCCCGAGCAGGCGTGACTGGCGCTCCATACCCGTCTCGAGTGGTTCGAACGTCCTGGCGAAGAGCGCGGCGGCGTCCGACTCGAGAGCCATGGCGGAGACGGCGGCCGGGTTCGGATCGCGGACGCCGGCGTCCTGAAGCCGCTCGAGATGGCGTCGCTGCGTCGCAGTCCCGTCGAGCTGGTCCACAGCCGCCTCTGCATCGCTGCGGATGGTCTGCGACGAGGGGATCGGTGCGAGAACCTGCGTCGCGCTCGCCGCCAGCTTCGGCACGAGAAGGACCATGCCGAACCAGATCAGGAGCAGTGTGACGAGTGAGGCCAGCGGGGTCCGCGCAGCGGCAGAGACGACGACGACGAGCACGGCAAACACACCGACCCCCACGAGGACGGTGCCCCCCCACGCGGCGGCACCTGGCACGTTCACGCCGTTCGCGACCGCCAGGCCGCCGCCGAGCACCATGGGAGGGATCGCAGCGGCCCACGCGAGTCCACACGCCGCCGCTGCCTTGCCCAGGACGATGGAGGTGGGTGGCGCGCCCGAGCTCACCGCGAACGCGAGACTCCCATCGGCCCGCTCATCCGCCACGATACCGTGGAGGAAGAGCGCGAGCAGCAGTGGAATCAGCCACAGCAACACTGGACCAAGGCCTCGGGGCACGGCGCGGGATACCATGGCGGCGGTGTCGGATGCCCGGAGTCGCGGAGAGTTCCGTCGATGGGCCTCGAGCCAGACCGCCGAGCCGCCGAAATCGAGGCTGCCGCGGTCGAGAATCACCGCGGCAGGCGCTGGGCGGACAAGAAAGTACCCGCGGTGTGCGGCCTCGTGAATGTGTGTGTCGCCAAGCCCGAGCCACTGATCGGCTTCGGTCTGTCCGAGGGCTTCGCGCTCGGGCGCCTCGTGGGCCCAGCCGCCGAACTCCCCGACCACGGTCAGCGTGCCGAGCACACCGACCACGACGATCATCCACCACCCCGCTCCACGTCGGAAGAAGGCGGACCACTCGTGGGCAGCAACGATTCCAATCGCGTTCACTCAGAGCCCTCGAACACGCCGAGGTACGCCTCCTCGACGTCGCGGTAGGTGGACGCGTTCGGATCCAGCGTCCGCACGATGCGACCATCCTTGAGGATGAGAATCCGCGTGGCCATGTCCTTGGCCCGGAAGAGGTCGTGTGTCGCCATGATCACGCCCGCGCCGCCCTGCGCGAGGTTCCGGATGAGCGACGTGAACTCCGACGCCGACTTCGGATCCAGCCCGGACGTCGGCTCGTCGAGCACCAGCAGTTCGGCCTTCTTCGCCAGCGCGATCGCGACACCCACCTTCTGCCTCATCCCCTTGGAGTAGCCCGCAAGGCGACGCCTCCAGGCGTCTCGCTGCAGACCCGCGCGCTCGAGGCACGCCTCGAGGTGATCGTCGGCGTGTGACGACCCGCCGACGAGGGCCGCGAAGTAGCGGAGGTTCTCGATCCCGCTGAAGGCCTCATGCAGCGCGACCTGCTCAGGGATGTAGGCCATCCGGCGCCGCGCGTCTCCCGACCGCGCAGCCACATCGATCCCTGCCACCTGGACACGCCCACTACTCGGCGTCTCGAGGCCGAGGATCATCTTCAGCGTGGTCGTCTTCCCGGCCCCGTTGGGACCGAGGAGACATACGACCTCCCCTGCAGCCAACTCGAGCGAGACACCGGCCACCGCCGTATTCGCGCCGAAGCGCTTGACCGCAGCGTCTACGTGGAGGAGGGGGGTGCCCACGCGGAGGCGTCCGGTCGTCAGTAGCGCACGCTCACCGACGCCTGGAAGCTCGCGGGCCGGCCCGGCGAGCCGCCCAGCACGTTCCCGAGGAAGTCCAGCTCGGTTCGGGTGAGGTACTCCTCGTCCAGCAGATTGAACGCCTGGACGCGCAACGTTACGCGATCACTGCCGCCCGGACGAAATGCGGCGTGGGCGTTGACGAGCGTGTACGCATCAAGCTCCACGGAGTTGTCGAACGTCGCGAACCGCGAGCCAACATAGTCGATGAACGGGCCGATCTCGACGCGTCGGTCGGCGGAAGCCCAGTTGACCGCGAGCGATCCCATGTGTCGAGGATTCTGAATCACCTCGAAACCTGCGAAGCTCTCGCCACGGACCTCAAAGTCCTGCCATTCGGTGTCGGTCCAGGTATAGTTCCCGGACGCGGTGAATCCGCCGCCGAGCACGTAGCCTGCGTCAAACTCGACCCCGAACACATCAAGGCCGCCGGCGTTGACCTGCGTATTGACGTTCTCGATTCGAAGGGTCTGCACGAGGTCCCTGCGCTCCATCAGGAAGCCTGCAAGGTTCGCGAAGCCTCGGCCGTCGGGCAGCGACGCCTTGAAGCCCACTTCGTAGTTCGTGGCGACCTCGGGCGTGAGCTCCTCGGCCCCCGCCCGCTCGAAGGCGAAGGCCCCGCCGAAGGGTGGGTTGAAGCCCTGCGCATAGCTCGCGTACCCACGCACATCGTCACTGACTGCGAAGTCGAGCGCGACGCGCGGCGTGAACCGATCGTACTCTGCCTCGACCTCGGGATTGGGTCGAAGCGAATCGCTCAGAACACGGTTCTGACGGTCGAAGCGTCCACCCAGCGTCAGGCCGAGGCGCTCGGTGACGTCAACTCGGACCTGGGCGTAGGCAGCGAGCACCTCCGATTCGAACGAGCCGTCGCGACGCACGAGCGTCTCGAGGTCGTCGAGGTCCGTCAGGAACTGACCCGTTGCATAGTTGACCGTGATCGGCGTGAAGAAGTTGGTACCCGCGGGGAAGACGTTCGCAGCTCCCGCGTTCGCGTCATTCCGCTCGAAGTCGAGCCCACCGATGACCTCGACGCGCTCGCCCGGGCGCCAGGTGAGCCGGGGAGCCACCCCGATGATCGACTCGTCGGCGGTTGGCGTGAAGGGGTAGAGGTCGAACGTCTGCGCATCGGTGTCGACGTTGTCGATGAAGCTGCCCTCGCGGTCCAGGATCCGGTCCGTCGAACGGTAGTACACGGGCGCCGTAAGGCTCAGGGATGGAGAGAACGCATGGTTGAACACGGCGGAAAGCTGGAAGCTCTCGTTGCGGGATTCGGCCCCCGGAAGATTGAAGCTCGACTCGCGGTCGATTCCGGGCACCGATGAGCCGTCGGCGAGCAGGGGGAGGATGGTCGGGACCTCCTGTTCGAGGTCGAAGTAGCGCGCCATCAGCGATACGGAGGTGGCGCCGCCGAGCTCGATGTCGGCACGTCCGAACAGGTCCGTGGCCAGCCGCTCTGCCTGCTCGCGCCAACCGTCCGAAGGCTCGTATGAGCCGCTGACCAAAACGTTTGCGCGGTCGCTCAGCGCTCCTCCGGCGGTGATCTGAGGCTTGAAGAAGCCGAATGAACCTGCCGCCAGCGTGGCGGTGGCCTCGAAGTCCTCGGGAGCCCTGCGCGTGACGATGTTGATCGCTCCTCCGACGCCATTCCGACCGTAGAGGGCCGACGTGGGTCCTCGCACGACCTCGATCCGTTCGATCGCTTCGAAGGGAATCTGATCGTAGTACGACTGGTCGTTCAGGTTGACCTGGGGGATCCCGTCGACAAGCACGAGAACGTCGGTGTTCTGGAACTGCCCCGCGTCTCCCGCGCTCCGGATCTGCACGATGGGAAAGTTGCCCTCCGTGTAGTAGCTGATGCGGACTCCGGGCTCGCCCTGGAGTGCTTCGACCGCGGTCTGAGCTCCCTGGGTCAGCATTCGCTCGACCGGTACGACGCTGATCGCGATCGGTGCATCCTCAAGGGTGAGTTCGGACTTGGTCACCGATACGATGATCGAGTCGAGCGCGGTCACTTCGCTGGCTGTCTGCGCGACGACGGGCACAGCGGACAGCGGAAGGAGGCTGAGAGCCGCGATGAGCATGCCCATGAGCGGGCGGTGGAGAGCATCGTGATTCATCGAGATTGCGGAGTTTGGCTATCGAGACCGGGTCCGACAGGACCTCAAGATGGTGAACTCCGAATGTTGAGAAATCACTCTCAACAATTCAAGGTCTGCCGAGTGTTGACGCGAACTACCGCCCACGCCGCCGATCGAAGCGCCCGAAGTAGACCGGCTCGTGGTCGGGGAGCAGTCCCGGATGAAGGAGGTGCGCGAGGTCTGCGAGCAGCACGTCCGGGTGCGCCGTCGCGCCCTCGTACCAGTCGTACGCGTCCACCTCCCAGTTCGAGCGGGCGTACGTGTGGTAAAGCCGGTCCTCCCGCCACGCGCGGAAGGACGCCATGAACTCGTCGGAGGGGAGTGCGGCCTGGTGGATGTCGCCGATGACCCACTGGTCGGCATCCGATCCTTCGATGAGGAGACGCTCGCTCGCGATCGCGGCGCCGTCCTCGCGCACGGGCCCATCGTCGATCGCGGCGAAGGGGTTGTGCGCTCCCGCGTCCCGGAGCAGCCGTGCCTCGAGGTTGTTCTCCATGAAGTACCAGCGGTCGTCGCCCGCGTGGTAGCCCCACAGCACCGTCGGCGAGTCGACGACGGTCGCGACCCGTGCCTGGGTCTCCCGGTATCGCGCCTCGGCGCGATCGAAGTGCGTGGCCGCCTCTTCGCTCCTCCCCAGGAACAGCCCGAAGAACTTGAGCCACTCCGCTCGCGCCAGGACGTCCCGCTCGGCCCAGACGAAGGCGGGCGCGATCGTGAGGCCCAGCTCGCGGCTCCGCCCGAGCGCGTCGACGTTGTGGGGCGAGTCCATCGCCAGGAAGGTCACGTCCGGGGAACGCGTGAGAAGCACCTCGAGATCGGGAGGGAGGTGCCAGGAGTAGCCGACCTTGCCGAGCTCACCGCTGTCCACCCGCGCGCGGACACCGTCGTCGAACACCGACTCGCCTCCGACGGCGACCAGCCGGTCGGCGACCCCGAGTGCGACGCTGAGCCCGAGCAGGTCGTCGTTGTTGACCGCATACGTCGCCGCGGGGACCTCGACGACATGTGCATCGGTGGGTGCCCCCGCGGGGAGGCCGGCACCGCGAGGCACGAGGACCACGACGTCCTGCACCAGCTCCGCGTCACGCCCCGTCCGCCACGCGGCGACCTCGCCGAACGTCCGCACGACCAGGAACCCGTCGCCGCACTCCACCGAGAAGTGGCGGGCGTGTCGGATCTCGGGGCACCGGAGGGTGTCGGCCTCGGTCGCGGCGTCCGTCGCTCCGGCCCGGACGTCGTCCGACGGCGCTGGCGAGCACGCGGGAACAAGGAGTGCTACGGCGAGCGCGGCTGCGCGGGTCGGCGCGGGAGCGAGGCGCGTCCGGGCGTTCAGGGGCAGCTCCGGTTCGGGGTCGGCGGCAGCATGGAGAGGCACACGAAATGATATCCGCCCCTCAATAGCGCGGCCACCGCAGCGACTCGGGGCATCGGCAGTTCCACGGCTCACCCACCCGCTCTCCGCCGCGAGAGCACCGCCCACAACACCACCGGAGCTCCGATCAGAGCGGTCACCGAGTTCAGATGGAGCACGCTCCGCTGCCACGGCAGATGCACGATCAGGTCGGCCACGACCCCGAGGGCTCCTCCGACGAGCACGGCGCCCGGTAGCAGGACGCGATGGTCGGCGGTGCGCAGCAGGCCCCTCGCGATATGGGGCACCGCGACACCCAGGAACGCCACCGGACCGGTGAAGGCCGTGAGCGCCCCCGCCAGCACGGTGACCGCGACGAGGACCAGCACCCGCGTCCGACCGGTCGACACGCCCAACCCGACCGCATTCCGCTCTCCCAGCAGGAGCGCGTTCAGCGGCTTCACGGCGACCAGGGACAGCACGAACCCGACGAGCAGAATCGGCGCCAGCACCTGCAGTTCGTCGACCCGCGTGGCCGCGAACGTTCCGTCGGACCACGCCTCCACGATCAGCATCCGCTCGCGGTCGAGGAAGTGGAAGAGGAAGCTCACGAGCCCCTTCGCGATCGACCCGATCATCAGACCGGCGACAAGCACGGTGACGGCGTCCACGCGGCGGGAGACGATGCCGATCACGAGCAGGACGAGCGCACCGCCGGCCATGGCCGCGACCACGAAGGGCAGCCCCCCGAGCCCGAGGCCCGCCGGCGCGGCGGGCAGGAGGCCGATCACGACGGCGTAGGCGGTGACGCCGAGTACGGCGCCGTCCGAGACGCCGAGCACCCAGGGGCCCGCGAGGGGGTTCCGGAAGATGGTCTGCATCAGCAGCCCGGAGGCCCCGAGCGCCGCCCCGCCCAGAAACCCGGTGACGGCCCGGGGAAGCCGGAAGTCGAGGATGATGCGTGCCCAGGCCGGATGGTCCACTCCCCCGCCGAGCACGATGCGTCCGACCTCCAGAGGCGGAATGGAGACCGTTCCCGTGGAGAGCGTGGCAAGGAGCGCGAGGACGCACACGACGCCGATCGCGACGAGGATGATCGCGGCGCGGGAAACGGACCCGGTCTCGTGCGCCCCGCGACCCGGCGAGCCGGACCCCCTCATCGCCGCGCGGCCTCCTCGGCCGGCAGCCGGCGGAAGTAGCGGAGGGCGTGATCGGTCGATCGATCCGGATGGAGCACTTGGATCAGGTCGGCCAGCATCCGGTCGGGATGGGGCAGCCGGTGCTCCCAGAACGGGTTGTAGCCTTCGTCGTCGCGCGCCGCGTCGTTCGCCCACACGGCGCCCGTCTCGACCGCGCGGAGTGCGCCCAGCCGCGGCTCGTCCGCGAGCAGCTCCCCGATCGACTCGGCGTCCGAGACCCCGATCCAGACGTCGACCTGCTCGCCGCGGTCGATGACCATCTCGAGCGAGCGAGGTCGGCTCTCGGCCGAGGGATCGTCGTGGAGGAGGTATCGCCCACCCGCGTCCTCGATCAGACCGGCCCAGTTGCCTCGTCCGCCGGGCAGGTACCAGCTGCCCCGGTAGGGGCGTCCCACGATGAAGGTCGGGCGGTCCACGACGTCGGCGACGCGGTCCGCGAGCGCCGCGTAGCGGTTCCTCGTGTCGGCGAGGATGCGGTTCATGTCGGCCTCCCGGTTGAGGAGGGCGGCCACGACCTGCATCCACTCCGTCGCGCCGAGCATGGTGGCCTCCCGCCCGTCCGTGGAGGGGATGACCGGCACACCCATGTCGATCAGGCGGGTGGACTCGGCGTGAAACGGCTCGTACACGATCACGGCGTCCGGGTCGAGCGCGGCGATGAGTTCGATGTCCGTGTGGTGCCCCGCCCCGACGGGGAAGACCGAGCCGGCATCGATCGCCGCGCGGATCTCCGGCGCGGCGGCATAGTCGGTGCGCTGCACGCCCACCAGCCGGTCGACGGCGCCCAGGAGGACCATCGCCTCCTGCAGGTAGGAGTGCGTGATGGCGAGGCGACGAGCCGGAATCGTGATCGCGGTCCGGTCGGCGTGCTCGTCCGGCACGGGGGCGCCGCACTGGACCAGGAGATACCGGGCGACGCCCCCGGGCACGCCGACGGCGTCCACGTCCAGGAGCTTGTAGGAACGGTGGTAGCTGACGCGGAAGAGTTCGGCTTCGGTGACGTCCGCCGTCTCCGGAAAGTAGTCACGCGCGGGGTCGAACGGCTCGGCGCACTCGGTGTCCGCCCCCGCCGACTGCAGCGCACCCTCCCCCGGGGGCTGCGGACGCCCGCAGCCCCACGCCACGACCGCCAGGAAGGCGGCCGCGCACGACCTTCGGAGCATCAGAGGCCGACGCCGACGGACAGGTTGATCGTCCGCGGCGCGCCGTACCAGTTCGCGGTGAGTCCCTGGGTCGACTCGAAGTATCGTGTGTCGAAGAGGTTCTTCGCGTTCAGCGCCAGATCCAGACCGCCGAGGCGGTAGAACACCGCTCCGTTGGCGATCGTGTAGGCGTCGAGCTCGAACGGATCCGTCGCGATCTCCATCGGGCGGGCGCCGGCGTACACGAACCCGAGCCCGAAGCCCAACCCGTCCGCTGCACCGCCCTGAATGCGGTGCGAGATCCACGCGCTCGCGGTGTGCCGCGGGACGTTGGCCAGACTCGACCCGACCGGAAACCGGAGGTCCTCCGTGATCTCCGCGTCCGTGTACCCGTACGTGACGACGCCCTCGCCGCCGTCCCACAGCGTGCCCGCGACGTCCAGCTCGAACCCTCGGCTGGTTTCCTGACCGACGGCCAGGACCCGCCGCGGATCGACATCGGCGGAGACCCGGATGTCGATGCTGTCGCGCACGATCCGGTACGCAGCCGCGGTGACCGTCATCCGGCCGCCGGCCAGCTCGGCCTTCACGCCGCCCTCGACCTGGGTCCCCTCCTCGGGGGGTAGGCGGTCGCCGAAGGCGTTGAGGCGCGTCGTCGGGTCGAACGACTTCGCCCACCCGCCGAAGAGCGCGACCGACGGGACCGGCCGCACGACGAGCCCGACGCGAGGACTCCACGCCGTCTGGTTCACCTCCGTGGAGGAGGCGTCCGTGCGGTCCGAGAAACTGGTGAAGTCGACCTCGTCGTAGCGGATCCCGAGGAGGGCCTGCACGCGATCACCGATCTCGATCAGATCCTGCGCGTAGAACCCCGACAGCTCCTGCTCCGCCCGATCGTATCCGGGCGACGAGCCGTCCCACGGCGGCGGCGTGAAGTCGGGCGCTGGGTTGAGGATGTCGATCGTGGTGTGACCGTCGAAGTAGCTCGCCGGATCCTCGTACTCGAGGTCCCCCCGTTCGGCGCCGAGTAGGAAGCGATGCGACGCCGCACCGGTCTCGAACTCTCCGAGGACGTCCAGCTGGGTGTACGCCTCCTGCACGGCGTACTCGCTGGCGAAGATCCACCGCCCCCACACGCGGGACTCGGGGTCCTCCGGTCCGGCGAGGAAGGTCGACACGAGATCGTCGGTGACGTCGAGGCGACGATGATGCACCCGTACGGCCAGCCCCGGCGCCAGATCGTACTGGACCCGGGCTCCGAGCAGTCGATCCTCGGTCTCGCGGAGCGCATACGGAACGGTCAGTGAACGCTCGATGGGCAACTCGACGAGATCGCCGTCGATCACCAGGCCGCCACCGGAGAGCTGGGTGCGACGCTGGCGATTCCACTGTGCATCGAAGAGGAAGTTGAGGCGCTCGCTGGCCTGCCACTCGAGGCTCGGAGCGATCAGGAAGAGTTCGTTGTCGGCATCGTCCTGCCAGGTCCCGCCCTGCTCCGTGGCGCCGCTCATCCGGTATCGGAGCCCGGAGTCGCCGAGCGTTCCCGATGCGTCGGCCTCGAGTCGCCAGAACCCCCGGCTGCCCGTCGAGAGGTCGAGAGATCTGAAGCGCTCCGAACGCGGCGCCTTCGTGATCACGTTGACCACGCCGCCGGGCGATCCGGTCCCGTAGAGGACCGATGCCGGACCCTTGAGCACCTCGAGGCGCTCCACGTTCGCCATGTCCGTGTATCCGCCGAACTGAAGGCGCCGGAACCCGTTCCGGGTCACGGGCTGCGTCTGGAAGCCGCGGACGTAGAATCCGTCCTGCGTCTGGCCGAACCCGGCCTCGGGCGCGATTCCGCTGACGTTCCGGAGCGCGTCGACCACGCGCAGGGCCTGCTGGTCCTCGATCAGGCGACCCGGTACGACCTGGATCGACTGCGGCACGTCCAGGACGTCCGTGGGAAGCTTCGTCGCGGACACCGTGGATCCGGAGGCGTAGCGCGGGTCGGCCTGTGCGACGAGCGGCGCCAGCTCGAACACCCGGGCCCGTAGCGTGAAGTTCGCGACCGCGACCCCGCCGGAACTCACCTCCACCTGCTGCGGGTCCGCCTCCCAGCGGGCGTCGCTGACGAGTACGGTCCGTGTGCCGTCCGGAACGTCCACGATCCGGAACCGGCCCTCGGCGTCCGACAGGGCCCAACGATTCGCGCCCCGAATCACGACGAGCACGCCCTCGACCGGGCTGCCCGCCTCGGAGGTGAGCGTTCCCTCGACGGCTCCCGCCTCGGCGGCCTCGACCGGACCGGCGGGCGCCGACCCGGTGACCACGACGTGGCCCGATCCCGTGACGCGGTAGGCCGCGCCCGCCTGCTGAAGCACGTCGGCGAGGATCGCCCGACCGGCGCGCGAAGTGTCGCCGAGCAGGACCATCCGCGATGCGTCGAGGCGGTCGAGGCTCCAGGTGACCCGGACATCCTTGTTGGCGGTCAGCCACTCGAGGGCGCTCGCGAGCGTCGTGGGCTCCTGGCCCGCCTCGGAGCCCTGGCCCGCCGCGCCGACCATCCCGGCCTGAGCCGCCATCGGGAGGGATGAGGCGAGCGACAGAAGGAGCGCCAGGAGTGCGCCGGTAGCACGGATCGTCATCGAGATGCCTCGTCGTTCGGAAGAAAGGAAATCGTGTCGCGCTGGTTCACGACGCGGGTGCCCGTCGCCAGGGAGATGGCGGACAGCATCTCCTCGGGTGATTCGGAGAGGTAGGAGCCGGAGACCCGGCGGTTCGAAACCGCCGAATCCACACGGACGGAGCGCCCCCAGCGTCGGGAGAGTTCGACCACGACCTCCGAGAGCGGGGACTCGGAGAACGCCCACGCCCCGACCGTCCACGCGAAGGCCGACGCGGTATCGGCGGCGAGCGCGGGCGAAGCGGACATGTCGGCCAGGCGAGCGACTTGGCCCGATGTGACGGTCACCGCGCTGGAGGGATCCGCCTCGCGACCGGCGAACCGGACGCTTCCGCTCCGGACGGCCACCTGGTCCCGGGCTTCGTCGTCGAACGTCCGCACCGCGAACTCGGTCCCGAGGACCACGACGCGACCTCGATGCGTGTCCACGTGGAACGGACGCCCCGCGTCGTCGAGGACGTCGAAGAGCGCCTCGCCGGCGAGCTCGACGCGCCGCGACGACTCGCCGTAGTCGGCGCGCACGGCCAGGGTCGAACCGGGTGCGAGGACCACCGACGAGCCATCGGACAGCGTGAGCCGACCCTGCTGGCCGGGGCGGGTCTCGAAGGTCGTGAGTGCGGAATGGTCGTGGTGGAGGTGCGCGGCCAGGACCGACGAACCGATGACCGCCGCGACGGCAGCCGCCCATCCGATCCAGCCCCGGGATCGGGAAGGGTGGGCGCCACCACCGGCGGTGTCCGGCGCGAGTCGCGCGGAGAGAGATGACCAGGCCGCCTCGACGTCCGGGTCGGACGAAGGGGCACCGGGCGCCGATAGCCGCCACATCTCACCGAGGCCGGCGAGCCGCGCGGCGTTGGCGTCGTCCGCGTCGGACCATTGCTCCACTGCACGGCGCTCGGCGTCGGTACACTCGCCGGCGAGATATCGAATGAGGGTGGCGTCGTCCACGGCGTCGTCCACGGCGTCGTGAGGGCTCGGGGGAGATGGACTCACCCGTTCAACGCGCCAGCCCGCGAATCTCCCTAGTGGCGGTTCACCCCTCGGCGCTCCCGCCCCACGCTACGCACCCTCCGACATTCGATCGGCCCGCCCGACCCGGGGGCCTCGGACGGCGTCCCGCAGTGCCGTCATGGCCCGGACCATGTGCGCGTCGATCGTCTTGGGGCTGACCCCCAGAACCTCTCCCGCCTCCCTGTAGGAGAGTCCGCGCTCCCGCACCAGCAGGAAGGCCTCGCGACATCGATCCGGCAGGCCGTCGACCGCCGTCGCCACCGTCGCGCGTAGCCTGCGCTCGCTGAAGTCGGCCTCCGGATCCATCCGCTCGATCAGCGATTCGGGCGTCCGCACGCCCTCGTCGATGGACGAGGGCGTACGCTTCCGGAGCCACCCCAGGGCTGCGTTGCGGACGCTCCGATAGAGATACGCGCGGCTCAGCGCATCGTCGGTCAGGTCGTCGCGGCGCATCCAGATCCGTACGAAGACCCCCTGGACGAGATCGTCCGCCACGGCACCGTCGCGGACCATCCGTGCACAGAACGCGTGCATGCCCGAGTAGTGCGCCCTGAAGGCGCCCTCCAGGTCGAGGGCGGTCATGTCCCTCCGGTCCGGCTCCTGATCCGTGCCGCGAGGGCATGGATCGAGGAGTGCCGTGTCACATCCTCACCGACATGCAGATCCCACCCGCCTCCCGCATCGTCCGACGGACCGGTGATCGCGATCCGGATGCCCGGCCGCTCCCCCTCCCCGTCCCACACGCCGAGCCCCTCCCGCTCGAGCGCCCGCGCCGTCCAGTGCCGCACCAGCCCGTCCCCCTCGAGCTCCACGACCCCTGCGGTGGTCCGATGCACCTGAAACGCGCCGCGCTCGGGGTCGAAGTCCACGCCCTCGCTCGCGAACGCCGCCTCGAAGGAGCCGTCGAGGACGAGATCCTCCGGTGCGCCGGTCCGCAGATGGCCGCCCTTGGGGAGGAGCCACACGCGATCCGCCGCACGGAGCGCGAGATCGAGGTCGTGTGTGGAGATGAGGATCGCCTGCCTCGTGTCCCGCGCGAGCCGGCGGAGCAGCCGCATCGTCTCGACGCGCCGCGGCAGGTCCAGGTACGCCGTGATCTCGTCGAGGATCATCATGCGCGGCTCCTGCGCGAGCGCGCGCGCCATCATGATGCGCTGGCGTTCGCCGTCGCTCAGATCGCCCACGTAGCGGTGCTCGAGTTCTTCGGCTCCGACGCGGGCGATGCACGCACTGACGACGTCGTGATCGGCCTCCGTCAGCCGACCGGACCAGTTCGTGTGCGGGTAGCGTCCGAGCCCCACCAGGGCATGCGACGTGAGAAGCCCCCCGTCCACTCGCTCCGTGAGTACCACGGCGAGCCGCTTCGCACGATCGCGGGCCGCCATCGCGTGAATGTCCTCGCCGTCGATGAGCACGCGTCCTCCGAGGGGCTCCTGCATCCCCGCAACGGTGCGCATGAGCGTCGACTTCCCCGCCCCGTTGGGGCCGAGCAGGCACACCAGCTCTCCCTCGTGCAGCTCCTCGTCGATCCCCGACGCGACGACGGTCGTGGCGCGGCCGCTGCGGTATCCGATGTCGAGGTTCTCGATGGTCAGCATCAGTCGTGCGGAGAGAGGGATCGGCGCCTAGACGGCGAGCGTGCGCATCTGTCGATTGCGGAGCACCACGGCGATGACCACCGGCGCTCCGATCAGCGCATTCACCGCGTTCAGGTGCAGGAAGTGACGCTCCCACGGGAGATGCACGACCAGGTCGGCGGAGAGCCCGAGCAGTGCGCCCATCAGGATCGCGGCCGGCATCAGCACGCGGTGATCGGAGGTGTTCATGATGCCGCGCGCGAGGTGAGGCACGATCAGTCCGATGAACAGGACCGGTCCGCAGTACGCGGTGACCGGCGCCGCGAGCACCACCGAACCGACCAGCGCGATCATTCGGGCCCGCTCCACGGGCACCCCGAGCGTCGCCGCGTAGCGCTCGCCGAGGAGCAGCGCATTCAGCGGCTTCACCGTGGCGAGCGCCGCGACGAGCCCGATCACCACGAAGGGCACGAGAACCGGGAAGTCGGTCCACTGCACGCCGGCGAAACTGCCGTCGTTCCACGATGCGAACACCCGCCCCTGCGTCTCCGTCGTGAAGTGCAGGACGACGCTGACCATTCCCTGCGCGAAGAACCCGAGCATGAGCCCGAGTACGAGGAGCGTGATGGTGCTCACGCGCCTCGAGACGGCGGCGATCGCGGCGGTCACCGCGCCGGCGCCGAGAAAGGCACCCACGACGATCCCGAGGTCCGAGACGAACGCCAGGTCGGCCAGGAGGTTCGACCCCACCACGCTCCCGGTGGCCACGACGAGCGCCACGCCGAACTGGGCGCCCGCCGTGATCCCCAGGGCCCACGGCCCGGCGAGCGGATTCCGAAAGAGCGTCTGCAGCTGGAGCCCCGCTGCGCCGAGCGCCGCCCCACCCATGACCGCGGTGAAGGCCCGCGGGAGCCGGAGTTCCCGGAGGATGGTCGCCCATGCCGGCACTTCGGTCGTCCCGCCGAACAGGAAGGCGATGACGTCGCCCACGGGGATGTTCACCGCCCCGATCGCGAGCTCCAGGACGAAGACCCCGAACACGGCCGCCGCCAGCGCCACGAAGATCACGGGGCGGAGCGAGGTCCTCCAATCCCGCGGTGCGTGGCTGGCCGTCGCCTGGTGGGCCGCATCGAGAGCCGCAGAGGTCATCGGCCTGCCTCCGGCATCGGCACCTCGGAGTTCAGCGGCTCGACGATTCGGACGGTCGGCTCCGGAACCAGGTCGGGATGGAGGACGGACACGAGGCTCTCCAGAAAGAGGTCGGGGCGGACCAGGGGTGTCTCGTACCAGTCAGAGGCGTCGCGGACGAGGTCCATGCGCCCGTGTACGTGGTAGATCCGGTCCTCCCGAAACGCGGGAATCCCCTCGACCGGAAGCAGCTCCTCGAGGGCCGTGCGATCGGGGAAGTCGGTGATCCAGGCCTCCGCGCCCGTGGCCGCTTCCAGCATCTCCTCCGAGGTGATCGCGAGGAACCCCTGCGCCGGGTCCTCCTCGAACACGTTGCGGCCCCCGGCGGCGGACAGGACCTCGTCCTGCCAGTTGCCCGCCTCCACCCACCAGCGCCCGGGTCCGTTCGGGGCAGCCCAGACCGTCGGCACGGGCGTCCGGCCGGCGACGGCTCGCTCGAGCTCCCGATACCGCGACTCGACGTCCGAGAAGTACACCTCCGCGTCCGCCTCCCGCTCGAAGAGTGCCGCATGGTGCTTGATCCACTCGGCCTGACCCAGGTAGGTCGGCTCGGCCCAGGAAAGCAGCGGCAGGGCAGGCACGCCCAGACTCCTCGCCCGCTCGAGGCCGGCGGCGTGCTGCAGCTCCGCCACCCACAGCACGAACGCATCGACGCCCAGCACGAGCATCCCTTCGAGGTGGGGCTCGCCATGGGCACTGATCCGGGACACCCGACCCGACTCCGCGAGTTCGGCGAGCACGCTGTCGTAGGGGTTCGCGGGTACCGCCGCCAGCCGGTCCTCCAGCCCGAGGACGCGGACGCGCAGGGCGCTGGCCGGGGAGTTCGACGCGAAGGCGTTCACGGGCGTCTCGATGACAGTCGCCCCTGCCAGCTCGCCGGTCAGCTCCGGCACCGGGGTGCCGCACCGGTTCAGCACCACCACGTCCTCGACGCCCCCCTCCTCGCGGGTGGTTCGCAGGAGCTTGTAGTGCCCGTGGTACTCGATCGTGAAGTTCCGAGCGTGCCGGATATCCGCCTTGTGGGGGTAGTAGTCGACGCCCTCTTCGAAGTCCGAAACGCACGCGGAGGGATCGACCTCGCCGACGCGGGGAGAGGCGTCGCCGCACGCGGCCGCGATCACGACGCCGATGGCGGCGACGCCGCCGCCGACAAGCGTGCGGCTCACCAGGCGTAGCGCAGCTCGGCCAGAAGCTCGAACGGACGGCCGCGGAAGCCTTCCACACCCGCAAAGCCACCGAAGTAGTAGAAGTACTCCTCGTCGAGGAGGTTCTTCGCGGTCACACGGAGTTCCGCACCCCGCAGCGCCTCGGGCCGGAACGACCCCGATGCGTGCAGCAGGCCGAAGCCACCCCCCTCGATGGTGTTGTCGTTGTCCACGAAGTAGTCCGACCGGAAGTCGTACCACGTCGACAGCGAGAAGCCCGACCAGTCCCGCGCGAGCGACAGCGACCCCGTATGCGCCGGCACGCCGGCCACCTCGTTGCCCGACCAGTCGATCAGTTCGTCGGTGAAGGGGTCCGCCACGCGGTTGTCGATCCACTCCGACTTCACGTAGCCGTACGCGACGGAGCCGGTGAGTCCGGCGGGAAGCCGCGCGATCACATCCGCTTCGAAGCCGGTGCTGCGCTGTTCTCCGGCGTTGACCGACTGGGTGCCACCGCCGGGCGCGAACAGCGTGAGCAGGAGGTCCTCACGGTCCAGACGGAACGCGGCGAAGGCGAATCCGAGGCGACCGCCCGCGAGATCGCCCTTCGCCCCGAACTCGTAGTTCCGAGCGATCTCGGGCTTCAGGCCCTCGTCGCGGCCCGAGAAGACGAAGGGCGGCCCGAAGGCCGGGTTGAAGCCCTCGCCGAACGCGCCGTAGAGCGTCACGTCGTCCGACACGCGGGCAGCGAGCGACGCCTTCGGCGAAAAGTGGCTTTCGTCTCCCTCGATGGTCTCCGCCGGACCCCCGAACACCGGACTGCGGGTGGACAGGTCACGGTTGAAGCTGTCGTAGCGTCCCCCGACGGTCAGGAGCAGACGCTCCGTGAGGTCCACCTCCACCTGAGCGTACGCGGCCCCGACCGAGCCGTCGTACTCGTACGCGCTGAGCGTGTCCGTCACGAATCGGTCGGCGTTCAGCAGCTCCCCGGTCGTGGCGTCCACCTTCTGCACGTAGAAGAGGAACTCGAAGTCGGGCGTCGGGAAGCCGTTCTCTCCGGTCCACGGGTTGGCCTCGGTGCCGGACTTTTCCTCCCAGCTCCCACCCGCGGTCACGCGGACCCGGCCGGCGTCCCACTCGATCTGCGGCTCGACGAACCAGGTGTCGTCCTTCTCGTCCGACACGAAGCCGTTCCAGAAGAAGGCGTTCTGGTCGACGCTGAACGAGTCGGCGAACCCCAGCGTCGTGAAGGTCTCGTGGCGACGCACGTGTGCCGTACCCGACAGGGTGAGTCCCGGCCGGAGCCGATGCTCGATCCGACCGCTGGCGAAGGCCACGAACCGGTCGTCACCCGCGTTCGGAATCTGGAAGTTCCGACGAGGATCGATCGGTACGATGGCGTCGAGATCGCCGTCGAACGGGGTGTGATTCGACGCACCCTGCTCGACGTCCATGATGTTGCCGAGAAGCGTCACCCGGGTCCGCTCGCCCAGCAGGAGCTCGTCCTTCACGAAGAGATTCCACGCCTCGCGCGGAGCTCCGTCGACCACGCCGTCCTTCTGTTCGTAGAGCGCGCTCACCATCAGCTGATGCCGGCCCTCGGAGATGGGGATGTGAAGCGTGCCCGACGGTCGAATGTGACCGAACGAGCCCAGCTGAAGGCCCGCCTCGAGGCCCGACTGCCCGAACACCGGACGGGTCACGTAGTTGATCGTTCCCGACACGCCGCCCCTCCCGTAGAGCGCAGAGTTGGGACCCTTCACGACCTCGATTCGCTCGACCACGGACGCCGGAACGAGCCGCTCGATGTCCACCTCGTCACCCCCGTGACGAAGGGGATCCCGTCGACGAGCGCGAGGAGCACGTTGTTCTGATGGGTGTTCGGCACGCCGCGGATCCGCACTGACGAGAAGAACCCCTCGGAGTTGTCGCGGACGGCCACGTTCGAGATACCCGCGAGCTCCTCGCCCTGCACCGTGGGAGCCCGCCGCGCGAGTTCCCTCGGCGTGACCACGCTCACCGCCGCAGGCACGTCCCGCAGGATCTTCGCGTTTCGGGACGCCGAAACGACGATGCCGTCGATGGCGAATGACGGCTCGAGTCGGATCTCGACCCGGACGGAGCCGGTCGCGGGGACCGTCACGACGGCCTCGCCGGCTTCCTGTCCGAGATACGTGGCGGCGAGCGTCTGGCTACCGGATGGAACGCCGGTGATCCGGAAGCTGCCGTCCGCGCCCGCCACGGTGCGGAGGTTGGTATCGACGATCGCCACCACCGCCGCCGGCGCGGGGCTTCCGTCGGGTCGGACGACCGTGCCGTCGATCGAAGCGCCCTGCTGCGCCGCGAGCGGCGAGAGCGACGCCGTGGAGAGAACTGCGGTGATCGCCGCGAGCGCGACGGACGTGCGTGAGGTGTGCATGGGTGTCTGACGGTGCCATGGACGCGCGCCCCGGAGGCCAGACGAAACCTGCTCCGATCGGGACGCCGCAATCGAGAATCCGGAATCACGAAGGTTGAGAACTACCTCTCAACAACGGCTCCGTCAAGCGGGCTCGGCGACCCGGATCCGGGCCGCCGGACCGACGTCCTTCAGCGTCCGGCGAGCGGCACCTCGACCCGGAGAACCACGTCTCGGCCCGGATCATCGACGAACAGCCGATAACGACTCAGATAGTCGCGGTAGGACCGATCCAGGAGGTTCGACACATCGAGCGAGAGATCGACGTCGTGGCCGCCGATGCGGACGCCCGACCACCCGAACCCCACGTCGAGCAGCTGATAGCCGTCGGTGGGCAGCCCGTAGATCGTTTCCGAAGGGACGCGATCCTGCTCCCGCACCAGCAGCGTCGAAGCTTCCGCCGACAGCGCTCCCCCGCCGGCCTCGCCGTCCCACCGCACGCCCACGCGCAGCCGGTCGGCGGGCATGTCGTAGAGCGGCTCGTCGAGCGCCCGGTTGTCGCCCCGCAGCAGGCTGCCCTGTGCGAAGAACGCCAGCGTCTCCGTCGCCCGGGCCTCCAGGTCCAGCTCCACGCCCACGAGCCGTGCCTCGGTCTGGCGGTACTCGAAGGCGGGGAACGCCCCCCGAATCGTGAGGACGGGCTCCCGCGGCTGGAGGTAGATGAAGTTGTCGATCGCGTTCCTGAAGACGGCCACCTCCATCGACAGGCGTTCGCCGTCTCGCCGGAGACTCGCGTCGAGGCTGGACGTGGTCTCCTGCTGGAGGGTCGCATCCCCGAGCTCGTACTGGGCCGTGCCATGGTGGACGCCCTGGCTGAAGCGCTCGTTGACGTTGGGCGCCCGCCAGGCTCGTCCCCAGCTCGCGGCCACGAACCAGTCGGACGCGAACTCCCACGCCAGTCCGACGCCCCCGCCCACGTCGGTCCAGGTGTCGGTCGTCTGCTCGACGTCGATGCCGCGGTCCGGCGGCGGGAAGATCCGCTGCCATCGCGTATCGACGCGGACACCCGATTCGACCGTCAGGTCACCGAACTCGCGACGGTCGCTGGCCCAGACACCGCCGGTGTAGAGCCGGTATTGCGGGATCAGGAAGCCCTTCCCGACGCTGATGTTGCCCTGGCGCATCCCGCTCACGCCCAGCCTCGTCGTGCCGGATCCGCGATCGGCCGACCACGCGCCGTCGATCGTGTGCGTGTAGAGATCCAGTCCGAAGGCCGGGACGTCGCGATTCGCGAGAGGCCCGTGGTTGTCGAACTCGCGCCGGCGATTGAGCTGGAAGGCGTACGAAAGGTCGAGTCGGCCTCGATCTCCCAGCATCCTCTCGTGGCGGACCTGGACCTTGTCGTGCGTCACTTCCTGGCGCGGATTTTCGATCGAATACCCGAACTCCGTCTCGCGCGGGCCCCGTTCGATGGCCCGCTGCAGGTCGTCGAAGTTGCCCACGTGGGCGCCGGAGAAGAGGCCCAACCGCGTACCGTACCGGGAGAGCAGAACCTCGGTGCGGGTCGTCGCTCCCGTCCAGCCGACGGCGCCCGAGAGGCTGAGTTCGCTGAACCCGGTGTTCGCGAGGTTGAACTCGGGCGAGGCAGCGTCACCCGCTCTCCGTGCCGTCACCCGGAGCCGGGCCCCGACTTCGCCGAGCAGGGGGACGTCGAGGGCACCTCGCTCCGCAGCGGCGGAGATGGCGCCCTGGCGGTTGTTCGAGAACATCTGCGTGGCGATCTCACCGCGCCACACGGGGTCGGTCGGTACCGGCGCCTGCTCCACGACCACCACGCCGCCCATCGCGTCCGACCCGTGTTCGACCGCGCCCGGACCGCGAATGATCTCGATCCGATCGGCCGCGAAGACGTCGATCTCGGGTGCGTGCTCGCCGCCCCACTGCTGGCCTTCCTGCCGCACGCCGGAGCTGGAGACCACGACGCGCTGTGAGTGCAGCCCCCGTACCACCGGCTTCGCGATGCTCGGGCCGTACTGGATGACCGCGACCCCGGGCACGTCCTCGACGGTACCCCCCAGCGTCTGATCGCGGACTCGGTCGATCCGCGCTGCGTCGAGCATCTCGATGCTCTGTGCACTCCGAAGCCGAGCCTGCGCGTCGGCCTCATCGGCGCGTACCTCGATGCCGGACAGCGCGACGCCGGCCGGCACGAGTTCGATCCTGATCGTCTGCCCGGCCGGTTGCACGGCGAACCGCGAGAGACCGTAGCCGATTCTGCGGGCGTAGAGGCTGTCGACATCGACGGCGACGTCGATGTCGAACCTGCCCTGCCCGTCGGTGAGGACGCCCGACCGCGCCGTATCGGGTCCGATCCACACGTCCGCGAGAGAACTCGCCGTGCGGGCATCGACGACCACGCCCGAAACCCTCGCCGTCTGCGCGGCGAGGGCTCCGGGCGCGATCGCGACGCAGAGCAGCGCCGAAAGAATGCGCTGCATTGGGATCAGGTCACGGAGAAGTCGAAGGTGACGTCGGCGTCGGTCTCGTCGCTCGGCGTCAGGCCGTTGCCCTTCGGCTCGTCGTCGAAGTGGCTGAGGAGCACGCGGAGCTGTCCGTCGCCAGCCGCCCCGGCGCCGACCACGAGCTGGAAGGTCAGACCGAGCGGCACACCGTTCCGGTCGAGGTCCAGGGAGCCCAGAGGCACCTCGATGGCGCCGCCGCCGAAGACGGTGTAGAAGACCCGGTGCTCGTCGTCCTCGTCACGCACCTCCTCCGTGACGTCCTCGACATCGTCGGGATCCTGCTCGTCGAGGAACCTCACCGAACCGGTGTAGGTCACGCCCGGCGTGAGGACAATGTCAGCGTCCTGATCGGAGGGGTCCTGGGGCCCGAACCCGTCCGGGTCGTTGATGGTGGAAACGATGGCGGCACCGCCGCCGACCGGCGTCAGCGTAAGCTCGACGCTGGTGATGAGCTCCTGATCGTTGCCGTCGGGATCCGTGGGATCGTCGTTGCAGGCGGCCAGGACAGTCGAAAGCACGAGGGCGGAGCCCACGATCGAGCGCGTACGAATGTTCACTTCGAATACTCCGGTAAAGATCGTTTGAATCGCGAAATCCCAACTACGGCGCATCGTCCGACGGGCCGGCACGGGGCCGGCGAACTACGGGCGTACGCTTCAGCCCATGTGACTCGCGACTACCGGAGGTCCGCGTGCCGCGGGACGGAGCGGCAGCAGGTGGGTGGGGACCGCGTCGGCGAAGCAGGCCTCGCGGAAGGTGATCTCGTCGGGAGGACTGAGGTCCGCGGGCGCCAGGTCGCCGAGCACCGCGGAGGTGCCCGCCGCGAAGACGCACATCTCCACGGCCACGTCCGACCCGTGGTCGGCGGCGTGATCGTGCATCGATGACGTCACGACGCCGAGTGACAACCCGACGGCGACGGCCAGCCCGAGGCAGGACCTCAGGCGCGCACTGACGCGGCGTGTGAACATGACTCCTCGGCGGAACGATCCTTCCAGCACCTGTTACAACGCTCGCGCCCCGATGGATCCGTCGCAATCGGGGAGCGGGTCCGTCGCGACCCGGGGTGGGGGAAACTCCCGAGGCCCAACGTTGTTCCGCGATCCGACGGCTCCGCGAGAGTGGTGTCGGGCGACCGGTCGCCGCGACCACTCAGAAGGGGAATCCCGCCAGCATCGACGTGGCACCGCTGATCACCAGGGCGGCCCCGGCGACCACCGGAATCACGAGGTTGTCGTCCACGAGTCCGGGAAGAATCTCCGCGACGCCCGCGACGAGCGCCGCGAGCACGGCGTGGCCCCACCCGACGAACGGTGCGAGGACGGCGGATCCGACGAGCCAGAACGTGGTCGTGCCTTCCACGGTCCCCTTCCCCAGTGGCCGGCGGCCGGCGAGTCGCCCGACCACGGCCGCCGCAGGGTCGGCGAGCGCGAGCAGCAACACCGCCCCCGCCGCGATGGAGGGCGGGTAGAGGACGAACGCGACGAGCGCGCCGAGCGTGTACCAGGTGGAGGAGGCGATCCCCCGCGCTTCGCGGGGAGACGCGAGGCCCGACAGCATGGTGAAGAACGCGCGGTTCACTCGAACCGACCTCAGGCGGACCACGTCGAGTGCCAGCTGCGCGAACAGGCCGCCCACGAGCAGCGCGATCACCGTGCCCCGGGTCCACCCCATGAGAGCGGGCACGAACACCACCGTCAGACCACTGAGCGCGTGGAAGACGCGGCGCCAGGGCTGGAGTCCCCTCGTGCGCTCCACGACGTCGTGCAGTTCGGGGTGGACGGGGGAGCGACCGGCGGGCGCCGAGTCGGCGTGAGGGGCGGGGGTCATGGCGATCGAAGATAGCGGGTAGGCACCGGCCCCGGCGATCCCGCGCACCCCTCCGAGCCGCGCGCACGACGCCGGTACCCTATCGATACCGGCCGTTGACGAGGCCGTCGCCGGCTCGTCGCCCGACGCGCCGAACTTCCGGCCGTGCCCAGCGTCAACGTACACCTGCGACTCGCCCAGCGGGTTCTCGACCACTGGGATCGGCGTCCCTCCGGCGCGCCGTTCCGGACGGACGACAGCGGAGCCGTCAACGCGTTCCGGCACGGCTCGATCGGGCCCGATCTGGGCTACTTCCCCGGCGGCTACGAGCCGCTCTCGGACCTCGCGCACACGTGGCGCCCGGCGGAGCTCACGCGGGCCCTCGTCCGGTCCGCCCGGACGCCGAGGCAGCGCGCCTTCGCCTGGGGGTGGACGACCCATGTCCTCGCCGACATGATGGTCCATCCGCTGGTGGGCTGCGCCGTGGGAGAGCTGCACTACGGCTCTCCCCGCTACTTCGTCGACGGCGACTTCGACCGCGTGACCCACGTCCGGGTCGAGGCGGGGATCGACGCGCTGTATGCCGAGCGCTATCCCGAGATGCGCCGCGGCAGGGTCGACCCCGTGTTCGGACGGAGGTCGATCTCGTTCCTCGTCCGTGCCTACGAGCGGACCTACGGGGCCGCGCCCGACGCGCATCTGGTCCTTCAGTCCCATCGGCTCGCCGGACGCCGCGCCATGCAGGGTGCGGGGCTGGCGGCCATCTCGGCCGCCGCGATGCCGTCCGACGCCGCGCAGGACCACGCGGAACCGGGGCCGGTTCGTGCCATCCGTAGCTTCGTGGGACGGCGCTCGGTCAGTCTGGCCTATCTGCTGCCGGCCCCTCCACCGCTCTGGCTGATCAATGCCGTGCGTGACGTGGAGGAGATGTTCGTCGACCTCTTCCTCGAGGAGTTTCGGTCGGACGCGGCGACGCTCCCCAACGTGAACCTCGACACGGGGCGACCCGACCTCGGCGAGCGGTGGCACGGCGGCCTCCAGAGGAGTCTCGCGTTCCTCGCCGAACTCGGCGCGCCGGTCGAGCCCACAGCGGCTCCCGAGGCCGACATTGCGTGAAGGGTGACCGAATGCGGATCGCGCTGTTCACCGACACCTTCCGCCCGACGCTGAACGGAGTCGCCCGTGCGCTCGGGCTCCTCGTCGATCACGCCACGGCAGCGGACCACGAGGTGCTGCTCGTCACGCCCGACATCGACGGAGCGGACCGGGACGAACCGACCGTGCACGTTCGCATCCCGGGTCTGACCCTTCCGTTCTACCGGGAGCTCAAGGCGGCCCGGCCCTGGCTCGGCCGCGCCAACCGTGCCCGGATCCGCGCCTTCGCGCCGGACATCGTCCACTCGGCCACCGAGGCGAGCATCGGACTCCTCGGCCGACGTTGGGCAACGGCGAACGGCGTTCCGTTCGTCTCCTCGTACTGCACGAACTTCGCGGAATACGCGGGGGGCTACGGGATGGGGGCGCTCGAGGGGCGCGTCTGGGCGCTGCTCCGGTGGTTCCACGGCGGCGCGCGCCTCACCTTCTGCCCGTCGGAGGCCACGCGACGCGACCTCCTGAGCCGCGGCTTCCACGACCGGATGCGAATCTGGGGGCGGGGCGTGGACTCGGCGCTGTTCTCTCCGGCGCGGCGCTCCGAAGCCCTACGACGCGCCATGGCGCCCGACGCGGACGTCGTGCTCGCCTATGTCGGGCGGATCGCGCCCGAGAAGCGGATCGACCTGCTGCTCGAGGCGCTGCCGGAGGTGCGTCGTCGTACCAGCCGCCGTGTCGCGCTGGTGTTCGTGGGCGGCGGGCCGGCGCTCGACGATCTGAAGGGCTCCGCACCCGCGGGCGTACACTTCGCGGGCTACCGGACCGGTGAGGACCTGGCCGCGCACTACGCCTCCGCCGACGTGTTCGTCTTTCCGAGTGACACCGAGACGTTCGGGCAGGTCGTGACCGAGGCGATGGCGAGCGGGCTACCGGTGGTGGCTCCCGCACGCGGGGGCGTGATGGACACCGTCGTGCCCGGCCGCACGGGATTCCTCTTCGAGCCCGGCAACGCGTCCGAGCTGGCGGACCACGTCCTCCGCCTGGTCGAGGACGACGCCCTCCGCGCACGGCTCGCCGTGGAGGCGAGGGCCGAGGCGGAGAGACGCAGCTGGGACGACATCTTCCGCCGCCTGTTCGACGACTACCGTGAAACGTTATCCGGCCTGAACCCGTCCGTTACCCTGCGAACACCGAAACGAACGCTTGCGTCGCGATGATTCCTTCTGAATGGTCCACGTGGGCGACTCCGACGGAGCGCCGGCTTCCGCACACGAGGGAGAACGTGCCCAGTCTGCTTCTGAGAATCGGCTCGTACGACGAACGCCTCCTGCTCGCGCTGGTGGCCCGTCGGCGTCCGTTCCTCGATCTCGTGATGCGTGGCGTCACGCGTCTGGCGGACTGGCCCGTGGCCGTGCTGCTCACGCTTCTCGTGATGGGGGGACTTCTGCCCGGCTACGAGGCGGTGGGCGTGCGCATGGCGTGGACGCTCTTCCTCTCGCACGTCGCGGTCGAGGTTCTCAAGCGCGTGTTCACGCGCGAGCGACCCGACTTCGAGCCGGGCCTCACCTGGCTGGTGACGGTCCCGGATCGCTTCAGCTTCCCGTCCGGGCATGCGACCGCCTCGCTCTCGATGGCCCTCCCGTTCGCGCTCGCGGTCGGAGGGATCCTCGGATGGCTGGTCCTGCTCCTCGGCATGTGCGTCGGGGTGTCCCGGTGCTACCTCGGGGTGCACTACCCCGGCGACGTCGTCGCGGGCTGGGGGCTGTCGATCCTCACCCTGATCGCGGTGGTAGGATTCGGGCTCGCCTGA
This sequence comes from Longimicrobiales bacterium, assembly GCA_028284495.1. Taxonomy (GTDB): domain Bacteria; phylum Gemmatimonadota; class Gemmatimonadetes; order Longimicrobiales; family Gaopeijiaceae; genus Gaopeijia. The sequence goes on along the minus strand of JANQRP010000023.1, from coordinate 69,881 downwards.
CCCGACACGAGCTTCCCCCTACGCGCCAGCGGCGCGGGTCAGCGCCGGGGCGGTGCGCTGGGGCGCACCTCCACACGGCTGATGAGCGTCCGACCCGGCTGGCTCATCACGTGGAGTACGGCCTCCGCGATGTCGTCGGGCTGGATCGCCCACTGGCGATCCTCGCCCCGTTGGTTGAAGTCCGTGTTCACGGATCCCGGCATGACGATGGCCGTTCGAATGTCGTCGTACCGCAGATCGAGCATCATCGCCTCCGTCATCCCGACGAGCCCGAACTTGGACGCGTTGTATCCCACCCCGCCGGCGAAGGTGTTCCGGCCGGCGAGGGACCCGACGTTGACGATCCACGCGTCCCTGGCAGCGACGAGCGAGGGCAGCGCGGCCTTCGTCATGTAGAAGACGCCGTCGAGGTTGGTGCGGATCTGCCGCTCCCATTCGTCGACCGTCATCTCCCGGATCGACTTGAAGATGCCCAGCCCGGCGTTGTTGATCAGGATGTCCAGGCCGCCGAGCCGCTCCAGGGTGGCGGCGACGGCGTCCGCGCAGGCATCCGGGTCTCGCACGTCGCATCCGAGGCCGATCACGCCCTCGCCGTCGCCGATCTGCGCCGCCACCTCCGTCGCGCGTTCGACGCTGCGGGACGTGAGGGCGACCCGCGCCCCGCGCTCGTGCAGGGCGGCGGCGACGGCGCGGCCGATGCCCGCCGATCCACCGGTGACGAAGGCGACGCGTCCGGTGAGGTCGATCATGGAGCGAAGGGTCGGGGCGAAGGGCGGCGCGTGCGGGGTGCCGGGCGAAGGGTGGTGGAACACGGCCGTTCACTGCACGCTTTCGAGGAACGCATTCCGTCGACCCGCTCCCCGATCACTTGTTCCCGGAATCCGTGCACCGCGTCGCGCTCGTCGTCGATCCCTCCCCCGCCCTGCTCGAGCCACTCGTTCGCGGGCTCGCCGCCGCCGGGTACGACGTGGCGTTCTCCGCGCCGACGGACGCCGGTCCGCGGCTCGCGGATTCGCTCGCCCGAGCGGGGCGCCGTGCGTTCGCGCTGGATCGATCCCTCGACGCGGACGTGCTCATGCGAGCGGTGCGGGACGAACTGGGCCGCCTGGACCTCGTGGTCGTAGAGCCGGCCCGCGTGGAGGTCGCACCCGCGCTGGCGACGGCCGAACCGGGTTCCCGCATCGGCCCGCATGGCCCGCCGGCACTGGGTGCCGCGCGGGCCGCACTCGAGCTTCTGGGCGAGACCGGCGGCTCGATCGTGCGGCTGCTCCACCCGACCGCGGCGTCCCGAGACGGCTCCGCCGAAGGTGCGGATCTCGAGGCCACGAGGCGGCTCGGACGGAGCCTGGGCACGCGGGTCCGCGTGAATGGCGTCGCGGTCCCCGACGCGAAGGGCCCGGGCGTAGCGACCGTGCACGGCGGAGAGGACATCGTCCGTGCCGTGCTCTGGCTCGCCGGATCGAACCACCTGAACGGCGAGGTGGTGTCGATCGATCCGGGCCGCGGCGCGGCCGGGTGACGTCGCCCTCAGTCTCCGGCCGCGCTCTCGACGGGTGACGGCTTCAGTTCGAGCGCGATCCAGCGCTCCGCTTCGAGCGCCGCCTGGCACCCCATCCCGGCCGCCGTGATCGCCTGACGGTAGAAATCGTCGGTGACGTCGCCCGCGACGAACACGCCGGAGATATCCGTCGCCATCCGGCCTGGGTTCGGGAGCTGCACATACCCATTCTCCTTGAGCGGCAGCTGTCCGTCGAGGAAGCCCACGTTGGGCTCGTGGCCGATCGCCACGAACAGCCCGCCGACCTCGAGTTCGGAGGCTGCCCCCGTCACGGTGTCCTCGAGGGCGAGCTTCTCGACGAAGTCGTCGCCGTGGACCTCGGTCACGACGGTGTTCCAGAGCACCTCGATCTTCTCGTTGCCGAGCGCCCGCTCGGCCATGATCGGCGACGCCCGGAACTCGTCGCGACGGTGAATGAGGAAGACCTTCGCGGCGAAGTTCGTGAGGTAGATCGCCTCCTCCATCGCCGAATCCCCGCCGCCGACCACCGCGAGTCGCGCGTCGCGGAACGCCGGAAGCGCGCCGTCACAGACGGCACACGCCGACACTCCGCCACCCACCCGCGCCAAGCGCTCCTCTCCTGGAATGCCGAGCCAGCGGGCGTTGGCGCCGGTCGCCACGATCACGGTGTCCGCCTCGATCTCCCTGCCGCCGCTCGTCCGGAGCACCTTCGGCTGCGCAGACAGCTCCACCTCGACCACGTCCTCGGTGATCACACGGGTGCCGAAGCGCTCCGCCTGCTGCTTGAACGCCGTCATCATCTCGGGACCCGTCACGCCCGTGGGGAAGCCGGGATAGTTCTCGACGTCGGTCGTGAACATGAGCTGCCCACCCGGGATCATGGTCCGCGAGCCGGCACCTTCGACCACGAGCGGGTCGAGGTTCGCGCGCGCCGCATAGATGGCTGCGGTCCATCCGGCGGGGCCGGATCCGATGATGACGACGCGTTCGCTCTGGTCGGGCATGTGAGTGGCGATGGCTGAGTGTGCGGGGCGCCTACTTGAAGGCGGCGTTGCTGGTCGAGTGGCCGGGGTTCACGCGAGCGTCGGGGTTCACGTACCGGGTGGCCTGGTTGGCTGCCACCGCGGCCTCCGCGAATCCGGTGGCGATGAGGTCGAGCTTGCCCTCGTAGTCGACGAGGTCACCGGCGGCCCAGACGCCGTCGAGGTTCGTCCGCATCAGCTGATCCACCACGATCCGGCGGCCACCGTCCGAGAGCTCGAGCCCCCACCCCTTGATCGGCCCCAGGTCGGGCTTGAAGCCCAGGAAGGTGAGGACCGAGTCCACGTCGAGCCGCAGGTCCTCGTCGGTGCGGTTGTCGAAGAGGGTCACCGCGTCCACGACGCCGTTCCCGTGAATCTCGCGCACCTCGTGGAAGGTCAGAAGCCGGATCTGGCCGTCGTCGCAGGCCTGCTCCATCTGGGCGACCGACGCTTCGTGGGCACGGAAGCCTTCGCGGCGATGCACCAGCGCCACCTCCGTGCAGACGTCCTTGAGGATGAGCGCCCAGTCGAGCGCGGAATCGCCCCCGCCCACGATCGCCACGCGCTTGCCCCGGTAGGCCTCGGGATCCTTCACCGCGTAGTGGACACCGTTGTAGAGCAGCTCGTGGTAGCCGGGAACCTCGAGCGTGCGCGGTTCGAAGGCACCCTTCCCGCCGGCGACCAGCACCGCCTTCGACCGATACGTTCCGGTGCGGCAGCCCAGCACCCACTCGTCTCCGTCGCGCTCGAGCGTGCGGACCTCCTCGTCGAGCACCACCTCGGGCTCGAACTGCATCGCCTGTTCGATCAGGCCGGTCGCGAGGTCCTTGGCGAGCACCTTCCGGAAGCCGCCCACGTCGTAGATGTGCTTCTCGGGGTACAGCGCCGTGAGCTGCCCGCCGAGCTCGGGGAGCGAGTCGACGATGCGCACGGAGAGACCGCGCATGGAGGCGTAGAAGGCGGAGAACAGGCCGGTCGGGCCGCCGCCGATGATGGTGAAGTCGCGAACGTCGTTCATGTCGTCTGATGCCCGGCGGCCCATCGGCGCCCGGGGTGGGGCACCGCGAAACGGGACGGCGGAGTCGAACCTTACGGAGTCGGGACTGCGGAATCGGAGCTGCGGAATCGGGGCCCACCGGCTCGGGACTTCGCCACCGGGCCGATCCGCCCGAAAAGTCTAACCCGGAGGGAGCGGCCGATAAACGCCCCGATCAGGCTCCAGGTTCCGACGCGGGTGCCGCCTGCCCGTCGTAGATCCTGCTGTGGCGGTAGCGATCCACGAGCCGGACCACGATGAGCTTGATGCCGGATGCGAGCGGAACCGCCAGAAGCAGCCCCACGAATCCGAGGTAGTAGCCGCCCGCCGACAGCGCCAGAACGACCCACACCGGGTGGAGGCCCACGGAATCACCCACGATGCGGGGCGAGATCACGGTGCCCTCGAGCGTCTGCACCACACCGAACACGACGGCGACCTTGATCAGCGAATAGCCGACGGCACCGCTGGTGAGGGCCACGGCGATGGCGGGAAGCAGCGACAGGAGCAGGCCGAGATAGGGCACGACCGAGAACACCGTGACCAGACCGCCGATCAGGAAGGCGTAGGGGAACTGCCACGCCCACAGTCCCACGGCGGTCAGGGCCCCCATCGCGATCGCAACCGTGATCTGCCCGCGCAGATACGCACCGAGGAGTGCGTCGTACTCGCGCGCGAACGCGGTCACCCGCTCGTGCTGTTCGCGGGGAAGGAGCTCCTCGATCCGCGCCATGAAGCTGTCCCAGTCGCGGAGCAGGTAGAACGCGATCACCGGCGTCAGCACCACGTAGCCGAGGAGGGCGACCGCAGCGCCGAGGCCTCTTCCCACCCCGAGGAACGCCTGCCAGCCCTGACGCGTGAGCTGCTCCTGGCGCTCCGCCAGCATCTGAGCGACCGCCTCCCCGTCGATCTCGTGCAGGCGATCCGCGATGGCGGCGCCGACTCCGGGCATGCGTGCGAGCCAGGCCTCGATACCTCGGCCCCACCCCTGGAGGCGCTCCACGAGCATCGGCAGGTCGCGGATGAACTCGCCGCCCTGGCGGCCCAGCGCCGGGAGCGCAAACACGACGACCGCGGAGATCGCCAGCAGCGCGGGCACGGTGAGGAGGATGATGGCGGGTGTACGGCCGACGCCTCGCGCCTCGACGCGGTCGACGAGCGGATCCAGCAGATACGCCAGCCCCATCGCGACCAGGAACGGCGCGAGGATGCCACCCGTGGTCGCGAGCACCCACAACCCGGTGATCAGCCCGAGCGTGACGAGGAGCTCGGTAATGCCTTCGTGGTCGCGGAAGGGGTGGAGCACGACCCAGACCACGCCGAACGCGATCGGCGGCGCAAGGACGTCCCGCGTCACCCACAGCAGCACCCCCACGGCCAGCACCGCGAGCGCGACGCGCAGGACATCACGGGGTCGCAGGTCGCTCGACTTCACCGGTCAGACCTCCATCGCCGGCGGATCGTCCATGAGCATGTCGCGCGCGGTCTCCAGCACCGCCCCGGCATTCTCGTATGTGATCCGCTCGAGCGCCTGATCGAGGGGAAGCCAGACGCACTCCGTGATTCCCTCGCTCTCCTCCGGCGCCGCCTCGCCTTCGGGGGACCCGATCAGGAAGAAGGTGCAGTACTTGTGCACGAGCGTGCCCCGGAGGCGGAAGTACCAGTCGATCTGGTCGATGCGGGGCCCCAGCACCAGGCCGATCAGGCCGGTCTCCTCGGTCACCTCGCGAAGGGCCGCTCCCGCCGGGGTCTCGTCGCCCTCGAGGTGTCCCTTCGGAAGTCCCCAGTTCTTGTACGGGTCACGAATGAGCAGTACGTGCACGTCGCCGTCGATCCTCCGCACCACGACGCCACCCGCGCTCTCCTGCACCTCCGCTCGCCCGCCGGGGGCGCCACCTTCCGTCATCGGCCGCCGTCCGCTCAGAAGATTGAGAGCCGAACGTACCGGCTCGGGTTCTCGCGGAAGTCGCGCAGCAGCAATTCGAGCTCGGCCAACACCGACGTCGTCCGCCCGACCAGCGCCGTGTCGGCGAACATCTGGCCGAGAAGTCCGTCCCCTGCCTCGACCCGGGCCGTGAGCCGGTCGATCCGCGCGAACGTCGAGTCCGCCCGCGCGAGGGCCCTCGTGATGTCGTCCGTCGACCCCGCGACACCCGTGGTGATGGTCGCGAGGTTGTCCGCGGCGACCTCCACGTCGGTGAAGATCGAGTCGAGCTGCGCCTCGGCCATGATCCCGTCCATCCGCTCGAGCGTCGAACGGCCCGCACGTGCGGCCGCCCCCAGCTCGGAGGCGGCGGTCCGGATGTCGGCCGTGACCTCCGAGAAGCTCCCGGCCTGTTCGGAGGTGAAGTCGCGGAGGGTCGCCGAGATCTGCCGCAGATTGACGATCGCCTGCCGAAGGTCGTCCGCGGTCTCCTCGGTGAACGCCTCCTCGACGCGCTGCGAAAGGACGGCCAGGTTCTCGCTGATCTCGTTGGCCGTCGCGGTGAGTCGCGAGATGTCCGGAATCGTGTAGCCGCCCAGGACCGGCACGCCCGGTTCGGACGGCTGCACGCCGAGCGAGTCGACGTCGAGATAGTCGAACGTGAAGCGCGCCTGGGAGACGATCTCCACCTGCCAGTCTCCGAAGAGGGACTCCGGCGCGACCAGCGCGACCGCGTCCTCGGGAAGCTCGATCGGCTCGTCGAGCGAGACGCGAACCCGCACCGCCTCACCGCCGTCCGCGACCGAGAACCCTCGGACTCGCCCGAGCGGAACGCCGCGATACTTCACGGAGTTGCCCTCCCTCAGCTGGCCGATGTCGCGGACCACCACGTCGAGCGGAATGTTCTCCGTCCCGAGTCCGGCGCCCGAGAGCCAGAGGCTTCCGACGACGGCAACGGCGATCCCGATGATGACGACCGCACCGACGACCAGCTCCCGACCGAGCTTCACGAAGCCTCCTCGAGGAGATCCGCCCGTCCCTCGACGAACGCGCGAACGACCGGGTCCGCGCTGTCGCGGATCTCGTCCGGCGTGCCCGCGACCCGCGCCCGCCCCTCGTGAAGCATGACGATCCGGTCCGAGATCCGGTACGCGCTCTCCATGTCGTGCGTGATGACCACGGAGGTGACGCCGAGGCGGTCGCTCATTCGCAGAATCAACTCGTCCACCATCGAGAGAGTGACCGGATCCAGGCCGGTGGTCGGTTCGTCGTACAGAAGGTATGCCGGTTCGAGTGCGATCGCTCGGGCGAGGCCGGCCCGCTTCCGCATGCCGCCGGAGAGCTCCGAGGGATACTGCTCATCCACCCCTTCGAGGTCCACACGTGCCAGTGCGGTCCGGACACGGTCCGCGATGTCGGCTTCGGAGAGTCCCGGAATGCGGCGGAGCCCCATGGCAACGTTCTCCGCGATGGTCATCGAGTCGAACAGCGCCGCGAACTGGAAGACGTACCCGACCTTGCGGCGGGTCTCGTACAGCGGCTCGCCCTCGAGCTGGTCGATGCGCTGACCGTCCACCCACACCTCGCCCGCGTCGGGCTTGAGCAGCCCGTTGACGTGCTTGAGGAGCGTGGACTTGCCCTGGCCCGAGCCTCCGATCACCGAGACCGTCTCGCCGCGTTCCACGGACAGCGTGAAACCGCGGAGGACCCGCTTCTCTCCGAACGCCTTGTGGACGTCCTTCAGTTCGATGCTCACGGTGTGTCCGACGCTCTCACGGCCGGTTCAGAGCAGCGTCGCCGCCCAGAAGGCGTCGAGCACGAGGATGATCATCGAGGAGACCACCACGGTCCGGGTCGTCGCCCGACCCACGCCGCGAGCGCCGCCCGTGCAGGTGTACCCGAAGAAGGCGCCCACCGACGTGACCGTGGTTCCGAACGTCGCCGACTTGAACATGGCGAACTGAACGTCGTAGGTGTCGAAGAACAGCCGGAGTCCCCGCACGAACTGGGGGGTCGCGAGGTCCAGCAGCGCGATCGAGGTGAGCCACCCGGCCACGATGCCCATCGCGATCGCGAGCGCGATGACCACCGGAAACATCAGGGTCCCGGCAATCACCCGCGGCACCACGAGATACGCGATCGGGTCGTAGGCGAGCGACTCCAGCGCATCGATCTGCTCGGTCACCCGCATCGTGGCGATCTCGGACGCGTTGCTGGCCCCGACACGTCCCGAGAGCGCCAGACCGGTGAGCGCGGGGCCGAGCTCCAGGATCATGGTCTTCCCGACCAGCGCGCCCACGAAGTAGAGCGGCACCGTGCCCACGAAGGTGTAGGAGGCCTGGATCGCGAGCACGATCCCGGTGAACGCCGCGATGAAGAGCGCCAGCGGGATCGACGCCACACCGATGCTGATCATCTGCGGGACCAGATGCGGCCCCCACTGATCGACACGTCGAAGCGAGCGACCGGCGTCCACGGACAGCATCGCGCCGCGGCCGACCGCCGACACGACCGCCAGCGTGGCCCTCCCGAGCCCGCGAACCGGCGCCAGAATGAGGTTCATGGTCGCACCGACGTCACCGCGCCGGGGGCAGCCCGCCCTCGACGGTGAACTCGACCACCTCCGTGCCGCCATCGCCCGTCGGCACCTCGCATGCGATACGCACGCGCTTCACGCGGCGCCGCGGGTCGAGCACCGAGACCTCGACATCCAGTTCCTGCTCCGGGGATCGGATCCCCGTACGTATGCGACGGCCCGGGCGGCTCTTCCGCCGCGACACCGGGTTCCGATAGAGCGTCTTGGTGGACTGGCGACCGGAGTCGAGTGTACGCGTGACCTTGACCAGCCGGAACCAGTCGGGCTGGTAGTGCACCTCGTACTCGTAGCCACGCTGGTCCGAGCCGGACCCGTCCCGGTTGTGTCGTGCCATGCGCACCGTCCGGAGGGAGCGGGGTTGAAAAATCCCGAAAAACGAACGTCCCCGACGCGGACGTGAATGTCAAGAAAGCCCGGAGCGACGGGCGATACCGCGAGCGTGCACCCCGGTGCCGGCCGTGGGCCGATTGCGAAATTCCGGAGCCCCCGCCAGGGCTTGCCCGCCACTCGGCCGCAGTGTACCCTCCCCGTGTCGTGGATCCAGAGGTCTCGCCGTTCCGCCGCGACGCTCCCCCGAAAACCGCACGCCGCCCCGACCCGCGGCATTTCCGGGTCGATCCCGCTCGACGATTTCGTGGATATCGCCGAACTCAGAGAGAAGACCGTCGGCGCGCTCCAGACGATGGCCGAGGAGCTGTCGATCAAGGGCGCATCCGGGCTGAGCCGTCAGCAGCTCATCAACCGGATCCAGAAGACGCTCTTCCACAACGACGTCGCACTCGAGGCCTCGGGCGTGATGGAGACGCTCAAGGAGGGGTACGGCTTCCTCCGTTCGCCGGAGTGGAGCTACCTGCCCAGCCCGGACGACATCTACGTCAGCCCGGGGCAGATCAAGCGGTTCCAGCTCCGCACCGGCGACACGATCACGGGCTCGGTGCGTCCGCCTCGCAAGCGCGAGCGGTACATGGCCATCCAGGAGATCGACTCCGTCAACGGACTCGAGCCGAAGGAGGTCGAGGAGGCACGTCCGGACTTCGACGAACTCCGGCCGCGGTACCCGGACGAGCGCCTCCGACTCGAGCGGAGCGACGGCAACCTGTCGGTGCGCGTGATGGACCTGATCGCCCCCATCGGGAAGGGTCAGCGCGGCCTGATCGTGTCGCCGCCCAAGGCCGGAAAGACGATGCTGCTCCAGGACATCGCGCATTCGATCTCCGAGAATCACCCCGAGGTCGAGCTCATCGTGCTGCTGATCGACGAGCGGCCCGAGGAGGTTACGGAGATGAAGAGCAAGGTGAAGGGCGAGGTGATCGCCTCCACCTTCGACGAGTCGCCGAAGCGGCACATCCAGGTGGCCGAGATGGTCATGGACAAGGCCAAGCGCCTCGTGGAAGCGGGCCACGACGTCGTGATCCTGCTCGACTCGATCACCCGCCTCGCCCGCGCCTACAACGCCACCATGCCCCGCTCGGGTCGGATCATGTCGGGCGGTGTGGACGCGAACGCACTGCAGAAGCCGAAGCGCTTCTTCGGCGCGGCGCGCAAGCTCGTGGCGGGCGGGTCGCTCACGATCGTGGCGACCGCCCTCATCGAGACGGGCAGCCGAATGGACGACGTCATCTTCGAGGAGTTCAAGGGCACGGGAAACATGGAGATCATGCTCGACCGCATGATCTCGGACCGGCGCGTCTTCCCGGCCATCGACATCAACCGGTCGAGCACGCGGAAGGAGGAGCTGCTGCTCAACGAGATGGAGCGGAACCGCGTCTTCCTCCTCCGGAATTTCCTGGCGGACATGCCCTCGAACGAAGCCATCGAGTTCCTTCTCGACCGGATGAAGCGCTATCCGACCAACGAGGACTTCATGGACGCGATGGCGGCGGGGGGATGACGCCGCGCATGGTCGAGGCCCGGTGAGCGATCCCAGGCGGGTTGCAGACGAGCGTCTCCAGGCGGTGCTGGACGCGAGTGGCGCCCGCGATCCGCGGGAGTTCTACCGCGAGCAGCTGAAAGCGCTGCGCGAACGTGACGAGGCGGCGTACGAAGCGGCGGTCGCCTACTACCGCGACACGCTCATCCCGTCGATCGCGGACGGCAGCGCCGAGCCGCTTCCTGCCTGGACCCTTTACGGGAAGCGGCTCGCCGAGCTGGCGCACGCCGGCCGGACCGTCGGGATCGATGCGAGCGGCCGCTCGCGCGCATGGGACGGCTGGGTCCCGGGCGAACTGGTGCTCCACCTTCCGGAGGAGGCACGGGCCCGCGCCCTGCTGGTGCAGCTGCCGCCCGATCCGTCCAGAGCGCAGCGGGCCACCTACTCGTGGCTGGTCGCAGGCAGGAACAAGCTTCCCGACGCCTGACGGTCTGGCTCGCGGGCGGGGCGCGCGCTCAGTCCTCCACGATCCAGGCGACGCCCCACGCACCGATCCCCAGGTGCGTCGAGATCACCGGCGTGGCCGGCGAAGCGAGCACTTCGGCGTGCGACCCGAAGTGCGACCGCAGCGCCCCGGACACCTGCGCGAGTATCTCCGGACACCCCACGTGAACCACGCCGAATCGGACCTTCTCGGCGTCGCCGACCTTCTCCTTCACGGCGTCGATCATCGCGCGGTGGACGCGGTGTCCCCGGCTACCGCCGAAGGCCTTCCCGGCCGGCTCGACGACACCCTCTTCGTTGAGGTAGAGGATCGGCTTGACGTTGAGCATCGAACCGAGGAAGGCCCGCCCGCGGCCGACCCGACCCGACGCGATCAGCCGCTCGAACGTCTCGACGGTGAAGAGGATGCCGGAGCGCCGACGAATCCGGCGGATCTCCTCTGCGATCTCCGCCGGCGGGATTGCGAGCTCCGCGAGTTCGGCCGCCTTCAGGACCAGCAGTCCCTCGAGGAGCGACGCACCGAGCGTGTCGACCACTGTGACCTCGACGCCGTGGACGTGCCTGGCGGCGGCCTGGGCGGACCCGAGGGTCCCCGACAGCGTGGAACCGAGGACCACCGCGAGGACCTGCTCGCCGTCCTCGGCGGCGCGACTGAATGTCTCCAGGAAGTCGGCTGGCGAGGGCTGCGACGTCGTCGGTAGCGTGTCCGGCTCGTTCGCGAGCCTCCGCTGGAACTCCTCGGCGCTGATGTCCACGCGGTCCCGAAGCGTCGTATCGCCATCGTTGAGCGCGAGCGGCGTGACGTGAATTCCGTGCGCGCGAACGACGGTCTCCGGAAGGTCCGCCGCGGAGTCGGTGACCAGAGAGATCGGGCGGCGGGCCAGCGCCACGTGACCGCCCTCCGACGCCCGACCGACCGCCGCGTGCTGCGCGCGCATGTCCTCGGCCTTGTGCGTCTCGAGTCGCCCCCTGGATCGAAGCCAGTCGAAGACCACCTCGGGCTCGTCGGTGTGGATATGCACCTTCAGGACATCGTCCGCGCGGATCACGATCAGCGAGTCGCCGAGATGACGGAGCCAGTCTTTCGCCTCGTCCTGCGTCGGGAGTGCCTCGCCGCGGACCAGAGCCTCGGTGCAGAAGCGGTACATCTCGTCCTCCGCCCCGTACTCGACGGCCGCGGCCCCGACGGGTTCTCGCGTCTCGGGCGGAGCCGCGACGATCGGATCTCCGTGGATGAACAGAAGGACTCCCTCGAGCATCGCCACGAAGCCCTTGGCGCCGGCGTCCACGACACCGGCCTTCCCGAGAATCGGAAGCAGGTCGGGTGTGCGCTCGAGAGAATCGCGGGCCCGATCCACGAGATGATCGACCAGCGGCACGAAGTCGGGCATTCCGGCGTCGTCCGCCGCTTCGGCGGTGTCACGCATCACCGTGAGGATCGTGCCCTCGACGGGCTTCTCGAGCGCCGCGTAGAGGTGTTCGACCCCGGCCTGCAGGGCATCCGCGAACTCGGCGGTGGTGATCCGTGTCTGTTCTTCCTCGAAGTACCGGGAGAACCCCAGGAGAAAGTGGGAGAGGATCATCCCGCAGTTGCCCCGGGCACCGAGGATGGCCGCTTGCGCCACCTCGTTGGCGACCCCCGCCACCGACCGTTCGCGGCTGGCGCCCAGTCGGTCGACGATCGCCTGGACGGTGAGTGCGAGGTTCGTACCGGTGTCTCCGTCCGGTACCGGATAGACGTTGATCCGGTTGAGCTCGCCGCGCTGCTGCTGGGCGTAGGTGCAGGCCGCGACGAGCGAGCGGCGGAGCCGGGGGCCGTCGATGTACGAAATCTGCATGGCCCCGAGTATCGGAGAGAACCCGACGCGGGGCAATCGGAGCAGCCGCGCCGGCCCGCGCACACGTCACCCGTGGCGTCCAGGCTGCGCGTTCGGCTCCGCTCGGGGTCGTTCACTCCGAAGCGGCTTCCATCCTGAAGGAGATGGGCGCAGTGTTCGTAGGTGAAGTCGGATCCGGGCCGGACTCTCCGGCCCCCGACCACGTCCTCACGGCCAACTCCCGGTGGGATCATGAACGGCACTCGCATCCGAGCGGTTCCGACCGCTCTCCTCGCCCTCCCCTTCCTCGTCGCCGGCTGCGGTGGTGACGGCACATCCGGCGGAGCCTCGGGCGCCACGGTCACCGACTCGGCCGGCGTCCGCATCGTCGAGAACTCCGGCTCGGGCAGCTGGATCGGCGACGACCGGTGGAGTGTCGAGGAGGTCTTCCGCGTGGGGGGCATCGACGCCGGCCCGGACGCGCAGTTCGGAGCGGTCATCTCGGTCGACGTCGATGCGCAGGGACGGGTGTACGTGGCCGATCAACAGGCCCGCCAGGTGAGCGTCTACTCGTCCGAGGGCGAACTCGTGTCGCGAGCCGGCGCTCCGGGGGACGGACCCGGCGAGATCGGCGCGATGTTCATGGGGATGTTCGAGCGGAACGGCGAGATCTGGACGATCGACCCGGGGAGCCAGGGTATCCAGCGGTTCGATCCGAATGGCGAGTTCCTCGGCGCGATCCCGTTCAACATCATGAGCGGCGTTCCCATCCGGATGGACGAGATCGACGCGGGCGTCGTGGCGCAGCGGCGAAGCATGGGGATGGACGGCTCCACCGTCGGCGGCGGCGACGCCGTCGCCACCATCGGGACGGAGACCCCCGACACCCTTCTGGTCCTCCCCGCCGGCGAGGGATTCACGATGCAGGGCGGCGTGCCCCAGTACAACTTCTTCGCGCCCGAGCCGATCTGGGACGTCGCAGACGATGGCTCGACCGTTCGAGCCATGAACGACGTGTACCGCTTCGAGATCCGAAACCCGGCGGGAGAACTCTCGACGATCGTGATTCGGGACGTGCCGCCCCAGCCGGTCACGGAAACGGCGCAGCGCAAGATCCTCGACGGGGTCCGCGAGATGATGATCCAGGCCGGCGCGCCCCCACAGGCGGTCGAGCCCATTCTCGCGCAGGCGACCTTCGCCGAGACGTTCACGCCGGTCGCGCAGGTTCTGCTCGAGGCCGACGGGCATCTCTGGGTGCAGCGGACGGGACAGCTTGCCGAGGTGGTCGAGGAGGACGACTTCGACATGCAGGACCTGGGCGCCCCCATCTGGGATGTCTTCGACGCGGACGGCGTGTACCTCGGGCAGCTCGACCTGCCGGGTCGATTCCAGCCGCTGCGCATGATCGACGGAGTGCTGTGGGGCCTCGACCGGGACGAACTGGGCGCGCCCAGCGTCGTCGGCATGCGCGTGGTTCGGTGACGTTCAGGGCCGTCGACCCCGCGACCGGCCTGGAGGGCGAGCGCTACCCCCTCCACGATCGCGCGGCCGTCGAGCTGGCGCTCGCCGCCGCGGCGGACGCCCAGAAGACGTGGGACGGCGTGGACTACGAAGACCGGGGGCGGATCCTCCGGGCGGCGGCCGTCCGGCTCCTCGACGATCGCGACCGCTGGGCGGCGCGCATGACCGCCGAGATGGGCAAGCCGATCGCGCAGGCTCGCTCGGAGGTCGAGAAGTGCGCGTCGGTCTGCGACTACTACGCGGACCACGGCGAAGCCTTCCTCCTCCCGGCGGCGGCGGATACCGAGGCGACCCGTGCCTACTGGATGCCCCGGCCGCTCGGCCTGGTGCTGGGAATCATGCCGTGGAACTTCCCGCACTGGCAGGTCTTCCGATTCGCCGCGCCGACGCTCATGGCCGGCAACGGCGTGCTCCTCAAGCATGCGCCGAGCGTGCCCGGGTGCGCGGAGGACATCACCGAGATCTTTCGTGACGCAGGACTGCCCGACGGCCTCCTCGCCAATCTCCGCATCGAGCCGGACGAGGTATCGGCGTGGATGGCCGACGATCGTATCGCGGCCGTGACGCTCACCGGGAGCGTTCGCGCCGGCAAGGCGGTGGCGGCCCGGGCGGGCGAGCTCGTCAAGAAGACCGTGCTGGAGCTGGGCGGGAGCGACCCGTACCTCATCCTCGAGGACGCGGACCTGGACCTCGCCGCCGAGCGCTGCGTGACGTCCCGCATGATCAACGCCGGCCAGAGCTGCATCGCGGCGAAGCGACTGATCGTGCTGGATGCCGTCCACGACGCATTCGTGGAGCGCGTGCTGGAGCGCATGGCCGACTACGAGATGGGCGACCCCCGCGACCAGGATACCCGGCTCGGTCCGCTCGCTCGGACCGACCTCCGCGACGAAGTCCACCGGCAGGTCGAGGCGTCGCTCGCCGCTGGTGCACACTGCCGGCTCGGCGCCACGGTGCCCTCGCGGGCGGGAGCCTGGTATCCGGCCACGGTTCTGACCGGCGTCACACCCGCCATGCCGGCGGGATCCGAGGAGGTCTTCGGGCCGGTCGTGAGCGTTCTGCGTGCGCCCGACGAGGATACCGCGATCGAATGGGCCAACGGGACGCGCTATGGCCTCGGCGCCGCCGTCTTCACCTCGGACGTCGCCCGGGGTGAGCGAATCGCCCGGGACCGGCTCGAGGCCGGCGCCTGCTTCGTCAACGACTTCGTCCGCTCACACACCGCGCTGCCGTTCGGAGGGATTCGCGAGAGCGGCTACGGGCGCGAACTCTCGCCGCTGGGCATCCGGGAGTTCGTCAATCAGAAGACGGTCTGGGTTCGATAGCGGGCACCGCCTTGGCCATCTCCGCCTCTACGTCCTCCGCCGAGCGCATCCTCGAGAGATCCAGCTCGAAGCCCAGCTCGGGCGGGTCCGCCAGCTTGGCGGCGAACTCCCGGACCTCCCGGGCCGAAAGGCCGAGCTCGGCGAGGTCGTCGTTCGAAAGGCGGGCACCGTCGCGGACGGCCACGCTCTCCGCGTCCGTCGACAGAAGTCGCGCCAGCGCCCTCCGCTCCCCCCGGCTGAGCGGCCGGCCGCCGAGATCGTAGTCGAGCCACGCCTCGTAGCTCAACGGGGCCACCCGCGCCATCATCCCCGCGATCACCTCGGCATAGGCGCGGATCTCGTACTGGGCGTGAGGATCCACGCGGAGCGAGAGGAAGTGCAGGAGATTGTGGAGGTCGATCTTCCAGTACCACTGCGTATAGGTGGACAGCGGGAGGTCGATCCGGGCGATCTCCCGCGCCACGTCCTCGCCGACCATCCACTCGTACCCGCCCGCCGCATGCTCGCGGATCGCGTTCCAGCGCTCGACGGCCTCCCGATGGAGTCGCGTGTCCGCCTGTCCGCCGCGCCCCTGGTTGTTGGTCGAACTCTGGACGTTGAAATGCTCCTCGTCCGGCGTGTAGAAGAGGAGCGGCATGAGCGAGTAACGCCCGGAGTACTCGTTGACGGACGCGGTGCGGTGCCGGATCCACTGACGGGCGATGAACATCGGCATCGCACAGTGGAACTTGAGCTCGACCATCTCGCTCGGCGTCGAGTGGCGGTGGCGTCGCAGGTAGCGGATCAGCCCCCGTGTGCGGGACGACTTGCGGGTGCCGTAGCCATAGGAGACGCGGGCCGCGCGCTCGATGCTGTCGTCCGTCCCCATGTAGTCCACGAGCGACACGAATCCGTGGTCGAGGACGGGGAAGTATCCGCCGAGGATCTCCTCGGCACGAGGGTTGGTGGGGCGCTTCGTTTCCAAGGCCGCAGGTCCGGGGCCGGAGGGGCTCGAATGGGGATCCGGATGAACCGGAGCCCGAACATCTACAGGCCCCCGACGAGGTGCAACCTCAGCCGCCCGTCGCGGACTCGGGCGTCGGTTCGAACCCGTGGAAGCTCCGTCGATCCACCGTGTGTCGCTCCTCCGCGACGGCCCCGGCTTCCTCGACGATCCAGCCCGTGTTTGGCTGAAGTCCGAGCGCCGCCTCGTGGTCCGAGCCCCAGAAGTTGGTGCCCAGGAGGGTCGCGTCGGTGAAGATCGCGCACTCGAGTTCGCATCGGAGGAGCCGGGCGAGCGTCAGGTCGGCACCGACCATCGCGGCGGCGCGGAACCGCGTCCGGTCCGCGATGACGCCCCGCATTCGGGTCTCGTAGCAGTTGGCGCCGGAGAAGTCCGCGAGGGTCAGGTCCGCGCGGTCCAGAATGGCGCCGGACAGAAGCGCGCCGCCCAGCTTCGCCCCCTGCAGGCGGGCGTACCACAGATCCGCGCCTCGCAGATCCATCCCGCCGAGGTCGGCCCCGCGAAGGTCGACCTCGGTCAACGGCTGGCTGTCGCGCCAGACGTTCCAGGCATGCACGCCTTCCATCAGGCGAGAGAGATGATCGGGATTTGCCATGCCCCAACCTACGCTCCCCCACCCCCGCCTCGAAACACCACCAATCTCCGGGACCGCCGAGCCCGAATTCGTGTAGATTCACGGCAGTGCCCGACGCACGAGAACCCATCCGGGAACCGACGTCATGAATCGTCTTGCAGCGCTTATCCTCGCCGTTGCCGTGACCGGCTGCGCGACCGCTCGACCGGTCAACCCCTTCGCGGGCAGCCGCTCGTCCGGCTCCGACGAGATGCGGACCGAGGTCTTCAGGGTCCGGGCCATGAACCCGAGCTTCATGGACGTGACGATCTTCGCGGTCAACGCGTTCTCGCGTGGTCAGCGGGTACGCATCGGCCGACTCGCCAGCTCACAGGAGCGGACCTTCGACTTCAGGATGCCGTCGTCGGCGCGTGACGTCCGGTTCGAGCTCGAGTACTTCACCGGACCGCTCTGCGTCACCGGTTCGATCGTGCTCGTGCCGGGTGACATCGTCGAGCTGGTCCTCCCCGCCGAACCCCGCAACGAGCGCGGCTGCCGCTAGGGCCGCGGCGCGTCCACCAGGACAAGATAGAGGTCGGCGACGTTCGTCCCGGTCGGACCGGTGACGATGCGGTCGCCCAGGCGTGCGAGCGCGCTCCCCGCGTCGTTCCGGGCCAGCGCGTCCAGGAGGTCCACTCCGATCCGTCGCGCCCTCGCGGCGGATTCGCCGTCCGCCCACCCGCCGGCGGCGTCGGTCGGGCCGTCCACGCCGTCCGTTCCCACGGAGGCCACGAGGATCCCCTCGCGCCCCTCGAGCGCCATCGCCGCGGCCGCGGCGACCTCCTGGTTCGGTCCGCCCGACCCGTCGCCCACCACCTCCACGGTCGCCTCCCCCGCGCCCACGAGGCACGCCGGGAGCGGCACGGGTGCGACGCCGTCCCGCGCCGCGATCGCCGCGCGGGCGAGCCCCCGGCCGAGGTCCCTCGCCCTGCCCTCGAGCGCGCCCCCCAACCGCTGGACCGAGTAGCCGAGGTCGGCGGCGGCACGCGCGACGCCGTCGACCGCGGCGCCGCCGGTGCCGATCGCATGGAGTGTGACCTCCGGCGTGGCGACCGAGCGCTCGGCCCGGCGCGCCCGCAGGGAGCCCCGAACCGCCTCCGGCATGGCCGCCCAGAGGCCGCCGCGCCGGAGTTCGACCTCGACGTCTCTCGGAGTCCGGGTCGCCGGCGACAGCGGCCCGGACGCGACGTCCGTGACGCGTCCTCCGGGGATGTCGGACAGCACCAGCCCGATCGTGGCGGCCGGCGCGGCGAGTCGAGCCATTCCCCCGCCCTTCAGTCGATCGAGCGTCCGCCGCACGTCGTTGATCCGACCAATCGGCCACCCGGACCCGAGCAGGACCTCGTGCGCGGCACGCACGTCCGCGAGGTCGAGGCCTTCCTCGGGATCGGTCACGAGGGCGGACCCACCGCCCGAGAGCAGCACCAGGACGCGATCGCCCCGGCCCGCACCGCCCAGCAGCGTCCGGATGTCGGCCGCCGCGGTCAGGCTCCGTTCGTCCGGCAGCGGGTGCGCCGCCCGATGAAGCCGCATGCTGCGCGGAAGCTCCCGCAGCGGGACGCCGTCCGGGACCACCGCGACGCCGGCCGTGAGGTGGTCTCCCAGCACGGCGTGCGCGCCTTCGACCATGCCGACGGCGCCCTTGCCGATCGCCACGACCAGCGTGTCGCGGGACGGGGCGCGATCGAGCGGCGTCGCCGGCGGGCCGCTCGCCTGCCGCGCGAGGCCCACGGACCACGCGGCGAGACCGTCCGAGTCGGAGAGTGTCGAGGCCACGAGTCGTGCCGGGTCGACGGCGCGAAGCCCGGCGATGATGAGCGAGCGGGCGTCGGCGCGAAGGTCTCGAGGCATCGTGACGGGTCGGGGTCGCGGGAGTTCGGCAGACTCCGGGCGTCCGGCGCCGATCGCAAGTGGCGCGCGCCCGCCGAAGGTGTGGCACCGCGCTGGACGCGCCCGCCCACACCGCCGCGAGGTCCGTACCCCGGCTCGTTCCCGTTATCTTTGCCCGCTACAGATCATCTCAACATCAGGGGTACGATGCACAACCGGATCTCGACCTTCGTGGCGCTCGCGGCCGTCGGCGCCGCCGCCTGCACCCCGCCCGACGCGGGCTCCCCCGCCGCCGCGGCATCGCTCGCGACGGACATGCAGCGGGGCAGCTACGCGCTCGGCTACGACTTCGGCGAGCAGGTGCGGCCCGGCCGCGAGGCGATCGACCTCGACGCATACATGGCCGGGGTCCGCGACGGCATGGCCGACACCTCGGCCATCGCCTGGGAAGATCGTCAGATCGCCATGCAGGGGATCGTGGAGGAGATTCGCGCGCAGATGGACGCGAATCAGCGGGAGATGGCGAACGCGGCGATCGAGCGCGGGAACGCGCTGCTCGCGGAGAACGCCACCCGCGAGGGCGTCATGGTGCTCGAAAGTGGGGTCCAGTACGAGATCCTCGAGGAGGGCGACGGGCCCGTCGCCGAGCAGGGCGATTCGGTCCTGACCCGGTACCGCGGCTCGCTCCCCGACGGCACCGTGTTCGACTCCAACTTCGACGGCGATCCCATTCCGTTCTCGACGGCTCCCGGGGCGCTGATCGAGGGATTCAGTGAGGTGCTCACGACCATCCCGATGGGCTCGAGGTGGCGGGTCTGGATCCCGAGCGAACTCGCCTACGGCCCGGGGGGCCGGGGGCCGTCGATCGGACCGAACCAGCTCCTGATCTTCGAGATCGAGGCGATCGAGATCATCGAGTAGGCGCCCTGGGGGTCCGACCGCCCTCAACCGGGCAGTCGGATCTCCGGGGCGTCGGGATCCTCGCGGTACAGGACGATCGTGCGACCGATCGTCTGGGCCACGTGAACGTCCGGAAGGGCATCCGCGATCGCTCCGGCCGTCTCCCGCGCGTCCTCAGGGGCGTTCTCGAGAACCTTCACCTTGAGCAGTTCACGGGTGTTGAACGCCTCGAGGATCGACCCCAGCACGGGCGGCTCCAGGCCCTCGTGTCCCACGTGCACCACCGGCTTGAGTCCGTGCGCCAGGCTGCGGAGGTGCGCACGCTGTTTCGACGTGAGTGACTCCGTCACGCTCGACGCCCGATCGCCGGAGTCATCCGCCGCTCGGCGGCGTGATCATGATGTGGGCGCCCGGCGTGCCGGCGAACATCAACCACGGTGCCGACGCCGCCGGCTGGGTGCTGAGACCGGTCGATTCCGGCGTCGCGTTGGGCGTGTAGATCACCCAGCGGACTCGCGGGTTCTCGATCTCGGCGCTCGCCGCGTCGAACCCGTCGGCGTTCAGGATGTAGTTCACCGTGCCGTACGGCAGCGGGAGCGTGCCCGCCTCGACCTCGGCGTACCGCGTCCGGGTGCGCTCGTTGCCGGTGACGCCCTGGGCGCGGAGCTCGCGGCCGCGCGCGAAGTACGGCTCGAGGTCGACGTGGTGGCACGACACCTCGAACTGCTCCATGCCCGGGTTGGGCGCCATGCAGATCATGTCGTTCGTGCCCTCGCGCAGCGTCACGAAGTTGCCCGCGTCGTCGTACCCCTGCACCGTGGCGTCCTGCCGCATCTCGACGGGAGCGGCCTGGACCGCGAGAGCGATCTGGGTCTCGGCGGGAAGCTGTCCGATCGGCTGACCGTCCTGCGCCGAGAGGGGCGCGGCCGCGATCATGGCGACGAGCGCGAGGGGGAGACGTGTGGTCATGGGTGGCGGCACCTGGATGAACGAGGAACGACATCGGACCCGTCGACCGGCCGGTCACGCGTCCGCTCCATGACAGTAGCGCAGGGGTCGGCCCTTCGCACAGGGTGGCCGCGCGAGTGACGGAGTCGAACGGGGTGGAGTGGATCTGGGTCGGATTGGGCGGCGCCGCCGGAGCGGTTGCGCGTTGGGCGATGTCGAGCACGGTGCAGGGCGCGTTCGGCGTGGCCCCGCCGTGGGGCACCGTCGCGGTCAACGTGGTGGGGTGCTTCGGCCTGGGCATGGTCGCCGTTTGGGCCGACGCCGCGACGGCACGCGGCTGCCGTCGGGCCTCGGTGACAACTCCCCGGGGCCCGCGCGCCGAACCCTCGTCGAGGTCCCGGGTTCGTGGTGGCATGATCCCGTCTCGACCTCCTCCGAATGCCGGCCTGCTCGGTCGTGCCGCGCGAGGCTCCCCGGCTCCCCATCCCGGCGGATCCGGCTCGGAGCCACCAGCCACGAGTGCGTCGGTGGCTCAGGGGTCGCTGTTCGAGTAGGTTGGCGCCCTTCCCGCCGAGGCCGCCACGTGGCCCGGCGGCGACCCGAGGGATCGACCGTCGGGGCGACTTCGCCGGCTGGACCCCGCATCGCTTGAACACAGATCGCGTAGCAGAAGTCCAGGCGGCGCTCGGGCGCCTCCTCGACGAACTCGAGCCGTCCCCGGACGCGCTCGCTCCCGACGATCCGATTCGGGAAGGGAGTTCGCTGAGCGCCGCGGCGGCCCTTCGGCTCTACGAGGACCAGCTTCTCAGCCGGCAGATCGATGTGGAGGCCCGGCGGCTCAAGGCCGACGGACGGAGTTTCTACACCATCTCGTCGGCCGGTCACGAGCAGAACGCGGTGGTGGGGACGCAGCTCCGCGCCACCGATCCGTCGTTCCTGCACTACCGGAGCGGCGGGTTCATGATGGCCCGCGGGCGAAAGGACCCCGAGCGGGACCGCGTGCTGGACACGATGCTCTCGATCTGCGCGTCGTCGGACGACCCGACGGCGCAGGGGCGGCACAAGGTCTGGGGGAGTCGCAATCTCTGGGTACCACCGCAGACGAGTACCATCGCGTCGCACGTGCCGAAGGCGGTGGGCGCCGCGTTCTCGCTCGTGCGGGCACGCCGGATGGGCGTCGAGACGGGCCTCCCGGACGACGCGATCGTCGCGTGCACCTTCGGCGACGCCTCCGCGAACCACGCCTCGGCGCTGACCGGCATCACGGCCGCGCGCTACGGGCTCCGGCGCGGCAATCCGCTACCCATCCTGTTCGTGTGCGAGGACAACGGTCTCGGGATCAGCGTAGACACTCCGCGTCGCTGGATCCGCGAGAGCTTTTCCCGCCTTCCCCATCTCCACTACGTCGAGGCGGAGGGGGACCTGCCGAGCGTGTGGCGCGCGGTCGAGGAGGCGGTCGAGACCACGCGGGACGCCCAGACGCCGGTCTTCCTGCGCCTCGTGACCGTGCGCCTCTGGGGGCACGCGGGAAGCGATGTCGAGCTCGCGTACCGGAGCGCGGCCGAGATCCGAGCGGGCGAGGAGCAGGACCCTCTCCTGGCCAACGCGCGGACGCTCGTGGAGTCGGGCGCCGCCACGCCCGCCGATCTCAGGGAGCTCTGGAGGGCCGTGAGGCAGCGAGTGTTCGAGGCGGCCGAGGAGGCGGCGACCCGCCCTCACCTCGCCACGATCCAGGACATCGTCAGGCCGCTTGCGCCGTGGGACGAGGAGGCCGTGCGCGAGGAGGCTCGACCGGGCGTCTCGGCCCAGCGGCGGCGCGACTTCTGGGGCGACGAGCTGCCGGAGGAGATCTCGAAACCGGTCCGCCGGACGCTCGGCTCGCACCTGGCGGCCGGCATGGCCGACGAGATGCTGGAGCGTGAGGAGATCCTGGTATTCGGCGAGGACGTCGGCCGCAAGGGCGGCGTCTACTACGTGACCCAGGGCCTGCAAAAACGATTCGGGCGGAGCCGCGTGCTCGACACCCACCTCGACGAGACCTCGATTCTCGGCCTCGCGCAGGGTGCCGGCCTCGTCGGGCTACTCCCCATGCCCGAGATCCAGTATCTCGCGTATGTCCACAACGCCGTGGATCAGCTTCGCGGCGAAGCCTCGTCGCTGTCCTTCTTCAGCGCGGGGCAGTTCTCGAACCCCATGGTCGTCCGCATCGCCAGCTTCGCCTACCAGCGCGGCTTCGGCGGCCACTTCCACAACGACCACTCGATCGGCGGCCTCCGCGACATCCCCGGACTCGTGCTCGCGGCACCCTCTCGCGGCGATGACGCCGTCCGCATGCTTCGGGGGTGCGTGGCCGCCGCGAAAGCGCTCGGTCGGGTCGTGTGCTTTCTCGAACCGATCGCGCTCTATCACCAGAAGGATCTGCACGAGGAGGGTGACGGGGGATGGCTCACCGACTACCCCCCGCCCGGCGAGATCCTGCTCCCGGGCGAGATCGGTGTGGCCGGCGACGGTCCGGTGGCGCTCGTGAGCTACGCGAACGGACACCACATGAGTCTCCGCGCCGCGAAGATCCTGAGCGAGACCCGCGGGGTGGAGTGCCGGATCGTGGATCTGAGGTGGCTGAACCCCCTGCCCTTCGACGCGCTCGAGTCCGCCATCCGCGGCTGCGCCCGCGTGCTGGTGGTGGACGAGTGCCGGCGGACCGGTGGCGGCGTCGCCGACGCGATCGTCGCCGAACTGACCCGGCGCGGGACGGGGGCTCGACTCGACTCGATCGCCGCCCCGGACTCCTTCGTTCCGCTCGGCCCGGCCGCGAACGCGGTGCTGCTGCAGGTCGAGGACATCGTGGCGCGCGTCGTGGCGGACGACCGCGCCTGACGCGAGCGGTGTCCCGCTATTCCCCGAACACTCGGCGGTAGCCGGCCTCGATCCGGCGCACGTGTCGCGTGATGTCGAACTGGCGGGCGCGCTCGCGCGCGGCCTCGCCGAGCGACGACCGTTCCTCCGCGTCCAGCACGAGCCGCTCCAGAAGCGTCGCGAGTGCCTCGGGATCTCCGACGTCGAAGGTGTGTCCCGCGCCGGGCGGGATGATCTCGGCGGGTCCACCACGATTCGACGCGATGACCGCGCACCCGTGGACCATGGCCTCGAGCACGACCATCCCGAACGGCTCGGGGATGACGGAGGCGTGGATCGCGATATCCGAGGCCGCGAAGAGGTCGGGCACGTCGTCACGCGCGCCGAGAAGGGACACGGTGTCCTCGAGGCCTCGGTCGCGCAGTTCGGCTCGGAGGCGCCGGACGTACGCCGCATCGGACGCCGACGTGCCGCTGGCCCCGACCAGGATCAGCGACATGCGCCGTCGAACGTCTTCGGAGAGCCGGGACGCGGCGTCGATCACCACATGCTGACCCTTCCACTCGCGGAGGTTGCCGACCATGACCGCGAGCACGTCGTCCTCGCCCACGCCGAGCTCACGTCGCACGTCGCTCGACCCCCGCCGCACCCTGGCGAGCTCGGCGGTCGCGTCGATCCCGGGGTGGGCCATGATCCGCCGTGACCGCGGGATACCGAGGCGATCGAGATCCGCCTCGACCTCTTCGCTGAGCGAGAACACGAGGTCGTATCGACGCTGGATCCAGCGCTGGACCGCCGACTCGCGCGGGCCGTACCCCATGGCGTACGTCATGCATGGAATCCCGACGACGCGGCAGGCGGGAATCCATACGTCCGCGCCCACGTAGGGGGCGTTGTTGAGATGCACCGCGTCGATTCGCGCGTCTCGGAGAAATCTCCGTCGATGACGCACCTGGGCAGCGACGTTCACGAGCGTGCCGAACGGACCCCGGCCACCCGACTCCTCGCAGCGCCGCTCGTCCCACGCCTCGACCTCGATCCCGGCTGCCCGGAGCTTCTCGACCCACGGGTTGTCCTGATAGAACACGACTACCGGTTCGTACGCCGAGGAGAGGCGGACCACGAGGTCAGCGAGGATCCGATGGGACCCGCCGACCGTACCGTCCTCGTTCTGCTCCACGTAGAGCACGCGCTTCGGTGCTTCGTTAATCCCGGAGCTCAACCGTACAGCGCCTCGTACCGGTCGGTCATTCGCTCGATGCTGAACCGCTGACGCGCGGTCGCGAGGGCGGCAGCGCTGAGGCGGCGACGCAGACCGTCGTCGCTCAGTACCTTCCCCAGCGCATCGGCAAGCGGCTCGACCTTCCCGGGTTCGACGAGCAGGCCGTTCTCGCCGTCGGTGATCGCCTCGGGGATGCCCGACGTGTGCGACGCGACGATGCAGTTGCCTGCGTGCATCCCCTCCAGCACAGCGAGAGGAAGTCCCTCCCAGAGCGACGGCATGCACAGGACGTGAGCCGCGGCCTGAAGGTCCGGAACGTCGTCCCGGTGCCCGGCCAGGTGCACCCGATCGGCGATGCCCGACTCGTCGGCGAACGCGGCGAGGGCGTCGTGCTGCTCGCCCCGTCCGGCGATGACGACCCGCCACGGAACTCCGATGCCACGCTCCTCGAGCAGCGATACGGCCTTCAGCAGGATGATGTGGCCTTTCCGCTCTGACAGATTTCCGACTGCGAGGATGACGACCTCGTCGTTCGATATCCCGAACTCGGCGCGGGGCCCCGCTGCGTCGCCGGGCCGCACCGGGACTCCGTTCGGGATCACCTCGAGCGAGCCGACACCTGTCCCCAGCCGCTCGGTCATGTCCTCACGCGTCGCCTCCGACACGGCCACGACGGCTCGGCTCCGCCGGAACGCCCATCGCAGCGCGACCCGGCGTCGGAAGCGCGTCAGGACGGTTTGACTGCCGTGCATCGTGATCACGTGCGGGACTCCGAGCCGGCGGGCGGCGGCGGCTCCGTACACCGCCATCGTGAACTCGTGGCTGTGCACGACATCCACCCCGGCCGATTCCAGGATCGCGGCGAGTCGGCCCACCGCTCGCGGGTCCACCGAGCGATTCAGGAAGAACCGACGCGGAGGCAGGCCCCGGGACTCGAGCTGGTCGTCCAGCCACGTCTCGCCGTCGGGCATGCGCACCGGAACCACCGTGTGGCCTCGACGGGTCAGCTCGTCGGAGAGCTGGAGAAGCACGGTCTCGGCCCCTCCCGGACCGCCGGACTCGAGCATCTGGGCCACTTTCAGGGGAGATCGTGCCATCGATGCCATGGAGGGTGAGGAACGGCGCGACATACGCGCACGGGCCGAGCGACGGCCCACGGCGCCGCGGCGGCAGCGCACCATAACGTCGTCCTCCGACCCGGGTCCACCCTCGGGAGCTGCCGGTCGTCGTGGCGGGACCCCGCTACGACGCGTGCTTCGGGGCGGCTGCCGCCACGGCGCCCGGCCTCGCGAGTCGAGCTCGGATCGCGCGCGCCACCGCCGCACCCGCGACAGCGCCGGCGACCACCGCGATGACCGAGCCGAACCGGAAGGCGGTTTCGGGCACGAGCCAGGCCACACCGCCCCCCGCGAGCCCGATCGCGCTCGCCCACGCGACCGCCTCGCTCGCAGATCCGGCCACGAGGCCGACCGGGGCGCCCGTCAGCGCGAGCCAGCCGAACCCCAGCACGACGAGCAGCCCCGCACCGAGTCCACCGGTCGGACCCGCGAGGAGGAGGCGCCACCCGTCGCGGAGTCCGAGGCTCCGGCCGCAGTCCACCGCTCCGTCGAGTGCCAGGCACACGCCCCCACGCTCGCGGCGCACCCGCGCGTGCACGGTGTCGCCGGGCGCCACCGACAGTGCGCCGGCCCAGCGGATGCCGGGCTGGTCGAGTCGCAGGGCGTTCCCCAACGTCCGGCGGAAGTACACGACCGCGTCCCCCTCCGCGCCCACCATGAAGACCTGCTGCCGGTGCCGCGAGTAGACCGAGACCACGGGTGCAACGCGCGTCGGGGCCGGCCCGGCGACGAAGGTGACGTCGATGTCGGTACCGGTCAGGATCGCCTCCCGCACTCGACGGTCACGTTCGAGCCGGCCGGTGGGAAGGAAGGTCGTGTCCACACGTGCATCCAGAACCCGCCCCCGGTAGCGCTCCATGTGACCCAGGTCGGGGGTCCACTGCATCCACCAGTCCGAGTCGGGCGCCTGGGGAGCGAGGAGCACCACCGGAGCGACGAGGAGCGTCGCGGATGCGAGTCGGCCGGTCCGGCGGACGGTTCGGCTCGGCACCTCCATCCAGGCTCGAAGCCGGGGGGCGGCGCCGGCGAGCCAGGCGCCCACCCCGCCCCCGAGCGTGTTGGAGAGGATGTCACCCAGCGTGGAAAACCGCCCGGGGATACCCATCTGCAGCACCTCGACCCCGAACGAGAGTCCGAATGCGGCCAGCGCCGCAGACCGCCACCCGAACAGCACACCGACCCCGACGCCGAATGGAACGAACAGGAAGACGTTGAGGATCGCGTCGGCGGTTCCGCGGTCGCCACAGGCAATGCACAGATCGTCGAACTCCGACCACGAGGGGGTCGCCTCCACCGCGACGAGCGTGGACGCGAGGATCGCGCCCGCCGATACGAGCGCGACGGTGGCGGCGACGCCGCGCTTCACGAGGTCGCTCGATGCGTCCGCCCGAGACCACCCGGCGGGGCGTCGGACAGGTGTCGGTAGTACTCGCACAGCTCGCGCGCCTCGCGCTCGACCGTGAAGCGGGCGAGTACCTTCGCCCGGCCTCGCGCTCCCATCGCGTCCAGGCCTTGCGGCCGTGCCATGAGATCCGCCAGACGGTGGCGCGTCGCCTCGACGTCGCCCACGGGCACGAGCCACCCGTCCACCCCGTTCTCGACGATCTCGGGCCATGCGCCCGCCTCGCTCGCCACCACGGGTGCCCCGCTGGCCATCGCCTCGAGAACCGTGAGGCCGAAACCCTCGGTCCGGCTCAGCGCCGCCACGATCGACATCGCGCGGAACAGCTCCGGGATGCGTTCGAACGGCTGCTTCCCGAGGAGGACGACGCGATCGGACAGCCCGGCGTCCGCGACCCGACGCTCGAGATCCGCGCCGAACCGCCGCTCTCGGGGCGTGACCTCACCCACCACGACCACCGTGAATTCCGGATGCTCTCGGAGCAGGGGCAGCACGGCGTCGATCAGCACGTCCACGCCCTTCTGCCGCCGAACCCGCCCGAAGATGCCGATCCCACGTTCGCCGGGAAGCCCGAGCGCGGCCCACGCCGCGGCGCGATCGGGCGCCGGGTGGTACCGCTCGGTGTCGACGCCGTGGGGGATGATGCGGTCGGGCTCGTACCGCATGTACGACGCCGCGGCATCGCAGGTGGACAGGAGTCCGTCCATCCGCTTCATGAGCCAGTTGGTCAGCCACGTGTGGCGGCGCTGGGCCGTCGAGGTGAACACGGTTCGGAGGTCGGCACCGAAGAGTCGCTTCAGCAGCAGCGCCTGGATCATCTCGTCGTTCCTGCGGGCGTGGAAGACGCGGCGGCGGCCGTCGGGCAGCGGGTGGCGTGCCATTCGCGCCACCTCTCCGAAACCGAGCGAGGGCACGTCGGCGGGAAGGTTGTGCGCGCCCATCACGGCCAGGCGGACCCGCCGCATCTGGTCCGGCAGGACTTGCAGCATGGTGGACGTGACCCCCGAGAACCGCGTGTTCGAGTTGCCGAGCACAACCTCGATCGGGCCGGTTGCCGCAGCCGGGCGCCGGGCCGCATCCTCACGGACCGTCGATTCCCCATCGCCCCCGACCCCGTCAGTCATGAACGACAGCGTTGAAAGCCCCTACCGCGTGCCCTTCGACGGCTCCTTCGAGCTCGACCGGTACTCGACCCGTCCCCCGCCGGACGCGCCCGACCGGAAAGGCCTCAAGGCGGGGCTGACGGAGGCGGTCGACGAACTCGCGGACCTTCAGCGCATCCTCTACGCACACAATCACCACGCGGTGCTCCTCGTCTTCCAGGCGATGGACGCGGCCGGCAAGGACGGCACGATCCGCCACGTGCTCTCGGGGGTGAATCCCACGGGGTGCCAGGTGTTCTCCTTCAAGGTGCCCTCCGCCGAGGAACTCGACCACGACTTCCTGTGGCGCACCGCGAGGTCGCTGCCGGAGCGTGGTCGTATCGGGGTGTTCAACCGCAGCTACTACGAGGAGGTTCTCGTCGTTCGCGTCCACCCGGAATACCTCAGGGCGCAGAGACTCCGGCGCGCACCCGACCTCCTCGCCGAGGGGGATCGCCTCTGGGAGGAGCGATTCGACTCGATCCGCGACCACGAGAAGCATCTGGCGAGAAACGGGACGGTGATCCTGAAGTTCTTCCTCAACGTGTCGCGGGAGGAACAGCGGCTCCGGTTCCTGAGCCGCCTCGACGAGCCCGAGAAGAACTGGAAGTTCTCCGTGGCCGACGTCGAGGAGCGCGGGCACTGGGACTCGTACATGCACGCGTACCAGGAGGCCCTCCGCGAAACGTCCCGGCCGTGGGCGCCATGGTACGCGATCCCCGCCGACGACAAGCCGTTCATGCGCCTGTCCGTCGCACGGATCGTGGTGGAGCGGCTGCGGCGGCTCGACCTGCGGTACCCCGCCGTGGCCCCCGACGACCGGGCGCGGTTCGATCAGATGCAGCGACTGCTCGAGGCAGAGGGCTGATCCGGCGACTCCGGCTACCAGCGCAGCAGTGCCGCGACGCCTCCGGCCTCCTCGTCGAGGCGCTCGGCGCCCGAGCCGGACACCTCCTCCACGGCGGCGCGCTGTTCGAACGCCGTGCCGACCATCCGGTCCGCCCGGTCCCGCCGCTCGTTCAGGAACGTCCGTGACAGCACCAGCGTGTCGACCTTCCGCTCCACGAGCGCGTCAGCGGTGTCCTCGTCGCCAAGCACGCCGCGTCCCCCGGACCGCGCGCGGTCGAGCACCCGCGCGACCAGATCCTCCTGCAGTCGCTGTGTGAGCCCCGACGCGATCGACTCCGCGTGGGTCTTCACTTCCGCCGGCGTCATCTCGAGGTATAGGCTCCCTACCTCCTCTGCGCGTTCGGAGACCGCAGCCGGAAGCTGATTCAACAGCCGCTTCCCGGTCTCGCGTGTGCCCCCGACCACGACCAGCCCGTCCACGCCGGCGAGTTCGCCGACCCGCTCGGCGACGCGCTCGAGCAGGGCGTCCGCCTTCACCTCCACCTGACGCCGGGCGTCGTCGGTGGCGTTCCCCCGCGTACCCGACCGCTCGCCCGAGCGCCGCGCGCTCCGCGCATCCGGCGCTTCGTCGGTGGCGCTGATCTCCTCGGTCTGCTCCAGAGCACCCTCCCTGTACGTGAAGAGCCGCGCGTGGTGCCGGTCGGCCAGCGCGATCACGACCGGTTTCTCCTGCTTGAGGGCCCGGACGTACGGCGCGACCCGGAGGCCCGGCTCCCACACCACGAGGTCCGGCATGGGTACCGGGACGTTGTCCGCGTACACGACCTCGGCGTCGGTGGCGAACCCGACCCACCCCCGGTCCGGCATGAAGCTGCTGTACTCCCGGAGTTCGCCCAGCAGCCGGTCGCGGGCCGCCTCGAACGCGGTGAGGTCGGAGCGCCCGTCCGCTTCGATCTCCCTGCGCCGCTCCGAGAGCGCCTGGTCGAGCCGCGTTCGCCAGACGCGCCGCTCCGCAGGATCGTGCTGACCCCCGTCGATGTAGACGCTCAGGACGTGGACGTCCCGGACGCGTGTGTACAGGTCGGCGAGTCGGTCGTGGGTCAGCATGAAGGGGTCGGGGCTGGAGGAGCGGGTGAGTTCGCGGACCCTGTTGTTTCCCGACTACCGCCCGCTCGTTCCACCGAGGACGACCGCGTCGGGCGGGCGCGGCGAGGGCCCGGAGGACGAACTCCGGGCCCTCGCGCGGCGGCAGCCTCAGCCGTCGCCGAGCGCCTTCGCGACCTCGACCTGCAGGTCCTGGATGTGCATGCGGGTGATGTCGTTCCCCGCGCGGGACAACGCCGAACCGAGCGCGCCCTGCAACCAGGTCAGCTCGGCGCGCACCACCGGGCGCACATCGGTCAGGACGGGCTCCGCCGGCTCGTCCCCGCTCCCCTGTGGGTTCAGGAGGCCACGCATCATCTCGACCTTCCCCCGCTGGAGGTTCCGGCGGTAGACGTCGACGGTGACGGATCCCGATCCCATGTAGCTGTCCCAGATTCCGTCCCGCAGGTCCGCCATGAGGTCCGGCAGGCCGTACATCCGCTCGCCGCCGTCGGCGAGCGCCTGGAATTCGATGAGTCGATTCAGCCGTCCACCGTTCATGAGCGACGCGAGCACCCGCATCTGCTGCGTGTTGATCCGCTCCACGGTGCCCTCGGGCTCGACCCGGCTCAGGATCGCACGATCCAGCATCCACTCGGGCACGTCGAAGACGTTGTCGTTCAGGAACTGGACCGCCTCGCGCTGGCGTTCGAACTCGACCGGTTCGAAGCGTTCACCCGTCCCGTACTTCTGCTGCGTGTACGTGCCGCCGACGATGGCGGTCACATGGCCATTGTAGCGTCCCCACTGGCCGATCACGTTGCCGTACAGGTCCTCGAGAAGGTCGTAGCTCTCACCCTCCTCCTCGGCGACGTCGAGCATCATGTCCATGACGCGCTGCAGGTTCCTCAGGCCGAGGCCCGACGATTTGACCGCGTCCTGATCCCCGCTCGCCTCGGTCAGCGACTCGGGATCGGGGGCCCCGGAGGTGCTGAATCGGAACCACGGCACGTCGTCCTGCTCTCGCGCCCATTCGTTCAACGTCTCACGCTCCTCCTCCGGCGTGGTCGCACCGGGGATCGGTGCGTACGCCCACTTGACGGCGAACTCGTCGTAGGGCCCGATGCCGGGGATGAGGTACTCCACCGGCATGTTGTCCTCGGGCTGCGCCACGTAGTTGAACCGCGAGTAGTCCATGAGCGTGGCGACGTGCTGCCCCCCCATCCGCTCGATGAAGGTCACCGAACGGAGAGAATCGGCCGGGTACATCGCGCTCGCCTTCATGTTGTGCGGGAACCCGATGGCGTGGCCGATCTCGTGGGCCACCACGTACCGTACCAGCTCGCCCATGAGCGAGTCGGGGAGTGGGAGCGACTGCGCCCGCGGGTCGAGCGGCCCGACCTGCGTGAAGTACCAGTCCTGCACGAGGTCCATGACGTTGTGGTACATCTGGACGCGGCCCCGGATGATTTCGCCCGTCCGCGGGTCCACCCGCTGCCCGCCGTTCGCGTTCGCGATCGGCGACGGACGCCACCAGATGACCGAGTGCCGCAGGTCCTCCATGCTGAAGTCCGGGTCCTGCTCCGGTGTGGGCGCCATCCTGCCGAAGATGGCGTTCGTGAAGCCCGCGGCCTCGAACGCCTGCTGCCAGTCGTCGACGCCGGCGATCACGTACGGCCGCAGCCATTCGGGCGTCGCCTGATCCACGTAGTAGATGATCGGCTCGACGGGATCGGACATCGCCGCGTTCGGGTTCGCCTTCTCGAGGCGATGGCGGTGGATGAAGCGGACCTCCTCCGCGCCGTGCAGATCGCTCGAGTAGTCGGTGTAGGTCGACGAGTTCACCCCGACACGCGCGTCCCAGAGGCGCGGCATCATCGGATCCTCGGGGAGCAGCAGCATGCTCATGTGCAGCCGGCTCGTGGTCGCGTCGCCGTCGACCTGGCCGGTCTGGATGTAGTCGACCTCGATGTTCCGCGGGAAGGCGACGACCTTGTCCACGAAGCTGTTGCCGCTGCTCACGCTCGGAAGCCCGCCGAGCTCCGACTGGGTCGACGTGAAGAGATCCGTGGCGTCGATCAGCAGTCCCCCGGTCGGACTCACGGCCTCGACCTCGAAGGTCTCGATGATCGGCCCCTTCATCATCCCGGATACCGCGCGGTAGATGTCGCTGCTCGGGTCGGCGATCTGGTCGTAGTTCCTCAGACGGAGCACCACGTGGTTCTCACCGCGGGCCTCCCACACGACCACGTCGGATCCGCCGTCGGACCCGGCCGAACCCGGCCGCTCGGTGGTGGTCACCGCGACGATCATCTCCTTCCCGAACGCCTCCTGGGGGATCTCGAAGAAGAGGTCCCCGTCCTCCCCGAAGTAGGTAGTGAAAAGGCCCTGACGGATCTCGGCGTTCTCCGGGAGGGCGTCCTCCCACGACTCCTCCTCCTCTTCTTTCTCCGGGTCCGGGTCCTGCGCCCAGGCCGGGCTCGGCTGCAGGGCGAGGAGCCCCAGGGCCATGAGCATCATGGCGAGGGGCCAGCTT
The DNA here is from genome assembly GCA_028284495.1 of Longimicrobiales bacterium. GTDB lineage: Bacteria > Gemmatimonadota > Gemmatimonadetes > Longimicrobiales > Gaopeijiaceae > Gaopeijia. The sequence goes on along the minus strand of JANQRP010000023.1, from coordinate 37,245 downwards.
CGTACGTCGATGCGATTCATCTTCGATGCTCCGGTGCAGTTCAGCGCGGCGCGGGCTTCCCCGCGTCCGGTATACTCGGACCACGCCCACCCCGAGGCGGCGCCTCCGGCGGGAGTGTCTCGAACGGTGCGAAGGTGAGGCCGCGACACGCGGGAAGCCAGTCCGGCGTCAGAACCGGAGGCCGAGACGGATTCGTCCGCCGAGGTTGGGGCTGAAGGTGCTGATGCCGGCGATGGCGTGTGCGTCGAGCCACCAGCGGCTGCCCAGCTCGACGCCGATCCGCACTTCGCTCAGGTTCTCATTGCCTCGAGGGGCACCCAGAGCACGCGTGTCGTGGTGCCCGGTCCACTCGGCGTAGGGTCGGACGCGTGAACCCGCTCGGCGGATCGACAGTGCATACAGGACCGGGTCGGTCTGGCCGCCGTCCGGCGATCGCACCCCGAAGATGCCGAACCCGAGTTCTCCCGCGAGGTCCCAGGCGCCGACTACGCGACGCGTCCCGACCGTGGCGAACACGTCGGTCTCGTCGCGCTCGAGCCCGACGACGTCGTCGCTCGTCGGGAGTCGCGCACCGAACCGGACCGCGAAGTGCTGGCGTCCGGCACTCCGGGCGCCGCTGTCACCGAGCGGCACCGTGGTACTGACCACGACGCTGCCGGCGTCGATCCGTGCGCCTTCGCGCTGCTCGACCCCGAGGGCCGGCTCGGCGAACCGGATGGACCCGCTGAAGCGGCGATAGGGCGCGGCAGTCACATGGAGAAGAAGCCGATCGACACGAAAGGTGAGCTCCACCGCGCCGACCTCCACGAACTGCCCCTCGGTGCCCAGGAACGCCGCCCGCTGACCACGGAGCAGCGTTCCTCCGACGGAGACCGACCCGCGCTCCTCCTCGAAGCCCGGCCAGTCGATCGGCTCCATGGGTCGGAGCTGGGCGTGCGCCGGGAACGCACTCGTCCCTGCCGCGGCGAGGGCGGCGAGGGCGGCGACCGCGGCCACCACGCTCCGCCTCGATTCCCGCGGGCGACTGTTCATGGGCACGACCTCCTTACCGAACGGCAATGCGAAGGTAGCGCGTCGGGTTTCACAGCTGCCACATATATCGATCGATCGTCCGGGAGCCCCACCGTCGTCTCCCGCGGCGCCTGCCCACGTCGACCGGCCTGGCCCGTGTCCGCACCCTCCCTCCCGGCTGACCCCGGCTCCGTCGGCGACAACGCATGATGGCCGGGGCTTCGACCTTCGACGCGCTGGTCTCGGCCACGGTGTTCGCGCGCCGCGTGGCGCCGTGCCCCGACAATCGTCTCGGACGCATCGAGTACGATCTCCGTCACGCCGCCGAAGCGCGGCGAGCGTACGACGCCCTCTGCGCCCAGGATCCGACGCGGCGACTGCCGCCTGCCACGCTCGGGCAGATCACGAGCTACGCCCGCGAGGTGCTCGGGTCGAGGCGCTTCGAGCCCTGGCTTCGAGTGTACGGGGCGTGGGCCCGAGGCTTTCGGGAAGGATGGATCCCGAGCAACTACTTCGGTCGCGTGGTGATCCCACGGGGCCAGGTCACGCCCGAGCGCCTCTGTCGGTTCAAGACCATCGCCCGCCGGCTGTTCCGCACGGAGCTGTTCCCGGACCTTGCGTACCACGTCGGCGGCGTCTGGCTCGACGTCGAGGGCCGTCCGGTGTCGGCGGACGATGTCGATGACCTCGCGTTCGGAGCTTCGGATACCCTGGTGGCCAAGTTCGATGCGTCGAGCCGAGGACGCGGCGTGCACGTTCTGACGCGGGGTCGCGACTCTCTCCTCGGACTGACCGGCAAGGGCGACTTCGTCGTGCAGCGCTTCCTCCGACAGTCCGCCTTCTTCGACAGGTTCGTGACGGGCAGCGTCGCCACCGTGCGCATCACGACGGTGCGGACGCCCGAGCGGTCGGCCCACACCCGCGCCCACTATCTTCGGCTCGGGCGTACCGGCGAGGAGAGCGTCGCGTCGGCGAGCAACGTGCGCGTACCGATCGTCGACGCGGACGGTCGGCTGGGGGACACAGGGGCGCTCACGGACTGGACGCCGATCACGAAGCACCCGGATTCCGGAGCGACGTTCGCAGGTGCCGTCATACCGTCCTTCTCCTCCGCCTGTCGCGCCGTCGAGGCGCTCCACGACTCGCTGCCGCAGGTCGAGGTCATCGGGTGGGACGTCGCGGTAACGGACGCCGAGGAGGTGCGCATCATGGAATGGAACGCCGGCCACTCGGACATCAAGTTCTCGGAGGCATCGATCGGCCCCTGCTTCCGCGGTCTCGGCTGGGAGGACCGGTGGCGAGGGTGACCCGCGGCCCCGGCGAGTGGACCATGCCGGCGTTCTGCCCGGTAGGACCCGTACACGCCACCGTATCCGCACCCCGCATCTGACGAATGCCCTCCTCGCCCCGGACCGTCCTCATGGCCCTCGTGATGGTGTCGGCGATGCTGGTCGTCGGCACGCTCACCTTCGACCACGCCCGATCCGACGACCGGCTCGTCTACGTGTGGTCCCCGCGGATGCCGCTGTCGGTCGAGGGGCTGCCCGAGGCCGAAGCGGCCGCGGCGGCGCTGGGTGTGCGGTTCGAGTCGGTCGAGCTCGATGCCGCGCATGCCGAGGCGGGGCCCGGCCGCGCGCTTCCGGACGAACTCGCCGGCTCGGAGCTCCACGTGCCCTCGGCGGCCCTGGTGACCTCGGTCACCGATGGCGACGAGGTCCGTACGGTCCTCGGGTTCAAGACGCGGCACGCCTTGGTGGCCGCACTTCGGGCCGCTGTGCCGACCGGGAAGGGGGCCGGTGAAGCGTCGCGCCGGGGCGCGCCGCGGATGGTGCGGCCCGAGACGCCCCGGCTCGACGGCGCGCCGGCCGAGGGTGACGACGTGGCCCCGGCGGAGCTGCGCTGGGTGGGCGATCCCGAGCCGGGCTCCCCCGGCTTCTTCTACAGGCTGATTCCCGGCACGACGCAGTTCGTGCTCGACCGACGCGGCACCACATGGGTGCACGACACCGAGTCGGGAGTCCGCTGGGCGGGCCCGGCCGATCTCGACCTCGTACCGTCGCCGGACGCCGCGTTCCTGGTGGCGCCGCTGGACCGGGGACTCGCGTTCTACTCCTGGGCCGATCTTCGCCGCGTGGGTCCGGCGGGTGGAGGCCCGGACCTGCCCCCGTTCCACGTGGATCCGGAGATGGACGACCAGTATCCGTCGGTCGGCCTGCTCGGCGACGTGGACGAGGGGCGCCGCGTGCGGGTTCTCGTGAGCTGGTTCGCGGGCGTGAGGATCCGCGACTACGTCGTCTCCACCGCGGCGGACGGCGGCCTACGGGCCGCCCCGGTCGGCGACGTCGTGCAGCCCTGCCCGGCCGTCCGACTCTCGACGCCGATCCTTTCGCCCGACGGCACCCGGGTGTCGGGGAGAGACGAGTCCACGGCGACCACGAAGGTCTTCGACATCGGGGCGTCCGGTGCCGAGTGCACCGAGGTCGCGGACGTCGGCTACGGGACCTCCAAGGCCACATTCTCCCCGTCGTCGCGCTACCTCGCGTACAGTCGCTGGGGCACGTCGAGCGGGCGTCGAATGGCGCAGGTCCACGTGCTCGACCTCGAGGCCGGGGCCTCGACGCCGGTGCCCGGCGCGACCTCGTCGCGGCTGCTGATCCCGGACTTCGGCAGAGAGGAGGAGATCCTCATCCTGGCCGTGAGAGACGACACGCGGTTCGAGATTCACTGCTGGCGCGGCGCATGCCCGGGATCGGGATGAGGCTCGACGGGCGCACCCTCGCGGCGGGCGCGGTCGTGCTCGCGGTCGTCGTGGCGGCGGCGGTGCCGGCGAGCGGCGTTCTGACCGAGGGACTCGTGCTGGAGGGGGCGTCGCTCCGCGCGGTGCGTATCGGCGGTGTGCTGGCGATCCTGGCCGGGGCCATCGGGCTGGTCATGCAGCGGAGCCGGATCATCCGGGACGACCCGCGCCGCGGCGACCCGAGCGCGGCCGGCCTCGGCATCGCCGGCGGGCTGATCGTAGTGCTCGCGCTGGTCGGCCTCATGAATCCGCCCACGCCGATGGAGCGTAGCGGCATGGTGTTCGGCCTGGGCGGGGGGCCCGAGTACGGCCGAGGGACCCCCCTTCCCGGAAATCCGCAGGAGGACGTGACCGACGGCGGTGACTCGATGGGGAGGGGCGAGCGCATGGAGCCGGACATGCTTCCGGGTGTCCAGAACGCGGGCGAGGAGGAGGAGCCCGCCCTGCAGAGGATCGGTCGTCGAATCGCGACCTCGATCCTCCTGCTGCTCGCGGCCCTCGCCGTGTGGAGGCTGCTGGCCAGGACGCTGGGGCTGGGCCTGACGACGGCGGACGCCCTCGAGGAGGAGGAAGAGGTGCGGACGGGAGCGGGAGTCCCGCCGCCGACGGATCACCACGCGCAGCTGGACGGACTGCTCGCTCAGCTCCGTGGAGGCACGGGCACGCCGTCGCGCACCGTGCAGCTGGCGTACGAGGCGCTGCTCGCGGCGCTCGCCGCCCTCGGCGCTGAGCGCGAAAGCCAGGAAGCGCCGCACGAGCACCTCCGCCGTACCATCGGGGGCGTCGGGCTCTCCCGCACCGAGCCCCACCGCCTCGCCGGGCTCCACGTCGCCGACCGTTTCGGCGCGTTCCCGGTCACCGACGCTGACGGCCGCGACGCCCGCACCGCGCTCGAGCGGATCCTCGGCGAGCTTCGGGATCGGCTCGAGGCCGCCAGGCGCGCCCCTCCCGGCGTCGCGGCGACGGCCACCGCCGGCACGCCCACGGTGGTCGGGACGACGGAGCCTCCGGCATGAATCAGCCCGCCCTTCGAATCGGCAACGTCGCCGCGGGTGCGCTCGCGCTCGGTGGAGGGCTGGCCCTGGCCCTCCCGCAGCACGTCGTGAGCATTGCGCAGCTCGTGATCCTGGCCGTCGCGGCGTCGGCCGGCCTGCGGGCGCTCGCGTCGCACGTGCCGGCGACCGGGCTCATGTATCCGCTCAAGTGGGGGTCGCCGTTCGGAGACGCGGGGCCCGCCGGCCGGGCCTCTGCCGGGGGCGACGAGGTCGCCCGCATTCGCGCGGCTCTTTCCCGCCCCCGTCAGCGGCTCTCCGGAGCACCGGACCTCCCGCCCGAGGCGCTCCGGCTGCTTCGCCCCCTTCTCCGCTCCGCGCTCGAACTCGACCGGGACGCGCCCGTCGATCCGGACCGGCTTCCCGATTCGCTCTCGCCGGCCGCGCGTGCGATCCTCACCACCGAGCCACTTCCACACGGGTCGTGGGTCTTCCTTTCCCGGGCCGACGAGCGCGGCGTGACCGAAACGGCCCACGCGGTGCTCGACGAGGTGGAGCACATCGCGGAGGAAGCCGCACCCGGCGCCACCGGGGACCGGGCCACCGGTGCCATTCACTCGTCGACACGCAACTCGATCAGCAACTCGACATAGGAGCTCGACCCCCATGACCGTCGAACACGACCGGACCACCGCGACCTTCGAGCAGGCGGCCTCGGTGGCGTCGGACATCCTCGCCGAGGTCGGGAAGGCCGTGGTGGGGAAGGACGACGTGCTCGAACTCATCGTCGCCGCCCTCGTGGCCGACGGACACGTCCTCCTAGACGACGTGCCCGGGGTGGCGAAGACGCTGACCGCGCGCTCACTGGCCACGGCGGCGGGCCTGGACTTCTCCCGCGTCCAGTTCACCCCGGACGTGCTCCCCGCGGACATCACCGGGTCGCTCGTCCTCGACCTCTCCACCCGGATGCCCGAGTTCCGAAAGGGACCGGTCTTCACCAACCTGCTGCTCGCCGACGAGGTGAATCGCGCACCCGCCAAGACCCAGGCGGCGCTGCTCGAGGCGATGCAGGAGCGGCAGGTGACCGCCGACGGAGAGACGTACCCGCTGCCCCGACCCTTCCTCGTGATCGCCACGCAGAACCCGATCGAATCGGAGGGCACGTACCCGCTGCCCGAGGCACAGCTCGACCGCTTCCTGCTCCGGACGACGATGGGGTACCCGACCGAGTCCGACGAACTCCGCATCCTTCTGGATCGTGTAGAGCGACGCTCGGACGACGTCGAGCTTCGGCCCGTCTGCGACGCGGAGACCTTCCGCGCAGTGCAGCGCGCGCTCGAAAACATCCACGTCGAACGTCGGATCCTGGAGTACTGCGTCGCGGTCGTGCGCTCGACACGCGGCGAGTCGCAGCTCGCGGTCGGGTCGAGCCCGAGGGGAACGCTGGCGCTCGTGAAGATGGCTCGGGCGTCGGCGCTGCTGGACGGGCGCGAGTTCGTCGGCCCGGACGACGTGCGTCGCATGGCCGTGCCCACGCTCGCCCACCGGGTCGTGCTGAGCGACGACGCGTGGGCGCGGCGGATCGACCCCGAGGAGGTCGTCCGACGGGCCGTCGACCGGATTCCGGCGCCGGCGCCCCCTCCCGGACGCTCGTGAGGGACGCCAATCCGGCGTCGTCCGCCGGAGCCTCCGAAGCGGATGCCCGGGCGACCGACGGCCCGACCGGCTTCGAGGCGGATCGACGACGGCCCGATCCACGCCTTCCGGCCTGGCTCGCGGCGGGGTTCGGCATGCTGATCTTCGCGATCGCGACCGGCGAGGCCGCGCTGGTCGCCCTCGGCGCGCCGTGCCTGGTCCTCGTGGCGCTCGCGGTTCCCCGTCGGCCGCCCTCCGAGCTGCGTGGCCGGATCCGCCTCGACGAGGTCCGTGCGCTCGAGTCCGACGTCGTGTCCGGCGAGATCGAGGTGCACTGGGACGGCCAGGCGGAGGTCGACGTCGTCCTGGCGGATCTTCGCGGAATGGTGCCCGTCGATCCCGAACCGGTCGTCGGCTGGTCGCTGCCGGCGGGTGCGGGGCCGGTACGACTGCCCTTCCGCCTGCGCGCCAGCACGTGGGGCGCCCACGACTCCGGTGCGCTCTGGGTGCGGGCCCGGCGGCCCGGCGGCGTCCTCTTCCGGGAGAGGAAGGTCGCGAGCATGCCGCCGCTCCGCGTCCTCCCCACCGCGCTCCGCCTGAGTCGCCTGCTCGAGCCCGTCGACTCCCGCACGATCGCCGGCGCGCACGTCACGAGGATCCGGGGACACGGCACGGACTTCGCGGAGTTGCGTCCGTATCGACCGGGCGATCGCCTCCGCGACATCTCGTGGGGCACGTCCGCGCGTCTCGATGAACCGTGGGTTCGGGTCAATCACCCGGAGCGGATCGGGACGGTGCTGCTGCTCCTCGACGTGGTGTTCACGCAGGGTGCCCGCAGCCGCGAGGGCATCGCCCGCGTGGCCCGTGCGGCCTGGACCGTGGCGTCCGCGCACCTCCGCGCACAGGATCGGGTCGGGCTTCTCGCGTGGGGCAGGACGGTCGCCTGGCTTCCGCCGAGAGGCGGGCGTCGGGCGCGCTGGATGCTGCTCGACGAACTTCTGAACATCGGCCAGGTGGTCGAGGACGCCACCCGCAAGCGCTCCCGGCGCGGGCGCATCTTCGTTCCGCCGGACGCCCTCGTGGTCGGGGTTTCCACGCTCCGCGCCGAGACGTTCGTTCCGCAGCTGATCCACTATCGTCGGACCGGCCACGCGACCGGCGCGCTGGTCCTGGACACCTCCGACCTCCTTCCCGAGCCGGCGACCCGCGCCGACACGGCAGCGCGCCGCATCTGGCTCGCTCAGCAGCGAGCGCAGGAGCGCGAGCTCGAACGGGCCGGCGTGCCGACCGCGCGGGTGGACGGCGGAGACGGGGCCGGCCCGGCGATCCTCGCACTCCGTCGCAAGATGAAGATCCATCGGCGTTCGATCCGGGCCGTCGGTTCGGGGGCGGCGCCGGCATGAGCGAGGTCGTCACGTGGTGGCCGGCCCGCCGGCGGCTCGCGACTCTCGCCCTCGCCGTCGCGTTCGTTACGGGGGTGATGGTCGCCGTGGTCGGCGGCGGTGGCGCCCACGTCGCGCGGGCCGGGTTTCACGTCGTGATCACCATCGGGGCCCTCCGGGTCGCCGCGCTCGTGACGGGCCAGGTCGTCGTGGGCCTGCTCATGATCGCCTCGGTGCTCCTCGGTACCGGGCTCGCCGGCGGCCTTCTGCTGGCTCCCGCCGTGGCCGGTGTGATCGTCACGGCCGAGCTGCTCGCGGCCGTCGCGCGCCTGGATTCGCCCATCGAGCGGAATCCGGGGCCGGTCGTCGCGCGGGCGCTCGCGTCGGGTGCCCTGGGCGGGGTCGTCTACGCATCCGTCCTGGTCGCGAGCGGGACCTTCGCACTCGGTCCCGTCCCGGGGCTGATCACCGCCTCGGGCGCGGCGCTGCTGCTGGGCGTCCTCCTGCTGAGCGCGGCGCGGAGCAGGTAGGGTGAAGAGGCCCTGGTCCCCTTGCCTTCCGGCCGGCCGGGAATCAGGTTTGGGCTGAACCGAGTTTTAGTCTGGCCTAAATCTTCTGCGCCGCGCCCGATGGTGGACCCTCTCCTCGCACTCGTCCTGTTCGCGCTCCTCGTTGGGGCCCTCGTGGCGCTCGCGTGGCCGCGCACGGGTGGTCTCGCCCGCATCCGCCGGGGGCGGCTCGCGCAGGAGCGGGTGCGCATGGAGGACGCGCTCAAGCATCTGTTCAAGTGCGAGTATCGCGATCGTTCGGCTACGCTCGTGTCGGTGGCCGGAGCGCTCGAGGCGGGGCAGTCGACGGCGGCGGAGACGCTGGAGCGACTGCGCGACGCAGGTCTCGTGGAGCCGACCGACACGATGCGCCTCACCGCCGAAGGACGGGCGTACGCGTTGCGGATCATCCGCACGCACCGGCTGTGGGAGCGGTACCTGGCCGACCGGACGGGCGTCGAGCCCGGAGAGTGGCACGAGCGCGCCGAGCGCCAGGAGCACTTCCTGACCGAGACCGAGGTGGACCGCCTCGACGAGCGGCTCGGCCGTCCGCGCTACGACCCCCACGGCGACCCGATCCCGACCTCCTCCGGCGAACTCGTTCGCCCGTCGGGACGACTGCTCACCTCCCTCGATCCCGGCGACGAGGCCGTGGTCACCCACCTCGAGGACGAGCCGCGGGAACTCTACGACCGCCTGCTCCACGCGGGGCTCTCCCCGCAGATGCGCATCCGGATGGTCGAGCCGGTCCCTGGAGGCGTTCGCGTCGAGCTGGCCGGTCGGATCCTGAAGCTCGACGCGCTCGCGGCGGCGAACGTCACGGTCGAGATCCGCACGCCCGAGCCGACGACCGCGGCGGCGTCCGACTCCCTCGCCGACGTCCCGACCGGCGGCGCGGCCACGGTCCACGGCCTCTCGCCCGCGTGCACCGGCGTGCAGCGCCGCCGACTCCTGGACCTCGGACTCGTACCCGGCACGCGGATCGTCGCCGAGATGGCGTCTCCGACCGGCGACCCGACCGCGTACCGGGTCCGCGGGGCCCTGATCGCGCTGCGGGGGGACCAGCAGCAGTGGATCCGCGTGACCGACATTCGGGGGGACGGCTCGGACGCCGGCGCGACGCCGTCCGACGACGGGGCGGCGGCATGAGCGCGCCGGGCACGTTGAGCCTCCCGACCGGCACGGCACCGCACCGCGAGCAGAACCTCGTGCGGCTGGGGCTCTCCCCCGACCGGTGGGACGTGCTGGTCGCGCTGGCCGGCAACCCGAACACCGGAAAGAGCACCGTCTTCAACGCCCTGACCGGACTCCGCCAGCACACGGGAAACTGGCCCGGGAAGACGGTCGTGCGGGCAGAAGGTGCATTCGCCTACGAGGGCGAGCGGATCAAGGTGGTGGATCTGCCGGGGACCTACTCCCTGCAGGCGAGCACCACCGACGAGGAGGTCGCGCGCGACTTCCTGCTGTTCGGCCGCCCCGACGTCACCGTGGTCGTCATCGACGCCACCCGTCTCGAGCGCAACTTGAACCTGCTGCTGCAGACGCTCTCGATCACCGACCGGGTGGTGGTGTGCCTCAACCTGATGGACGAGGCGCGCCGGCACGGCATCGCCATCGACGTGGACGAGCTCGAGCGGCAGCTCGGCGTACCCGTGGTTCCCACCGTGGCCCGCCGCGGCGAGGGCGTCCAGAAACTCCTGGCGGCGATCCACGCCGTCGCGACCGGCCGCCGCGTCACGGCGCCGGTTCGCGTCGACGAGTACGCACCCGAGGTCGAGTCGGCGGTCGCACGGCTCGAGCCGGTGGTGTCCGAGGCCTTCCCCGCTCTGCCCAACCCCCGATGGGTGGCGCTCCGGCTGCTCAACGCGGACGCGCGTGTCGAGGAGGCCGTGCGCTCCGGCGAGATCGGGCAGCTCCGCGTCGACGCGGTGCCGCCGCCGGTCACCGGGATTCGCATCCATGGTGCCCGCGGGGGTGACCCGCCGGCCGGGGACCCGCTGGAGCGGAGCGCTCGCGGGGAGGTCCTCCGCCTCGCGTCGGAGCTCCGCTGGACCCTCCCCGAGAACGTCCACGACACCATCGTGGCGTCGACCTACCGAACGGCCGAGCAGATCGCCCACGCCGCGACCTCGACGGCGGCCGCAAAGGTGCGGTCGAACCTCGATCGCACGCTCGACCGGCTGCTGACGTCGAAGTGGACGGGCTTCCCCGTCATGCTCGGCATCCTGACCGTGGTGTTCTGGCTCACGATCGCGGGCGCGAACGTGCCGAGCTCGATGCTCGCCACGCTTCTCATCGACACCGTCCACCCGGTGCTGAACCAGTTCGGTGCGAACGTCGGAATGCCGTGGTGGCTGTCGGGCTTCCTCTTCGACGGCGTGTACCTCGCCACCGCCTGGGTGATCAGCGTGATGCTGCCCCCGATGGCGATCTTCTTCCCGATCTTCACGCTGCTCGAGGACTTCGGCTACCTGCCCCGTGTCGCGTTCAACCTCGACGGCCTCTTCCGTCGCGTGGGCGCCCACGGCAAGCAGGCGCTCTCCATGACGATGGGCTTCGGCTGCAACGCGGCCGGCGTCGTCGCGACGAGGGTCATCGACTCCCCGCGCGAGCGGCTGATCGCGATCATCACGAACAACTTCAGCCTCTGCAACGGCCGCTGGCCCACGCAGATCCTGCTCGCGAGCATCTTCATCGGGGCCCTCGCGCCCGCCGGGATGGCGGGGCTCGTGTCGGCGGGGGCCGTGGTCGGCGTCGCGATCATCGGGATGGCGGCGATGTTCGTGTCGAGCTGGGGGCTGTCGCGCACCGTACTCAAGGGCGAGGCGAGCACGTTCAGTCTGGAACTGCCTCCGTATCGCCCACCCCGCATCCTCCAGACGCTGTACACGTCGCTCATCGACCGGACGCTCATCGTGCTCTGGCGTGCCGTCGTGTTCGCCATCCCGGCCGGGGCGGTGATCTGGCTCACCTCGAACATCCCGATCGGCGACCAGTCGATCGCCGCGCACGCCATCGAACTGCTCGGCCCGATGGGTGCCCTGATCGGACTGAACGGCGTCATCCTGCTGGCCTACGTCGTCGCGATCCCCGCCAACGAGATCGTGATCCCCACCGTACTCATGCTCACGGTGCTCGTGACGCCCGAGCTGCAGGGTCTCGGCGAGGGCGCGGGCGTCATGTTCGAGAGCGGCGTGGATGTCGAGATGGTGCTCCGCACCGCCGGCTGGACGCTGCTCACCGCGGTCAACGTGATGCTGTTCAGCCTGCTCCATAACCCCTGCTCCACCACGATCTACACGATCTACAAGGAGACCGGGAGCTGGAAATGGACGAGCGTGGCGACGTTCCTGCCGCTCGTGATGGGATTCACCGTGACGTTCCTTCTGACCCAGGTGGTGCGGCTGGTCGGAGGTTGACGTACGTCGGAAGGCCTGGATCTTCGCCCGCGCCGGCGCGTAGGTTGCGCCCAGCGCGTTCCCGAACTGCCACCCACGACGCCATGACCCTGCCCCGCCTGGCCCTCGCCGCCATCGCCGCGCCGTTGCTCGCGATCGTCGGGTGTGCGCCACCCGCCGGCGACCCGACAGTCGAGAACGTCCGCGCGTTCACGAAGGCCTACGGATACGTCCGGTACTTCCACCCGAGCGACGCGGCCGCCGAGGTCGACTGGGACGCCTTCGCCGCGGCGGGCGCGGAGCGGGTGGCCGGCATCGAGTCCGCCGACGAGCTTCGCGTCGCCCTCGAGGAGCTGTTCGGCCCGATTGCGCCCTCGGTGCGCTTCGAGCGGGTGTCCGAGGGCGAACCTCCGGCTCCCGCCTGGGCGAGCCCGTCGGACACGACCGGGCTGCAGCTCGTGGCCTGGCAGCACGTGGGGATGGGGACCGACCAGGCGAACAGCGTCTACCGGAGCGCCCGGATGCACCGGGTCCGCGAACTGACGGCGGCGACCGGAAACGCCGCTCTGGCCCAGGGACTCGACGCGGAGCCGCTTCGAGGTCGAGAGATCCGCTTTTCGGGCCGGCTGCGCGCGGATGCCGACGACACGCGGGCGCACCTCTGGTTCCGGGTGGACCGCCCCGGGGGCACGGGCTTCTTCGACAACATGATGGACCGGTCGGTCACGACGTCCGAGTGGACCGAAGCCGAGATCCGCGGAACGGTCGACGACGACGCCAGACGCATCGTGCTGGGAGCCCTGATCATGGGCGGAGACGCGTCGGTGGACGGCCTGCGGCTCGAGGTGCGGGAGGGCGACGACTGGTCCGAGGTCCCGCTGAACAACCCGGGGTTCGAGGATGGCGACGGCGGGTCCCCTCCGGGCTGGAGCGGGCCGAGCCCCGGCTGGGAGGTCGCGGCGCCGGCGGACGGGGCGGCGGAGGGCGACCGCCGTCTCGCGGTGCGCGCAGGGCGGACGCGGATCGCCGGCCCGCTGTTCGAGCGGCACCCCGACGCGGGGGAGCGATATCGCGGCGACCTGGGCCGAGGGCTCGTCGCGTGGGTGCCGCTCGCGATCTGGTCCGGCGACGGGAGCACGCTCGACATGGATCTGGCGGACGTCCCGGGCGGAAACCCGCCCGCGCCGGAGACCTCGGCCGCACAGGACGACCTGAGCGTGCGGCTGGCGGACGTGATCGTCACGTGGAACGCGTTCCAGCACTTCTACCCCTACTGGGACGTGGTCGAGACCGACTGGCACGACGTGTTCACCCGCGCGGTGGAGCGGACGCTCGCCGACCCCTCCGGGGCAGCGCACCGCGAGACCCTGCGCCACATGGTGGCCGCTCTCGGCGACGGGCACGGGAGCGTGTCGGATCCCACCGGCGCCACGGCGGGTCGTCTCCCGTTCGGGGTCGAGTGGATCGAGGACTCGGTCGTGGTGGTGGCGGCCGACGCGGACGGGCTGGCCTCGCCGGGCGACGTGGTTGTGTCGGTCGACGGGCGTGACGCCCGTGAGGTGCTCGGCGAGGAGGCCGAGCTCGCGTCGGGTACCCTACGCTGGCGGCGATGGCGCGCGGCGCGCGAGTTCACGCCCGGCCCGATCGGCTCGACGGTGCAGGTCGTGCTCCGGCGGGCCGACGGGACCGCCGACACGCTGGCCGTGGCCCGCCAGGCCGGCACCCCACCGGCCGAACGGCGGCCCGAGCAGATCGCGGCGCTCGAGCCCGGAGTCTTCTACGTGGACCTCGACCGAGCGCCGATCGCGGCGATCCAGGCCCGTGCGCCCGAACTCGCCAGCGCCGACGCCGTGATCTTCGACCTCCGCGGCTATCCCGCCGGGAACCACCTCGCGCTGACGTACCTCGCCGACGAGCCCCTGCGTTCGGCGCACTGGATGATCCCCGAGATCGTTCGACCCGACGGTTCGGGCGAGGCGACCTGGCGGGAGTCGCGCTGGAACCTCGCACCGGGCGAGCCGCGCTTCGAAGGCCGGGCCGTGTTCCTCACGGACGGCCGCGCGATCAGCTACGCGGAGAGCGTCATGGGCATCGTCGAGGCGTACGACCTCGGTCCGATCGTGGGGGAGGCGACGGCCGGCGCGAACGGGAACGTAAACGTGCTTCCCCTTCCGACCGGACACACCCTTCGCTGGACGGGAATGCGGGTCGAGAAGCACGACCGATCACCACACCACCTCGTCGGGATCGAACCGACGCATCCCGTCAGCCGAACGATCGAGGGCGTCCGGGCGGGCCGCGACGAGGTGCTGGAACGGGGGCTGGAGCTCGCCCGGGGAACGGGGTGAGGGCGGGACTCAGCCGCCGACCCCGTCCTCCCGTTTCGCGGTGAAGGTGCCGCTGATCTGCCCCCCGGCGAGCTCGATCGTGCCGGACAGCGTGCCATCCTCCTGGAGCGTGCCTGCGTACGTGACCGGAATCGGCTGGCCCTGCATTTCGGCGTTGAAGCGTACGGTGAAGTCGTTGCCGCTGACCGTCCCGCGCACCTGCGCGCGCCCGAGCGTCTCGGACTGGTATGTGCCAGACAGGGTGTCGGCCGCTTGCGTCAGCGTGAGTGTCGGTGTGGTGACGTTCCCGTTCACGTCCACGGACATGTTCCAGGTTCCCGCCAGATCGGCGGTCTGGGCCGTGGTCGGCGTGGCCAGCGCGAGGGCCGCCACCAGGATGATCGAAGCGATACGGATCACGAGGATTCTCCTTGCACGAGGGTTCGAACGAACCGGCGGTCGTCCTCAGTTGCGGCCGACGGAGCCCGGGTAGAACACGACGTCGTCCTCCAGCATCATCACGAAGATGTCGCGCGCCACCACCGAGGGCGGCTCCCAGTCGTCGGCGACGTTTCTCCAGCGGTCGGCCATCGGGCCTACCGCGTCGCGCATGATGTTGGTCTTCATCCCACCCGGCGAGGCGAGCCGGATCCGGATGCCCGCCGGCCGCAACTCGGTGGCGGCCGACTGGAACATTCCGACCAGCGCATGCTTGCTCGCGGCGTATACGCCCCACCCCGCCGGCCCGGGCTGGTGTCCCAGGATCGAAACCGTGTTGACGATGGTCCCGCCACCCTGCTCCCGCATGATGGGCACGACCCGGTTCGCCAGGTCCACGTACGCCCAGTAGTTGACCTCGAACAGCCGATGGGCCTCGTCGAGGTCGTGCTGCTCGAGCGTCGCTCCGTAGGCGTAGCCCGCGTTGTTGAAGAGGAAATCGACTCCGCCGTACCGCTCGATCGCGGCCTCGATGACCCGAGGCCGCTGAGCGGGATCAGCGAGGTCGACCTCGACGGCGACCGCCTCGCCACCTCCCGCTTCGATACGAGCCGCGAGTTCTGCCGATGGCGCCAGGTCGATGTCGGCGAGGACGAGCCGCATTCCGTGCGCTGCGGCCAGCTCGGCGAGCGCGTATCCGAGCCCCGAGCTCGTCCCGGTGATGACGGCGACCCGCCCCTCTACCGCTTCGACCACCAGCGCCGGGAGCGCGAGGGGCTCGGCGGCGGACTGGGCCGCCACGCGTGTGCCGGGCGCCGATCCGAGGAGGACGATCCATGCGAGCTGCGTGGCCAGCTGCGTGGCCACGCACGTGATGCGACCGGGTCTCGACATGATGAGCGGGTGCGGGAGAGGCCTGCTCGAGAATCGGGACCCGTCCGCCCGAACCGCAAGGCCCTCCTCGCTTCGCCGGTTCGCGGGGCCCGGGCGCGCGCTATGATGCGGGATGATCGAGCCGCGACGCTCCAGCTGGTGGGAGGCGGATGCACTGCCCCCTCGACCGCAGCCGTGCGACCTCCCGACGCGCGCGGACGTGCTCATCGTGGGCGCCGGGTTCATGGGGCGCTGGCTGGCCTACCATCTCGGTTCGGTCGCGCGCCGAATGCGGGTGGTGGTGGTGGAGCGGGATCGCTTCGCGTACGGGGCCAGTAGCCGCAACGCCGGGTTCCTGACCTGCGGGCAGGTGTCGGAGATGCTGGCGGACGTCCGTTCCGACGGCATGGAGGCCGTCGTCCAGACGTTCGAGCAGCGCCTTCGCGGCATCGAGCTCGTCCGCGACGAGTTCCCGGGCCTCGAGATCGACGCGTCCGGCTCGACCGACTGGGACCCGCTCACCGAGCCGAAGCGCGAGCTGGCCCGGGCGCTGAACGAGGTTGCCGGCACGGAGATCTACTCGGTCCGGAGGGCCCGCATGGGCGAGCGCGAGCGAGACGCCATGTTCAACGCCGCCGACGGCGCGCTCGACCCGGTTGCGGTGCTCCGCTGCCTGGAGGCACGAACGGACGCGCGCATGGCGTTCGGCGTCCGCGCCACACGGGTCTCAGCCGGGCTCGCGCGGGTGGAGACGAGCGACGGGCCGCGGGAGATCGGCTACGATCGCGCCTTCCTCTGCACCAACGCCTTCACCGCTGACCTGTGCCCCGACTCCAAGGTCGTGCCCGGGCGCGGACAGATCGTCGTCACGTCCCCTGTGAGGACGTCGACGGACCGGACGCTCGGATACCTCCAGGAGGGCTACAACTACTTCCGCTTCGTCGGCGACCGTCTGCTGATCGGCGGAGGTCGCCACATCTACGCGGACCGCGAGAACGGCACCACGGATCTCACGCCCACGCCCAACGTGCGCTCGTACCTCACCGGCGTCGCCGCGTGCGTCCTCGGACACTCCGACTTCGAGGTCGAACACCACTGGGCCGGCGTCATGGGCTTCCGCGGGGGACGGCACCTCGGGGGGTCACCGCGCCGCCGCGTCGACGCGTCGACCGAAGTCGTGGCCGGGTTCGGTGGAATGGGCGTCGCGCTCACCCCGGTGGTGGCACGGGAGATCGCGGAGGAGTTCGCGTGAGTCGTCCCCCCGCGATCCGGCCGATGGTGCCTTCGGACTGGACGTACGTACGGGAGATCTACGCGGCCGGCATCGCTACGGGTGAGGCCACCTTCGAGTCCGAGGTGCCCGACTGGGAGCGTTTCGACGCCGGGCACCTGGCTACCCCCCGAATCGTCGCCGAGTCGGCCGGAGCCGTCGTCGGATGGGCGGCCCTTTCACCGGTGTCGACCCGCGCCGTCTATGCGGGTGTCGCGGAGGTCAGCGTCTACGTGGACCCGGCGCACGAGGGCGCCGGAGTGGGCAGCACGCTCCTCGACGCGCTCGTGAAGGCATCGGAAGACGCAGGTATCTGGACGCTGAAATCGAGCATCTTTCCGGAGAACGGCGCCTCGCTCCGCATCCACGAGAAGTGCGGCTTCCGAGTCGTCGGGACGCACCGCCGGATCGCTCGAATGGACGGGCGCGGCTGGCGGAACGTGGTACTGATGGAGCGGCGTAGCGACCGCGTCGGGCTCAGCCCCGGATGAGTGCGCCGATGCCCTGGATTCGGTAGACGGTCGCGGGCGGGAAGGTCGCCGTCGAGTCGAACGCCTCCCCCTGCTCCTCGGCGCGATGGGCGGCCGCGGCGAAGGCTTCGTCCGCGCTGAGCTCCAGCGCCTCGACCGTCCCCTCGACGAGGGCGGTTTTCCCGCGGGCCGAGATCGGGAAGACGATGACGTCGTCCGCGACCTTCACCTGGATGAGGCCGTCGGGATGGGCGATGTCCAGCCAGCACCCCTTCTTCTCGCACACTTCCCGGACTTCGCCCTCGATGAGGACCCGCTCGCCGACCCACTCGTCGGGCGATGCGAGAATCGTCGGGACCTCCGTCACCGCAGAGAGGGTCAGCGGCTCGCCGTACGCATCCCCGTCGCCGACGGGAGGTGACTGGCAGGCCGCGACGGCCACGAGAGCGACGAGAGAGAGCGCGCGGGTCATGATTCGGCAATCCTGGAGAGCGGAACGATCCGTACCGTGGTGACGGCCCGAACATACAACGGTGGCCGCCCCGCGTCTGCGAGGGGCCCGCGGGCGGGCGCGCCTGTCCAACCTCGGTTCCCCGCTGGCATCAGTTCCCCGCCGGCACCAGCGTGGGTGCACGCCGAGCGCGCGTTGCCTGCTCCATGTCGTACGCCCATGCGAGGAGGTCCGCCTCGCTCCAGCGATCACCGATGAAGGCGAGCACGAACGGGGTGCCGTCTTCGTAGTACCCGAACGGCACCGTGACCACGGGCAGCCCGATGTCGTTGATGATGTTGCTCGGCAGCTCGGGCCAGTTGTTGGGGTTGTAGTCGGGGCGTTCCGGGTCCTCGATGCGCGGGGGCGCTGGCGCGCCGGCCTGCGGAAAGAACAGACCGTCGAGCTGGTTCTCCTCGAGGATGCTGCGAAACAGCGTCAGGATCTCGAGACGCCACGCCTGGAACGCGTCCCCCCCCTCGGTCGCACTCGGCCGGGCAGGCGGGTTCAGGTTGCCGTCGCGGTCCCGCGCACGGGAGAACGGGCGCCCCGCGAGCGCCTCCCAGTCCTCCACCGAATCGAAGGGCGCGTCTTCGCCGAGCCCTTTCAGGTAGACGTGAAGATCGTAGGCACTCTGGGTGGGCGCCCCGCGCCGCTCCCCGTACAGCTCGCGAAAGCGCGTGCCGGCGAACGGATCCTCGACCGTCTCCGCGCCGAGCCCCTCGAGCACGGCGATCGCATCCCGGTACCGCGCCTCGGTCTCGGGGGCGAGGGGCAGGAACCGCTCCCGCCACCCTTCGCCCACAAGCCCGAACCGGCGCCCCTCGAGCGCGCCGGGTACGAGTGCGGCGGCGTAGCCCTCTCCGGGGATGTGGTCCACCGCCGAGAAGGTGGCGAGGTCCTCGTAGGTCGGACCCGCCAGAACGTCGAGCGCCACCGCAGCCTCGGTCACGGTCCGGGCCAGCGGACCGACGACGTCGACGTACGAGCCCGACAGCGGGACCACGCCCTCGTTCGGCACGAGCCCGTATGTCGGCTTGACACCCACGAGCGCCTGGGCCGACGCGGGATTCTGAATCGACCCGCCCGTCTCGGTCCCGAGCCCGAGCACGGCGAAGGAGGCGTTGACCGCCGTGGCGGTGCCGCCGCTGCTCCCACCGGGTGCCCGATCCACGTTGTACGGGTTCAGGGTCTCGCCGGCGACCGAACTCTTCGTGCGGGTCCCGTGGGACGCGAAGTCGGGAAGGTTCGTCTTGCCCAGAATGATCGCTCCGGCCGCGCGCAGCCGCGCGACCACCGCGGCGTCGTCGTCCGGCACCATGTCCACGCCCCCGGTCGCGGCGCTGAACCCGTCCCACCCCGCGGTCGTGACGAGTCCGGCGACGTCGATGTTGTCCTTGATCACCACCGGAACTCCGTGGAGGGGGCCTCGGGGGCCGCTGCCGGCGTACTCCACGTCCAGCGCCTGCGCATCCGCCAGCGCGTCGGGGTTCATCGACACGAACGCATTGTAGTGGGACTCGAACTCCGCGATCCGGTCGAGGAACGCGCGGGTCACATCCTCCGCGGAGAAGGCGCCGGACGCGTAGCCCGCCTGAAGATCGGCGGCCGAAAGCTCGACCACGTCCACCTGTCCGGTGACATGCGTCGGACCGAGCACGGTCGCGGCGGTCGCGAGGGCGAGCACAGCCGTGACGAGGCGGAACGCGGAGGGCATGGGCATCGGAATCGAGGGGGACCGGGGTGAACGCGCGGCTGGCTTCCGGGAAACAGGCGGATCATGTTGGCTGGGCACGACGCCCGTCCGCAATTCCTTCTTCCGTGACGACTTCATGAGGATCGCCACCGCGATCGGCTTCGCGTTCGCCGCCACGGCCCTGATCGCCCTGCCCGGCTGCGCCCAGAGCACCGGGGATCCCTATCCGGAGGCGATCCCGACGGACGAGGGCGTGATCGTCGTGCCCGTGACCGACTTCGTTCGCCTGCCCGACGTCAACGGGGCGCCGGCGAGGGCCATGCACGCGGTGGTGGAACCGGACACGGAGCGCGTCCTCGTGCTCGAGATGCAGGGGCCGATCTTCGCGATGGCCTGGGACGGCTCCGGCCTCGTCGAGTACGTCGACGTGAACGATCCCGCGTTCGGGGTCGGTGTCGAGTCGAGGGGTCGAGAGCGGGGCGTCCAGAGCTTCGCCTTCCATCCCGACTTCGCGGTGGAGGGGGCGGCGGGCTACGGACGCTTCTACGTCTGGACGGACACCGATCGGACCGATCCCGTACCCGACTTCGCCCCTCGGCAGGACGACACGCACGACACCGTTCTGCTCGAGTTCACGGCGGGCGATGCGTCCGCGACGACGTACGATGGCGGGCCGCCGCGCGAACTCCTCCGGGTGCAGCAGCCGTACGGCAACCACAATGGGGGCCAGATCGCCTTCGACCCGACCCTTTCGCGGGAGGACCCCGAGTACGGGCTCCTGTACGTGGGCAACGGCGACGGCGGCAGTGGTGGTGACCCGCAGGGCATGTCGCGCGACCTCGGATCCGCCTTCGGCAAGATTCTGCGGATCGATCCGCTCGGCACGGACGCCGCGAACGGGCGGTACGGGATTCCGGCCTCCAATCCCTTCGTCGGACGGGGGGGCGCGCTGTCCGAGATCTGGGCGTACGGCCTCCGCAACCCGCAGCGGTTCGCGTGGGACATCGAGACGCACGCCCTCTACGTCGCGGACATCGGCCAGAACACCGTGGAGGAGATCAACATCGTGACGGCGGGAGCCGACATGGGCTGGAACACCTGGGAGGGGAGCTTCCGGTACGAAGGCCGCCAGGGGGTGTCGACCGCGTCGCCGCGCTCGGAGTCCGGAGTCACCTACCCCGTGGCGGAGTACGATCAGGAGGATCCCGTGCTGGTGGGTCGAGCCGCAGCCACCGGACTCGTCGTTCAGCGAGGGGGAGCGATTCCTGCGCTCGAGGGCCGCGTCCTCTGGGGGGACCTGCCCAGCGGCGAGATCTTCCACTTCTCGGCGGACGACCCGCCGTCGGGCGGACAGGCACCGCTCCGTCGGGTCCTCCTGGACGCCGGGTCCGGACCCGTGACGCTGCTCGACCTGGTGCGCGCGGAAACGTCCCGCCAGGGTCGGGATCCCGCCGCGCGCACGGACCTGAAGCTCGTGTCCGGTCCGAACGGCTCGATCCTCGTGACGAACAAGCACGATGGCGTGGTCCGCATCGTACGGCCTTCGTCGTGATCACCCGGCACCCGACGGAGACCAGGCGATGAAGTGGAGAGGCGGACGGCTCAGCGACCACGTGGAGGATCGTCGCGGACAGCGGGTGTCTCGGGGCCTGAAGGTCGGTGGTGGCGGCGGACTGCTCCTGGTCCTTCTCGTCGTGCTTCTGGGAGGCGACCCGACCCAGGTCCTCCAGCTGCTCGGTGGCGCGGGCACGGCTCTTCCGCCAGCTCCGTCACAGGCCGGTCCCGCCGTGGACGAGGACTACCTGTTCATGAGCTCCGTGCTGGCCATGACCGAGGAGGTGTGGTCGGAGATCTTCGCCGCATCGGGCGCCGAGTATCGTGAACCGACGCTCGTCCTGTTCACGGGCGCGGTCGAGTCGGCGTGTGGCTTCCAGACGGCGCAGACCGGGCCGTTCTACTGCCCCGCCGACCAGAAGCTCTACCTCGACACGAGCTTCTTCGACCAGCTGGCGCGGATGGGTGGACCCGGCGACTTCGCGGCGGCCTACGTCGTGGGACACGAGGTCGGACACCATGTCCAGACGCTCACCGGGATCTCGACCGACGTCCGTCGCGCCCAGTCGAACGCGCGCAGCCGGGCCGACGCGAATCGCCTGCAGGTGCTGATGGAGCTGCAGGCCGACTGCTACGCCGGGGTGTTCGCGCACCACGCCAACCGACGGCAGCGCGTCCTCGAGGCGGGGGACGTCCAGGAGGGCCTCGCAGCCGCGGCCGCCATCGGCGACGACCGGCTGTCCCGCGGACGCGCCGCTCCGGAATCGTTCACGCACGGGTCCTCCGAGGAGCGGAGCCGCTGGCTCCTCACCGGAATCGAATCGGGATCCGTCGCCGCCTGCGACACCTTCGGGCGCGCCGGCGGCTGAGGCCCACCTACCGCGTCTCGCCCACCCCTGCCTGCTTCCCGCCACCCCCGTGCTCTGATGGACCGCCAACTCGATTTCCGGCAGGCTCTCGTCGGGTTCCTCGCGATCGTCGTGGGCGTCTTCGTGGCTCTGGCGGCCGAGGCCTGGTGGCAGGATCGCGAGGAGGCGGCGCTGGAGCGGGACCACCTCGAACTGCTCGCACAGGAGCTCGTCGCGGTCGACACGACGCTGGCTCGGGTCATCCGCGTGGACTCGGCGACGATGGTGGCGCTCGGCGCGACGCTGACCAAGATCCGG
This sequence comes from Longimicrobiales bacterium, assembly GCA_028284495.1. GTDB lineage: Bacteria > Gemmatimonadota > Gemmatimonadetes > Longimicrobiales > Gaopeijiaceae > Gaopeijia. The sequence continues at coordinate 15,198 of JANQRP010000023.1, read as the reverse complement.
ACGCGAGAACGCGTCTCCGCGCTGGACTTCGCCTTCAACCTCGAGGACTACCGGATCCCCACCGGCGCCATGCGCCGCCTTCTGGGCGATCCGGGACCCGTGCTCCGGAGCGGCGCGTCGCTGTACACGCGTCTGTCCGATCTCGAAGCCGAGATCGACGCCACGCGGGACATCATTCGGATGCTCACGAGCACCACGCTCCAGGAGATCGAGGGGTTCTTCGAGGTGATGGCGGTGGCGAGCTCGGGCGGGTCGGTGGAGGCGTTCGCCACGACGCTTGCGGACGACCCCGGCGTGGCGGCCCACGTGCAGATGTGGCTTCTGGCGCTTCAGAACCGCGACCGGATCCACCGCCAGCTGCGCGGAATGGTCGCCGACGTGCGCGTCGAGCTCGAGGCGGTTGGCGAGGGGTGACACTCCGGCAGATGCAGGCGCCGCCGTCATCGAGGTTGTCGGGCGCGGGGATCGCGCGTACCTAAGTGTGGTGTCGCAGAAGTCCTGCTGCCATTCGGCGTCCCCTGCATCCGCCGTGGACGTCGTTGCGACTCCTCGCCGTAGCTAGAGCTACGCCTCGTCGCCGCGCCTCGCCACGACGGCGCCGGGTCCACCTCGGTGGCTACCAGACTTCTGCGACACCACACCAGGAAGAGATTCCCCGGGACAGATTCCCCAAATGCGGAGAGCACGATGAGCGCACCTCACCCGATCCCGTCCGCGGCGACGCTTCTACTCGCCGTGCTGCTCGCGTCGCCGGTGGCGGCCCAGAACCCGCACGTGGGCCACGTGGCCTCCGGATTCGCGGACACCCCCGACGGCATGGGCCTCCTGCCCACGGCGATCGCCGAGGCGGAGGTCGCCGCTCAGCACGCCGGGCTCGCAGCTCGCGACCTCTCGGACCTCGGCGCGATGCAGCGGCACGTCGCGCACGTCCAGAACGCCATCGATCCGAGCGTGGTCGAGGCCGGCCCCGGGATGGGCTACGGCGTTCTCCGTGCCGCCACGGGGGTCGCTCGTCACATCGAGCTCGCGGCTGGCGTCGACGGGGCCGAGTCCAGCGTCGTGACCCATTCGCCCCACATCGCGCGGTCGGCGCTCAACACGGTGGCCCGTGCGGAGCGGATCATGGAGCTCGCCGGGCAGGTCCAGGCGGCCACATCGGCCGACGCGGCCGCGCCGATGGTCACCGAGATCGGGCAGCTCGCGGGTCAGCTGATGGAGGGCGCCGACGCGAACGGCGACGGGCGCGTCGGCTGGCAGGAGGGCGAGGGCGGACTCGCGACGGCCCGACAGCATCTCGGGTTCCTGATGGGCGACTGATCCGCCAGCGGTCCGCACCCCGCCCGGGGGCGCGGACCGCCGCCCGGACCCCTACGACCAGCTGAGGTCGTGCCGGCTGAGGGGAAGCGACCGGATCCGATGGCCCGTCGCGTCGTAGATCGCGTTGACCAGCGCCGGGATCGCCGGCGGGAGTGACGGCTCCCCGAGCCCCGTCGGATCGTTGTCCGACAGCACGAAGTGCACGTCGATGCTCGGCGGCGACTCGGTCAGGCGGATGAGCGGGTAGTCGTGGAAGTTGCTCTGCACCACGGCACCGCCCTCGATGGTGATCTCCTGCGCGAGCGCGTGCGAGAAGGCCTCGATCACCCCGCCCTGCACGTTGTTCTCGGCGTTGAGCGGATTGATGATCTGGCGCCCGACGTCGCCCACCACCCAGACGTCACCGATCTCCAGGCGCCCGTTCTGCCGAACCGTCACTTCGACGACCTCCGCGAAGTAGCCGCGGTGGCTGTAGTAGCAGCCGACGCCGCGACCCGTGCCCCGAGGCAGCTCCGTCCGACCCCAGCCGCTTCGCTCGGCCACCGATTCGAGCACGCCGCGCATCCGCGATGCGTCGAAGCCGCCACGTCCGACGCGTGGCGCATCGAGGAGATCGAGACGGAACTCGACCGGATCGCGCCCGGCCGCGTGCGCCAGTTCGTCGATGAAGCCCTCGAGCACGAATCCGAAAGCGTTGCTGCTCGGCGCGCGCAGCGCCCCCGTGGGCACGTGCAGCGGCATCCGCGACGTGGCGAGACGGAAGTTGGGGATGAAGCTCGCCGGGAAGTTGTTCGCCGACATGCTCGCGCTGCTCGCGAACCGCCCGTCCTGGCCGTAGGAGACGAAGTGGTCGTCCCAGGCGCTGAGCTGCCCCGCGGCGTCCACGCCTCCGCGGAACCAGTGGAAGCCGCCCGGACGGTAGCGGTCGTAGCGCATGTCGTCCTCGCGCGTCCAGAGCAGCTTCACGGGCACGCCGACCTCGCGGGCGATCCAGGCGGCCTCGACCATCCACTCGTTGTACAGCCGGCGGCCGAAGCCGCCTCCGCACCGGATCAGGTCGATGGAGATCTGCGACTCGTCGATTCCGAGGACGCGCGCCACGTCACCCCGTCCGCTGTCGGGCGTCTGGGTCGGCGCCCAGATCTCCATCCGGTCGTCGTGCCACCACGCCGTGCAGTTGTCGGGCTCGAGCTGCGCGTGCGAGAGGAAGGGATACTCGTAGGCCGCTTCGACGGTGGTCGCGGCGGCGGCGAGCGCGGCATCCACGTCGCCGTCGTCCCGCAGGATCTCCTCGGGTGGCTGCGTCGAGAGCTCGGCCGCGCGCGTCGCGAAGCCTTCGCTGCTCTGCTCGGCGGCCGGGCCCTCGTTCCACTCGACCTCCAGCAGCTCGCGCGCCTTGTTCGCCTGCCACCAGGTGTCGGCGACGATCGCGACTCCGCCTACCAGAGTGGAGGTGTTGCCCACTCCCTCGACCACGAAGGCGTGGCGCACGCCGGGCGCCGCGAGCACGGCGTCGAGGTTCGCGCTCGCCACGGTACCGTTGAAGGACGGGCACTTCTCGTAGACCGCGTAGAGCATGCCGGGCAGCGTGAAGTCGATGCCGAAGAGCGGCTGGCCGGTGACGATCTTCCGGTTGTCCACGTTCCGCTTCGGGGTCCCGATGATCCGGAACTCGGACGGATCCTTGAGCTCGACGGTCTCCGGATCGGGCGCGGTGAGCGTGGCCGCGACCTCGGCCAGCTCGCCGTACGTCGCGCTGCGGCCGGAGGCGGGATGGCGGACCACACCCGCGTCCGTCTCGACCTCGCTCGCCGCCACGCCCCACTCCTGCGCCGCCGCCTCCCTCATGAGGTACCGACCGACCGCACCGGCCTGCCGCATCGGCGTGTAGTGGGTCGGGGTCGCGTTGCTTCCACCCGCGAACTGGCGGGAGTACTTGTCGGGATCGTGCGGCGCCTGCTCGACGGTCACGTTCTCCCACGGCACGTCGAACTCCTCCGCGATCAGCATCGGGAGCATCGTCTTCACCCCCTGCCCGATCTCGGGGTTCTGGGCCATGATCGTGACGAGCCCGTCGGGCGTGAGGCGGATGAAGTGGTTGGGCACGAAGTCGACGGCGGCGTCCGCCGCGAAAAGCGCCTTGCCGAGCGGGTCGATCCCGACCGAGAGCAGCAGTCCGCCGCTGGCCACGCCCGACACCCGGAGGAAGTTCCGGCGGTTCATCGGTCACCTCCGTCGCTCGGCGGGGCGTCCGGCGATGCCCCGTTGCCGTTGCCCTGCGCGTCGGACGCCATCAGCGACGCCGCCTCGTGAATCGCGGCGCGGATCCGCAGATAGGTACCGCACCGGCAGAGGTTGCCGTCCATCGCGAGGTCGATGTCCTCGTCGGTCGGCTGCGGGATCTCGGCCAGCAGCGCGGAGGCGGACATGATCTGGCCGGCCTGGCAGTATCCGCACTGGGCCACGTCGAGGTCCTCCCACGCCCGCTGGACGGGGTGCGAACCGTCGGGTGAGAGCCCCTCAATGGTGACGATCTCGGTGCCCTCGACCGTTTCGACGCGCGTGGTGCAGGACCGACGTGCCCGCCCGTCGATGTGCACGGTGCACGCGCCGCACCGCGAGATGCCGCAGCCGAACTTGGGACCCTTGATGTCGAGGACGTCCCGGAGGACCCAGAGAAGAGGCATGTCGGGGGAGACGTCGACCGTCTCGCTCCGCCCGTTCACCTGAAAAGTCACCAGCATCGCCGCGATCGCTCCGTCGGGGTTCGGGAATTCCACCGCCTTCACAGTGCGCACCGACGGTGCCCGTGCGCCAGTCCGAAGCCCCGGACCCGGCGGCCCCGGGCCGGCGCATCGCTGGCGGATGCGCGCCGGCGGAGCAACGTTCCAGGTCTCCCGCGGGTCCTCGACTCGTGGTGCGGCGGTGCGGCGGAGGCCGCGACCGACCGCGTTCCAGTCCCCGTTTCCAGGTAAGCGCCATGCGTGCCTCTCTCCTCGGCGTGGCCCTCGCGGCCCTGCTGCTCCTCCCTGCCCCGCCGGTCGCGGCGCAGCTCTCCGGCCCACTGGACGAGGCCACGCTCGACGGTTTCGAATGGCGGAGCATCGGCCCCGCGCACATGGGCGGGCGCGTGACCGACATCGAGGGCGTGCCCGGCACGCGGACCTTCTACGTCGCGACCGCGCTCGGCGGCATCTGGAAGACGGTGAACCAGGGCACGACCTTCTTTCCGCTCTTCACGCACGAGCGCGTGATCTCGATGGGTGACATCGCCGTGGCGCCATCGAACCCGGATATCGTCTGGGCCGGAACCGGCGAGGAGGACTCGCGAAACTCGATCACGGCCGGTGGCGGCGTGTTCAAGTCGACCGACGGGGGACTCACCTGGACCGACATGGGCCTCGAGGAGACACAGGCCGTCGGGCGGATCCTCATCCACCCGACCGACCCCGACGTCGTGTACGTCGCGGCGCTTGGCGCCCCCTGGGGCTCGAACCCGGAGCGCGGCCTCTATCGCACCCGCGACGGCGGCGAGACCTGGGAGAACACCAAGTTCATCTCCGACGAAGCCGGCTTCGTCGACATGGTCATGGACCCGCGCGACCCCGACGTGATCTTCGCGGCCAGCTGGGAGCGGGTGCGCGGACCGTACTACTTCAAGAGCGGCGGTCCGGGCAGCGCGCTCTGGAAGACGACCGACGGAGGTGACACCTGGACTGAGGTGTCGGGCAACGGCTTCCCGACCACCGAGAAGGGCCGGATCGGCCTCGCCCAGTCCCAGAGCGACCCGGACGTCATCTACGCGATGGTCGAGGCGGCGCCGGAGGGAATCACGGCGGTGGACGTGCTCGAGGGGAGGGTCTCCTACGGCCAGGCCGGATACGTGTCGCGGTGGGACGGGCACGAGCTGTCCGACGACATCACGGAGCGGCCACGTCGGCTGAGCGGGCTCTATCGGTCCGCGGATGGTGGCGACTCGTGGACGTGGATGAACATCCAGAACAGTCGCCCCTTCTACTACTCGCAGATTCGCGTCGACCCGCAGGATCCCGACCGCGTCTACAAGCTCTACTCCGGCTGGCAGTTCTCCGACGACGGCGGGCGCAGCTGGAAGCGTGGTGCGCAGGGCCAGCACGTCGACCACCACGCGATGTGGATCAACCCCGACGACCCCGCCCACTTCATCACCGGCAACGACGGCGGTATCGCGCAGACGTTCGACCGGGGCGGCTCCTACGACGTGCTCAACCACCAGGCGCTCGGGCAGTTCTACCAGGTCAGCTACGACATGGCGATGCCGTACCGCGTGTGTGGAGGCCTGCAGGACAACGGGTCGTGGTGCGGGCCGTCCCGGAAGCAGTCCGGGGGCATTCGCGACACCGACTGGTTCAACGTCGGGGGTGGCGACGGCTTCTGGACCCAGCAGGATCCGACCGACCCGAACATCATCTACTCGGAGTCGCAGGGCGGCGCGATGTCCCGTCAGAACATCATGACGGGCGAGCGGAGCGGGATTCGTCCCGCGCGCTTCAACCCTCGCCAGTGGGACCAGCGCGCCAACCAGATCGACGAGGACGACGCCGAGGCGATGGCCGAGCACCTCGCGGCCCGCGCCGCGGACTCGACGGCCAACTACTCGCGGTGGAACTGGAACACGCCGATCGTCCTCTCCCCGCACAACCCGAACGTGGTGTTCGCGGGCGCGAATCGCGTCTACCGGTCCACCAACCGCGGCGACGACATGGTGCCCATCTCGCCGGACCTGTCGGACCAGGACGCCCGCGAGATCCGGATCAGCACGACGTCGACCGGCGGCATCACCCCGGACGTCACGCAGGCGGAGACGCACAACACCGTGGTCGCGCTCGCCGAGTCGCCGATGGAGCGCGGGCTGATCTACGCGGGCACGGACGACGGAAACCTCTGGATCACCGAGGATGACGGCGCCACCTGGAGCGAGCTTTCGGACAACCTGATCGCGGCGGGCGTGCCGGAGGGCACCTGGATCACGCACGTCGAGCCGTCGCGGTTCGTCGAGGACCGGATCTACGTGGCGGCCGACAACCACTTCCGGAACGACTTCAACACCTACGTCCTCGTGTCCGAGGATCGCGGGCAGACCTTCACCCCGCTCTGGGGGAACGTCGACGTGCGCACCACCCGCTTCCCCCACGTGGTTCGTGAGGACCCGGTGAACGAGAACCTGCTCTACATGGGCACGGACCTCGGGATCTGGGTGTCGCTCGACCGCGGCGCCAACTGGCAGAACTTCAACCAGAATCTGCCGACCGTCCCGGTGCACGATCTTCAGATCCACCCGCGCGACCGCGAGCTCATCGCCGGCACGCACGGGCGTTCGATCTGGGTCGTGGACGTCGCGCCGCTTCAGCAGCTCACGGACGACGTCATGACCGCGAGTGTCCACGCCTTCGAATCCGCGCCGCAGTTCCAGTACACCGAGCTCCGCGACCTGGGACCGGGTATCGACGGCCATCAGCCGTGGAGCGGGGACAACGCGCGCTACGGCGCGTCGATCCGGTACCGGGTCGCCGGAGAGGTGGACGACTCCGTCCGCATCACCATCTCCGACGTCGCGGGCGAGACGCTCGCGGTCATGATGGGCTCGAGCGAGCCCGGGCTTCACGAGGTGATCTGGAGTTTCCGGGCCACGGGCGCTCAGCCCATCCCGCAGTTCGGCGGAGGCCAGGGCGACGAAATCGCGGTGCCCGGATTCCCGCCGGGATTCAACCCCCGACCCGGCGAGGCGCGGGGTGAGCCGAGCACCGCGGGTGACCCGAACGACGTGCCGGAGCAGGGCGGACAGGGCGGGCGTCGCGGAGGCGGGTTCGGTGGCTTCGGGGGCGGTGCACCCGTCGGAACCGGTCAGTACCTGGTGACCGTCGAGGCCGGTTCGTCGTCGTCGGCTGCGGTGCTGTCGGTCGAAGTGCTCGGACCCGTGGACCCGCGGGAGTCGGTCATCCGGGACTGATTCGCAATGCGCTCGCTCGCCGGGACCCTCGACCGGTTCGCGGCTCCGATCCTGCGCGCCGCGCTGATCGGAGCGTTCGTCATCCTCGCCACCTCTCCCCTGATGGCCCAGGACGTCACGCGCTACGTTCGCTTCGAATCGGAGGGTACTTCGCACTTCGGCATCGTGGACGGCGACATCGTGCACCGGCTCGACGGCGACTTCCTCGCCGGTGGGCGTCGCGACGGCACGACCCTCCCGCTGGCGGATGTGCGGCTGCTTCCGCCGGTCACCCCCGGCAAGATCATCGCCGTAGGGCTGAACTACGCGAGCCATCTCGGCGGGCGCGAGGCCCCGGTCGAGCCGGGGCTGTTCGCCAAGTACCCCTCGTCGATCGTGGGCCCGGGCGACGACATCGTGATCCCGGAGGGCTCGCGCGCCCTGCACTACGAAGGCGAACTCGTGCTGGTGATCGGTCGACACGCCGCGCGCGTGTCGGCCGACGAGGCGATGGACCACGTCTTCGGCGTCACCGCGGGCAACGACGTGAGCGAGCGAATCTGGCAGGCGTCGGACCTGCAGTGGCTGCGCGCCAAGGCGTCGGACACCTTCGCGCCGATCGGTCCGGAGGTCGTCACCGGGCTGACGTACACGGACCTGATGCTCCGCACCCGCCTGAACGGGGAGGTCGTTCAGGAGGAGCGGACCGCCGATCTCCTGTTCGGGATCCCGGCCATCCTCGAGTACGTGACTCGCTTCATCACGCTGGAGCCCGGCGACCTTGTCTTCACCGGCACCCCCGGCACGACGCGGAGCATGAGCCCGGGCGACGTCGTCGAGGTGGAGATCGAAGGCGTCGGGGTGCTGCGCAACGGGGTGCGTGCGGGAGGCTGACCCGGGCCGTCAGAGTAGTTCGGCGATCGCGGCCAGGAAGGCATCGCCGTACTTCTCCAGCTTGGCCGGTCCCACGCCCGGAACGTTCAGGAGCTCGGCCGCGGACGCCGGACGTCGGACCACCATTTCGCGGAGCACCTTGTCGCTGAAGACGATGTAGGCGGGCACGCCAGCCGCGTCCGCCAGCGTCTTCCGGAGCGTTCGCAGGTACTCGAAGGCGGCCTGGTCCGAGCCATCCATGCCCGCTCGCGCCTCCGCGAGCGCCACATCCGGCGCGACGGACACCCGCCGGAGGCGGCCCGCGCCCGCCCCACCCTCCATCGAGCCCGACCGGGATCGCCCGCCCCGGCTCCGGCGCCCCTGACGCAGCATCGCGTCGGCTGCGCGCTCGCCGACATCCACACCGGTGCAGTGGTCGCAGGCGTCGCCGCACGGACCGATCCGCTCGTCGAAGTGGCGCACGATCGCGCGGTGCCGGCATCCGGGCGAATCGAGCAGACGAAACAGGTCGACCGTACCGCGGCGCTTCGCCTCGAAGACGTCCGGATCGTCGATCTCCGACAGGAAGCGCTCGTGCATCTTCACGTCGGCCCACGAGAAGAAGATCACGCAGTCGCTGTCGAGTCCGTCGCGGCCCGCCCGCCCCATCTCCTGATACCACGACTCGACGTCCTTCGGCATGTCGCGGTGGATCACGAAGCGGACGTTCGACTTGTCGATGCCCATGCCGAAGGCGATGGTCGCGACGATCACGTCGATGTCGTCGTTCTGGAAGTCCTCCTGGTGGGCCGCCCGGACCGCCGGGTCGAGGCCGGCGTGGTACGGCGCCGCGTTCACGCCGCTCTTCACCAGGAACTCGCAGGTGGACTCGACCGCCTTCCGACTGAGGCAGTAGACGATCCCGCTTTCGCCCCCGCTCTCCCCGACGTGCTCGCGCACCAGCGCGAGAATCTCCTTCCGCGTGTTTCCCCCCTGCCCCTTCTTCCGCACACCGATCTTCAGATTCCGCCGGAAGAACGACCCCTTGAAGCCGCCGGGCCTCGACATGTCCAGCTGGCGCACGATGTCGGCCGCGACCGGTCGCGTGGCGGTGGCGGTCAGCGCCAGCACCGGCACCCCCAGTTCGTCGCGCAGGCCGCGGAGCCGGCGATACGCCGGGCGGAAGTCGTGACCCCACTGCGAGATGCAGTGGGCCTCGTCGACGACCAGCAGCGAAACCGGACAGTCGGCCACGAACCGCCTCAGCCACCCCTCCAGTGCCTCGGGCGCCAGGTAGACGAGCTCGTACCCACCCTCACGGAACGTCCGAAGTCGCGCCTCCCGTTCGTCCGGGTCGAGTGTCGAGTTGATCGCCGCCGCCCGGAAGCCGAGGTCCTGCAGCGCGTCGACCTGATCCTTCATGAGAGAGATCAGCGGCGAGACCACGAGCACGGTGCCGGGGAGGATCTTCGCCGGAAGCATGTACGTCAGCGACTTGCCGGCCCCGGTCGGCATGACCCCGATGCAGTCCCGACCCTCGAGCACCGTGTCGATGATGGTGCGCTGCCCGGGACGGAACGCGTCGAAGCCGAAGACGTGGCGGAGCACGTCGTCGGGATCGAGCGAGGTGCGGGGGGCACCGTGGGCGGGTCGGTCGGGAGAGAGGTCCGCGGAGGCGATGGGTCGAACGGTCTGGAGGCGGGATGCGGGTCGCGCGGGGGCGGGGTTCGTGGGACTCGCAGGCTAACCCGACGGTGGGAGCGAGGGAATGCGGCAACCGGCACGTCGGACTTTCGACGGGCGGCTCCGTCCCGCACTCTGGGAGTGCGGCCCGCCGCCGCCGTCGCCGTTCGTCCGTATTTCAGGAGACCGTCCCATGAAGCGCTGGCTTCCGCTCGCCGTCGTCCTAGCCCTCCTCTCCTTCGCCGGCGCGCCGCAGGTCGCGGCGGCCCTCCAGGATCCGTCGGCCGACGACGAGCCCGAGAGCCCCTGGGCCGACTTCGAGGCGATCGCCGACGGCGCCGAGCATCTCGAGGGCTTCTTCGACATGTACTCGAAGGAGGGGAAGCTCTGGATGGCGGTGCCCGAGGACATGATGGGCGAGGGCTTCCTCTTCGACACCCGCGTCGCGCAGGGGATCGGCGCGTCGGGCCTCTACGGCGGCACGACGCTCGACTACTTCGAGATGGCGCTCATGGCGATCGAGCGCCACGGGGAACGCGCCTACCTCATGCGGCGCCCGCACCAGTTCGTGGCCGACGGCGACCCGCGGGCGCAGCTGGCGGTGGACTTCACCTTCTCGTCGTCGGTCGTGGAGTCCGCGGACATCGCCGCGACGCGTCCCGACGACGCCCTCGTGCTGGACGTGACCGACTGGTTCGTCTCGGACCTCTCCGGTGTGAGCAACCAGGCGGAGGGCGCGGGTGGCGGCGATGCCAGCTTCGACCGCGGCCGGTCGTTTCTCGCCGGCGTCCAGAGCTTCCCGGACAACACCAACGTCCAGGCGAAGCTGACGTTCCGGGCCGGCGATCCGGGGGGGACGCCCAGCGTGCCCGATCCCCGCTACGTGCCGGTAACCGTGCACTACACGCTCGCGCGGCTGCCCGAGAACCCGATGACGCCGCGGGTCGCGGACGATCGGGTCGGCAGCTTCAACACCGTCCACAAGGACTTCAGCCGGACGGACACGACCTTCATGCGGCGCTACGTGAACCGCTGGCGGCTCGAGCCGGGCGAGCGCGTGGGCGATCTCTGGCGCCCGGTCGAGCCGATCACCTACTACATCGGTCCCTCGGTGCCCGACGAGTACCGCGAGTGGTTCCACGAAGGCGTGGAGGCCTGGAACACCGCCTTCGAGGCCGCGGGCTGGTTGGACGCGGTGCGCGCCGAAGACCTTCCGGAGGGCGCCGACCCGAACGACATCCGGTACTCGGTGCTCCGCTGGAACACCTCCGACAACCCCGGCTACGGCGCGATCGGGCCCTCCAAGGTGGACCCGCGCACCGGCGAGACCCTCGACGCGGACATTCTCTTCGAGGCGAACAGCTTCCGAGGCTTCCACGACTCGTGGCGCCACGTGGTGAATCCGGTCGGCGCCGCCGAGGCGTTCGAGATGGCGCTGGGGGTCGGCGAGTACGCGTCGGACGGCGGGTCGCGCACCGCCGTGGAACTCCCCGGGTTCGAGGCCTCGATCGCGGCCCACGGGGCGCTCGCTTCGCTGGCGCTGGCCGCCGCCGGCCGGATCGACCCTGGGGACCCCATCCCCGAGGAGCTCCTGCGCCAGCGCACGGTCTGGCTCGTCATGCACGAGGTCGGACACACCCTCGGTATGCAGCACAACTTCCGCTCGTCCGCGAGCACGCCTACCGACCGGCTGCACGATACCGGCTTCACCGGCGAGAACGGCGTGTTCAGCTCGGTGATGGAGTATCCGGCCCTGAACGTCGCGCCCCCGGGCGAGACGACGGGCCACTTCTACACCTTCGACGCCGGCTCCTACGACCGGTGGTACGTCACGTACGCCTACACGCCCGACGACGCCCGTGCCGCGGAGGTCGCGCGACTCGTCGCCGATCCGGCCCACATGTACGGGAACGAGACCGGTGCCCTCGATCCGACCATCAACACCTACGACCTCGGGGGCGACCCGCTGGCCTGGGGAGCGGAGCGGTCTGCTCTGGCGCGCGATCTCATGGCGGTCGTGCCCGACTACGTGCTGTCGGACAACGGAGAGTACGTGGCACTGAGCAACGCGATCGGACACCTCATGAACGAATACGCCCGCGCGCTGGCACCCGCCGTGAAATACATCGGCGGACACTACATGAATCGGGACCACGTGGGCGACGGGCGCCTCCCCTTCGAGAACGTCGAGCGACAGCGCCAGGAGGACGCGCTCGAACTCATCGTCGACAGGCTCTTCGCGGAGGGCGCCCTCGACATCCCGCCCGAGCTACTGCAACGGATGGGCCCGAGCGGCTTCTCGGACTGGGACACCGACCGGACGTTCTCGGGAGGGCGGTACGACTTCCCGTACCACGAGGAGATCCTCGATCTCCAAACGTCCGTGATGGCGCAGCTCGTCGCCCCGAACCGGATGGCGCGACTTCGCGATGCCGAGGCAAGGTTCGGGGCCGGATCGGTGCCGACCATTCCAGAGGTCATGGGGGCGCTCACGAACGCGGTCTGGGGCGAGCTTGCGGCACCCCGGAGCATCGTCGCCAACCGGCGTGACCTTCAGCGGACGTGGCTCGACCTCATGACGGGAATCGTCGTCGACGCTCCCGACGCCATGCCGGCCGACGCGCGCTCGGTCGCTCGGTGGCAGCTCACCGACATCGCTGCCCGGATCGGCGACGCCACGGACGGCGGCGGTGCGCTCGACGACTACACGCGGGCCCACCTGCTCGAAGCAGCCGCGCGGATCGACAAGGCCCTGGAAGCGGGAATCGAGGTGGAGGGGAACTGACGCGACGATGCGCGAACGAACCCTCGGGAGTCGCAGGCTAGCCTGACGAGGCCCGGCGCGAAGTGGTTCTGGCTCGACGATGTTCCACCTCGACAGCCGTCCCGTTACCACCTGAAGGTGTGTGGATGAGACCGGACCGACGGACCTGGTGTCGGTGACGGGCGCCGCTCGGAGCTCGGGGCATTCCCATCGTTTAGTGGACGGGCGGATTTGGTCCGCAGCACGACGTCAGACCCCGACGCCGCGGACACCAGCCCCACAGCAGATCCGTCTCCCATCTAAGACGACGAAGCGTCGTGTCGGGGATCCAAGCCATCCGACCTCGTGCGCGGATTACACGAATATCGTATGTGCACGGCAACGAGACACGATCGATTCTCGAATCGGGGCCTACCTTGGAGGCGACGCAGTGATTCAGATCCGCACGTCAGCACGCATGCCCGGAGTCATGAAAGACCGCACCCTCCAGGGATTCGGACAGCGCCTCAAGGCGATCCGCACCTCGAAGGCGCTCACCCAGCAGGAGCTGGGCGAGCTCGTCGGCGTCTCGCAGCGCGTCGTCGCCTACTACGAGGCCGACGATGCGCAGCCGCCCGGTGCGCTGCTCGTCGAGCTCGCACACGCCCTCGACGTCTCCGCCGACGAGCTGCTCGGGATCGAGCCGCTAAAGGAAAAACTGCCGCCGAAGACGGCGCGCATCCGCCGCCGCCTCCAGCAGGTCGAGGACCTCCCGCCCGCCGATCAGAAGGCCATCCTCAAGTTCGTCGACGCGCTTGTCGAGAGTCGGGGGGGGTAGGGATCGCTCAGGCCGAGTCGTGGTGCAACATGCGGGTGACCCGGGCGAGGTCGTCCTTCCGAAGAGCCGACTCCAAGTCCGAGAGCTCCGATTCGGAAAAGCCCTCGATCGCCGCCTTGATCGGCGGAGGCCAAGGCCTTCCCAGCACGAAGTTCAGGAATCCGGTGCGCGTGATCAGGCCGGCGCGAGCACGTTCTAGGACGTGCAGGACGTCGTCGCGCTCGAGGACGAATCTGATAGTCCAATAGGCGTCCGGAGCGGCCTCGAGGAGCCTCGCCGCCGCCGCCGCACTGCTGGCGACTGCCGTGGGTTCAGGGTCAACGCTCTCGATCGCTTCCAGAACGACCCACACAGGATCGTCGGTACCGGCGATGTCCGCATGGTCAGCGACTAGTTCTCCCACGGCGCGCGAAGCGTCCGAGGATTCCGCCGCTAGTGCGAGACGCCGCCTAAGGGATGGGAGGTCCGCCAACTTTCCAGTCTCTCCTGATGAAGGTTCCGCCCTGACCGTACACATCCTTGTACATCCGAACGGTCTGACCGTCGGCGTTCATCGCCTTGAACCATCGTACCTCACCCGCGCCCCGGCGCCCGGGCACGGTCCAGGTTGCAACCGTGAAGTCGCCCAGCATCCGGAATACGACGGGGTACCCTTGAGCCCCCTTGATGGTACGGCGCATCCACTTCAGCGGCCGCCCCACTGGTGTCATGAGGGCGAGCTCGGCACCTGACCCGAGCAGGTCTCCTTCTTGGATGTTCTCGCCGAGGTCGTTCGTCCCGAACGCCTCCGAGAGCCCGTTTCCGAGCGCCGCGAATTGAAGCCCGAGCCATCCGAATGTTCCGTCGCGCCTGGCCCACCAGTCTGCCGCCTCCTGGAACATGCAATCTGGCCACGGACGGCACGCGACTTCCACGTTGTAGCCGTCGTCGATGAGCGCTTGGATCCCGGCATCACACTCCCCCAGCGACATTGCTGTGCCATCTTCGCGAATGCACGCTGCGAGCCCCGAAGGATCCCTATAGTTGACGGGATCGCCCTTCGCGTACCCATATAGGTTCAGCCCCCCGCGCATGCCGATGGGGTCGATCTGCGTAAACAACCCCGTCATCGGGTCGTAGTACCGAGCGCGGCGGTAGAGCAGCCCGGTCTCGTCGTGCTGATCGTCGAGCAGGCTTCCGTGCCAGATCTTGCCGGCGATCTCGATGTCCTCGCCGTCGCTGAATATCCTGCGGCTAGCGCCCGGATACACGGGCTCGTTGGCCGCCAGCGAGCAGTACGCGGTCCACGGCAACTCGTTGCGATCCTCGTCGACGAACCGGCCGCGCCAGTCGAAGCTGGGCATGAAGGCGCACACCTCTCCGCCCTCGTGCTTCTTCCATACGGATGTCGGTCGGTCGATCCCGCGAGTGTGGGTGTAGCTGACCACGCCGAAGTAGGTGGAGTCAGCCTCCGAGTAGTCGAGGCGTCGCTTGTCCTCGACGAGGATCTGACTGCCGGCCCAGACGTAGTAGGTGGCGGCGTTCAGGCAGGTCGTGGTGGTCTCGCAGATCCCCGGCGTGCTGTCGGCCGTCGCCTCGAAGTTCGTCGCGTACGTCGAGGTGACGTAGCTGATCGAGCCGTCGGCCACGGACAGGTCGGTTCCCATCGCGGTCTGGTCGGTCAGCTCGTTGTGCCACGTGTAGTGCTTGACGACGCCGAACACGGTGTCGGGGGCGGTGCCCGTGTTCAGGGGTGCGATGCCGTTCGCATGCCAGTCCACCCGCGCGGTGTCGGAG